>LNEE01000017.1 GCA_001464895.1 Betaproteobacteria bacterium Ga0077532
CACTCCAGGCCTGAGGTTTCGCCTGTAACCTCCAGAGCAGGGGGGGCCGGACGCACCGCGGGGCCACCACCGCCACCACCTACGACGCCGGTGACTGCCCGACCCAGATCACCGACTCGGTGGGCGGCACGATCACGCGCACCTACGAAAACGGCGCCCGCCGTTTCAGTGGAGGCTCACGTTCCGCAGGAACGTAAAGCGTCGCGGGCCGTAGCTACAACCGCTTCGACACCCCGGCTACGGAGGTGGCGCCCCTGGGCGCCGGCACCAGCACGCTGACCTACAACCTACGACGCCGCCGGCCGTCGCACCCAGATGCAGGTGACCGGCCAGACCGCCGTCACCTACGGCTACGACGACGCGCACCGCATCACCGGCATCACCCAGGGCACGAACGTGGTGGGCTTCACCTACGACGCCGCCAGCCGTCGCACGCTGGCCACGCTGCCCAATGGCGTGACCATCGACTACGCGTACGACAACGCGAATCAGTTGACCGGCCTCACCTACAAGAGGAACGGCGTCACGCTGGGGGATCTCACCTACGGCTACGACGCCGCCGGACGGCGCACGAGCATGGGCGGGAGCTACGCGCGGGTGAATCTGCCGCCGGCCCTGACGAGCGCCACCTACGACGCTGCCAACAAGCTCACGAACTGGGCAGGCACGGCGCAGACCTACGACCTGAACGGCAACCTGTCCGGCGACGGGACGCGCACCTACACCTGGGACACCCGGGACCGGCTCACCGCCACGAGCGGCGGGGGCCAGACCTCGAGCTACGTCTACGATGCCTTCGGAAGACGGATCAGCCGCACGATCAGCCGCTCCCAGACGGCCTACGTCCACGACGTACACCTACGACGCCGCCGGACGGCACACCCAGATGCAGGTCACCGGACAGACTGCACTGCCCAATGGCGTGACCATCGACTACGTGTATGAAAGCGGCGACAGCTGCTTCGGCGCAGGCTCATGCGCCGCAGGCGCGTGAAGGGCAGCGGGCCAGGCCACAACGCGAATCAGTTGACCGAGCTCACCCAAAAGAGTCGCGGATATTGGACGCTGGATGCCAGAACTTGTTGGGCAGATACCCATGTAGTAACGCACCTACATTTTGGCGAAGCGACTCAGGAGCCCATCGTGACGATCACCACCGTTTCCAGCCGAGAGTTCAACCAGGACGCGAGCGGCGCGAAGCGGGCTGCCAGCAAAGGTCCAGTCATCATCACGGATCGCGGGCGCCCCTCGCATGTACTGCTGACCATCGACGCCTACCAGAACCTCACTCAGAAGACTGCGACCATCGCGGACCAGCTTGCGATGCCCGGAGTGGCCGACATCGCCTTCGAAACCCCGCGTGCAGGCGACATGGCCCGGCCAGCCGATCTGAGCTGATTGATGTTCGTCCTCGACGCCAACGTCGTGTCGGAGCTGCGCAAGGCCAAGGCAGACAAGGCCGATCGACACGTGGCTGCATGGGCGTCCGGCGTGCCCGCCGCGGTCCTTTTGGTATCCGCCATCACGATTCTGGAACTGGAAACCGGCGTGCTGCTGGTGCACCGTCGTGTTCCGAGGCAGGGTGCCATGCCCAGGACTTGGCTGGATCAGTATGTGCTGCCCGCGTTCTCGGGGAGGGTGCTGCCGGTGGACACGGCCGTGGCACAGCGGTGCGCGGCCCTGCATGTGCCCGACCCGAGATCTGAGCGCGATGCACTGATTGCCGCCACCGCGATGGTGCACAACATGACCGTGGTTACCCGTAACGCGGCCGACTTCGCAGCGACAGGCGTGGCGTTGCTCAACCCATGGGACCCAGCGGTACACCCGCGCGGGAGCAAAGTGCGCCGCCCGCGAAGTTGATCAGCGATCGCACCGCAGTTGGCCATCTCTGTTGATGGTGCTGAAGGCAATCCCTTCGACCGTCACCTCAACCGCGAGGCAAGTCTTGTGAGCGCCGCAAAATGCCGATCGAGGCACGAGAGTTCCGCACGGACCACATCTCGCGAAGGACGACCGTCGGGGCAAGAGACTCGCGGATCTCGATGAGGCGACACAGGCGCAGTCGGGGGCTGCACCTCTGCCGCGAACGCCTCGAAATGCGCCTCCACCTCACGCAGCTTGCCAAGTCAGAGCGAACAGGTCCTACCTGATCGAGCTCCACGACTTGGACGAACGATTCTTCGCTGCCATCCCGACCGTCGCCGCAGGCTGCACGACCGATCGCGCTACGTCTTGGACCCCCGCATTCTGTACACGAACTAGACACGGCGGGCCCTGAAATGGAAACAGCGGCCTAAGCCGCTGTTTTTACTGGCGTCCCCACGGGGATTCGAACCCCGGTTACCGCCGTGAAAGGGCGGTGTCCTAGGCCTCTAGACGATGGGGACTTTTTCGGGTGGTGGAGGTAAGCGGGATCGAACCGCTGACCTCTTGCATGCCATGCAAGCGCTCTCCCAGCTGAGCTATACCCCCCTCCGGAAAGCGGCGCACTATACCCGCCGCCGCTTGCCGAGTAAAGCGTCGAGGATCAACTTCAGTCCTCTTCCTCCTCTTCCTCTTCTTCTTCGGCTTCGAAGTCATCCATGGCTTCCAGCTCCGAGTCGATCATCTCGCGGATCTCCATCAGGAGATTGCGCAGCGCCTCGTTCTGTTCCTTCAGTTCCTGTTTCGTCATGGTGTTGACTCCCGAGATTGGCCCGCAGGTGGGGACGAAGACGGTTGGCCGGACGCGATCGAAATGGGGTCGTCGCGTCCACATCCACTGCTCGCCCGATTATAGCCACGCCCTCTGAGACCTCCCACCTCCGCCGACCACGTGGGCCTACGCAGGCATGCGGGAACGCTCCAGATCGATCCGTGCAAGGACCTCCTCGCGGCCCAGCAGTTCGACCACTGCATCGATGGCGGGTGTCTGCGCCTCGCCCGTCACGATGACCCGCAGCGGCATGGCAAGTTTCGGCATCTTCCAAGCGCGCTCGGTGGCGGTTGTCTTGATCGCTTCGCCGATCGCCGGGCGTTCCCAGGGCACGACCCGCAGTCGATCCACGAGTGCATCCACGGCGCTGCCCAGGCCCTCGGCGTAGTGTTGCTCGCGCAGTGCATCGGTGGGGGTGAGTCTCCGGTAGAAATAGACGGCGGCATCCGCGAGTTCGTCGATGCGGCTCACCCGTTCCTTCAGCAGCGCGGCGACGCGCGCGAGCGACGGCCCGGCGTCGGTGTCGCAGTCGTGCTTCCTGAGGAACGGCGCGACCAGTTCGGCGACCCGATCGTCGTCGGCCGCCTTCAGGTACTGCTGGTTCAGCCAGAGAAGCTTCTCGGGATTGAACTTGGCCGGACTGCGGCTGATGTGACCGAGGTCGAACCACTCGACGAATTGCTCCATCGTGAACATCTCCTCGTCGCCGTGGGACCAACCGAGCCGCGCGAGGTAGTTGTTGAGCGCCTCCGGGAGGTACCCGTTGTCGAGGTACTGCATCACGCTCACCGCGCCGTGCCGCTTCGAGAGCCGCTCGCCGTCCTCGCCAAGAATCATCGGCACATGCCCGTACAGCGGGACTGGGGCCCCGAGCGCGTTGTAGATGTTGATCTGCCGCGGGGTGTTGTTCACGTGGTCGTCGCCACGGATGACGTGGGTGATGTTCATGTCCCAGTCGTCCACCACGACGCCGAAGTTGTAGGTCGGCACGCCATCGGCACGCATGATCACGAGGTCGTCGAGTTCCTCGTTGGCGAACGTGATGGGCCCCTTCACGAGGTCGTTCCAGGTGACGACGCCATCATCCGGATTGCGGAAGCGGATGACCGGTTCGACCCCTTCGGGAATCGCCTGGCCGCCCACGTTCTCCGGCCGCCAGCGGCCGTCGTAGCGAGGCTTGGCGCCCGCGGCGCGCTGCTGCTCGCGCATGGCATCGAGTTCCTCGCGCGACGCGTAGCAGCGGTAGGCCTTGCCCTCCGCGAGGAGTTGATCGACGACCTCGCGATACCGGTCGAGCCGTTCCATTTGGTAGAACGGCCCCTCGTCGTAGTCGAGCGAGAGCCAGTCCATCGCGTCCAGGATCGCCTGCGTGGAGGCGGCGGTGGACCGCTCGGTGTCGGTGTCCTCGATGCGCAGCACGAACGTGCCACCGTGACGGCGTGCGAAGGCCCAGGAGAAGAGCGCGGTGCGTGCGCCACCGATGTGGAGATATCCGGTGGGGCTGGGAGCAAAGCGGGTGCGGATCATGGATGAGTGCGGGGCTTGGGCGGAAGCGCGAGATTCTACGTGACGCCTCCGATGCCGGTCGCGCGGCTTGACCGTCCGCAACGCGCTGTGGCCTAATTCGCGCCTTCTCGCGGCGGGCGGTTAGCTCAGCGGTAGAGCACTGCCTTCACACGGCAGGGGTCAGTGGTTCGATCCCACTACCGCCCACCAAAAACAAGGGGTTACGAGAGCCCCGGTGTGACGTAACCCGCCACAATCCGCGTCACACCCCCGGATTCCGCGTGTTGACGTCACAATGGCGCCACAGTTACCCAGGGCGCGCATATGATGACCGCTACCAGCATTCTGTTTCGACTCTTGATCTCAAGTGCCGTCTTGACGTTCGTTTGGATGGTGGCGCAGGCCCTCGTGCACGCGCATTCCCGCGGGCTGCTGATGCCATCATGGGAAACTGCCCCGCTCGTCCCGATAGGCGTTCTTGTCGCGGCGATGCTGGTCTACGTGATAGGTGTGGCGCTGTACGCCACATGGGCGATCCCGGACCTTGATCCGGATGACGACGGCGGGTGGTTTTAGGCCGCCGCCTTACTCCTCCCGATCCGCCGGCCAGGTCCGGTCAATGATCGACTGCGTTCGGTGCTCCTCCCCACGACCAGAGCGGACCCAGCCGAAGAACACAACCGCATGCACTGGCAGGATTCGGAACAGCCAGTATCGGGTCACAAGGCGGTTGCACCACTCCGGCGGAAGATACTCCTCGATCTGCAGCGCACTGATACGGGCACGCCAGAAGCAACCAGTCTGGTTCCAGATCAGGTAGCCGCGCTCCGGCCCCATGATCCGCCGCATGCCGGCCATCCAGTTCGGCAGCCGTTCGGCGCCGCGCTCGAGTCCCGCCGCGCCCCACTGCATGTGCGGAACCCACGTCTTTGCGGAGCGGCGCAGCACCAACCATCCGCCGTCTCTTCGATAGCGCGCGAGCGCATAGGTGTAGCAGTTTCCGAATCGCATGATGAACCTCCATCATTCGAGATCCTCGGCCCGGGCCACGTCCGCCCGGCACTCGATCAGTGAGACGCGGTTGCGGTCGGCGCCGCCGGCTCGCTCAAGGACCGCTGCAACTCGATCAGTGACTTCTGCATGTTGCGCAACGAGTTCATCAAGTCTTCGACCGATGGCAACGACTCGGGCTCGACAGGCGTCGAGGCTGGCGTCGACGGCTGGAACCGTGGGCACTGGACGGTTGGCGCGGTCAGCGGCGGCTTGCTGGCGCAGCCGCTCAAGGTGGTCAGCAACAGCAGCGAGAGCACGGCTGCTCGCCTCGATGGTTTCGCGTCGTTCACGTTCACTCTCCTGTTCCTGCTTGCGGTGCCGCGCATCCTGCTGACGGGCGGCTGCTTGCATCACCTCGAGGCGCTCCTCGGCGACGGTGGCCCGCGCTTCCCACCGCTCGGCATCCACCCACAGCCACCCCGACAGCGCGAGCAGCGCGACGAGCGCCAAGCCGGTGACCGCCTCCAGGGGGTTGCCCCGGAGGATTGACCAGAGCGCACCCATCACTGCTGGCCCATCTTCTTGGCGAGTTCGGTGGCGAGCTCGATGCGCTTCTCGTTCTGCCGCTGGACCTTCGCCTCGAACTCCTCGGGGTCGATGCCCTTGCGCTGCAGCTCGCGCTGGAGCTTGGCGACGTTGGCCTTGATCTCCGCGTCCCTCGCCCGGAACTGGATCACGGCGTTGCGCTGGAGCACGTCAGTCGGGTAGGCCGCGAGCTTCACGCCCACCGACGATGCCGCCGCCTGCACCACCGACTGCTCGCGGCCGAAGGCGTCCGTTTTCCCGCTGCCGGCCCCGAGGATCTTCTCGGTCGAGTAGGCGAACGGCACGCCGGGCGTGTTGGGCGCGAACGCCTTGTAGAGGTAGTCGGCCACCTTGCCGGCCATCTCCGCCGCCGTGTCCGTCTGCTGGGTGATCTCCTTGCCGGTGAACGCGCTCTTGTTGAGGGCGAGTTCCGCGAAGAGTCCGGCCGGACCGGACGGCATCAACTGCGGGAAGAACGGCACCACGCTGTGCGTCTGCCCCCAGTCGACGATGTCGCCCACGGGAATCCAGCGGCGCACGTCGAGGAAGACGGGACTGCCGTGCTCGTCATTCCACGGCGCGCGCAAGAGCTTCGGCGACCCCAGGATGGTGCGGCCCGCCACCTCCTCCGGCAGCAGGCGCCGCTCCTTGTCCTCGTCGCCACCCGACACCGCGTAGCCGATCAGGTTGAGCAGGCCCATGATCCCGCCCCACTTCGCAATCTTCCACGGCTTCGTCTTCGCGGTGTGCAGCATCATCGGCAGCGCGCGGTACGTGAACGAGATGAAGGGGAAGGCGGTGGAGCGCATCAGGTTGATCCAGGGCGCGTTGATCTGGTAGTCCAGGAACGACTGCCGCGCCTGGCGCCCGGCTTCCACGTCCGACGACCCGTCGCCCTTCGCGCGGATGAATGCCGCGAGCCGGAAAACCAGATCCTCGTTCTCGTACGCCTTCACTAGCTTGTCCCGCACGAAAGCGCCGGACTTCCCCGCCCTGCTCTGCGCAGCCAGCGAGAACGCCTCCCGGAATCGCATCTGCGTGATGAGGGTCACGATCGACGACACGCGTGTGAGTCCCTGCGCGGGATCGATGGCGTCCACCTCGGCGCGCAGTTGGTCGATGAGCGGCTGGATGGTTTCCTTCTGCAGCTCGGTCAGGTTGTAGAGCCCCTCCGATCCGCCGGCATCTTCGAACCGCTCCAGCACCAGCGCATTCTCCGGCCGGTCCTGGTGGCGGATCACCTCAAGGGCGGCCAGCACGTCCTTCACGCCGACGTCGTGGAAGTCCGCCATGAGCACGTTCGACATCACGTTATTCATGTGGACCGGCAGCGATAGCGCGGTCTTCGAGAGCTTCCACGCCCGCAGGAGATCGGCGTACGTCTCGCCCAGCGGGTACACGTTCGTGTTCACGATTTGCCGGACGTCGTTCCAGATCGGGCCGGGCACGTACATGCCTGCCAGCGCACCGTAGGCGCGAGCGCTCGTCCCGGGGATCTTGCTCTCCGGCACCAGCACCCATTCGTCCGGCGTGTAGGCGCGCGTCATCGACATCATCCGGCCGGTGTCGGTGGCGAGGTTCGCGCCCTGGGGCAGCGTCTCGTCCGTCTTCCCGTGGTTGACGGCGAGGTACTCGAGCATCCGGCCGACCTCGACGTCGTGGATCATCCGGTGCAACGTGGCGGCCATGCCGTAGCGGATCTCGTCTACCTCGCCCATCGCCTGCCGCTCGGCCTGCGTGAAGTCGCGGGCAAGCAGCAGATTCGCACCCTTCGTGTCGCGAGCGGTCCACGGCGCGGCATCGCGCTCCCATGCGCCGTACATCGCTGGCACCGGCTCGCCGGCAGGCCAGTAGTGCGTCTCCAGAATCCGGCCCCGACGGCCCAGCGGACCGAAGCCCTCGAGATCCGCCGTGCCCTCGCCCACCGCGGCGCGACGGTCGAAGCGGATGAACGCCTCGCCGCGCAGCCCCTTGTCCGCCTTGCCGTCCTGCGTCTTCCGCCCCCACCAGGCGGGCGCGACGTTCTGGATGGCCTTCATGGGCACCGCCTGACTCATGCCGCGGCCCTGGTACTGATCGCCCCGGACCTTCAGCGCCCGGGACCGCTCGACCTTCGCCTGCTCCGGCATCTCGAGCACGTGCTTCTGGTACGACCGATGGACGTAAGCCCAGCGGTGCGCCTCGAAGGCGTCGGCGCTGAGCTGGCCCAGCCGCACGGCCTCCTGCCCCATCTCGTCGGCCACCCGCTGGTACAGATCGATGATCCGCACCGACTCCTCGGGGAGTCCGGCCTTCAGCAGATCGGCGCGCGATCGGTCGCCGTTCACGTACTCGTAGAGCACCCGGGATTCGGCGCGCGTCAGGTTCGCGAGCGCGTCGATGGCGTGCTTCGACGATCGGACGCCGGCACGCATGCGGCCCTGCATGGCGGACCGCTGGTCTTTCACGTCCTGCGGGAGTCCGTACTGATCCACCAGCCCGGCCTTGGCGCGCTCCCACGCCTGCGGCGCGACGGTGCTGGCGAGGCTGCCCAACTTCTCCAGCACCCCGTCTATGACGGTAGCCGTGACCTTGTCCAGCCGGAGCGCTTGCATGGGCACGCGGACGAGCGCGTCGAGCGCCTGGGAGCCGCGACGGCGCGAGAGCACTTCGGCTGCACGGGCTTGGTCCTGCTCGGTGTAGCGGGCTTCGGAGAGGGGCTGCGCGAGGTTCTGATTCACGCGGGAGAGGCTGGCGCCGCTCGTCTCACGCGGATACACCGCCTGCTCGGCGTCGAAAGCGACGTAGTAGACGGGGCCACCGAGATGGCGCGCGTCCACGATGATGCCGTCGTGGCCCTTCTTGCGAGCGCGCTCGCGGAACCGGTGCGCCTCTTCGACGGAATCGAAGCCGGGGATGGTTTCCGGGCGGACGACAAGCGGGTTGCGGATGTCGAGATGGAACGGCGCGACCTCGCCGTACCGTGCGGCGATGCCCTCGTCCGCCGCGAACCAGACCCCTAGCCCGCTGGAGGGGTTTCCGCTGGCGCGGCCGAGGGCGTCGAGGGCGAAGTCGGCGCCGGAGAGTTCCCGGGTTGCGCCCCGATAAGTCGTGCCAGGTCGCCCGTCTGCTCCGCGGATGCGAGTTGCTTCAGGAAACCCTGATCGGGCACGCCCGCCTCCGACAGTTCGGTAAACGTCTTCATTGCCATCTCCTTGCCGCGTGAACAATGGTAGCCCAGCCATCGCCTTCTCGCGCATGGCGGGGGTGATGAGGAAGCCGGGTTGCGATAGGGTTGCCGCAGGCTGGATGGTGCGCCGCTCAGGCATGTGCTCCATCCATCGCTGCGCGCCAGAGCGGGTGTCGAACCCCACTTCCACCCGGCCATCGACCATACCGTTCCACGGAGCGTAGGCGGCGCCGTCTCCGATTTGCACCACGCCCATCGACCCGCCGCCCACCTTCTTCAGCACGTCCTTCGCGACGTTGGGCACGATCTTGTCGTAGAAGGCGCGCATGCCTTCGCCGCCGACCTTGAGACCGTCGCCGCTCAGGTCGCCGCTGCGGTCCTGCATGATCTTCTCGGCGATCTCCTTGCCCACAACATCGCTCAACGCCTTTCCGGTGAACTCGTTCCCGGACAGCCCGCCGCTGAGGCTTCGCGTTTGCGCCTCCGGGGTCACGAGGAACTCGATTGCGTTGCCGCCGGCCGGGTAGATCGTCACGATCTTGTTGCCGTCCCCGTACGGCTTCCAGTCAATCGAGCGCACTTGCTTGCTCAGGTCGTACCGCTCCGCCGACTGCGCGCCGGTGACGAACGCCACCGCGTCGTAGCCTTCCTCCGCCGCCATGCGGATCACGCGCTTCAGGGCGAGGGCGGTCCAAGATTCGGTCTTGGTGACGAAGGGGGCGGAGGGGATAAGGGCCGCGCCGCTGGCGTCAAGGTCACGCCCGGCCCGCATGACTCTGTACTCTTCCTGCCTGCCAACCAGCGCAGCCAAGTCCAAAATGTTCATGTGGATGCCGGCGCGCTCAGCCGTGCGGCGGTCTACGCCAGAAGCCACCTGTTGCTGGATGTACTCATCAAGCAGCCCATCGAGGAAGCGATTGAACTCGCGGTTGTTGACGGGCTTGATGTTTGGATCGGAAAACCCGCGCTTTCTTCCATCCTGCGCCCAGTCGCTCTGGATCTCCTCCACGAACAGCACGCGCCGGCCTTCGCTGTCCGTGCGGTCGTTGAGGCGGATATGGGCGAGGACGTTGGGGGCGTCCCAGTGGGGGGATTTGTAGGTCGGCTTGAAGCCGCGCCCAGCATCGTTTTGGGCGTCAAGCGCGAATCCGCGCTCGATCGCGTCATCCTCAGAGATTTCAGTCGGGAAGCGATAGACCGCGGTCGTTCCGTCGGGACGCGTAACTGTTACCGCCCAGGAGTCGTAGTCGTCGCCGACCTCCATATCAACGACAGCGGTCGTCTCGTTCGGCGTTTTCTGCGGCAGCGTCAGCAGCACCTCCCGGTAGTTCGTGCCGCCGGGAAGTTGGTAGTTGGCGTACCTGACCGGCATGTCGCTTCTTGTGTCGGGGTCCCAGGCGTCGGAGATGGCGATTCCTGGCGTGCTGCCGGCACCCATCACCTCGCCGTCTTCGTCGACCACCGCGAAACGGAATGTCTCTTCAGGCGGCTGCTCGACGACGCGCCATCCAGCGGGCAGTGCCGTTTCGTTCTTGCTGTCGGACAGCACCACCTCCTCCACCCTTACCCCGTTCTCCCGCAGGAACTCGAGCACCTCCTCCGACGTGACCTTGCCCTCCCGCGTGCCGAGCCATTCCGTGACGCCGGACCATTCCACCTCGTCCGCCTTCACGGCGCCCGCCTTGACCCATGCCGCCAGCCGCGCCTTCCATTCCGCGCCCGTGCCGGTGGAGCCCTTCCGCGCGATCTCGTCCGCCATCTTGGAGTAGAAGATCGGCGCGGCGCGCATCAGTCGGCCGTCCACGTACATCCGAATCCCAGCATCCCGCCGCTTCGCAAACGCTCGGCGCGGCGCATCGGCCACCAGTCCCAGCACCTCGCCATCCGTCCAGCCCTTCGCGATCCGCGCGAGGCCCACCTTCCGCAGCACGGCCCGGATGAAGCTCGCCCAGCGTTGCAGCAGCGTCGGCTCCCGACCCTCGCGAGCGTAGTCGGCCAGCACCTCCTCGACCGACTCCAGCTCGCCCATGTCGGGATAGCGGGCGCGCAGTGCGGCGGCATCCTCGCGGAGCTTCGCGTTGCCGTCCTGCATGCTCCGCAGCAGCGCGGACTTCTCCTCGCCCATGAGATCGAGCGCGGCGTGGAAAACCTCGTGGGCGAGCAGCCCCTCGACGTGCTCCATGCTCCGCATCTCGGGAGCCACCACGTACACGCGACCGCCCTCGTAGGCGCCCTCGGCGTTGGCGGCAGTCATGCGGCGCGCGAGCGAGCGACCGATGCGCGGATCGTTGGTGCTCTTCACGACGAAGATCGGCGGCGCACCCGGCAGCCGGCGCTTGAGATCGGCAACGGCGGCGTCGATGTCTTCGGGGCTGGCGCGTTGGAAGCGGGATGCGGGGGATTGGCCGGTGCGGGACAGCAGCCGTCGGACGATCATTGCGTCGTCGCCCGAGAAGATCACGTAGTTGTGAGTGCCGTCGCCCGACGCGCGAGAGCCGCCGTCGAGATACTTGATGCCCTTGATACCGAATTCGGACAGCCACTCGGACGCATCGCGATCCCCGCCTTGCTCGCGACGCAGCGCACCGTAGATTTCCTCCCCGGTGGGGTCCAGGTCGAGGATGTTCTGGCCGGACCTGTTGGGCAGTTCACGTCCACGCAGCGCATCGCGCACCTTCTCGGGCTGCCCGCTCAGCGGCAGGTCCCACGCGAGCAACACGTCGTCCTCGGGGACTTCAACCTCGTAGAGTTGGCCCTGCGCTGCGTTGACGGCATCGCGCAGTTCCTGCGACGCGTCGTAGTTGTCCAGTTCCTTGAACGCGGCGGTGATCGCCTGGGCCGGGTAGTCAAACCCCAGCCAATCGTCTGCGGCCAATGCCCGGATGACACGAGCGCGCTGCGGGCTCATGGTCTCGGCAGCTGCCAGCGCCTCGTCAAGGTCGGCGTCGTCGGGCAGTTCCTCGCGGAACTCGCGCACGATGTCACGGTAGCTCAGGCCCTTCCGATAGTGCTCTGCAATCTCCTTGCGAGATGCGAAGTACAGGCCCCAGCCGTAGGCTTGGGCGCCCTCCCCGGAACCGATGAATGCCGTGTCGAACCGCTCGATGTTGCGCGCAGGAGAGCCGTGGAAGGCGCGCGAAAGTCTGCCGCGCCCCGCAGGCTCGGGGACGGCGCCGCCCAGCACGCCGACGATCTGGCGCTTCTTGTCCGCGTCGATCTCCGCCGTTTCGATCACCTGCAGCAGTCCCGCGCGAAGTTCATCGGCGGACACCTTCGCGTCGGCTGCCCAGAAGTTGAGCACCAGCGGCAGGCCGGACGCGGAGAAGTCTCGGCGGCGGGATTCCGCTTGGAGCGTGGCGGCAAGATCGACGGCGACGGCTGCGACCTTCTTCGTGATCTTCGGGGGCTTGGGGGTGGCGGGGGGCGGGGCGGACACCGCCTCCACCTCGGGCGACACAGCCGGCGCAGGTGCCTCCGCTTTCACCTCCCCGCGCTGCGCAAACGCCTTCGTCGTATCCCCCTCCTTCAGCCACGCCTTGAACTCTGCCGGCGTCGTCTCGGTGATCGCGCGCAGCCGGTCCCATCCCTTCGTGTAGTTCTCCAGATACGCGGCGCGGGCCTCGGCCTCGGTCTCGAAGCCCAAGAGAATTTTGTGTTCATCGAAGTGCCCGTTGCCCTTCGTCTGGTCGATCACGAACACGGGACCGGTCCAATCCTCCGGCGTGCCGGGTTTCACGAACACGTCGATGTGATCCTTGTCCTTGCCGACGGTGCCCTTGATGTAGCCGTAGTGACTGCGCATCGTCACGGACCACGCCGTGCCGTTGGCATCCGTGCCGCTGCGCTTCGACCCGGCAGGGTTCTCGATGCTGAGATCCAGCCCGATCAGGCGAGCGTGTCCGAGTCTGTAGTTCCCCGCATCCTTCTGCGCGTCCGTCGGCTGCGGCAGATCGTTCTTCGGGCTGGTCGCGGCCTCGTGGGCGGCCTCGTCGATCGCGCTCGCGTCGTCGTTGGCTGCTTCCTCAATCCCCACACTCTCCCGCGTGAACGTCGGCATGGCATCCAGTGCCGCCTGCACATCGGCCAGCACCCCGCGCGCCTTCGCCTCTTTCAGCACCTTCGCGATCACATCCGCGCGCTCGGCGAGCAGTTGCTCGGCGTGGTCGGTCACGGCCATGACCGCCGCGTCACGGGCTTGCATGCCCTCCTCGCGGTACTCCGCCGCGGCGCCTTTCAGGATCGCGGCTTCGTGGGACGACAGGCCCATCTTCTTCAGGCAACGGGTCAAGCTCATGGATGCAGGGCCCTCAGGAACGAGAAGGCGAGTTCGATGATCTCGAGATCATCGGTCTCGATGTCGAAGGGGCGGACCGACGGCGGCGCGTCGTGGTCCGGGTAGAACATGCTGACGCGCCCACCACCGAAGCCGCCGGCTCCGCCAGTGATGCGATTCACGATCGCGTCGGCGCCCGACTCCATGTAGCGGAGCCAGGCGGCGAGGATCTCTCCTGCGGTCAGCCCCGGCTGAATCTCCGTCGACCAGACCGCATCGACGATCTCGGCGAGGGTCGGCACATCAAGGCGTCAGCGTGAGGATGTCGTTGGTCGCGCCAGCCCAGTCGACGTTGAGCGGACCGGTGACGAGGGAGCGATCGGACCCGAGATCCACGTACGCGATGGCTCGCTTGTTGGCGTCGGTGTTGTTGTAGACGATCCCCCACCGCGCATTCGTGAACCCGCTCGCGTCCTGCGCGAGGTTCACCACGTCAGCACGGAAGGTCGGCACGCCGGAGACGATCGACCAGGACTCGGAGGTCAGGGCGATCGGGCCGGTGTAGCTCGTGCCTCCGGTGCCCACCTGACTCGTGGCGAAGTTGGTCGTGCCCGTGCCGCCCCAGTGCGGGGCCGCCGTTGTCTTCGTCGGCGTGGCGGCGGAGGTGATGAGGCCGAGGCGCCAGTCGTCTCCGTCCATGTCGTGGATCTTGTTGCCCAGGTCGAGGAGACCCTGAGCGAACCAGAAGATGTCGCCTGCTGCCATGTGCTGCTCCTTACGGTAGGAATCCGCGCGAGCGGAGGAAATCGGCCATGCCGCTCATGATCTGGCGGGCCTGGGTGGCGCCGGCCAAGGGCTCGTCCCATACGGCTTCGGCAATCTCGGCCGCGGTCAGCGTGTCCAGCGAGGTGGAGATCGTCGCCACGGCGCCGGCAGCGAGTGCGTCACCCACCGAGCAGGCAACCGTCACGGCGCCTGCGATCGTTGCCGTGAGTCCGGCGGCGGAGGCGTCGCCTACCGCACACGAGATCGTTGTCGCCGTCGAGACCGATGCGGTGAGTCCCGCAGCCGCGGCGTCGCCGACGGTGGCGTTGATCGTGATCGGGCTCGAGATCGTGGCCGGCGACCCGGCCGCAACTGCATCCCCGACCGCACAGTCGATGCTGTTGCCGGTGGCGATCGTCGCGACAGCGCCAGCAGCCACCGCATCGCCCACCGCGCAGCCGATCGTGATGCTCGATGCGACGTTGGCCTGGGCGCCAACTGCTGCTGCATCGCCCACCGAGCACGAGATCGTGACGGGCTGGGAGACGGTGGCGGTCTGGCCTGCTGCTGCCGCATCGCCGACGCTCGCGGCGATGGTGATCGGCGAGGAGACGGTGGCCTGAGATCCCGCTGCCGCCGCGTTTCCAGCGACGCAGTCGATCGTCACTCCGCCGCCGAGGAAGATCCTGTTGCGCCGATACGTGGGCGCGTAGAGTTGCCAGGGGTTGACGGTGAGTGCCGCCAACTCAGTGCTTGTCAGTCCCTTCCGGAACGCCGCGGCGCCGTAGATCGCGGAGCGGGTCCATCGAGCGACGCTGACGGCGTTGCCTGAGACCGTGAACGGGTTGCCTGACTTCGAGCCGGATCGGACGCCGTTGTGATAGAACTCTGCCGCACCGCCGAACGTAGAGGCCCCAAGGCAGACGAAGTCTCCGGTCGACAGACCGCTGAGTGTCTGCTGGTTGGCGCCGTTCCACGCGCCCGCCCAGTCCATGCCCCAGGTGACAGAGGAGCCGGTCTTGCTGAAGATGTCCAGCGTGTGCTGGTTGTCTCGCCTGAAGTTCAGCCACTGCGCGCTGGTGTCGGCTGCGTCGAAGATGAACCACACCAGCAACGACAGTTCGGTGGCGCCTTCGAGGAAGCCGTTCGAATCCAGGTAGTTCGAGGCTGTTGGCGTCGGTCCGACGAGACGCCCCGCCGTGCCATGTCTTGCTTCCTGAAGCTCGTACTGGTTGTTGCCGTCCTGCGAGGCCGCGTACTTCCCGCTTACAAGGTTGAGCAACTGCGAGGGCGTGCTGCCGTTGGGCGCCCCCCACAGGTAGCTCAGTCCGCGACGCAGCCATATGGGGCTCGGCGGAACCGCCCCATTGGGTTGGCGCGAGCGGGGTACTACGCGTCGAGCCATCTCAGTAGTTCACGGCCCGGTACTGCGCGCTGTTGCCAGAGCCGGCGAGCGTCACGCCAGCATCGTTCCGCACGATGACATCCACCTTGGGCGGCATCGTTCCACCGAATGCCACTGCGATCGGGAACGCCGCGCTGCGCACTGCCGCCGCCTTCGTGATGTCGATCACGCCGATGCGTACGAGGTTCGCGAACAGCGTGTCTTCGGAGAAGTTCGTGCCGTCCACAGACGTTCTGACGTAGACCAGGATCTGCTTGTTGCCGGTCTCGGTGACGTTCGCGATCTCGATGTCGACGAGGTAGTCGTCGGCAAGCGTCGTCGTGTTGTCGATCGTGCCGAGGTTGGCGAACGAGTTCGCCGTGAGGCTGTTGAGCCCCGCCGCATTCGAAAGCGCGGTGGCGGTGCCGTAGCTGTCCATTAAACCTCCCTCAGTGCGGCGAGTACATGCGCCAGAGTGACAACAAAGCCCGCGCCGAACAGCACTTCAGCCCGACTCGCCGGCTGGACGGCCAGATCCTTCACCTTGTCCGCCAGCGTTTGCGTGAGCGCGCCGCCCTGAACGAGAGCGGCCAGCAGCGTCCGCGTGTTCTCGTGACCGATGTCAATGCCGGGGTCCGAGGTGAGGAACCGCAGGCCCCACTTCACGACCGGGTTCGTCGGGCCAAGGGCCTCCAGCGTTTCGAGGAACGTCGCGGCATCGTTGAGCGGGAGCGCTGCCAAGATGCCTCGCGCCGTCATGAACCGCGTCTTCACCATCGTTTCCGTGGGCGCGTTCAGCATGTTCACAAGATGGCCCGGCCCGTCGGGAATGAACTGCACGTAGCCGAACCCCTCCGGGTCGGAAGTCAACTCGGCGCGAAGTGCGGCGCGCTGTTCGGGAGTCATGGCGTGTCGATTCCTTGTGCGTCCATCTCAAGAATCCGGCCGTTCGCGTCACGCTTCGTGACGGTGAACTTCCAGCGGGTAGCGTGCGGGCGCTGCTGCATGTGCGCCTCGGTGAGCGTTCGCATGGCGGCGACCATCTCGCCCACGGTCCCCGCGGTGGCGGAGAGCGCCGTGGCGACGGGGTCAGGTGGCGGCGGAGGCTCCGGCGGCTTCCCGCCGTCGGCCATGCCCAGCGTGCGCAGTCGCTCGATGCGGTCCCGCTTCAGCTCGACAGGCATTCGAGGAGCCCCTTCGTCTTGTTCAGTTGGTCCGCGTTGTCGTCCAGCACCTCGAGCGCCGGAAGCCGCGCCTTCAGCGTCTCCCCGGAATCCTCGTCAACGGCATCGACCTCCACCAGCATCTCGCGCAAGAAAGCGCGGCCCTTCTCGGCGTCGGGGCCGGTCGGCTCGGGGTCGATCAGCCCGGGGATGTTCTGCGCGCCCTGCCCTGCGGCCACGTCGGACGGGCGGTTGGAGCCGGCCAGCGCGAAGTCTTCAGGGGGTGGCGCGTTCTCGCGACGGCGCCGTGCGGCCTGCTCACGCTCACGCATGACGGCTTCGGCGTTGGCCTCCGCCTCCGTCTGACCGGTGAGCGCAAAGAGTCCGCCGCCAGATGCGACAACGCCCGCAGGTGCGGGCGCTGGTTCGGGTTCGGCTTCCGGCTCGGGGGCCGGGTCGGGCGGTGGCGGGTCTGCTACTTCGTCGGCGGCTTCTTCGGGTTCGCTGGCGGGCTCTGCATCTGCTGCCTCTCCTGCAGCACCTTCAGCATCGCCTTCGACCCGGCCGCCAGCCTCTCCGCCCTCGCCTTGTGCGGATTCCCCTCCGGGATATTGAGCGGCTTCACTGTCGGCCTGTCCGTCGTCATTGCTCGTGTACTCCTCGATGAGTCTGCGCACGGAGGCATCGAACTCCGCCTCTGTGCCGTCAGCCGTCTCCAGCGCTGCGCGCTCGTAGATGTCCTCGATGATCGCGTCGCCCAGCCGACCCCGGTAGACATCCAACAGCGCCATGGCCGTCAGCGATTCGAGCGCCTCGTCCTCCGGGTCCAGCGGTCCGGCCATGCGCTCGGCCGCTTCCATCATGGCCTCGTCGGTGCCGCGCGCCTGCTGCTCTTCGAACTCGGCGGCGCGCTCCTCGCTCATGCGCTGCGCGACGAACTCGTAGCCCCGCGGAGTGTAGACCGGTTGCCCCATCATGTGCCGGTCGAAGGCGTCGAAGAGTGCGTTGGGCGTGGCCTCCTCGATGTAGCCGGCCTCGTGCAGCGCCTCGGCCATGTCGTCCAGCAAGCGGCCGTTCTTCGCGCGGAAGACCGGCCGCGGCGCCTTCTTCCAGTCGGCCGGGTCGAGGCCCCATGTGCTGTTGGCCTGACTCCAGTCAATGCCGCCCAGCTTCGCGACGGCGGTCAGCAGATCGTCGCGGTCGGTGTTGAGGCGGCGGGCTTCCTCGGCACGCTGGCGTCGTTTGTCTACAGGGCGGGTGACGGAGGGGGCGGGGGCTGGGGCGGGCTGATCGACGGCGGCGGCAGGCGCCGGAACAGGTGGCGCCTCTGACGGCGACACCTGCGACAGTTGCGACAGTTGCTCGGGCGCGACCGCGTTAGGGAGCAAATCCGCGCCACTTTCTGACATGGAATTGCGCTGCAACGATTCCGGGGGTGTGATAGGCACCGGAATGGGTGGTGGGGTTACGCCCAATCCCCCCTGGGGTTCGATAGCGGGGGTAGTCGGGTTCACCCCGAACCCCTCCATGGGTTCGACCGAATCCCCGGTGGGGAACACGCCCGGCTCCATGCCCGGCACGTCGGATACGTCGGTGAGATCCACCGGCTCCGTCGGCGCGGGCACTGGCCTGGCCGGAATCCCCGTGACCAGCACGGAGGCGGGCAGCGGGTTGTTGACGCCACCAACCGGAGCGCCACCACCAGCGGGTGCCGTCGGCGGAACGGGTGCGGGTGCGGCACCGGGGGCGGCGGGGGGTTGGGTGCCGGGAGGCGGGGCGGCGGGGTCTTGCTCCCTGCCCGGTCCGCCCACGACAGCCCCCCCCACGCCACCGGCCAGGCCCTCGGCCATCATGTTGACGCCCAGGCCCTCGGTGAGCGACTGCGACGGCAGGGCGCGGCGCACGCCGACGTTGGTCGCCAGTTGTTCGACGCCGCCCTGCAGGGCCTCGTCCGCGAAGCCGATGGCGGTGGCCCCCAGCCGGCCGACCGACGGCCCCACGCCAGCGGCCAGACCTTCGAGGCCGAACCTGCCGCCCAGCACGCCCGTGATCGCGGCGACGGCCAGCTCCGGCAGGTGTTGCGCGAACCGGGTGCCGAACTCGCGCTTCGCCTGCTGCTCGGTCATCGTCGCGCGGAGCTTTGCGTACTCGAGATTCTCCTTCTGAAGCTCGGCGTCGGGGATCTCCTGAATGCGCTCGTAGATGTTCCCGCGCACCTCGCCGGCCCCCATCGCGCCACCGACAGCCATGGCGACCCGCTGGATCACCTCCTTCGAGGCGCCCGCCGCTTGCAGGGAGCGCCCCATCAGGGCAAAGGGCGCGATGTTGCCGGCGCCCTCGGCCACCAGCTTCAGCGGGTCCGCCGTGACCGCGTGCGTGGCGTAGGTCCACGCCTTCGCAAACTCGCCTTCGGTCGTCTTCAACTTCTCGGCCAGTTGCGCGTCCAGCGCCTTCTGCCGGTCGGACTGCATCGCGCGACCGCCCTTGATGAACGACTCCAGCGCGCTCGACACGGCGCCGCCGGGGGCCACAAGATCGGGAATCGTCTTGATAAGGCCGACCACGGCGTTGCCGGCGTTGATCATCGTGTCGTTGGCGACGGCGAAGGCGTTGCGCTCGGGGAGTTTGCCGGTGGCGGCGGTCGCGTCGGGGGCATAGTTGAAGGCCGGGGCGACGGGCGACGACGGCGGCGCGGATGCTGGCGCCAGCTTGATGCCGGCCGCGGCCCATGCCGCTTCGTCGAGCTTTGGTGCGCTGGGGGCGACGCCCATCGCGCGAGCGATGTCGTCTTGGTACGAGGCGGTCGTCTTCCCCAGCGCGTCCTTCGCGCCCGGGTTCTTCAGCGTGCCGTCCGGGTTCACGTTGTTCGGGTGCGAATGCCATGACGCGGCCACGGCGCGCGGGTTGCCGCCGTACTTCTCGACCATCCGCTTCAGTTCCTTGACGGAGGTCCGCGCCACGTCCTCAGGATTGTTGAAGTCCTTCCCGCCGGCATCACGGAATCGCGGCTCGGTGATCTGCAGCGCGCCGCGCGCCCCCTGCACGCTGTCGCGGATGTTCTTCCCGCCCGAGGTCTCCTGCCCCATGAACGTGTCAAGCCATTGAGGCGGCAGGCCCTCCTCCGTGGCAATGCGCCGGTAGTCTTCTGCACCAAAGGTCTTGGCGGGCGCCGCGCTCGGCGCGGGCGCAGCCGGCGCGAGCTTGATCCCCGCGGCTGCCCATGCGGCTTCGTCCAGTTTCGCCATCAGTTCGCCGCCCGCATCAAGTTGCCATCCGGTCCGACCACGTACTTCCGCGTCTTCGGCACCAGCCCGCTCATGCCGTCCTTCGCGATCCGCTCGTTCAGCGCCTTCACCCAGCGGCTTCGTTCTTCGGGCTGGAGGAACTGCGCGTACTTCTCGAAGAACGCCAGATCGGCGCGCTGCAGCCGCTCCTGCGCCTGGGCGGCCACCTGACGGCGCACGTTGACGATGTGGTTCGGCGCGCTCTCGTCACCCATGGAGGTCACGGAATCGGGCTTCGGCAGTTGCGGCATGCCCTGCGTGGGCTTCGCTTCGGTCGTGTCCTGGCCCTTGTCGGGCGTGCCCTTGCCGCGCACGCCGTAGCCCTTGGTGCGCTCGAATTCGTTGGCGCCTTCGGCGACGGGGCGAGCGGGGGTGGGCTTTCCGCCCTTCCTGTTTTTTAGGTATGCGTTTGCTTCTTCCTGCGTCCGCAACCCCAGCGCGTCAGGGTTTTTCCCTGTCTCGCGCATGAAATACTCTTTCCATGCTGTGGGATGATCGGGCGACTTGAGCATTTGCCCGTCCGGCAACGACGAAGGCCAGTGATACCGATTGTTGTCGTACGGATCTCTTTCCGGCTGAATGCCTGCACGCCACGCGGACCGATAGTCGTACTCTTTAGCGTCTAAGTCAGGCTCTTCGCCGTACGCAGCCTTAAATTCTTTGAACCAGCCCGTGTTTCTGATCCACTTTTGAAACGCTGCTTCGTCGTTGGACGGATTGCGACCGCCCGGCTCTGGCGTCGGGCGCGTGGAAGCCGCCGGCATCACCTGCGTCCCCATGTTCGGGCTGAACGCCGCCGGGTCGAGCGCATTCACGCCACCCACCGCAGGCGCAACAGCCGGACGCGGTCTCGCAGGGGTCGGTGCCGTTGCCGCGGGGGCGGCAGGCGTCGGAGCGGTAGACGCGGCAGGAGATGGCGATGCCACTTCGTTGTCGAGCACATCGACGGGGCGGGCGGGCTTTCCGGGCGCTGCCGGCGCCGCAGGCTTCCTGTCTTCGGACGCCCACTTCGCCGTCGGCACGCGAGATCGCACGGCGCTCGAATCTCGGGCGCGGGTGGCGGCGCTCATGTCGGCCTGCGACGCGCGCCCTCGCGATGCCTCCTCGCGATTGCTGAACGCCATCACCTCGGGCGAGGCCCTGAGAGCGTCGCGCTCGGCCTTCATCTCGGCCAGTCGCTTTTCGGCGACCGGACCTTTCGGCGCCTGCGGTTGCTCCAGTGCTGCGATGCGGTCCTCAAGGGAAAGCATCCGCTCGTACCGGGCGCGGGCTTGCTTGTCCACGGGCTGCGCGCCTTCAGGAACCGGAGTGTCCGGCACCGACGCGGGAAGCATCTCGCCCTCGCCGGCCGCAGTCGATGTGTTCGCCGGACGCGCCTCGACGCCGGGCGTGGCGGGGACTGTCGCAGGTGTCGCGGGCGTTGCAGCCGTCGCACTGCCGCCAGCCTGCCACGCGATCAACTTGCCGTCCGGACCCTTCGCCGGGCCACCGGTTGCCGGGTCGATCTTCCAGTAGTTGCCGGCGCTGTCCTTGGCCCACTCGTTCGGATTGGGCTGGGCGCTGCCGGCGGCGGCAGGCGTCGCAGCCGAAGGTGCTGCTGCCGGCGATTGGTTCGCGCCGAAACTGGCGCCACCGGCCGGCGCTCCGCGTTGCAGCTTGGCCTCGTCGACCAGACCCTTCGAGACGCGCCACGCGAGCGACACGGCGCTGTTGGCGTCCAGCCGCTGACCGTACTCGTCGAGCACGCCCATCCGCATGTAGGCGCCCGCCTTGCCCGTGACCTGGGCCAGCATCTTCTGGCCTTCCTCGGTCATCACGGCCATCTGGTTGGCCTTCAGCACGGCCTCGGCAGCCTGGCGCACCTGATCCACTTCCTTGGGCGTGAGGCTAGGCTCTCCGGCGCCCGGCCCCGCTCCCCCGCCGACCATCTGCCCGGTCTGCGTGTTGAACAGCGCCTCCTGATTCTCGCCGGTCTTCACCTTCACGAAGTTCTCGCCCTTGAACGCGGCGGTCTCGCGGTCCTGCTCGCCCTTGGCCTGGGCGATGGCGCGCTGCTTCGCAACCTCGCGTTGCCCCTCGATCGCCGCGATCGGGTCGCTGCCGATCATGTTGATGTACTGCATCGACAAGGCTTTCATCTGCTCGGGCGTCAGGTCTTGGGTCGTCACCTGACCGTCCCGCTCCAGCGTGAGGCGGAACGCCGACGGCGTGGGCGGCGGCATGCCGGCCACCGGTTGCTCGGTCATGACCGGCACCACCGACCCCGGAGATCCCGGATTCAGCGTGTTGTAGAGGTTCGTGAGCGAGGTCGCGAGCGCCGGCATGTTGCCGGTCATCTGCGCCTGCACGGCCTCGTTGAACAGCCTGAACGACTGCCGGGCGCGCTCGGTGTTCATCGCCTCCATGATCTGCTGCGCCCGCACGGGGTCATTGTTCGCGAAGGCCGCTTGCGCCTGATGCTCAAGCACCACGGACATCGCCTGCTCCGGCGGCAGGTTCAGTTCCTTCGCCCGCGCCCAGCCGCTCGCCGCCGCGCCGCGCATGGATTCGGTCATCTTCGCGGCCCGCTCGACCTCCGCGCCCTGTTGCTTCAGCACGGCGTTGTTCACGCCCAACTGAAGCCGCTGGTTGTCCTGCTCCATCGGCAGCGACTCGTTCGCGCCGCGGTAGAAGTCGGACTGATACCTGAGCCGCCCGCGCTCCGCCGCCTCGCGCTCCGGGCGCATGGCTTCGTTCGAAGCGAGGTTCTTCAGGTGGTAGTCCCGCGTCTTCTCGGTGAACTCGAGATCCGCCTGATCGGCTTCCGCCTGCCGCATGCCGCGCGCCGCAGCGCCGGCCATTGCGAGATTCACGCCCCAGCTCATCGCGCGCTCCTCTTGGGTTCGGTGATGCTCTTCACCACCTTGTCGAAGAACTCGGTGCCCTTCGCCCGCACCACCTCGGCCGGGATCACGTACTCACCATTCGATAGCTGCACCTTCTGGCCCGTGTTCGTCTCAGCCGGGATCGAGTCCGACGTGCCGGTGCCGGGGCCTTGCAGCACGCCGGGTCCGGCCATCTCCATCGATCCGTCGGGGCGGCGGACGCCGAAGCCATCCACCTGTCCGCCTTCGGCGAGCCACAGCGAATCGGTTGGCGCACCACTGCCCATCGCATCCAGCGCGGACGATCCGAAGGCGCCCGTGCCGCCCTTCAGCCCGAGCCCGGTCCCCGACGGCGCCCCGAACCCGCCCACCGTCTTCGTCCCGCCCCACTTCGCCGTCTTGAACCAGTCGGATGCCGCCTTCGCAGCCGGTGCCAGCGCATAGCCGATGTCACCCGCCTGCTGGCGCTGCATGTTCGTGCCCCACTGCGCCCGCTGGTTCTGCTGTGCGGTGTTGGCGCCGTAGGAATTGATCGCCTGGCCGGGGATGCCGCGCCCGCCTTCGGCCACGGAGCGGCGCCACTCGCGGCCCGCCCACATGGTGCTCTCGCGCGCATCGTTGCCGGCACGCGCAGCGCTCGCGCCACGCATGGCCTCACCCTGACCCACTGCCGCCGCGAACGCGGGTGAGTCCTGCCGCACGCCCATGGCGAGCATGCTGGCGCGCGTGGCCTCGTTGGCGGAGTCGAAGCCGGCGGACACAGAAGCCGCGGCGCGGGCTGCCGCCTGCTCCTGATCCACGTCACCACCGACGGTGCCGGCCTCCCGGATCACCTGTTCTTCGAGCGGGCGATAGTGGGTCTTGTAGAAGTCCCACATGTCGCCGGTAATCATCATCTGCTGGCGAGACGAGGCGGCAGCGGCATCGTTGGCGGCCCCGGCCCCGTTGTCGTCGGCGAGCAGTCCGCCCACGAGTTGCGCGCCCACCATGATCCCGGCGGTTGCCGGATCGCGCCGCTCCCCATAAGCAGGCCCGCCGAAGGCGTCGCCCACCGGATGATCGAGCGCCCACGCTCGCGACTGCGCGCGGCTCAGATACGTCTTGTCAGGCATGCCGGAGCTTCCTCAGTGTGTAGTGCGTGCATTGCGCGTCCTCCCGATCCCGCTCGAAACCCAGCCGTGTGACGAACTCGTGACCCGCCCGGAAATCGCGGGAAACCGACGTTTTCAGGGTGCCGTGACGCTCAAGCAGCGGGCTTACATGGGTGCGCAGCCATTGCCGCGTCAGCCAGTGCCCGCGCGCCATGTGTTCCACCGCGACGTGGATCTCGTCACCCCGATGCAGGAACGCGCCGACGATCCACTCCCCGATCCGCACGGGCTCCACATGCCAGCCGTCGAAGGCCGCAATCAGGTCGTCCAGCTTGAGGTTCGGTATCCGACCCAACATGCCGCTGTGCGCGCGGCGCAACGCCTGGAATCGGTCCTCGTCGGCTTCGGTCATAGTTGCTGCGAGCGCACGAAGGCGTTGAAAGCCGCGATCAGTTCGGGAAGCGTTGCCGTCGCCGGCACGTCTTCGAACGGCGCGGTGCCCGGATGGCGACGTGCCGCCATGTCGGCACGGATGCGAAGGGCCTCGAGCACGGAGCGCGCGGCGCCGTCTTCCACTGCGCGAGTGCTCGGGATGTCCGGCCCGATCCGGTCCACGTTGGCAGCCATCAGGGCGCCATCTGCATGAGGTCCTCGGCGCTCTCGGCGATCTCGATCGCCTGCACCGGGATGGTGGTGATGACGCCCACCTCGAACCGCCGGCCGGGTTCGTCGCTCACCGGCAGGATGAAGGGCTCGTTGTCCGTGGGCGTGAGGCTGGCGATCAGCGTGCCGTCGCTCCACACGAGGAACTGAATGCTCGGGATGTCGTCGAGGCCCAGGTTCTCGAAGAGCAGAGAGCCGCCGATCGGACCCTCGTCGCCGATGGCCGCATCGCCGATCACGCCCTGCAGGATCGACTGGCCGGGGTAGGACTCGGTGCCGGCGAGCAGCGCCGTGTTGAGCGCTTGCAACGCTGCGAGCTGTGCCGCGATCTCGGCCGCGTTGCTGAGGTCTCCGTAGCTTGCCTCCACGCGCGCCATGCTCGGGCTCGCGGGCTTTGGCATGGGCTTCACCGATGAGCGCCACTCGGCCGTCAGCCGGGTGACGGATGCGTCCCACTGCTGCACCTTGCCGTCCGAGACGAGGTACAGATTCCCGGTGGCGGGGTCAGTCCACGCGGCGGAGGCTACGGTCGTGAGCGGCACCAGATCGATGACGCCCTCGGAGGCGTCGATGATGAGCCCCTTCTCGGCCAGCACGCCGTCGTGCCACATGAAGAGGCGATTCTGGAACCGCGCCGCTCGCATTGTGGCCGGGGCATAGACCGCGAAGCCGTCGGCCGCGATCACGTCTTGGGTCACGATGCGCGCCCCGCCCGCGCCGATCAGGGCGTAGCCGTTGGTCGTCGGGTACATGACACCGTCCGACATGCTCACGATGCCGCGCAGCGACAGGCAGGGCCACTGCTCGTCGATCCTCTCGGGGACCAGCAGCGACGGCGACGATCCGCGCGCCATGTAGGGCGGACCCTGCGTGCCGATCACCACAGTCTGCTCGTAGACGCCCAGGCCCACCGGCTTGAACGGGATCACCTGCTGCAGGTTCAAAGGCCAGGCGTGCGGGAATCCCGGCTGCGACATGCACAGCAACCCCTGCGACGGGGACACGCCCACCATGAACGAGCCGGGCATCTCGGCCAGCGAGACGAGATCGGCCGGCGGCATCGCGAAGAACGTGCTGGTCTCGGCGATCTGCAGCGCGAGCGTAGAGTTCTCCATCGTGTCGGCGAAGGTCGTGGTCGCCAGCGCGATGTTGCTCGCCACTCGGCGCCACACGCCTGCCGCGTCGGTTCGGTACAGGTTCTTGGTCATGCCCCCGATGTTGTGCGGCGCCTTGCGCGAGTAGGTCACGCCGGACACCGCACCGGGGTTGTAGGTGGAACCCGTGTTGACCGCCACCGTGCTGCCGGCCACCGTCGCGATGGTCCACGCGATCGCGTTGAGCGCCGCGCCCGCGCCACCGATGCCGGCGAACACGATCTGTTCACCCGGCCGGAGGTACTGCACGCTCGCCAGGGTGAAGGTCGTGATGCCGCCGGAGGACGCAATGTTGGTGCAGTTGCCGCTGTTGTTCAGGCTCACCGTGGGCAGCGTCAGGTTCCACGTCGCGCCGATGGTGTTGTTGGTCGCCCCCACTTCAGCAGACGGCGCCCCCTCCTCCCCCCATGCGGTCTGTAGTGTGTACCGATACCGGCGGGTGCCCGACGTGGTGCCGCCGGTCACACTGGCAACCGTGGGCGCATCCAGCGGCGCGGGCACGCCCAGCACGTAATAGTTCGTAGGCATGTCGGCGCCGGCCGTGGCAAGCGCGTAGTTCGACACGCGGGGCTCGCCGTCACCCGTCCAGTAGATCCGCTGATCGGACCCGGCCACGAAGCCGCGCACCACATGCACATCGGTCAGCCAGTTGAGCCACTTCGACGCGCCGCCCGCGAGGTCGTCCATGCGGAAGATGGAGCGCACCGTGCCGTTCACGGCCTTCGACGGGGTGGCAACCTCGAGCGTCTTGCGCCACGGTTCCAGCGAACCGGAGAAGACCCGGCAGTTGGTGGCCTTCTGGCCCAGCGGTGCCGGCAGAAGCCGGGGTTCAATCTTGGGGGCGATGCCCCGGAAGCGGTTCCAGGCGATGCCCGCCATCAGAGGCGCTTTCCTTCGTCGTGCTCGATGTTGCGGGCGCAGTGATCCTTGTCGATCAGGCCAAGGAACCAGCACAGCAGGCGGGCCGTCCAGGTGTTCGCCTTCGCGGCGCGGCTCGAGATCGTCTCGTCCGGATCGCCGCCCAGCACCGTGTTGATGAACTGATCGATGCTGACAAGGATGTTCCAGAGCCAGCGCTTCACGGCAGCGCGTCCAGAGTCTCGCGCACGGAGGCGACGATGCCGTTGATGGCTTCGGCCGTGACCGCCACCGCAACCGCGTCTTTCCCGCCGACGCGCGTCGCCTCGATGGCCGGGCCGATCTGCCCGACCCAGATGGCTTCAAGGTCGAGGATGCGCTGTGCGGTGGCCTGCGCGCTCATGCCGGTCGCCTGCGCTTCAGCCGCGATGAACGAGGGAACGGTCCCCGCGAATCCGCTCGCCGCGAAGCTCGCCGCCTGCTGCGCCTTGACCACGTAGACGGCCTCCTGGCCCGGCACCACGGTGATGTAGCGCATGCGTGCGGCGCCCGCCATCTGGTCGATCTGGTCGCGGGCGTTGGCGCGGAGGGCGTCGAGGGATGGGCCGGGCGCCGGGGCGAAGGTCTCGCCGTCGAAGAGATCGCCGACCGCCACCGTCACGCCATCGGGCACCTCGACGCACGGGTACATCTCGTTGTTCCACTCGGGCAGTTGGGCGGCCGTGTGAAGGGCGCGTACAGCGCCGTCGCGGATGTGCGCGTAGGTCTTTCCGTTTTCGGCGATCATCAGAACTCCCAGATGACGACGGCGCCGGGACCACCCGTGCCGCCGAGGGTGGTGGTAACGCTGTTGCAGTTGGCACCGCCACCGCCGCCGCCGATGGACGTATTGGTGACGCCGTTCGTGGTGCCGGTGACGCCAGCGACGGGCGTTGATCCAAGCCACTGCACGCCAAGATTGAAGCCGCCCGTTCCGGACGTGCCGCTCGCGCCCCCGCCGCCCGCCGTGCTTTGGCTCCCGGCAGAGGGGGTTGCGGGCGTCGTCGAGACAGAAACATAGGAGCCGCCGTTGTTCCCCCCGGCCGCGGTCACGATAGAGCCGAGAGACGAGGCGCCACCGTTGGTGGCGTCAGGTCCGCCCGCGCCGACCGTTACGGTCTCTGTTGCCGTCGTGATGGCCCCGAATGCAATCGCCGACGCCCCGCCACTGCCGCCGGGAGACGAGCAACTCACGCCGCTTGCTCTGCCGCCGCCACCCCCGCCGCCCACGGCCATCGCAATGAAGTTGCGACTCATAGGCCCCCACTTGTGCGTGAAGGTCCCTGGGGTTCGGTAGACGGTGAAGTTCGACGGCTTGTCGCCCAGCGGCCATGCGTAGAACTTCGTGCCGTCGGACACAAGCATCATTGCGCCGCCCGGTCCAAGGTTGTGGGTGGCGTACTGCGTGCCGTCGGGGAACTGGATCACTTCCGTGCCTGCTGGATCGATAGTGACCAGACCGGTCCCCACGTTCTGAAGCACACACCAGAAGTCCGCGCCGACGCCCGAGAATCCGGCGGTCGACGGCGAGACTGTAAACGCGCCGGAGCACGGCACGACGCGACCGTGAAACGACCGGTTGAGGGTGAACCCGACCGTCTGAAGGGCCGAGACGACGAATCCCTTGTCGGTGGCCGGGTTCATCAACTCCCAGCGATCCGTGCCGGAATTGAAGACGACGATTGCCCACGACCCCGCGCGCAGATCGCCAGCCGTCAGGCCGTACTGTCCACCGACAGAGACGAACTTAGCGGTCAGGCCGTCGGGCGCGTAGGTGGGAGACGTGCTGGTGTTGTCGGACACCGGACGGAAGATCGAGCACATCCCATCAGCGGGCGCGTTGCCCACGCCTACAAGATCGGAGAGCGGATAAGCATGCACCGCCGTGACCGCGTTCGGCGTGCCGCCCACGGAGGTCGCACGCAGATCGGCAAGCGTCTGGATGTCCTCCGCCTCCACGAACCGCTCGAGCATCGGCGCGCACAGCCGCACCTCGACGCGCTCGCCCGCGCTGAACGACAGCGCCGTCGTGCCGTCCTGCGCTCGCGCCACCACCGGAATTGTGTCGCCGGTCAGTGGCCCTGCCACCTTGATGCGCTCATACGGCTTGTTGGGGTCGGACATCTTGATGACCGTCACCCAGGTGTAGTCGTATTGCGTTGCCAGCCACGTATTGAACCGGGCTCCATGGCTGCCGGAGAGCACGATAGACGTGTCGGCAGGATTGAGCGCGCTGCCGAGCGTCGCGTAGATACCCGACCGGAAGACCATGCCCATGCTCTATTCGCCCTTGTTGAATGCGCTGTCGCAGGTCCAGCCGGTCGTGATTCCCGAGCCGATGGCGACCCACATGTCCATCGACCCAATCGCGCCCGTTGCGAGCACCGTCGCCGCCGCCATGCCGTAGCCGAAGATCGCGCCCGCCGAGCGGCCCGGGTAGTCGCGCAGGAAGTAGTCGGCGAGGCTGCCGGTCACGTCGCCCGTGGCGAGCTTTTTGATGTAGTGCGCCACCATCCCGACAATGCCGGCGATGAGGAATGCCTCCTCGCTCCCGAACGGTTCGATCCGCTCGCCCGAGGCCATCGCCAGCGGGAGCGAAAAGGACAGGATGCAGCCCAGCAAGGCCAGCGCGACGATCCCGCAGTGTCTGAGTAGTTGCATGGTGAATCTCCTATCGAATAGAGCCGGCGGTCAGCGGCCTGCCTTGCAGGCGACGCGCCCAGTCGGCAGAGGGAATGAAGACGCGCAGACCCGAGCGCGGCGGAACCTGCTGGATGTGGACCCACGTCGGCGTGCAGCGCGGGTCTTCGAGCCAGAGGTCCAGGTCGGCCAGGTCGTGCAGGTTTGCGGCGACCCAGCGAGCAATGCGCCGGTCACGGTCGACGATGTCGAGCGCGTTGCACTGGAGGTGATTCGACTGCGGTGCCGCGCCCGGGATGGACGCGTTGATGTCTGGCGTGCGACGGCCGGAACTCACGCGCCAGACGGCGGCGGTTGGGTTGTCCATCTGGTAGTGCGCGAACAGTTGGTTGGCGCGCAGCACCATGTTCCGCGCGTTGGCCCACAGCGCTTCGGTCATGCCGTCGGTACGGCCCATGAGGTACTGATCGACGGAGATCATGAGCAGTGCATCCCGGCGCGCGCCATTTCGGCTTGCATGGTCGAGCGGCCCGACGTCCGGAGCAGCTTCACGGTCACGTCCCACGCCTGCCGCTCGCGTCGCAGCCACTCCGCGCAGTCCGATACCGCGCCGTGTGCGTGCCACTGGAGGGCGTGCACGAACTCGTGGACCAGCACGATGCCGGTCTCCGGGTTCGACCAGTCCAGGGTGTCGAGCACGTAGACGCGCGCCTCGACCGTGAGCGCCTTCGGCGGCCAGCACTTGCGCTCGCCGCAGGCCATCGCCTGCATCCGTTCGGACGGCACGATCTCGACGGTCGGCATCGTCTCGGGCAGGCGGAGCCCGGTCTCGCCGTGCGCGATCAGGATCAGCGTGCGGGCGTGCATGGGGGTCAGGGGTTCGGCGCGCGCGAACGCCACCACGAACAGCGCCAGAAGGAACGCCACAGCACACTGGATTCTCATGGTCACGGCCTCGTTTTCTCAACAAGCCGGTCGAGCTTGTCGTTCATGCGTTGCAGTTGCTCTTTCACCTCGATCGTCAGGCGGTTCGTGTTCGTGTCCTGACGGGCGTCCGTGCGCTGCTGCTCGATCTGCGCGGCCTCAAGCAGCGCCAGCCGCTTGTCCAGCGTCCCGTAGGCCAGAACCACGAACGCCATCGACGTGATGAACGCGATCACGTCCGGGATGGAGATTTCGCGCTTGAACACCCAGCGATCGTTCGTGTTGATTGGCGGCTGCGCCATCACAACCCTCCGTAGCTGACAGCACGCACGGTGGAGGGCGCCTTGACATTGCCCTTGCGGGAACGGATGCCGGCGCGCCGCAGACCCTGGCGGTACAGTCGTTCGTGGTAGTCGGTCAGCGGGGCCGACGACCATGGTTTCTTGGGAATGGCGTACAGGCGCGCGAGTGCGCCCGACACCAGCGTGTCGCGATGCCGCGCGAACTCAGCGTTCGGGATGTCGCAGGCGTCCGACGACGGCGCGAGCACGGCGCGAAGCGATGCCGCGTTGTTCCGATCTTCGAAAGGCGCGGGCACCAGGCGCACCGTGGTTTCCGTCGGGCAGTAGATCCACCGCGGCATGCCCAGGTACTTGGTCCAGCCGGGGAACTCGTGATCCAGTTCCGACGGCTGGCGCGGGATCAGTCCCGGCCCCGAGCTGGGCGCCGATCCGTAGCCGGGGATCGGGTCCTCCGGTTGCGTCACGTTGCTGTCGCCGGAAAGGATCTCGATGATTGTCGTGTTCGCGATCGGCGAGGCAACCGGGTAGATCGGCACCGAGACGCGGGCGATGGTCCCGGCCGAGTACGCCGGCCATGTGGTCGTGTCCACGCCGGTCAGTGAGAACGTGTCGGGCGAGAGCACGGTGATCGGGTACAGAAACCCGTTGATCTCGCGCATGCCCTCCACGTCGGCGAACAGCACTTCATCGCCGGTCGTGAAGCCGTGGCCGACGGCCGTCACCACAGGCGTGCCCGCGTTGCTGATGTCGCTCACGCGGGCGAACTTGTACGACAGCGGCGCCAGCGACACGCGCCACACGCGCGAGCGGGTGAAGAAGTCCACCGCCGCGCGGAGCAACTGGAACCGCGCGAACGGCACTTCACAGCCCGGTGCCGCAACCATGACTTCGTCCAGCAGGGTGGCGACTGTCGTCATAGGCTGCTCACGAGGTTGATGAAGCCCGCGTACAGGTCGTTGGCCTTGTCGTAGCTGCCCCGGTCGGTGTTTAGCCGGTAGCACTGCGACTGGACGTTGAGGCTCAACGCCTGCCGGTAGCGGTCGGGCAATGGGACCGGGTCGGTCTCGGTCAGCGCTGGCTGGCCGGTGGCGATGGACCCGAAGATGAGATCAGGCCGAAGCCCGACCACCTCCTGCAGCGCGGTGTTGGCGTTAATCAGCATGTCGGCCGCCGACCAACGCACGGCGTTGCGGTCGTTGAGATCGACGCGCGCATCCGCGATCACATTGCCCAGGGTGAAGGCCATGAGTGCGATCAGGCCACGCGCGACACGTACTCGGACTCCTCGCGCGGGTTCTGCCGCACGAAGCTGTGCGCCGCGTCACCGGTCAGCACCGAGAAGCGCAGCGAACGGATCTCGCGGAACGTGAGCGTGCCGGTCTCGGGATCGGGCTTGCCCACCTGCTCGAAGCGCGTGTTCTTCGCATCGAGAAGCGCCTGCAGGATCGGGCGCGGGATCTCGCACTCCACATCGCGCGGGATCACGCAGGCGTAGCCGTTCACCGCCACCTTCACCGGCAGTTCACCGCCGGGCTCGGAACTGGCGGGGATCAGCACGGGCACGCGCGGCGCACTGCGGATCTCGCCGTCGGTCACGAAGCCGGTCGGCAGACCGTTGTTGCCGTCGCGCTTCTCCTTCTCGGAGAGCAGCTTGTCACCCAGAGCGTTCAACGCATGGATGGCATCGGCCGAGAGCGACACCTGACCGGTGGCGGCGGCTTCCATCGCGCGCTCCGCCTGGTCGTCGAGCATCTCGAGCAGCCCCTCGTCGGTCACGAACTTCGGATCGACCGGGAACGAGATCCCCAGCGTCTTCGCCTTGGCGAGCAGTTCCTCGCGATCGAGCGGCGGCACGTCCTCCTCTTCGGTCTCCATGCCGGAGGCGCGCACCACCTCGACCAGCTCGCGCCATGTGCTCTCGGGGTCCACCTCGATCCCGAGTTCGGCGCACTTCGCGAGCAGCTCTTCCTTCTTCATCTTCGAGGGATTCATTCGCTCTCCTCGATCACGGAACCGTCTTGACGGCGGCAACGGAGCACAGCGTCGAGTAATTCGTATCGAACGTCGCGACACCGCCGCCGGCTTCGGCGTCGAGCTTCCCGAGCAGCGCCGTGATCTGCGCCTTCAGCACAACCATGTCCTCGGCCAGCGAGAACAGCAGTTCGCGGGCGTCCTGCGGCACTTCGGGCGTGCCGGAGAGCCGCTCCGCTACGCGGACCGGACCAGTGAGATTGGGCATTGCATTGCTCCTTCAGAAATGAAAAAGGCCCGCGCGAGGCGGGCCTTTCTGGACTGCGAGGGAACTGCGGGTTACGGCATCTTCAGCAGCGGCGCGAACGGCGTATCGAAGTAGGTCGCGATACCCGAGAGCGACGTGGTGCCGGGGACGAAGGCGCCAGCGGTGGGGGTGATGAGCACGGCGCCCAAACATGCGCGGGCGATGTCCTCCTCGATCCAGTTGCCGGTGCCGGAACCGAACGGCCCCATGGCGCGCGTATCCACCGGATCGCCGTCCAGCGTGAAGAGGCTGAACGTCGTGGCGCTCAGGCGCTTCACCTTGTAGGCGCGGCCGTTCAGCATCGACATGGGCTGCTGCATGCCCAGCGTCACCTGGGTCGGGATGCCGTCCAGGCGCACCGTGTCGCCGGTCTGCCGGTTGTGGTTGGCACCCGTGGTCACGACGGCGGGGAATGCCGCAGTGATGCCCGTGACAGTGCCGCTTCCCACGGCATAGGCGGGGACGTTGGGAGAGCCGCCACCGAAGCCCGACACCAGGTTGCTTTCGAAGCCGGCGCCCGGGAAGGGAATGGGGCCGTTGGCTGCGCCTTGCTTCGTGGTGATGTTGCCGCTGGCGTCGATCAGCACCGCGTAGTACCGCGATTCGAACTGCGCGTGGGGCGCGAACGCGCCGGTCACGCCGGAGACGGGGTGCGCGGTCAGCGCCGTCGTGGCGACGGCCGTGCGGTTGTAGAAGACGCCATCGATCGCGTAGGCGAACGCGTTGGCGGTGGAAATCTGCTGCGGGGTGGAGCCGATGGCGAGTCCGGCCCGGCCGAACACCATATTGCCGAGCAGGGTGCGGACCGCACCGTTGTCGATTTCACGCAAGTAGGACATGTGGGATCTCCATGGGAGGGCGAGATGCCCTCCCGGTTGGGTCAGTCGGTCAGTGGATTACGCCGAGCACGCGACTTCGAGGCGCAGCATCCACAGGTCGTTGAGGATCACGATGTTCTGCATCGTCTTCCACGCCGCGTGGCCACGTTGACCGAGCGGGTCGCTGTCCGACGGACGGCCGGGGTTGACGATCATCGGAACGATCGACTCCTCGCCACGCAGCGGCACGATCCCGTAGGCGTCCATGCCGACAATCACGATCGGGTACACATCGGCCGCGCTGCCCGCGTTGGAGAGCACGCCAGTCGGCGTGCCGCCCGCATCGGTGAAGGCGTCGTACAGCGTGCCCGCGAGGAACCGCACCTTCTCGACCTTGCCGATCTCGTTGGGCCACGGCGTGTCGACGGTGTACTTCTCCACCGGCACGAAGCCCGCGCAGTTGCGGATGTCGCCTTCGAGGTCCGGGTGGCAGATGGCCGCGTAGGCGGCGGCGACGGCTTCCGTGTTGTAGTCGGCCGTGGGGCGCAGCACGCGCGTCACCTTCCGGGTGTTCTGCCGCTCCAGAATCCGCACAGCGCGGCGGATGATGGCCGTGGAGAGCACCGTGTTGACGGCGGTCCGGGTCGAGCCGTTGGAGAACATCACGTTCGTCCCCGCGCGCAGACCCATCCAGCGCATCCGCTCGATCATCTGCGCAGCCTGTTCAGCCAGCAGATCGGCGGTCTCGTTGAGAACCGGGTCTTCGTGCGTGTCCTGGATCACGTCGGTGATCGTCACGCGATCGCCCATCTGCTGAAGCGTGACCGCGATGTCGGTCTTGCGCAGCGACTTGCCGGGAGGCGTCACGCCCTCGGCGAGGTAGTTGGGCGTGTTGTCCAGCGCCTCGTAGCGACGGAAGATGGCCGTCTTGGTGTTGTTCTTCGGGATCGGCTTGCCTTGCCCGAACTTCTCGATGCACATGTCCGGGATGGCCCGGTCCAGCAGTTGACCGACGACGTATCCCGCGGTGCGGGGGCTGATGTCGCCATTGACATTGATCGGCATGATCGATGGTTCCTATCGTTGAGCGCGTAGCTGTTTCGAGAGTTGGAACCCCGCAGACAGGTCGTTCTTGTCGTCGCCGGGCATGCCGGGGAGAACAGGACCGCCAGATGGGCGCATGCCCGTCGCAGGGGGTTCCGCTAGGTGTGCAGAGGCCCTCCCCGTCTCACGCTTGAACCGGCTGTAGAGATCGACCACGGCGATGGCGTTGCCACCGTCGAGAACGGCCGAAGCCTTCGCCTGCTCGTCCGGATCACCGAGATTCGCGGCCCATGCGTTGATGTCCGGCAGGAGGTCCTGCCAGTCGCGATGAGCGGCGGAAATCGCCATGAAATGCGCGTCGCGAGCCAGTTGCTCACGGGCGGCGCGCTCCTGGGCGAGTTCAGCCTCGAATCGTGCGGTCTCGGCGGCGATGGCGGCCCGTGCGGCTTCGTTGGCCTTGTAATCCATCACCTGTGCGTGCGTCGGGAACTCCTCTCCGAACGCCACGACTTCGGCCGGGGGCGGCGATGAGGGCGTGCCAGTCTCCGCATGCGCGGGCTTGGCGAGTTGCGCCTCTTCGAGCTTCGCCTTCATGGCCTTCACTTCTTCCGCCAGGCGCGGCACCTCGGCCCGGTACTTCCCCTCCAGCGCCTTGTAGCGCTGCTCCCACGGGTCCGTCATGGCCGCGACAGGCGCGGTCCCTCCGGTCGTGATCTCGGGGTCGGGATCGGTGTCGTGCTGGGTCGTCTCGCGCGCCTTGGTGGCGGCGGCGAACCCTGCGGAAAACTCTGCGTCGTGACGCTCTTGTTCTGTTTGCTGTGCTTCTGCTGACATGACTCCGGCCTCTTTGAGGTATCGGAAACGAAAAAGCCCCGGTGTCCCTTGCGGGGCCGGGGCTGCGGGAAATCAGTGGAGAGCGGCGGCTCAGTAGCCCGTATCGGGCGAGGCCATGCGCTCCTCGTGTGTTCGTGGGTCGGCGATCTTCGGATCGCGCTCGGGCTGGACGGGCCTCAAGTCCTTGAGCAGTTTCTTGCACACTTCGATGCCGCCCTGATTGCGAAGCAGGGCCTCACCGGTCGCATCGTCGTTGTCGGTCCTAAGCTCGTACAGCACGAAGGCTAGGTAGTCGCGCAGCACGCGGCCGTACTCGCTCGAGCCTAGATCCCTCATCTGCTGGTGCAGTTGCGTGCCGTAAGCCTTCTGCTCCCGCGTGAGCCGGTCCTGCGCTTCGAACGCCATCAGAACCCGGCCTGCAGCGCGGGCGGACGGCCCATGTCAGGCGTCGCCATCGGATTGCCACCGGGCTTCGGCCCCTTGGCGCCGGGCTTCGCCGGTACGCCGGGCATGTTGCCGGGGGTCGGAGGCTGCGGCGGGCCACCCATGCCGCCACCCATGCCACCATCAGGCGGCGGCATTCCACCGCCGGGCATCATCGTGGGCAGCCCGGCAGACAGACCGCCCGGCGGGATGCCAGCCATGCCGGGCATCGGGATGCCGCGCGCTCGGGCGGCGATCGCTTCGTCTTCCGTGACCACCGCCTTGTCGGCTTCGAGATCCAGACTCTTCGCGGCCTCGCGGAGCAGGTAGTCGCGCTTGATGAACGGCGCATCCATCGGGTTGGCGGTGGCCTGCAGGAACCCCATGTGCGACTGCGCGGACAGTTCCTTCGCCACCAGCGAGCTCGCTCCCCTGGCCTCGCACTCGAAATCGCCCTTGATGGACTCGTCCGGGTGGTAGGCCATGTTCCAGTCGTACATGCCGGCGATGCATGGCTCGCTGATCCCGAAGTCCCATGCGCTCACGACGTCCTTCAGCGCGAGGTTCACCTGACCCATCAGCATCGACAGCCCGCCCAGCGTGTTGGCCGCGTTGCTGGACGGCGCCCCGTAGCTGTACGACGGCACGGTCGAGACCTCGTCGGACAGGTCCTTCATCGTCTTCGCGATCTCCATGTGCTCGCCCACATGGCTATCGACGTTGTAGACCCGAACCGCGGCGGCGGCGGCATCGGCGCCCATGCCTCTCCGCGGGAAGACGCGCCACGGGTAGATGCTCTCTGTGTCCTCCTCGTCGTCCATCAGGTCCGTGTTGACCTCGATCAGCGGGCCGCTCGAGATGGCGCCGTTGTCGATGGACATGCGGAAAGCCGCGTTGAAGCCGGCCTGCATGTCGCGCGAGATCCGCGGCACGCCCTCGCCCCACAGACTCGTCTCGTCCTTGTCGAGGTAGTACGCTTTGTACGGGTTCCACCCCATCGGGAGCGGGTTGAGCAGCGCCTTCACCATCTGGTTGCCCAGGATGAAGACGCAGCACTCGTAGGGCATCACCAGCATGTCGGTGGCGACGTTCATGCCGGCAGCCTGTAGCTGCCAGCCCATGATGGTCCCCCACCGCTCCAGCAGTTCGTACCGGCCGGTCGGCGCCTGGTGCGTCTCGCCCGCGTTGCTCATGGTCCGGAGATCGACCTCGAAGCGGCGCAGCGTCGTGATGTCGCCGTGCCGGTGGTCGTTCATGTACTTCGTGACCAGCGGCAGGTTGAAGCCCAGCCGGTTGGCCGTCTCCAGCAGCGCCTTCGGCACCAGCACATGCCGCTCCCACATGTACTCGCACTCCTCGATCGTGCGAGCGTAGGGGTCCGGGTACAGGTTCCAGATCGGCACGTTGTAGAGCGCGGGGCGACGGCGGGCGCTGATCTGCATCTGCATCTTGCCCACGCCCACATCGAAGCCCTGGCCCGTGGGCATGGGCGCGCGGGCGTAGTTCTTCACCATCGCGATCTCGGTGAGCGGCCCCTTCACGATGCCGGTCCCGTACATGTGCCCGCTCCAGAGCGTCTTCCACGACTCCCGCCGCCAGTTGATGGCGTTCAGTTGGTCGTTGATGACCTCGGACATCGCGGCGGCGCTCTTGGCCGCTTCCTTCTGAATCCAGTCCTTCACGTCCTGCTCGGACGGCGGCACGGCCGGCGGAATGCCCGCCTGCGCCCGGACCATGATCAGGTGCATCACGTCCTGATAGTGCCGCTCGGGCGTGACTTCGGAGACCGGCGACGGCTTGATGGACCAGTTCTTGTCCCCCTTCGGGAACAGAAGCTCCATCAATTTGCTCTGCATCGCCTTCACCTTCGAGCGCGTGAGGCGGACGAACAGCTTGCAGCGATGCGGACCGATGCGGGCGTACATGGACGGGTCGTACAGGCCCTTGTACTGGCGCAGATCCTCGAGCCAGATTTCCTCCTGCAGCCGGCGGCGCTTCTCCGCCTCCTCGAATTCAGAGCGGAGCGTTGTCGCGAGCGCGGCGCCCGCATCCGGGACCTGAGCGCCCTCTTCAGTAGCCTGCGGAGGTGTCCCCGACGCCAACACTTGGTCGGGTAGTCCCGGTGATCCGTCGCGCATAGGCTCGTGTCCTGCGTTCCACCGCAGAGCGCAGCGCCATGTCCAGGTCGAGAGCCTGATACTGGAGCGCGTCCTGCGGGTGTGAGTAAACATTCTTGACCGGCAGGGCGCGGAATCGGTCCGGCCCGCCAGTGACCTCGATCTTTTCCAACTGGTACTGCCCTCGGAAGCCGCGTCGCAGCGTCGCGCACGTCGGCGAGAGCAGGAACGCCGGGTGTCCGCCTTCCACCGTCTTCGTGAGGAACGACGACACCGCATCCGTGCGGGCGCCGATCTCGTTCGTGTAAGCCGGGTCGCAGGGCAGGCCCTTCGCGCGCAGCATCTTGATGGCCGTGTTTGCGTTGTCCTCCTGGGACAGCGCGTTGCGAGCCGTGCCGGCGGGGTCGCCCTTGCTGCTCACCACATCCTCGGGGATGCGGAACTTGCCGTACTTCGGGCCACGCAGCACCGGCTTCACCACGCGGTCGATGAACCGCTCGAAGCCCACTTCCTTCGCGCACAGCTCGTCGAGAACCCGCCACTGCCCGTTGCCCATGAACTGCGAGATCACGAGCGCCGGGAAAAGCCCGAAGTCCCAGCCAAAGCGCAGCGGCACGTCCCACGCAGGGATCAGCGGCGCCTTCGCGCAGTGCACTTCGTCGTTGTAGTCCGGGTAGACCGCCGCACCGCTAGCGACACTGCCGTATTGGTTCAGCACGTACACCTTCACCCAGTCCGTGCGCTTGCCCGGGATCATCTGCAGCCAGTAGCCGATGCCCAGCGCGTGGTTCGCCACGTTCTCGGCCTCGGGGTTCGGCTTGTAGTTCCGCGAGCCGTCGCGGTTGCGCGTCTCGATCAAGGCCGGCGGCTGGTCGAAGAACTCGAAGAGCGGCCGGTCGACGTTGGCGTACTTCCTCAGATAGCTCTCGATGGCCTGGGTGAGCGCGGGCTCCTTGTCCTCGGCCATCCGATACCACCAGTGATCGTCGTCCATGGAGTTCGTGTCCATGACGACAGCGCCGTAGGTGCAGCGCGCCCCCATCCGCTTGTGCGGGAACCGCCAGGTGCGGGCGAAGGCCATCGAGAAGACGTCTTCACGGAGTTCGCTGGCCTCGTTCAGCCACACCCACGTCAGGTCCAGCGACTTCAGTTTCTTGACGTCGCGCGCCTTGTCCGCGCTCACGAAGAAGATGGTGCAGTCGACCCGGGTGCCGTCCTCGAGCGGAAAGCACACACGCGCCGTGATCGGGTGGCCGTACGTGATCGAGGTGACGTCGCCGTACCAGTCCAGCCACGTCTGGATGGTCGTCGAGATCAGTTCCGGGTACGTGTTCCGAACCGCGGCGCCCCGCGTGTACCGCACCCCCTCCGCGTTGGGCTCCTGCAGCGTCATCAGGCGGATGCACTCGGCGGCAGTGCCCACCGACTTCCCGGAGCCCAGCGGCCCCCGGATGCCCTTGACGATCGCGTCCGACTCGTGGAAGCGGGCGATCGTCGGCTCGGCGATGTACTCCATCAGTGCGTCGTGCGCGGCGCCTCGTCAGGTTTCGGCGCGACAGCGTCGGCACGGTCCTTCTGAGGCTTGCCACCGAAGAACATGCGGAACGGCGCTTGCGCCTCGGGGTTGTCCTCCTCAGGCTTCTTGCCAAGGATCGACTCGCGCTCGACCGAGACGAGCGTGGCGATCGAGGCCGAGAGCTTCTGCGCGATCGTGGCGCGGTCGCTGAGACTCTTCAGCACGCTGGCCTTCTGCTTCTCCGACTCCTCGGCGTCCTCGGCCTTCACGGCTGCCGCGCGCTTCTTCTGCGCGTCGGTGGTCATCGTGCCCAGCTCCACCAGCAGCGAGCGCACGAGAGCGCGCGCCGCATGGGCGTCGCGGCGATGGCTGTCGATCAGGTCAGCGCGCCGCTCGGCCACCGCCTCGATCAGTTGCTTCTCGCCCGCCTGTTCGGCCATTTTCGCGCCCAGCACGAGCGCGGCTTCCCGGCGCAACAGCTTGGCGTCGGCGCTCTGCTCCACCAGCACCGACAGGTCTTTTTCCCACCCGTCACGCTTCGCGCGCTTGCGGACCGCCGCCTCGCTCACGCCATGCACCCGGGCGAGCTCCCGGTTGCTCATCTGCCCGGCGCGGTAGTCGCGCTCGACGGCGTCCCAGTTGATGTCGGTCGTCACGCGATCTCTCAGCGCTTCGAGTGCTTCACGTACGCGGGCATGCGATCCACGCCGCGGGACGTGTTCATGTGGTCGTTGCCGCCGAGATCCCGGACTAGGCCGCCCTTCGCGAGGTTGAGCGCGTTCTCATCGTTGCCGGATCGCGCGGGCTTCTTCGTCACGTCGCTGGCCCGCTGGTAGTCGCGGAGTTCCATGCCGAGCGCTGCGGCGGAGGGCTCGTCGCGCATGTCGCGGTCGACGCGGGCGATGTCGGCCTCGTTGAACGACGGCCTGCCGCTGGTGATAACTGGATCGCCACCAAACGACCGACTGCGGACCGTGGAGCCGGTGCCGGACTTCACTTCGCCACCCATGCCGGACTTGATCGGCTTGCCTGGACGGATGTTGGTGTCGCCCTGGCCGGCGGACATGGGGGTGCGGCGCTTGGTCATAGCATCAGATCCTTTCGTTGCGGCGGACCATGGCCCGGTACGCCCCGACGGGCACCTGCCCGGGGCGAGCGCGACCGTTGCGTAGGTGGATGTTGTCAACCCACACGCCAGCGTTGGCAAACGGGTGCGGCGATCCGATTGAGTACGTGTCGGCGATCGGCACAAGAGCGCCGTCAAGCAAGGGGCGGGGATCTGTCGTGATGGTGCCCGTGATGGTGCCGCCGACAATCGCGGCGCCCGTGTTCCCGAAAACCAGATTGTTCGTGGCGACGCAACCGCTCGCCCCGCCAAAGTCGATGCCAGTGATGCGACCGGTCAGAACCAGATTGTTGCGAGCGACCGAATTGGCGGCGGTCAGCGACCCACCGATTTCGGTGCCGGCGGCGCCACGGCCTCGGTTGTTGAGCCAGAGCGTGTTGTTCTGCGCGACGTTGCCAACACCCGAGCCAAAAGCGATGCCTCGGGCTTCGTTGCCGTACACGACATTGCCCTCGAGGACGTTGTTGTCACCGCCGTTGATCGAGATGCCTAGCCCTTCGTTGTCTCGGGAAACGCACCCGCGCATGACGCAGTTCGATGCCCAATCGTCAAACGAGAACCCGTGCCCTTCCTGGAACGCTGCAATCCCGAACTTGTTGCCCCAGGCTTCGCACTGCTCGTACAGGATGCCCGTGGAGACCACCCAGATGTAGATGACCGACACGCCGTTCGGGTTGGCGCCTGCGTTGATGTAAATCAGGCCGCCCGAGACGCCGAACTCACCGAGCGCGGGCGTGGTGGGCGTGGCGATGTTCTTGGTCATGCGCACGTAAGACGGGTGCTGCATAAAGAACACGTCCGTCTCGTGAGCATTGAGGGGCCGCGAGTACACGTTGCCTGACACAAGCGTCCAGCCGCTGCTTACGGTCGTGCGGCGCGACTGAACGTGAATTCCATGCCCGCCGCCGAACGCAGTGGCGCCATTGCCCCAGGCTTTGCAGCGGCGAATAGTCACGTCTTGCACGCCCATCAGCGTGACGCCCGAGCCTGAGTTGTCGAAGAACTCGCAATCTTCGACCAAGTGCCCGAACGATGCGTTGGTGGTGTTCTCGCGGCCAATGTATAGCCCTGGGGTGTCGCCCGTCGCCCCGCTGAACAGGCACCGCCGAAAGATGTGTCCGATGCACACCCCGGCAGCCGTTGAACTCACATAGATGGGTTGCAGAAGAGCGCGGCTGCCTTCGAACCAGATGTCCTCGAAGATGTTCCACGACCGCTGCGACATGTTGAAGATGTAGTTGCCTGACCCGCTTGGGTTGGACACCTTTGCCCACGGCACCTGAGCCTCGCCATAGGCGCGCATGATCGTGCGCTGCGCCTGCGTTCCGTTCGGTATGGAGCGCGACGTCGACTGGACGTGATCTTGTCCGCGCCGCAAATGGATGATGTCGAAGAACGTCTGGTTTCCGGCTTGGCGCCACGCGTCGTAGGACCGTTTTGGCGCCCCGGGCGACAGCCCATCGTTGGCGTCAGATCCGTTGATCGCGTCGAAGAAATAGGCCGGCATGAGTTACGCCCTGGCAAACAGCGTGAAGGCCGGGGTCGTTCCTGCCAGCACGACATGGAGCCCGGTCACGCACTCGATTGCGCACGGGAACTGCCGGATGACGTTCACCACCTCATCGACGCCGCCTGCGTACAAGAGCACGCCGGACGTGTTGACGCCGTCGTAGATCGTGATTCTAGGGTTGGTTCCTGCGGTGTTGACGAACCCGTAGAAAATGCACGGCCCCGTAATGATGGTGCCGGTTGCCGTGGCGCGATACGCGCTGCCCACAGGAGCCACTTCGGTAACGTCCAGAACTTGGTTTTCCCCGGCGCGCAGGCCGGCGGGATACACGCGCAGAGCGCCCCCGGTTGATCCAACCGGCTCTTCCTCGCCGGTCAACGCCGACAACGCATGCAGCACGCGAGTGAGTACGCCCATGGATGGACCTCGGAATAGAAAACGGCCCGCTTATGAGGGCGGGCCGAAATGGTGGCACTGCGGTTGAACTGGAGGGGCACAGACACGATTCGAACGTGTGACCGGCGGCAGGAGTAACCGCGGCTCTACCAGACTGAGCTACTGTGCCGGTGTGCTGGATGCGACGGAGGGAGTTGCACCCCCGACCTCTTGGGCCTGAGCCCCGCGCTCTCCTGCTGAGCTACGTCGCAATTGTTCGTGACACGAGGCAAAGCTACCCCTACCCCGTGTCGGTGACTGCTTATGGTTGTGGCGATGCTTGAATGACCGCCATCGTGACAGACCGCGCGTCGCATTTTCTCGGTCGAAACGTGGTGTTTTCGCGGCGGAAATGTTTCACGCCGCCACCGCTAGTTGATCGTCGGCGTCGGCCTTGACGATCTCGAGCCCATTCACGGAGTCGGGCAACTCTGCCCCGTCGCCTGCCACGGCGCTCTCGTAGAAGCAGTGGCGTCGCGCGACTGCCCGCAACTCGTCCATCTGCCGGCGCCCGAGATGCACGCGGCTGGGCTTCACGCCGTGTTCCCGCTCGTGCTCTATTGCCATCCGCACAATGTCGTTGACGATCATCACACCCTCCCAAGTTTCCTTCGCACCCGCTTCCCGAACCCCTCAATCATCGCGTCGATCTCGCCCGACAGCCACGCCCCTTTCGTCGTCCACCACGGATTCTTGCCCCGGAACCCGATCCGCCCCTCGCCCCCGCACCGCTCGCACTGCCGTAGCTGCAGCGCCATCACGTAGCCATGTGTCCCGCCGGGCATCAACGGATGGCCACGGCCCTCGCACGCCGGGCACGCATCGTTGAGCCGGCGCTTCAGCACACCGTCGGCCAGCTCGTGGAGTTCCTTCACACTGGGCGGGCTCGAGCGGTTGCCGAACTCCACGATCCACCCTTCGCGCCTGGCCATCCGGACCACGAACGCCCGCCAGTGCGTCCGGGCATCCTCGAAGGCGTTGTGATCCTGGGCGTAGAGCAGCCGGTGAAGCTCCAGCGCGAGCCGCCGCGTGTGCGCGGACATGCCGGTGGCCAGCAGCACCTCGGCGTCTCCGATGCCGCCCTCACGGCGCAACGCGAGATCGCTGGACTGGTAGGCGCGGGCGACGCGCTCGATGATCGTGGGACGGTCTGCGGGCTTCGGTGGGCGTTGGTGGCGCTTCATCAGACGTGTCCGTAGATCACTGTCGCGTGCCGCTCGGGGCACATGGTCAGGTGCAGCTCGAGCAGCGCGACGCCGAGACTAAAACGCGGCTCCTTGACCTCGCCGCGTCCGAGAAACCCGATCGTGTCATCCGACGCGCCAGTGCGCCGCGCGATGCCCTTGATGCTCAGGCCCTCGGCCCGGATTGCGAGGACGAGGGCCTGCCAGTCGATGTCGACGGTGTGTGTCAGGATGCGGCCTCGGCGGCTGGAAACTCTGCCACTTGCGCCGGCGTGAGTTGCTCATCGACGAGATCGGAGGACGGTTGCTGATCGATGCCAGTGAACGCCGCAATCTGCTCGGGCGACAGCGGCTCCGGCGGCACCGGCTCCGACGACACCATCTCCGACGGCTCGTACTTCTCCTCGAACACCGCCTTTGGGTTGATGTAGTGATACACCGTGCCGTCGGGGTTCTCGGTCTTCACGAGGTAGTCGCCCGGCTGCGGCCAGTACCGGGCCGTCATGGCGCCGCTCGCGAGGTACTGCGTGCCGTCTTCGAGCGTGAGATCCGCCAGAAACCCGGGCGCAGACTCGGAGCCTGCCGCGTGGACTGAGACGATGACCGCGGCCATGACGAGGCGCGGGAGGGTGGTGTATGACTTCATGTGTTGCTCCTTCGTTGGTTGAACTACGGTTTCACATCAATCTCGCGCACGCGGTCCTCAGGCAGCCATCGGCCATCCGACAACCGAACCAGGCACCCCGAGAGCGGGCTGTACTTCGATCGGAGCCCGGAGTCGCCCCACCGGCTGCCGCACGACGCCGAGCCAGCCACCCAGTCGACACCGACGGCGACCGCGAACACGAACACGATCGACACCAGCCCGAGCAGCAGATCCACGCCTGCGCCACCTCGTTGCTTCGCCTTCATCCCTGCGCCCTCCCCCAATCCAGAATCGCCAACGCATCGGCCTCGTTGTCATCGCCCGGCGCCCATCCCTTGCCCTTCGCCCAGGCGATCATTTCCTCCTTGCTCGCGTTGCCCTTGCCGGTGACGTGTTTTTTGATCGTGCCGACCGGCACGCCTGAGTACGGGATCGAGTGCAGCTCGCACCACAATGTGAGGATCGCCAGCATCCCGCCGTAGATGTGCGCCGCGTCCACGCCCATGTGCCGGCGGACCTCCTCGAAGTAGACGGCGCCGATCTCCTCGCCCACGGCGCTCGCCCGAACGTCCACGAGCCACCGCCGGAACCGCAGGAACCGCATGCCGCCGCCTTCGAAGCGGCCGTTCTTGAACACGGAGATGCCGCTGTGCACCGTGTCGCCCGTGAGCAGCGCCCAGCCCGTCGTCGAGCCGAGATCGAGCGCGAGGATGGTCATGCCGCCTGCCTCCTCGGATCTCGATCCATCCCCCGATCCACGCGCCGCGCCGTCTCGATCACGCGCGCCGGCACCTTCACCAGCACGCCCATCGCCCGCGAGAGCGCCAGATGATCGAGGCCGGCCACCCCGATGTCGCTGTCGGCCGACTCATGGAGCAGCCGCTCGCCAGCCGGCGTGATGTCCCACAGCGCGGCGCGCGTCGTCGTGTTCGGCGCCCGGCCCAGGTTGACCACCCATCCGCCGTATTTGAGCGATGCCGTCAGGGACCGCATGGTCGATCCGGTGTGGTCCTGGCCAATCGTTTCCGCCATTTCGGCGACCGTCATCGGGCCACCGGACGCCGAGATCACGCGCAACAGTTGCAGGCCCATCGGGCTGATGCGCTGCTTGCCGAAGTTGCTGGCCATCAGGCGACCCTCCACACGCGGAAGCCGGAGATGCCGCGCTTCACGTCCTTCTCTTGCCAGTACGCCTTGAACCGCCGGCCCGGGTAGCGACGGTGGGCCGAGTACATGCTCGTGAGCTTCGAGCGGTTCTTCCGGCCATCCTCGGGGATGAAGAACGACTGGCCGACGTCGAGCTTCTGCCACGGGTAGCTCAGGCCGTTGGACGGCCCGGTGTCCTCGGGCAAGGGCACGTCGTCGTCGATCTCGAAGCGACTGGCGCGCACGCCACGGCCCACGGGATCGCGCGGGATCAGCGGCGGGACCTCGTCCATCGGAATCGGCGCCAAGGCCACGCCAGCGGCCTGCGCTCGCCGGAGCTTCTCCTCGTTCGTCGGGCGACCGGGGCGCCGAATGTGGGTCACCGCATCCGGCACACCCGCCCGCATCTTGTTCATCGCCGCGTCCAGACTCGCGGCCTGCTCGTTGTTCACCGCCTCGATCTCGGCGATCTCTTCATCCGTCAACTGTGCCCGTGCCATGTCCTGCCTCCTGTGTAGTACGCAAACCGGTGCGCGCACTTCCGTGCGCACCCATCCCACGCAGTCACCGCCGCGATTCGGCCAGCGCCCGCTTCCTAAGCCACTGCTCCATAGCCGCGAGCCCCGGCCACCTCTCTGCCGCTGCCCGTTGATCGCGCTCCGCTCGACGCGGCGCAAACGCATCGCCGCTTGAGGTCCGCGTCCGGTGCGTACCCGCGTACCGCCTTTGCCGCTCGCCAGGCCGTGCACTCGCCCCGGTGGTGAGCGCACTGGCGGCAAGTGATGCGGTCATCGGGGTCGGGGATCACAGCGGCAGCACTCCGTTGCGGGTGTCTGTCGCGTGGCCGAAGGGGCGGGTCATCTCGGCCATTGCCCGCTCGAACTGCTCCCAATCGCGATACGCCTCGTCTGGCGTGTTGCCGAGACCGATGACGCCGTATGGCCCGACGCAGACCCACCGTTCGGAGTCCTCCACTTTCCGAATCCTCGGCTTCACCACGGAATCCCCCGCATCGTCGAGATCGCGTAGACGACCACGCCCCACACGGCGGCGACGATCACGGCGATCAGCCAGTTGCGCTTGCGAGCGGTCATTGCGGGGTCTCCTGGGGCTGTTGCAGGGCGGGGCACCGATCGCACACCACCGTCCCATCGGGCAGCGTGCGGGTGGCGATCTCGAGGCGTTGGCAGCCCAGGCAGGCGGGGGCGGTCATAGCCACACCTTCCCGACGTCCTGCATGGCCGCCATGAAAGCGGCACGCACTCGCAGCCGGCTGTTCTGCTCGGACCGAGTCGTCACCGCCTGCCACGCGCAGTACGCCGCGACCGGCGACCTCGAGGAACCAGAGTGACCGCCGCCGCGGCAGATCCAGCGGCCGTTGCGGAAGCGGATGACGGGCTTGGGGGCGGTCATGCCGGCTCGTGCACGTAGCTGATCTCGGCAGGCGCACGCCGAGAGGCGTCCCGCAGGCTTCGGATGTCATCCACGGACCGGCCGAGCGCCTCGCAGGCGAAGCGGAACGACAGGTCGGGCAGCGACACGTCGCCGTCCACGTAGCGGTCGAGGATCTTCCGCGCCCATGCTTTCGGGTCGGCGGCGCGCTGCGTCGCGGTGGCGAGCGCGCCGCGGATCAACCGAAGCGTTTCGCGCCCCTGCTCTGTCGCGCCCATGAAGCGGTATTCGCGGTCGATCGTCTCCGCCTCGTTGGCGAGCCGCTTCTCCCGCTCGTCGCCGTCGATGTCGTTCGCGGCCTCGAAGATGTCCGACGGCGCCGGGAACTTGGTCTTGCTGCGGCTCCACTGCTGCAGCGCCATCGACACCGGGAACACGGGCAGGGGCTCGAGGACGGACCACCACACGCGCAGCGCGGCATCGCCCGGCGGCTTGCGGTCGAGTGCTTCGGCGAGGTCGGTGAGCTTCGGGACGATGTCCATGCGAAAGTCGGTGGGCTTCACGCGGTGCGCTCCTGGGGGCCAAAGATGCGATCCCAATCGCGCTCCTTGCTGCCGCCGGCGTCGACGGGTCGCTCGTGCAGCTCGGTGACGATGGGCTTGAGGTAGGCGACGGGGATGTCGCCGCTGGTCTTGCGAGTTCTCGCGATCTCGATGGCGTCGCGAAGCTGCTGGTCCGTCACGCCCCTCTGCGCCCAGTCGACGACAGTGGGGTGCGCCTGGGTGGCGTCGCTCACGCCGCCCGATCGCAGGATCACGGCGACGGCGCCGCGTCTGGTCGGGCACTTCGAGGGATCAGGAGGGGGGATCTCGGAGCGCGCAGCAGCGGCTTCGGCTTCGGCGGCAGCGGCACTGATTGGGTCGATGCGCGCTGCTTCAGGGGTTTTAGTAGTTACGTCCCGTCCCGTCACGTCACGTCCATTCACGTCAGCGGGGACATCCGCGTCCGGTCCCGGTTTTGTCCCGTCACCTGTCCCGTCCTCTGTCCCCGGGTTGTCCCGTGGGACACCCGGGGGCGGTCCCACTTTCGTGGCGGCTTTTTTGGCGCGGTATTCCGCCTTGCGTTCGCGCTCCTTGACGCGCTTGTCCCAAGCGATCAGCGCCTGCTTGCAGATGAACGGGTGATAGAGGCGCCCGTCGCTGCAGAGGACGAAGCCGCGCAGCGCCATCTCGCGGATCTGCTTCCAGCCCTTCACGTCGCGGCCAAGGTCCGCGAGCCGGCACAGCGCCATGTCGTTGTCGGGCAGCGAGCCTGCGGGCTGCTGATTCCACGCGGCCCACCAGAGGGTGACGCCAGCGCGCCATGCGTCGTCGGTTGCCAGCGCGTTGAACTCGGAGCCGAAGAGGTGATTGCCGTGCAGCGGCATGTAGTCGAGGCCACGGAGATCGACCTCGGGCGGCACGGGCGGCGGCGGCAGGTCTTCGTTCACGCCCCCCTCTCCCCCGTTTCACTCCCGTTTCCAGCGATGGCATCGATCTGCTCCGCGCGTATCCTTTGGACTGTTTCCAACCCATGCGCGTGAATCATGAGCACCCACCGCCCGTACTCCGTCAGGTCCATCCCCGCCTCGTTGGCGCCCTCCGCCAAGATCGCCTTCGTCAGCGCCGGCACGCGGATCTTCGAGATCTCCGCATCGAGCTTTCCGAGCGGGTTGCGGCCGGGCCTGCGGGCCAAGCGGTGGACGTTGTCGTCACTCATTGATCTGTGCACTCCGCGCTACCGGAAAAGGGGCCCCGAGCCTCGTGAAGAGACCCGGGGCACAAGCCATCCGCGCGCACCGACGCAACGCGAATGTCCGACCGCTCGACCAAGTCTGGGAGGAGAGAGCGGCGGTCAGCAGGAAGCCCGACTGCGGTGGTGGGCAGTCGTGGCGATGTCGTGTCTTCTGGTAGTGACGGTCTGCGGATGCGGACCAACTGAAGCGGATTGGCGGGCCGAGCTGGTGGCGGCGAAGGCGGAACTGGCGGCACTCGATGCGGCACCGTTGGAGCGGCGCCAATGGATCGAGCAACAGCAGGTGCTGATGCGTGAGCATCCCGAGGCGTTGCGCGGAATGATCGAGAGCTACCAGACGGAGGAACCGATCCTTCAGCGCGCCGAGCTACTGGTGAGACGAGCGGCCGAGCAGCGCTTGCAACGAGCACGGACGAACCTGTGCCGGATCTCGGGAGTCGAGTGCGACGAGGGTCGTACTGCATTGCCAGCCGCGCCAGTCGAAGCGCCCGCTGGAGCGGTCCGGGAAGCCCAGGGTTCGGCGCCCCCTGCTGCCGATACGCGCTACTGGGACCCGTTCGAGGAGCGCTATACGCTGAAGCAGGCGCCCCCCACGATCTCGATGGACCCGCCAGAAGGGACGGGTCCGTATCGGGATCTCCCTCGGACATTGGAGCCCGAGGCAGAGGCTCCGCCAGCAGCGCCCCCAGTGAGCGAAGCGCCACCAGCAGCGCCCAGTCCGGCGGCTGACGACGACGAGATCCACCTGTGAGGGGGCGGGTCGTCATGCGGCGCGACCAGTCTTCACGACGGGCCGGTCCTTGTAGAAGCCGTAGTAGCGCGCGAGCTTGTCGATCAGGTGTGCGCCCGGTTTCGGCACCTCGCCGTTGCGCAATTTCTGCAGCCATCGGTACTTCAGGCCGCAGTCGTGAGCGATCTGCAGGGTCGAGCGCTCGTCACCGGCAAGCTTCTGCAGTGCGAACGTGATGATCGAATCGGTTTCCATTTGCATCATTCTGCAAATGTGAGCGGGGCGAGTCAAGCACCAAACTGCAAATCGTTGGCACTAGAGTGCCAACATGGGCGCTGATGACATCCGACGCGTGTTCCGGGACAACCTCACTGCGTTGATGCGCGCGAGGGAGATCCCGAACCCGTATCAACTATCCATCTTCCTCAAGGGGCGCGGCGTGCCGGTGTCTCAGCGGACGATTGCGTACGCCCTCGATCCGGAAGACCACCGGTTCGCTAATCTGAGCACGGTTCAGGCGGTCGCAGCAGGCTTCGGCGTGGACGCGTGGCAGTTGCTCGTGCCCGACATGAACCCGCATGCGCCACCGGCCATCGTTCGACACGGCGGCAATGCGCCCGACGTCAAGCGGCGCACTGCCAAGGAGATCGCCTGATGAGGCATCTCGTTATCGCTGCCGCCCTCGCCCTTGCGTCGCTCGCGCAGGCAGCGCCTCAATTCACGGCAACCGCCTACACCACTCCGACGCTTGCCTCGGAAGCCCTTCGCGTCTCGATGGAGGGCACGCCGTACCTCCTGCCGTTGCCGACAGGAGTTCCGTACTCTTCCTTCGGTTGGCAGGTGGGCGATGCCAACAGCCAGAACATCCTGATTGCCTCGCGCTTGGTAAGCGCCGGGCCCGCGTTTCACGCCATCGTCTACGACACCACGGACGGCACGCTCGGCCAGGTGGTTGCGTCCTTTGCTCCCGGGACGCAGGGCTACGACGTCAACGAGCGCGGCGATTACCTCATCGGCACGTCTTCGGGTCTGTTGGCGATTCTGGCGGACGGTGGCTCGTCGTGGATCAACGGCAACCATGAGGCCGGCAGCTATCGGCGCCCGAGCTTCAACAGCATGCAGCAGTTGGTCGCCGACGACTTCTTCCACGACGCGACGGGCCGGTACCAGCTTGCCCAATCGATCGTCGGCACCGTGCCGTTCACGTCGTTCGTCGCCACCGACATCAACGATGCGGGAATGGTCGCCGGGTACGGATTGAACCGTGACGGCCAACTCTCCGCCTTTGTGCTTTCACCCGTGCCAGTCCCCGAGCCGGCGGCATGGGCCCTGCTGCTTGCGATCGGGCTGGCGTCGGCAGTCTCACGGCATCGTATCCCCCACCGGCCTCGCCAGTAGCGCCCTGACGGTCGCCAGCATTCCAGGCGCCACCACCCTGCCGTCGTCAGTCTCGGCAAGCGCCAGCAGCAGCCACGGCGGCACGCGCATGGCCTCGGCGGCTGCCCATAGGTTCGCAACCGACATCGGCGCGCCCGCCTCCCACTTGCTGACTGCCGCCTGACCCACGTTCAGGCGTTTCCCGAGTTCGTGCTGCGATAGCCCCGCCTCCTGGCGCAGGCGCGACAGCGCGCGCCCGACCCGGTGATCTACTGTCGGCATGTTGCCACCTCATGTTGTTGTAGGCCGATCCGGGAATCTTTCCGTAGACATTCCCGGCGCATTCCGCGGAGGAATATCGGCGCTGCGGTGCGGCATGTTCAGGATCAATGGGTTGCCAAAATGGCGCCAGAAATTTGCATTTCTGTGCTTGACCGTCGTCGAGAATTTGCATTAATCTGCAATTCATCGCCCCACACCACGGGGCGCGGGAGGAACAGATGAACCCGGTGACCGCTGCACTGCTGGAATCGCTGACGGAGCTTCGGGCGACGATCGTCTACGACGAAGAGGGGGACCTCACTCGCGAGGAGTTCGACGCGATGCTGGAGCGTGCCGACGCGGCGAAGAAGCTGGCGTGGGGTGAGGCATGAACATGCCCCTGAAGCTGGAGCGCATCGCCCACGAGATCCGCCAGGCCGGCAACGACCTTCGCCTCGATCTCGCCCGGATGGACATGGTGGACGCCGAGCGGGCCGTGGTCCGGGCGCGTGAGGAGTACGACGCGGCGACTGCCGCCTTCCACCTCGCCGTGTTGATTCGGAACACGGCGCCGGAAGACGCGAAGCACGCGGCGCAGGCCGAGTTCTGGCGCCGTCGCGAGTTCATGCGGCTCGCGGAGTTCCAGTTGGACCGCCGTCGCGGCCTCGCGATGGATGCGCAGCGCGCCTACCGCGATCTCGGCGGCGACCTGATCGACAACCCCAATCACGACAAGCCGGCTTTCGCGAACGTGGACATGCGCGCGGAGTTGGGTGGCGTGATCTCGGACTGAGCGAGGAGACGACGATGGAACTGCCACACGTGGGTATGCCCAACGCGGGCGAGGAAGCGGACGACGAAGTGTCCGGGAAGCAGGCGCTCGGCGGGATCGCGGTGCTGATCATCTTCCTGGCGATCGTGATCGGCGTCGCCGGTGCCGTGCTGTCGTACTTCGCGCAGGGTGCCGCGCTTGCTGCGCTGGTCCCGTGGTCGCTGATCGATCACCACACGAACGAGCGGCACCTGTTCGTGCGGCCGAAGACGTGGCTGGAGCGGTTCGACGAGTGGAAGGATCGGCTGGTGGCGGTGGCGATCCTTGCGTTCGTGGTGCTGTTCGCGGCGGGGGTGTTGAAGTGAGCGCCCCCGCGAAGCACACGCCGGGCCCTTGGGAACTGCAGCCGGCTTTCCGCGACGGCGACCTGCTCTCGGTCGTCTACGTGAGTGAAGACAACAAGACGTTCCCGATCGCCGAGGAGGTTGGCGGTCGCCGCCATGGCGCGGACTTCGAGGACGAGTCCGAGTGCGTGGCGAACGCTCACCTGATCGTCGCCGCGCCGGATCTGCTCGCCGTCGCCGAGTCCTTCGAAGTGCGCGCCCCGGATGCCGATGGCGATGTGTGGCTGGTCATCCACGAGTCGAACGCCAGCGGTCAGGGCGGCGTGAATCTCGGGAAGGCCGATCGCATCGTCGCGCAGGTTGCGCTGCTGCTGGAAGAGTCGCGCCGCGCCGCTCTCGCCAAGGCCCGGGGTGGCGCATGAACGCCCCGATGCCCCCCGAAGTTCTCGACCGCTCGACGTACGTTGGATCGAGCGACATCGCGGCGATTCTCGGCCTGTCGAAGTGGGCCACGCCCCTGGACGCATACCGCCGCAAGGTCGAGCCCGAGTCCTTCCCCGAGCACGACGACGACAAGCGGAAGATCCTCCGCCGCGGCACGCTGCTGGAGCCGGTGATCCGGTCCATGGCGGTCGAGGACTACGGGCTCACGCTCTACGGCACCGGCAACCGGTACGCCGATCCTGAGCACGAGTTCATGCGCGCCGAGATCGACTTCGAGACGATCGACGAAGCCGGTGGCTTGGGCGGCATCGTCAACAACGAGTGCAAGAGCGTGTCGCCGTTCCTCGCCGACCAGTGGGGCGAGGAGGACTCGCAGGAAATCCCCGCCGACTACTTCGCCCAGGTGCAGTTCGCGCTGATGGTCACGGGCCGTCCGCTCGCCTACGTGTGGGCGTTGTTCGGGGCCGACAAACTCGTCCGGTACGTGATCCCCCGCCAGCCCGAGGACGTGCTCGACGGCATCCGCGCGAGGGTCGTGCACTTCTGGAACAACCACGTTCTCGCGCGAGTCCCGCCAGCGCCCGTGACGATCGACGACGTGGAATTCCTCATGCGCAGCCTGCAGGGCCGCGAGGTCGTCGCGACACCCGACATCGAGGAGGCGCTCCAGCGCTACCGCAACTGCAAGGCAGTCGCGAAGGGCGCCGAGGACGAGATCGAGGATCTGAAGTTCACGATCGTCGAAGCCATGCGGCGCGGCGCCGAGGAACAGCACGGCAAGCCGCTGCTGCCCGACGAGTACGCGTGTCTCGTGGATCTCCACGGCAAGAAGCTCTGCACGTGGAAGGCGCAGGCCACCGAGCGCATCGACGTGAAGGGGCTGCGCGCCGCGAAGCCCGAGATCGCCACCCAGTTCACCACCACCAGCGTGAGCCGCGTCCTGCGGCTCGGCAAAGCATAGGAGCAGTCATGTCCGCACCCAACACCGCCGCCGCTCGCCTCCGCGATGTGGCAACCGCGCCGGCCGATGTCGTGGCCGAGAAGGAACGCGTCGCCAGCATGAAGCCGAAGGAGCAGATCAGTTACCTGCTCGCGCAGCGCAAGGGCGAGATCCAGAAGATGCTGCCGGCGAAGATGAACGCCGAGCGGCTGCTGAAGGTCGCGCAGATCGCGGCCACCACCACGCCCGCCCTGCTGAAGTGCGATGTCGCCTCGCTGGTCGGCGCGATCGGTCAGTGCGCGCAGATGGGCCTGGAGCCGAACACGGTGCTAGGCCACGCCTACCTCGTCCCGTTCAATACGAAGCGGAAGGATGCGGACGGCAACGAGCGGTGGGTGAACAGCGTGCAGGTGATCGTCGGCTACAAGGGCCTGATCGATCTCGCGCGCCGCTCCGGTCAGATCGTCAGCATCGCGGCGCACGAGGTCTGCAAGAACGACCACTTCGATCTGGTCTACGGCCTCGACGAGAAGCTCGTGCACACGCCCGCCATGGGCGAGCGCGGCGACGTGATCGGGTTCTACGCGGTCGCCAAGCTGGTCGGCGGCGGCTACGCCTTCGAGTTCATGTCGCGCCTGCAGGTGGAGACGGTGCGCGACGGCTCCCAGGGCTGGCAGCAGGCGGTGAAGTTCAAGAAGCAGGCCGTTCACCCGTGGCAAGCGCACTTCATCGAGATGGGCCGCAAGACCGTGATCCGCCGGCTCGCGAAGTACCTGCCGCTTTCGATCGAGTTCCAGCACGCGGCGACGCTGGACGAGCAGGCGGCGAGCGGTCGCGATCAGCACAACGACGCCTTCGACGGCGAGTTCGTGCCGATGGGATCGAGCGACGAGACGGGCGCGATGGACGACGACGCGCCGCCCGCCCTCACCGACGACCGCGCCGCCCAGGCCGAGGCCGCCGTGCCGCAGACCGTGGCAAAGCCCGAGAAGGTCCCCGCCGTCGCGCAGGACGACGACGGTTCCGGCATGTCGATGGACTGAGTTTCGGGCCACCACCGCCGCACAGATGCCGCTCTTTCCCGGGTCTCACGGCATGGCGGCAGTGGTCCACCCCTTCAATGGACGGGAAAGCGCCGAGAAGGTCGCACCGATTGTGCAATGGAACGGACCCTCTGCACGGACCGCACAGGCGGCAATTCGGAACCGCTTCTCGCCGCGCCGGTAGCCAACCCGGCCCCGTCCACCCAACACAGGAGCACCACGATGCACCCCAACGCAAGACGACTCAGCGAGTCGCTGAAGCAGTACCACCACCGGCTCAAGGAAGAGCGCGAGGCGCTGCGCGAGCGGCTGCGCGGCGTGGTGGTGTGGGATTCCTCCAAGCGAGGCACGTTCAAGAGGGAGCGGCGCGCATGAAGATCAACCGCATCCAGATCCGCGACTTCCTCGCGATCTCGCACGTGACCCTCGAACCCGCGACGCCGTGCACGCTGATCGCTGGCGACAACGGTCAGGGCAAGAGCAGCCTCGCCGAAGCCATCCGCCTCGCGCTGCTAGGCGAGATGTCGCGCGTGAAGCTGAAGAAGGAATTGCCCGCCCTGGTCCGCGACGGCGCTAAGAAGGGCGCGATCGAGATCGAGGGCGAAGGCTTTGCGACGAGCACGACGCTGCCGGCGGGTGCGGTGAAGACCACCGGCACCATCCCGAACCCGGAGGCGCTGGAGTGCTGCCTCACGCCGAGCCTGTACGCGGCGATGGCACCGAACACGCGGCGGGCGTTTACGTTGTCGCTGCTGCGCGTCGAGATGGGCGCCGAGGCCATCGCCTCGAAGCTGCTCGCCCGCGGCTGCCAAGCCGGCAAGGTGGAGATCGTGAAGCCCATTGTCGAGCGGCGCGGCTATCAGGCGGCGGCGGAGTTCGCTGCCGGGAAGGCGTCGGACGCGCGCGGCGAGTGGAAGGCGCACACGGGCGAAGCCTACGGCAGCCAGAAGGCCGAGGGCTGGCTCCCGACCGTGCCCACGCCACCCGACGGCACCGTGAACGGCCTGCAGATGCAGATTGACGGTCTAGACGCCGAGGTGTCGGCACTGAACCAGCAGATCGGCGCGGCGAACGCGACGGCGCAGACGGTCGAAGGGCTGTCGCGCAGGATTGCCGACGCGGCCGAGACGGCGAAGCTGCACGCGCGGCGAAGCGATGCGCTCAACGCGGCGCGGAAGGCGCTGGCCGAGGCGCAGGCAACGCTGGCGGCGACGCGCACAAAGGCCGAGGGCGGAAGCGTTGCGCCGCACTGGCCGTGCCCGGAGTGCGGCACGCTGCTGCAGCAGACGCCTGCCGCGCTGGTGCCGTACACCCCACCGGAAGTGTTGGCCGATCCGCTGGCGCGGGCCGCACTCCCGAAGCTCGAAGCGGCCGTGACGCTGTGCGAGAAGAGCGTAGCCAACGCCGAGCGCGACGTGAAGGCCAGCGACGAAGCTGCGGCGTTGAAGGTGAGCCTCGAGGAGCAGTTGGCAGCAGTCCCGAAGGACGACGTGATGGTCGACGTCGCCGGGCTGCGCGCGAAGATCGCCGAGCAGCAGGACATCCGCCGCACGCTCGTCAGCCATCAGCAGCGCATCCGCGACGCCGAGACGGCTCGCCTCAACGCCGAGCAGACGCGGGATTTCGCGGCTCAGGCGCATCGCGATGTCGAGCAGTGGGTGGCGATCGCGGAGGCGCTCCAGCCGGATGGGATTCCGGGGGAGATTCTCTCCGAGGGGGTCGCGCCGATGAACGAGGCGCTGCAACGCCTGCACGGGATCACGCAGGCCGGCGACGAGGTGTGGCCGCTGGTGCAGATCACCCCGGACATGAGCATTACCTACGGCGGACGGCTCTACGCGCTGTGCAGCGAGTCCGAGCGGTATCGCGCGGACGTGATGCTGGCGCTCGTGATCGGCGACCTGTCCGGCATCCGGTTCCTGCTGCTCGATCGCGTCGACGTGCTCTCCAACCGTGGCCGGGTCGCGCTGATCCTGCTGCTGCACCGGCTTCACACCGGGCCATTTGCATCTATGCAGGTGATCGCACTCGGCACGTTCAAGGAACCGCCGAAGGGCCTGCCGGCGTCGTCTTGGTCCGTCCGCTGGATCGAGCGCGGCGCCATCGAATCCACCACCACCGAAGCCCAGGAGGCTGCATGAGCGCCCTGTCGTGGTCCGGCAATGCCGTCGTGCAGCACCTGAACGTCCGCAAGCAGGGGCCGGACGACGAGAAGGAACTGGCGCTCGACGTGAAGCTCTGCGCCGACGCGCGCTCGGAGGTGCTGATTCACTTCGCGGACATGCTCGCCGGCTTCCTGTTCGTCGCTGACGGCGCGCTCCGGTTCCCGATGATGGATCCCGTGTCGTGGGTCGGCGAGATCAAGCACATCACGCTCACGATGGCTGAGCACGAATTCCGCGACGTGACGCTGCGGAAGTTCTCGTTCGCGCCGAGCGCGGGCTGGAAGGTGGCGATGACGTTTACGGCGTCGTTCGCGCCGCAGGCGAAGGAGGCCGCAATCATCGCGGAGATGCTGGCCGAGGCGGTCCGGGTCGAGATCATGCCGGAGGGCGATCTGCTGGCGGGCGTGGACACGACTACCGGGGAGATCCATCTCGGCACGCACACGATGTCCGACGGCACGCAGGCGGAGATCGTCGCGAACTTGAAGCCTGCGCGGAAGCGCCAGGCCAAACCCGCCGATGGCAAGTGGCCGTTCCCGGTGAAGGAAGGCGCGAAGGCGGACGACGAGATGGAGGTGGGGTGATGGAAAACCACAAGCTCGACACCGACACCCAGGTGTTCTTCTACGAGCAGGACTTCTACGTGCTGAGCAACTTCTCGGCGTTCCAGGTGGCTGTGTTTGGGGCCGTGTTCCCCACTAGCGAGCACGCCTACCAGTGGAGCAAGTTTGTCGCGGGCGCCGATCCCGCCGTTGCGTTCCGAATCATCACCGCGCCGTCTGCGCACCAGGCTTTCAAGCTCGCCGAGAAGTACAAGGATCGTCGCCGCCCCGACTGGGACGCCGTGAAGATCGGCGTCATGCGCGACATCCTCCGCGCGAAGGTCCAGCAGCACGAGTACGTCCGCCGGAAGTTGCTGGACACCGGCGATCGCGAGTTGATCGAGGACTCGTGGCGCGACGACTACTGGGGCTGGGGGCCGAACCGCGACGGGCAGAACATGCTCGGGAAGCTGTGGATGGAAGTGCGGGATGAGATTCGTGGGAAGGGAGACTGACATGGCCTTCGCGAAGCTCTTCGAGACCGAGGACATGGGCCAGATCCTCGTGATGGTCGGCCAGTCGCCGGAGTGCGTGCCGGAGATTCGGACGTGGGTGCAGCCGGCGGGCCTTGCGCCGTGCTCGATCGCGTTCGGGTTCGAGGACAGCGAGGCCGGCGAGGCGCAGTCGTACCAGGCATTCGAGCGGTTCGACCTGGATCATGCGAGGAAGGCCGCGAAGGCGGTCTTCGACATGCTCGCGAGCAGGGGCGATGCCGACATGGACGGGGACGACTGACATGCGCCCTCCCCTCCTCCGCATCAGCACCGACGAGCTGATCGTCGACTCCTTCGCCGGCGGCGGTGGCGCGTCGACCGGCATCGAGCGCGCCCTCGGCCGCTCGCCCGACATCGCCATTAACCACAACGCCGAGGCGCTTGCGATGCACGCGGCGAACCACCCGACCACGCGGCACTACTGCGAGTCCGTGTGGGATGTGGATCCCGTCGAGGTATGCGCCGGTCGGCGTGTCGGGCTCGCGTGGTTCTCGCCGGACTGCAAGCACTTCAGCAAGGCCAAGGGCGGCAAGCCCGTCGAGAAGGCCATCCGCGGGCTCGCATGGGTCGCCGTGAAGTGGGCGAAGACCGTCCGCCCGCGCGTCATCGTCCTCGAGAACGTCGAGGAGTTCGCCGACTGGGGACCGGTCCTCGAGGACGGCCGGCCGTGCCCCATGCGCAAGGGCCACACGTTCCGCCGCTTCGTGCGGCAACTGTCGAACTGCGGCTACACGGTCGACTGGCAGGAGATCCGCGCGTGCGACTACGGTGCGCCGACCATCCGCAAGCGCCTGTTCCTGATCGCCCGGTGCGATGGCCAGCCGATCGTCTGGCCCGAGCCCACGCACGGTCGCGGCCTGTTGCCGTACCGCACGGCGGCGGAGTGCATCGACTGGTCGATTCCGTGCCCGTCGATCTTCGAGCGCACGAGGCCGTTGGCAGAGAACACGCTGCGGCGGATCGCGCGGGGTGTGCAGCGGTATGTCGTGGAAGCAGCCGAGCCGTTCATTGCGCCGGTGACGCACGCCGGGGACGCGCGCGTGCATTCGATCAATGAGCCGCTTCGCACCATCACATCGGCGCAGCGCGGCGAGTTTGCGCTCGTCTCGCCCACGCTGGTCGAGATCGGCTACGGCGAGCGGCCGGCCAACTGGCGGTGCGTCGCGTGCGGCGTCACCTACGACCGAAGCGATCTGCCGACCTGCGGGTGCTCGAAGTGCGGCTCGGAGTCCGACCCTATCGCAGTCCCCGGCCAAGCGCCGCGCGCTCCCGGCCTCGGCAAGCCGCTCGGCACCGTCGTGGCCGGCGGACGGAAGCACGCGCTCGTGGCCGCCTTCCTCGCGAAGCACTACACCGGCGTGATCGGCAGCCCCATGGACGACCCGATGCACACCGTCACGGCCACCGATCACAACGCGCTCGTCACGAGCCACCTGCTACCCGCGCCATTCCACGCCGCCGAGGTCCGCGCCTTCCTCGTGAAGTATTACGGCAACGAACGCGACGGCATCTCGGTCCGCGAGCCTCTCCACACCATCCCCACACACGACCGCTTCGGCCTCGTCACCGTCCACGGCGTCGACTACGCGATCGTCGACATCGGCATGCGGATGCTCGAGCCGCACGAGCTGTACCGCGCCCAGGGCTTCCCGCCCGAGTACCGCATCGACATCGAGCACCAGGGCAAGCGGCTTTCGAAGGCCGCGCAGGTGCGCATGTGCGGCAACAGCGTTTGCCCGCCGGCGGCCGAGGCGATCGTCGCGGCGCAGTTCGCCGAAGAACGGATGAGGGCGACGGCGTGAAGGTCGACCTGTCCGACGACGAGATCACCCGCCTAGTCGAAATGCGCGGCGGGTGTCGGTGCCACCTGTCGCCACCGTGCGGCGCGCACGCCGATCCGCCGACGGCCGACGAGTTGGCCGAACTGCGCGACGACGACAAACCCCGCGGCACCTGGCCGTGGCCGACAGATTCGGATGTGGAGGACTGACCATGGCATTGCCCTACGAAAGCGCCACCAGCGGCGAGCGCGCCCTCGGCGAGATCCAGAAGCTCTTGCGCGGGTTCGGCTGCTCGAAGTTCGGCAGCATGATCGACGACGAAGAGGGTTCGGTGCTCGTGCAGTTCGAGTACCACGGCCAGCCGGTGAGCGTGAAGGCGTCGATGCGCGGCTACGCGGCGGCGTGGCTCAAGGAACACCCGTGGAGCACGCGCACCAAAGCCACGAAGGTCCAGCACGAGCGGAAGGCGCTCGACATCGCGAGCGTCGCCGTCTACTCGATCCTGCGCGACTGGATCAAGGGCCAGCTCACGGCGATCGACACCGGCATCCTGACTTTCGAGGGCGCATTCCTCGGGCAACTGCTGTTGCCGTCGGGGAAGACCGTGCTCGAACACGCCCAGGCGTCGAAGTTGTTGCCGGCGCCGAAGGAGGACTGACCATGCCCGACACACCATACCGCCCGAGCAACGGCTGCGAGGGCCAAGGGTTCTATGCGCATTGGTGCGAGAACTGCGCCCGCGACAAGGTCATGAACGGCACGCTCGACCAAGACGAGGCAGGCGATGCCGACCTGTGCCCGCTGATCGCGAACTCTCTGGCCTTCGACGTGACGCACCCGGAGTACCCGAAGGAATGGGTGCTGCGCGATGGCGTGCCGACGTGCACGGCGTACACCGAACACATCCACCCGGGCGAGTTGAGCGAGGCGGAGAAGGCTGCGCAGGGAGTGCTGCTGTGAGCGAGACGCCACGGACCGACGCGAAAGAGAAGGAAACGGAGTACGGGAGCGACGAGGCGCACGCACATTACGGCTGGAAGTTCGCCCGCGCCCTAGAACGCGAACTAGCCACCGTGACGCGCGAGCGGGACGAGGCGCGGCAGGCATTCGCATCGTTCGACGCCTTGTTTCGTGGCGTGCGTCAGATGCGAGACGAAGCGATGAAGGAACGCGACGACATCATCGCCGAGCGCGACGCCCTCCGCGCTGAGTTGGAGGCACTGCAACCCGGCATCGACCATCTGCGCGAGACGTGCGAATCGCTGGAATTGGAGCGCGACGACATCATCGCCGAGCGCGACGCCCTCCGCGCCGAGGTCGAGCGGCTAACCTCCGCGAAGGATGGTGCCTACGAGGAGCGCAACCGCTGCGTGGCGCTGATCGCGCGCATGGCGTTGTCTCTCGGGTGCCGCGCTGGTCTCGCCCGCACTGCAATCGAAGGATGGTCCGAAGACTGGCACGGCTGCGTTTACATCGACCTTCCTACCGGGCAGGTGTCGTGGCACTACCACGATTCACACGGGCACCTGTTCGAAGGGTTGCCAAAGTACGCTGCCCCGTGGGACGGGCACGACACGCCGGAGAAGTATCGCCGCGTTGGCGATGCACGGGAGTTCCCGAGAACGGCATGGGTAGAAAACCAGTTCCGCCAGATCAACGATTGGTGCTGTTACGCCACGGAGGAAGACATCGCCGCGCGGTTGATGGCGCTGCAACAGATTGGCGTTCTGGCCCGCGCCGCGCTCACGCCCGCAGAGGAGCCGAAGACATGAATTGCCCGAATGTGTATTGGGTTACAGAGCTGGCAAGGTTGACTCAGACGGTAGCGACCTCGCACCCAACGCTTGGTTGGACGCCCGCACGGCCGATGGGATGGCAAGGGTTAGGGCTGCGCATCCGCCTGCGCGCCGCGTGGCTGGTGTTTACCGGCAAAGCTGACGCAGTGCGGTGGTTTGAGCCTTGACCGCCGAGGTGACGAAATGACGATTGATGAAGTGATGACGCTGGCAGAGTCGGTCATGGCAACGGCCGGCGACGTAGCGCGCGGATGGGTGCCGGTGCAGCACCTGACCGAGCGAGAAAAAGTGCTCCGCGCCGCCATCCTCGAGCTGCTTGACGCGGAGGCGGAGGCGTGTGCGGCAGAGATTGAGGGCGAATGGTGGCGCCGAGGTCCAGAGTGCGCCGAAAGCATCCGCGCCCGCATCGCCGCGCGGAAAGAAGGCGCGAAGCCGTGATGACGCATCGATGGTACTGGCGGAAATGGCTAGGCGAGCGCCACGGGCAACCGTGCCGGGTCGTGGCAGTTGGCACGATGAACTCCGCGCTGGTCGAGTTTGCAGACGGGTTCCGCGTGCTGACGGTGCGGTATGCCGTGCGGAAGGTGACGCCGTGACCCTGCCCTACGACTACGCGCGGTGCGAGGGCGACACGCTCGACCACGACGCAGGCATCTATCACCCCGACTGCGTGCACTGCCTGCGCCGCACCTCTCCCGGGCGGCCGGAGGGATGGCAAGCGTACATCGCGCCGCACGCTGGACCGGGGCCGTGCCCGCATCGGATTGGAGAGACGACGTGACAGATGACGATGTAGCAGCCGCGATGGTGCCCGCATTCCGCGAGATGCTTGCTAAGTTCCCGCAGGCAAGGAAGAGCGAAGTGTGCAGCGCCCTGATGATTGCGAGCTTGAACGCGCTTCGCAAGCTGGATGGGGACGAATGGGTGCTGGGCTTTCTCGAATCGGCGGTGAAGGATTTGAAGGAGCACGCGCCGCTTTCAATCCTGCCGGAGGTTCACTGATGACCGACCTTGACGAACTCGAAAGGCTGCGTGGCGTGTACGACCGCGCGACTAAGTGCACATCGCTTATCGGCGCCGCACGGCTGTCGCTGATTCTGAATGCGCGAGCCGCCTACGAAACGGCGCTATTCGCTGCCGCCGAGGAACTGGTGCGGGATGCGCGGCGGTATCGCGACTTGATGGCAGCAGCACGGCAAGCCGTCTTGGCGTTGGCACATGCCAGCGAATATAACCCCAGGTACATACGCGACTACGAGCGGCTATCCGACGCCATTGACGCCGCCATCGCCCAGGAGCAACCGTGATGAATTGGGGATGGACAGCGCTAACTTTTGCGTTCGGGGTAAGTGTCGGATGGGTCGCCATGGGCTTGCTCGTCCGCGCCGACCGAAAGAAGACATGGGAGGACCTTATCGAAGGCCGGTATCAGATTCACGAAGCGTACAGAGACAAGAAGGTGCCTCGCTACGAGGACGCGGAAGAGGTGTTGCTGTGTGCGCGGCGGTGGCGTTGCGCGCTGCGGCACCCCGAAGTGTTCGCGCAGTGGAGCGGCGCGGAGGCAGAGGCCGCGATTGATTCGCTACTAAACGAGGGGATGTGAGTATGCGGAACAAAGCCGGACAACTGGCAATTGTGGTGCCGAGTGAAGAATCGGCAGAAGACATCAAGGCACACGGCGGGAAGGTGGTGCTGCCTATTGAGCACGTGCCATGCGCTCTTGGCGGCTCTGCGTGGCAAACCATGCCAACGCTTCGAGACGGCTATGGTAATAGGTTGGCATGGGATGACCGCGACCTAATGCCGCTCGGGGAACCTCTGGACGAATCTGACGCCGCCATCGCCCAGGAGCAACCGAACTCATCAGCAACGCTTACAGGTTCGGACGAGGGGAAGGGGGAGTGATGGGTTACGTATGGCGATTGCTGACAAGGGCAGACACGATCCAGCCCGGAGACCAAGGCTTAAACGACGACTGCGAGACATGGCACGACGTTGTGCCATTTGTCTGCGGCATGGGTTACACGCCGGCCTTCTTTGTGCCCATACGACGCCGAGTGCCCGATGTTCCCGAAGCCGATTTCGGGGACATGGCAGGAGGGGAATGATGGAGATTCACTTGCAGAACGGGCACATCCTGTTCATCTCGCTTGGCCTTTGCGCCTTGATGATTGCCGCCGCCGGCTTCATCGCGTGCGAGATCATGCACAAATGGCGCCACAGCAAATGGGCGATGGACGCAGCGCAGCGGATGAACGAGCGTCACGCCAGAATTGCGATTAAGTACATAGACCGCGCGAACGATGTTGCGCCGGAGTCTGGCGATTCGGCAGAGCGCATCGTGGCGGAATGGGCGGCGGAGACAAATGCCGCGCTTGAACTGCATTGGCCAACGGAGGGCAAATGAAAGAGCTTTCCCTTCGGCCCTATCACGGGAGGCTGTTCGTCGTGACGAAGTCGCGCGCCTACGAGGCGGCTCACCGAAAGCTGTTCCGTCAGACCGACCGCCTGACTTGCGCACAGCAGGGGCGCTTCGCGGCGGGCGAAGGCGACGACGGCATGTGGACCTATCTGGTCTGGGCCAGCAAGCCGCACACGCTGGCTCACGAACTCGCGCACGTGGTCCTGCATGTATTCGAGCGATGCGGCATCGACCCGAGGGCAGGCAACGGAGAGCCCTTCTGCTACATGCTTTCTCAGTTGCTGCTCGAAGCGCCGCGGATCAAGGAGGCGTCATGACCGCCCCCACCTTCGATCTCGACGAGGCCGCCGCGTTCTTGAAGCTCCACCCCAAGACTCTGCAGGCCCGGGCGAAGGCTGGCACTATTCCCGGCGCCAAGCTCGGCCGGCGCTGGGTGTTCCTCGCCGCCGATCTTGAGAAGTTCATCCGGGAGCAGTACGCATGTCTCTCTACAGAGTCGGGCGGATCTGGTACGTCGACATCCAACACGACGGAGCGCGAACTCGCGAATCTACTCGGACTGCCGACAAGAAAGCCGCGCAGGAGTACCACGACCGGCGACGCGCGGAACTCTGGCGCCACGTCCAATTCGGTGATCCCCTTCCGCGAACGCTCCGCGACGCCATAGTCTCGTGGCTGTCCGAGAAGGAGCGCGATCTCTCGGACCGCTACCGCATCAACGCGCTGCCGGAGTCCCTGCGGTCCCGGCAACTGTCCGCCCTCACCACGGCCGTGCTGGATGAAGCCATCGAGCACATGGCGCCGGCGTCGTACAACCGCACCGCCAACCTCCTGCTCGCGATCCTGCACCACGCCCAGGCCCGCGGCTGGATGCAGACCGTTCCCACCCTGCCCCGCAAGAAGGTCGACGACAAGCGCGTGCGCTGGTTGAGCGCAGAGGAGTGGCAGCGGCTGCGGAAGCACCTCACGCCGATCCTGGAGCAGATGGCGCGCTTCACGCTGGCGTGCGGGCTTCGAGAGAACAACGTGCTGCGGCTGCGCTGGGATCAGGTCGACCTCGCGCGGGCCGTCGCATGGACGCACCCGGACGAGAGCAAGGCGGGGGCGGCGATCGGCGTGCCGCTCAACGCTGAAGCGCTCGCCGTGCTGGCCGAACGGAAGGGATTGCACAAGGTGTGGGTGTTCGCGAACCCCGAGACTGGGGAGCCGTACTACAAGGCGTCGAGCAGGAAGTGGTACGAGGCGCTGAAGGCCGCGAAGCTGACGGATGTCCGCTGGCACGATCTCCGACACACCTGGGCGAGCTGGGCCGTGATGTCCGGCGTCCGCCTCGAGGAGTTGCAGCGGCTCGGGGGATGGAAGACACTCGCGATGGTTACTCGCTACGCCCACCTCGCGCCCGAGCATCTGGCGCAGGCGGCCAGGTCGATCAAGCCGATCAGCCTGAAGCAGCGGAAAAGAGCGTGACGCCGGCAGATCGGCGCCACAGTTAGCGGGATTCTCGACGGGGGGAACTGCCTTCACACGGCAGGGGTCAGTGGTTCGATCCCACTACCGCCCACCATCCCGAGTTCACGGGGCCGCAAATCGTGCGAGTCCCGTCGTCTGGCAGGGGCCTGCGCAATGGGGTCCGCCGAACACGCAACGGGGTCCATACCCGCAACGGGGTTCATACCACCAACGGGGCCCGGACACTCAGCAGGTGCAGCACAACAAAGCCGTGCACCAGGCGTCGCCCTCCTCCTCTCAGACCCGAAACAATCCAGTCCCTGCGCTTCAGGTGCATCGGGTGTCGCACACGTATCCGAGTGGCACCGTCGCCCTGGGCACCGTGGACCTCGATGTCGAGGCTGGCGAGTTCGTCTCGATCATCGGCCCCTCGGGCTGCGGGAAGAGCACACTCCTTCGATTGATCGCCGGGCTCGAGGCGCCGACGACCGGCGCGATCTCGCGGGAACTGGCGCGACCTTCGAAGTCGCCGATCGCATTCGTGTTCCAGCAGCCGACGCTGATGCCTTGGACGAGCATCCTGGCCAACGTGCGCCTTCCGCTCGATCTCGAAGGTGTCGCCGCCCGGACGTCGGAACCTCTCGCGCGGCAGGCCCTCGCCCGCGTCGGCATAGAAGACTTCGCGCAGGCTCTCCCGAGGGAACTGTCGGGGGGCATGCAGATGCGCGCGTCGATCGCGCGGGCGCTCGTCACCGAACCCTCGTTGCTGCTGATGGATGAACCCTTCGGCGCTCTCGACGAGATCACCCGTGCTCGCCTCGACCGCGAACTGCTCGCCGTCTGGGCGGAGCAGAAGCTCACCGCGGTCTTCGTCACGCACAGCCTGCACGAGGCCGTATTCCTCTCGAACCGGGTGCTCGTGATGACGCCGCGCCCCGGGCAGATCGCGGACACCCTCGCCGTCAACGAGCCATACCCGCGGGACGAGTCCTTCCGCTTGTCCACGCGTTTCGCTGATCTGTGCGCGCAGCTCTCCCACATGCTCATCGCCGCGGGAAGCGCGTGATGGACCGCCTGGTGCGCTGGGTCGCCCCGATCGTTGTATTCGTCGTCGCGCTGCTCGTCTGGGAGTGGCTGGTGATCCGGCTCGACGTGCCCGTCTGGATCGTGCCCGCGCCGTCCCGGATCGGCGCGACCCTCGTCAGGGACTGGCCGCTGCTGGTCTCGGCCCTCGGCGTGACGCTGCGCATCGCACTGCAGGCACTCGCCGCGGCGACGATTCTGGGGGTCGGGATCGCATTCGTGTTCGTGCAGAGCCGCGCGCTGGAGGCGAGCCTGCTCCCGTACGTGATCCTGCTGCAGGTGACGCCGGTCGTGGCGATCGCGCCGCTCATCATCATCTGGGTGGACGATCCGGAGGCGGCTCTCGTCATCTGCGCCACCATCGTCGCGCTGTTCCCGATGATCTCGAACACGACGACGGGGCTGAAGAGCGTCGACGCGGGGTTGCTCGACCTCTTCCGCCTGCACCGTGCCAGTCGCTGGCAGGTCCTGCTGCGCCTGCGCGTGCCGTCGGCGCTGCCGTACTTCTTCTCGGGCCTGAAGGTCTCTGCGGGGCTGGCACTCATCGGTGCCGTGGTGGCGGAGTTCGTGGCCGGGACCGGAGGCACCGCGTCGGGTCTCGCCTACCAGATCCTGCAGGCCGGCCTCCAACTCAACTTTCCGCGCATGTTCGCGGCGCTCCTCCTGATCGCCGTCGCGGGCGTGTCGTTCTTCGCGGCCACCAGCGGACTCGCGTGGCTGTTCCTTCGAAGATGGCACGCCGGGGCCGGCGACCGCTGAAGCGTCTCTGAGGGTGGCGCCCGTCAGCGCCCGTGGGGCGTTCGCGCGCGTCTAGAGTCGGAAGCGACCCACGATCTTGCCGAGATGATCGGCGCGCTCGTTCACGCCTCTCAGCGTGCGCTCCGTTTCGTGCAACGACTCGCTGCTCGATTGGATCATCGCGTGCACCTGCTCCGCGCGCCGCGCCATCTCCGTCGTCGCCGATGCCTGTTCGCTGGTGGCGCCCGAGATGTCCTTCACCCGTGTCATCACGTCGCTCACCCGCTCGCGGATCGTGCGGATCCCCTGCGTCGCCTGCTCCGCCATCCCCACGCCGGAGTGCACGATCCGTTGCGCGTCGTCCATGCCGCTCACGGCGCTCGTCATCTCGCTGCGGATCGAGTCGATCATCCGCCCGATCTCCACGGTCGACTCTGCGGTGCGCTCGGCCAGCTTGCGCACTTCGTCGGCCACCACTGCGAATCCCCTGCCCTGCTCCCCGGCTCGCGCAGCCTCGATCGCGGCGTTCAGTGCCAGCAGGTTCGTCTGGTCCGCGATGTCCTTGATGGCACCCACGATGCCCGCGATCTCATCGGAGCGACTGCCGAGACGGCTCACCACACTCGACAACCCGCCCATCGTGTCCGCGGCGCGGCTGATCTCGCGCGTGAGTTCCTCCACCGATTCCGCACTGCGCGACGACTCGGCGTCCGCGGTGCTCATCGCCTGTTCCGTATCGCGGACGGTCTCGGCGATCAGGCCGATGCTCACGGTCACCTCCTCGATGGTGGCCGCGGTGGCGCTCAGTTCGTCGGTCTGCCGGGAGAACTCTCCCGCGACCCGCGACGCCGTCCCCGCCGCCGCCACCACTTCGTGACGGACCTGTTCGGATTCGTCGCGCACTTCCCGGAACATGCCATGCAGGCGCTCCAGGAACTGGTTGAAAGCGCCCGCCGCCTGGCCCACCTCGTCACCACTGCGAACGGGCAGACGCACCGTCAGATCACCCGCACCCTGCGCAATCTCCAGCATGGCGTCGCGCAGCGCGCCAAGGCCTCCAAGCAACCGGCGGATCCCGACGACCGCGAGCGCCACGCTCACCAGCACGATCACGACGGTCGCCCCGATGAGCATCGCCAGCAGCGCATTGAGCGGCGCCAACGCTGCCTTGCGGTCCACCACCATGCCGAGGTACCAATCCGAGTCCGGAATCGCGCGCACCGTCACGAATCCCGTCTCTTCGCCCACCTTCGTCTCCACCAGTTCGCGGCTCGCCGCCAGCGCGCTCATGCGCGCGGCCGTAAGTTCGGGCATCAGCATCGTCGCAGGCTTCAGCACCGCGTCCGACTGACGGTGCGCGATCAGCGTGCCGTCCTTCGAGAGCAGGAATGCATGGCTGTCTCCGACCAGCTTCACACCGAGCACGCCGCTGACGATGTCCTCCAGCAGCACGTTCGAAGACAGGATGCCGACGAGTTGTCCGGCGCGGTTCACCGGTGTGGCAATGGACATGACCAGCTTGTGATCCGTCACGCTCAGGAAGGGCGCAGTCACCGCGAGCCCGCCGCGTTCCTTCGCGGCCTTCCACCAGGGGCGGGCCGTCAGGTCGAAGCCCGGTGGCAGGGGAGTGTCGACGGCCTGGACGAACCCACCGTCGGCATAGCCGACGTAGACATTGGTGAATCCGCCCGCGGCCGCAGCGCGGATGAGGTATTTGCGGATGTCGGCTTCGAGCACGAGCGGAGCATTGGCCTCGACGACGCGCTTCTTGGACGAGAGCCAGTTCCCGATGGTGACGTTCTGCTGCTCGGTGACCGCGTTGACTTCGTGCTCGAGCGTGGCGAGCACGTCCGCTCGCGTGCTGACGTACATGAAAGCCATCAGGAGCGTGGCGCTGCCGGCCAGCATGAGCGCCAGGAACATCGCCAGGCGTGTGGTGAGCGATTGCATGCGATGGATTCCTCGCGGGTTCGGATCGGGATACGTCAACGGGCCATGCCGGCCTCTCGCTTGGAACCGTCGGTAACGGTTCGCACAGGGTGCGCTATCGGCAGACTGCGCGGGCACTTGATGTCGTGTGCATCCTGCCCGTCGCGCTTCCCGCCCCGGACCATCGACCACCCGCGTCGCCGCCGCTCCCCGATGCGGACCACGGCGCACTAGAATCCGAGCATCACTCCTGGAGGAGACGACGACCATGCGTATCACGTTCACCGCCGCGGTCCGGCGCCTCGCAGTGTTGCTCGGTGCAGCGCTTCTCGTTCCGGTTGCGGCCCATGGCCAGAGCCCGGAACGCTTCGTCTTCCTGACCAACTGGTATGCCCAGGCCGAGCACGGGGGTTTCTATCAGGCCGTGGCGGAAGGCACCTACCGCAAGCACGGACTCGATGCAGACATCCGCATGGGGGGCCCGCAGGTCAACGTGATGCAACTCCTCTTGGCAGGCAAGGCCGATGCCGTGATGGGCTACGATCTGCAGACGATCGCCGGCATAGAGCAAGGGCTACCGCTCGTCACGATCGGCGCCACCTTCCAGAAGGACCCTGCTGCGCTCATCGCGCACCCGGACGTGAAGACGCTGGAAGACCTGAAATCGCGCACGCTGCTGATCGGCCAGGCGAGCGAGACGACGTTCTGGCCGTGGCTCAAGGGCCGGTACGGATTCACCGACGCGCAGAAGCGCCCCTACGCGTTCAGCGTTCAGCAGTTCCTGGCCGATCGGCGGGTCGCCCAGCAGGGTTACGCGACATCGGAGCCCTACTCCATCGAGAAAGCCGGCGTGAAACCCGTGGTGTTCCTGCTGGCGGACCACGGCTATCCGCCCTATGCGCAGACGATCGTCACGACGCGCAGCGTCCTGGAGAAACGCGGGGCCGCCCTGCAGAAGTTCCTCGCGGCCACCGCCGAGGGCTGGAAGAGCTACCTCGCGAACCCGGCGCCGGGCAACGCGCTCATCCGCAAGGCGAACCCCGAGATGGAAGCGAGCCTCCTCGAATTCGGTCACGCCCGCATCCGACAGCTTTCTCTGGTGACCGGCGGGGATGCAGCCCGTCAGGGCATTCTTTCGATGACGGATGCCCGATGGAAACTGACCTTCGATTTCATGGTCGGCGCCGGACTCGCGAAAGCGGACACCGACTACCGCAAGGCCTACACGCTCGAACCGATGCAGGACATCCGGATCCTGCCCTGAGGGCTCGATGGCGGGGCATCACCGGTCCGCGACGGCATCCCGATGCGCCGCGATGACGCTGGCGATGCGCCCCTGACACGCACTCGCGGCGCGGGCGTATTCCTGCGGCGAATCGATGGCGGCGTGCTCGCGGGCGACGTCCTTCAGCTCGCGCTCGGCAAGCGGCATCCAGCGCTCGGCCACCTCTGCCTTCAACCGCCGGTCGAGTTCGTCGCGCGGGCCGACATGCACGATGCCTGAGAGATGTTTCTCGAGTTCGCGCTGAAGCTCGGCCGCCACCTCGCCGAGCCGCCTCACGTGGACACCGACGTGGCGCTGTTCGTGGTCCAGAATGAATCGGTAGGCGCAGTCGTCCTCGAGGAACTCGCGCCCCACGTACACCTTCACGGGTTCGTATCGCAACCGCATGAAGACCGACGGTCTGATGCATGCCCGCCTGCCTGCGGCGTCGGACAGCCCCGCGTAGGTCCAGCGAGCCTCGACACGCAGGGCCGGCCGGGTCAGCCCGAGCACCCAGGCACCGTCCTCCCGGCGTGCGAGCGATGTGAGTTCACGATAGGAAAGGGAGGTGTCGACCGTCGGCTTCACCGGGATGGTGATCACCTCGACGCGCCCCGGTGGAACACGCTTTTCACAGGCCTCGCTGACGTCGGATCTCGGACGCGGAGCGGCTGCACAGCCGGCGAGCACCAACGCTGCGAACACGATCGCAGTGGAACGCGTGCGCGTCGTGGCCGAGCCCCGACGCGGGTGCGACGTCAATCCGCAGCCATCCAGACACACCGACCGCGGGAAGCCTTCTGGAGGTCCTCGAGCGTGGCCGCATGCGCCGCCATTTCGGATTCGTCGGCGCGCAGCACCACGAGATCCAGCGCCTCGTTGTCGATACGAATCGCGCCGACGGTCTTCGTGCTCTCCGCCGATTCCATGACCAGGCTCTCCTGCCCCCGGGTCATCGCGAGGTAGACCTCTGCCAGCAGCCGGGCGTCGATGAGCGCTCCGTGCAGCGTCCGCGACGAGTTGTCGATGCCGTAGCGCTCGCACAACGCATCCAGACTGTTGCGGCGGCCCGGGTGCAGCGACTTCGCGAGACGAAGGGAATCGACGACGCCCGCGATCTGGCGGGTGATCGGCGGCAGATCGATGCGCGCGAGTTCGGCATCGAGGAAGCCGATGTCGAAAGGCGCGTTGTGGATGATCAGTTCGCCACCGGCCACGAACTCGAGGAACTCGTGCGCCACCTCCTTGAATCGCGGCTTGTCGCGAAGGAAATCCGTGGTGAGGCCATGCACCTGCAGCGCACCCGGATCGCTGTCCCGGTCGGGATTCAGATACAGGTGGAAGTCGCGATCCGTCACGCGGCGATTCACCACCTCCACGCACGCGATCTCGATGACCCGATGCCCCAGTCCGGGATCGAGACCGGTCGTCTCTGTGTCGAGGACGACCTGGCGCAGGCTCATGCCGCCCCTCCGGAGCTGCCTACGGACCGCACGCCATCGTTGGCGAGCTGGTCGGCGCGCTCGTTGCCTTCATGGCCCGCGTGGCCCTTCACCCACACCCACTGCACCTTGTGTCGGGCGGCCTGCACTTCCAGCTGCTGCCAGAGATCGACGTTCTTCACGGGCTTGTTGTCGGCTGTCCTCCAGCCGCGACGCTTCCAGCCGGCGATCCACTCCGAGATCCCTTTCTGCACGTACTGGGAGTCGGTATGGACACGAACGATGCTTGGACGCGCCAACGAGCCGAGCGCCTCGATCACTGCCCGAAGCTCCATGCGATTGTTCGTGGTCAGCGCCTCGCCGCCGAAGAGCTCCTTCCGGTGCTCGCCGGATCGCAGGAGCGCGCCCCATCCGCCGACACCAGGGTTGCCCTTGCAGGCGCCGTCGGTATAGATCTCGACGGAATCGATGATCGGATCCTTCACGAGAGTCGCGTCATTCATGAGGGGTCGGCTCCGCGATCGTCGTCCCGATCCGTGCGCAGGCGGGCTGCCTGCGCGACCTTCTGAGGCACCGGTGCGAACACCTTCCGGCGTGCGCCGGCCAGGCGCCACTTGGGCGTGATGAGGCGTGCACCATGGACGCGCTTCACTGCGTGAAGGAAGTACACCGCGCCGGCGAATGGCCACCACCGATCACCAGCGGCCTCCATGAATCGGAATCGGTGCAGCCATTTCTCGCGGCTGCAGGGCGGTGTGAAGACTGCCGTCCGTCCGGCGGACAGCTCGAAGTTGAGCAGCGACAACCAGTCCTTGATGCGGGACAGCCCGATGAACTGCCCGCACCACGGATAGTCGGGATCGTGGCGCGAGAACGTGCGCATGGCTCCCCAGAGGCTCCACGGGTTGAAGCCCGAAATGACGATGTGACCTTCCGGCATGAGGATTCTCTGGACCTCTCGCAACAGTTGATGGGGGTTGTGACTGAACTCGAGGGCGTGCGGCAGGACCACGAGATCGACACTGCCGGTGGCGACGGGGAGTTCGCACAAGTCGGCACGAAGGCGCACCGGCCCATCTCCGCCCAGCGTCAAGCGGGAGGGCATTCGATTGGCACGCAGGAAGTCGTGCTCGGCGAGGCCGAACTGCAGTGCGTGGAACCCGAAGATGTCGGCCACCTCGGCATCGAAGAACGCAACCTCGCGCGCCAGAAGATTTCGCCCGAGAGGAGTCTCGAACCATTCCGACGGCATCATGGCTGGACTACGGGTTGACAGTGGGGGGGTCGGCACTCGACACTCGGTTCATATGTTGATCGACGTCATTCCGATACGGGCTTTTCGCGACAACTACATCTGGTGTCTGCAGAGTGGCACCGATGCTGTCGTTGTCGACCCGGGTGATGCAACTCCAGTGCGGAAGCATCTCGAGAGCACCGGCTCCCGCCTCACGGGAATCCTCGTGACTCACCATCACGCGGACCACACCGGAGGGGTGGCGGAACTTGCGGCCGAGTATAACGTACCGGTCTTCGGACCCGCGACCGAAGCCATACCTGCCGTCGCTCACACGCTTCGGGAAGGAGACGTCGTACAGCTTGCCGAGCTGGGGCTGACGCTCACCGTGATCGATGTCCCGGGGCATACGTCCGGCCACATCGCCTACCATGGCCACGGCATGCTGTTCAGTGGCGACACGCTGTTCTCCGCGGGTTGCGGCCGGTTGTTCGAAGGCACGCCAGCCCAGATGCTGGCATCCCTCGACAAGCTCGCCGCGCTCCCGCCGGAGACCCGCGTTTACTGCACGCATGAGTACACGACGTCGAACCTGCGCTTCGCCAAGGCGGCGGATCCCCGGAATCCTGCGGTCGATGCCCGCCTTGACCAGACCCGCGCAGCCCTCGAAGCGGGAAATCCCTCCCTGCCCTCGACGATCGGCGCCGAGCTGTCGTTCAACCCGTTCCTCCGTGCAGGCGACCCGGGCGTGGCCTCGGTGGCCGCACTCCACGCGGGCCACCCCACGCCCGATCGCCTAGCCGTCTTCACTGAACTGCGTAGCTGGAAAGACGTTTTCTGATTCGAGCGGTCTCCTGGATCGACCCTTGCTGAAGCTCGGGTCCGGATGTCGTGCCCTCGCGGCCTCGGCGCCTCCTGCATCACGCGACACGACGGCATCGGCCTGCGCCCACCCGGGCAGACCCGCCCCAGGAGAGAAAATTGTTGACTGAAATCAATGATCTGAATAAGATTATTGAAGTTCTTTGGAAATCCTGGCCGATGGTTAGTAGGAAGACAAGAGTGTTTCTCGCCGCGGTCGTCCTCGGCGCCATGAACCAGGCGTGTGCCGTGGGTGGAGGAGTGGACGTGGGCGTTGCCAAGCCTTCGCTCAACGCCGCAGCTTCCGCGCCGGCTGTGTTGGGTGCCGCGACGCTTCCGGCAAACGATCCCGTTGGCAGATCAGCGATCCGCCAACCGACTCAGATGCCAGGCGCGCCGATCGAGTCCGTCACAGTGTCGCCACTTGCCGACCCCGCGGCCCGGATGCCGTCTGCGCCGCGCGACATCGGCTCCGCTATCGCCCCGTCGACCCAGGGCAACGAGCCGGATCCCCGCAGTGCCACGCGCATCTCCACGACCATCGCCCCCGCAGGGAACGCCAAGGCGCCAGCACCGCACGCGGGCCAAGCGGCCTCACCCCATGTGGCCCATGCACCGACGTCCATGTCGCCGGCCGCGCCCTCTGCGCCCAGCGCGCTCAATGCGAGATCGGTGCAGGCAGTTCAGACGCCGGGACCGGCTGTGATCTCGGATACGTCGGACAGCGATCTGCTCGACTTTCCGGACGCAGCACCAGAAGTGGACCCCAATCAGAAGGTCGTCTACGACACCCTCTGGGCCCGCATGCGCGCTGGCTTCTCGATCCCCGACCTCGAATCGCCGCTCGTGGACCGGCATACCGACTGGTACGCGAACCGTCCCGATTACGTACAGCGTGTGATCGAACGCGGGCGCCGGTACATGCACTTCGTCGTCGAGGAACTCGAGAAGCGTGGCATGCCGCTCGAGATTGCCCTGCTCCCGATGATCGAGAGTGCGTACAACCCCACAGCCTATTCGAAGGCGCACGCGTCCGGCATCTGGCAGTTCATCCCCGCCACGGGTCGGAACTATGGTCTCAAGCAGAACTGGTGGTACGACGGCCGGCGGGATGTCACCGCAGCCACACGCGCTGCGCTCGACTACCTCGAGAAGCTTCATGGGATGTTCGGGGACTGGCGTCTCGCCCTCGCTGCCTACAACTGGGGTGAAGGCGCAGTGAGCCGCGCCATCGATCGGAACCAGCGGCAGGGTCTGCCCACCGACTACGAAAGCCTTCGCATGCCGGAGGAGACGCGCAACTACATCCCCAAGCTGCAGGCCGTGAAGAACATTATCGCCGAGCCTGAGCGCTATGGGCTCGCGCTGGACGACGTCCCGAACGAACCGTACTTCATCCGCGTCGCCGCCCCTGGGCAGATCGACTTCAAGCGGGCGGCGCAGCTTGCCGAGGTACCGCTCGAAGAGTTCCGGTCGCTGAATCCAGCCCACAATCGGCCGGTCATCACAGCCGACAGCGGCAGCCTCCTCATCCCTGCGGACAAGGCCGACGTGTTCAACGCCAACCTGAACGCACTCGAAACGCCGCTCGTGACCTGGCAGCTTTACCGCCTCGAACGCAACGAACGCATCGAGTCGGTTGCTGCGCGCTTCGGCACCACGGCCGCCCAGTTGAGAGTGGTCAACGGCGTCTCCGGTGGTCAGAAGCTGAAAGCCGGGTCCTCGCTGCTCGTTCCGATTTCCGGCGCGCGAAGCGCTCAGGCGAAACCCGCCAGGATGAACTCTGCCGACTTCCAACCGCCCGAGGTGGTCGTGGAACCTCGCACCCATCGGGCCCACAAGGGCGATACGCTCCGAGGCATCGCGGCACGATACGGCGTGACGGTCCAGCAACTGATGACCTGGAACCGCATGCGTATTGCGAGCGTGCGGTCGGGTCAGGTGTTGCGCGTCACGGGGGATGCGCCCGCGGCGCCCCGCCGCGCAGAAGTACGGCAGGAGAAATCAGCCATCGTCCACGTGGAGGCGAAGGCGCGCGGTAAACCGGCTGCAAAGACCCGCAACGAAGCCAGCGCTCCGAAGCTCGCGCGCGAGAAGCCGAGCCGTAATCACGCGAATGGCCAGCGCGACGTGAAGAAGACAGCCGGTGCGGCAAAGGCTGTTCGCGTCAAGACGTCTGCGAAGAACTCCCAGACCAAGGTGACGGCGCGGCGCGCAAAGCCATCAACGCCCGCACGGAAGGAACAGATCGCGGAGCGGTGAAGCGCCATCCACGCTTCGACACACGACGGCGGCGCCCCTGGCGCCGTTTCTCTTTCGGTCTCGCGACCGTCGATGGGTTGAGCGAACGCCCCCGTCGCTGAGACGGTCATGGCGACGCCGGGCCCGCTTTCCTCTCAACGGGTGGGATGCAGGCAGTGCACCGTGTGCGCAGGCCCCAGGCTCACGGCACTCGGATACTCGCGCCGGCACGCATCCGTCGCCCGGGGGCACCGCGGATGGAAGTGGCAGCCGGCAGGCGGCGCGGCCGGCGATGGGAGATCGCCTTCCAGACGAATGGGCGCCCGGGCATCGATGCCGTGCAGCGCCGGCACGGCCGACAGCAACGCCTCGGTGTAGGGATGGGCGGGATGGCGGAGCACCACCTCCGTCGGCCCGCGCTCCACGATGCGCCCGAGATACATCACTGCCACATCGTGGGCGAGATAGCGCACCACCGAGATGTTGTGCGAAATGAACAGGTAGGCGAGCCCGAGACGCTCCTGCAGATCGCGTAGCAGATTGAGGATCTGTGCCTGGACCGAGACGTCGAGCGCCGACGTGGGCTCGTCGCAGACGATCAGCTTCGGTTCCACCGCCAGCGCCCTGGCGATCGCCAGTCGCTGCCGCTGCCCGCCCGAGAACTCGTGGGGGTAGCGCCCCTTCGCTTCAGTCGCCAGCCCCACCGAAGTCAGCAGGGCATCGACCGCCGCCGTCCGTTGCGAGGCATCGAGGTCCGGCCGCAGTGCCGTCATGCCCTCCTCGAGAATCTCGCTCACGCGCATGCGTGGATCGAGCGAAGCGAATGGGTCCTGGAAGATGATCTGGAAGTCGCGCCGACGATCACGAAGGGCACGCCCGTCCAGCGTCGCCAGATCGACGCCGTTCATCATGATCCGTCCCGTCGCGAGCGGGAGCAGTCGGACGATGCCCTTGCCCACGGTGGTCTTGCCACAACCGGACTCTCCCACGAGCGCGAGCGTCCGCCCGGCCGGGATCGACAAGCTGACGCCATCCACAGCCCGCACGTGCCCGACGGTGCGGCGGATGAGCCCCTTCCGTATCGGAAAGTGGACGCGGAGATCGTGGACGTCGAGTAGCGGCGACGCCACTTTCACGACTGCATCCAACGGTGCTGATGCGACGGCTGGCGGCAACGCCCTCGACCCGAGAATGCAGCGGATCGCGTGGCCGGGTTCCAGTGCCTTCATGGGGATGTCGGCATCGCGGCAACCTGGCCGAACGTCGTCGCAGCGGTCGGCGAACCGGCATCCCTGCCACACCTGGCCCAGAGGCGGCACGCTGCCCCGGATCACCGACAAGCGCCCGGCAGACGTGGGTCGTGTGGGCAGCGACTCGAACAGCTTCCGGGAGTACGGATGGTCAGGCGCTGCGAAGAAGCGATCCGCCGGCGCAAGCTCCACGATCTGACCGGCGTACATCACGCCTACGCGATGCGCCAGGCCAGCGACGATGCCGAGATCGTGGGTGATGAGCAGCATCGCCATGCCCAGTCGCTTCTGGAGATCACGCAGCAACTCGAGCACCTGCGCCTGGATCGTGACGTCGAGCGCCGTCGTCGGCTCGTCGGCGACCAGCAGGGCTGGTTCACCCGCCAGGGCACCGGCGATCATGACCCGCTGCTTCATGCCGCCGGACAGCTGAAAGGGAAACTCGTCGAGCCGTCGGCGCGGGTCGGGAATGCCGACGGCGTCCAGCAGCTCCAGGGCCCGAGCGTCTGCCGCGGCACCGCGCAGCCCCAGATGGCGGTCCAGCACCTCGCGGATCTGGTCGCCGACGGTCATCACCGGATCGAGACTGGTCCCGGGCTCCTGGAAGATCATCGCGATACGCCGCCCGCGGACATCGCGCATGGCCTGCTCCGGGAGCGCCAGCAGATCAGTGCCGTCGAGGTGGATGCTGCCCGTGGTGACGTCGACCCCATCGGGGAGGAGCCGCAGGATGGACAGCGCGGTGAGCGACTTGCCGCTGCCGGATTCGCCGAGCAGCGCGAAGGTCTCGCCGGCGGCGATGTCGAACGACACACCGTCGACCGGATGGAGATCAGCGTCCGCGCCCCGGACGGTCGTTCGCACACCGGAGAGGCTCAGGATCGGCGTGCTCATGCAGCACCCGCCACGCGCGGCTGCGGCGGCACCTTGGCCTGCTTGGCCCGCGACCCGCGTCGCACCGCACGCATTCGGGGATCGAAAGCGTCACGCACGGCGTCCGCGAAGAGATTGGCCGAGAGCACGAGCAACAGCATGAAGGCGAAGGCGGCTGCGAGGGACCACCAGACGATCGGTTCGCGCGCCATCTCGAGGCGGGCGGCGTTGATCATCGTTCCGAAGCTGTTCATGGCCGGGTCGACACCGACACCGACGTACGAGAGGACGGCCTCGGCCAGCACCAGCCCGCTGAACTTGAGCACCGTCGTGATGATGACCAGGTGAAACACGTTGGGGAGGATGTGCCGGAGAAGGATCCGGAAATGGCTCACGCCGAACGCCTGCGCCGCAAGGACGTACTCCTGCTCACGCAGCTTGAGGGTTTCGCCACGGAGCAGACGGCAGAGCCCCGTCCAGCTGGTCACCCCCAGGATGATGCACAGGAAGGTCAGCCGGAAGTCGGCGCGGCGGGTCACCGAATCGAAGATCTCGGGATGCGTGTCCATGTACACCTGCATCATCAGGACGGCCGCCGCGATGAGCAGCACGTCCGGAATCGAACTGAGCGTCGTGTAGAGGTACTGGATGGCATCGTCGATGCGACCGCGGAAGTACCCGGCGAGCATGCCGAGCGTCACCGCGAAGGGCAGCATCACCAGCGTCGTTGCCGTGCCGATGACCAGCGCCGTCCGTATGCTCTTCAACGTGAGATAGAAGACATCCTGTCCGACCTTGTCGGTGCCGAACACGTGATAGACGCCCGAGAGGGCGAACAGCATCGTGAACGTCGTGATGAGCAGCAGAGCCGAGACGAGCATCGGACCGATCGGGATGTCGACATTCCCCTCGCGCATCGCTGCGAGTGCCCCGTCGAATGAAAGCCCGCGCCGACGGGCGTAGGTCCCGACGACCATGACCGAGGCGAGCACGCCGAGCACGGTCGAGATGCCGAGCGCTCGCAGCAATCGCTGGCCGATGTCGGCGGCCCGGTCCGTCTCCGGGTTCGCGAGATGGCTGCCGCCGTGCCGCAGGCGCGGGAACTCCCGAACCTGCGAGCCGTCGGGCCGCGTGATCGTCTCGCGGGAGTGCGCATGGGTCGCGAACGGCGCGGAGAAACTGCGCTCCTGCTGAACGCGAAGATGCTCCACGAGGACATCGAGCACGGACAACACATCCGGACCGTAGCGCATCTCGGCCTGGCCTTTCTCGGGTGGTGTCCCGCGCTGGAAATGCAGGCTGTCGAGAAAGCCGATCGCGAGAAACGCCAGCAGCACCGGCGCCGCGATCATGCCGCCGGTGGAGCGCGCCACCTTGCGCCAGGGCGCACGCAGGTGTTCGTGCTGCCGCGCCTGGACGACGAATGCGATCACCGCCGCGATGAGCAGCAGCACCAGCATGTCCGTCCACAGCAGGATGGGTTTGAAGGGGAGCATCAGTCGAACCGGATCCGCGGATCGGCGAGCGTGTAGGAGATGTCGGTGAGGATGAGACCGATGATGTACAAGAGCGACCCCAGGAAGACCATCGAGCGCACCACGGCGAAATCCTGAGAATTGATGGCTTCGATCGTGTAGCTGCCGAGGCCCGGAATGCCGAAGAAGGATTCCGTGACGAGGCTGCCGATGAAGAGGGAAGGGATCGCCACCACGACGCCTGTGAGGATGGGGATCAGACCGTTGCGAAGCACGTGCCGGAAGAGCACGCGGCTTTCGCGAAGACCCTTCGCGCGCGCCGTGCGCACGTAGTCCCGGTTGATCTCCTCCAGGAAGATGGTCCGGTACCAGCGGCCGCTCTCGCCAAGGCCGTGGGCAAGCCCCACGACGACAGGCAGGACCAGGAACCGCCACGCGGAGAGACCGTCGCCGAAGCCCGAGATCGGCACGAGATTCCACAGCTTGCTCACCACGTACTGCCCGCCGATGATGTAGAACATGCCCGAGATCGACATCGCGATGACGCACATCACGACGCCGGCCGTGTCGAGGGTCGTCGCGCGGAAGAACACGAGCAGCAGCGCGAAGCTCACGTAGGCAGCCAGACCCACCACGAACACCGGAAGCGCGATCGCCAGGCTCGGCCACATGCGGGTCGATATCTCGTGCCCGATGTCGCGCCCGTCGGACTCCGCAGCGCCGAAGTCGAACGCGAAGAGTCGGACCGAATGATCGAAGAAGATCGTGTTCGTCAGCTTCGCTGCGCCCTGCTCGGCGCCGTTCCATGCCACCGGACGGTCGTAGCCACGTTCGGCCTTCCAGCGCTCGATGGCTTCGGGCGTGACGCGCTTCACACCGAGCTGCATCCTCGCCATGTCGTCGGGTGTGTTGACGATGAAAAACAGGAAGAACGTGATGAGGTTCACGCCGATCAGGATCGGGATCGCGTAGAGGATGCGACGGACGATGTAGCGCAGCATCGGATCAGCCTCCGGTCAGAGCCGCGGCCGCCGTGCGTTGCTCGCGCCGGCGATGCGCAACCACGGCAGGCGTGACGAACGCAGCGACCACGAGCATCGCCATGCCCAGGGGCCAGAGAACCGGACGGTTCCATTGGGCCTGCAGAGAAGCCCGTGACGCGGGCTCGATGCGCTGGTACTTGAGCAGGTTGTTCGCGATCGGATTGGGCTTGCGATTGAACACCCACCCATGGGTCAGCCCGTACTCCTTCGGATGCATTCCCCAGAGCCAGGGGGCATCGGCGCGGAGGATCTCCTGCATCCGGTCGATGAGTGCCTGACGCTCGGGGCCGTTGTCCATGTTCTTCATCTGCTCGAAGAGACGGTCGTACTCGGCGTTCACGTAGTTCGAGGCATTCTCGCCCTGCGATTTCACCTTGCCCTGCTCGCCGTGCAGCAGAAAGAAGAAGTTCTCGGGATCGGGATAGTCGGCATTCCAGCCCCAGTTGAAGATCTGCGCGTTGCCCTTGCGGATCTTCTCCTGGAACCGGTTGTAGTCGGTGGCACGCACCACGAGATCGATCTCCAGCTTCGCGAACTGCTTGCGCAGCCAGTCGAGGCGGTTCTTGTCATCGGGCCCGCGTGCCGTGGCGTCGAGATACAGCACGAGCGGCTTGCCGTTCGCACGATCGACGCCTCCCGGATAGCCGGCTTCCGCAAGCAAGCGCTTCGCCTCTTCGATCGATTTACGGCGCGGCTGTCCATCGACCCAGTCGTACACGACCCGATTGATGCCGGCCTCGCCATCTCGGTAACCGTAGATGCCGGGCGGGATGGGCCCCTGCGCAGGGATGCCCCGGCCGTTTGCGAAGATCGACACGAACTCCTCGTAGTCGACCGCGATGGAGATCGCCTGTCGAAGCTTGCGCGACTTCTCGCCGCTGCCCCCGACCACGCTGTCGAGCATGTTGAAGCCCATGTACATCGTGGACGGCGCCACGGCAGTCTTCAGCTGGACCCCTTTCGCCTGCATCTCGTCGGTGAGCATGACCTGCCCGGACCCGGATACCTGGACGGCCTGATCGAAGGCATCCGCGGAGATGCCGGACATGTCGTAATAGCCCTGCAGGAATTTGTTCCAGTAGGGGATGCTTTCCCGCTCGAGCGTGAACACGGCCCGATCGATGAACGGAATGGACTTGCCGGCATCGGCGAGGAGCCCACGCTCGACGTCGCCTGCCTCGCCCTCTGTCGGATAGCGCTCGCCGAAGTAGTTCGGATTGCGTTCCAGCACCATCACGCGGTTCGGATTGTTCACTGTCAGCATGTAGGGGCCCGCCCCCACGGGATACCAATCGAGGGTGATGTTGCGGCGGGCAAGACCGGGTTGCGCATAGAAGCGGTCCACTTCATGCGGAATCGGCGCGAAGAACGGCATCGCCAGCCAGTAAGCGAATTGGGGGTACTTGCCCTTCAGGCGGATCCGATAGGTGCGCTCGTCGACGACCTCGACGCCGGCGAGCGGGTACTTCCGAAGATCCAGCCATTCACCCTTTCGGCCTGCCTGGATCGCGTCGGCATCGGCGGCCTTGAGCGCGTCGGCGTACTCCTTCAACCCGACGATGTAGTCGCTCATCAGTCCGAGAATCGGCGAATGCAGACGCGGATGCGCAAGCCGCTTGATCTGGTAGACGAAGTCTTCCGCGCGAACGTCGCGCGAGTCGCGCTGATCGAGGTCACCCAGCACGTGGATGTTCGACAGCGCCCGTTCGTCCATGTCGAGATAGTGCGCAGAACCATCCGGCCGCACGGCGAAGGCTGGATGCGGTTGATAACGGAGACCCGGGCGCAGCCGGATCTCGTAGACGCTGAATGCAATGGCCGCCGAGTCTGCATCGGCCCGTAGAGGCTGCCCCTGGGCGTCGAGGTACACGGGCTCGGGCACTGCCTCCGCTGCAAACGGCATCAGCGTGAACGGGCGCTTCAGGTAGTGGTACTGCAGCGGGGGGGTGTAGATCTGCGCGGTGAAAGCGATCTCGTTCGAACTGTAGGACTGCACAGGATCGAGATGCTTGGGGCGCTCGTTGAACGCCGCATGCAGGGTGTTCGAGAAACGTTCCGTCGGCGGATGCGGGTCGTTCCACGGGCCGCTGCATGCGGACAGGATCGACCAGGCGAACAACGCGAGCAATGATCGACACGGCAGCGTCAGGCGCATGCGGAGCGTGACATCCATGGGGTGAGGTGCCGCGACCACTTCGGGGAAATGGAGTCGCGGGACGGAGCGCCCATATAATAGCGACCTCCATCCATCGCAGGTACACATCCATGGCATTCCTGCAGGGCAAGACGATCCTGATCACCGGCATGCTCAGCAACCGCTCGATCGCATACGGCATCGCTCGCGCATGTCATCGCGAAGGTGCCGCGCTCGCATTCACGTATCAAGGCGAGCGCGTCGAGGACCGGGTACGTGAACTCGCGTCCGAATTCGGGTCGGATCTCGTCTTCGGCTGCGACGTCGCGAACGATGCCGAGATCACCGCGCTGTTCGATCAGCTCGGCGCCCGTTGGGATGGACTCGATGGTCTGGTGCACTCGATCGCCTTCGCGCCGCGCGAGGCACTCGCAGGCGACTACCTCGATACGGTCAATCGCGAGGCCTTCCGAATCGCTCACGACATCAGCTCATACAGTTTCGCGGCGCTGGCGAAAGCAGCGCGGCCAATGATGGACGGCCGGGGCGGATCCCTCCTCACGCTGAGCTATCTCGGGGCCGAGCGCGCGCTGCCGAACTACAACGTGATGGGGCTCGCGAAAGCGAGCCTCGAGGCCAACGTGCGTTACATGGCACAGAGCCTCGGTCCGCGCGGGATACGAGTGAACGCCGTGTCGGCGGGCCCGATCAAGACTCTTGCCGCCGCCGGCATCGGCAACTTCTCGAAACTGCTCGCTCACAATGAACGTGCAGCCCCCCTCCGGCGCAATGTGACGACCGAGGAAGTCGGGAATGCGTCCGCGTTCCTGCTCAGTTCGCTGGCAAGCGGCATCACGGGAGAGATTCTCTACGTGGATGGTGGATTCAACATCACGAGCCTGGGCGGACTGGACGCCACATGATCGGGCGCCGACACGGGATCCGCTGAGGGGCCTCGACGAACGGCGCTCTTCACGGTGCTCTCGCCCCGTGGCATCACCCGAAAACGACTACGCCGCCCAAGAGGCGGCGTAGTCGTTTTCGAACCGCATCAGAGCAGTCGGCTACTGCACCTTCTTCTGAACCTTGGCCGTATCGACCGACACGCCCATCGTGGCTTTCACCGTCTGCGTATAGGCGTCGAACTGCTGCTGGGCTGCAAGCTGGGCAATCTGCTTCGCCAACTCCTTCTGAACCACCTCTGAAGGCTCCGGCGCCTCGATCACCTTCGTGACCCGATAGATCACGAAGCGCCCCTTGTCCGCTGGGACGCCCACATACAACGGCAACTTGGCGGGGTCGGCAGAGAACACATCGCGCGCGGCTTCGGCTTGGAGAGCCCCAGGGTTCCCGAGCGAAACCATCGTGGGGGGCGACCAGACGATTCCCTTGTCATCGCCTTTCTTCACGCGGTCGAGCGTCGCCTTGCCTTCCTGCTCGGCAAGCTTCAACGCTTTGTCGATCTGAACCTGTCTGCGCACTTCGCCCTTGATATCGTCGAAGGGCAGCACATGGGCCTCACGATGATCGACGACACGCGCTGCGATCACGGTGTTGGCGTCAACCTCGACGGCATCCGTGTTGCGCTTCTGCTTGATCGAATCTTCCGAGAAGATCTTGGCGAGCATAGCGGGCTTGACCAGTGTCGCAGGCTGACCGCCGCCGTTCCGCGTGATCCAGTCGCTCGTCTGGACGACGAGTTTCAGCGCTTCGGCCGCGGGCTTCAGGCTGTCCGATTGCTCCACGACCTTGATCTGCAGTTCCTCCACGGCGTCGGCGAAGAGCTTGCCGGCCTGCGCCCTTCGCAGTTCCGCTTCGATCTCTCCGCGGACCTTCTCGAACGGGACGGTCTCGGCCGGCTTGACCGCGTCGAGACGAATGATGTGGAACCCATACTGAGTCTCGACCGGGCCGGCGAACTCCCCCACCTTGAGGGTGAAGACTGCGTCGTCGAACGGCTTGACCATCGCACCGCGCGCATTGAATCCGAGGTCTCCTCCGTTCACGGCAGATCCGGGATCCTGGGACTCCTTCTTCGCGACCGCGGCAAAGCTCTTCGGGTCCTTCCGAACCTTGTCCAGCAGTTCTTCGGCACGCTTTCTAGTCTCGGCTTTCCCTTCTGGCTTCGCATCCTTCGGGACCGTCAGCAGTATGTGGCTCGCGCGCCGCTCCTCAGGCTTACCGTACTGGGCCGCATTCTTCTCGTAGACGACCTTGATCTCCGACTCAGGGATAGCAATCCCTCTCGCCGCATCGTCCGGCGTCAGAACGACGTACTCGACCTTCACCCGTTCGGGGATCCGGAAATCGTTCTGTCGATCGTCGTAGAACTTGCGGACCTCGTCGTCCCCGACCGTGACGCGGGCGAACACCTGGTCGGGCGTCATCGTCCACTGGCTCACCTCGCGCTGCTGTTCACGCAGCTTGCCGAGGCGCTTCACGACCGCGTCGGAGACGAATGTCGAATCGTTGACCGTATCGCGCACCTGCGACACACGAAGATCCTGGCGGATCCCCTCTTCGAACATCAGATCGGTCTTGCCTTGACGGCGGAGGATCTCCTCGTACTTCGCGGAAGAAAACTCGCCGGTGGAATCGTCTCGGAAGTACGGCACCTCAAGGATGACCTTGCGGATTTGTTCGTTGGGCACAGCCAAACCCGACTTCAGCGCATGGGCCAGTAGCGCACGGCGCTCCACGAGGGCATTCACAACTGCGTTGCGAACTTCGTTGCTGTCGAGAAGCGCAGGGTCCGCCTTCTCCTTCATCATTTGGCGGAGCTGATCCTGCCGCTCTCGCAATGCCTGTTCGAAGTCGTTCGGCGAGATGGTCGTTCCGGCGACCTTGGCAACTGCGCCAGAGCTGGACGAATCATCGAAGTAGTAGTTGATCCCGAACATTGCAAACGACGGGACTATCAGGATGGCCAACACCATCATGATCCAACGCTTGTGCTTCTCGACCCATTCGAACATGGCTATCGGACGCTCTGGAAAGTTGAAGACCCTGGCGCTGCCGGCGCGATGTTCCACGCGGCATCCAGATCTCGCGGTGCCCGCATCGCGGAATGCGCCGCAAACACGGAGCGAGCGCTGAACGCAAAGAGATCAGCAGAAACGAAAAAGGCGAACCGTAGTTCGCCTTTCCCGACATTTGGCGGAGTGGACGGGACTCGAACCCGCGACCCCCGGCGTGACAGGCCGGTATTCTAACCAACTGAACTACCACTCCAGAATTTGTTCCCTACCCTACAGCACTACTTCGCGTGAACTGCTTTGGTGCTCCCGCCTCACATCCGATATCTCAAGGGCCACGATCGGAGGCTTTTGGTTGCCGAACACCTATCGAACACATCTATCGCTACTGCCCACTACCAACCTAATGCCACTGGTGGGTGCTGAGAGGCTCGAACTCCCGACATTCGCCTTGTAAGGGCGACGCTCTACCAACTGAGCTAAGCACCCGACGACTTGCCTGGAGCAGCTTGGAGCCGTACTGCCGCTGAAGCCACATCCCACTGCGTTTCGCGACTCACGAAAGACCGCTAGTTTAATGCGTCCTTCAACGCCTTTCCAGCCCGAAATTTCGGAATCTTTGCTGACTTGATCTTGATCGCGGCGCCCGTCCGTGGATTGCGCCCGCTGCGTGAAGCCCGCTTGTTCACGTAGAAGGTGCCGAACCCTACCAACGTCACGGTCCCGCCCTTCTTCAATGTCGTCCGGATCGATGTCACCGCTGCATCCAGCGCACGCCCCGCCGCTGCCTTCGAAATGTCCGCGGATTTCGCGATTGCCTCGATCAGTTCCGATTTGTTCACGCCCGTCCCCTTTCGCCCGATAGGTCCCATTCGATGACCGCGGAGGGAGTCTCCCCGGCCCCATCCCCGACTGCAGTTTTTTACTTGATGTCGATCCGGAAGAGTGCCGCGCGTCAATGCGCAGATCTCATTTTCTCCGCCAACTTATAGCAAGCGCAAAAACGGCATGTCAAGGAACGGTTCCGTGCCCGGACGCGTAGCATCCGGGCACCGTCGAGCGTGGGGTTCAATGCTTGACAGCGACCACCGTCTCACCGCTTTCCACCGCAGGAATCGCCACAGCGGCGGGCTGTTCCGGCAACGGAGTCGGCACTCGCTCGAGAGCAAGTTCGAGCACCTGATCGATCCACTTCACCGGATGTATGTCGAGGCGATTCTTGATGTTGTCCGGAATCTCGGTGAGGTCCTTCGCGTTCTCCTGCGGTATCAGCACTGTCTTGATTCCGCCCCGATGCGCAGCGAGCAGCTTCTCCTTCAGCCCGCCGATCGGCAACACTTCGCCGCGCAGCGTGATCTCGCCTGTCATCGCCACATCGGCCTTCACCGGGATGCCGGTCAGAAGCGACACCATCGCCGTGGTGATGGCAATGCCTGCACTTGGTCCATCCTTGGGCGTTGCGCCCTCGGGAAGATGAATGTGGATGTCGTTCTTCTGATAGAAATCCTCGGGGATGCCGAGCTTTTGCGAGCGACTTCTCACGACTGTGAGCGCAGCTTGGATGGACTCCTGCATCACCTCGCCGAGCTTGCCGGTCGTGACCATCTTGCCCTTTCCGGGCATGACTGCACTCTCGATCGTGAGCAGTTCGCCACCCACTTCCGTCCAGGCAAGCCCGGTGACTTGACCCACCTGGCTTTCCTTCTCGGCCATCCCGAACGTGTAACGGCGCACACCAAGATACTTGTCGAGATTTCGCGAGTTGACCTGGACCGTCGTCTCGCGTTTCTTGAGCAGCAGGCTCTTCACAACCTTGCGGCAGATCTTCGAGATCTCGCGCTCGAGGGCGCGCACGCCTGCTTCTCGGGTGTAGTAGCGGACGACATCTCGGACCGCGCTCTCGGACAGAGTGAACTCTGTGTCGCTGAGTCCATGGTTCTTCATCTGCTTCGACAGAAGATAGCGGATCGCGATGTTGACCTTCTCGTCCTCGGTGTATCCGGAGAGACGGATCACTTCCATCCGGTCGAGCAGCGGCGCCGGGATGTTCATCGTGTTCGCCGTCGCCACGAACATCACGTCGGAGAGGTCATAGTCGACCTCGATGTAGTGGTCGACGAACGTGTTGTTCTGCTCCGGATCGAGCACTTCGAGCAGTGCGGAAGCGGGATCGCCGCGGAAGTCCATGCCCATCTTGTCCACCTCGTCCATCAGGAAGAGGGGATTGCGGACCGCGACCTTCGTCATGTTCTGAAGGATCTTGCCGGGCATCGATCCGATGTACGTGCGACGGTGGCCCCGGATCTCGGCTTCGTCCCGCACGCCACCCAACGACATCCGGACGAACTTCCGGTTGGTCGCCCGTGCGATCGACTGCCCCAGTGAAGTCTTGCCGACCCCGGGCGGACCCACGAGGCAAAGGATCGGAGCCTTCACCTTGTCGACACGTTGCTGGACCGCAAGATACTCGAGGATCCGTTCCTTGACCTTCTCGAGCCCGTAGTGATCCTCTTCCAGAACCGACTCGGCAATCGCGAGGTCCTGGCTGATCTTGCTCTTCTTCTTCCAGGGCAGGGAGACGAGCGCCTCGATGTAGTTCCGCACGACGGTCGCTTCGGCCGACATGGGTGACATGAGACGAAGCTTCTTCAGTTCGGCATCGGCCTTCGCGCGTGCCTCCTTCGGCATGTGCGCAGCCTTGATCTTCTTCTCCATCTCGTCGAGGTCTGCACCCTCATCGAGATCTCCGAGTTCCTTCTGGATCGCCTTCACCTGCTCGTTCAGGTAGTACTCGCGCTGGCTCTTCTCCATCTGGCGCTTCACGCGTCCGCGGATGCGCTTCTCCACCTGCAGGATGTCGAGTTCCGCCTCGAGCAGGGAGAGCAGATGCTCCAGACGCTTGCGCACCGGAAACATCTCGAGCACGGCCTGCTTCTGCTCGAGCTTGAGCGGCAGGTGCGCAGCGATCGTGTCAGCGAGCCGACCGGCTTCGTCGATGCCCGCGAGGGATGTCAGGATCTCCGGCGGAATCTTCTTGTTCAGTTTCACGTACTGATCGAACTGACCAATCATCGCTCGACGCATCGCCTCGACTTCATTGGCGTCGTCACCGACAGGTTGCTCTTCCTCGACAGATACCGCGTCGGCGCTGTAGTGGGTCTTCTCGTCGGTGACGCGCAGCACGGTGGCACGCTGCACACCTTCCACGAGGACCTTCACAGTACCGTCCGGCAGCTTGAGCATCTGGAGGATGTTCGCGACGCTGCCGACGTCGTACAGGTCTTCGGCGCCGGGATCATCCTTCGCGGCGGATTTCTGTGCCACGAGAAGAATGCTCTTGCCGGCTTCCATCGCGATCTCGAGTGCGCGAATGGACTTCGGTCTGCCCACGAAAAGGGGAATCACCATGTGCGGGAAGACCACGACGTCGCGCAGGGGCAGCAGCGGAAGCGTCAGGTGGTTTTCCTGCGAATCGAGCACATAAGCCATAGAGGTCACCTGTTGTGGGGCGGCGAATAAGGAATCTTGGGGCCGAAACGCGTGGAATCAACCGCGTCAGGACCATGCCCCCGAGCCCCGGAGATACGAAGTCCAGGGCGATGCACTCGCCCCGGGCTGCTCAACTGGCTGCGGATCCCGCCACCTTGGGGGTATCCGAATACATGAGAAGCGGTTTGGCGTCACCGGTGATGGAGCCCTCGTCGATCACGACCTTCTGAACATTCTTCATGGAGGGCAGTTCGAACATCGTCTCGAGCAGCACGTGTTCGAGAATGGACCGGAGGCCCCGGGCGCCGGTCTTCCGAGCCAGCGCCTTGCGGGAAATCGCCCGCAGGGCATCGTCGCGGAACTCCAGCTCGACGCCCTCCATGGCGAACATCCGGTGGTACTGCTTGATCAGTGCGTTCTTCGGTTCGGTGAGGATCTGGATAAGCGCTGCGTCATCCAGTTCCTCAAGCGTGGCAACCACCGGGAGACGGCCAACGAACTCGGGAATGAGCCCGTACTTGATCAGGTCCTCGGGCTCGACATCGCGCAACACGGCACTGATGTCTTTCCGATTGTCGCGACTCTTCACTTCGGCACCAAAACCGATTCCGCCCTTCTCCGATCGCGCACGGATCACCTTGTCCAAACCATCGAAGGCACCGCCGCAGATGAACAGGATGTTCGTCGTGTCGACCTGCACGAACTCCTGATTCGGATGCTTGCGCCCGCCCTGCGGAGGCACGGAAGCGATGGTCCCCTCGATCAGCTTCAGAAGCGCCTGCTGCACGCCTTCGCCCGAGACATCACGCGTGATCGATGGGTTGTCGGACTTGCGGGAAATCTTGTCGATCTCATCGATGTACACGATGCCGCGCTGCGCCTTCTCGACGTCGTAGTCGCACTTCTGGAGCAGCTTCTGGATGATGTTCTCGACGTCCTCGCCGACGTAGCCGGCTTCGGTGAGCGTCGTCGCATCGGCCATCACGAACGGCACATTCAGAAGCCGAGCGAGCGTCTGGGCCAGGAGCGTCTTCCCGGACCCTGTCGGCCCGACGAGAAGAATGTTGCTCTTTGCCAGTTCGACATCGTCCTTCTTGGAGATCGTTTTCAACCGCTTGTAGTGGTTGTAGACGGCCACCGAGAGAATCTTCTTGGCTGGCTCCTGCCCGATCACGTACTGGTCGAGGATGCCCCGGATCTCCTGAGGAACGGGCAGATCCGACTTCGCACCCTTCGCGGCACTATCACCGTGAGTCTCCTCGCGGATGATGTCGTTGCACAACTCGATACATTCGTCGCAGATGAACACCGACGGGCCCGCGATCAACTTGCGGACCTCATGCTGGCTCTTACCGCAGAACGAGCAGTACAGCAGTTTCTCACCGGAAGGCTTTTCAGACATCTGCAGCTCTCTTCGCCCTCGAGGGCTCTGGTATCGGGGTCGCTCGCGAACCGGACGTCAGGCGCCCGTACGGCTCATCAGCACCTTGTCGACGATACCGTACTTGACGGCCTCGTCGGCGCTCATGAAATTGTCGCGATCCGTGTCCTTCTCGATCGCCTCGATAGCCTGCCCGGTGTGCTCTGCCATGAGCGCATTCAACCGCCCGCGCAGATACAAGATTTCCCGGGCATGGATCTCGATGTCAGACGCCTGCCCTTGGAAACCACCCATGGGCTGGTGAATCATCACCCGCGAGTTGGGCAGAACGAATCGCTTGCCCTTCTGGCCGGCACCGAGCAGGAATGCCCCCATGCTGGCAGCCTGTCCGATGCATAGCGTCGACACGTCGGGTTTGATGAATTGCATCGTGTCGTAGATCGCCAGGCCGGCCGATACCGAGCCGCCGGGCGAGTTGATATAGAAATAGATGTCCTTGTCGGGGTTCTCGGACTCGAGAAACAGCAACTGAGCAACGATGAGGTTTGCGGTCACCTCGTTGACGGGCCCCACCAGAAACACCACCCGCTCCTTCAGAAGCCTCGAGTAGATGTCGTAGGCGCGTTCCCCACGACCGCTCTGCTCGATGACCATCGGCACCATGCCCAGCGCCTGCGGCTCCTGTTGCCGACCATCGTCGCCCCACTTCATCATGCCTTCCCCATCAGGTCATCGAACGGTGTTGGCGTCTCGGTCACCTTCGCCTTGGCCAACACCCAGTCGACTACATTGTTCTCGACAACCACGGATTCAACCTCACGCACCCGATCCGGAGACTGGTAATACCAGCGGATGACCTCGTCCGGATGTTCGTAGCTCTGCGCGTAGTCCTGCACCATGGCCCGCACTTGCTCCGGCTCGGCCTTGACCCCTTCCCGCTTGACGAGTTCAGCAAGAACCAGACCGATCGTCACACGCCGACGAGCCTCCTGTTCGAACACATCCCGGGGCATCGTACCGGCCTGATCAGCCATCCCGCGAGCCTTGAGGCTCTCGGCAGTCCCTTCCATCAGGCGGTCGATCTCCATTTCGATCAGCGCCTTGGGCACTTCGAGCGTCGATGTCTCGATGAGGGCTTTCAGCACCTGGTCCTTCACTCGCGCCTGAACCCGTCGCTTCACTTCGCGTTCCAGATTCGCCCGCACATCTGCCCGCATCTTGTCCAGATCGCCATCGGGGATGCCCAGACCCTTGGCGAACTCTGCATCGAGCGCTGGCAGGCTCTGCTCCTGCACCAACTGCAACGTGACGTCGAACGACGCATTCTTACCGGCCACTTCCGCGCCGTGGTAATCGGCCGGGAAGGTCAGTTCGAAGGTCCGCGTTTCCCCGACCGACATGCCCGGGAGATTCGCTTCGAAATCCGGAAGCAGGCGCCCTTCGCCGATGGCAACCGCCTGTCCGTTTGCGCTACCACCCTCGAAAGCAACACCGTCGATCTTGCCGATGTAGTCGATAACGACCACGTCACCAGCGGCTGCAGGGCGATCGACCGGGAGGTACTGGGTGCGCTGCTTGCGCAGCACCTCGACGGTCTTGTCGACCTCGGCATCACCGACCACCACGAGGGGGCGATCGATGGACACGGCCGACAGATCGCCGACGGTGATCTCGGGGAAGACTTCGAAAGTCGCTGTGAATTCAAAGGCGTTCTCGGCCTCGGCGCGTGGCGCTGTCTCGATACGGGGATATCCGGCGACCCGGAGGTTCTTCTCGCGGACGGCGTCACCGAAGGTGCGCTCGACCGTGTCGCCCAGGACCTCCTGGCGCACCTGCGGACCGTACTGCTGGGCCACCACCTTGAAGGGCACCTTGCCGGGACGGAAGCCGTGAAGCTTCACAGTGCGCTGCAGGCGCTTCAGGCGGTTGTCGATCTCGGTGTTGATCTGGTCCATCGGCACGGCCACTTTCAGACGGCGCTCGAGGCTGCTCAGGGTTTCCAAACTCGCTTGCATGGGGTTCACTCGGATTTGTTTGTGGATCGTGTCACGCCGTAGACCTCCCGGGATGCTCCTCCGCTGTCCGGTACCCACCGAGCAGATCGCCTCGGCATCCGGACCCCGTGTTGCCACGGCGTCTGCGGACGGGAATCGGCAGGACTGACACGTATGGTGCGAAAGGGGGGACTCGAACCCCCACACCTTGCGGCGCCAGATCCTAAGTCTGGTGCGTCTACCAATTCCGCCACTTTCGCGGTCGAGCCATTTTAGTACAATCGCCACCCCTCCGCACCCGACGCCATCGTCGTGGTGTTGCAACTCTCTGACGCGACGAGCGTTTCCCCGATGGCCAGCGCCGCCACATCCGTCGAGCACTACGAGAACTTCCCGGTGGCCTCGCTCGTGCTGCCCGCGAGACTGCGTCCGCCCGTCGCGACGATCTACCGTTTCGCCCGCGAAGCGGACGACATAGCGGACGAAGGTGACGCCTCTCAGGCGGAGCGCCTCGCAGCGCTGGAAGAACGTCTGGCCGAGTTGACCCGGATCGAGTCGGGAGCCAACCCGCAGTCTGCGCTCTACCAAGCCCTTGCGGCGACGATTCGCACGCACGATCTGCCGATGGCGCCCTTCCGCGACCTGATCGACGCCTTCCAGCAGGACGTCACCAAGACCCGCTACGCCGATTTCGGAGAGGTGATGCACTACTGTCGCCGCTCCGCCAACCCGGTGGGCCGAATACTTCTGCACCTCTTCGGACGCACCGAGCCCCGCAATCTGGCGTTGAGCGATGGGATCTGTTCCGCCCTGCAGCTCACGAATTTCCTGCAGGATGTCGCGGGAGACTACGCCCGTGGCCGGATCTACCTTCCCCTCGACGAACTCGCCCGATTCCGGGTGGACGAGACGATGATCGCGAATGGCGACGCCGGTCCACGCTGGCAGGCGCTGATGCGCTTCCAGGTTGAACGGACCCGCAGGATGCTCCAGGCGGGTGCCCCGCTTGGGCGCGTGCTGGACGGCCGCATCGGTCTGGAGCTGCGCCTCATCGTGATGGGCGGTGACCGCATCCTCGAAAAACTGTCCGCCGTCGACGGTGACGTCTTCCGTCGCCGCCCGGTCCTCCGTCCACTCGACGCGCCGCTGCTCCTGTGGCGCGCTCTCACCCGGTAGCCCGATGACCCCGGATCAGTACTGCCAGGAACGGGCTGCCCGCAGCGGGTCCAGCTTCTACTACAGCTTCCTGTTCCTCCCGCGGGACCAGAGAACGGCGATCACCGCCCTGTACGCCTTCTGTCGCGAGGTGGACGACGTGGTGGACGAGGGCCTGGACCCCGTGATCGCCCGCACCAAGCTCGACTGGTGGCGCACCGAGATCGTCGCTGTCTTCGGCGGTACCCCCACGCATCCGGTATCGCTCGCGCTCGCGCCGGTCGTGAAGGCCTTCGACCTGCCACAGGCCCGGTTCGAGGACATCATCGAGGGCATGCGGATGGACCTCGACTACAACCGCTATCCGGACTTCGCGACTCTCGAGGTCTACTGCCACCGCGTCGCCGGCGTCGTTGGCCTGCTCTCGGCGCGAATCTTCGGCTACTCGGACCCCGCCACACTCGACTACGCCCGCGATCTCGGCATCGCGCTGCAACTCACGAACATCGTGCGGGACGTCGGCGAGGACGTCCGCCGGAACCGCATCTACCTGCCCCTCGACGAACTCGACCGATTCGGGGTGACCACGGATGACCTCATCCTGTTCCGCGAAACCGACGAGATCGCGGCCCTGCTCCGCTTCCAGGCGGAGCGCGCCAAATCGTTCTACGCCCGCGCCATGGCAGCGCTGCCGACTGCGGATCGCAGGCGTCAGCGGGCCGGTCTCGTGATGGCTGCCATCTACAGGAAGCTGCTCGACGAAGTCGAGACCGAGGGCGCGCGCATCATGAACCGCCGCGTCTCGCTCACGCCGATTGTGAAGCTCTGGACGGCCTGGCGGACGTGGGTCCGCGCATGACCGGGTTCTCGGTGGAGCCGTCCTCGCTCCGATGACAGACGGCCCCCGCATCGCGGTGATAGGTGGTGGCTGGGCCGGCATGGCCGCGGCCTCGAAGCTTGCAGCGGAAGGCACGTGTGTCGACGTATTCGAGGCAGGCCGGGTGCTCGGCGGCCGCGCGCGACGCGTCGAGATCGACGGCATGGCGCTCGACAACGGCCTGCACCTTCTGCTGGGCGCCTACACCGACACGCTCGCCTGCCTCGAGCGCGTCGGGGCGCCGGCCGCTGCCTTCCTGCGCACCCCGCTCAGACTCGATACCGTCCACGGATTCCGCCTCGACTGCCCACCGATACCGGCGCCGTGGCATCTGCTCGCGGGCCTTCTCGGTGCGCGCGGGATCGGTTGGTCGGACCGTCTGGCCGCCGCCCGACTGATGCAGCGCGCCAAACGAGATCAGTACCGGTGCGCCGGGCAGATAACCGTCACCGCGCTGCTGGACGCGCACCGCCAACCGCGACGCCTCCGGGAGGCGCTCTGGCATCCGCTCTGCATCGCCGCGCTCAACACGCCGCCGGACGTCGCCGATGCGCAGGTGTTCCTGCACGTGCTGCGGGACGGACTCGCCGGCAGCCGCCACGCGTCGGACCTCGTGTTCCCCACCGTCGATCTCTCCGCGATGTTCCCGGAGCCCGCTGCAGACTTCGTGATCGCGCGCGGTGGCAGCGTCCACCTGGGCGAGGCCGTGAGCGCCGTCGATGGCGACGGACCTTTCACGATCCGGACTGCGCGTCGTACGGCCTCGTACGCCCAGGTGATCTGCGCCGTCGACCCCGCACGCCTCGCGCCCCTGCTGCGTGACCTGCCGGCCCTCTCGGATGTCGGCGCCCGGGCGGCAGCCCTGCGGCACGCCCCGATCGTGTCCGTCTATCTCGACTACGGCATCGACGTGAGACTTCGCTCTCCGATGATCGGACTGGGCGACGGTCCCGGGGAATGGGTGTTCGACCGCCAGCAACTGTGCGGACAGCGCGGGTGGCTTGGCGTCGTGATCAGCGCGTCGGATCGCTGGACAGGCACGCCGCACGCAATGCTCACGCGGCAGGTCGAAGGCCAGCTCGCCGCCCAGCTCGCCATGCCGCCGGCTGCGCAGCGGACCCGGGTCATCGTCGAGAAACGCGCCACCTTCCTCTGCACACCCGGAGCCGACCGGCCGACGCAGCGCACCGCTCTCCCGGGATTCCATCTCGCCGGGGACTACACGGCCTCGGACTATCCGGCCACACTGGAAGCCGCGGTGCGCAGCGGACTCGCCTGCGCGCAGGCCGTTCTGGAGAACACATGAGCACAGAAACCCCATCCGCCGACGACCTGTCGGGTCGCTGCATCCTGGTCACCGGCGCATCCCGGGGAATCGGTCGCGCCGTGGCGCTCGCCGCCGCCGCCCGGGGTGCCACCGTGGTCCTGCACGGTCGGGACGAGTCCCGCCTCGCTGCCGTCTACGACGAGATCGAGTCCGCCGGCGGACCGGAACCGGCAGCCGTGCCGCTGGATTTCTCGACCGCCACCGACCGCCACTTCGCCGACGCCGTGAGCGCCGTCATCCAGGCGATCGGCCGACTCGACGGCATCGCCCACTGCGCCGCCCATACCGAACGACTCACCGGCGTGGACGCGATGGATCTCGAAACCTGGCTGCGCCTCGCCCGCGTGAACTGGCTCGCGCCTCTTGCGCTCACCCGCATCTGCCTGCCCTTCCTGAGGGTGTCGCCCGATGCCTCGGTCGTCTACACGCTCGATTCGCATCTGCGGACGCCGGGCGCCTGGTGGGCCGGCATCACCGCGCCCCGCGCAGCGCTGGAGATGGCCATGCGTTCGCAGGCCGAGGAGTGGGCCGTCCACCCGGATCTGCGCGTGAACGCCGTGATTCCTGGGGCGGTCGCCTCGCCCTCGCGGGCCATCACGCATCCGGGGGACCGATCACCGACCTTGCCGGGAGTCGAGACCGTCGTGCCCGCCTACCTCCGGCTGCTCGGGCCTGCGGGCCGCGGCGTGACGGGTCAGGTGGTCGACGCGCTTCCGTCCAGGGCGGCCTGAAGCACGGCCCGCATCGACGCGGGCAGTGGACGCGGCCGCCCGGTCTCGATGTCGATCCAGACCATCGTGGCGTCACCCGCCGCGTAGACGTCTCCATCGCCGCCGTCGCGATACATCTGCTGGCCCATCGTGAAGCTCGAGTTGCCGATGCGGGTGGGCCAGAGGGCCACCACGACATCGCACGGATACAGCGCCGGCTTGATGAACCGGCAACTGATGGAGCCGAGCACCGGACCCTCGACGTCGCCCGCGGCGTCGAATCCGAGCGCCTCGAACCACGATATGCGCGCCTGCTCGAAATAGCGGAAGTACGAGACGTTGTTCAGATGCTTCATCGCGTCCATCTCGCCCCAGCGCAGCCGCAGGCGTTCGATGTGCATGGCAGTCGGATGGCTCGGAATCATGGCGGAATGCGGGTCTCGGAAGGGGCTTCGGTTTATCATCGGGCGCTGCCTGGGAAGGTCTCCACGCGCGTCGAACGCATCGTGAACCGTGCGGGTCGGACCAAGCGGCGGCAGTCCCGGGAAACGGGGCCGCGATTCTAGCCCGGATGTCACCGCGGATACCCCGGACGGCACGCGCCATCACCGCCAATTCCGCCTCGCCCGGCGCGTACGCAAGCGCCAGCGCAGGGCGAAGCCTGCAACAGTCGAAGGAGCCGCAGTTGGCCGAACGCGAATTCATGGAGTACGACGTCGTGATCGTCGGTGGCGGGCCCGCTGGGCTCGGCGCTGCGATCCGCCTGAAGCAGCTCGCCGTCGAGCACGGACGCGACCTGTCCGTCTGTGTGCTCGAGAAGGGGTCGGAACTCGGCGCTCACATCCTCTCCGGCGCCGTCATGGACCCCAGAGCCATGTCCGAGCTCTTCCCCGACTGGCAGTCGCTGGGCGCCCCGCTGAACACCCCGGTGACCGAGGATCGCTTCCTTTTCCTCACCGCCACGGGTGCGCGGCGCACGCCCGACTGGATGCTCCCCGACTGCTTCCGCAACCACGGCAACTACATCGTGAGCCTCGCGAATGTGGTGCGGTGGCTGGGCACGCAGGCCGAGGCCCTCGGCGTCGAAATCTATCCCGGCTTCGCTGCGGCGGAGGTGTTGTTCGATGCCGATGGCGCGGTCACCGGTGTCGCCACCGGCGACATGGGCATCGGACGCGACGGACAGCCCACGGCCCACCACCAGCAGGGCATGGAGCTGCGGGGGCGCTACACGCTCTTCGCGGAAGGCGCGCGCGGCCATCTCGGCAAGTCGCTCATCGCGCGCTTCGAACTCGACGAGGGCCGCGATCCCCAGTCGTACGGCATCGGCCTCAAGGAACTCTGGGAGATCGATCCGAAGCATCACGTTCCCGGACTCGTGATGCACACGGCGGGCTGGCCGCTCGACAACGACACCTACGGCGGATCGTTCCTCTATCACCTCGAGAACAACCAGGTCGCCGTCGGCTTCGTGGTGGGCCTCGCCTACCAGAACCCATACCTGTCGCCCTACGAGGAGTTCCAGCGCTACAAGACGCACCCCGAGGTTCGCCGCTTCCTCGAAGGCGGGAAGCGCATCGCCTACGGCGCGCGGGCCATCACCGCGGGCGGCATCCAGGCCCTGCCGAAGCTGGTGTTCCCTGGCGGAGCGCTGATCGGCTGCGATGCGGGGTTCCTCAACGCCTCCCGGATCAAGGGTAGCCACGCCGCGATCAAGTCCGGCATGCTCGCCGCGGAAGCCGCATTCGAGGCACTCGGCTCCGATCGTTCGCACGATGTCCTCGACACCTACCCGACCGCCTTCCGCGCTTCCTGGCTGCACGACGAACTGTTCCGCGCGCGCAACTTCAAGCCGGCCATGTCGAAGGGACTGCTCACGGGGACCATCCTGGTCGGCATCGACCAGGTCGTGTTCCGCGGCAACGCCCCCTGGACGCTGCACGTGAAGCACCACGATCACGAGTGCCTGAAGCCCGCGGCGCAATGCACGCCCATCGAGTACCCGAAGCCGGACGGCAAGCTCACGTTCGATCGCCTCTCGTCCGTGTTCGTATCGAACACGAACCACGAGGAGAACCAGCCGATCCACCTCACGCTCGTGGATGCTTCCGTTCCCGTGCAGACGAACCTCGCCACCTACGCGGGCCCGGAGCAGCGCTACTGCCCCGCCGGCGTGTACGAGTACGTCAAGACGGACGACGGCGCGGACCGTCTTCAGATCAACGCCCAGAACTGCGTGCACTGCAAGACCTGCGACATCAAGGACCCCACCCAGAACATCCGCTGGGTGGTGCCCGAGGGCGGCGGCGGGCCGAACTATCCGAACATGTGACGGCCACTCTCGCGCAGACCCCTTTGATGACTGAAACAACGGGCGGCCTCGGGACCGTGCTCGCGCGGATTGCTGCGAGCAGCGCCCACGACGATGGCCAGCTGCTCGCGGAGCTCGTCGATGAGTTGCGACCGGACGACGCCGACGACACTGCCCAGGCCGTCAAGAACCTGCAGGCGCTCCAGTACCTGCTCGGCACCCGGGAGGACCACTGCCAGGCGCTGGTGACCTACCTCACGAGTCTGGTCGGCACACGCCAGCAGATCGATCTCTACACCGACTTCGGCATCCTGCCCGGCACCGGTTTCTACACAGAGGCGGCGCGCCGGCTGATGCACCGGATCCTGCCACCGGTGCTCGACGCCCGGGCGCTGTCGGGTCTGTTGAAGCGAGTGTTTCCGCGACCGGACGACCACGTCTGGGTGAGCGGCGTCGACACGGCGCACTGGGCCGCCGTGTTCGATCAGCTCGGGTTCGACATGGCGGCGTCGCCACACGGTCGTTCGACATTGGGTCAGATCGTCGAGAGCGTGCGGGTCATTGCGCACCGCATCGCTGCGCTGGGGCTCGAACCCGACCTGGTGGCGGTGCGCCCGGAGCTACGCAAGCACCTGTCGCCGTTCATCGCACAGTGCACCGAGACGCAGAGCTTCCTCGACACCCTCACGGAGGGCGGAGTCGACCCGCAGCCCGGTGTCGAGGATGCGCGACACATCCTCGTGCTGCTCGATCAATGCGACAACGTGATCGAGCGGGTTCGCCGCGGAACGAGCGAAACCGGCATCGGCATCGCGCTGACGTACATCCTCCAGCGCCTGACCGACAACGTGGCGAGACAACGGACGCTTCTGTCCCTGCTCGATGCCGCACCGCAGAACCCTCGTTCCGTGCCTGCGGCCCGCCTCATGGCCGAGTTCGTCGACGCCGCCAACAACAGCAACCGCCTGCGCCAGCACTTCGCGCGGAACACCGAACTGCTGGCCCGCGAGGTCACCGAACACTCCGGCCGGACCGGCGAGCACTACATCACCAGCACGCGCGACGAGTTCCGCGGGATGTTCCGCGCCGCGCTGGGTGCAGGTCTCGTCGTCCCGTTCATGGCGCTGACCAAGCTCGGCCTCACAGGTCTGCACGCTGCGCCGTTCATCCAGGGCCTGCTCTACAGCCTCATGTACGCGGTGGGCTTCATCGTCATCCACGTACTGCACTTCGCTCTCGCCACCAAGCAGCCGGCCATGACGGCCACCCGCATAGCGCAGGCGCTGGAGGCGAGAACGGACCGCCGGCTGGATCTCGCACCGCTCGTGGAGCTCATCGTCCGGGTCACCCGCACCCAGTTCATCGCGATCGTGGGCAATGTGGTGCTGGCGCTGCCGCTCGCATGGTTGCTCTGCCGGGCGATGTTCCTGAGCACCGGCACCCATGCAGCGGGCGTCGAGAAGGCGGAGCACATGTTCCACGATCTGCATCCCTGGGCGAGTCTCGCGCTCTTCCATGCGGCCATCGCGGGCGTCTACCTGTTCATGACCGGGCTCGTGTCCGGCTACTTCGACAACCTTTCGGTGTACCGGAAGATCCCGGCGCGCCTTCGCCATCTCGGCTGGCTCCGCACCACCATCGGCGAGGAACGTGCCGCCCGATTTGCCAACTACGTCGAGCACAACCTCGGCGGACTGGTGGGCAATGCCTTCTTCGGCTTCGCGCTCGGCATGACCGGCGTCATCGGCTACAACTTCGGCCTGCCCCTCGACATCCGCCACGTCACGTTCTCGGCGGCCAATTTCGGCATCGCCATCGAGACCCTCGACGCCGGCATCGGCTGGGCTGCCATCGGCATCGCGTGCCTGGGCATTGCACTCGTGGGCGTGGTGAACCTCACCGTCAGCTTCTCGCTGGCGCTGATGGTCGCGATGCGTGCGCGGCGCGTACGCTTCGCCCACGCCCGGCCGCTGATGCTGGCGCTCGTGAAGCGATTCTTCTCGGCGCCACTCGACTTCGTGCGACCGCCGCGAGAGATGGAGAACGACATCAGCCGGGATCCGGCGACATCCAGGGAGGAAGAAACGAAATGAGCATCAAGCGCGAGATCGAGAAGGCCCGCATCGAACTGACGGCCGCGTTGCGGTCCGCCGCACGGATGGGTCTCAACGAAGGCGTCTGCAACCACTTCAGCCTGGAACTTCCAGGGTCGCCGGACCGCTTCCTGATCAACCCCCAGGGGCTGCACTGGTCCGAACTCACGCCGGCCGATCTCATGATCGTCGACGAGAAGGGTGAGGTCGTGGCAGGCAAGCACAAGGTGGAGCCCACGGCGTTCTTCATCCACGGACGCATCCACCTGAACAAGCGCAAGAAGTGCGTCCTCCACACGCACATGCCGTTCGCGACGTCGCTCTGTCTGCTCGAGGACGGCCAGCTGGATTGCGCTGCGAACCAGAACGCCATGCGATTCTGGAACCGCATCGGCTACGACGGCGAGTACGGCGGCGTGGCGCTCGACAACGCCGAAGGCGACCGCATCTGCAACGCCCTGGGGGACCGCGACGTGCTCTTTCTCGCCCACCACGGTGTGATCGTCTGCGGCGACAATGTGCCGTACGCGTTCGACGATCTCTACTACCTCGAGCGCTCGTGCATGGTGCAGGTGCTGGCGCAGAGCACCGGCGGAAAACTGAAGCGGGCGCCGACGCATCTCGTCGAACAGGCCGCGAAGCAGATCGAGGGGGAGCGCCAGCAATCGATACTGCACTTCGAGGCGCTCCAGCGCCTGCTCGACCGGCACGAACCGGGCTGGTCGAAGCTGCGCTGACCGCGCCGCAACCGGGACACCTCGCGGCCCGCGGCCGCGGGGTTCACTCCTCCCGGAGCCAGGTCTGGGAACGCCCGATGAGCGAGAGCCCGATGAATCCGCGGACTTCCATCTTCGACCCGTCAGGACTCACGCGCACCTTGCAGCTGTAGGTCTTGCCGTTCTTGGGGTCGAGGATCTCGCCCTTCTCCCAGGTGTCACCGTCCTTCACGAGGCCCCAAAGGATCTTCATCCCGAGCACCGGGCGATCCTTCCGATCGCCCTTGCAGGCACGGCAGAGGCCCTCGGGATCGTCATCGGGCTGGCGATTGAGGAGCTGCTCGATGCGCCCCTCCAGGGTCCCGCTCGCTTCGATGATGCGAACGAGTGACCGGGGCTGCTGCGTCTTGTCGTCGATGGTCTTCCACAACCCGACGGGCGAGGTGCGGTCGGCGGCAGCCGCCATCGCTGCGAAGAACATCATCAGGAAAGCCAGAACCAATCTCATCCATTCCTCCCGTGTCGTGGTGGTCATTGGGTCGTATCCGTGCCGCCAGGCGCCGGCGTCGCGCGACAACGTTGCGACTGAACCGCGGCAGTGAGGATGCCCGAACTGACGGCGTTCGTCGTGGGGGCCTGGGACCGGCGCGCTTCACAGCGCCTCGAAGACGCCGGCCGCCCCCATGCCGGTGCCGACGCACATCGTCACCATGCCGTACTTCTGCCGGCGTCGCCGCAACCCGTGGACGAGGGTCGCCGTGCGGATGGCGCCCGTTGCGCCGAGCGGATGACCCAGCGCAATGGCGCCACCGAGCGGATTGACGATCGCCGGGTCGAGACCCAGCTCGCGCATCACCGCCAGTGACTGGGCTGCGAACGCCTCGTTCAGCTCGATCCAGCCGAGATCGGCCTGCGAGACCCCCGTCTGCTTCAGGACCTTCGGAATCGCATGGATGGGGCCGATCCCCATGATCTCGGGGGGCACGCCCGCCACCGCGAACCCGACGAAGCGCGCGAGCGGCGTGAGACCGAAGCGCTTCACGGCCGCTTCGCTCGCGAGGATCACGGTGCCGGCGCCATCGGAGGTCTGCGAGCTGTTGCCCGCCGTGACGGATCCCTTGGCCGCAAAGGCAGGCCGCAGCTTCGCGAGCGCCTCCATGGTCGTCCCATCCCGCGGGCCCTCGTCGTGACCGACGACGCGCCGCTTCACGATCACCTCGCGGGACGCGAGATCAGGTTCGTGCAGCGCGATCTCGTAGGGCGCCATTTCCTCCGCGAACGCGCCCTCGAGCGTCGCCGCCAGGGCACGTCGGTGACTCTCGACCGCGAAGGCATCCTGGTCGTCACGACTCACCTTCCAGCGCTCGGCGACCTTCTCGGCGGTCATCCCCATGCCGTACGCGATACCCACGTGCTCGTCGCCGCGGAACACGGCCTCGTTGAACGCGATGTGGTGCCCGCCCATCGGGATCAGACTCATGCTCTCGGTCCCGGCGCCGATCATCACATCCGCCTCGCCGAGCCGGATGCGATCGGCCGCCATCGCCACCGCCTGCAGACCGGAAGCGCAGAAGCGGTTGACGGTGACGCCGGCCACGGAGGACGGCAGCCCCGCAAGCAGGAGCGCGATGCGCGCGACGTTCATCCCCTGCTCCGCTTCGGGGATCGCGCAGCCCACGACGACGTCGTCGATCGCCGAGGCATCGAGCGAAGGCGTGCGCGCGAGCGCAGTGCGCAACGCATGCGCCAGCAGATCGTCCGGGCGCACCTGCCTGAACATGCCGCGCGGCGCCTTGCCCACCGGGGTTCGCACGGCCGCGACGATATAGGCGTCCTGGATCTGCTTGCTCATGGCACGGATGTCCTGTCAGTTGCGCAGCGGCTTGCCGGTCTTCAGCGTGTGTTCGATGCGGGCCTGCGTGCGCTCGGTGGCGAGCAGCGCGACGAGCGTCTCGCGTTCGAGATCGAGCAGCCATCGTTCATCCACCAGGCTGCCCGCCTCGACGTCACCGCCGGTCATCACGTGGGCGAGCTTCGTGGCGATCAGGAAGTCGTGCTCGGATATGTGACCACCCGCGAGGAGGTTGGTGAGATGCGCGCGAAACGTCGCTGCCGCGGTACGTCCGCCGACTCGGATGGCATCGCTCGGCAGAGGCGGTCGGTAGCCGCGTGCCGACAGGGCGCGCAACTCCGCCTTCGCCACGTGCAGCAGTTCGAAGCGGTGCATCACGATGGGGTCCGAGGGGCGAAGGAATCCGATCTCGCGCGCCTCCATCGCGCTGCGACCCACACGCGCCGTCGCGGCTGCCTCGAACCATCGACGCAGGAACGCGAAGAGATCCCCGCCCTTCGCGTCGACCGCGGCGCGCATCGCCATCTCCTTGCAACCACCGCCGCCCGGTACGAGCCCGACGCCCACCTCCACCAGGCCGATGTAGCTTTCGAGCGTCGCGACGGTGCGGTCGCAGTGCATCAGGAATTCGCAGCCCCCGCCAAGCGCCATGCCGTCCACGGCGGCCACCGTCGGGAACGGGCAGTAGCGCAGCGACTGCGAGGTCTCCTGGAAGCGGGCGACGATGCCCTCGACCTTCTCGAGCCGGCCGGCCATCAGGGCGTCCGCCACGTTCAGTCGGTGGGCGGCCTTGAGGATCGCGGACTCCGCCTCGCGCCGCACCTTCTTCAGCATCGACGCGAAGCCCGAAGGCTTCGGCTTGTCGGCACGCGGTGCCGAGGGCCCCGACAGATTGGCCCCCACCGAGAACGGCGGTTCGGTCTGCCAGATCACGACGCCCTCCAGCCCGCGCCCCGCCGCATCGAGGGCCTGCGCTACGCCGTCGAGAACGTCCTCGCCGATCGCGTGCATCTTGCTCTTGAACGACAGGACGCCGATGTCGTCGCCGGTGGTCCAGAGTCGGACGGCGTCGGTCTCGAGGATCGTCGTGCCGTAGGTCCGGCTCTCGCCGAGCACGGCGTCGGGAAACGGCTGCCGGCGATACACCGGCAGCGTCGAGCGCGGGCGCGATGTCTGCGCCGAAGGACTCCACGCGCCGTCCGCGGCATGCACGCCGGTCCGTTCGGACGCGAGCACCCACGCGGGCAGCGGCACAGCCGCCATCGTCCGGCCTGCAGCGATGTCGTCGGCGATCCAGCCCGCGACCTCGCGCCATCCCGCGGCCTGCCAGAGTTCGAAGGGACCCTCCTTCCACCCGAAACCCCAGCGGACGGCGAGGTCGAGATCGCGCGCGTTGTCGGCGATGGCGGCGAGCTGGTGGGCGCAGTAGTGCAGCATGTCGCGCGTCACGGCCCAGAGGAACCGCGCCTGCGGATGCTGCGATTCGCGCAACGCGCGGAACCGCGCGGCAGGATCCTTCACCTTCAGGATCTCCGCGACCGCCGGATCGATGTCGCGCGACGCGGGCCGGTACGCATTCGTGTCCGGATCGAGCACGTGGATGTCGCGCCCCTCCTTCCGGAAGATACCGCCGCGCGTCTTCTGCCCCAGCTGGCCGCGCTCGACGAGGCCCTGGAGCCACGCCGGCAAGCGGAAATGCGGATGCCACGGATCGTCGGGCAGCGTGCGCTCCATCGTGCCGATGACGTGGGCGAGCGTGTCGAGTCCGACGACATCGGCAGTCCGGTACGTCGCGCTCTTCGGCCGGCCGAGACGCGTGCCGGTGAGGCTGTCGACCTCCTCGAATCCGAGCCCGAACGCCTGCGTGTGATGGAAGACCGCCAGGATCGAGAAGACACCGACGCGGTTCGCGATGAAGTTCGGCGTGTCCTTCGCGCGGATCACGCCCTTGCCGAGCGACGTCGTGAGGAAGGTCTCGAGCGCATCGAGCATCGCGCCGTCGCTCGCTGCCGTCGGGACGATCTCGACGAGGTGCATGTAGCGCGGCGGGTTGAAGAAATGGATGCCGCAGAAACGCTGACGCAGCGCGTTGGGCAAAGCCTCCGCCAGCGCCTCGATCGAGAGCCCCGACGTGTTGCTGGCGAGGATCGCGTGCGGTGCGAGATGCGGTGCGACGCGGATGAAGAGATCGCGCTTCCAGTCCATGCGCTCGGCGATCGCCTCGATCACCAGGTCGCAATCGACGAGCGCATCGAGATGGGCATCGTAGTGACACGGATGGATGTGCGCCGCGAGTGCGGCATCCGCGAGGGGTGCCGGATCGAGCTTCGCCAGGCCGTCGATCGCCCGTTTCGCGTTGCCGGCGGGGTCCCCCTCCTTCGCGGGCAGTTCGAACAGCAGCACAGGAACGCCGGCGTTGACGAGGTGGGCGGCGATCTGCGCACCCATGACGCCCGCGCCGAGCACGGCGACCCGGCGGACGATGAACCTGGAATCGTTGGACGTCATGGATGCAGTCCTGCTTGGAACATCACCACGAGAACGTGTACTGCGCCGCGAGGATGTGCGCGGAGTTGTCGTAGTCGCCGCGCAACGTGCCCGCGTTCGTCGCCGTGTGGTTGATCGACGCCGATGCGAGCATCACGTAGGCGTAGGCGAAGTCGAGACGGTGCGCGGCACTGACATCCCACCGGGCGCCGAGGGAGACCCACGTGCGGTCCGAGTCCGGCTGGTTCGCCGTCCGGTCCTCGGCGCTGGCGACGGGCGCCTGGTCCCACGCGAGGCCGCCGCGGAGCAGCCAGGCCTCGTTGATGCGGTAGTTGACCGCCGCGGCGACGCGCACAGTATCGCGAAACCTCAGATTGAGAGGCTGGCTCGCCACACCCGTGGCGGCATTGCGCGGGACCAGCTGCTGGATCACGCTCCACTGATAGAACGTGACGTCGCCCAGCAGCGCCCAGCGGTTGTTGACGTCGTACACGACGCTGAGCGCGGTCATGGCCGGCAGCGACAGATCGGCCCGGATATCGAAGGTCTGCGCCGCGAACTCCGTGCCGCTCGCGAGGGTCACGCGCTGGCGGCCGCTCAGGTCGAGATCGACGCGCGACCGGTAGCTGAGGCCGACCCGCGTGGCAGGCGTCGGGCTGATGAGCACGCCCAGGTTGTAGGAAAAGGTGCTGTCCTCGCCGGTGAGGCGGACCCGTCCCTCGGTCGACGGGTTGAGAAGCGTCGAACGCTCGATATCGGCCTCGGCCCGGATGTAGTTCAGGCCTGCACCGACCGAGATCCAGTCCGCAAACTGGTAGGACACCGACGGATTCACATTGATGAACTTCACCTCGGTGAAGTCGGCCTGGAAACGCCCCCGCCAGCCCGCCTCGTAGTCGGTCTTGCTGCCGAACGGCGCGCTGATGCCGAGACCGAAGCGCCAGGCACCCGCGGGCAGCACCGCGAACAGCGTGGGGAGGAAGGTGTTCGGGGCGAAGTCCCCACCGTTTCCGCCGGTGAAGGCGGCCGGCCCCGTGGAACCGGTGTCGGTGTACTTGAACGACGGGTCGACGTAGTGCCCCGCAATCGACACCTGCCCCGTCTGCAATCGCGACATCCCGGCGGGGTTGAAGTAGACCGTGGTCGCATCCTCCCCGAGCGCGGCGGAGCCGGCCAGCGAGTTGCCGATGGACGACGCGCCCTGATAGGGCAGTGCGAACCCTGCTGCCTGCGCTGCGCCCGTAGCGACGAGAATAGAGATTGCGCCCGCGGTACCGCGGAGCGCCAGGTGCTTTGCCTGTTTCATGATCGCCTCCGTTCCTGTGCGAAAGACATCAATGCATGGGCGTCGCCTGTCGCGAAACGCGACCCGATCTCATGCGCCCTCGACCAACGGGCTTCGGACCGGCCTGGGACGACGCATTTCATCCATGGCCACGTACGTCAGGGTGGCCTCGGTGACCTTCACTGCCCGCTGCGGAATGCCACGCTCGGCGTACACCTCCACGTTGACCGTCACGGAGGTGCGCCCAACCCGCGCCACGTCGGCGTAGAAGCTGACCAGATCGCCAACCAGCACAGGCTGCTTGAACACGAACGAGTTGACCGCCACCGTCGCCACCCGGCCCTGGGCGAGCCGGAACGCCGGGATGCTCCCCGCGATGTCGACCTGCGCCATGATCCAGCCACCGAAGATGTCGCCCGTGGAGTTGACGTCCGACGGCATCGGGACGACCCGGAGCACGACCTCGCGGTCGGTGGGTAGGGTGACGGCGATCGGATCTTCCGCTGTGGTCATCGGGTTTCCAAGTGTGTTGCCCCGCCCCGGCCGGGCGGCGCAGCCGTGCCGGCAGCCGCGAAGCAGCCACCGGGAGCATGGCGCGATTTAACCATGCAAATGCCATTCTGCTGCCGGACCTCTTCATGGGGGCATTCCGCAGTGCGATACCCAGGCCAGAAGGGTCAGGCGATGCGCTGCACCCGCGGCGTTGACGGGACTTCTGCGGCGGGGAGTGTCGTGGCCGCCCGCCCCACGTCGTGTGGGAAGTCGTCGACCATGATGCAGTCCCGAACGACGCGCCGATGGTGGGCGAGCGTCGCCCCTTCGTCGGCGGTCAGGATGCCCAGCCGGACGGCCTCATCGAGGCGATCCGGTCCGTCGGCGGCGAGCCGCCCCTCGCGGGTGGCCGCACGCAGCTTCACGTCGAGCGCCTCGGCCATCGGCATCGTCGCGAGCGCCACCTCGAGGCGCCCGACGGGATCGTCCGCACGGATGGGCAGGTACATGCCCCGCGTTAGCCGGTCGCGCGTCGCGGAGATCTCGGTGGCGAGCCTTGCCACCACGCTGCCGAGCCGGTCGTCCGGAGGGGCGCCGCGGCGCCCGAGCGGAAACGCCGCCAGCCGGATCAAGGCCCGCGGGAGCCGCCCCGGGAAGTTCTGCGCGAGACCCAGCAGGGCCTCCTCGGCGCGGTGCACGGCGTCCTCCAGGCACCATCGGACGATCGGGGCGTCGGCCTCCGGATGACCATCGTCGGCGTACCGCTTCAGCACGCACGACGCGAGGTAGAGCTGGGACAGCACATCGCCGAGGCGCGCCGACAGCTTCTCTCGTCGCTTCAGGGCGCCGCCGATCACGAGCATCGCGATGTCCGCGGCGAACGCGAACACGGCCGACAGCCGGGCCAGTTCGCGGTAGTGGCGGGCCATCGGATTCCCGGCCGGTGCCGCTGCGAACCGGCTGCCCGAGATCCCGTGCCAGAGCGCCGACGCGAAGTTGCCCAGCAGGAAGCGGACATGGCCCCACAACGCGGCGTCGAACATGCGCGACGCGCGGGCGGGATCGGTTTCGCGGGTCGCCGCGATCTCGCGCAACACGAAAGGATGGCAGCGGATCGCGCCCTGCCCGAAGACGATCATGCTGCGCGTGAGGATGTTGGCGCCCTCGACGGTGATGCCGATCGGCACCTGCTGATAGGCGCGCCCGAGATAGTTGTTCGGCCCGAGGCAGATGCCCTTGCCGCCGTGGATATCCATCGCGTCGTTGATGACGGCGCGGCCGCGTTCGGTGAGGTGGTACTTCACGATGGCGGAGATCACCGACGGCTTCTCGCCGAGATCCACCGCGCCGGCAGTCATCACCCTCGCCGCCTCGATCAGGTAGGTATGGCCGACGATCCTCGCGAGGGCTTCGTCGACGCCCTCGAATCGCGCGATCGGCGTGCGGAACTGCGTCCGGATGCGCCCGTAGGCCCCGGTCGTCCGCGCCGCCAGCTTCGCCATGCCGGCGCACGACGACGGCAGCGAGATCGATCGGCCCGCCGCGAGGCACTCCATGAGCATCCGCCAGCCCTGCCCCACCCGCGCCGGCCCGCCGATCACCCAGTCCATGGGGATGAAGACATCACGCCCGGAGTTCGGGCCGTTCATGAACGATCCGTTGAGGGGGAAGTGCCGGCGCCCGATCTCGACACCCGGATGGCTCGTCGGGATGAGGGCCAGCGTGATGCCGACATCGGTCGCGCCACCCAGCAGCCGGTCGGGGTCGCGCAACCGGAACGCGAGTCCGAGCAGCGTCGCCACGGGGCCCAGCGTGATGTAGCGCTTCTCCCACGTCACGCGCATGCCGAGCACCTCGCGCCCTTCGTGGACGCCACGGCAGACGATGCCGAGGTCGGGGATCGAACCCGCGTCCGAACCCGCCTCGGGCCCGGTGAGCGCGAAGCACGGGATATCGAGTCCCTTCGCGAGCCGCGGGAGGTAGTGGCGCTTCTGCTCGTCCGTGCCGTAGTGCAGCAGGAGTTCCGCAGGACCGAGAGAATTGGGGACCATGACCGTCACGGTCGCCGTCGGGCTGCGCGTCGCGAGACGGGCCACCACCTCGCTGTGGGCCAGCGCCGAGAAACCGAGGCCGCCATACTCGCGGGGGATGATCATCCCCATGAATCCGCGGTCCTTGATGAACTGCCACGCTTCGGGCGGCAGGTCGTTGCGCTCGTACGTGACCTCCCAGTCGTCGAGCATCCCGCACAGCTCGTTCACCGGTCCGTCGAGGAACGCCTGCTCGTCGGACGACAGCATCGGCTTCGGGAATGCCAGCAGGCGCTGCCAGTCGGGCCGCCCGCCGAAGAGTTCGCCGTCCCACCACACCGTTCCGGCGTCGAGCGCTTCCTGCTCCGTCGCAGACACGGGCGGCAGGACCTTCCGGAACCACACGAGGAGCCGGTTGCTGACCAGGGTGCGCCGCAACGGCGGCAGGAGCATGGCGAGGAAGATCGCCGCCACGACGACGGCTGCCGACGAGGCGGCACGCGGACCCGCGACGCCGAACCCGAGGGCGAGGCCGATCAGTGCGAGCGCGGCACCCGCCCACGCCGCCCCGGGTGCTCGGCGTGCGGCCAATGCCCAGGCACCGACCACGGTGATGAACGCGAGCAATGCACCCATGTCGAGACCTCCCAGGACCTATGGCGGATCGGGGCCGACGGCGATCCGGTCAGGGATCCCCTGTCCGGATCATGGGGCCGCGGCCGCGTGCTTTCCGGATCATGCCTACCGCATTCGCGCAGGGTCAACGGATACCGGCCACCCGGTACCGTTCGGGAGGGGCCGGATCGCGGACGGGTCGTCACCGCGATCCCGGCCCACCATCGGGATCAGAACAGCGCTTCGTTCAACGCCAGGGTGCTGATGGACCCGTGCATCACGGTGTGCGCATGCGCAGGCGCGAGCGGCAGGATGTGGTCTGCGTAGAAGCGCGCCGTCGCGAGCTTCGCGCGATAAAAGTCGTGATCGGTGGTGCCTTCGTCGAGATGGCGCTTCGCGATCAGGGCCGCGCGCACCATCTGCCAGCCGCCGGCCACCGTGCCCCAGAGTTCGAGGTAGGGCACCGCGCCGGCCACCGCGGCCTTGGCGTTCGTGGGGAAAGTCGCGAGCAGCCAGTCGGTGGCGGCATCGAGAGCGTTCACGCCGTCGGCCAGCGCCTTGCGCATGACGGCGAGGCCGGGGTGATCGGCCACCGCGGCGAGTTCGGCGTCGAACGCCCGCATCGCGGCGATGAGGCCCTTGGCGGTCACGCCCTTTTCGAACGCGAGCTTGCGGCCCACGAGGTCGTTGGCCTGGATGCCGGTGGTGCCTTCGTAGATCGACGTGATCCGCGCATCGCGCATGTACTGCGCCGCACCGGTCTCCTCGACGAAGCCCATCCCGCCGTGGATCTGCACGCCGATCGAGGCGATCGACGTCGAATGCTCGGTGCACCAGCCCTTCACCACCGGCGTCAGCAGATCGAAGACAGCCTGGCCGCGACGCTTCGCCTCGGGGTCCGCGCTGGACAGCGCATGGTCGAGCGCCTCGGCCGCCGCGGCCGCCAGGGCACGCATGGCTTCGACCCGGGCCTTCATGGTCATCAGCATCCGGCGCACGTCGGGGTGATGGATGATCGAGACGCGATCGCCGGCCTTCACGCCGATCTCGCGGCCCTGCACCCGCTGCTTCGCGTACTCGAGGGCGTGCTGGTACGCGCGCTCGGCGATGGCGATGCCTTCGACGCCCACTTCGAGGCGGGCGAAGTTCATCATCGTGAACATGTACTCGAGGCCGCGGTTCTCCTCGCCGACGAGGTAGCCGATCGCGCCGTCGTCGTCGCCATACGCCATCACGCAGGTCGGGCTGCCGTGGATGCCGAGCTTGTGCTCGATCGACACGCACTTCACGTCGTTGCGGGCGCCCAGCGAGCCGTCGGCGTTCACGAGGAACTTCGGCACGATGAAGAGCGAGATGCCCTTCACGCCCTCGGGTGCGTCGGGCGTGCGGGCCAGCACCAGGTGCACGACGTTCGCCGTCATGTCGTGCTCGCCCCAGGTGATGTAGATCTTGGTGCCCTTGATCCGGTAGTGATCGCCCTCGGGGGTCGCCTTCGTGCGCACCGCCGAGAGATCGGAGCCGGCCTGCGGCTCGGTGAGGTTCATGGTGCCGGTCCACTCGCCGGACACGAGCTGCGGCACGTACGTTGCGCGCTGTTCGTCGGACCCGTGGCGCCGGATGGCCGTCATCGCGCCCGTCGTGAGCATCGGGCAGAGACAGAACGCCATGTTCGCGGCGTTCCACATCTCGGAGAGCTGCTGGGAGAGCACGTGCGGCAGACCCTGGCCGCCGAACTCTGGCTCACCGCCCACCGAAGCCCAGCCGGCATCCACGAACTGCCGGTAGGCATCCTTGAACCCCGGCACCGACGTGACCACGTGGTTCTCGAGCTTCGCGCCGATGCGGTCCCCGGCCTTGTTGAGCGGGTCCAGCACACCGGCGGCGAACTTGCCGGCCTCCTCCAGCACGGCATCGACCAGGTCGGGCGTGACTTCCTCGTGCCCGGGCAGCGCCCGGATGGCGGAGAGATCGACCAGTTCGTTCAGCACGAACTGCATGTCGCGGATGGGGGCGGCGTACGTGGACATCTTGGGATTCCTCCGGGGGTCGAACCGGTGGCGCCGGCCGGCGCCACCTTCCTTCACGTGATGACGCTACAGCGCGGCGGTGAGTTCCGGGACGGCCTGGAAGAGATCCGCCACGAGCCAGTAGTCCGCCACCTGCGTGATGGGCGCCTCGGCGTCCTTGTTGATGGCGACGATCACCTTGCTGTCCTTCATGCCGGCCAGGTGCTGGATCGCGCCGGAGATGCCGACCGCGATGTACAGCTCGGGCGCGACGATCTTGCCCGTCTGGCCCACCTGGTAGTCGTTCGGCACGAAGCCCGCATCGACGGCAGCGCGGGAGGCACCGACGGCGGCGCTCAGCTTGTCTGCCAGTGCCTCGAGGATCACGAAGTTCTCGCCGCTGCCCATGCCGCGGCCACCGGAGACGATGACCCGCGCCGCGGTGAGTTCGGGACGCGCGGACTTCGTGAGTTCCTGCCCGACGAGGGAGGAAAGACCCGCGTCGGCCTGCGCTGCCACGGGCTCGATGGCAGCCGAACCGCCGGTCGCCGCCACGGCATCGAAGCCGGTCGCGCGGACGGTGATGACCTTGATCGGGTCCGCCGACTGCACGGTGGCGAGCGCATTGCCTGCGTAGATGGGCCGGACAAAGGTGTCGGGCGACTCGACCGAAACGATCTCGGAGATCTGCGCGACGTCGAGCAGCGCCGCGACGCGCGGCAGGACGTTCTTGCCGAAGGCCGTGGCCGGGGCCAGGACGTGGGTGTATTCATTGGCGATCGAGAGGATCAGCGTCGCGAGACTCTCGGCGAGGCCGCTCGCGTAGGCCGCAGCGTCGGCGACCCGCACCTTCGCGACGCCGGCGACGGCTGCCGCGGCGGTGGCCACGCTGCCGCAGCCGGCACCGGCCACGAGCACGTGGATGTCGCCGCCGATCTTCGCCGCGGCCGCCAGGGTGTTGAGCGTTGCCGCCTTCAGTTGGGAATTGTCGTGTTCCGCGATGACGAGAATGGCCATGATCAGATCACCTTCGCTTCGTTGCGCAGCTTTTCCACCAGTTCCTGGACACTCCCGACCTGCTTGCCGGCGCCGCGCTTGGCGGGCTCGCTCACCTTCAGGGTCTTGAGACGGGGCTTCATGTCGACGCCGATGGACTCGGGGGTCACCGTGTCGAGGGTCTTCTTCTTGGCCTTCATGATGTTGGGCAGCGTCACGTAGCGGGGCTCGTTCAACCGGAGGTCGGTCGTGATCACCGCGGGCATCTTGATGGAGATCGTCTCGAGGCCACCGTCGATCTCACGGGTCACCTGGGCGGTGGCACCGTCGATCTTCACCTTCGAGGCGAAGGTGGCCTGGGACCACCCGAGCAGCGCGGCGAGCATCTGGCCGGTTTGATTCGCGTCGTCGTCGATGGCCTGCTTGCCGAGGATGACGAGGCCGGGCTGCTCCTTGTCGACCAGGGCCTTCAGGGCCTTGGCGACGCCGAGGGACTGGGTCTCCTCGGCCGTCTCGACCAAAATCGCGCGGTCGGCGCCGATCGCCAGCGCGGTGCGCAGCGTCTCCTGGCACTGGGCGACCCCGATCGAGACCACGACGATCTCCGTGGCCACGCCGGCCTCCTTCAGCCGCACGGCCTCCTCGACGGCGATCTCGTCGAAGGGGTTCATCGACATCTTGACGTTGGCCGTCTCGACACCCGTGCCATCCGCCTTGACGCGGACCTTCACGTTGTAGTCGACCACCCGCTTGACGGGCACGAGAATCTTCATCGAGAGCTCCGGCTGATAGTTCTAATGGGAAGCCGCGGATTCTAACGCAGCGCAGCACGGCGCCCACCCCCTGGACAGACAGCGCCTGGACAAACTGCCCTGCCGCGCCTGCACAAGTGACGCGCGGTCCGTTCAGCCCCCGCGCAGGCTTTCGCGGAGCACGTTCTTCTGGATCTTGCCGGTGGACGTCTTGGGCAGCGGCCCGAACACCACGGTGCGCGGGACCTTGTAGCGGGCGAGACGCTCGCGGCAGAACTCGATGATCTCCTCGGCCGTGACGACGGCGCCGGACCGCAGGGTCACGAAGGCGCACGGGGTCTCGCCCCATCGCGGATCGGCCTTCGCGACCACCGCAGCCTCCATCACGGCCGGATGGCGATACAGGATGTCCTCGACCTCGATCGACGAGATGTTCTCGCCGCCGGAGATGATGATGTCCTTCGAGCGGTCGCGGATCTTCACGTAACCGTCGGGGAAGACCACCGCGAGGTCACCCGTGTGGTACCAGCCTCCGCGGAACGCGTCGTCCGTCGCCGTCGGGTTCTTCAGATAACCCTTCATGGTGATGTTGCCGCGGAAGAAGATCTCGCCCATGGTTTCGCCATCCCGCGGCACGGGCTGCATGGTGTCCGGGTCGAACACGCCCATGCCCTCCTGCAGCGCGTAGCGCACACCCTGGCGGCCGTTCTTCTCGACGCGCGCCTCCAGCGACAGGTTGTCCCACTCCGGGTGCTTCGCGCAGACCGACGCCGGCCCGTAGACCTCGGTGAGCCCGTACACGTGCGTCACGTCGAAGCCCATGCGCTCCATGCCTTCGATCATCGACGCCGGCGGCGACGCCGCGGCGACGAGCCCGGAGACCTTGTGACCGATGCCGGCTTTCCACGCGTCGGGCGCGTCGATCAGCATGTTGTGCACGATGGGCGCGCCGCAGTAGTGGGTGACGCGATGGTCGCGGATCGCATCGAGGATCGCCTTCGCATCGACCCGCCGGAGGCACACGTGCGTCCCGGCCATGAGCGCGATGGTCCACGGGAAGCACCAGCCGTTGCAGTGGAACATCGGCAGCGTCCACAGGTACACCGGGAAGTGCGGCATCGCCCACGTGGTCGCATTGCACACGGCGTTCAGATAGGCGCCGCGGTGATGCGTCACGACGCCCTTCGGATTCCCGGTCGTCCCCGACGTGTACGACATCGCGATGGCGTCCCACTCGTCGGCGGGCGGCGACCACGCGTAGTCCGCGTCACCCGTCGCGAGGAACGCTTCGTAGTCCATCTCCCCCAGCAGGTCACCACCCGGCGCCAGCGCGTCGTCGATGTCGATCACGGGAATCGGCGCCGGGAGCTTCGCGAGCGCCTCGCGGATCGTCGAAGAGAACTCCCGGTCGGTCAGCAGGATCTTCGCCTCGCCGTGCTCGAGCATGAAGGCGATGGCGGCAGCGTCGAGCCGCGTGTTGAGCGTGTTCAGCACCGCGCCGGTCATGGGCACGCCGAAGTGCGCCTCGATCATCTGCGGCGTGTTCGAGGCCATCACGGCCACCGTGTCGCCGCGGCCGATGCCGCGCTTCACCAGCGCCGACGCGAGGCGGGTGCTGCGCTCCGCCACCTCCCGCCAAGTGAGGCGCCAGTCGCCGTGGATGACGGCGATCCGGTCCGGGTAGACGTCCGCCGTCCGGAAGAGGAAAGACACCGGCGTGAGCGGGACGTAGTTCGCGGGGTTGCGGTCGAGATGCTGGTCGTACGGACTGGTCTGCTGCATGGGATTCCTCGGGGCGGTTCGCCGCGCCGGATGATAGTTCACGGCGCTGGCGCCCTCGACACGCAGCCGTCGGACAACGGCCGCCTGAAGCGACCCATACCCCATGGTGGGTACCCACGAGGAGGCATTGCCCGCCGCTCGGGCGCTCGGCGATCCTCACCACGTGCGGAGGGTCTGCCGCGTCGGGGGTGAAGCGTGAACAGGGTCTCCAAGCGCGTCGAGGGTCGCAGCGCAACCGGTCGCCAGGCGCGAACCGTCGCGCCGACATCGATCGCGCGGGGGATCGCTTCCTGATGGTCGCCGTCGGCGCAGCGGGCATCGCCCGGCCGGCACCCGCCTCGGCGGCCGGCTCGCTGCAGCGGAAGATCGACTGGACCGGTGCCTTCTGGGTGGCGAGCGGTGTGCCTGCGCTCGTGCTGTTCTCCATCGGCTCCATCGCGGCCACCGTGGGGAAGCCCTCCTGGCTCGTCTGGACGGTGTCGATCCTGTTCGGGTTCGTGCAGTCGTTCACCTACGCGGAGATCGCGGGGATGTTCCCCCACAAGTCGGGCGGCGCCTCGGTCTACGGTGCGATCGCGTGGGTGCGCTACGGGAAGATCATCGCGCCGCTGTCGGTGTGGTGTAACTGGTTCGCCTGGTCGCCGGTGCTGGCGATCGGTTCGGGACTCGGCGCGGGTTATCTGCTCGGGATGTTCTTCGCACCGGACGCTGCCATCAACATGTGGCAGATCACGCTGCTCGATCTCGACTGGCTGAAGACCGGCCTCTCCCTGCGCATCAATGCGACCTTCCTCATCGGCGCTGCGCTGATGCTCGTCACCTTCGGCGTCCAGCATCGCGGGATCTCGGGCGCGGCCCGGACGCAGCTCGTGCTCGGGGTCGCGGCCCTTCTGCCGCTGCTGCTCGTCGGGCTCGTGCCGCTGCTCTCCGGCGACGCCCCGCTCGCCCACTTCTTCCCGCTCGCGCCCATGGCCCGGGATGCCGCGGGGCACGTCGTCGACGGCCCGTGGGATATGGCCGGCCTCACGCTCCTGGCCGGCGGCCTCTTCATCGCCGCGTGGTCCACCTACGCGTTCGAGACGGCGGTCTGCTACACCCGCGAGTTCCGCGATCCGGCGCGCGACACCTTCAAGGCGATCTTCTATTCGGGGCTGCTCTGCGTGGTGGTCTTCTCGCTCGTCCCGCTCGCGTTCCAGGGCTTCCTCGGACTCGGCGACCTCGTGGTCCCCGAAGTGCGGGACGCGGCGGGCACCGTCACGCAGGCTGCGGTGTACGACGGGATGCTCGCCCCGGAGATCTACAGCGGAATGGGCGTCGCCCGGGTGATGGCCCGGATGATCGGCGGTGGCGCCGTCGTCGGGAACGTGATCGTCGTGATGATGATCCTCGCGCTGGTGCTGTCGATCATGACGGCGATGGCGGGGTCGTCGCGCACGCTCTACCAGGCCTCGGTCGACGGATGGCTGCCTCGCTATCTCTCGTACGTGAATCCGCACGGCGCACCCACGCGCGCCATGTGGACCGACCTCGTCTTCAACCTGCTGCTGCTGCTCATGTCCGACTACGTCTTCGTGCTCGCGGTGTCGAACGTGGGGTACATCCTCTTCAATTTCCTCAACCTCAACGCGGGCTGGATCCACCGCCTCGACCGCCCCGACTGGGACCGCCCGTTCCGCACGCCGGGGTGGTTGATGGCCGCCGGCTTCGGCCTCTCGTTCGTCAACGTGGCCCTGATGGCCCTCGGCGCGAACGTCTGGGGCGCGGGCACGTTGCTGTCCGGCCTCGCGTTCGCGGCTCTCATCGTTCCGGTGTTCCTCTTCCGCCACTACGTGCAGGACCGCGGTCGGTTTCCCCAGCAACTCGCCGAGGACATGTACCTGGACGACGGCCACGCCACCCGCCGGGCGGGCGTCCTCCCGTACCTCGTGCTCGCCACAGGCGCGGCCCTGATGATCGGCATCCAGACCCTGATTTCCTGAGACCCCATGTCGACCTCGACCATCAAGAGCCGTCCCGTCCACGGCACGCTCGTCCCCGACCCGACCGGTCGCCACCACATCGTGGTCGGCGAAGGCCCCGGCAGCGCACCGGTGCTGCGCATGCTCGCCGACCCCGGTTTCCCGGAGCACCCGCGGCATGTGCTGGTCGCGCCGGACCCTGCGTCGGGCCCCGCCGGCCTCGCAGCCCTGTCGGCCTGCGGCGTCGCGGAGATCGTGCCGGACGTTCCGTCACTGCTGCGCCGGCTCGATGCACTGCTCGGCGGATGCCGGATGGGCACGCGGCTCTACGCAGCCGGCTCCGAAAGCTTTCTCGGGGCGGTCGTGAAGATCGCTGCCGAACACGGGCTGCTGGACGACGAACGTCGGACGGAGCACGCGGGCAGTGCCGCCCGGCGCGTGCACTGCACCCACTGCCGGCACGTGAACGAACACGTGACAGCCAACCTCGTCGCCTGCGGTGGGTGCGGCAGGACGCTGCTCGTGCGCGACCACTACTCCCGCCGGCTCGCCGCCTTCATGGGCGTGCAGGCCGACGCGGAGCAGCCGGGCGCGACGCCCGCGCTTCAGGAGGTCTTCCCGTGACGCCGGCCGCCACCATCCCGGTCGTCGTGCGCGAAGTGCGGCCCGTCACCCCGCTCATCCGGCAGTTCACCCTCGCTCGAGAGGACGGCTTGCCGCTGCCCGCCTTCTCCGCCGGCGCCCACGTCGTCGTGGTGATGCCTGGGCCTGCGCGGACGCTGCGCAATCCGTATTCGCTGATGGGGACGAGCGCCGATCTCTCGACGTACGACATCGCGGTCCGCCTTTCCGAGACCTCGCGGGGTGGTTCGCGCTTCATGCACGAGGCGGTCGCGCCCGGTTCGAAGCTCGCCATCACACCGCCGGTGAACCTGTTCCCGCTCGACAAGTTGGCACGACGCCATCTGCTTCTCTGCGGCGGTGTCGGGATCACCCCCGTATCGGCGCACGTGCGCGAGCTCGTCCATGGCTGCGTCCCATTCGAGGTGCACTGCGGAGCACGCTCCATCGAGCACGCGACCCTCGCGCTCGAGCTGCAGGCAATAGCGCCGGACGCCGTCACGATCCATCTCGACATGCCCGGCCCGACGATGGATGTCGGTTCGATCCTCGCGGAGCAACCGCTCGGCACCCATCTGTACGTCTGCGGGCCCGGCGGCATGATCGAGAACGTCATCGCCACGGCCCGCGCCGCCGGATGGCCCCAGAGCCACCTCCACTGGGAGCGATTCACCGCCCCGCCCGCAGGCAAGCCGTTCGAGGTGACGTTGTCGCGCTCCGGCAAGCGCATCACCGTGCCGCCGGAGATGAGCCTGCTGGAAGCCATCGAGGCCGCCGGTGTCGATGCGCCCTTCCTTTGTCGGGGCGGTGCCTGTGGCCAGTGCGAGACGACGGTGCTGGCACTCGACGGCACCCTGCTCCACCACGACGTCTATCTGTCGGCGGACCAGAAGGCGGCGGGCGACCGGATCATGCCGTGCGTCTCCCGCGCCGACTGCCGCACGCTGGTCCTCGACCGCTGATGTCGCTTCCCTCCCGCCCCGCCGCTCCGGAACGTTCCCCATGACCATCGCCTTCAAGCCCGACGAAACGTACCGTGACGACTTCACGTTCCGGAACTCCCCGGCCGCCATCCGACGCTTCCCGTTTCCGTTCGGCGAGGACGTCTACCGGTACGCCGTGAACATCGAACCGCACGTGCGCGGCGGACCCACTGCCGCCTACGACAACCTGTTCGACATCGACGAGCACTACATCGCGGAATGTCGCGAGCGCGCGCTCGTCCTCGCGCACGATCCGAAGCGCTGCCAGGCCCTGCCGCACATGATGGCGGCCCAATGGGACACGCTCGAACTGTTGATGGAGAACCTCTCGACCGACTACCCCGAACACTTCTCGCTCGTTCGCGACGGCAACGCGTGGCACTGGACCAATCGGGCCCTCGGCATCGAACAGCACTTCGTGTTCGGCGACGCCGGAACGCTGCCGTGCGAACCGCTCGAGTACATCGGCCGCCAGATGCAGGGCGACCTCACGCTGCAGGACCAGCGCGAGGACAATCTCTTCATGGACGCCGGCATGGTCACGTGCCAGGCCGACTGGTCGCTCGAATTCGACCTCGGGATGAAGTTCCACGAATGGCACGGGCCCGTGCCCCTCGCGCACGAGCAGGGCGTGTTCGACCGCGCGCTCAAGTTCCTGCTCAACCTCCAGCTCGGCCGGCCGGTGCGGCGTCTCAACTGGACGATGACCATCAACCCGCGGATGGACACCTCACCGGAGCAGTATCCGCAGTGGGGCCCCGACCGTACGACCATCACTCCGGAGAACGCCGGCAGCCGCGTGCACCTCCGGGTCGAGCTGCAGTCGCTGTTCCGCCTCCCGCGCAGCAACGCGATCCTGTTCGGCATCCGCTGCTATCTCATCAGCCTGGAGGAACTCGCGACGATCCCGAAGTGGTCGCGCCGCCTGCACCGCGTGCTGCAGACGCTGCCGCCGGAACTCGTGGAGTACAAGGGCCTCTCGCGCTTCCGCGACACGGCCATCGCGTGGCTGGCACAGCGCGACGACGGCGCGCCCACTTCCGTCGGGACTGCGCCGGACTGAGCCGCGCCGGTGGCGCCGCCCGCGGCTTAGCCCGCGGATCAAGCCACCGAAGGGTCCTTCGACAGGTGCTCGTGGACGGCCAGCCAGCGGCCGTCGGCGCCGCGGGCGAACACGATGGTCTCCCGCTCGTTCCGCGTCTCGTCGCCCCCTGTCCGCGTGCGTACCCGGACGGTCACCGAATGGGTGAACACCGCGGTGTCTCCGTGCAACGCGACGGTGCGGTCGAACGAATCACACCCGAGCACCTCGAGGCCGAGATCACGCTCCCAGCCGGCCCAGTGCACTCGGTAGTCGGCGAGTGAATCGATGCGCCCCGGCATCGAATGGAAGATGAAGCTCGCCCCGGGCGCAAAGCAGGCGAAGTAGTCGTCGATGCGCCCCTGCGCGAACGCATCGCACAGCCGGGTCGCTGCCGCCAGCACATCCTTTTCCATCGTCGCTCCTCGTTCGAATGAACCGGCCCGGGTGACCCCGCCGGTGCGTCGCTCCCCATTGTCGCGCCTGGGTACGCCCATCGGTGCACTCATTGGGGGTACCTCCTCGGTGGTATTGAGGCGCCACCGCGCGCTGGGCTCCAATGGTCGCATGCCAAACCGTTGCACCGGCCGTCGCGGACTTCACCGCAGCCGGTCCGGGAACCAGAGGAGATTCGGCGATGACCGTCACCGCGTTGGAAGAGAAGACACAGAAGACCCCGGAGGGCCCCGCTCCCGCGTATCGGGTTGCGTGCGATGTCGGCGGCACCTTCACCGACATCTGCATCCTCGACGACCGCACCGGCCGTATGCACGTGGCCAAGGTCGCCACGACGCCCGACCCCATCGAAGGCGTGCTGCAGGGCATCGCCGCCGGTGGCGTGGCGTTGAAGGACATGGTGCTGTTCTCGCACGGCACGACGCTCGCCACGAACGCTCTGATCACGCGCAAGTTCCCCCCCGCCGTGATGGTGACCACCCAGGGCTTCCGCGACGTGATCGAGATCCGCCGCGGCACGCGCAACGACCTGTGGGACACCTATGCCGAGATGGCCGGCCCCTACATCCGTCGCCGGGACCGCCTGACCATCAACGAGCGCGTCGACTACGCCGGCAAGATCCTCGCGGGCATCGACGAGGCCGAAGCCCGCGCCCTGGCCGCCGTGATCCGCAAGCGCAAGGTCGCCACCGTCGCCGTGTGCTTCGTGAACGCGTTCGCGAATCCGGCCAACGAAGAACGGATGCGCGACATCCTCATGGAGGAACTGCCCGGCGTCGCCGTCTCGCTGTCGAGCGAGATCCTGCCCGAGATCTTCGAGCACGAGCGGTTCTCGACCACGGTCGCCAACGCGGTGCTCGCACCGGTGGTCGGCTCGTACGGCAAGGGACTCGCCGAGCGCATGCGCGCAGGCGGCTACGACGAGGACGTCCTGCTGCTCCACTCGGGCGGTGGCGTGATGACGGCGAAGACGGCGGAGAAATTCGCGGCGCGACTCGCCGCGTCCGGCATCGCCGCGGGCGCGATCGCCAGCCGCCACGTCGCCCAGCTCGCGGGCTACGAGAACTCCATCGGTCTGGACATGGGCGGTACGAGCACCGACGTGTCGCTCTGCGACCGCGGCAATCTGCGCATCACGAAGGACTGGCACGTCGAGTACGGCTACCCGATCTGCTTCCCGAGCATCGAAGTGCTGACGATCGGCGCCGGCGGCGGCTCCCTCGCCTGGATGGACGACGCGGGGTCCCTGCGCAACGGCCCGCAGTCGGCCGGCTCGAACCCCGGCCCCGCGTGCTACGACCGCGGCGGAAAGAACCCGACGAACTGCGACGCGAACGTCGTGTTGGGACGTCTGGGCGGCAAGCTCGCTGGCGGCTCCGTGAAGCTCGATCGCACGCTGGCCGAGGAGGCCATCCGCAAGGGTGTCGCCGAGCCGCTGGGCCTGTCGCTCACCGAAGCCGCCTCGGCCGTCATCAAGGTGGCGAACGCCAACATGGCGGACGCCGTGCGACTCATCTCGATCCGCCGCGGGTACGACCCCCGTGACTTCGCCCTCGTCGCCTTCGGCGGCGCCGGCCCGCTCCACGGCGCCGCACTCGCGAAGGATCTCTCGATCCCCACCGTGCTCATCCCGCCGAACCCCGGTGTGACGTCCGCGCTCGGCTGCCTGCTGGTCGACATCAAGCACGACGTCACCACCATGTTCCTCGGCAACGCCGCAGAGGTGGACCCGGCCATCGTGGAGAAGACCTTCCAGTCGCTAGAGGCCGAAGGTCGCGAGCGACTGGAGAACGAAGGTGTGCCGGAAGACCGCATGCTCTTCCAGCGATTCATCGACATGCGGTACCTCGGCCAGTGGCGGTCGCTCGCCGTGCCGGTGAGCGCGCCCGTCGCGTCCCTCGACGAGGCCATCGCGATCTTCCACGAGGAGCATGGTCGCGAGCACAACTACTCGCAGACCGATGCCCCGGTCGAGGTGTACCGCCTGACGGTCTCGGCCACCGGCCTGACGCCGAAGGCCGAGTTCGCGAAGTACGAGCTGAAGAAGACGACGCCCGTCCCGGTCGGCCATCGCGACGTGGTGTTCGACGAATCGCCCGACCCGCTCCTGACGCCGATCTTCAACCGCGACGAACTGCCTGCCGGCACCGTCATCCCGGGGCCCGCCGTGATCGACCAGCTCGACTCGACCACGATCGTCCCGCCCGGCGTGACCGCCGAGGTCGACGCCTGGCTCACGATCATCATGAAGATTCCCCTGGCCGGCTGATCGCGCCCACCCATCCCGAGACACCTGGAGGACACCCGTCATGACACCGGCCAAGACCACGCAGACGCTGGACCCGGTCACGTTCGAAGTGCTGAAGAACGCGTTCATCAACATCGTCGACCAGATGGCCGAGCAGATCTTCCGGACGTGCTACTCGTTCGTGATCTATTCGCGCGACTTCTCGTCCGCCCTCTGCGATCCGCAGGGCAACACCGTGATGCAGGGCAGCGGCGACATCGCCGCGCACGTCGGCACGCTGCACTACACGGCCCAGGCGGTCATCAACAACTTCCCCGGCGACATCCACCCCGGCGACGTCTTCGTCGTGAACGACGTGTACCAGGGCGGCACGCACTTCAACGACACGCGGATCGTCCGCCCCATCTTCTACAAGGACGAACTCCTGGGCTTCGCACAGGCCAACGGCCACTGGGCCGACGTCGGTGGCGCCGTGCCGGGGTCCTTCAACGTCAGCGCGCTCGATCACATGGCGGAAGGCCTGCGCATCACGCCGACGCGGGTCTGGAGCCAGGGCCGGTATCTCGAGGACGTGGGCCGGCTGATCGCCTCGAACACCCGGGCGCCGGCCGACATCATCGGCGACATGCAGGCGCAGTCGCAGGCAACGCACATCGCGGAGCTGGAGATCCAGCGTCTCGTCGAGAAGTACGGCATCGACACGATCAAGACGGCCTTCCGCGAAGTGCAGGACTACGTCGAGACCCTCACGCGCCAGCGCATCTCGAAGCTGCCCGACGGCGTGTGGGAGACCGAGGACTACATCGACGTGGACCCGGCGGCCGGCGAGGGGCTCGTGCCGATCCGCATCAAGATGACGATCAAGGGCGACCAGGTTCACTACGACCTGTCGAAATCCCATCCGAAGTCGATCTCCACGTTCCTCAACTCCTGCTTCGGCGGATCGTTCGCGGCCATCGTGGCCGGGACCAAGATGCAGTTCCCGGACATCCCGCTCAACTCCGGCTTCTACCGCGTGGTCACCGTGGACCTCGGTCCGAAAGGCTCCGTCGTGAATGCGAGCTGGCCGACACCGGTGGCCGGTTTCTGCTCGGGCCCGTTCGAGAAGATCATGAATTCGATCTTCGAGCTGTGGGCCGAGATCCTTCCCGAGCGCGCGATGGCGTGCACGTTCAATCTCGAGTACCTGCTCATCGGAGGCCGCGACGCGCGGTACGAGGAGCGGCCGTACTTCATGTGGTACGACTGGATGGTCGGTGGCTGGGGCGCTCGCAACGGCCGCGATGGCTGGGCCGCGAGTGGCCCGGTGTTCGGCGTGCAACTCGGCACACAGCCGTTCGAGGGGCAGGAGCGGCTATCGCCCGTCGTCACCACGGAACACGAACTGCGCATCGATTCGGGCGGTCCGGGCAAGTCCCGTGGCGGCATGGGCGTCGAGAAGGGCGGCACCCTGACGCTCGCAGAGCGCTCCGTCGTGTCGTACTGCTGCGATCGCGAACGTTCCGTCACCTGGGGTCTGTGGGGCGGGCTGCCGTCCATCCCGCACGGCGTGTGGCTGAACCCGGGCAAGGAGAACGAGCGCTACCTCGGGTCCCTCTTCTCCAGCGTGCCGATCATGGCCGGCGACACGATCACGCGGCCCTCCGCCGGCGGCGGCGGCCTCGGTGATCCGCTCGAACGCGATCTCGACGCCGTCTGCGAGGACGTCGCCGATGGCTACGTCTCGATCGCCCGGGCCCGCAAGGACTACGGCGTCGTCGTGAAGACCGTCGACGCGGACCTCGCGCTGTACGAGGTCGACGTGAACGCCTCGCATGCCGAACGCGCCCGCATCCGCTCGGCCCGCCTGGGCTGGCTGTCGGAAGACGCCGAATCCGTCGCGGATCGCTATCGCGCCGGCACCCTCGACATGCTCGACCTCATCCGCCAGTACGGCGTGATCGTCGACTGGGGCAGCGGCGAACTCCTCAAGAAGACCACGGAGCAGTTCCGCGCGATGTTGATGCGCCGGACCGTCCCCTACTGGACCGAGGTGGCCGGCAGCCTGCGGGATGCGCCGACGCTGCAGGTGGCCTGAACTTTCATGAACAACGAGATCGCCAGCATCGACACGGCGACGCAGACGTCCGAAACAGGGGCGCCCACCACGGAAGGCGATCGTTTCTCTCGCAAGCACGGCCGCGCCTCGCACCGCACGGCCGACGGAATGCCACCTCAACTGGGAGTCTGTTCATGAGTTCGATGCTGGAACGCAGGAAGGTTCTGAAGGCCGCCGTCGCCGGCGCCGCCACCGCCGCCACGGGGCCGTGGTTCATCAAGGATCTCTACGCCGCCGACGAGATCAAGATCGCGGGCATCCACGACGCATCCGGCGGTCTCGATCTGCTCGGGCGACCGATGATCGACGTGCTGACGATGGCCGTGGAGGAGGCAAACGCCGCCGGCGGTCTGCTCGGGAAGCAGATCAAGCTCATCAACTACGACGCCCAGTCGAACATCCAGTACTACACGCAGTACGCCACCCAGGCCGCCACGAAGGACAAGGTCGCGGTCGTGCACGCCGGCATCACGTCGGCTTCTCGCGAAGCCATCCGCCCGGTTCTCAAGCGATTCAACACGCTCTACTTCTACAACACCCTGTACGAGGGTGGCGTGTGCGATCGCAACTGCTTCTGCACGGGGTCGACACCGGCACAGACGGTCGAGAAGCTCATCCCCTACGCGATGAAGAAGTTCAACGGCAAGAAGATCTACGTGCTAGCCGCGGACTACAACTACGGTCAGATCACGTCCAAGTGGGTGAAGAAGTACACCCAGGACAACGGGGGAACCATTGCGGCCATCGACTTCTTCCCACTCGACGTGACGGACTTCGGACCGACCATCAAGAAGATCCAGGCCGCCAAGCCCGACATCATCATGTCGGTACTCGTGGGCGGATCGCACATCTCGTTCTATCGGCAGTGGGCAGCATCGGGCATGAAGAAGCAGATCCCGATGGCATCCACGACGTTCGGCCTGGGCAACGAACACGTGGTCGTGTCGCCCGAGGAAGGCGACGGCATCCTTGCGTCGTACGCCTACTTCCACGAAGTCGCCACGCCCGCCAACACCGAGTTCATCAAGCGCTATCAGAAGAGATTCGGCGACAAGGCCGCGCCACTGACGGAAGTGGCTGCGATGACCTGGCACGGGTTCCAGTTGTGGGCCCAGGGGGTCAAGAAAGCGGGCACCGTGGACCGGATGAAGGTGATCGAGGCGCTCGAGAGCGGAATGATGTACGAGGGGCCGGCCGGGAAGTCCACGATCGATCCGGCGACACACCACGACATCCTCGACGTCTACATCGGCGAAGCGGAGAACAAGAAGTTCAAGCTGCTCCAGTCGTTCTCGCAGCAGAAGCCGGCCGACACGGCGGCGGTGTGCGATCTCAAGAAGAACCCGAACGACAACCAGCAATACATCATCGACGTCAAAGTCTGAGTCTGCCGGAGAATCGCCGTGGATCTTGCGGTCGTAGTCCTGTTGCAGGTGATAGCGGCGGTCGCCAGCCTGGTGCTGATCAGCATCGGGCTGGCGGTCATCTTCGGGATGATGCACGTCATCAACCTGGCCCACGGCGAGTTCATCATGCTCGGCGCCTACGCGGTCATCTACGCGACCCGATGGGGGGTGAACCTGTGGGTCGCGATGCTGGTGGTCGCCCCGATCGTGGTGGGTCTGATCGGCATCGTCGTGGAGCGCACGGTGATCCGGTTCCTCTACGGCCGGATGATCGACACGATGCTCGCCACGTGGGGTCTCAGCCTCCTGCTGATCGGCGCCGCCACCATGATCTTCGGCAACGTCACGGCGGGTGTATCGGCGCCGCTGGGTGGCGTCACGATCGGTGAGTATCAGACGAGTCTCTACGAACTGGTGATCGTCGCGATCGTCGCCGCGGTGGTGCTGGCACTGATGGCCGTGCTGCGCTTCACGCAGGCCGGCCTCATCGCGCGGGCCACCATGCAGAATCCGGCGATGGCGGCGTCGCTGGGCATCGACACCAGCAAGGTCTACGCGGTGACCTTCGGCGCGGGGGCGGCGCTGAGCGGCCTCGCGGGCGCGCTGATCTCGCCGCTCTCGGGGGTCGTGCCGACGATGGGTGTCGCGTACGTCGCGAAGGCCTTCATCACGGTCATCAGCGGGGGCGCGGCGATCATCACCGGCACGCTGTCGGCCAGCACGCTGCTCGGTTCCCTGAACACGCTGGCCACCTTCATCGCAACGCCCGTGATCGGCGAGGTGACGCTGCTCTTCGCAGCGATCGTGCTGCTGCGGATCCTGCCCCAGGGCATCACCGGCAAGTTCTTCCGGAGGGCGCTATGACCCCGCGCGCAAGCATGGCCGCATCCGTCGTCGGATTCGGCGTCTCGGTGGCGGCGATCTTCCTGCTGCCCTCGGTGCTCGAGCTGTTCACGCTCATCAACGCGACGATCTACGTGAGCATGGCGATCCTCGCGCTGAGCCTTGCCCTCATCTGGGGCTACGGCGGCATCCTGTGCTTCGGCCAGGCCGCCTTCTTCGGGCTCGGCGGATACACGTACGCGGTCGCGGCCATCAACTTCGGCGATTCCACGGGGGCCGTGGTGCTGGCCATGGTGGTGCCGGCGCTGTTCGCCGCGCTGCTCGGGTATTTCATGTTCTGGGGTCGGATCGGCGACGTCTACCTGGGTGTGATCACGCTCACGATGACACTGATCTTCTTCAAGCTGTTCAACGCGACGGCCGGCGACGCCTACAAGATCGGCAAGGCCGCGCTCGGCGGCTTCAACGGGATCCCGTCGACGCCACCGCTCAACCTGCCGTGGGACGTCGGGTCGCCGTTGGCCCCCGAGGACATCTGGTACATCGCGGCGTCGCTCCTCGTCCTTCTGTACTTCGGATCGCGCTGGCTGCTGCGTACCTCGTTCGGGCGGGTGGTGGTGTCGATCCGCGAGAACGAGCGGCGCTCGGAGCTGCTGGGCTACGACGTGCGGCGCTACAAGCTGGGGATCTTCACCATCGGCGGCGCGATGGCCGGCATCTCCGGCATCCTCTTCGCCAACTGCGTGTTCGTCAGCCCGACGATGTTCAGCCTCTTCTACAGCGCCCAGGTGATCATCTGGGTGACGGTGGGCGGCATCGGCACCCTCCTCGGCCCGATCATCGGCGCGATCGCGTTGCAGATGATCGTCGCGAAACTCGGCACGCTGGAGGTGATCGACCCGAACGTCGTGCTGGGTTCGATCCTGCTGCTGTTCGTTCTTCTGGTGCCCAAGGGTCTGCTGCCGCTGATGCAGTCCGGCTTCGACCGACTGCGGCGGCCGAAGGCGCCAGTCCCCGTCGAACCCGCGATCCGACCAACGACCACACCCGGGGCAAGACGTCCCGAGCCCGCCCCGCCGCCGGTCGGTTCGGCACCCGCCACCAACACCCTGGGGGGCTCATGAACGCGCCGGCCGCCACCAACCGGACCACGCGTGTGGAGCCGATCATCGAGACCCGCGGACTGGTGATGCGCTTCGGCGGCGTCGAGGTCCTGCGCGGCATCGACTTCGGCATCACCCCCGGGGAGCTGCGCTGTCTCGTCGGACCGAACGGGGCCGGCAAGAGCACCTTCTTCAAGTGCCTGACCGGCCAGTACCACCCGAGCGGCGGCGAGATCCGCTTCAAGGACAAGGCCATCGGCGGGCTGCCCAGCGTGGAGATCGCGCGGCGCGGCATCGGCATCAAGACGCAGGTGCCGAGTCTCTACGACGGCCTCTCCGCGCGGGAGCACATCTGGCTCGCGGTGAAACGGCGCATCGCCAACACCGGCGGGCTGCTGAAGGAAGTCCCGATCGCGGTGGACGAGGTGATGGAGTCCATGGGCATCGCGCATCTCGCCGACCGGACCGTCGGTCAGCTCGCCCACGGGCAGCGGCAGATGGTGGAGCTGTCGATGGTGATCGGTGCGCAGCCCGATCTCATCCTCCTCGACGAGCCCGCGGCGGGCATGACCCACGACGAGGTGGAGCGCCTCGCCGCGCTGGTCATGCGGCTGCGCGGCACGTGCTCGCTGATCGTGGTGGAACACGACATGCAGTTCATCCGGATGATCGCGCGACAGGTGACGGTGCTGCACCAGGGACAGGTGCTCATGGAGGACGACGTCGAGACCGTGCTGCGCGATCGCCGCGTCCGCGATGTCTATCTCGGCAAGCGGGAGGTGGTCTGACATGCTCGAAGCCAAGGCATTGCGATCGGGCTACGGCCGCATCCCCATCCTGATGGGCATCGATCTCGCCGTACGGCAGGGCGAATTCATCGGCGTGTTCGGTCACAACGGCATGGGCAAGACGACGCTCATGCGCACGCTGGCCGGACATCTGCGCGCCACGGGAGGCAGCGTCACGTTCGGCGGCGAGGACATCACCACGGCCCTGCCCCATCGGCGCGCCCGGCTGGGCCTGGGGTTCGTGCCGCAGGGCCGCGAGATCTTCGGCGGCCTCAGCGTGCGCGAGAACCTGCGCATGGGGGCGATCGGACTGAACGACGCCGAGCAGCGCATCGAGCGCGTACTGGAAGACTTCCCCCGCCTCAAGCCGATCCTCGATCGCGCGGGTGGCGTTCTGAGCGGCGGCGAACAACAGATCCTCGCCGTGGCCCGATGCCTCTGCGCCGAGCCGAAGCTCGTGCTGTTGGACGAACCGACCGAAGGTATCCAGCCCTCGATCGTCGACGAGATCGGCGAGACGCTGCTGCGACTGCGCACATCGCGCGGGTTGACCGTCATTCTCGTCGAGCAGTCGCTGGAATTCATCCGGAAGCTTTCCGACCGCGTGCTGGTGATCCAGAAGGGCACGTTCATCCGCGAAGTCGCGGCCGATGGCGTCGCGGCACTCGCCGACGAGTTCGTCGGTATCGATGCCGCTTGATCCCTGGCAAGACGACGCCCTCGAACAACTCATCGCCATTCGAACAGGAGCATTGCCATGGCCGCAGTCCAGAAGCCCACGCCCCAGGAACTCCAGCAGGTCGCATCCGAGTTGGGCATCCACCTCTCCGATGCCGACGTGACGTCGTACCTGGAACTCATGACCGGCGCGGTGGCGGCCTACAACGCCGTGGCCGAGATGCCGAACGAGCTGCCGCAGGTCAAGTGGCCGCGCACGCCGGGCTACTTTCCTCAGGGCGACGACAACCCCGGCAACGCCTGGTACGTGAAGACACGCATTCCGGGCGCGCCGACCGGCAAGCTCGCCGGCAGGACCGTCGCACTGAAGGACAACGTCTGCCTCGCCGGCGTGCCGATGATGAACGGGGCCTCGACGCTCGAGGGCTACACGCCGGATGTCGACGCCACGATCGTCACGCGCCTGCTCGATGCCGGCGCCACCATCCTCGGCAAAGTCCGCTGCGAGTACTTCTGCTTCTCGGGCGGCAGCCACACCAGTGCGGGCGGCGCGGTGCAGAACCCCCGCAAGCACGGCTACTCCGCCGGCGGATCCTCGTCGGGCAGCGCTGCCGTGGTCGCCACCGGCGAGGTCGACATGACCATCGGCGGCGACCAGGGCGGTTCGATCCGCATTCCGGCCTCGTACTGCGGCATCGTGGGCATGAAGGCCACCTGGGGACTCGTGCCGTACACGGGCGTGATGCCGATCGAGGCGACGCTGGATCACACCGGTCCGATGACGGCCACCGTCGCGGACAACGCGCTGATGCTGGAGGTGCTGGCCGGCGCGGACGGACTGGATCCGCGGCAGGGGGACATCAAGGTGACGCCCTACACGACAGCCCTCGGACAGAGCATCCAGGGGCTCCGGATCGGCGTCGTGCGCGAGGGATTCGGGCTCGCCAACTCCGAGCCCGACGTGGATGCCCTGGTCCGCAAGGCCGCCGCCGCGCTCGCGAAGCTCGGCGCCGTCGTCGAGGAGGTCTCCCTGCCGATGCACACTGCAGGGCCGGCCATCTGGGCGCCGATCGGACACGAGGGCGGAACGGCCCAGATGATGATGGGCAACGGCATGGGCTTCAACTGGAAGGGCATGTACACCACCAGCCTGCTCGACGCGCATGCCGCCTGGCGGACGCGCACCGACGAGCTGTCCGACACCCTCAAGCTGGTGCTGATGGCTGGTCACTACTTCACGCAGAAGTACCGGGGTCACTACTACGCCAAGGCACAGAACCTCGCCCGCCGCCTCACCGCCGGCTACAACGCGGCGCTCGAGAAGTACGATCTCCTGCTGATGCCGACGCTGCCGGTGAAGGCCACGAAGATTCCCGGGCCCGACGCCTCGCGGACCGAGTACGTGCAGCGCGCGTTCGAGATGCTGGCCAACACCCAGCCGACCAACGTCACGGGCCATCCTGCCATCAGCATTCCGTGCGGCATGAGCGAAGGTCTGCCGGTGGGACTGATGCTGATCGGGCGCAACTTCGAAGAGGCGACCATCTACAAGGCTGCCCACGCGTACGAGCAGAACGTGGACTGGACGAAGCAGCAGCCGTGAGACCGGCGGCGCCCGCGGGAAGTCCCGCCGGGCACCGGCTTCGCTGGAGTGCAAGCCGTCAGTGCACGGGCTTCTGCGGCCGTTGTTCGACAGCCCAGAGCGCCGCTTCGAGGCGGCTGTGCGCGCCGAGTTTCCGGAGCAGGTTCTTGATGTGCACCTTCACCGTCCCGTCGCTGATGCCCAGCACCCGGGCGATCTGCTTATTGCTGAGTCCGGCGGCGATGTGGCCCACGATCTCGCGTTCGCGATCGGTGAGATCCGCCGGATTAGCAGCGGTCACGGACGGCGACGGATGCGCCGGTGCCGATTCCGGCAGGCGCATCGAGCGCGCAACGACGTTCGCCACGGCTTCCGCGAGCACGACGTTGCCGCGCACCGCGCTCTTCAACCGGTCGCAGAGATCCTCCGGCTCGAGGTCTTTCAGCAGATAGCCGTCGGCGCCCTGCTTCAGCGCCTCCACGACGTTCGCCTCCTCGTCGGACACCGTGAGCATCACGCAGCACGAGCGGAACTTCTCGGCCTTCAACGCCCGCAGCGTGTCGAGCCCGCTCATGCCCTTCATGTTGAGATCGATCAGGATGAGATCGGGATTCACGTTCCGCGCGAGCGCTAGCCCCTCCTCGCCGGATCCGGCCTGGGCGATGAGTTCCAGATCGGGATCTGCGCCGATGAGCTGCGCCACCCCGCTGCGAAACAGTGCGTGATCGTCGATGAGAAGCACGGTGTAGGGCACGTCAGAGACCTCGCGCAGCGCGTTCCGGCGCCATCGATTCGGGGACGAATTCCAGACAGACACGCGTACCGCCGGCCGGCAACGGCACGACCTGCAGATGCCCGCCCAGGGATTGCGCGCGCTCGCGCATGATGGCGAGGCCGTAGTGCGGTATCTCGCCCGTCACCGGAGTGAACCCCTTGCCATCGTCGTCCACGTTCGCAAGGACCGCGCCCCCGGGGAGCGTGGCTACGCCGACCTGCACGTGCGTGGCCCGCGCGTGGCGCACGGTGTTCGAAAGCGCCTCTCGTACGACCTGTAGCAGGTGGAACTCCTCGTTGACCGTGAGGCGGCAACCCTCGATCCGGATGTCGAGCGCGATGGCGATGCCACCACTTTTCTGACCGAACTCCGCGACGGCCTGATGCAGGGCCTCGACGAGACCGCGGCTGCCCATCTGGACGCGGAACGCGGCGATCAGCTCCTTCACCTGCCGGTAGACGCTCGACACGCCATCGCGCACCTGGAACGCCACGGCCGCCGTCGTCTCGGACCCGGGCGCCTCGCGCAGCGCCACCTGCAGACGCGCCACCTGGATCTTGAGGAACGCGAGCGACTGCGCGAGGGAGTCGTGCAACTCGCGCGCGATCGCCGCCCGTTCCTCCAGCAGCGCCACCCGTCTTTCCTCGTGCCCGCGGCTCACGCCGACCAGCGCCAGCGCGATCAGGCGCGCCACCGTGCGGACCAGCACGACTCTCGCAGGGTCGAAGTCGAAGGCGTCAGGCCCCTCGACGACAAGGAGTGCGATGGTCTCGTCGTCGCGCCGGATGGGGGCGACGAGGCTGCGGACCCCGCAGCCGTCGGGCGCGATGTCCTGCCGCATCGACATCGCGCCGATCTCGGCGAGCAACCGACTGTGGGCAAGACACACCGGCAGCCGCGGGGCAGCGACGACGTCCTCGCAATGCAGCGCCCGCTGGGCATGCACCCCGAGCTGCAGGGCGGCTGCGCTGGCACCCAGCTTGTGGACGAGCACGTCGAGTGCCTTCTTCATCGTGAACGCGGAAGGCGGCGCGCTCTCCAGAAGCTCGGCCACGAGGTTCAGGCAATGCAGGTCCTCGGCGTTGCGCCGGGCGAGTTCGGCATTGAAGCCGCGCTGCCAGTCGGCCTCGGCGTCGGTGCCGGCACGGCGGGCTGCCAGCCGGATCACGGCATGGGTGAGCCGATCGATCTCGTCGCCCGATGCCACGGGCGTGCCGGGCGGCAGGAGCGACAGGGCGCTGTCGACGCGCCGCACGAGGACCGACCACCCACGGCATGCGAGTCCTGCGGCGACGGCGATCGTCAACACCATGCACAGGCACTGGAGCAGAAGCGTCTGGGCCTGTCGAGATTCGACGATCTGGCGCAGGGCTTGCGCAGGGTTGCGGGAAGTCGCATCGACGGCATCGATCGGGAGCGCGGCCGACGCGCGCCAGGCGACCTCGAGATCGCGCAACCCGTCCAGCGTGAAGTCCGCGAGAAGAACCGACCCGGTGAGCATCAGCGCCGGCGCGACGCAGACGATGGCGCACAACCCGGAGAGCGCCCAGAACAGCGGATAGGACGCGAGCACGCGACCGGTCCGCAACGGAGGCAAGGATGCAGCTGTACCTGTTCTCGGCATGGGGCCTCACGCTCGTGTGCGCCATCATCATCGGAAGCTGGTACGACCGGGACGTGGCCTGGGGTCTACCGCTCGTGGTGCTGTTCTGCTGGGCCCTCTTCCTGCTGGCCGGCTACCGCCGCCGCGGCCATGCGCCGACGCCGGACTCGGACCTCGACACCCGGCAGCAGCGCGCCTGGGGCCGACAACTCGCCGAGGACTTGCCCACACCAGCCGCGGTCCTGTCGGGCCGGACGGTGATCTTCGCGAACCGTGCCTTCCTGGAGATCATCGGCCTCGCGGGCCGCGATGATCAGATAGTGGGCATGCCCTTCACCAACCTGGTGCATCCACTCGACCACGAACGCTGTGCGGCGCTCCTTCAGGAGGCCCGGGGCACCGGCACTCCGGTGGGTGCGAATCTTCGTCTCACACGCGCCGACGCGACGCTCCTGCGCTCGGAACTCAGTGTTTCCACGACCTCGCCCATCCCCGACACCTTCTTCCTTCAGCTGGGCGTGACGCTCGCCTCGCCGGTCCATCGGGCCGCGACCGAGGCCAGCACACCCGAGCTGGTCGATCGTATCGAGCAAGTGATATTCCAGCTGGATTCGAGCGCGCGCTTCACTTTCGTCAATGCCGCGTGGCGACGGCTCACGGGGCACCCGGTCGAGAAGGCCCTCGGCCAATCCCTCGTCGCGCACCTGCACCCGGACGAGCAGAAGGAGGCGGAGGCGCGGCTGCAGTCGGTGGCGGGAGGCGCGCTCGATCACCTGCTGATGGAGGTCCGACTGATCGCCGGCGACGACACGCTCCATTGGGTCGAGCTGCGGGCACGCGCCTTCAGTCTGGCGGGCGACGAAGCGCCGGTCGTCGTGGGCTCGCTCACGGAGGTGACGCGCCGCAAGCAGCGCGAAGAGCAGTTGCGCTCGAGCCGTCGGCATCTCAACACCCTGCTCGACAACGTACCGGGCATGGTCTACCGCGGCCGGCACGACCGGGACTGGACGATGGAATGGGTGAGCGACGGCTGCTCCGAACTGACGGGCTACGAGGCGCGTGACATCGTGGACAACGCCCGCGTCGCGTTCGGGGATCTCATCCATCCGGAGGACCGCGAGTTCGTCTGGGCTCTCGTGGAAACGCAACTCGCCCAGGGCAAGGGCTTCCAGCTCTCGTACCGCATCGTCGATGCCGCGGGCGAGGTCAAGTGGGTGTGGGAGCAGGGCAAGGGCGTCTTTTCGTCCACCGGCGACCTCCTCGCCCTGGAAGGTTTCATCACCGACGTGAGCGCGCGACGCGGCGCCGAGGAGGAGGCGAAGCGCCGGCTATGGTTCGACGCGCGCACTGGGCTTGCGAGCAAGGCCATCTTCGACGACCGCCTCGGGTTCGTGCTGGACCAGACGCGCCTGTGGGGCTATCCGTTCGCGGTGCTGTGGGTGGACCTCGACAACTTCGGGGAGATCAACGCGCGCTTCGGCCGCGACTTCGGCGACCGTGCGCTTGCGCAGATGGCGCGCCGCTTCAAGGTGCTGAAGGGACCGGGCACGACGGTGACGCGCGCCGGCGGCGACGAATTCGCCGTCTTGCTCACCGATCTGCGCGAGGGCTATCCGCTGGATGCGACGCAATCGGCGGCAAGCGCAAGCGAAGCCGCCATGGCCATCGCCGAGCGCGTCGGCGCAATGCTGGCGGAACCCATGCGCATCGACGGACGCGATCTCTCGGTGAGCGCGAGCACCGGGATCGCGGTGAGCACGACCAACTACCCGTCGGCGGACGCGATGCTGCTCGCGGCCCGCCGCGCGTCGATGGCAGCGCGGGCGGCGGACAAAGGCTTGTGCAGGATCGCGGGGGTGTGAGGCGGTAGGGGTTCAGGGGGTTTCGGTGGATGCGCCGCGGTGCCCACGCCTACGCCGCGTCGGGCGGAGCCCGACCCACGCAATCCTCCACGTACATCGAGGTGCGAGTGCCCCGCGCTCTGCGTTGGTCGGACTGCAGTCCGACGCCCGGGTCGATGGATGCGCCGCGGTGCCCACGCCTGCGCCGCGTCGGGCGGAGCCCGACCCACGACAGGCTCCGTTCCAGGCCTCGCTCGCTACCCCCGCACCGCCTGGACCGCCTCGTCGATGCGTTCCACCGGGATCGTCGTCAACCCATCGATGGGCGTCTTGGGCTGGTTCGCCTTCGGGATCACGGCCCGCGTGAAGCCGAGCTTCGCGGCCTCGCGCAGGCGCTCCTGGCCGCGCTGCACGGCGCGCACCTCGCCCGCGAGACCCACCTCGCCGAAGCACACGAGCTTCTCGGGAAGCGCGCGATTGCGCAGTGACGACACGATCGCAAGCAGCACGGGCAGGTCGGCCGCAGGTTCATCGATCTTCACGCCACCCACGGCGTTCACGAAGACGTCCTGATCGAAGCACGCGATGCCCGCATGGCGGTGCAGTACTGCAAGCAGCATGGCGAGGCGGTTCTGTTCGAGCCCCACCGACAGCCGCCGGGCATTGGGCGCGTGGGCCTCGTCGACGAGCGCCTGGATCTCCACGAGAAGCGGGCGCGTTCCCTCCTGCGTGACCATCACGCACGACCCCGGCACCGCGCCGCCGTGCTGCGAGAGGAAGAGCGCGGACGGGTTCGAGACACCGCGCAGTCCCTTCTCGGTCATGGCGAAGACGCCCAGTTCGTTCGCGGCACCGAAGCGGTTCTTGATGGCACGCACGAGGCGGAAGCTCGAATGCGAGTCACCCTCGAAGTACAGGACGCAGTCGACCATGTGCTCCAGCACCCGCGGACCGGCGATCGCGCCTTCCTTCGTGACGTGACCCACGAGCACCAGCGCCGTTCCGCGTGACTTGGCGAACCGCGTGAACTGCGCCGCGCACTCGCGGACCTGCGCCACGCTGCCGGGCGCCGACGTGAGCGCCTCCGAGTACACGGTCTGGATCGAGTCGATCACTGCAATCTCGGGCTTGCGCGTCTCGAGCGTAGCGAGAATGCGCTCCAGCTGGATCTCGGCCAGCAGGTCGACGGGACTGCCCTCGAGGCCGAGCCGGCGCGCGCGCAGGGCCACCTGCTGCGCGGATTCCTCGCCGCTCACGTACAGCACGCTGCACGTCTTCGCCATGCCCGTGAGCGCCTGGAGCAGCAGCGTCGACTTGCCGATGCCGGGGTCCCCGCCGATCAGGACGACGGCGCCGCGGACAAGGCCGCCGCCCAGCACGCGATCCAGCTCGCCGATCTGCGTCGAACGACGCGGGGCTTCCTCGGCTTCGACGTCGGCCAGGCTGGTGACCCGGCTCGCCTCGGCCAGACCCTGGTAACGGGCCGGCGCCTTGCTCTCGCCGACGGATTCCACGAGGGTGTTCCAGGCGCTGCAGTGCGGGCACTGCCCCTGCCACTTGGGGGATTCGCCACCGCATTCGGTACAGGCGTAGAGCGTCTTGGACTTGGCCATCGATGGGAGGGACGCGGCAGGTGGTGAGTGAGGCCCGGATGGTATCGCCTCGACGCCTTTCCTCACCGTGCCATCTCGCCCGTTCGCGAGGACGAGACTCCTGGTACCACGTGGTCTGCCCAGAACGATCGAACTCGCCACCGCATCCGTGACCGAGGCGGCGGGACTGACCTGCCCTCGCTTCAGCCGCGCCCGACCGCCGTGCGCTTCTTCTTCTCCGGGTCGTCGAACGTGAGCGTGTGGGCGATGGCCTTGCACTGCACGTTCCTCCCGCGCACCTCCAGCGGCGTGCCCTGTACGGCGGCGGTCGGCTTCAACCGGGCGATCGCCATTGAACGCCTGGTGAGACATGAGAACAGCGCGCAGGTGATGACGCCGACCTTCTCGCCGCCCGACCAGAGTTCGTCGCCCCCGTCGGCGGCCTGGTCGGTGTCGAGCAGCACGCCGAAGATCTTGATGCGCTCCCTGCCCTGCAAGGCGAAGTGGCGCTCGGCACCGCGGAAGTTCGTCTTGCCGGGGCTCACGGTGAACGTGAGTCCGAGTTCCCACAGCGAATCGCCATTCACGGCATCCGGCGCGTCGTACGGATACATCTGGGCGTTGTCGTACGGGTAGAACAGCAGGTACGACTCGACGCGCAGCATGTCGAGCACGAGGAAGCGGCACGGGATGATGCCCATGGGCGCGCCCGCTTCGAGGATGGTGTCCCAGAGGTACACGACGTCCTTCGCGCTCACGAAGATCTCGTAGCCGCGCTCTCCCGTATAGCCGGTACGCGAGATCATCACGTGACGGCCGAACAGCGTCGTCGGCAGGTGATGGAAGTACTTCAGGTCGTGGATACCCGGCACGTGCTGCGCGAGGAACTCGACGGCGAGCGGACCCTGCAGCGAGATGTTGTGGAGATCGTCATCGAACTTGATCGAGACATTCTTCCCCACTGCCGAACGCGCGAGTTCCTCCTGTCCGGTGCCGCTGCCGTGCACGACGAGCCACGCGTTCGGGGCGAGGCAGTAGCAGAGGCAGTCTTCGGTGAAATAGCCGGCGTCGTTCAGCATGCACGCGTAGACCGACTTGCCGGGGTACACCTTCGAAAGATCGCGCGTCGTCGCGTGGCTCAGCACAGCGGTGGCATCCGGCCCGGTGACGTGCACTTTCTTGAGGCCGCTCACGTCCATCAGCCCGGCCTTGGTGCGGATCGCGGCGTACTCCTCGTCGACGTCCTTCGCATAGGTCCATGCCGTTCCCATGCCGTTCCAGTCTTCCAGTTTCGAGCCGAGCGCGAGGTGACGCGCCTGCAGTGCAGAGGTACGCGACAAGGGACTCATGGCAATGGGTTCTCCGGTGTTCGATGGAAGGCGGGGCGATCGGGGCGCACGTCGCTGGCGCGTGCGTGCTCGGGATCGACATCGGGCAGCAAGGCCCGGACCATCGACGTCGGATCGACGTGCAACCACTCCACTGGCGCGCGAGCCCGGCGCGCCGCGTACCCGTCAGACCGTACGCACGGGCGCGCCGACCTCCGTCGGGACCCGCGGGGCGAGCGCGCACAGCAGTTCGTAGCCCACCGTCCCCGCCGACCTCGCCACCTCATCGACCGACAGACCTTCACCCCAGAGCGTGACCTCGCTGCCCACCCGGGCCGCGGGCGCGGGCGTGAGGTCGATGGTGATCATGTCCATCGAGACGCGACCCACGATGCGGGTCCGGATGCCGTCCACGAGCATCGGAGTCCCCGTGGGTGCGTGCCGCGGGTAGCCGTCGCCATAGCCACAGGCGACGACGCCGATCCGCATGGCGCGCTCGGCGACGAACTGCCCGCCATAGCCGACGCGATCACCCGCCGCGAGCGTCTGGACAGCGATGACGCGGGATCGAAGCGTCATCACGGGACGCAGCCCGAGATCGTCCGCGGACCGGTCGTCGAAGGGCGAAGCGCCGTAGAGCAGGATCCCGGGCCGCACCCAGTCGCCCCGGGCGCGCGGATGCGCGATGAGGGCCGCCGAGTTCGCCGCCGATCTCGGCAGCGCGGCGCCGTCACACGCTGCTTCGAACACGGCGAACGCGGCATCGATGCCGTCGGCGCGCTCGGCGTCGGCGAAGTGGGTCATCAGCGTGATGTCGGCGACCGCCGGCAGCGTCCGGAGCGTCGCGAGGGCCTCCCGGAACGGTCCCACCCGAAAGCCGAGCCGATTCATGCCGCTGTTGCACTTCAACAGGACTCCGACGGGCGCCGAGGGCGGGGCCACTTCGAGCATGCGCACCTGCCCGGCCTCGTGAACCACCACATGCACGCGATGGCGCGCCGCCTCGTGGAGATCGCGCTGCTCGAAGCATCCCTCCAGCAGCACGATCCGCCGGTCGAACCCGGAGGCGCGGATGGCGATGGCGTCCTCGAGATCGAGCACGGCGATGCCGTCGGCCTCGGACAGGGCGGGCAGTACATGGGAGAGGCGGTGTCCGTAGGCTGCGGCCTTGGCAACGGCGAGCACGCGCGCTGCACCGGCATGCCTCCGCGCGACGCCGAGATTGTGGCGAAGGGCATCGAGATCGATACTGGCGAGGATGGGACGAAACATGCGGAGCGGCTTTGAAATCGGTGGATCGCGCGGGGCGACGGACAGACGAATTGTACGTTCGCATACCTTCACGGACGGCCGGTCATCCCCATACGGAACGGCGGGGGAATCATGGTATAAATCGGCGCCCGCCAGGGAGCGGAGCCATGACACACACCACTCCGCCCAATGAAATCTGCGACATCCGCGCAGGCATCGCATGCCCAGGAAGCACAGGCGCTGCATTCCAGCTCCGATGGAAACTCCTCGCCAGCCCCGCGACATGACCGCATGAATCGCGGCTTCTACACGATCCTCGCCGCACAGTTCTTCTCGGCCCTGGCCGACAACGCGCTGCTGTTCGCCGCGATCTCGCTGCTCTCCAGTCTCGAAGCCGCAGACTGGCAGACGTACGTCCTGCAGCAGTTCTTCGTCTTCTCGTACATCATCCTCGCGCCCTACGTCGGCGCGTTCGCGGACGCCCTGCCGAAGGGGCGCGTCATGTTCATCAGCAACACGATGAAGATCGCGGGGTGCGCAGCGATGCTCGTCGGGCTCCACCCCCTCTTCGCGTACGGCATCGTCGGGATCGGCGCAGCGACCTACTCGCCGGCGAAGTACGGGATCCTCACCGAAGTCCTGCCTCCGCACCGTCTCGTCGCGGCGAACGGCTGGATGGAGGGCCTCACCGTCGCATCGATCATCCTCGGCGCCATCATCGGCGGCATCATGGTGGGCCCGCAGTTCTCCGAATGGCTCTACGGGGCGTTGCCCGCGCTGCGCAGCATCCCGCCGCTCGACACCGCGCCCGAGATCGCGATCCTGGTGATCCTCGGACTGTACGGTCTAGCGGCAGCGTTCAACCTCCGCATCCCCAAGCTTCCCGTCGATCACAAGATGGCGCGGAAGGACCCGATCTTCCTGATCCGCGACTTCTCACGGAGCTTCATGCAGCTGTGGCGCGACCCGCTGGGCCAGGTCTCGCTGGCGGTCACCACGCTCTTCTGGGGTGCCGGCGCGACGCTCCGGCTGATCGTGCTGCAATGGTCCAAGGTCGCCCTGGGGTTCTCGCAACAGCAGGCGGCACTGCTCACGATCGTGGTGGGGATCGGCATCGCATTCGGATCCGTGGCCGCAGCGCGCTACGTGAAACTGGAGCGCGCGGTGAAGGTCCTGCCCGTGGGCATCGCGATGGGGCTGATCGTGATGTCGATGATCTTCGTGACGGACTGGCGGGTCGCGGTCGCGTTGCTCATCGTGATCGGTGCGCTGGGCGGGTATTTCGTCGTGCCGATGAACGCCCTGCTCCAGCATCGCGGGCACAAGCTGATGGGCGCCGGACACTCGATCGCCGTGCAGAACTTCAACGAGAACCTCTGCATCTTCGGGATGCTCGGCCTGTCGGCGGGGATGAGCGCGGCCGGGCTGTCTATCTACACGATCATCGTCGTCTTCGGGTTGATCGTCGCCTCTTCGATGTACGCGCTGTACCGTCGACATGGGCACGACCAGGACAACGAGCCGCCTCCGACCGACTGACGCCGGTCAGGGCCGGGGGACGATCAGAGCAGAACGGGGGCGTCGGGAAGCTCGTTGCGGCCCGTGCCCGTGGGCGGGAAGTGCGTGGCGATCAACGCCCCGACGGCACGGATTCCGGTGACCGCGCCCTCCTCGAAGCGCCCGTCGTGAAAGCACGCCTCCATGGCCCTGCAGACGGCTTCCCACGCTTCCGCACCGGCACGGGCGTGGATGCCTCGGTCCGCGACGATCTCCACATCCCGATCGGCAAGCAGCAGGTAGATCAGGACACCGTTGTTGTGTTCGGTGTCCCAGACCCGCAGATCGGAGAACACCTGCAGCGCGCGGTCCTGCCCCATGACGCCGGCCAGGAGATCGCCGGTGGGCAGATCTGCCTCCACCGCGAAGCGGATCTGCCCGGCGTGGGTGCGCTCCACCTCGCCGATGACGGTCTCGATCCGGGCCAGAGTCGCCGCGGGAAACGCGCGGGAGACGGTGGAGCCACCGGTACGCCAATGCCTGAGGAGTCGGGAGAGATCCATCTCACCACCGCCCCGACGCGCCGCCACCACCGAATCCGCCGCCACCGCCACCGAATCCGCCACCTCTGCCGCCCGACCATCCGCCGGAACCGCCGGACCAGCCACCGCGGCCGCCGTGCATTCCCCGCATCGCGGAACTCCCCCCGGCAAGCGTGAAGACGAAGGCGATGACCGCCACGATGGCGCCGACCGTGATCGCGCTGGCGATGAACCATCCGAGCACGCCTGCCCCGGCACCCACCGCCAGTGCAGCAGGCACCCGACCGATGAGCGACCGCAGTATTCCGCCGACGACGACCACCAGGATGAAGCCCACCACGAAATAGCCTTCGAGGTTCTGCAGCATGCCGGGCTCGGCGCTGCCCCGGGCGCGCGGCGCGACGGCAGGCAGGGGTTCGCCATCGATGATTCCGACGATGGCGTCGAGCCCGGCGGTGACGCCGCCCGCGAAGTCGTCCTCCTTGAACCGGGGGACGATCACGTCGCTCACGATGCGCTTGGCGATGGCATCGTTCAGCGCACCTTCGAGGCCGTAACCCACTTCGATGCGCAGCGCGCGATCCTGCTTCGCGACCACCAGCAGGGCTCCGTCGTCCACGCCCTTGCGACCGATCTTCCAGGCCTCGGCGACCCGCAGCGCGTACTGCTCGACGGTCTCGGGCGCTGTGGTCGGCACCAGCAGCACGGCCACCTGGCTGCCCTTGCGTCGTTCGAGATCGGCCGCCTTGGCGTCGAGCGCCGCCACGACCTCCGGCGACAGCGTCGCGGTGAGATCGGTCACCCGCGCCACGGGCGGGATCGCGACTTCGGCATGCCCCACACCCGCGAGGGCGAGGAACAGACCTGCGATCCAGCCGGTGAGCGCGCGGCGCATGCCCGTCACTTCGCGGGAGCTGGTTGGGTGGAGAAGTCGACCACCGGGGGCTTCGCGATCGCGGCTTCGTTCTCGACGGTGAAGCTCGCCTTCTCCTTGTAGCCGAAGACCATCGCCGTGAGGTTGCCCGGGAACTGGCGGATCGACACGTTGTAGGCCTGCACCGATTGGATGTACCGGTTGCGGGCCACCGTGATGCGGTTCTCGGTGCCCTCCAGCTGGGCCTGGAGATCGCGGAAGTTCGCGTCCGACTTGAGCTGCGGATAGTTCTCGGAGATCACCAGGAGCCGCGACAGGGCCGAGGTCATCTCACCCTGCGCCTGGATGAACTTCTGCATGCCCGCCGAATCGTTCACGAGTTCCGGCGTCGCCTGGATGCTGCCCACCCTGGAGCGCGCCTCGGTCACCCCGAGGAAGACGTCCTTCTCCTGCTGCGCGAATCCCTTCACGGCGGCCACCAGGTTCGGAACGAGGTCGGCCCGACGCTGATACTGGTTGAGGACTTCGGCCCAGGACGCCTTCACCTGCTCGTCCTGCGCCTGCATGGTGTTGTAGCCACAGCCGGACAGCAGCAGCGAGAACGCCGCCATCGCGATCCAGCCCAGTCGCTTCCACATGAATGCTCACTCCTGTTGAGGCGCCTCCGCGACGCCTGTTGGGTATGGGGGCGTCCCCCGGGAAATCAAGGCGCTCCTGCCGTCGCCTCGCTGCTACGCGACGCCGTGAGCGCCTGCATGGTGTCCATTGCGAAGCAGAGATCCTCCCAGGCCTTCGCCTTGTCGGGCAGGTTCCGCAGGAGGTACGCCGGGTGGTAGGTCACCACGAGCGGAACGCCCCGATAGTCGTGGACGCGTCCCCGCAGCGAACCCACCGGCACGTCGCGGCCGAGCAGGTTCGTGGCAGCGATCTTGCCGAGGGCCACGATCAGCGTCGGCCCGACGAGTTCGATTTGCCTGCGCAGGAAGGCGCTGCAGGCCTGCGCCTCGGCGGCTTCCGGATTGCGGTTGCCCGGTGGTCGGCACTTCACGATGTTGGCGATGTACACACCGTTGCCGCGCGCGATGCCGATCGACGCCAGCATGTTGTCCAGCAGGCGCCCCGCCTGGCCTACGAACGGCTCGCCGCGCTGGTCTTCCTCGGCGCCCGGGCCCTCGCCGACGAAAAGCCATCGCGCGGAACGGTCACCGACACCGAATACCGTACGCGTACGGGTCGGCGCCAGCGCACAGGCGGTGCACCTCTCGACCTCGGCTTCGAGCGCAGTCCAGTCCATGCGCAGGATCCGCGACGCGCGATCGTCAGCAGGCCGCTCAGCGGGATCGACGGGCGCCGCCGCCCCGGCGACGGAAACATCAGTCTCCGCTCCGGATGCGCTCGCGCCAGCGGGCTTGCCCGACGCCGTGCGCGACACCCAGCGCGGACCGAGTCCGAGGACATCCATCACTTCGCTGCGCGTTCTCACAGGTCCTTTCCCATCAGGATGGCATCCTCGCGGCCGTTGGCGGCCGGATAGTAGTTGCGACGCACGGCCACCTCGCGATAGCCGGCACCAGCGTAGAGGGAACGGGCTGGCGCATTCGAGACGCGCACTTCCAGGAACATGATCCGGGCCCGGAACTCCCGCGCGCGCGCCTCGAGGAACGCGAGGAGCAGTCGCCCGAACCCCTGGCGCTGCAGGGGCAGCGCCACGCTCAGATTGAGCAGGTGCGCCTCGTCGACGCCCATCATCAGCACGCCATAGGCGCAAAGGGCATCGCCGCGCTCGACCACCCAGCAGGTGTGTCCGGCGGTGAGCGAATCGCGGAAGTTCCCCTGGGTCCACGGGTGACTGTAGACCTCCGCCTCGATGGTCGCCACCGCGGCGAGATCCCGCTCCCGCATCGGGCGATAGCGGAGGTCGGCGGCAATGCTCATCGCTCGTCGACCCGCAGTGCCACCTTGTCGCGCACGTAGACGGGCAGGAGCGTCTCGGGCCCGGCCGTGAAGCCGCCGGGATGACGGGCGGCCGAGAGCGCTGCCACGTGCCTGGCCTCGGTGATCGCTGCCGCGTCGATGCGTGTCAACGCGCCGGGCCATCGCACGTCGAGCCCTTCGGCGTAGCGCGCGAAGGCGTTGCCGCCGCCGACGACATCGCCGACCGGGAGGTCGGGCAACGCAGAAGGAGGCGCGACGACAGGTCCGATGGAGGTGACGAGCAGCCCGTGTTCGCGGCGGCAGGCGGCGAAGTAGATCTCGCCCATGCGTGCGTCCACGCAAGCCACCGCGATCGGCGCATCGAGCCCCCAGGCCAGCGCCTCGAGCGTGCTCACGCTGGCGACGGGAAGCCCGGCACCGAAAGCAAGGCCCTGGGCGGCCGACACCGCGATCCGCAGGCCGGTGAAGGATCCGGGGCCGACTGCCACGGCAACACCATCCAGGGCGCCGAGCGCGAGTCCGGCCTCGTCGAGGAGGGATCGCACCATGGGCAGGAGGAGCTGGGAATGGCGCTGGCCGGCGAGCTCCAGGCGCTGCAGCACTTCACCGTCCACGAGAAGCGCGGCCGAGCAGTGTTCGGAGGAAGTGTCGAGTGCGAGGATCTTCAAGGGGCTTCGAGGAAAGATGGCTCCGGGGAGACCCGGCGTGAGGCTGGAGGCAGGAGAAGCCGCGGGCTGGCGCTGGGAGGATCCGCCCACGGACACAAGTCAGCTTCGATTTTAGCGAAGGCAGTCGGTCGATCGTCGTTTGTATAATCGTTGATTCTCTCAGGGCCGAGGTGCCCGAGGTACCCGAGGTACCCGAGGTACCTTGGTTACCTGAGGGATCGGCAGCACCCACAAGTCAACAGTTCGAGGAGATTCCCCAGTGATCCGCTCCCTTGTCACCGCCACCGTCGGCACGCTGATGGCCGGCATGGTCGGCGCGCTCGCCGCCGGCAGCGCCATCGCCCAGGAGACCAAGCCCCTGCGCATCGGCGTCATCACGTTCCTCTCGGGCCCTGCTGCCGGACCCTTCGGCGTTCCCGCCAAGAACGCAGCGGACCTCCTCGTGGAAGCCTTCAACAAGGGCGGCGTGGTACCGGGTTACGAACAGAAGGGGTTCGGCGGACGCCCCGTCGAACTGGTGTACGTGGACGAGGCCGGTGGTCCGACCAAGGTGGTGACGGAGTACCGCAACCTCGTGAGCCGCCAGAACGTCGACATCGTGATCGGCGTGATCTCGAGCGGCGACTGCCTCGCCGTCGCCCCGGTGGCCGAGGAGATGAAGAAGCTCACCGTCCTGTTCGACTGCTCGACCAACCGGATCTTCGAGGAGAACACCTACAAGTACGTGTTCCGTACGACGACGATGGCCACCCAGGAGAACGTTGCAGCAGCCCGCTACGTGGCCGAGCAGTATCCGAATCTGAAGCAGTACTCCGGCATCAACCCGAACTACGCCTGGGGCCAGGACGCCTGGTCGGACTTCACCGAGTCGCTCAAGCAGCTGAAGCCGCAGGCCCAGATCGTCACGAACGTCACGCCCAAACTCGGCGCGGGCCAGTACAACACCGAAATCTCCGCCCTGGCCACCGGCAGCGCCGAGATCATGCAGAACTCCCTCTGGGGTGGCGACCTCGAGGCGTACATCCTGCAGGCCGCACCGCGTGGGCTGCTGAAGAAGTCGCCCAACATCATCATCTGCGGCGACACGATCCTCGAACGTCTGGGGAACCAGTTGCCCGACGGCACGATGATCGGTGCGCGCGGTCCCAACGGCCCCTTCGCACCGGCGACGAAGCTGAACCAGTGGTTTGGTAAGGCCTACCGCGACCAGTTCAAGATGACCGCGGTGTATTCGTCGTATCACATGGCCACGGCCTTCTTCGGCGCGAAGGCGGCGTACGAGAAGGCGATGAAGGCAAAGAAGGCCGCGCCGACCGAGGAAGAAACGATCGCGGCCTTCGAGTATCTGAAGTTCGAGTCGGTCGCCGGCATCGTCGACATGTCGCTGGGCAAGGGGCATCAGGCGGTCCAGCACGTGCCCTACGGAACGATCCGCATCGTAGATGGCAAGCCCACCCTCACGAACGTCAAGTACTACTCTCCCGAACAGGTGAGCCCGCCCGACGGCGTGAAAAGCATCGACTGGATCCGGAGCGGTTTCAAGCGCTGAGACAGGAAGGGTGGCCGATCCGGATCGGCCACGACGTCGTTCGCCGTACGCTCACCCCGGCCAGCCGTTCGGCCGGGGTGATGCATTTTGGTTGTGCGGTCGGGCCTGCGCATTGCATGCTGCTCCATATCCCGATCCCTGGAACCGGAGCCGTCCATGCCGAATGCGGAGCTGTTCTCGTGGTCCGGCCTTGGGCTGTTGTTCGTTCTCGGCTTGCGTCACGGCTTCGACCCGGACCACATCGCCGTGATAGACGGACTCACGCTGCGCGCCGAACAGCGACGTCCGGGTCTCGCCCCGTGGATCGGCACCCTCTTTTCCCTGGGTCACGGCGGCCTCGTCACGGTGATCGCTGTGGCGGTGAGTCTGCTGAGTGACCGACACCTGGCCCCCGAAGCCCTGGAAACCTTCGGTACCTGGGTACCCATCGGTCTGCTGCTGCTCGTGGGCACGTTCAATCTCCGCGCCCTGCTGGCCCCGGGTGAATTCCAACCGATCGGCGCCCGCAGCCCACTGCTCCCGGAACGGTTGAAGCACTCCAGCCATCCGCTCGCGATCGTGTTGGTGGGTGTCTTGTTCGGACTGGTGTTCGACACTGCGACGCAGGCCGCGGCGTGGGGCTATGTGGCGACATCCAGCCACGGCCCCGTGCTTGCCCTCGCGATGGGACTCAGCTTCACCTCGGGCATGGCGGTGACCGACACGATCGACAGCCGGCTGCTCTCGCGGGTCCTGCGCAGAGCGAAGCGGGACGAAGCCGCAAGGTTCCGGCGCGTCCTCGGATGGACGATCGTCGCCATGTCCTACGGTGTGGCCGCCTACGGCATAGCCCGCTGGTACCGACCGGCCATCGAACTGCCTGAGGGGGTGTGGCTCGCCGCCGGCATCACCCTGGTCGCAGCCGTGGGCGCTGCCTATGTTTGGCTCTCGCGCGAATCGCGCCCCGGTACCTGAGCACGTCGCACGCTCGACGCCCCATCCGCAAGCCCCCGAATGCTGCGATCGTCGCATTTCCTGCACGAAAATGGGCGCAATGTGGTTGCATCTCGCCGCCTGCCGGCTGCCCCGTTGGACACCCTCGGGGCCCCCGTGACAGAATCCCGGGTACTGAATGAGGAATCGCCATGGCAGTCAACTTTCGCGTCACCGCAGAAGACATGATCCGGACGACTGGCGAACGGGTGACGAACGCGCGTATCGAGATACTCGCGACGCTGCTGAAAGCCGAGGCCGCCCTGACGCACGGCGAGATCGAGGCACGGCTCTCCCAGGCCTCGGGGATCGATCGGGTGACGGTGTATCGCGTCCTCGACTGGCTCACTGAGCAGAATCTCGCCCACAAGATTTCGGGTGACGACCGCGTGTGGCGGTTCAATGTGGCCGGCGCAGCCAGTGCCCACAATCACGCCCACTTCAAATGCAACTGCTGCAACCGCGTGATCTGTCTCGACGATCTCGGTCGCGGCTTCACCCCTGAACTCCCGGCCGGCTACACGCCGCAGGAGATCGATCTCACGATCAAGGGGCTCTGCGCCGACTGCTCGCCGACGAACAAGACCCACGACCCCCGAAAGCACAAGGTCGTCACCGGTCGCCCGCGCCGCGCTGTCGCCCGCAACTGACTCCCCCCGGCTGACCAGCACCCTTGCGGGCGGGGTGTTGCTGCACCGCGCCATCCTTCCGTGCCATACTGCAACTGCGTTGCCTGCATTGGCTGCGAGCATGTGTATCCAGGCCCCCGCTGCAAAGCGCCGGACTCGACGCCGTGAACGCGCCTCGGCGCAGATGCCCATCCTTGACGCTGCTCTCCATCGTTGGCCCGCGGACCCGGGTGTCTAGGCACCAGGCCCGTCGCCCGTCCGAAGACGACCGATCCCATGAACCACGACTCCCCGATGCAGTACCAGGCCATCCGCCAACCGCAACCGCTCCAGCAATGGCGCCAGCCGAAGGTTCCGGTCACGGCCGGACAGGCTCGGTCGGAGAAGCGCGCCCGGATCGTTCTCTACCTCACTCTCGTGACGATGGTGGTAGAGCTGGCTGCCGGCTACGTCACGGGCTCGCTCGCCCTCGTGGCCGACGGCTGGCACATGGGGTCGCATGCGGCGGCCCTCGGAATCGCGGCCTTCGCCTATTCATACGCGCGAAAGCACGCGACCAGCGAGCGGTTCTCGTTCGGCACCGGCAAAGTTGGTGCACTGGCCGGCTACTCCAGCGCGCTGTTGCTCGCCGTGGTGGCGGTGCTGGTGGCCTTCGAATCGGTCGAACGCCTGCTGTCGCCGGAACCCGTCAATTTCCGTGATGCGCTGATCGTGGCGGTGATCGGTTTCGGGGTGAACATCACCAGCGCCGTGCTCCTCGGCGGACACCATCACGGACACGACCACGGGCACGGGCATGATCACGGTCACGCGCACACGGAAGCCTGCAAGGGACACGAGCACGTCCACCACGAGGCCCACGACCACAATCTGCGGGCGGCGTACTTCCACGTGGTCGCGGACGCTCTCACGTCGGTTCTCGCGATCGGCGCGCTGGTCGCAGGACTCTGGCTCGACCTCCGCTGGCTCGACCCGCTCGTCGCCATCGGCGCATCCCTGATCATCGCCTGGTGGGCCTGGGGTCTGATGAAGGCCAGCAGTCACATCCTGCTCGACGCCGACGACAGCACCGATCTGAAGAGCGAGATCATGCGGCGCGTCGAGGCCGACGCCGACAACCGCGTCGCCGATCTCCGCCTCTGGCGGCTGGGAGGCGATGCCCGCGCCGCCATCGTATCGATCGTGACCCACCACCCGCGATCGGCGGACCACTACAAGGCCCTCATCGACGATCTTCCGGGCCTGCACCACGTCACCGTGGAGGTCCATCTCTGCAACGACCCGCCCTGCGGCGTGCACGACCTCTCGCCCTCACTGGCGACGCGAGATTAGAATCCCCGGCTTGTCCCGACCCCGGGACACATACCGACAAGTGGGGGAGGAAGCATGAAACCGGATTTCTCGGCGACGGGTCTGCGCGTTCTGGTCACGGCAGGCGCGGCGGGCATCGGTCGCGCCATCGCCGGCACCTTCGCGGAGGCAGGCGCCCGCGTTCACATCTGTGACGTCGATACCAACGCCCTCGCGGAGTTCGCGACGTTGTACCCGTCGATCACCGCCTCGGTCACCGACGTGTCCGATCCGGCGCAGGTCGAGCGCCTGTTCGAGGACGTGCGGAAGCACCTCGGCGGACTCGATGTTCTCGTGAACAACGCCGGCATCGCCGGGCCCACCGGCAAGGTGGAGGACATCTCCATCGAGGACTGGAACCGCTGCATCGCCGTCGATCTGAACGGCCTCTTCTACTGCACGCGCCTCGCCATGCCCATGATCAAGGCCGCGGGCGGCGGCAGCATCATCAATCTGTCGTCCACCGCCGGCCGGCTCGGCTTTCCCCTGCGATCGCCCTACGCGGCCGCCAAGTGGGGCGTGGTCGGCTACACCGCGAGCCTCGCCATCGAGGCGGGACCGGACAACGTACGCGTGAACTGCATCCAGCCAGGCGTCGTCGCCGGCGACCGCATCGACCGGGTCGCTGCCGCCAAGGCCAACGCGCTCCGCATCAGCATCGAGGAACAGAAGCACCGCATGGTGCAGAACGTCTCGATGCGCACCTTCGTCACCGCGCAGGACATCGCCAACGCCGCCCTCTTCCTCGCCTCCGACGCGGGCCGCCACATCAGCGGCCAGGCCATCCCGGTGTGCGGGAACGTCGAGACGCTGGCCTGAGATCAGGCCCAGCGGGGGTTGGCCGGACTGGCTCCGGCGCCCCCGCCAACGATCATCGAGGAACAAGCATGGAAAAGATCGCAGTCATCGGCGCGGGTCTGATCGGACGCGCGTGGGCCATGGTGTTCGCGCGCGCCGGACATCCCGTGGCTCTGTACGACGCCGCGCCCGGTGCGGTGGATCAGGCCATCGGACTCATCCGCGACGGCCTCGCCGAGACGCGCCACTTCGGACTCATCGAGGAGTCGCCCGACGCCATCATGCCGCGCATCCGCGCCGCGACCTCGCTCGAGGACGCCATCGCCGAAGCCGACTACGTGCAGGAGAACACCTCCGAGCGCGAGGACGTGAAGCGCGACGTGTTCTCGAAGATGGATGCTGCAGCGAAGGCCGACTGCATCCTCGCGAGTTCGACCTCCACCATCCAGACGTCCCGGTTCGCGGGTCACGTGCCCGGGCGGCATCGGTGCCTCGTGGCCCACCCGGTGAACCCACCCCACGTGGTGCCGATCGTCGAACTCTCGCCCGCGCCGTTCACTTCGCCCGACGTCGTGGAGCGCGCCCGCGTCCTCCACGAAAGCGTCGGTCAGGTGCCGATCCTGGTCCGCAAGGAGGTCGAAGGCTTCATCCTCAACCGGCTCCAGGCAGCCCTGCTCATCGAATCGTGGCGTCTCGTCGACGAGGGCTACGTGTCCGTGGAGGACCTCGACAAGACCATCCGCGACGGCCTGGGCCTGCGCTGGGCCTTCATGGGGCCCTTCGAGACCATCGACCTGAACGCCCCGGGCGGCGTCGCCGACTATGCGGTGCGCTACGGCCCGAAGCTCACCGGCATGATGCAGGACCTGACCGCTCGCCCATGGGAAGGCGATCTCGTCGCGAAGGTGGAAGCCGAGCGCCGCGAACGCATGCCGCAGGCGGACCACGCGGCCCGCGAGGCGTGGCGCGACCGGCGACTGATGGCGCTCGTGGCCCACAAGCGCACCATGGATGGGCAGGACTGACCCCGACGATCACCAAGGTGGGGCCGAACGAGGCCCAGCCGACCAGAGGAGCAATCAGCATGGCAGACCAACGCAAGGTCATCATCACCTGCGCCGTGACGGGCGCGATCCACACCCCGACGATGTCGCCCTACCTCCCGATCACGCCCGACGAGATCGCCGAGGCCGCCATCGGTGCCGCCGAGGCCGGCGCTGCCATCGTCCACCTGCACGCGCGGATGCCCGAGGACGGTCGTCCGAGCCAGGACCCCGACCTCTTCCGCCAATTCCTCCCGAGGATCAAGGCCGCCTCCAACGTCGTCATCAACCTGACCACCGGCGGGGCACCCACGATGCTCGTCGAGGAGCGCCTGCAGCCCGCGCTGCAACTGAAGCCGGAAGTGGCCTCGCTCAACATGGGCTCCATGAACTTCGGGCTGTACGAGATGATCCCGCGGTTCAAGGAGTGGAAGCACGACTGGGAACTGCCCTACCTCGATGGCTCCCACGACCGGATCTTCAAGAACACCTTCAAGGACATCGCGCACATCCTCGAGTCGTGCAGCGACAACGGCACGCGCTTCGAGATCGAGTGCTACGACATCGGCCACCTGTACACGGCCGCGCACTTCCTGGAACGCGGACTCGTGAAGCCTCCGCTCTTCATCCAGTCCGTCTTCGGCCTGCGTGGCGGCATCGGCCCGCATCCGGAAGACGTCATGCACATGCGCCGCACCGCCGATCGCCTCTTCGGCAACCAGTATCAGTGGTCCGTGCTCGGTGCCGGGCGCAACCAGATGTACATCGCCTCGATGTCCGCGGTACTGGGCGGGAACGTGCGCGTGGGTCTGGAAGACAGCCTGTGGCTCGGGAAGGGCCGACTCGCACAGACGAATGCCGAGCAGGTCGCGAAGATCCGGCGCATCCTCGAAGAACTGGGCCTCGAAGTTGCAACGCCCGATGACGCACGCCGCATCCTTCAGCTGAAGGGCGGTTCGAACGTCGCCTTCTGACGGACACTGGTGAGACTCCGGGGCGGATCGCGTGGCCGATCCGCTCCGGCATTGGCGACGCCGTGCCGATCGGTCAGAATCGACCTGTGGTTTCGGATGGAGAGTTGCCGATGGATCAGAAGGAAGGCCACTTTCAGATTGCCCAGAGCGCCGCGCACGGTGGCAGGGCAGAGATCAGCGGATTGGAGCGTCGCCTTCTGGAAGGGCTGCTCTCGGTCTGCGGTGATCCGCCCATCGCGTTCTCGCTCTGGACCGGGGAGCAGATACGCGGCAACAGCCAGGACCCGCCTGTCGCCCGCATCGTGATCCGCGAGCGCAGCGCGCTCTTCCGCATGCTGGTGAATCCCGAACTGTTCACCGGAGACGACTACAGCGCCGGCCGCGTCGACGTGGAAGGCGAGTTCGTCGCCTGTCTCGCGTACATCTTCCGCGGGCTCGACAGCCTCCCCGAGACCTCGCTCAAGGCGAAGTTCCTGCGCTGGATCAACCGCCCGCGCGCCAACACCCTCGCCGGCTCCCGCGAGAACATCCACCGACACTACGATCTCGGCAACGAGTTCTACCGCCTCTGGCTCGATCGCGAGCGGATGCAGTACACGTGCGCCTACTATGCGCAGCCGGACATGACGATCGAGCAGGCGCAGATCGCCAAGCTCGATCACGTGGCGCGAAAGCTCGGGGTGCAGCCGGGCGACGTCGTCTACGAGGCCGGCTGTGGCTGGGGCGGCCTCGCCCGGCATTTCGCGAAGCACTACGGCGCCACGGTGCGCGCGTTCAACATCTCCGAGGAGCAGGTGCGTTTCGCGCGCGAGGCGGCGAAGCGCGAGGGCCTCGCCGATCGCATCGAGTACGTTCTCGACGACTACCGGAACATGACCGGCCGCTGCGACCGCTTCGTCTCGGTTGGCATGCTGGAGCACGTGGGCGTGGAGAACTATCCCGTGCTGGGTGAAGTGATCCGAAACGTGCTCGCGCCGGGCGGGCGCGGGCTAATCCATTCGATCGGACGCAATCACCCCGCGCCGATGAATGCCTGGATCGAGAAGCGCATCTTCCCAGGCGCCTACCCGGCGACCCTCGCCGAGATGATGCGGATCTTCGAGGGAAGTCGACTCTCGGTGCTCGACGTCGAGAACCTCCGGCTGCACTACGCACAGACGCTGAAGCACTGGCGCGAGCGATTCGAACAGAACACCGGCCGCATCGCGTCGATGTACGACGAACGGTTCGTTCGGATGTGGCGCCTCTACCTCGGCGGCTCGGAGGCCTCGTTCCTCACCGGAGCGCTGCAGCTCTTCCAGGTGGTGTTCGCCCACGCGACGGACAACGCGGTGCCGATGACCCGCCACCACCTCTACCGGAGCTGAGGAAATGGAACGCTGCGAAGTCCTCATCGTCGGCGGTGGCCCCGCCGGCTCCACTTGCGCCTGGAAACTCGCACGTGCCGGCGCCGATGTCGTCGTGCTCGACCGCAAGGCATTCCCGCGCGACAAGATCTGCGCGGGCTGGGTGACGCCCGCCGTGCTGGATGAACTCCAGATCGACGAAGCCGAGTACCGCCGGGATGGCCGCACGATGCAACCGATCACCGCATTCCGGACAGGCATCATCGGTGGTCGCGAAGTCGAGACGCGCTACGACGAAGCGGTCAGCTACGGCATCCGGCGCAGCGAATTCGACCACTTCCTCCTGGCGCGGTCCGGTGCGCGCATCGCCAACCCCGCACCGCTCAAGCAACTCGAACGCGACGGCACCGGCTGGGCGGCGAACGGCACCCTGGCGGGCCGCGTGCTCATCGGCGCAGGCGGCCATTTCTGCCCGGTGGCACGGCATCTCGGCGCCCAGCTCGGACAGTCCGAGACCGTCGTTGCTGCGCAAGAGATCGAGTTCCCGATGACGGACGCCCAGGCCGCCGACTGCGAGGCCACGGGCGAGATGCCCGAGTTGTATTTCTGCGACGACTTGAAGGGCTACGGCTGGGTGTTCCGCAAGGGGCGCTTCCTCAACGTGGGCCTGGGCCGCGAGGACAACCATCGCCTCGCCGAACACGTGCAGTCGTTCGCCCGCTGGCTGAAGTCGAAGCGGCGCGTACCGCAGGACATGCCCGAGAAATTCGGCGGTCACGCCTATCTGCTCTACAACCACGCACCGCGTCCGCTCGTGGGCGACCACGCCCTGCTCGTCGGGGACGCTGCAGGGCTCGCGTATCCGCAGAGCGGCGAAGGCATCCGGCCCGCGGTCGAGTCGGCGCTGCTCGCAGCCGACACCCTGATCGCTGCGGCGGGCGATTTCTCGGCGTCACGGCTCGCCCCCTACGAGACCGCGATGGTGAGCCGCTTCGGCCCCCGCGAGACGGCGTCCTTCACCGATCGGCTGCCCGAAGGTCTCAAGCGATTCCTCGCCACCCGCATGCTCGGCAATCGGTGGTTCACTCGGCACATGGTGATCGACGAGTGGTTCCTGCACGCGAAGCAGCCGGCCCTGGCCTCCTGACACTTCGTCCGAAGCTTTCACGAGTCTCCGCCCGGTCCGCGTGACGAACGCCCGTCGACGGCCCAGAACTCCTCCCCATCTCCCCCAGCGCCATTCCTGACGCTGTCACGGCCCGTTGGCGTGGCAGCCGCTGCTGCGTAGGCTCCCCGACATACCAATGTCCTCGCACCCCGGCGTTGTCGGCGGTTGGCGCGGCGTTCACGTCAGGGAGAGTCAAGACATGGCCCCACCCATCCGCGGCCTGGGTATCCGCCTGCTGATCATTGCTGCCGGCCTCATCGGGACGATCGCCCCGACATCGCATGCGGAGGATCCACCCAACGGCACGGGGGACGCAGCCAACGGCGCCGGCCTCTACAAGCGCTACTGCCGCGGCTGCCACGGTGTGGACGGTCAGGGCGACGGCCTCGTCTTCATGCCCCACGTGAACAACCTCACGAAGAAGGGCTACATCGACCAGCTCCCCGACCAGTACCTGCGCCACGTGATCCTGAATGGTGGCGAGTCGGTCGGGAAGAGCGCCTACATGCCGTCGTTCGCCGGCACGCTCTCCGACCAGCAGATCGCCGACGTCATCGCCCACGTCCGGTCGCTCCCCACCTACTGACCGCGGCATCGAGCGGCGAAAGCGGCCATCCGTGCCGCACGCCGTTGCCGGACCGTCGGCCGATCTCGCATCCCCAAGTCGTCGCAGTGCAGTGTCCCGCGGTCGTCGAACCGCAACTCAAGGAGGAGCAACAAATGAGAGTCCGCAACGCGATCGCAGTCGCCATCGTCGCCCTCGCCTCATCGGCCGCGATGGCACAGCAGCAGGGAACAGGTCGGGCCGGCAGCTGGGAGCCCCGCATCCCGGTGAAGCCCGACCCATCGAAGATAGTCGTGCCCAAGGGTTACAAGGCCGAGGTGTTCGTCGCGGGACTCGACACGCCGTCGTCCGCGACGGTGGATGGCAACGGCAACGTGTGGGTGGCGATCTCGGGCCCGCTCTTCATGAATGGCACCGAGCCCGCGCACATCAAGGTGTTCGATCCGAACGGCAAGCTGCTGAAGGAGATCGGCCGCGGCACCTTCAAGACCGTGATGAACGAGATCGCCTACTGCGCGGAGAACCGCAAGATCTACATCCCGGAATACGGCGAGAAGATCTGGGAGATCGACGGTGTGAACGGCGAGCTGAAGCTGATCGTGAAGGACCTCATGATCGGCGACCACCGCAACGGCGGCATGACCTGCAAGGACGGCTACCTGTACTTCGCGCTCGGCCTGCCCAGCAACACCGGCTTCGCCGACCCGGACAACCACGGCTGGACCGACATCCCGAAGGACCCCTACTGGCTCGCGCACCCGGACGGACTGCCGCCCACGCCGCACGACGCCCCCTGCCGCGACATCGTGCACACCGGCCTCAACATCAAGTCCTCGGACGGCCGCATGACCGGCGGCTACATGCCAGTGGGCGTGCCTGCGAAGCCGGGTCAGATCGTGAAGGCGCAGGTGCCCTGCCACGGATCGATCATGCGCGTGAAGATCGATGCGAAGGGTGCGGATGGCATCTACGCCCACAGCAGCATGGAGGTCTATGCGATGGGCTTCCGCAACCAGTCGGGCGTCGAGTTCGGACCGAAGGGCACGCGCTTCGAGAACACGCTCGCCGTATCGGACAACGGTGCCAACGATCTTGGACATCGCCGACTCGCCAACAGCCCGGAACGCCTGTGGCTCGTCACCGAGAAGGGGCAGGACGCGGGCTTTCCCGACAAGGACGGCTTCGGGTTCGTGACCAACAAGCGATCGAGCCTCGTCCACTGGACCGGCTCGAAGATCGACCGCCCGTATCCGCAGCTCTACATCGGCGACGAACCGTTCATCCCCAAACAGGCGCCCTATCACTTCCCGGTGCATGTCGACGGTGTGCGCGGCGTCCCGCTCATTGCCGCGAATCCGAATCCGAACGGCTACATCAACCCGGTGATGGAGTGGGACACCAACAACCCGATGGACGGCATCGCGTGGGCGCCGGAAGCCTTCGGCGCCGGCAAGGAGACGATCTTCGCCGCGATCTACGGGATCATCGACAATGGTCCCGAAAGCTTGGTCCCCACGTGGCCCGCCATCGTGAAGGTCGAGTTCCTGGAGCCGGCCGGGGTGAAGTGGTCGTACTTCGCGCGGAACATCGACATGGGTCCGAACGCGTACCAGAAGCCGGCGAACCGGGGCGGAATGGAGCGTACCAACGACGTCGTGTTCAGCCGCGACGGCAAGTCGATGTACGTGGTCGACTATGGTGAGCTGTATACCGACTTCACCATGCCCTCCCCGTTCTACGTGACGCCGAAGTCCGGCGTGATCTGGAAGATCACCTACACCGGACAGTGACCGGCCGGCGATGCCGCATCGGACGGCGGCTCACCCGCCGTCCGCCACCCGCACGAGCAGCGGACGGTGCCCACCACCGTCCGCTGCCTGCCACCCCGCCACATAGCAGCGACCGGCGTGATCGGTGGTCATGGAGCCGTAGAGCAGCACCTCCTTCCGGGTCCCGAGATCGATCGGGGCAACATCGGATCGCGCCGACGGCAACGCCCGCCGCACCCATTCGAACCGCCCGTCCCGCTGCGTGATGCCGACGAGCGCGCGGCCGTTGTCCCGCACGAAGAGCGACGGGGCATACGCGACGCCCTCCGGATGAAACGAACCGCGATCCACCACGGCCGTCGGCAAAGCGCCTTGCGGCACCAGCTCGTGCAGCCAGCCGTCGTGGGTCGTGAAGTACGAGCGTCCGTCGGGCATCGATGCCACGCCGACGATGCCGTGGTTCGCGGTCGGTCCGGAGGCCGTCGGATAGCGCGGCATCGGCGTCGCGGCGCGCACGTCGAACCGCGCATCGAACTCGACGAGATGGGCTTCGCTCGCGCCGGTGGCCGAGCGCCCGAGCCGCGGCACGAACGCGTGGCCGCGCACGTCCGCCAGCACGTTGCGGCACGCATGTCCGGCCTCGGCACCGACGATCGCCCGCCGGACCTCGCCCGAGCGCGTGTCGAGCCGGTAGAGCACGTGACCGAAGTACCCGAGCGAGAACACGAACGGACCGCCCACCGCAGCCGCCACAAGGCCTTCCGGCGCGGATAGCAGGTGCTCCCAGGCGAGCGTCGCCGGATCGATGCGCCAGAGATGACTTCCCCAGCGGGGCAGCATCGAGCCGTCCTCGTGTTCACCGTCCTCGTCCATGGACGTGAAGTACAGCCTGCCGTCGGGAGCCGGAAGGATGCGCGAGTGGATCTTGACCTGCGCCTCGCCATCCCGACGCACGCCGGCACGCCCGAGCTGATCGTTCACGGCCCCGGCATCGGTCCAGCGCCCGGTCGCGGGGTCTAGACGGAGCAGATGCGCACTGCCACCGGGACGCTTGGCGGAGACGCCGAACCACAGCCGGCCATGGGTGTCCCGCCCGGTGGCACCCCAGATGGCGTTGGCGTCCGGAAAACCCGGCACCGCAAGCTCTTCGACTGCCGGCACGCGCCGGGGGGCTCCTGCGGCGGGTCCAACCGCGAGACTCGCCGGCAGGCCGACCAGACCGCGAAGGATCGCGCGACGACCATGGACCGTCGAACCGATGCTCATGCGAGTTCGCGCACCGCCTGACGCGCCGCGGCGAACCCATCGGCCGTGAAACAGACGAGGCGCACCTCGGCGAGGGACGGGATGCGGGCAAGCCCCGCGGCCACTTCGCGCGCGGCGATGGCGCAGGCCCGCTCGAGCGGAAACTGGTACGCGCCGGTGCTGATCTGCGGAAAGGCGATCGCGCGGACATCGTGGGAGGCCGCCTGACGCAGGCTCTCGCGATAGCAGCTCGCCAGCAGATCGTCCTCGCCGCGCTGCCCTCCGTGCCAGACCGGCCCGACGGTGTGGATCACCCAGCGGGCGGGAAGATGGAAGCCAGGGGTGATGCGCGCCTGTCCGGTGGGGCAGCCGCCGAGGGTGCGGCAGTAGGCGAACAGTTCGGGCCCCGCAGCGCGATGGATGGCGCCATCGACACCGCCGCCGCCCAGCAGGCTGCTGTTCGCGGCGTTGACGATGGCGTCGACGGCTTCGCGGGTGATGTCACCCTGGACGACTCGGATCCGGTCGATGACACCGGTCAGGGCGTCAGCCATGTGGCGGCATCGCGGGTGAAGCGCGCACGCCGGTGCCCACCCGGGTGCAGCCACAGCCAGTCGACCGTGCCGACGACGAGTTCGATCACGGCAAATCGGTCGCGCCCCGTCTCGCCTTCGCCAGCGTCGACGGGGATCCCGTCGCCGGGAAGGGGCATGGCGGTGCCGGGGGGAAGCTGCGTCCGGTAGTTGCGGCGAGACACCTGGGAGAGGGCCGCCCAGGCTGCAGCGGCGTTGGCATCGCCAGAGCGGATGCACGTGCGCCCGGAGAGGCGCCACTGTGTGCGCTCGACCGGATCGTGGAAGGCCAGGCTCGCCCGGGCGTCGCCGCGCAGGTGAGCGACCTTGGGCGCGCGGATGTCGGTGTACCAGAACACCCGCCAGCCCTCGGCATCGACCGCCCGGAGCACCACCGTGCGCGCCTGAGGCGCCCCGTTCATGTCGACGGTCGCGAGCACCGGCGTGCGCATCGGGGATGCCTGATCCCCCACCGCACGAGAGAGGCCGGTCCACACGTGCTCGCGCACACGGGTCAGGTCGAGGGCATCGGCATCGAGAAGCTGGGTCATGAATATCGCTGTCACTGGAGTCAGGTTCCATGATGGCGGCTACGGCGCCCCATGTCACGGACGGCGCGGCCATCTCCCTCTGACGCATAATTGCGCCGCCCCGTTCCGAGACCCCCATGGCCGATCCCCAGAGCCCCCGCATCCTGGTCGTCGATGACGATCGCCGCCTCCGAGACCTGCTCCACCAGTATCTGGAGGCGCAGGGTTTCCAGGTCGAATCGGTTGCCGAAGGCACCGCCATGGCGCTCGCCCTGGGCGGCCGGGGCGCAGACCTCGTGGTGCTCGACCTGATGCTGCCCGGCGAAGGCGGTTTGAGCCTGTGCCGTCGCCTGCGCGCCGGTGGGGATCGCACGCCGGTCATCATGCTCACCGCGAAGGGCGACGACGTCGACCGCATCGCCGGCCTCGACGCCGGGGCCGACGACTACCTCCCCAAGCCCTTCAATCCGCAGGAACTGGTGGCCCGGATCCGAGCGGTGCTCCGACGGGGCGGCGCGACGCTTCCCGCGGCAACGCCGGCACCGCCCGGCGCGCCGGCCGAGAGCGACCAGCCCGTGGCCTTCGGCCCCTTCCTGCTCAATCTGGCATCGCGCCGCCTCACGCGCGGTGAGGAGATCGTGAACCTCACCACCGGCGAGTTCGCGCTGCTGAAGGCCCTGGCGACGAACGCGGGCACTCCCCTCACGCGCGAACGCCTGATGGAACTCGCCCGGGGTCGCGAACTCGGCATGTCCGACCGCACGATCGACGTGCAGGTCTCACGACTGCGCAAGCTGATCGAGGACGATCCCGCCCACCCGCGCCATCTGCAGACCGTGTGGGGCTTCGGCTACGTGTTCGTGCTGGACTGATGACGCTGCTGCCGCGCTCCCTGCTCGCGCGCTCGATCCTGCTGATCGCGCTCATCCTGATCGCGAGTCAGGTCGCCTGGATCCAGTTCTACCGCATGAGCAGCGCACGCTCGCAATCGGAGCAGGTCGCGTCGCACATCGTGGGTGTGCTCAACACCGTGAGCGCCGCGCTCGACGCGATGCCGGCCACCGCCCGCACACGCTTCAGCGAGACGCTGCCGGCCCAGCAGAACGTCCGCCTGTTCCCGGCGACGAGCCTGGACGTCGACGAGCTGGCCGTCCCGCAGTCCCCCATGCTCGCCGCGGTCGCCACGCAACTGAAGCGCAGCTCCGGCGACCACACGCAGGCACTCGCGATGATCGAGGACTCCGATCATTCGCTGTGGGTGAAGATCCGCGTGAAGAACCAGGCGTACTGGGTCGTGTTCGCGCCGACGGCTCTCACGCTCCCACCTGCGGCTGCCTGGGTGAGCTGGAGCCTCACGAGCCTCGCCCTCGCCCTCTTCGGTGGCCTCGCGCTGATGGTGCGCGTGAACCAGCCCCTCCAGGCGCTGGCCGATGCGGCCGCGGACATCGCGAGCGGAAAGACCCCACCGACGCTGCCCGAGAAGGGTCCGAGCGAGATCCGCACGCTCTCGCGCGGCTTCAACCGGATGACCACGGCACTGGCGCAGCAGGAGTCGAATCGCGCCGTGCTCCTCGCGGGCGTCTCGCACGACTTGCGCACGCCGCTGTCGCGCCTCCGCCTGGCGCTGGAGATGACCCGTGGACGCATTCCCGACCCCTCCCGCGAGGGCATGGAGCAGGACATCGAGGACATGGATCGCATCATCGATCAGTTCCTCGAATTCGCGCGGGACGGCAGCAGCGAGGCGGTCGATCCCGACGCGGACCTCGACTCACTGGTGCGTGCACTGGCCGAGCGGTACGAGCGACGCGGCGACGACGTGGTGGTCCGCACCGGTGCCCTGCCGCCGGCGCCGATTCGGCCCATCGCCGTGCAGCGGATGATCACCAACCTCGTCGAGAATGCGCTTCGCTACGGCGCGGGCCAGGTGGAGATCGACACCCGTCAGGAAGGCGCGATGGCCGTGGTGTCGGTGCTGGACCGGGGCCCCGGCATCCCGGAGGCGGAGATGGACCGCGTGATGCAACCGTTCACGCGGCTCGAGGACGCCCGCAGCGACGCCATGGGCGCAGGACTCGGGCTCGCCATCGTGGAGCGCGTCGCCCGGATGCACGGCGGCCGCGTGCAGCTTCTACCCCGGGTGGGCGGCGGGCTGGAGGTACGGGTCGAGTTGCCGCTGCGCATCGACGGCGTCGCGGGCGCTTCGGCGTAGTCCGCGTCCCACGCCGGGTCATTCCTCCCGGAAGACCAGCGACACCGAGTTCATGCAGTACCGCAGGCCCGTCGGCGCCGGTCCGTCCTCGAACACGTGGCCGAGATGGGCGTCGCAGCGGGCGCAGACCACCTCTTCCCGGATCATCCCGTGGCTCGTGTCGCGGTGAATCTCGACGTTGCGCTCGTCCACCGCGTCGAAGAAGCTCGGCCAGCCGGTGCCGGATTCGAACTTGGTGTCGGACCGGAAGAGCGGCAGATCGCAGCACACGCAGTGATAGGTGCCATGCAGCTTGTTGTCGAGGAAGGCGCCGCAGAACGGACGCTCGGTGCCCTGGCGACGGGTGACATGGAACTGCTCGGGCGTGAGCATGGCGCGCCATTGCTCGTCGGTCTTCACGATCTTTTCCATCGACTCTCTCTCCTGGCCGCGCACAGGGCGGCTCTGCTTGTGGACTGGCTCTGCCCGGGGTCTCCCGGGCCTGTCTACGACGGATCCGCGCCTGCGGGGTTCAGCGATCTCAGCGGAAAACGGGCGATCGTCTCGTAGCGGGAACCATCGGCTCGGCGCCCCGAACGTACGAGCACGTACTCCGTGACCTGCCATTCGATCGGCGCCCGGAACTCGGCAAGCTCCCCGCGCGCCGCCTTCCGCAGCAGCGTGACGTGCGGACGGAACGGCCGCGTATCGAGGGCGATGCCCTGCGACTGCACCCAGTCCGAGAGCCTGGTGTGCAACGCCGCGAGCGCCTCCGGCACTTTCGATGGACCGGCCCACACGATGCCGTTGCGGACCCAGTGCCCGACCTGATCGAGCGCCATCGTGAAGGCGGGTGCGTCGAGGTCGGCGGGCGGCGAGCGAAGCGCCTCGATGCGCCCGACCGGCACGTCACCGAGAAAGGCGACCGTGAGGTGGATGGAATCCATGCGGGTCACCCGGCCACCGGCACCGACCGCCTGCCGACAGGCGAGCGCATGGAGCGCCATGGCCGTCTGCCGCGCCGGCCACAGGGCGAAGAAGAGGCGCTCGCGATCGGCGTCCCCGTCCAACGCCGCACGTCCGACTAGTTCCAGCGCTGTCCCGTTCTCCGCCGACATCGATGTCATCGACCGGAAGTCAGGAGCGCGATGGCCTCCGTCGCGATCCCCTCCCCTCGGCCGGTGAAGCCGAGGCGCTCCGTGGTCTTTGCCTTCACGTTCACACGATCGATGCCGACCCCGAGGTCGGCCGCGATGCACGCGACCATCGCGGGGATGTGCGGCGCCATCTTCGGCGCCTGGGCGATGATCGTGGCGTCGACATTGCCGATCTCGAAACCTGCGGCCCGCACTTTCGCAGCGACGGCGCGGAGCAGCACGCGGCTGTCGGCGCCCGCGTACGTCGGATCCGTGTCGGGAAAATGACGACCGATGTCACCGAGCGCCGCCGCGCCGAGCAGCGCATCGCACAGGGCGTGCAGCAGGGCGTCGGCGTCCGAGTGACCGAGCAGACCGCGATCGAAGGGAATGACGACCCCCCCCAGGATGAGAGGCCTGCCCGCCACGAGGGCGTGGACATCGAAGCCCTGGCCGATGCGGAAGTTCACGGAAGGTCCTCCATGGCGGCGAGCAGGTGTGCGGCCAGTGCGAGATCGCGCGGGTAGGTCACCTTGAGATTGGCGGGGTCCCCCTCGACGAGCCGCGGTGCGAGCCCGCGCGCCTCGACGGCGCCTGCTTCGTCAGTGACGTGATCGAGGTCGGCATGCTCGAGCGCTTCGAGCAGCACGCCGAAGCGGAACATCTGCGGTGTCTGCGCAGCCCAGAGTCCATCACGCGGCACCGTGGCATCGATGCGCGCGTCGGTATCGGCACGCTTCAGCGTATCGGCGACCGGCAGCGCCGCGATGCCGCCGACGGCATCGTCCGCGAGCGTCGCGACGAGTCGATCGATCACGGCGGCAGGCAGGCAGGGGCGCGCGGCATCGTGCACCAGGATCCAGTCATCGGCCGCCACTTCGCCGGCGAGGCTGCGGAGCCCGGCGAGAACGGAAGCCGCCCGCGTGGGACCACCGCAGGCGCGCGCATCGACGATGGGACGAAGGTCCGACAGATCGAGGCCCGCGAACCGCGTGTCGTCCGGGGACAGCACGACGACAACGCGATCGATGCGCGGGTGCCTGGCGAGCCGCGCGATGGCGTGGCGCAGGAGGGGCTGCCCTAAGAGATCGGTGTACTGCTTGGGCGCTGTGGCACCGAACCGGCTCCCGCTCCCGGCGGCGGGCACCAGTGCGATGTGAAGCACGCTCACTTCGCGCCGGTGCCGCCGGGGAGCTTCAGCTCGCCGCGATCGTCGAAGGGCAATGGCCCGCCCGCGCCTTCCTGGAAGAGGCGGCCCTTGATGCGATAGCGGAACTGCTCCGGCATCGTCCCGTCGCTCACGTCGCCGACCTGCCGCAGGATGCTGCCAAGTGTACTGAGCGTCTCCACCTCGACGGTGGCGGTGGAGAACCGCGGGACGGCGACGGCCTTGCCCGTCGTGCCCTTCGCGAACGCCTTGTCGTTGAGTTCGAGCTGAAACGCCACGCCCCGGATCGCGAGATCGCGGTCGTTCGGATTCTGGATCCGCAACGTCACGAAGTACTGTTGTTCGAGCACGCTCGCCGTCCCCATCCGCAGATCGGAAACCGTCACGGAGACCGGTTCCCCCTGCCCTGTGAGACCGGCACAGCCCGACAGTGCGAGCGCCACGACGGCCATGCTCCAGGCGCGTCGGTTCCAAGCGACCATGGCGCACATCTCCCTTGATTCAAGACGGCCGGAGGATAGCATCGCGGTCGCGGGCCGCTGCACCCGCGATGCACGCCGCCGTGAGTCCACCCTGTGCCCTTCGATCCGACCCCATGCCCATACCGCGTTTCCACATCAGTTCCGCCGTTCGCGATCTCGGCGTGCGCGGCGCCTTCGCCGTTCTCGATGGACTCGAGAATCACCGCGACCCGCCAGACCTGGCCGCATGGCGCGAGGGGCTCGTGCAACGCCTGCGCGACGAGCTGACCGCCGGCTTCATCGAGAGCGATCCGACGCTCGCCGGCTTCCGCGCGCTCCACGACCGGATCGGCCGTTCGAACCGACGTTTCCCGGCGTCGGCAGAAGCCCTGGTGGGGCTCTTCCAACGGAAGGGACTGGTACCGTCGATCAACCCGCTGGTGGATCTGTACAACGGTGTATCGCTCGAGACGCGGCTGTCGCTGGGGGCCCACGACCTCTCGACCATCGAGGGCGACATCACGTTGCGCATGACCGACGGCAGCGAGCGCTTCGTCCCGCTCGGCGCGACCGCTCCCGAGACGATACCGGCGGGCGAGTACGGCTACATCGACGATCGGGGCGACGTCCTGTGCCGGCTGGAGCATCGGCAGTGCGAGCGGACGAAGGTGACCGCAAAGACGACGCAGGCCTTCTACATCGTCCAGGGCAACGCAGCGACATCGGCCGCGATGATCCAGGCTGCCCTCGACCGGCTGGTCGAACTCACCACCGCGCACTGTGGCGGCCGTCTCGTCGAGGCGTGGATCGCGACCTGACCGATCGTTCTCTGGGTGGCCCGATTCGATGAGATGCATTCACTGTCCCCGCCCGGCCAGGGACGTGTAGATTCCAGCCATCAAGGAGACCTTTCATGGCCGACGCCCCGCCGCTGGACGCCGCATCCCTCCCCGCCACTTTCCCGCCGATCCAGTCGCCCCCCGCGCAAGAGCCCCTGAGGTTCACGGGCAGCGGATCGGAGTACTTCCGGATCTGGATCGTCAATCTCGCCCTCACGTACCTCACCCTCGGCATCTACTCGCCCTGGGCGAAGGTGCGACGGATGCAATACCTCTACCGGAACACGCTGCTCGCCGGGTCCGGCTTCGACTACCACGGGAAGCCGATCGCGATCCTGAAGGGCCGCGCCATCGGCGTGGGGATGATCCTGCTGTACCAGGGTCTCACGATCGTGAGCCCGGCCGCCGCCGGGATCGTGGGCCTGGCGATCGGTCTCGTGATGCCGTGGCTGCTGCTCCGTTCGCTTGCCTTCCGGCTGACCAACACGAGCTGGCGCGGCCTGCGCTTCCGGTTCGAGGGAACCGCCGGCGGTGCCTATCGGGTGTTCCTGCTGTGGCCCTTCCTCGCGTCGATCACCCTTGGCCTCCTCGCGCCTGCCGCCCACCACGCGATGAAGCAGTGGCAGCACAGCGAGTCGGCGTTCGGACGGACCCGGTTCGCGTTCGCCGCGTCGACGGGCGCGTTCTATCGCGTCTGGCTGATGACGGCAGGACTCGCGGTGGGCGTCCCGGTGCTGGTCGGCGCCGTCGCCTTGGTCGCTACGATCATCGGATGGGCAGATGCAGACCTGGTGCAGGGTATGTCCAACGGCGGCATCTTCCTGCTCGTGATGATCGCCATCGGGGGCGCCTACCTGGGACTGCTCTCGGCGATGCCCTTCTTCCTCGCCCGGATGCAGAACCTCGTCTGGAACCGGACGTCGCTCGGTCCGCACCGCTTCGAGAGCCGGATGCACTTCGGGAAGACGCTGCACATCACGTTCACGAACATGTTCCTCACGATCGTGACGCTCGGCCTGTACCGCCCGTTCGCCGTGATCCGCATGGCGCGGTATCGCATCGAAGCGATGACGCTCGTGCCCGGCGAATCGCTCGACCACTTCGTAGGACGGCAGGCAGCTGATGTGGAGGCGTTCGGCGAGGAGGTCTCCGAGTTCTTCGACATCGACATCGCGCTGTGAACGACATTCCCTCGGCTCCGCCGGTCCCCTGCGACTACCTCGATGGCACGACGACCCGTCGACGACGCGTCGTGCTCCGCGTCGAGGACGGCCATGCGGTCGTCGAGGGCGAGGACATCGCGCGGCGCGATCCGCTGAGCCGGGTGCGAGTGTCCGAACGCATGGGCGCGGCGCCGCGTCTGGTGAGCTTTCCGGATGGCGCGTTCTGCGAAGTGCGGGACCACGCGGCGCTGGACGCACTGCTCGGTGCGACGGGCTTCCGAGAGTCGTTCGTGGTGCGGATCCAGGCGCGCTGGAGCTGGGTGGCTGGCGCACTCGCTGCGTGCGTCGCCGTGGTGGCCGCCGCGTACGTGTTCGTCCTTCCGTGGGGCGCCGAGATCGCCGCGGCGCACATCCCGCCCAGCGCCATGGCGAAGCTGTCAGAACAGACCCTCGAGGCGTTGGAAGGGCGCTTCTTCAGGCCGTCGAAGCTGCCGCAGGATCGGCGCACCGTGCTGGCCCGGCGCTTCGCCGGGATGGTCACGCCCGACGGAGATCAAGTCCCGCACGAACTGCTGTTCCGAAGCAGCCCCGCGATCGGCGCGAACGCGCTCGCCCTGCCGTCCGGGACGATCATCGTCACGGACGAACTGGTGGCGCTCGCATCGAGCGACGACGAGATCCTGGCCGTGCTCTGCCACGAACTTGGGCATGTGCAACGACGTCACGGCGTGCGCAAGGCGCTGCAGAGCACGGCGGTGGGTCTGGTCACGACGTGGTACCTCGGCGATCTCTCGAGCCTCGCTGCGGCCATTCCGGCCGCCCTTCTCGATGCGCGCTACTCGCGGGAGATGGAGTCCGAGGCGGACGCGTACGGCGCACGGATGCTGCGGGCCAACGGTCTGTCCCCCACCCTGCTCGCCACGATGCTGGAGCGCCTCGAAGGCAACCGGAAGCCGGATGCGTCGCCGACGGCGAAGGATGAAAACGACGACGACGAAGGCGTGGGCGGCTACCTGCGTTCGCATCCAGCCACCGAGGAGAGAATCCGCGCGCTGCGACGGCCGGCGGACTGAGCGGGCGGACCTACTTCGCGGGCTGCGGAATCATGTCGTTGCGGCTGGGCCCGGTCCCGCTCTCCTGGAAGGTGGTTTCGCCTTCGAGCACGGCGCTGTAGTGCGGCACGCCCGCGGGCACCACGTAGAAGCTGCCCGCCGGAAAAGCGACCAGCTTCGCTTCGTCCCACGTGTCACCGACCGCGGACCAGTAGATACCCTCCAGCACGGTGATCACGCGCTCGTCCGGATGGGTGTGCGGGAGCAGTCGATGGCCAGCCGCGGCGCGAACCCGGAAGGTGAAGGCGCCGGCGTTCCCCTGTTCTCCGTGGATCATCGCGCGAAAGAGCGGCGGAGATCGTCGGATCTCCTGCCATGCGATCTCGTCCGGCTTCACCGCATGGAGCACGGGATCCGCGGACGCCGACCACGCGATGGCAATGCAGACGGCACCCGCGAGGAGACCAATGCGGCGCGCGCGATGCTGCGCCCCAGTGTTCACTTCGCAGGTCATGTCGCGGGGTACTGCGCTGGTCAATTCGCGGTTTCGAGGTCGAACGTCAGATCGAGATAACGACGCCCGGTGAGGTCCTTGGTCTGCCGCATGACCTTGCCCCGCCAATCCACCTCGATCGTCCATCGACCCGACGGCGGATTCACGTAGAAGAGCGGCCCCTCGACGGGCGCCTCGACCAGGACGTTGCCCATGGTGTCGACGACACGGATGCGGACGCCCTCGATGACATCGGTCCGGGCACCGTCGACGGTGAAACGGATGTGGATCGGGTAGCGGGCCGAGACCGCCGCGAAGTCCTCGGCGGCATCGCCTGCACCGCCCGTCACGTAGTTGATGTTGCTCTGCCGGTGCACCTTGATGCCGACCGAGGCCTCGTCGACCGCGGCGGCCGGCCCGGAAACAAGCGTGGCGACGGCAAATGCAACTGCCCATGCGAGATGCTTCACGCGACTTCTCCTCCAGCTGTTGTCGTCTTCGTGCGGTGATGCTCTGGCGCCCGGGGCGCGAGCAATTCGTCGGGGCAGGATAGCACGCGCCCCGGCGGCAAACGCCTCTGGGAACTCCGCAAGCGTCAGGGCTTCGCAGCGGCAGTGAGGACCTCGAGCGCCGCATTGCGGAGGCTGTCGGGATAGCGGCGCGCGAACGCCGCTGCCGCTGTCTGCGCGCGCTTCAGATGATCCGCGGCGCGCGCTCTATCGGGGAGGATTCCCGCAGCCTGCACGTGCTGGACGGCTGCCACGAAGTCGATCTCCTCCTGCTCGGGATGCGGGGGCTTGCGCGATGCCAGGCGCTCAGCCAGCCGGATCTGCTCCTCCAGTTCAGCCCAAGGAAGGCGCGAGCGCGACGGATCGGCATCGAAGCTGTCGTAGAAGCGCCCGGTCAGCAGGCGGAATGCAGCGTCGCCGCCCCGCGCATCCGCGTCGAGCTTCAAGGCCTCGACATAGTGCGACGCGGGCACGACGAATCGCCCGGATCCCGCGCTGGCCGCGAGTTCGAGACCCCGTCCCTTCAACTCCTTGATGAGAAGATGCGTCGCAAGGCCCTGCACCCGACCGTGCATCGCGACATCGCGATTCAGGAGTTCGCGGATCTCGTCCAACATGCGTCCGAGGTCGTAGTGCGCGTCCGCTCGCACCCGGGACGGCGCCTTGCCCCTCACTGTCGATAGATCGCTATCCGCGCGGGCGAGGTACTTCTCCACGGCCTCGGCAGTGATGAGATCGTGCGCCCATGCAGCCGGAACCAACGGCGTCGCCGGCAAGGCGCACAGTGCGAGAAAGACACGAACCACCACACGACGAAACAGGAACACCCGCATCAACTCTCGGACGGCAATGGCTCTCCACGGGCGAAGGCCGCGGCACCCTCGTGCGTCGGGATGGTGTTCTGTGCGCGCGCGGTGACGGCATCCCGCGTCGGCACGACCAGCCCGTCGATGCCGCCCGCCTCGACGATCGACTGCGCGATGAGCCACCCATGGTGAAACGGAAAATCCTCCCGCGCGACCAGCTGATGGGTCGCGTTCTCCACGATGACGCGAAGAGGCGTGGCGAAGTAGTCCTCGAACGGGGGCGCCGCCATCGAAAGGGCCAGCGCATGGGCCCGGGAGACGACGGCGACGTCGGCCTGCGCGGTGGACATCAGGCTCGCGATGCGGGCATCGGTGGGGGCCCGCACGACCTGCGCCCGGCTGGAGGGAAGGCTCTGCTTCAGCGCAGCGGTGATGCGCTCGCCGAGCTCGTCGGACAGCATGTCCTCCCGGCTGGTGTGCACGAGCAGGAACCGCTTCCGGAAGATCTTCCACTGGTTGTAGGGCGTGTGGGCGGCGAGCAGGGTGCTCGCCGCCACCGCGCCGAGCGCAGCCAATGCGCGTCGGCGCGGCACCATCACTTCTTGCCCTTGAAGATTTCCAGCGGGCAGATGGTCGACACTGCGTAGTTCGGCACGTCGACGACGTTGCCGATGCGCAGATCGCACGCCACGCTCGTGATCACGTAGGCCTGCTCGGGGGTGTAGCCCTTGCTCTTCACCAACCAGTCGATCATCTCGATCAGCGAGGCGCGGGCCGCGAGCGAGAGGTCCTCGGACAGGTTCGTGAGCGGCCCCATGATCTTGCCGTCGATGTAGCTCGAGTACGGCGGGATCGAACCGGCGGGCTTCAGCGGGTAGCCCACGGTCGCATAGAACGCGTCGGGCTCGAGCTTCTTCAACTGGGAACCACCCTCGAAGTGCGGGCCGCTCTTGATCATCGAGGCCATGCCCTTGCGGATCTCGGTGCGGACGGTGACCTTCGCGCCCATCTCGATCGCGGTGCCCGCCACTTCACCGTCTCCCTGCGCGTAGTGCACGTCGCCGATGAAGAGACCACAGCCGTCGATGAAGCACGGCAGCAGCAGCGTGGTGCCGACCTGCATCTGCTTGATGTCCATGTTCCCGCCGTTCTCGCGCGGGGGGATGGTGCGCACGCACTTGTCCTTGTGCGATCCGGTCGGGCCGCAGACCGCCTTGGGCATGGCGCCCGTGGGCTGCGGCGGAAGGGCGATGCCGCCAGCCGTGTTGAGTGCACCTTCGCGCTCGAGGATCGTCTCGATCTCGGGATAGCCGGGCAACACGCCGACCGTTCCCATGAAACCGTTGAACGGGATCGCAACGCCCGGGATCTCGGTGGCCACGGCCTCGAGACGGTTCAGCCGCCAGTTGGCGATGAAAGGCTTGTCGAAGATGTCACGGAGGAAACCGAAGCCGGGGACGACGGTGGTGTAGCCGTACTCGTCGGGCTCGATGTCCACGAGCGTGACGGCCAGCACATCGCCCCGCTTCGCGCCTTCGATGTACACGGGGCCGGTGATCGGGTGCACGAGATTCAGGTCGATGCCGCCGATGTCCTTCGGCTCGGAGTTCACCGTGAGATCTGCGTCGAGCGCGTCGCGCGTCTCGTAGATGATGAGCTGACCCGGCTTGGCCCTGCCCACCGGCGGGATCGCAGGATGGTAGCGATTCATGCAGTTCGGGTCGTCGTTGCAGTGCGCGCCCTTCTTGGTGATCCGCACGATCGACTGGGTCTTGACGTCGGTGGTGTCGGCGAGGGCGGGCAGTGCAACTGACGCCGCGGCGATGGCGGCGGCAACGGTGGCGAGGCGCAGTTTCACGATCATCATCTCCCAGGGATTAAGACGACTATGCGTTCACTTCATACGCTTTTGGGCTTCTTAGTTCTTAGATCAGATGCCTGGCGGACACGGCATTCGATGAAAGTGCGGGAATGTTCTTGAACGCCCCCTATCATGTCAATGCACGCACCACGATGGATCAGCCGAGAACGCGTTGCACCGTCCAGATGAGGCCACAGATCATCAAAGCCGCCGACACACCTTTGACGAGACGAGGATCACGCCCACCGCCGTGATGTGCATCGGCCGCCATCAGCAATGCGAGTCCCGCAAGGACGACGCCGATCTGCCCCACCTCCACACCGACGTTGAAGGCTGCGAGTGCCAGGACGACGGCATCCGGCGGAAGACCGAATTCGCGAAGCGCGCCCGCGAAGCCGAATCCGTGGATCAATCCGAACAGGAAGGTGAGCCGCCAACGCCGGTCGATGTCCCGCACGAAGAAATTCTCCGCGGCGACATAGACGATGGACAGCGCAATCAGCACCTCCACGGGTCCGGCAGGCACACGCACGACATCGAGCACGGCGAGGGCCAGAGTGATCGAGTGCGCCAGCGTGAACGTCGTGATGACCCGCATCAGCGGCCATGGCCGCCGCCCCCACAGAATCACGGCCAAGACGAAGGCCATGTGATCCCAGCCGAACGCGATGTGCTCGACACCGGTGACGAAGTAGTGCCACCCGACGTCCACGACGTTGCCCGCGACGGTCGCGAGCACCACCCGTGGCGTCCCCGCCGACAGCAGCGCGAACCGCTTCGCGTCTCCGGAGAGCGCGAAGATGTGCTTCGCGGCAGGGTCGATATCGTGGAACAGCGACACTGCGTAGACGAGCACCCCGCCACCTGGCGGGCAAGTCCAGCGCATCGCAAGCACCACATGCCCCGCCTTCGCGTCCACCGCCCCCGGCGAGGAGTGGCACGACGCCCCGCCTTCGAACGACAGCGAGGTCCTGGCAACCGCCAGGGCTGCGATGGCTTCGGTGTTCGAGCGCAAGGCGTCCATGGAGACGCCTCCGGCGCTGTCTGCCAACTGCGTTCGCATCGCCGCGTCGAGATCGCGTGCGTCCATTTCGATCACGGCTTCCACGACCCGGCCCTGCAGCACCAGGCGGGCGCTGGAGATCTGCGTGGCGTGGGGCCAGGCGCAGTTGGCGAAGAGGATCGCGAAAACCAGCAGGACTCCGCGCAGGCGGGCACGCAGCTTCTGGGACACGGCAGGTCCGTTGGGGGCGACGGACCGGATCATACCCATCGCGCCCGTCGACCGAGGCGCTTGACGGTGGCCGATCGGATGCCCAGATTGACCCCGTCGGGAACACCATCGAGATCAAGGAGAGCGGCATGTTCGAATCGGCGGAGATCGGTCATCAGGCCTCGAAGAAGACCTATCGCGAACAGGAACCGGTGCTCCGCCAGGCCCTGCTAGAGGCGCAGTACCGATTGCTGGAGCAGGCACGCTTTCCGGTTGTCATCCTCGTGAACGGCGTGGACGGCGCTGGCAAGGGCGAGACCGTGAACCTCCTGAACGAGTGGATGGACCCGCGGCACATCCGGACCGAAGGATTCGGTCCGGCCTCGCCCGAGGAACTCGAAAGGCCGACGCTGTGGCGCTTCTGGCGAGCGCTTCCACCGAAGGGCCGGATCGGCATCCTCTTCGGCTCCTGGTATACCGAGCCGATCCTGAAGCGCGTGCTCGGCCATGCGAAGCGCGCCGCGTTCCAGCACGAACTGGAACGCATCCGGCACTTCGAGAGAATGCTTGTCGCGGAGGGGGCGCTGGTCATAAAGCTGTGGTTCCACCTCTCGCATCCGGCGCAGAAGAAGCGCCTCGAAGGTTTGGAGAAGGACCCCCGCACGCGATGGCGCGTCACTCCCGAGGACTGGAAGCGGTACAGGCACTACGACGAGTTCGTCAGCGTCTGCGAGGGGGCTCTTCGGGAGACGAGCACGGGCGAGGCGCCCTGGCACGTGGTCGATGGCAGCGAACCCCGATACCGCTCGCTTTTCGTGGGGCGGCTGATCCTCGATGCCCTCACCCGACGCCTGGACGGTCCGCCGCCCGTCGTCTCCCCGGCGCCACCGCCACCCACGCCGCCGATCGACGGCCGCGACGTCCTGAACACGCTCGACTACGGACAGCGGTTGTCCCGCGAGCGATACGGAAAGCGGCTCGAGCGTGAGCAGGCGCGCCTCAATCAACTCACTCGTGATCCCCGGATGCGCAACCGCTCACTTGCGATCGTGTTCGAAGGCATGGATGCCGCGGGCAAGGGCAGCACCATCCGCAGGATCACCCAGGCACTCGACGCCCGCTTCTATCGGGTGATCCCGGTCGCAGCCCCCACAGACGAGGAACGGGCGCAGCCTTACCTTTGGCGCTTCTGGCGCCATCTGCCTCGCCGCGGGCATGCAGCGATCTTCGATAGGTCGTGGTACGGCCGGGTACTCGTCGAACGCGTGGAAGGCTTCTGCACCGAGGCCGACTGGATGCGCGGCTACCCGGAGATCAACGACTTCGAGGAGCAGCTCGCCGAGGCAGGCGTGATCGTCGCCAAGTTCTGGCTGGCAATCACCCCGGAGGAGCAGCTCCGGCGCTTCCGCGAACGGGAAGAGACGCCGCACAAGCAGTTCAAGATCACGCCGGACGACTGGCGCAACCGGGAGAAGTGGCCCGCCTACGAGCGGGCCGTGTCGGACATGGTGGCGCGGACGTCGACCGACATCGCGCGGTGGGAGGTGATCGCGGCCGAGGACAAGCTCCACGGCCGCATCGACGTGCTCGAACGCCTCAACCGGCTCGTCGGGCGCGCGCTCGACGCAGACTGAACACGGCGGCCGCGGCCGCGAGTGCCAGGGGCGCTGCCGGTTCCGGGATCTGCCCGGCCGGGAGCGGATCGACGGTGATGATGTCGTTGGCGCAGTACATCGTCCACTGCACATCGAAGGGCACCAGCGGACCGCCCGCACCCCAGTTCGCGCCGAACGCCGACAGCGGCAGCGCGGCTTCGATCACGTAGTGCAGGTCCGAGGCGTATTGCCCGACGTTGTTGATGCCCACGGACGAGTAGACGAGCTGGCCGGTGCCCACTGCAGTGCCGGACCTCAGCGCCACCACGTCCGTCGCAGGACGGGACGGTGTCGCCAGTTGGCCCGGGGCGCTCCAGATACCGTAGTTCCAGGCGGTGGCGGCATAGACGGTTCCTGGAGTTAGTCCGGCGTAGTTCTTCACCGCCATCCCGTACTCCCACGTCTGGTCGCGACCGAAGTCGATGGCGATGTCGCCGGCGCCGTAGGAGTTTGCGGCAGGGTTGTGGGGGTTGTCCGGCGGCAGGCCGGTGACGATCAGGACGTACAGCCAATTGGCGTCCCAGTCGAGGTAGATGGCCTCCGCGTCGTACCGCTGGCCGCCGTAGCCGGGTGAGAGGAACACGTTCGAAGGTCCCGTCTGATCCTCGACGATGAACTCCTTCACGGAGGCCGAGGGTGTCCAGTCCGACGCCTGACCGGTCCGCTGGAGGCCCCAGTCGGCGAAGTTCCCGTCGATCGTGTAGGCGAATGCCTGGAGAGAAGCCGCGGAGAGGGCGAGCCCCGCAGCGAAGCGAAGGGAAGACTTGGAGAGATTGAAGGCCATGCTGAATTTCCGAGGTGGCAATGCCATCCCCTTCGCAGCATGCGTGCCACAAAACCTAACTCTTTGTTAGATTTGGAGCGCCCCAGTCGAGCCCGACACCAACGTCAGAAGACTCGACAGCAATCACCCGTTTTCTACCAATCTGTAAGGTTTTGAAAGGCCAGGTCGCGCTCTGCCTACCCCCCTTCCCAGGGTCGGGCCAACTTGGACAAAGCCGGGCAACCCGCTTGTTCGGCTGCGGCCCGGTCGGGGCGCCGCGCGTGCGAGCGCCCGCCCATCCCGCGCCCGGTCGACTACTTCGTCTGCGCGTCGGCCTTCACGGCTTCCTGCTTCGGGCAGAGAAGCTCCATCGCCTCGTTGTGACACCAGTGGGCGTTCATCCCGAAGTTTTCCTTCAGGCACTGGTAGATGTGATCGCCGATCTCCTGCGTCCAGACGCAGTTCGCGTTCTTGACGTGCATCCGCTCGAGCGTGTTGGTCGCGGGCGGAACGCCGGCGGCAGGGGACTCCGCAGCGACGGCGGACAAGGAGACGGCGGAGACGGCGCTGGCCAGAACAGCCGACGCCACGATGCTGAGGATGTGCTTCATGGAATTCCTTGAAAGGAGAGTCTGTGACGCCTCGATTTCAGGCGGTCTGCGCTCGACCCGATGTCGCGCGCAAGCGGGCGCTTCGAGTATAGATCGGGGCCCGTTGGTTCCCGCAAGAGCGGCGCCACGCTGGCGCGGATCTACTCGGCGTCGGGCTGGTTCGCGGGCAGGGCCGCCTCGAAGGCCGACAGCGCGGCGCAGGCCGCATCGATCCGGCGGAGCGTGGGATACGGGCCGAGATCGACGGAAAAGCGTCGCGCATTGGCCAGTTGCGGCACGAGGCAGATATCGGCCAGCCCCGGAAGGTCGCCGTGACAGAAGCGTCCGGTCTCCGGCTCAGTGGCCAGACGCCGCTCCAGCGCCTCGAGGCCGGTGACCACCCAGTGGGTGTACCAGGCGAGCTTCTGCGCTTCGGTCACCTGAAGCACGTCGGTCAGGTACTTGAGCACCCGGAGGTTGTTCACGGGATGGATCTCGCACGCGACCAGCAGTGCGAGGGACCGTACCCGATGGCGCGCCTCGGGGGTCGCAGGCAGCAGCGCCGGCTCGGGCCGCGTCTCCTCGAGATACTCGATGATGGCGAGGGACTGCGTGAGCAGCCGACCATCGTCCTCTTCCAGCACGGGGACGAGCGACTGCGGGTTCATCGCCGTGAACGGGGCATCGAACTGCCGCCCCTTGGCGATGTGCACCGACAGGTACTCGTACGGCAGGCCCTTCAGACCCAGCGCGACACGCACCCGATAGGCTGCGGAACTGCGGAAGTATCCGTGGAGCTTCATCCGTTGCCTCCCCTCAGACAGCCACGACGTCCGGACTGCCGGACGACAGATCAGCCAGCCACTGGCGTCGGCGGGACAGCATTCCCGCGGCGGCGCACATCTCCTCGGCGTCGCCGAAGGCCGGCACCCCCGCGGATTCGAGCTTGGCGAACCACTCGGCACGCCCTTCCAGCGTACCCATCATCGTATGCAGCACGGGCACCTCCGCAGACGCCCCAGCCGCGGCAAGCGCCGTCACGACGGGAGCCGCATCGACCATGAACGGCACGACGTGGATCATCAGCACGGCATCGACACGGCCCCGCAGGCCGTCGAGCATCGCGGCGAGCACGGGGCCAAACCGGTCCTCACGGGCGTCCGCCAGCAGATCCATCGGATTCGCCACCGCCGCCTCGGGCGGGAGCATGCCGCGCAGGGTCGCGGCGAGGTCCGACGGCAGATCGATCATCTCCAGGCCGGCCTGCATCACGGCATCGGCGGCAAGTACGCCGGGGCCGCCGGAATTCGAGAGCACGAGAACCCGTCGGCCGATCCCCCTCGGATGGGTCCCGAAGACCTTGCCCGCCAGACGAAGCTCACGAAGCGTCGCCACGCGGTGCACGCCTGCATCCGCGCAGAAGGCATCGGTTGCGTCGGCCGTCATCGCGAGGGATCCCGTGTGGCGGAAGGCAGCATCGCGTCCGGCGAGCGTCCGGCCACCCACCAGGGCAATGATCGGCTTGCGGCGCGAGACCCGGGCAGCGACCTCCCGGAAACGGTCCGCTTCTCCGAACGATTCCACGTAGAGCAGGATCGCCCCGCACTTCGGGTCCGCGCCGAGGTACTCGACGTAGTCGGCGAGGTCGAGATGCATCGCATTGCCCACCGACACGATCGCACCGAGCGGGATCCCATCGCGATGACTCGCGGCGATCATCTCCTCGGCGATGGCGCCCGACTGGGAGATGAGCGCCACGGGACCGCCGGCCGGCACATCCCGGAAGAACGTCGCGGCGAATCGGGCATTGGCATCGAGCACGTTCACGAGCCCACCGCAGTTCGGCCCGCCGATGAGGAGGTCCTGGTCCGCTGCCAGCGTCCGAAGTTCGGCGTCGCGCGCACGGCCCACTTCACCCGCCTCGGAGAACCCACCCGGCAGGATCAGCAGATTGCGATGGCCGGTGGCGGCGGCCTCCCGGGCGACGTCGAGGATCGCCTCGGGCCGTACCAGCACCGCCACGAGATCCGCGGGCGGGGAGATCTCGCGCAACGATGTCACCGCGGGCAGGCCCTGGATGACGCCACCCTTCGGATTCACGGGAATGACGCGCCCACCCCAGCCGCAAAGGCGCAGGTTGCGCAGTACGGCACCGCCGGAACTGGTGGGACGCTCGCCCGCGCCCACCACGGCAATGCTGGAGGGCCGGAAGAAGGCATCCATGCGGTGGAGATCGATGGCCATGCCTGTGGCGCTCAGGAGGTCGCCGCGGGCGCGCGAACCCGCAGACGCCGACCGATCTCGGACAACGCCGTGGCATCCCCGAAGCCGCCGGCCTTGGTCACCAGCCACACCGCACGGGTGCCGATCATCAACCTCGCGTAGGCGATACCGGGCATCAGCTCGCCTCCGACTGCCAGCGCCGGGTTGCCGCTCGCCCTCAGGCACGCCACCGCGGTGTCGCCGCCGGTGGCGACGATCGCCTGCGCATTGCCCGCCCCGAGCAATCGCATCGCGTGGCGCGCAAGCATGTTCGCGACCTCGGCGGCGTCACCCTCCTGGCCCTGCTTGTCGGGCACCGACATCAGCAGGACATCGGCGCCCGGGGACAGCACGGGCTCCTTGTGCAGTCGACCGTTGACCGCCTCCACCAGACAGGCTCCCTCGGCCGTGAGCGTCAGCGCCTGCTCCCGGGAGGCTGGCGCCCTGGAACCGACCACGAAGACGATGCGCCCGAAGACAGCGGGCGGTTCGGGCTGCGCACCCGCGACGGCCAGCGCCCGCGCGAGGGCCGCGGTGAGTCCGGCCGACCCGACGAGCAACCAACGCGCGCATTGCGGCAGGGCCGCTGCAGCGATCCCGGAAAGATCGTCATCGGTGGCGGCGTCCACGACGGCCACGGAAAACCCGTCAGGGTCGGCGATGGCGAACGCGCGCGCCGAGTACGTCCGCGCCGAGGCGGCGGCGTCGTGGGGCGCGAACGCCTCGGCAAGGGGCGCCGTCAGTGAAGGAGAAAGCGCGTCGCGCGCAAACCCGGTGTCGGCAAGCGGCGCACCGTGCACGAACACGGCACCGCCCCGGACGACGCGGCCCTGGGCAGGGAAGGCTGGCGCCACGACGAGACGGTCACGACCGGCGAGCCGCTGCAAGGCCCTGGATTCCGCTACCGGATTGCCCCGGAGCGTGGAATCGATCTTCTTCACCACGACGTCGAAGGTCTCGCCGCCCACCTGCCGCCAGGCCTGCTCCACGCGTTGTCCGGCGGCCTCGGGCGAGAGATGACGCGACTCGGTGTTGACGGACACCACCGTGGCCCGCGCGAAGCGCGAGGGGTCGCAATCCTCCGGGACCGCGGCGACCCAGGTGGGAAGCCCGCAGGACGCGAAGGGACCGGCAGCATCCATGGCGCCGGTCAGGTCGTCCGCGATGATGAGGACGCGTGGTCGATCGGTCATTCCAGCAAGGCTCGGGGTGGGATCGGTGAGGGGACGGCGGATCCGGGCGGTCGATCAGGCCGCGGGACGACTGGTCATGCGACGTGCGTAGGCGATGGCGGACTGCATGTTCGTGTGATCGGCGCGCCCGGTGCCCGCGATGTCGAAGGCTGTGCCGTGGTCCACGGAGGTTCGTCGGATCGGCAGACCGAGGGTTACGTTGACCGTGGTGTCGAACGCGATCAGCTTGGTGGGGATGTGTCCCTGATCGTGGTACTGGGCAATCACGAGATCGAACTCGCCACGCAGCGCGCGGTAGAAGACGGTGTCGCCGGAGATCGGCCCCCTTGCATCGATGCCCTCCGCCTGGGCGGCGGTCACGGCGCCGTTGATCTGGTCGATCTCCTCGCGGCCGAAGATGCCGCCTTCGCCGCAATGCGGGTTGATCCCGGCCACCGCGATGCGCGGATTGGGAATGCCGATCGACACGTAGTGGCGGTATCCGGTGCGGATGGTGTCGAGAACTCGCTGCGTGGTTGCGCGCTCGGTGGCGACGCGCAGACTGCAATGGGTGGACACGTGAAGGGCCGAGAGCTTCTCGGAGGCCAGCAACATCCAGGACTGCTTGGTGTCGGTCAGCGTAGCGAGCAGTTCGGTGTGCCCGTCGAAGTGGTGACCCGCGGAATGCAACGCGCCCTTGTTGAGGGGTGCCGTCACGATGACGCCGATCTCGCCTGCGAGCGCGAGCGTGACCGCGCGCTCGATGTACCGATAGGCCGCCTCACCGCCAGCCTCGGAGATCACGCCGACCTTCAGCGTATCGATCCCCTTGGAGTCCACGTGAATGACCGGGACCTCACCGGGGGCCGGGTTCAGGTAGTCGGTGCTGAACCGGAGCTTCGATCCCACCACGGCGTCGGCACGCTTCAGCAGATCGAGATTGCCGACCACCGCCGCAGTCGACCGCTCTGCGGGAGACATGTCGGCGAGCGCCTTCACGATGATCTCCGGGCCGATGCCGGAGGGATCGCCCATGGTGATGCCGAGCCTGGCAGGAGCCGTCATGCGTTGCCTCTGGAGTGGCCTGGGAAAAGCCCGCGATTATATGGCCGAAGGTCGCAGCGGGCTTGGGATTTCCGCATCGGTCCGACGGCCACCCCGGCCATCAGGTCTCGACGGTGAGCGCCGAACGGACGTCGGCGACTGACGCCGGCGAGGCCCCCATGTTCGTGATGCGCTCAACCGCAGCCTCGACCAGCTGCACGTTGCTCCGGTCGGTGCCGAACGGGACGTCCTCGAGACCCGTGCGGACGTGCCCGCCCTCGATAACCGCTCTGGGGATCAACGGAAGCACGTCGACGCCGAGTCCGCCGACCATCCATTGCGCACCGGGCGCGAACTGGTCGAGCAGATTGAGGTAGGCGGTGACGGCGTAGTCCTCGGGCGGGAACCCGAAGCTGTAGTCCGAGGTGAACATCAGTCGGTAGACCGGCGCAGGACAACCGCAACGCCAGTGCATTGCCGCCCCGAGCCGGATGAAGCCAGGCTCGTAGATCGCATACGCCGGGTGGAAGGCGAACTGCCGCGCAAGGCCGAGCGCGTGGCGGATCTGCTCTTCCGGGTTGGCGTACACGAAGCCCGGTTCGTCCCGCTGCAATTGATCCCAATGCGTGATGTTGGTGGAACCCGGGTCCACCACGGCCCACTCCACGAGCCCCCGCTTCGCGAGTTCCTCGGTGTGGGCGAACCGCTGCTGCGCGTCGGACTGGGGCACGCCGTCGTCGCCCACGAACGGGATCGTCGGATACACGATCGCATCCACCTTGTCGCGGATGCCCGCGATGATCTCGGCGTAGGTCTGCCAGTCGTCACGCTGTCGGCCGGTGGCCTCGTCGTAGGCGTGCACGTGGACGATGGATGCCCCCGCCTCCACGCATGCGACACCTTCTGCAATGATGTCCGCGATGGAGATGGGAATGCGCGGCTGGCGCGCACGCCCCCACGGGCCGTTCAGTGCAACCTCCAGCCAGACTTTCCGTCCGCCGTCCTGCTGTTCGTCTTCGCTCATTTCACCCACCTCACAGCGCCGGGACGATGGTGACGTCCAGGTCGGCGAACCCTTCGATCCTGCCAGTCAGGCGATCGCCTGCCACCACGGGGCCGACGCCAGCGGGTGTCCCGGTGTAGATCAGATCACCGGGCTGGAGCATGTAGTAGTCCGAAAGGAAACTGATGGTCTCGGGCACCGACCAGATGAGGTCGGCGAGATCACCGTGCTGCTTCGTCTCGCCATTCACGAGGAGCGAGATCGCCCCCTTGGACGGATGTCCGTGGCTGGCCGCGGGATACAGCGGACCGAGCGGCGCGGCCTCGTCGAACGACTTGCCGAAGTCCCACGGCCGACCCAGATCGCGCGCGGCGAACTGCAGATCGCGCCGGGTCATGTCGAGCCCCACCCCGTAACCGAAGACGTGCGACAACGCGTCGGCGACGGGGATGCGCCGCCCGCCCTTGGCGATCGCGACGACGAGTTCGATCTCGTGCTGGTAGTTCTTCGTGCCGGGGGGATAGTGGATGTCGCCGCCACCGGGGACCACGGAATCGGCCGGCTTCAGGAAGAAGAATGGCGGCTCCTTGTCCGGATCCTTGCCCATCTCCCTGGCGTGTGCGGCGTAATTGCGACCGACGCAGTACACGCGACGCACTGGAAACATTTCCTTGTGCCCGACGATGGGCACGAGCGTGGGGGCCTGCGGCTCGAACAGGGTGGTCATGACGAATTCCCGGTGAAGTCAGAAGAGATGAAGGACGCCGGCGATGATGCCCAGAGGCCAGCGCCCGCCTTCGAAAAGGGCGTATTTTCGCACGAAGAGATGATCGGGCCCGGTCCCGGCGAGGCGCGTCAGGGACAACCCGTTGGCCGCCATGCTCGCCGCGCCGGCCGCGGCGCGGACGAGCGCCTCGTCGGCCACGCCGGCGCGTGCCGCCGCCACGGCCGCCGCCCCGTGGATGGCCTCGTGTTCCGCACCGGCGGCAAGACTCAGGCTTTCCAGTGCAGCCGCCTCACCGAGCTTCTCGACACAGCGGCGCATCAGGGCACGTCGCTCGGCCTCCTCGCGTTCCCACCAGCTGACGTCCCAGGCTGGGTTGCGGATGATCCGCTCGGCGTGCTCCCACGACGCCACGGGCTCGACCGGCATGCGCGCCGGCAGCCCGAGCGCGTCCAGATAGGCGCGCGCATCGGCGATGTCGGACGGTTCGAAGGGCAACCCACACGCCGAGAACCAGGCGGCGGACGACAGGCCATAGAGCTGGGGATTCACGCGATGCGCTCCTCGCGCCAAAGATGCAGCGCCTGCTGGACGGGGCGGTCGGAGAAGCTGAACAGCACCGTGTCATCGCCCTGGGTGACGAAACGGTACGGCATCCAGGAAGGCACGACGAAGGTGTCGCGCGGCCCGAAGTCGAAGCGCTTGCCGGCGATCTCGACGACACCGCGCCCCTCGATCACCTGGAACACGGTGCCATCGGTGCTGCGGTAGGCGTTGCCGGAGAACCCTGCCGGGATCCACTGCACGAACGCCCCCATGGTCGGCATCGCCGGGCCACCCGTGGATGGGTTGATGAACTGCATGCGGTAGCCGTTCGCCGCATCGACCTCCTGCCCCTTCGACAACCGATGCAGGGCTTCGCGACTCCGCGCATACGGATACGCGAACACGGGTGACGCACCGTGCGTCGACCGGAAATCGACCGGCAGCAGATTGGCGCCATAGCGCGCCTGCGCATCGCCCTCCGGCCGGGTCACCGGCTGGGATTCCGCCGGGTAGTTCTCCGCGAACCCGCAGTCGAAGAAACGCACGAGCGGGATGTCGAGTCCGTCGAGCCAGACGACCGGGACTTCAGCGGGATTCCCGTGGTCGTGCCACGTCCACGACGGCGTGATGATGAAGTCCCCGGCATGCATCGTCGCGCGCTCGCCGTCGACCGCGGTGTAGGCGCCCTCGCCTTCCACGATGAGACGCAGCGCGGTCTGCGTATGGCGATGGCTGGGCGCGACCTCGCCGGGCAGGATCAGCTGCAGACCGGCGTATAGAGATTGGGTGATGGAAGAGGAGCCCGGCATCCCCGGGTTCTCGAGGATCAGGACCCGCCGCACCGCCTCGCGGGCCGTGATGAGCGTGCCGGACTCCATGAGCGCAGGACGGATGGCGTCGTAGTGCCAGAGGTGAGGCACGCAGGGTGTCCGCGGGGTCTCCGGCACGAGTGCCGACATGGCCTCCCAGAGCGGGGTCATGCCCTGGGTGCCGATTCGCCGGTAGTAGTCGTCGCGCGCTGCGCGGTTGTCGACGGGCTGGTTCACGGGGTCTCCTCCCTGAGGCCGATGCGATGAAGGCACGGGGGTGCCTGGACGGTCAGGGCAGGATCGGGAGGCGCAGCCCGAAATCCTTCTCGACGAGTTCGGTCACCCGCCCGAGGAAATCCTCGCGCATCTCGTCGTTGCTGCGCTGCTTCAGGCCGAGGCGCCGGTACATCTCGTTGTTCTTCGAGTTGCTCGCCCCGAAGAACGCCGGCGTGATCGGAAAATAACGATCGAGGGCATCCTGCACCTCGGAAGCACGGCCCGCCTGGATGAGTTCGAGGCAGAAGTCCTTGCCGAACTTCGCGTGGAATTTCTCCTCCGGCATCGTGATGCGGGCAAGATTGCGCAGCGGATGGAACGAGCAGTGGAGAAGGTCCTCGACCTGCAGGATCTCGGCGTAGTCGGCAACGGCCTTGATCACGCAGAACTCCGGCCACGTGCGCAGCTGGAACTCGAAGATCGACAGCGGTCGCTTGGTGCCGGGATCCATGCGATCGGGCGCCACACCCATTTCCTCGGCGAGCGTGCGGAAGCGGACGTGGTGATGGTATTCCTCCATCGCGACGCGACAGGTGAGCCACTTCGCGTAGGGCGTAGGCGCCAGGGCGATCGCGGGCTCGTCGAACACCTGCGCTCCGTACAACTCGTTCACTGCGTGGCTGATCACGATCTTCTCGACCGCCACCCGGTACTCCTCAGGCTGCGTGGCGAGGTCTGCGACCGTCTTCACATCCGGTATGGCGACTGCGCTCATGGTCGTTGCTCCCATTGATATCTAGAGAAGGGGTTCGGTGTTGAACAGTTCGAGATCTGTCGCGAGATCGGTGAGGCGGTCGGCGAACTCGGCCTCCAGCACCCCGCCGAGCGCCAGCGCATCCTGCCGGTCGAGCGGCTCGCTCACCACGCGTGCCACGGGCCGGGCCTGCGAGAAGAGAAAGATCTCCCGCCCCCGCACGCCGAGGATCTGCCCGGTGAATCCGTTCGCCGGACTAACGAGGAACGCGATGACCCGCGCGACGTGCTCTGCGGGAATCCGCAGCCCGCGCGCCTTGTACTCGGCTTGCGCATCGTTGGCCGCCTGGATCGACTCCGTGACGCGCGTGGCGGCGAACGGCGCCACGGCGTTGCACAGGATCCCGGAGCGGTGGAGGTCCATCGCGACCGTGCGCGTGAGACCGGCGAGACCGGCCTTCGCCGAGGCATAGGCGCTCTGCGCGAAGTTGCCCACGAGCCCGGCGCTGGAGATGACGTTCACGATGCGGCCGGGCGCACGACCGGTCTTCACCTGATCGCGCATGGCGGGCGTCGCCGCCGCGAGAATCGCGAACGGAGTGTGCAGGTTCACCTCGAGCACGCGCTGCCAGTCGTCCCGCTGCGCCTTGAAGATGAAGCCGTCGCGCAGGATCGCGGCGTTGTTGACGACGATGTCGATGGCGCCGAAGCGCTCCCGGGCTGCGGCGACGGCCGCCTCGGCCTGGCCCGGCGAAGCGAGATCGGCGATGAAAGCTGCGGCACGGCCGCCCAGCGAAGCGGCAACGGCATTCGCAACGGATGGATCTGGAGCGTCCCCGCCGATGCCAACGCCTGCATCGGCCACGAGAACCGAGGCCCCGAGCGCGTGCAAGGTTCGGGTCACCGCAAGGCCGATCCCGCGCGCCCCGCCCGTCACCAGCGCGACACGCCCTTCGAGCAGCGGTGCAGTCATGTGTTGCCCTCCTTACTTTCAGCGGGGTGAAACGCGTCTGCGTGGATGTCGCGAGTCGCGACTCCGCGCGATGTCAGCAGTGCAGTGGCGGCATCCACCATCGCCGGTGGCCCGGCCACGTAGGCCTTGAAACCGTCGAGCCGCGCGAAGTCCTCCGCGACAGCATCGGTGACGAGGCCGAAGCGGCGCGGACCGGCGTGCAAGCCTGTGTTGGCGTCGGGATCGGAAAGGACGACATGCGCCGAAGAGCCAGTGTGCCCCTCCACCCAGTTGCGCATCTCCGCCTCGCCATAGACATCGCGCTCTGCGCGCCCACCGAAGTAAGCGTGAACAGGACTCGCAAGCCCCTGTTTGCGCATCGTGGCGACGATCGACCGCACGGGTGCGAAGCCGCTGCCGCCGGCGATCACGATCACGGGACCGGTGTGGTTGGCCCGCAGATACGACGTCCCGAAGGGTCCGGAGACACGCACGGTGTCGCCCGATCGAAGCCCCGCCGCGAGGCCGGCGCTCACTGAGCCGCCCCGCATCTCGCGGATATGGAACTCGAGGGTGGCTTCGTCAGGGCAACTGGCCATGGAGTAGTCGCGCGCCCGACCGGGCGCGAATGGAAACTCGATCGAGGCGTACTGCCCGGCACTGAAGGTGAAGGGGCCGCCCGACTGGATATCGAGGCGCAAACGATGGATGTCGTGGGTGACGCGATCGAGGGATGCCACCGAGCAACGCAGGATGCGCGACGGATGGACGATGAACTCCTCGTCGTCGAGCTTCCGGATCACGGTGTCGCCCCAGACCTGACTGCGGCAGGCGAGAACGACGCCCCGCGCACGATCCGCGGGGTCCAGGGCATGCTCGGAATACTCCAGCTCGAGGATGTCGCCCGACACCAGTTCGCAGCGGCAGGTGCCGCAGTTCCCCGCCTGGCAGCTGTACGAGAACCCGACGCCCGCCATCAGCAGCGCATCCAGAATCGTGTCGCCCGGCTCCGCTTCCACCGTGACGGGCGTGCCGTCGATGCTGATGCTGTGGGACATGGATCGCGATCCGATATCTCGTAGTTATCGAGTTTGGTGAAACGACCGGGAGAAGGCTGTCCGCTGCCGGCCGCCCGCCGCCCCCATCCGACAGGTTCGGCGAGCCCCCAGGAACTTCGCGCAGATCTGCGCGTTCCGCCCTTCAGAAAGACCCCCATCCCGCAGTGGAACGACGACCGCTCGGGAGACCATTACACCCACGCTGGCAAGCATCGCGCGACCGATTTAGTATCCCCAGACGATCATTTGATGTCAAACAATGTGACTACCACCGAAAAGGGGCCCGCGCGGAGCCGCGCGGCCACCAGAAGCGCCGCCACACCGCCTGCCGGAGAGATCGGCCTGGGCATGCTCCCGGAGCTCATCGGGTATCACGTGAGACTCGCGCAGATGGCCGTGTTCGCAGACTTCGAGCGGTCGCTCGGAACACTCGATCTCTCGCCTGGGCTTTTCGGGCTGCTGGTCATCATCGAGGCGAACCCAGGGTTGCGGCAGATCCAGCTCGCGGCTGCCGCGCGGCTGGACCGCTCGACACTCGTGCCCGCCCTCGACAAACTCGAGGCTCGCGGACTCGTGGAACGCCGCGCGGCACCTGACGATCGCCGATCGAACGGACTTTTCCTCACGCGGCCAGGCGCTGGATTGCTGCAGCGCGCCAAGGCAATCGTGCGGGACCATGAGCAACGGATCGCAGGAGCACTCAGCGCCGAGGAGCGCGCGGTGCTCGTGCGCTGCCTCGATCGTCTCGCACCGGAGGTCAGGGAATCTTGAAAGGCGCGATGAAGAAACGCTCCGCCAAGGCGGGGCTCCCGCCCGGCTCGCTCGTCTACGTCGGCGAGGAACGCACCCAGCGCACGCGGGTGAGCGTGATCGACTTCGACGAGCACCAGGTGAGCGAGCGCGAGATCCATCGTATCGAGGATTGCCTCGCTTTCAAGGAGTCTGGCAGCGTGAGCTGGATCGATGTCGACGAGACACGCGAACCTGGCACGGTCGCGATGTTCGGCAAGGTGCTGGAGTTCCACCCGCTCATGCAGGAAGACATCCTCGCGACCGACCAGCGCGCGAAGCTCGAGGACCACGGCGAATATCTCTACGTGGTGCTGAAGATGCTCTCCTGGGATACGGAAACCGACAGCCTGGAGAACGAACAACTCTCCCTCGTGCTCGGCCGGAACTATGTCATCACCTTCCAGGAACGGGCCGGGGACTTCTTCGATCCCCTCCGGCGGCGCATCCGGGAGGGGCTGGGCCCGGCACGCAGGCAGCGCGCGGACTACCTCGCCTACTCGATCCTCGATCTCGTGGTGGACCACTACTTCCTGGTGCTGGAAAAGCTGGGGGAGCGCATCGAACGCGTCGAGGATCTGGTGCTGACGCATCCGCGGCAGGAACTGCTGCATGAGATTCACACGCTGAAGCGCGAGATGCTGTTCGTGCGAAAGTCGGTGTGGCCAATGAAGGAGGTCATCGCCTCCCTCAGACATCTGGACAGCCGCCTCATCGCACGGTCGACGTCGCCCTACCTGCGCGACCTCCAGGACCACATCGAACAGGTACTCGAGGGGGTCGAGATGTACCAGAATCTTCTTTCCGACATGCTCGCCGCGTACCTGTCGACGCTCAGCAACCGGACCAATACCGTGATGCGGGTGCTGGCGGTCTTCTCCGCGGTATTCATGCCGCTCACGTTCGTGACAGGCATCTTCGGAATGAACTTCAAGGACATGCCGGTGCTGGATCTGGAGTGGGGATTCCCCGTGACCATGGCCGCCATGGTCGCCATCGGCGGACTGATGCTGGCCTTTTTCATGCGGCGTCGCTGGCTGTAGGGAGACGCTCGGCACTCGGCACCGTCCTGCGAAACAACAGAGTCTCCCCCGATGCGACGCACCCCGCTGCGTCAATCACCGTCCGACCGGACTCGTCCGCGATCCCGCTTGACGTCGGAGCGCGCGCGCTTCTCAGCCACCCGCCGCCGGCGGGCCGACGCTCCCGGCGCGGTGGGGATACGCACGATCGGACGATGCAGCGCCCTCACCACCAGCGAAACGAGCCGCGCCAATGCATCTTCGCGATTGAGGCCCTGCGACCGGAATCGCTGCGCCTGGATGATCACCTCGCCATCGAGCGTCGCGCGACTCCCGGCGAGTCGAAGCAGGCGCGCTCGGACCTCGTCGCTCAGGGCCGGATCGAGGGAAGGGCGGAAGCGCAGTTCAACGGCGGTGGACACCTTGTTCACGTTCTGCCCGCCAGGACCTGAGGCACGCACGAAGCGGAACTCGAGCGCCGCCGCAGACGGAACGTAGCTCATGAAAACATCCCGCGCCCTGTGGACGAAACGCTTTGTCCAGGCTTACAAGAATGAGGCACTGCAGCATTGGGAATCATGGTGATTTCGGGGTTCTCTTCGTGTTGCAAATGAGTTCCACTGGGTCTACATTTCATCCGGTTTCCTGATGCCGGCCAAGATATATTCCTCGTCGCCGGCATCGCCCCCGCTGCTGTCCCGATGCATTCGAATGGCGTGAGGTATCGATGGCACAGCGAAGGTGGAGCGAAACGCGAGTGCAACGAAGAAGTTTCGGCTAGCGGGTTTGAGTATCGCGAAGCCATTCAAGCGTTAGAGGTAGTGCTGGTCCACGCAGTCGAGTTTGGCAACATCCTGTTCAAATAATCTGGGAGAGAGTCATGAAGCATTGGAGCACTCAGCTGACAGCGTCCGTCAAGGCCCTGTCGGTAGCGGCCCTGATCGGCACGAGCAGCGCCGCCCTGGCGGTCGACGGCAACACGCTGTTGAACGCAGACAAGGACCCGAACAACTGGCTCACGTACCACGGCTCGTACAAGTCGTGGCACTACAGCGATCTTGGCCAGATCAACGCTGCGAACGTCAAGAACCTGAAAGTGAGCTGGGTTCACACCCCCAGCGCGAGCAAGCGCGGCGTGCAATCCTTCCCGCTCGCCGTCGACGGCGTCCTGTACTACACCAGCGCTTCCGGCCAGGTGTGGGCACTCGACGGCGCGACCGGCGAAGTGAAGTGGAAGTACAGCGCCAAGCTCGACCAGGAACGTTCCGAAGGCACGTTCTACAACCCCTACAACCGCGGTATCGCGATCGGCTACGGCAACGTCTACATGGGCACGACCGACGGCCGCGTGATCGCGCTCGACATGAACACCGGCAAGGTCGTGTGGGACAAGATGATCCTCACGGTCGAGGGCGGCAACAAGGGCTTCACGGGCGCCCCGGTGCTTGTGAAGGACATGATCGTCATCGGCTCCAACGGCGGTGAGCTGTCCGGTTGCTGCGGCCCCATCTTCGCGGTCGACGCGAAGACCGGTGAAGTGCGCTGGCAATTCGACACCATCGGCGGCGACGAACGCTCCCGCGCCAGCTGGGGCAACGATTCCTGGAAGACGGGTGGCGGCGGTGGCTGGATGACTGGCACCTACGACGCAGTGACGAACTCCATCTGGTGGGGCACTGCCAACCCGGCGCCCGACTATGACTGGGGTGGCGACGACTGGAAGACGAGCGGCGCACGCCCTGGCGACAACCTCTACAGCTCCTCCGTCGTCGTGCTGAATGCCGATACCGGTGAACTGAAGTCGTGGTTCCAGGAAATGCCCCACGACGCTTGGGACTTCGATAGCGCCGTCGGCGAGTTCATGTCCATCGAGCGTGGCGGCAAGCGCTACATGGTCCACCCGAACAAGGGCGGCATCATGTTCGTCTACAACGCCGATCCGTCGCATGCGCCTCTGAAGATCGAGAACGCGTACATGACGGGCAAGACGTTCAACTACATCAAGGGCGTCGATGCGAAGACCGGCCAACTGATCGGCCGCCGCGAGCTGCCGGAAGGCAAGCACACGAATGTGTGCCCCGCCATCGACGGTGCGACTTCCTGGAACACGGGCGCCTACAACCCGAATACGGGCCTGATGTACAAGGTCGGTCAGGAATGGTGCTTCGACATCGAGGTCGTGAAAGCCGATCCGCCCCCCGCGTTCTCCGGTCAGGCCTATTTCGGCGCCAGCTGGACTTCCACGCATCCTGAAGGCCGCAAGGCATTCGGCTACGTGACGGCTCGCGACCCGATCTCCGGCACGATCAAGTGGGAGAAGGAGTACAAGTACCCGCCGCTCGCCAGCCTGCTGGCGACGAAGGGCAACTTGGTGTTTGTGCCCGGTGCCAATGGCGTGTTCGAAGCGCTTGATGCCCGTTCTGGTGCCACGTTGTGGTCCCACAACAACGGTATCGGCCACCACGGCGGCGTGATCTCCTACACCGCCAAGGGCAAGCAGTACGTCGCGGTTGTGACAGGCTGGGGTAGCCACGTGGCAGGCAACTACTGCCCGCTGTTCGGCGAGCCCTTCTGCAGCATGCCGACCGACGCTGGTCAGCTCCTGGTCTTCGCACTGCCCTGATACAAGCTCAGCGTGTAGCGCGTGTTGCCGAAGGCTAGGTAAGCGCACCGCACATTGAGGCGTTTCGAAGGGCGAGGGAGAGATCCCTCGCCCTTTTCGTTAGTGTCTTCCACACGTCTGTCCGAACTCGAATTCGGGAAGGAGAAAACATGAAAGTTGCCACGATGACGATGCGCGGCTGCCTGCTCGTGCTCGCGTCGCTTACCGTGGGATCGGCTGGTGGCGTGCTGGCCGCCGATGACATCAACCCGGCAAGCGAGACGGCAAAGCCTACAGAGCCGGCAGCAGCCCCCGAGAAACCAAAGATCGATATTCGGAAACTGTTCGCCACGAACTGCAGCTGGTGCCACCAAGACTATGGAATGAAGGCGGCCGACGGCCCAAAACTCGCAGGCACATCGATGACCGAGGAACAGCTCATCGAACAGATTTCGCGCGGTAAGTCACCGATGCCGGGCTTCCGGAAGACGCTCTCGAAGGAACAGATCGAGGCCCTCGCCAAGTACATCAAAGGGCTGAAGGATCCTGGCAACTGACGGGAGGCGTATCCTGACCAAGCGTTGAACGAAGGGGGTACCTCAGGCGCTTCGTCTCGGTCACCGAGATTCGGATTTCACAATCGAGAGTTCGAGACGAAGCTTGTAGCCTCCGTAGGTGACAGCCCCGCGAATCGCACCATCCCCGCGAACCGGCAGGACAGCTGTCATAGCGCTGCCGTCGTCGCCTTTTGCAAGAAAGCGAAGCACATCGGACTCAAACGAGACGTCCCTCAAAAGCACCGGCTCGGCGCCGAAATTTTCATTGTTCGTCATGTGCAGAGTCCCTTGACCACCGTCCAGGCGCAGGACCGCAACACCGCTCGACATCCCGAGATACCATGGCCCTTTCCAAACGCCTGAAAGATCATCCGCATGGGCGCCGAGAGAAAGCCCGAGGACTGCCAATACCGTTGCAACATTGCCGAACAGGGTTTTTCGATGCTGCATGTTAGCTTCCCTCCAATCCTTTCTGCGTACCGATGCTTGGGGAGCGCGGGCGATCGCCGCATGGACGCCGAAAGGATACGGGAACATCGAGAATGAGCAACCGCCGCCTAGTGCCAGGCGACATCCAGCATGGGGTCCCGTTGCCGTGCGATCTTTTCGACCACTCGGGACGTCTGCTCCTGCGACTGGGCCAGACAGTCGCCAGCGAGGCGCAGGTGGCGCGTATTCTCGAGATCGGCGTATTCGGCGATCCGGAGTGGAACCTCGAGTTCGCAGTTGATGAAGAGAGCACGACCCGCGTGTCGGTATTTGCTCGAATCCACGCGCTTCGCGAGGCGTTGGTTCCGACAGTGACCTCTCGGCACATTTCCACGGACGTGATCCGTGGACACGCTACCGAACTCATGGAACTGTGCCGACTGGATCCAGACGCAGCATTGGCCACCGTGCTTCTGCAACGCTCGCCGCCATACGGCGTCCGCCAGATGGTGAATGCTGCGATCGTCACCGAGATTTTGTTGTCGCAGCGCGAAGCGGATCGGGCTGCCAGATTGCCAGTGGTATCTGCGGCGCTGACGATGAACATTGCGATGCTGGCACTTCAGGAAGCTCTCTATCACCAGCGGGACGATCTGACCGAGGCACAGCGCGCGGATGTCCAGGCGCACCCCTTGCGCGCAGTCGAACGTCTGAAAGCCGCTGGCGTTACTGATGCGGTGTGGCTATCGGTGGTGGGCCAGCATCATGAAGCGATCGACGGCTCGGGCTATCCGGCGCGATTGAGGGGCGACGCGATCGACACCGGCGCCCGCATCGTGTGCGCGGCTGATCGCTACTGCGCGATGGTGTCGGAGCGGGCCTATCGGCCTGGGGCGTTCCCGAGCGTCGCGCTGAGACAGATTTTTCTTGCTCAGGGAAAAAGTGTGGACGTCGGCATCGCCGCCCTGCTGGTCAAGGAAATCGGTCTCTATCCTCCCGGAACGGTGGTTCAGTTAGCCAACGGCGAGATCGGCGTTGCCATGAAACGCACGCTCAAATCCGGAAACCCGATCGTGCGTACCATCCTGAATGCGTCAGGCATTCGACTACCGATGATGCCGAAGCGTCGGACGACGCAGCCGAGTTTCCAGATCACGCAGGTGCATCCACTCACGCGCCTGCCAGAGAACTTGGACATCTCATCGATCTGGATTCCCCGCGAGACCGATGTGGACGACGACATCGATGGATGAACGTCGTACAACCGGGTGGGCAGTGGACTTGTGGAAGACTCTCTGACGTCTTCATGACTTCGGTTGCTGTGCAGCGGCCATGCTGTCACAACCGGCACCACCGTCCCCGTGCCTCATAAAAAAACGCCCTCTCACGCATGTGGAGGGCGTTCCTACGTCATGTCGTCTGAAGGATCAGGCCACGCTGCTGGCCTCCTCCTCCCGCTTTTTCTCAGCAGGGGGCGGAACGTCAAAGACAAGCTGCACTTTGTCCTCGCCGTCGATATCGACTGTCACCTTGCCACCGGACATGAGACGTCCGAACAGCAGTTCGTCTGCAAGAGCGCGTCGGATCGTGTCCTGGATGAGCCGTGCCATGGGACGCGCGCCCATCAGTGGATCGAACCCGTTCTTGGCCAGGTGATCCTTGAGCGCGGTGGTGAACGTCGCCTCTACCTTCTTCTCGTGCAGCTGCTCCTCCAACTGCATCAGGAACTTGTCGACGACGCGCATGATGACTTCGTAGTCGAGCGCAGCAAACGAGATAGTTGCGTCCAGCCGGTTCCTGAACTCGGGCGTGAACATCCGCTTGATCTCCGCCATCTCGTCGCCAGCCTGCTTGCCGAGCGTGAAACCAATTGACGTCTTCGCAAGCGTCTCGGCCCCCGCGTTCGTGGTCATGATGATCGCGACGTTTCGGAAATCCGCCTTCCGACCGTTGTTGTCGGTGAGCGTGCCGTGGTCCATCACCTGAAGCAAGATGTTGAAGATGTCTGGGTGCGCCTTCTCGATTTCATCGAGGAGAAGAACCGCATAAGGATGCTTCGCAATCGCCTCCGTCAGCAGGCCACCTTGATCGAAGCCCACGTATCCGGGCGGCGCTCCGATGAGACGCGAGACAGCGTGTCGCTCCATGTACTCGGACATGTCGAAACGGATCAGCTCGACACCGAGGATGTAAGCCAACTGGCGGGCAACCTCGGTCTTACCAACGCCCGTGGGACCCGAAAAGAGGAAGGATCCGATCGGCTTGAGAGGATTCCCCAGACCACTCCGGGACATCTTGATCGCTGCGGCGAGCGCATCAATCGCTTTGTCCTGACCGAACACCACAGCCTTCAAATCGCGGTCCAGGGTCTTGAGGGAGTTGCGGTCGCTGGAAGACACATTCTGTGGCGGGATCCGCGCGATCTTCGCCACGGTCTCCTCGATGTCGTGCTTGCCGATGACCTTGCGCTGCTTCGACTTGGGGAGAATGCGCTGCGCGGCACCAGCCTCATCGATCACATCGATCGCCTTGTCGGGCAGATGGCGGTCATTGATGTACCGAGCTGAAAGCTCAGCGGCGGAGCTCAGCGCCGCCTCTGTGTAACGCACTCCATGATGCGCCTCGAACCGTGTCTTGAGGCCACGAAGAATGGCGACTGTCTCCTCGATCGTAGGTTCGACGACGTCGATCTTCTGGAAGCGGCGTGAGAGCGCGTGATCCTTCTCGAAGATTCCGCGGAACTCGTTATAAGTTGTTGCACCGATGCACTTCATCTGCCCCGACGACAGGGCAGGCTTCAGAAGATTGGACGCATCCAACGTACCGCCTGACGCCGCGCCTGCACCGATGAGCGTGTGGATTTCGTCGATGAAGAGTATTGCATTTGGGTTGTCGGTGAGCTGCTTGAGCACAGCCTTCAGTCGCTGCTCGAAATCACCGCGGTACTTGGTTCCCGCCAGCAGCGCACCCATGTCGAGAGCGTAGACCACGCAGTGACTGAGAATCTCGGGAACCTGCCCCTCGATGATGCGACGGGCCAAGCCCTCCGCGATCGCGGTCTTACCGACTCCGGCCTCGCCCACCAGCAGGGGATTGTTCTTCCTGCGGCGACACAGTGTCTGGATGACACGCTCGACCTCTTTCTCTCGACCGATCAGCGGATCGATCTTCCCGCTGATGGCCTGGGCGTTCAGGTTCTGGGTGTACGTCTCCAACGCACCGCCGGCGCCCTGCTCTTGCTCGGCCTCGGCCTCGGCCTCCTGCTTCGGAGGTTGGGCCGCGCTCTGAGGAACCTTGCTTATGCCGTGCGAGATGAAATTGACGACGTCTAGGCGAGTCACGCCTTTCTGATGCAAGAAGTAGACGGCGTGGGAATCCTTTTCACCAAAGATAGCCACCAGCACATTGGCACCGGTGACCTCTTTCTTGCCCGACGACTGGACGTGGAGGATGGCGCGCTGGATGACACGTTGGAAACCGAGGGTCGGCTGAGTGTCGACCTCGTCACCAGACACCACCGGTGTGTGTTCGTTGATGAAATCCGTGAGCTGCTTCCGCAGTTCCTCGATGTTCGCCGCACAAGCGCGCAACACTTCAGAGGCTGACGGGTTGTCCAACATGGCGAGGAGCAGGTGCTCCACCGTGATGAACTCGTGGCGCTTCTGCCTGGCCTCCATGAACGCCATGTGCAGACTGACTTCGAGTTCCTGGGCAATCATCTACGTTTCCTCCATCACACACTGCAACGGGTGCTGATGCTGACGCGAATACGAGATGACCTGTTCCACCTTGGTCGCGGCGACATCCTTCGGAAATACTCCGCACACGCCCATTCCATCGCGGTGCACCTTCAACATCACTTGCGTGGCCTGCTCACGGGTCATTCCGAAGAAGTCCTGAAGTACCCCGACCACGAAATCCATCGGTGTGTAGTCGTCGTTCAGCAGAAGCACTTTGTACAGCGGAGGAGGCTCGACCTTCTGCTTCTCGACCTCCAACACTCCACCTTCTCGTGGACTTGTCGCCATAGCCCTGCCGTTACCTGACTGCTGAGTGGATCAGCACACTCGACGAATCTATTGTGCGCGCAAATTCGAATTTTACAAGGGGCGCACCCTCGCCTCTTTCCGATGTCGCCGGCACCTCGAAACCTACCGCCCAACCAACCAAAGACGTTGGCCGGCGTCCCGCTTCCAGCGACCAGGAATCCGTCGCAGATATCTCGGCAACTCGCGCCCCTTGCATGATCAACGTGCTCTCATCTGAGCGATCATGGCATCACCGAAACCTGAGCAGGACACTTGGGTCGCACCCGTCATGAGCCTCGCGAAATCGTACGTGACCGTGCGAGCACTGATCGCCGCCTCGGTCGCCTTGATGATCAGGTCAGCAGCCTCGAGCCAACCCATATGTCTCAGCATCATCTCTGCAGACAAGATCAGCGATCCCGGGTTCACATAGTCCTTACCTGCATACTTGGGTGCCGTACCATGGGTCGCTTCGAACATGGCGACGGAGTCCGACAGGTTTGCACCTGGCGCAATTCCGATCCCGCCAACTTGTGCAGCAAGTGCGTCCGAGATGTAGTCACCGTTCAGGTTCAGCGTGGCGATCACATCGTATTCCTCGGGACGCAGCAGGATCTGCTGCAGGAACGCATCCGCGATGACGTCCTTGATGACGATGCCCGAGGGCAGCTTCATCCACGGACCACCGTCAATCAACTGGGCGCCGAACTCTCGCTTGGCCAGCGCATAGCCCCAGTCTCGGAACCCTCCCTCGGTGAACTTCATGATGTTGCCCTTGTGGACCAGGGTCACCGATGAGCGTTTGTTCGCAATGGCGTACTGGATCGCCTTGCGAACCAGCCGCTCTGTCCCTTCTCGGGACACCGGCTTGATGCCGATGCCCGACGTATCTGGGAAGCGGATCTTCTTGACACCCATCTCCTGCGTCAGGAAATGGATGACCTTCTTGCACGCCTCGGATTCCGCCTGCCACTCTATGCCTGCGTAAATGTCCTCCGAGTTCTCACGGAAGATCACCATCTCGGTCTTCTCGGGGTTCTTCAGCGGGCTGGGAACACCGGTGAAGTAGCGCACCGGTCGCAGACACACATACAGATCAAGCTCCTGGCGCAGTGCGACGTTGATGGAGCGTATGCCGCCACCGACCGGAGTGGTCAGCGGGCCCTTGATCGAAACGACGTACTCCTTGGCAACCTCGAGGGTCTCGTCCGGGAGCCAGACGTTCTCGCCATAGACGCGTGTGGACTTCTCTCCGGCGAAGATCTCCATCCATGAAATCTTGCGCTTTCCGCCGTAGGCAACGTCCACCGCAGCATCGACGACTTTGCACATCACAGGCGAGATATCGATCCCGGTGCCGTCCCCTTCGATGAAAGGGATGATGGGGCTGTCGGGAACGTCCAGGGTGAAGTCGCTGTTCACCTTGATCTTCTCGCCACTGCTCGGCACCTTGATATGCTTGTACATCGATCACCTTTCGCAAGTTGAACTGCTTGGTACGGGATATGGGCAGAACCGTGTCGGCGCACCGCAAGGACACTGCAAGGACACTGCATGGGGCCTGCACGTCGCAAGACGTGTCCGTTGAACATCTGCCCTTCAACATCGCGCCTTCAACATTGGCTCGTCAGCCAATTGGAAGATCAGCTCACGGGGCTCCCAACTTCATCGTTCTTGAAACGCCCGATCGCAGGCATGCATTCCCTGATCGGCCGACGGGCATCAACCCCTTCGGAGTTTAGTCCACGCGCCCAATGTTGGCGACCTGCCAGTCCTCCCGTCGTGCCCGCGTTGCTTGCTCCCCAACCATTGACCGCCATGCATCCCCGGCAGCAAAAAGACGCCCGTGGCTCGATTACTGGGGTCCCAGGATCTCCTGTCCAGAGTTGACGGCTTGTCCAAGTCTGAGACTGGCGCAAGGGTCACCCCCCTTGCCCAACGGGAGCGGAATCGGCCGAACGACGCGCGACCACACTTTCCGCGAACGGCAACCATGGACACCTTTGGTAGCCCTGGAACCTTGCCGGCGCCATTGGCGTGCCGTAGGCGGCGGGAACGCACAACACAGCGACACCCAGGTCATTCCCTGGGGGCAATGACCTCTGGAGATGTATCCGCCGCACACCAGCAAAACTGCTTTCCGCATTGCGGGATAACTGGTCGCACGCAGCATGCAAATAACTGATTCCTCAATATAAATTGACATCCCGACATTGTTGTTGCACTGCGCAAGACCGATCGTATACTCAGCGGACACGGTGCCGTGTTCGACAAAGGTGAAATGTCGGCACTCCGGTGGTGATCGCCAACCCGATCATCCCCTTGGCCCGCCAGACCTGATCTCTGGCCGCCTCGTGCAACTGGGTGCAGCGCGCACGCAACTTGCGCTGCGGGCTTCCTGGCAGCGCAGCAGGTTGCCTCGGCGTCGATGGCCCAACAGGGTCCTCGCGTGTCCGTCTCAGCCAGCGCAACTTTCAACTCGGACTGGAGATTCAATTGAAGCAATCCATCGCGCAACTCAAGAAGGACTGGGCGGAAAACCCCCGCTGGAAAGGCATCACGCGCCCGTATAGCGCCGAGGATGTCGACCGCCTCCGCGGCACCGTACACATCGAGCATTCCCTTGCCCGGCGTGGCGCAGAGAAGCTCTGGACGCTGGTGAATGAAGAACCCTTCATCAATGCGCTCGGCGCCATGACCGGCAATCAGGCCATGCAGCAGGTCAAGGCGGGCCTCAAGGCAATCTACCTCTCCGGCTGGCAAGTGGCCGCCGACGCCAACATCGCTGGCGAGATGTATCCCGACCAGTCCCTATACCCCGTCAACAGCGTCCCGGCTGTCGTGCGCAAGATCAACAGCACGCTCATCCGTGCCGACCAGATCCACCACTCGGAAGGGAAGGACGACATCGATTGGTTCGCCCCGATTGTTGCCGATGCCGAAGCGGGCTTCGGTGGTGTTCTGAACGCTTTCGAGCTGATGAAGGCCATGATCGACGCGGGCGCCGCCGGCGTTCACTTCGAGGACCAACTCGCTGCCGCCAAGAAATGTGGCCACATGGGCGGGAAAGTGCTCGTTCCGACGCAGGAAGCCGTCCAGAAACTGGTGGCCGCGCGATTGGCTGCTGATGTGATGGGTGTTCCCACGTTGGTGTTCGCGCGGACTGACTCCGAAGCGGCCAACCTGATCACGTCGGATTTCGACGAGAACGACAAGCCCTTCTGCACGGGCGAGCGAACCTCCGAAGGCTACTACCGGGTGATGAACGGTCTGCAGCAGGCGATCTCCCGCGGTCTTGCCTACGCGCCGTACGCAGACTTGATCTGGTGTGAAACCGGCAAGCCCGACCTCGAGTTCGCCCGCCAGTTCGCCGAAGCGATCCATCGCAAGTTTCCAGGCAAGCTGCTTTCGTACAACTGCTCGCCGTCGTTCAACTGGAAGAAGAACCTCGACGACGCGACCATCGCCAAGTTCCAGCGCGAACTGGGTGCGATGGGCTACAAGTTCCAGTTCATCACGCTTGCGGGTTTCCATTCGCTCAACTACGGCATGTTCGACCTCGCATACGGGTACGCGCGGGACAACATGACGGCCTTTGTTGACCTGCAGCAGAAGGAGTTCGCTGCAGCAGAGCGCGGCTTCACCGCTGTGAAGCACCAGCGGGAGGTGGGCACCGGTTACTTCGATGAGGTCACCCAGGTGATCCAGTCGGGGCAATCCTCCGTGACCGCATTGACTGGTTCGACCGAAGAAGAACAGTTCGCCTGACGGTGACGGCTCCCGCCGAAACCCGGACACCGCGGTGTCCGGGTTTTTTTCGGCCTCTGCCAACCGGCAAAATCTAATGCCATAATGCGGGAAATTTCATTCCCGACGATCCCACGGAGTACACCAATGACCCAACCGACCTTTGGCCCGGGCATCGAGATCCTGGCCCCGGTAACGCCCGACTTCGCCCAGATCATCACCCCCGAGGCAGTGGCCTTCGTTGCGAAGCTGCATCGCGCGCTCGACGCCCGTCGGCATGAGCTGCTCGCCCGCCGCAAGACGCGTCAAGCAGAACTCGATGCAGGGAAGCTGCCTGATTTCCTCCCCGAGACGCGCCAGATCCGTGAGGCGCATTGGAGCGTTGCGCCAGTTCCAGCAGACCTTCAGGATCGCCGCGTCGAGATCACCGGCCCCACCGACCGGAAGATGGTCATCAACGCCCTGAACTCCGGGGCGAACATGTTCATGGCCGACTTCGAGGACTCGTCGACGCCGACCTGGTCGAACCAGATCCAGGGCCAGATCAACATGCGCGACGCGATCGCGGGCACGATCTCGTTCACCAGTCCCGAAGGCAAGAGCTACCAGCTCGGCGAAAAGGTAGCCACGCTGTTGGTGCGCCCGCGCGGCTGGCACCTCGACGAAAAGCACATGCGCGTCGACGGCAAGCCGGTTTCAGGCGGCCTATTCGATTTCGGCCTCTACTTCTTCCACAACGCGGCGACCCGCGTCGCGAAGGGCTCGGGCATCTATCTCTATCTGCCCAAGATGGAAAGCCACCTCGAAGCGCGCCTCTGGAACGACGCCTTCGTGCTGGCTCAATCGGAGCTTGGCCTGCCGGTGGGCACGGTCAAGGCCACCGTCCTGATCGAGACGATCATGGCGACGTTCGAGATGGACGAGATCCTCTACGAACTTCGCGATCACTCGGCGGGCCTGAATTGCGGTCGCTGGGACTACATCTTCTCGTGCATCAAGAAGTTCAAGAAGCAGCCCGGCTTCATCCTGGCCGACCGCGGGCTCGTGACCATGACGAGCCCGTTCATGCGCGCCTACTCGCAGCTGCTGATCAAGACCTGCCACCGCCGCGGTGCCTTCGCGATGGGCGGCATGGCGGCCCAGATTCCGATCAAGAACGATCCGGAGGCCAACGAGGCCGCGCTGGCGAAGGTGCGCGCGGACAAGGAGCGCGAAGTCACCGACGGACACGACGGCACCTGGGTCGCGCATCCTGCTCTGGTGCCGATCGCGAAGGAGGCCTTCGACCGCGTGATGAAGACGCCGAACCAGATCTCGAAGCAGCGCGACGACGTCAAGGTCACCGCAGCCGATCTCCTGAACTTCCAGCCTGAGGCACCGATCACCGAGAACGGCCTCCGGATGAACATCAACATCGGAATCCAGTACGTCGGCGCGTGGCTTGCCGGAACGGGCTGCGTCCCGATCTTCAACCTCATGGAAGACGCGGCGACGGCCGAAATCTCGCGTGCCCAGATCTGGCACTGGATCCGCAGCCCGAAGGGCGTGCTGGACGATGGCCGTAAGGTGACGCGCGAGATGTTCCAGGCGCTGGTACCCGAGGAACTCGCGAAGGTCAGGCAGATTCTTGGCGAGAAGGGTTTTGCGGCGGGCAAGTACGATGAAGGGGCGAAGCTCTTCGAGGAATTGACGCTCGCTGAGGACTTCGCCGAGTTCCTGACGCTGCCCGCGTACGACCGGGTGATTGCAGCTGAGCATCGCTGAGATCGCCCGCGGCTGACACATCGCCGCCAACGGCCCCTCCATGACCCGGGTGATCCTGCTCAACAAACCCCACGGGGTGCAGAGCCAGTTCACCGGGTCGGAGGGCATCCGTACCCTTCGGGACTACGTCGATGTTCCCGGCGTGTACCCGGCAGGTAGGCTCGATGCCGACAGCGAAGGCTTGTTGTTGCTGACGGACGACGGCGCCCTCCAGGCGCGCATCGCAGACCCCAGGCACAAGCTTCCGAAGACCTACCTGGCCCAGGTCGAAGGCGAGCCCACCGACGAGGCACTTGGACGACTCCGCACTGGCGTGGACCTCGGTGACTTCAAGTCACGGCCCGCGGAAGCACGGGCGATCGCGGAGCCGGACTGGCTCTGGCCCCGCGATCCCCCCGTCCGCTACCGTAGACACATCCCGACGACCTGGATCGAACTCATCCTGCGTGAGGGACGCAATCGACAGGTCCGACGGATGACCGCTGCTGTAGGATTCCCCACGCTACGCCTGATCAGGACAGCGATCGGCCCATACCGCTTGGACGGATTGCCTCCGGGCCGATGGCGGGAGACTCCCGAGCGCCCGCAGTAGTCTCGAAACGAAAAGCCCGCCGGAAGGCGGGCTTTTCTTTGCAGGACAGGACCGTTGTCCGGTCAGTCCGGCGTATTGGTCAGCTGCGACGATTGCGGCGTGCGACCGAGGCGCCGAGGGCGGCGATCCCGATCAAGGCGAGCACACCGGGCTCGGGAATCGGCGTGGGTGTCACCGTCGAGGCGACTCGACCGAAGAAACCCAACCCGGAGTACACATAGTCGGCCGGCGCCGTCGTGCTCGAGCGGAACTCGAAAGTTCCCGTCAGTTCGCCTCGCTCAGTGATCTCGACACCTGAGAAGAGGTAGGCGAGCACCGTATCCGCAAAGGTGCCACGCTGACTCTTGTTGCCCGGGTTCGCAACTTCGTCGGGCTTCATCACGCCGACGATGTCCATGAGCTTCGCCTCGAATGGCGTCGGGAGGACCGGGCTGTTGGTGATACTCACGCTGAAGGTGCCGTTCGCGCCGGCGCCAGAACCGGCCTGGCCGTTCGTCCAGACATCGAACGAATCGAAGCGATCGGGCGGGAAGAAGCCGTCGCTGATGCTGTCGGAACGACCATCGATCTCATTGAGGTAGATCCAATCGTTCGCGCTGCCGCCCCAGGCGTCAGCAAGCAATTGTCTGAACGCCTGTTGCTCGTCCGCCGAGTAGCCCGAGTACGCCCAGTTGTAGCCACCACTGAGGTCGAGGCATGCCCCGGCATCGGGAGATTGGGATGTACCGGCCGGCGGGGTGATCGTCATTCCGATCGAGGTGGCGCAGGTCGGCAGCGCCTGGGCGGGCGCGCTCAGCATGGCGCTTGTCAGGATCGCAGCGGCGGCAAGAGATTTGGTCAGAGCATTCATGGGGCGACGTCCAGTGCAAACAATCAAAGATGCCGCATTGTGAGCATTATTCGGACCGGAGGTTGAAAACTCACAGCGATCAGCTATTTGGTGTTGGCTCGCCCAAACGATGGCTGGCCAACGTAAGGGAAGTCGACACCGCCGGCACGCCCGGATATCCCGCCGAATGGGCGACCACGGCCTGCCGTGCACCATGGAAGCACCGTGCCCTCTCTCCATTGCTGCCTCTGCTTTGACTACTCCGGCGGGTTCCACTTATTCTCGGTGAGCGTCGTACCAGTCGGCCGTCGGGAACGGGCGAACGGTGATCGGTCCACTGGAATCAGGGCTGCCCGCACCCCTGCCCCGCAACTTTGCACCGTTGCATGCTTGCTCGAAATGCTCGCCCCCCCCAGATGAACCTGGGGCCCTCGATGGGCTGGTCATCCCCCTTCCGCTCCGCCCGATGCTTCACTGGACCGAACTATTCAAGATCACCATCGCGCTGCTCGCCATCGTCAATCCGGTGGGTGGCGTCCCGATGTACGTCGGCACCACCGCAGGCTGGACGCCCGCCGAACAGCGGCGCACCGCGCGCACCGTGGCCATCACCGTCTTCACGGTGCTCGGGACGTCGGCGCTGGTTGGAACCAGCCTGCTGGATTTCTTCGGGATCGGGATCCCATCGTTCCAGGTCGGCGGCGGCATACTCCTGATGCTGCTCGCGATCTCCATGATGGAAGCCCGCGAGAGCGGAATCCGGCAGACCCCCGCGGAAGAGCGCGAGACCGTCGATCGTCACGCGGTCGCCGTCGTCCCTTTGGGCATCCCGCTCCTGGCCGGACCAGGATCCATCAGTACGATGATCATCGCCACCCATGGCGTCCAAGGTGTCGCGTTCCGCTTCGAGCTGCTCCTGCCAGCAGCTTTGATCGCCGTGACCGTCTGGATGACCTTGCTGCTTGCCACCCGCGTGTCCCGTCGCCTCGGCACGACGGGCATGAACATCGTCACCCGGATCATGGGCCTGGTGCTCGCCGCCCTCGCCGTCGAATTCATCGCACAGGGCCTCCTGGAACTGTTTCCGGGGCTGGGAGCCAAGACATGATCTGGACACCGCATGCCACGGTCGCCGTGGTCGTCGAACGCGAAGGGCGTTTCCTGATGGTCGAGGAAGAGACCGACGAAGGCATCCGCATCAACCAGCCCGCGGGTCACTTCGAGTCGAACGAATCGCTCGTCGAGGCCGCAGTTCGCGAGACGCTCGAGGAGACCGCCTGCCACGTCGCTCTCGAGCATCTGATCGGGATCTACCGCTGGCCGCGCCCGGGTACCGACGTCGTGTATCTGCGCTTCGCATTCTCTGGCCGCCTGATCCGTCACGAGGCGGACCGCCCCCTGGACCACGGCATCCTGCGCGCACTCTGGATGACGCGCGACGAACTCGTCGCCGAGACCCCGCGCCATCGGAACGGGCTCGTCCTCCGATGCATCGACGATCACCTGGCCGGCCGCCATTACCCGCTCGACCTTCTGGTGCACTACCCATGACCCGCGAACGCGTCGTCGTCGGACTCTCCGGCGGCGTGGACTCCGCTGTGGCCGCCTGGCTGCTCAAGGAAGCCGGATACGACGTCGTCGGCCTCTTCATGAAGAACTGGGAGGACGACGACACCGACGAGTACTGCACTTCGCGCGCGGATCTCGTCGACGCCGTTTCGGTGGCGGACGTCATCGGGATCGAAGTGGATGCCGTGAACTTCGCCGCCGAGTATCGCGAGCGTGTCTTCAGCCGCTTCCTCGCCGAGTACCGCGCCGGCCGCACACCGAATCCGGACGTGCTGTGCAACAGCGAGATCAAGTTCGAGGCATTCCTCGATCACGCCATCGCCCTCGGCGCCGGCCACATCGCCACCGGACACTACGCCGGCGTCCGGCAGACTGCCGACGGGTCGTTCGAGCTCCTGCGCGCCGCGGACCGCACGAAGGACCAGAGCTACTTCCTCCACCGCCTCGATCAGCGGCAACTGGGGCGCACGCTCTTCCCGCTCGCCGGTTGGCAGAAGCGCGATGTCCGCGCCCTCGCCGAGCGCATCGGCCTGCCGAACCACGCGAAGAAGGACTCCACGGGCATCTGCTTCATCGGCGAGCGGCCGTTCCGGGACTTCCTCAACCGATACCTGCCACGGGAGCCCGGCGACATGGTCACCCCCGAGGGGCGCGTCGTCGGCCGGCACATGGGCCTCATGTACTACACGATCGGCCAGCGTCAGGGCCTCGGCATCGGGGGCGAGGGGTTGCCCTGGTACGTCGCCGACAAGGACCTCCCGGCGAATCGCCTCGTGGTCGTGCAGGGGCACGATCACCCTTGCCTCGCTGCGCCAGCGCTCGAAGCGCTCGACCTGTCGTGGGTCGCAGGTACGGCGCCCGATCCGTCCTCGGACTACGGCGCGAAGACCCGCTACCGACAGGGCGATGCCGCATGCCGGTTCGCTCTCGACCCATCGGGCGGGCATCTCACGGTCGCGTTCGACGAGCCGCAGTGGGCCATCACGCCGGGCCAGTCGGTGGTGCTCTACCGGGGAGACGTCTGCCTGGGCGGTGGCGTGATCGAGCGCGCGCTCCCGCAAGACACGCTGTCAGCCGCCGCCTGATCCATCCATCAGCACCCGCACTCTCGCGCGAAGCGCCGGCAGCAGTTCGTCCTCGAACCAGGCGTTCCGCCGCAGCCACGCCGTGTTCCGCCAGCTCGGATGGGGCAGCGGCATGAACTCGGGCAGGTAGTCGCCGAAACTCCGGACGGTCTCGGTCATGCCCTTCCGTCTGCGTCTGCCAAGGTGGAAGGCCTGCGCATAGGCGCCGACGAGGAGCGTGAGTCCGATCGCCGGAAGCTGCGACCGGATCCGCTCTTGCCAGAGCGGCGCGCACTCTGGCCGCGGCGGCAGGTCGGCACCATCGACCGTCCCCGGATAGCAGAGCCCCATCGGCACGATCGCCACGCGCGTCTCGTCGTAGAAGTCCTCGCGCGGGAGGGCGAGCCAGGCACGCAGGCGATCTCCCGACGGGTCGTTCCAAGGAACGCCACTCTCGTGCACCCGTCGCCCCGGTGCCTGTCCGACGATGAGCAGCCGAGCGCTCCGTGCCGCCCGGAGCACCGGACGCGGCGCGTGGGGAAGGTGGTGCGCACACACGCGGCACCCACGCGCCTCCTGCAGAGTCTCTTCGAGCGTCATCAACGGATTGTAGGGGCCGGGCGCGAACCCCTATCCGCTAGAATCGCGCCTTTCCCGCACACCGTCACGCCATGCCTTTCTCCGCGCTCACCGCCATCTCGCCGCTCGACGGCCGCTATCGCAGCAAGGTCGCCCGCCTCGCCGATCACTTCAGCGAGTACGCGCTGATCCGCTACCGCGTCCGTGTCGAGGTCGAATGGCTGAAGGCACTGGCGGCCGAACCCGGCGTACCGGAACTACCGCCGTTCTCGCAGGCCACCCTCGACCTCCTCGACCAATGCGTACGTGACTTCTCGACCACCGATGCCGACGCGGTCAAGACGATCGAGGGCCGCACGAATCACGACGTGAAGGCCGTCGAGTACTGGTTGCGCGACCGTTTTTCCGGCGACGAGGAAGTGTCCCGCGGGAATCAGTTCATCCACTTCGCGTGCACATCGGAAGACATCAACAACCTCTGTCACGCGCTGATGCTCACGGAGTCGCGCGACGCCGTGATGCTGCCGATGCTCGATGGTCTGGTCGCGCAGCTCATCGATCTCTCCCACGCGCTCGCCGCCGAGCCGATGCTCTCGCGCACTCACGGTCAGGCGGCCACGCCCACCACGCTCGGCAAGGAGATCGCCAACGTCGTCGCCCGCCTGCGCCGCGCCCGCGACGGCCTCGCACGGGTCAGCGTCCCGGGAAAGATCAACGGCGCCGTGGGCAACTACAACGCCCACGTCGTGGCCTGTCCGGATGTCGACTGGCCCGCGCTGGCCAAGGCATTCGTCGAACGCCTCGGCATCGAGTTCAACCCCTACACGACCCAGATCGAACCCCACGACGGCATCGCCGAACTGTGCGACGCCTACGTCCGCGTGAATACGATTCTTGTCGACCTCAACCGCGACCTCTGGGGCTACATCTCGCTCGACTACTTCAAGCAGCAGACGGCCGCCAACGAGGTGGGCTCGTCGACGATGCCGCACAAGGTCAACCCGATCGATTTCGAGAACTCGGAAGGCAATCTGGGGGTGGCGAATGCGCTGCTGCAGCACCTCGCCGTGAAGCTGCCGGTGTCACGTTGGCAGCGCGACCTCACCGACTCCACGGTCCTCCGCACCACCGGCACGGCGATGGGCCACACGCTGCTCGCCTGGGATTCCTGCCGCCGGGGCCTGCGCAAGCTGCTGGCCAACCCGGCCCGCCTCGCGGCGGACCTCGACGACAACTGGGAAGTGCTCGCCGAGCCGATCCAGACCGTGATGCGGCGCTTCGGCGTACCGGAGGCCTACGAGAAACTGAAGGCGCTCACCCGCGGCAAGGACGGCATCAATCAGGCGACGTTGCACGCCTTCATCGCGGACCTGCCCATCCCGGACGCGGAGAGGGCGCGGCTGTCTGCCCTTACGCCGGCTGGCTACATCGGCCTGGCGCAGGCGCTCGCGAAGGCGATCTGAAGAGAGGCGCGCGGCCGGCGATCAGCCGGCGCGAACGAATCAACGGCGCCGGACATCAGCCGGCGCGAACGAATCAACGGCGCCGGACATCAGCCGGCGCGAACGAATCAACGGCGCCGGACATCAGCCGGCGCGTTTGGCCCGGAGGTACTCGACCACGCCGGGCAGGATCGACAGCACGATGATGCCGATCACGACGAGCGAGATGTTCTTCTTCACCCACGGGATGTTGCCGAACAGGTAGCCGCCGTACGCGAGCAGCACCACCCACACGATGGCACCGACGACGTTGAAGCTGAAGAAGCGACGATATTCCATCGACCCCACGCCGGCCACGAACGGCGCGTAGGTCCGGACGATCGGCACGAACCGGGCGATGATGATCGTCTTGCCGCCATGGCGTTCGTAGAAGGCGTTGGCGCGCTGCAGATGCTTCGGATTGAAGAACCACGATTGCGGCATCCGGAACACGCGCGGCCCCAGCCATCGACCGATGCCGTAGTTGAGGGAGTCCCCGAGCACCGCGGCAACGATCAGCAGGACGACGAGCACGTGCACGTTCAGCGCCCCGGTCGCTGCCACTGTCCCCGCCACGAACAGCAACGAATCCCCGGGCAGGAACGGCGTCACCACCAGCCCCGTCTCGCAGAAGATGATGACGAACAGCAGTCCGTAGACCCAGGCGCCGTAATTCGTCGCGAAGTCGAGCAGGTGCCGATCCAGGTGCAGGATCAGACCCGCCACCTGGGTCAGCCAGTCCATGGCGCGCGGTCCCCCGCGGTCAGACGACCGCTTCCTCGCGCTTGCGCTCGGGCTTCACGAGATCCTCGCGCTTGATGCCCATGTACATCACGAGCGGGCTCGCGACGAGCACCGACGAGTAGATGCCGAACAGGATCCCGATCGTGAGTGCGAGGGCGAAGTAGAAGAGCGTATCGCCGCCGAAGAACAGGATGGACGTGACCATCAGCTGCGTGGAACCGTGGGTGATGATCGTCCGCGAGATCGTGCTGGTGATGGCGCTGTTGATGACTTCCGGCACGGTTGCCTTGCGCATCTTGCGGAAGTTCTCGCGGACCCGGTCGAACACGACGACCGATTCGTTCACGGAGTAGCCGAGCACGGCGAGCACCGCTGCCAGCACGGGCAGGGAGAACTCCCACTGGAACAGTGCGAAGAATCCGAGAATGATGACCACGTCGTGCAGGTTGGCGATGATCGCCGCCACACCGAATTTCCATTCGAAGCGCAGCCACAGGTACAGCACGATCCCGAGCGCCACGAGCGCGAGCGCGATCAGTCCGTTCTCCACCAGTTCGCGACCCACCTGAGAGCCCACGAAGTCCACCCGCCGCAGATCGACACCCGCATCGTCGGCCTTGAGAGCCGCAAGCACGGCATTGGAGATGTCTGCCCCTGACACCTTCGGTTTGCTGGGCAGCCGGATGAGCGCAGTCTGCGAGCTGCCGAACGTCTGCACCGTGGCCTCCGGGAACCCGGCCTTCTCGATGACGCTGCGCAACCGCTCGATGTCGACAGACTGGCTGTAGCCGACCTCCATCACCGTGCCGCCGGTGAACTCGACGCCGAGGTGCAGCCCGCGCGTCAGCAGGAGGACGACGGCAACCACGAAGGTGACCAACGAGATGATGTTGAACAGCGGGGCATACCGCATGAACGGTATGTCTTTCCGGATACGGAAGAATTCCATGGCGGTTTCCTCGTTGGGGCTCGGTGGCGGTCAGGCCGCCGACGCCCGCTTGTGCCAGTCGGTGTTGCCGATCGAGACCTTCTCCAGCTTGCGTCGCCCGCCGTAGACCAGATTCACGATCGCGCGGGACACCAGCACGGCGCTGAACATGGAGGTCAGGATGCCGAGGCAGTGGACCACCGCGAAGCCGCGCACCGGCCCGCTGCCGAACATGAACAGTGCGACACCCGCGATGAGGGTCGTGATGTTCGAGTCGAGAATCGTGGCCCACGCCCGTTCGTAGCCAGCGGCGATGGCCGCCTGCGGCGTCGTCCCGCTGCGCAGCTCCTCGCGGATCCGCTCGTTGATCAGCACGTTCGCGTCGATGGCCATGCCGAGCGTCAGCGCGATGGCCGCGATGCCTGGCAGGGTGAGCGTCGCCTGCAGCATCGACAGCAGCGACACCAGCAGTACGAGGTTCACGGCGAGCGCAGTCACCGACACGATGCCGAACAGCATGTAGTAGATGATCATGAAGATGGCGATCGCCCCGAAGCCGATCAGGGTCGACTTCCAACCCTTCTCGATGTTCTCGGCACCGAGGCTCGGGCCCACCGTGCGCTCCTCCACGAAGTCCATCGGCGCTGCGAGAGAGCCGGCGCGCAGCAGCAGCGCGAGCTTGGTGGTCTCCTCGGCGGAGAACATCCCCGTGATCTGGAATCGATTGGAGAACTCGCCCTGGATGCGCGCGACCGAGATGGGCTCGCCGACGTCGCGACCGTTCTTCCGCTCGAACAGGATGATCGCCATAAGCTTGCCGACGTTCTCGCGCGTGAGGTCCCGCATGATCCGGCCGCCCGCGCCGTCGAGCGATACCGACACCGCCGGGCGCTGGTTCTGGTCGAACGTCGGTGCGGCGTCGGTGATCCGCTCGCCGGTCACGACCACCTGGCGCTTCACGAACACCTTGCTCGACGTGCCGTCGCGACGGCGTTCCGTGAACTCCTCGGTGCCCGCGGCCGGGATGCCCGACTGCATGGCTTCCTCGTCGACCATCCGGATCTCGAGCGTCGCGGTGCGACCCAGGATGTCCTTGGCGCGGGTGGTGTCCTGCACGCCCGGAAGCTGGACCACGATGCGGTCGACGCCGGCCTGCTGGACGATCGGTTCGGCGACGCCCAGCTCGTTCACGCGGTTGCGGAGCGTGGTGACGTTCTGCTGGACGGCGAAGTCCTGGATGCTCTTCTCCGTCTCCGGGCGAAGGGTCAGCACGAGGAAGAAGTCTGCGCCATCATCGCGCGTCTTCACGGTGACGCCCGGGATGTTCGCCTCGATTGCCGCTTTGCCCTTTTCGCGGGTCGCATCGTCGCGATAGCGAACCTGGACGGCACTGCCTTCGCGGGTCACACCCGCGTAGCGAATCTCCTTCTCGCGCATCAGCTGACGCACGTCACCCACGTACCGCTCGGCCGCCTTCGACAAGGCACCGTTCATGTCGACCTGCAGCAGGAAGTGCACGCCGCCACGGAGATCGAGGCCGAGGTACATCGGGAGGATGTTCAGAGACCGCATCCACGCCGGCGCATTCGACAGCAGATTGAGCGCGACCACGTAGTCTTCGCCGAGCGCCTTCTGGATGACGTCCTTCGCCTTCAGCTGCGTGTCGGTATCGGCGAACTTCATCTTCAGGCCGGTCGGATCGAGCAGTCCGCCGGTGGACGTCACGCCGTCCTGGGCAAGCGCCGCTTCCACCCTGGCCATCAACTCGGGGTCCACCTTGACGCCCGGCTGCAGCGGAGACACCTGCACCGCGGGTACCTCCCCGAAGATGTTGGGCGAGGCATACAGGAATCCGATGGCCAGCACGATCGCGATGACCAGGTACTTCCAGAGGGGATATCGATTCATGGCGGGAGATCCTGCGGGCCGCACCAGCTGCCGGTGCGCGCCGCTCTCAGGTGGCGTTGCGGAGCGTGCCCTTGGGCAGCACGAGCTGGATGGACGGCTTCTGCACCTGCACTTCGACGTTCGAGGCGATCTCGATGGTCACGTAGTTCTCGGTCACCTTGGTGACCTTGCCGAGCATCCCGCCACCGGCCACCACCTCGTCGCCCTTCGCGAGCCCGGCGAGCAGGGCCTTGTGCTCCTTCGCGCGCTTCGCCTGTGGGCGGATCATGAAGAAATAGAGCACCACGAACATGAGGGCGATCGGCAGCATGCCGAGAAGATCCATACCGCCCGATGCGCCGCCAGCGGCCTGCGCCCACGCTTGGGAAATCAACACGATGTACTCCTCGATGGGATCCGGGGCCTGCCAGGGTGACGTCGGACTGACGTCAGGGCGGCAAGCGCGCTATGCACCCGCAGTACCTCGCCCAGCCCGGAAAAAGGCGCGCATTCTAGCACGCACCCCCTCGCGGACACCCCGGTCCGGAGGGCCTTTCAGAGCGGTGATCCGGCCCGTCCGGCATGGAAGTCCGCCACGAAGCCGGCCAGTTGGCCGCCCCGGATGGCGCCCCGCAGCCCCGCCATCAGCTCGTGGTAGTAATGAAGATTGTGGACGGTGGCGAGCCGCGCCCCGTACATCTCGTCGACCTTGTTGAGATGGTGCAGATAGGCGAGCGTGTGGTGGGTGCACGTGTGGCAGGTGCATTCGGGATCGGGTGGCCCCAGATCGTCCCGGTACCGGCTGTTGCGGATCTTCACGTTGCCGCGGCGCGTGAAGAGCCAGCCGTTGCGGGCGTTCCGGGTGGGCATCACGCAGTCGAACATGTCGATGCCGGCGCTCACCGCCTCGACGAGATCCTCCGGGGTTCCGACCCCCATCAGATAGCGCGGCCGCCCCGCAGGAAGTTTCGGGGCCGTGTGCGCCAGGATCCGGCGCATATCCTCCTTCGGCTCGCCGACCGAGAGTCCGCCGATCGCATAGCCATCGAAGCCGATGCCCTCCAGCCCGGCGAGTGACTCGTCCCGCAGCGCCTCGTACATGCCGCCCTGGACGATCCCGAAGAGCGCGTTGCGGCTTCCGTCGAACGCGGCCCGGCTGCGCGCCGCCCACCGCAGCGACATCCGCATCGAGTCGGCCGCTTCCTTCCCGGTGGCCGGATACGGCGTGCATTCGTCGAAGATCATCGCGATGTCGGAGTCGAGCACGCGCTGGATGCGCATCGACTCCTCCGGCGTCAGCAGCAGCTTGTCGCCATTGATGGGCGACTGGAACGTCACGCCCTCCTCGCGCACCTTGCGCAGCGCCCCGAGGCTGAAGACCTGGAAGCCGCCGGAGTCCGTGAGGATCGGCCCGTCCCAGCCCATGAACCCATGCAGGCCGCCGTGCTTTCCGATCACGTCGAGTCCGGGCCGCAGCCAGAGGTGGAAGGTGTTCGACAGCACGATCTGCGACCCGACCTCGCGCAGTTCCCCCGGACTCATCCCCTTCACCGCGCCGTAGGTGCCGACGGGCATGAAGAGCGGGGTCTCGACCGTCCCGTGATTGAGCGTGAGCCGCCCGGCGCGCGCGGCGCCGTCGGTCGCGAGCAGTTCGAAGCTCAGGCCGGCCATGCGGCCTCCGGGGCACGCTCGATGAGCATGGCGTCTCCGTAACTGAAGAAGCGATACCGCTGCGCGATGGCGTGGGCGTACGCGCGGCGGAGGATCTCGAGGCCACCGAAGGCGCTCACCAGCATCAGCAACGTCGACTTCGGCAGGTGGAAGTTGGTGAAGAGGCGGTCGACCACCCGGAAGCGGTGCCCCGGCGTGATGAAGAGCTGCGTCTCGGCGCTGCCGGCTGCCAGGGTGCCGGTGGCCGCAGCGGCGGACTCCAGCGCCCGGAGGCTCGTGGTGCCGATGGCCATCACCCGCCCGCCCTCGCGCCGCGCATGCGCCACCGCGTCGACCACGTCCTGCGGGATCTCGTACCACTCCGAATGCATCCGATGCTGCGAGATGTCGTCGACGCGCACCGGCTGGAACGTCCCGGCCCCCACGTGCAGGGTCAGCGTCACGATGCGGGCGCCCGTCGCGCGGACGCGTTCGAGCATCGCCTCGTCGAAATGCAGGCCCGCTGTGGGCGCAGCCACCGCCCCCGGACGCTTCGCGTACACCGTCTGGTAGCGCGCATCGTCCTCCGCGCCAGCCTCCCGCTCGATGTACGGCGGCAGCGGCAGTCGACCATGCCGGTCGAGCAGTTCCAGGAGGGGCGTCCCGCCCGCGAAGCGCAGGTGCCAGAACTCGCCCTCCCGCCCGAGCACCTCGACCTCGATGTCCGGGTCGAGCACCAGCCGGCTGCCCGGCGCCGGTGGCTTGCTCGCCCGCAACTGCGTGAGCGCCTCGCTCGGACCGAGCACGCGCTCCACCAGCACTTCCACGCGGCCGCCCGTCGCCTTGGTGCCGAAGAGCCTCGCCGGGATCACCCGCGTGTCGTTCATCACCACCACATCCCCGGCGCGGAGATGGTCTGGCAGATCGCGGAACCAGCCGTCCGTCAGCGCCTCTGCTGGCGCATCCACGTGCAGGAGCCGCCCCGCGCCACGGACTTCGGGCGGATGCTGGGCGATGAGTTCCGGAGGCAGTTCGTAGTCGAATTCGTCGAGGGTCATGGGCGGTGCATTGGGGCGGTGCAATGGAGTGATGCGAGGGATGCCATTGAGGTGCGGCGACGCACGAAGACCCCGACCGAGAGCGACGCCGGGGTCCGCGAGGCCGCGCATTCTACTGCGCCCGATCACTACGATTGCCTCCCCCGCAGACGCTCCATCGATCTGCCTCGGACCGTACCTCACGCCTCTGCGCACCGGCAAACATGGGTTGCCTCACCCTGCTGTGGCCGCTAGTCTCGGTCGCTCGCATTCAAGAAGGCGCCGTCTCCCATGCTCGAACAGCTCATCCGATCGGCCATCCGGCAACGCATGATCGTGTCGGTGCTGGGGGTCGTCCTCCTGTTCGCCGGGCTCTTCAGCCTCCAGGGCCTCGGGGTCGACGCCTTCCCCGACGTCACGAACGTGCAGGTCCAGATCGCCACGGAAGTGCCCGGCCGCCCGCCTCAGGAGGTGGAGCGCTTCGTGACCGTCCCCATCGAGATCGCGATGCGGGGCCTCCCCGGGCTCACCGAGATGCGGTCGCTCAACCGCAACGGCGTGTCGCTCGTCACGCTCGTCTTCACCGACAACACCGATCTCTTCTTCGCGCGGCAGCTCGTGCTGGAACGCCTGATCGAGGTGACCGGCCGCATGCCGACCGGGATCGTGCCCGTGCTGGGCCCCATCACCACGGGCCTGGGCGAGGTCTACCAGTACACGCTGGAGCGACCCGACGACCCCAAGACGCCACTCAGCGTCGAGGAGCTGCGTCACCGCCGGGACGTGCAGGACTGGGTCGTGCGCCCGATGCTGCGTTCCGTCGCGGGCGTCGCCGAGATCAACACCCAGGGCGGGTTCGTGAAGCAGTACCAGGTGATCCCCGACCCGGACAGCATGCGGCACCACGGCTTCACCCTCCGGGATCTCACCAATGCGGTCGTGGTGAACAACGCCAATTCGTCCGGCGGCGCCCTCTTCGCCGGCGGCGAGCAGTTCCTCGTCCGCGGCACCGGCCTCATCGAATCCCTCGACGACATCCGCCGCATCGTGCTGAAGGAGGTGAACGGCGTGCCGGTCCGCCTGGACGATGTCGCGGACGTGGTCGTGGGCGAGGAAGTGCGCGCGGGCGCCGCGGTCCGGAATGGCTACACGGAATCGGTGGCCGGCATCATCCAGATGGTCCGTGGGGGAAATGCTCGCGAAGTTGTCACGCGCATCAAGGCCAAGGTCGAGGAGATGAACGCAAATCCGCAACTGATGGACGGGTTGCAGATCGTGCCGTTCTACGACCGTACGGTGCTCGTCGACGCGGCGCTCTCGAACGTGGTCAAGGTGCTCGTCGAGGGCGTGATCCTCGTGGTCGTCGTGCTCTTCCTCTTCCTCGGCGACGTGCGGTCGTCCCTCATCGTCGTCAGCACGCTGGTCCTCACGCCCCTCGTCACGTTCCTCGTGATGGGCCGCATCGACCTCTCCGCGAACCTGATGTCGCTGGGCGGCCTCGCCATCGCCATCGGCCTCATGGTGGACGGCTCCGTCGTGGTGGTCGAGAACGCCTTCGCCCGTCTGGGCAGCCCGGGTGCCCGACCGGAGGACCGCGGCAACCTCGTCCGCCTGGCCACCAACGAGGTCGGCACGCCGGTCGTCTTCGGCGTGGGCATCATCATTCTCGTGTTCCTGCCGCTGCTGTCCCTCGAGGGGATGGAAGGCAAGCTCTTCGCGCCGCTCGCGCTCACCATCGCCATCGCGCTCACGATCTCGCTGGTGCTCTCGCTCACGCTCACACCGGCGCTGTGCTCCTATTTCCTGAAGGGCGGCGCGGAGCACGACACCTTCCTGCTGCGCCTCTTCAAGCGGCCCTACGTGCGCGCGCTCGACTACGCGTTGGTCAACGCGAAGAAGGTGACGCTCGGCGCGGTCATCGGCATGGCGGCTGCGGTGGCCTGCATCCCGCTGCTCGGCACGTCGTTCATCCCGGTCATGAAGGAAGGTCAGCTCACCCCCGTCATCGCCCGCGTCCCGAGCATCGCGATCGACGAGTCCATCCGGCTCGAGATGCAGGCGCTGAAGAGCATCATGGAGATCCCCGGCATCACCGGCGTGGTGTCGCGGCTCGGCCGCGGCGAATCGCCGGCCGACGCCGGACAACCGCACGAGTCGGACCCGATCGTGACCCTCGCCCCGCGCGACGAATGGCCCGAGGGCTGGACCCAGGACACCTTCGCCGACGCCATCCGCGACCGGCTTCGCGAACTGCCGGGCATCGAGTTCTCGGTGAGCCAGCCCATCGCCGCGCGGGTCGACGAAATGGTGTCCGGTGTGCGATCGCAGGTGGCCGTCAAGGTGTTCGGCGACGACATCGAGATGCTCGGTACGCTCGGGGAGTCCATCTCGCGCATCCTCCGATCGCTCGACGGCGCCGTGGACCTCCGGCGCGAGCGCGTGTCCGGCCAGAACTTCCTCACCGCGAAGATCCGGCGCGAGGAGATCGCGCGCTACGGCCTCAACGTGGAGGACGTGCACGACGTCATCGAGTCGGCCATCCGCGGCAGCAGCATCACGACCATCTTCGAGGGCGAGCGCCGGTACGACCTCGCGGTCCGCTTCCCGCTCGCCTACCGCGCCAGCGCCCGCGACGTCGGCGAGCTGGTGCTGAAGTCAGGCCGCGGTGCGGTCATCCGCCTGCGGGACGTCGCCGACATCCAGGTGCTCGACGGCCCGCCGCAGATCTCGCGCGAGGACGGCCGCCGGCGCCTCGTGATCGGCGTCAACGTCGAAGGGCGCGACCTCGGCGGATTCGTCGCCGAGGCCCAGGCCCGCATCGCGGCCGAGCTGCCGATGCCTGCCGGCTACTACCTCGAATGGGGTGGGCAGTTCGAGAACATGGAGCGCGCGATGAAGCGGCTCGCCGTGATCGTGCCACTCACCATCGCCGCCATCTTCTTCCTGCTCTTCGTGCTGTTCGGATCGGTCCGCTACGCCGCGCTCATCATCCTGGTCCTCCCGCTGGCGGCGATCGGCGGCGTGTTCGGGCTGCTCGTCTCGGGCGAATACCTGTCGGTGCCGGCGGCAGTGGGATTCATCAACCTGTGGGGCATCGCCGTACTGAACGGCGTGGTGCTGGTGAGCCGCATCCGCGAACTGCGGGTGCAGGGCCTCGCATCGATCGATGCGATCCGCGAGGGCTGCCTCGCCCGTTTCCGCCCCGTGATGATGACTGCGACCGTGGCGCTGCTCGCCCTCATCCCGATGCTCTTCTCCACGGGCCCGGGGTCCGAGGTGACGCGCCCGCTCGCCGTGGTGGTGATCGGCGGTTTGATCAGCTCGACGGCGCTCACCCTCCTCGTCCTGCCGGTGGTCTACCGGTGGTTCGAAGGGCGCAGTGCCGATGCCGACGTTCTGGCGTGAACTGCATCCGTCGGTCGGACACCTTCGCCCAGGATGCGATACGCCCGCCCGGACGTCCGACCACGCCACCAACGCGGACACTGAGCACCCGGCTCGGATCCGTTGACGGGCGCAAAGAGTCCGAGGTACCTTGATTCGGTAACGCGGGTATCGCAACGACACCCGTGGCGTCCGGCGCGTCGTCCGGCCCGTCGTCCGGCCCTTGTCCGACGGCACGCCCGATCGTCCTCGACAGCGTTGAAGTGCATGTCCTGCGCATTCGGACATGTGGGTTGCAGGATTCGGAATCGGCCCGTTGGCACGCCGATTCAAGGCGGCGAATCCGCCGACCGCAAACCTCCTGAAGATCCACCACGCCCCGCATTTGATTGCCCATGATCATCCCGACCGAACCGATCGGCAGTATCCCCCGTCCCCTCGATCTCATCGAGGCAATGCAGGAAGTCGCCGACGGGCGCATGACCGCGACGCAGATCGAGCCCCTGTATGTCGACGCCATCCGCGACACGATCGCCCGTTTCGAGGCCACCGGCTCCCCCGTCATCTCCGACGGCGAACAGCGCAAGGTGCACAACTTCGCCACGTACTGCGTGCACGGCCTGCCGAACTTCGCACCCGATGGGTTCCACCTGCAGTTCACCGATCACGACCGCATCTGGCCGCGTCTCACCTCGGGCCCCTTCCGCTATCGGCAGCGTGCCGACACGTATCTGCGCGATGCCCTCGACCTCGCGCGACTCCCGGTGAAGCAGGCGGTGATCTCGCCCTCGGCCCTCAGCCTCATGTATCCCGCGGACGATCTTCCAGACTACCCGCGCGACCAGTTCATCACGGATCTCCTCCGCGAGCACGAGGACGAGGTGCGTGGCTGCCTGCGCCTCGGCGCGGACTCCGTGCAGGTCGATTTCACCGAGGGGCGCCTCGCCGTGAAGCTCGACCCCACGGGGCACCTGCTCAACTCGTTCATCCACCTGAACAACCTGGCCCTCGGTCAGTTCTCCACCGAGGACCGCCGCCGCATCAGCGTCCACACGTGCCCCGGCGGCGACTGCGACACCACGCACAGTGCCGATGCCGACTACGCGGATCTCCTGCCCAGTCTTTTCGAGCTGAAGGCGGGCCGCTTCATGGTGGCGCTCGCCCGGGAACCCGATCGCATCCGCGTTCTGAAGATGATCCGGGACCACATCAAGGCGGATCAGCAGGTGTTCGTCGGCGTCATCGATCCGCTGGACCCGGTGATCGAGACGCCCGAGACCGTTCGCGATCGTGTTCTGGAGGCTGCGGAGTTCATCCCGCTGCACCAGCTCGGCACCACCGACGATTGCGGCTTCTCCCCCTTCAGCGACGACACTTCCACGAGCCGTGACACTGCCTTCGCCAAGATCCGGTCGCGGGTCGAGGGCACGGCGCTGGCGGCCGCGGCCCTGGGCCGCAGCCGTGGGTGAAGGTCGCATCGTCGACGGGACGTCCGCCCCGGACGATCCCAGGGTGACGTCCCCGAGACAGGACGACACCGCGCTGCGACGCGCTGCGCTGCAGACGGCGAACAGCGTCCTCGTGGCCCAGCGCCGTGCCGAGGCGGCACTGCTCGAGGCTAATCGATCCCTGCAAGAACAGCGGAACCAGCTCGCGCGATCGCTCTCGCTCCTCGACGCCACGCTCCAATCCGCTGCCGACGGCGTCGTCGCAGTCGATCTGCACGGTGACGTGCTGTGCTTCAACGAACGGTTCACCAGCTTGTGGGCGCTGCCGTCCAACCTCCTGCAGCCCGGCATGCAAGAGGAACGGATCGAGGCGACGGCCGCGAGGGTGCAGGCGCCGACGGACTACATACGCCGCCTGCACGAGATCATGGCGAATCCCCATCGGGAAGCGGTCGACGTGCTCGAACTGATGGACGGCCGCGTCCTGGAACGCCACGTGCGGCCGCAGCGCTTCGGGGACGACATCGTCGGCGTCGTCTTCAACTATCGCGACGTCACCGAACGGGAGCGATCCGCCACCGAGCTGCGGGACGCACTCTCGGACCTGATCCGCTCCGAGAGCGAACTGCGGTTGCATCGGGACCACCTCACCGAGATGGTTGCCGAGCGCACCGCCGAACTGGCGCAGGCACGCGAACTGGCCGAGCGCTCCAACGGCGCCAAGAGCGAGTTCCTCGCCAACATGTCGCACGAGCTACGGACGCCGATGCACGCGATCCTCTCGTTCTCGCGCCTCGCCCTGGAACGCGCGGGGGCCGGAGATCTCCCCCTCGCGAAGGCGGAGCATTACTTCACGCGGATCCAGCAAAGCGGTGAGCGGCTTCTCGGATTGCTGAACGACCTGCTCGACCTCGCGAAGCTGGAATCGGGGAAGATGAACTACACCTTCGCGCCCCACTGCCTGCACGAGATCGTCGATCAGGTCGTGGGGGAACTCGCGGCCTTCGCGGACGAGCGCCACGTCGCCCTGGTGATGCAAGCCACCGACCGAGTCGACACGACGCTCACGTGCGACCGCGACCGCATCGCGCAGGTCGTGCGAAACCTGCTCTCCAACGCGCTCAAGTTCAGCCCTGCCGAACGCGAGGTGCGGATCTTCATCGAGACGCACGGAGCCGCCACGTCCGGCCTGGCCACGGACGCCGTGGGTTTCGCCGTGCTCGACGACGGCATCGGGATCCCACCGGACGAACTGGAATCGATCTTCGACAAGTTCGTCCAGAGCAGCAAGACCACGAGCGGTGCCGGCGGAACCGGCCTCGGATTGCCCATCTGCCGCGAGATCATCCAACAACATCGCGGCCGCATCTGGGCTCAGAACGAGCCTGCGGGTGGGACTCGGTTCACGGCACTCCTGCCGAGGCGGCGGGGCGCGGACGCCTGAACCGTTCGCGCGGCCCGGGTCAGAACGACGCCGGCTTCACCAGCTTCGGCGAAGCGCCGGGATCGAAGTCGATCCAGTCACCGTTGGCCCACTCGCCCTGCGCATGTTCGATGTCCTCGGCGCCTTCGGCGCGCAGGGTCTCGATCACCCGCAGCTCGTTCACGGGTTCCGAGATTCGCACCGACAGCATGACACCACCGGCGCGGTGCTCCGGTCCCGCTGAAGCGGTCTCGCCCCCGGCGTCACCCAACCCCGATAGCGCCCCCACGAAGCTGCCTGCATAGGCGCCGACCCCGGCCGCGACGATGGCGACGAGCGGCCCCCCGAGTGACCCCACCGCACCTGCTGCGAGCGCTGTGGTCACCGCGCCGCCCGCGGCGGAGGCGGGACTATCGGCGGCGGCGACATCGGCGGGTTCCTCCGTCACGACGGCATCGTGCTGACCCGCCGGATTGTTGTGGAAGATGCAGATGTCGGTGGCGTCGACGTACGACGCCATCAGGGCCGATGCGGCGTCCGCGCGGTCCAGCGTGGGAAATCGCCCTGCGATGATGCGTTCCATGGCGTCGTCCTTGCGCCCACCGCAGGCATGCCGGCGGACATAGAAGAGGCCGGCTCGTTTCGGACGGGGAGAACCGGGAGCCCCGAGGAGAGCATCCCGGAATCCGACGCAGAGATCTGTTCGCTCGCAGACGGAAGTCGATGACCTCGCCCAAGCGTCGCGCGGATACCTCGACGGCACCGCGCGACGGACCTCCGCCCCACCCTCGCCCGCTACACCCGCCGTCCGAGCTTCTTCGCCACCAGGAACTTGAGTGCCTGCAGCATCCCTTCACCCGACGCACCCGCTGCGGTGTCGGCGCTCAGCCGCACGCCCTGCGTCAGCGTCGGCAACGTCACCTTCCAGCTCTGCTCGGCAGTCGATGTCGCGAGACCGTCGGCCCACGTCGCCCCGCCCTTCGCGAACCGCTCCGCCAATTCGTCCGCGGGTGTGGCAAGACGCAGAGCATTCAGCCGCTCCATCGACGCCGCGAGATCGAACCGGTTCAACTGCGGCGACGCGCTCGCGAGCAACAGGGACCGTCCGCCGGCCGCCGACCGGGAGAACGCCGCCGTCGACGGCGGCAGTGGCGCCTGTACGGGCTGTCCGGCCGCCGACAGCACCGGCGTCGCCAGGACAGCGGGAATCGGCGGGATCTGCAGTTGGTTCAGCGCAGGGTTCGTCTGGCCTCCCAACAGGAACTGCACTTCGCTCACGATGCTCGACCCGTCGCCGGTGTCGAGCCGCCCATTGCGGTTCACGTCGCCGATCAACACCGGATCGATACGCTCGAAGGCAGCGAAGCCCGAGTCGACGCCGGCAAGGACCCGGCTGATCCGCTGGGCATCCAGCGATGTGTAGCGCCCGTCGCCGTTGGTGTCACCGAAGTAGGCTGCGACGTGCACGCCGTCGGCTTCGCGGGCATCGCGCCCGTCGACGAACGCATCGACCACATCGAGCACGTGTGCGCTCGCGTAGATCGCCGAGTCCGGCACCGACCCAACGAGGCGCACCAGTTCCCGCACACCCGCCGCCACCGGACCCGATGCGACGATCCGCACGGCCAGATCGCCGGGCGTGCCGGTGATGGTGAACGTGCTGCCGGTCGGCAGATCGGCCCCCGCTTCGAGACCGACGACAGAGAGTTTCGCCGGGTCGTACCGGAGTGAGAAACGGATCTCGGTCGCCGGCTGCGTCGTCGTCAGACTGATCGGGATGCCGCGGGCAGTCGCCGGCACGTCCGCCGCCTGCTTCGGACCCGCCACCGTGGGGGCGACACCCACCGTGGGTGCGGTGGTCGGCATGATCGTGAACACCGTACGGTAGGCGTCCCCGCCGACGTTGTCCCGATTGCCGTCCAGCGGACGCCCGAGCGCGTCGACGAAACCATCACCCCGTGCGGAGAGCGTGACGTCGTAGCTGCTCCCCGCCGCGAGGCCGGCGGTGGCGACGAACGCTAAGCCCTGCCGATCCGCATCGAGAACCATCGAGCCGCGGATCACGTTGCCCGAGGCGTCCTTCACTTCGAGGTCCGGACCGCCGCGCGGCACGATGGCGCTCTCGTACAGGTTGAGCAGCGCCGGATCGAACGTCCGGTTGAATCGCACCCGGAACCCGCTGTCGTCGGGCGTGAACGTCCGCACCCACAGGAGATCGTTGACGACCTCGACGACGCGCGGCGCCGCTGACCAGGCCCCGTCCTCGTCGAACGCACCCACCTGGATGGTGTGCGAACGCTCGGGGACCGCGAAGACGTGCTGCACCTCGCGGACGCTGCCAGCGAATGTCTCGAGCGCACTGCCATCACCCCAGTCGACGACCCATTGGACCAGGGTGTCCTGGCCGGGATCGTTCACGCCGAGCCGCAAGGTGTACGGCTGACCCGAAAGCGCGATCGGCGCCCCGTCCGTCGTGAGATCCGGAGCGACGTTGCGTACACCCACCGCCGCCGCGGCACGCACCTCCGCTTCGCCATCGGACGCCACGATCTCGAACGGCAGCAGGGCATCGCCGTCGTCCGCCGTCCAGCGGAACTCCGCCGTGGTGGCACCCGTGCGCACGATCTCGGAGCCCATCGGTGCGCCTGCCAGGCGCAGCGTCGGCACGTCGCCATCGACGTCGGTCACGGTGAAGCCGATCACGACCGCCTGACCTTCGTCGACGACCGGCACCGACGGCCCCGTGAACACGATCACGGGCGCATCGTTCACCGACCGCACGTCGAGCGTGACCGTGGCGATCGCCGAGTCGACGCGACCGTCGTTCACGCGATACGTGAAGCGATCCTCCCCGTGGAAATCGGCGCTGGGCGTGTAGCGGAGGAAGCCGTTGCCGAGATCGACCAGCGTGCCGCGGCTGGTGCCGGTCAGCAGACCGAACGTCAGCGGATCGCCGTCGGGGTCGCTGTCGTTCGAAAGAAGGTCTGCGATGTCGATGGACAACACCGTGTCCTCGTCGAGCACGAAGGCGTCGTTCCGCGCCACCGGCGCCCGGTTCCCGTCGACCACGTCGATCCGCACGGTGGCCGTGTCGCTGTCGATACCGTCACCGATGGTGTACGTGAAGGCGTCCTGACCTGCGAAGCCCGTGTTGGGCGTGTACGTGAACGCAGTCCCGTCGAAGCTCACCGAACCGTTCGAGGCGCCGGAGAATGCCGTGACGCTGATCGCGTCACCGTCGGGGTCGCTGTCGTTCGCGAGCAGCGTGGCGGTGGACAGCACGAGCGGCACACCGGTGCCGGTGCTCGCCAGGTCGTCTTCCGCAATCGGCGCCCGGTTGTCCACCACCGTGATCCGCACCACGGCCGTGTCGCTGTCCAGACCATCGTCGAGGACGTAACTGAAGAAATCCTCGCCCGCGAACCCGACGTTGGGCGTGTACGTGAAGACTGTCCCGTCGAAGCTCACCGACCCGTTCGTCGCACCCGAGAACCCCGTGATACTGATCGCGTCACCTTCGGGATCGCTGTCGTTCGCGAGCAGCAGCGACGTCGGGATCGCCAGCACCCGGCCTTCCCGCACCGAGGCTGCATCGTCTTCCGCGACCGGCGCCTGGTTGTCAACCACCGTGATCCGCACCACGGCCGTGTCGCTGTCCAGACCGTCGCCGAGGATGTACGTGAACGCATCCTCGCCCGCGAAGCCGGCGTTCGGCGTGTACGTGAACGTGGTGCCGTCGAAGCCCACCGAACCGTTCGAGGCGCCCGAGAACCCGGTGATGCTGATTGCGTCACCTTCGGGATCGCTGTCGTTCGCGAGCAGCAGCGTCGTCGGAAGCACCAGGACGCCACCCTCCCGCACCGAAGCCGCATCATCCTGCGCCACCGGGGCGTCGTTGCGCGACTCCACGGTGATCGTGATCGTCGCCACGTTCGACGTCGCCTGACCGTCGCTCACCGCGTACGTGAAGCTGTCCGACCCGAAGAAGTTCGCGTTCGGCGTGTACGTGATCGTGCCGTCGGCGTTCAACCCCGCGATGCCGTTCGCAGGTGCCGTGAGGCCGACGATCGACAGCAGGTCGCCGTCCGCGTCGCGGTCGTTCCCGCGGGGGTCGAACGTGATCGCGGTGTCCTCCGCCGTCGAGCGCGTGTCGGGCATGGCCACCGGCGCGTCGTTGCGCGGCGCCACCCGGATCGTGACGGTGGCGGGGTTGGAGTCCTCCCGGCCGTCGCTCACCACATACGTAAAGGTGTCGGTGCCGAAGAAGTCCGCGTCGGGCGTGTACGTGAAGCTGCCGTTCGCATTCAGCAGGAGCGACCCGTTGGTCGGCGAGACGGCCGCGGCGATCGACAGCGGATCACCATCCGGATCGGTGTCGTTGCCTCGGACGTCGAACGTGATCGCGGTGTCCTCCACGGCATCGATCACATCGTCGACCGCCACCGGCGCGTCGTTGGTCGGAAGCACACGGATCGTGACCGTGGCCGTGTTCGAACCGCGCTGACCGTCGCTCACGCGATAGGTGAACGTGTCCGTGCCCGAGAAATCGGCGTCCGGGGTGTACCGGTACCGACCGTTGCCCAGCGACTGCAGCACGCCGTCGGCCGGCGCGGACAACACCAACGTCGTCAGCACATCACCATCCGCATCGCTGTCGTTCGCCAGCAGATCGAGATCCAGGAAGCCACCCTCCTCGATCGTGCCGCCGTCGTCCCGTGCCACGGGCGCGCGATTGGCGAGATACCCGATGGTGTCCACGAAGGTGTCGGTGCGGCCGGTGTCGTCGTCGATCGCGGTGACGACGATCCGGTAGCCCGGCACCACATCGATGCGGAAGTCGTGGCTGGCAGTGAAGACCCGTGTGAGCGGATCCACCACTGCCGTGCCCGACGTGCCATCGCCCCACTGGATCGAGACGGTGTGCGTGTCGGCCGTGCCCACGTCGGCCACGCGACCGGTGAGCGTCGCGGACGAGGTCGTGGCGTCGCGCAGTTCGTCGACGCGCATCTCCACGATCACGGGGGCGACGTTCTCGACGACGACGCTCGTGCTTGCGCTGCCGATGCCGAGATCGTCGTCGGCGACCGAGGCCGTGATCGTGTAGGTATCGAAGCCAGTGCCGCTGGGGTTGTCGTCCACGTACCGATGCGTGGCGGTGAACGTCCGCGTCAGGGCGTCGATGATGGCCGTGCCGACGTTGCCGTCACCCCAGTCGATGTCGACCGTATGCGTGTCCTCGACGCCCGGGTCGTCGATGCGGCCAGTGAGCGTCACGAGTCCGCTCTCCGCAACGTTCGTCGCCGTGGTTGCGAGGCCCGTGATCGTAGGTGCCACGTTGTTCACGATCACCGGGGCGGTGGCGGCAGCCTCGCCGCCGTCGTCGTCCCGCAGCGTCATCGAGATGGCGTACGGATCGGCCGCCGTGCCGCTCGGCCGGTCGTCGGCGTAGCGATGCGTGACTTCGAACACCGTGGCGCCCGCGCCGAGATCGATGATCTCCACGACGCCATCGCCCCAGGTCACTTCGAGCGTGAAGGAGTCGAGCAACCCGGGATCGGCGATGGTGCCGGAGAGGCGTGCCACGCCGCCTTCGTCCACGGGGCTCTGCATGGTGGCCTGCAGCACGGGCGCGACGTTGTCGACCACGACGATCTTCGTGGCCGCGTACTCGCCGTCCTCGTCGATGGCGGTCACGGAGATCGTGCGGACGCCGTTGTCGGCGAAGCGGTGCGTGAGGGACTGCACCGGACCTTCGAAGCTCTCGATCGTGCCGTCGCTCCAGTCGACGATCCAGCGGGCGATCGTGTCGGCACCGCTGTCGACGGCGGACAGATCCAGCCGGTACGCAGCACCTTCGTCCACGCGGTCGGCACCCACGAGGCGCAGGGTCGGTGCCACCTCGTTCACGACCAGTTCGGTGAACAGTTCGGTCGCGCCACCGTCCTTGTCGGCGATGCGGCCGCGGATCGTGAACCGCCCGCCATCGGCGAGCAGGGCATCGGGCACGGCGAATGTCGCGGCCGACTGGTCGCGGATGTCGCCCGCGTCGTCGTAGTCCCCGTCGTTGTTGAAGTCGACGCTGAAGCGGAAACCTGCCGTCCGATCGGGCCCGGATGGGTCGATGGCGCTGCTGAACTGCACAGTGGCAGCGCCGCCCTCGGACACCGCACCGCTGGTGGCGAAGATCGCCGTCGGCGCGACGTTCAGGATCGTGAGCGGCGTCGCATTCGACGTCACCGCGGCGCCGGTGGCATAGGTGGCGGTGACGCGGACGCCGTACGTGCCGCTGTCGTCCACGCCGAGGCGCGGTACGCCGGGGATCACGCCGAAGAACGGACTCTGGATCGCCTCCAGTTGCGCCCAGGTGAGCGTGACCGTCGCGCCCGTGGCATCGGTGAAGCCGTCACCGTTGAGATCCCACGAGAACCCTGCCACGGCCCCCGGCGCGCTCGCGGTGAGCGTGACGCCCTCACCCTCGCGGATCAGGTACGGGCCACCGGCCGACACGAGTGCCGCATCGCCCGTCACCGAGATCGTGAGCGGCGCGGAGAACACTGCCAGAGGTGCGGTGTCCTCGTCGACGCCCCCCACGCGGACCTGGTAGTTCCCGGGCGTGAGGTATACGTGCTGCGCCTCGATCACGTCGGCGCCGACCGTCTGGAGCGCACTGCCGTCGCCCCAGTCGATGCGCCATTCGGTGACGCGATCGTCGCCGGGATCCGTGGCCCGGTAGGCGATCGTGACTGGCTGCCCGGCCGTCGCGGCGGCCGGGCCGGTGACCGTGACCACAGGGAGTGCATTCCGGACGACGAGCGTCGTGAAGGCCTCGCTCGAATCGCCATCGGCCTCGACCGCGCGCACGGCGATCTGGTAGCTGCCGTCGTCGTCGATGCCGAGATCGACCAGTTGCGCCCACGTGAGCGTCACGTCGGTGCCGAAGGCGTCGCCGAAACGGCCATCGCCGTCGACGTCCCATGAAAGCGTCGTACCGGTCACGTTCGGGCTGACGGACGCCGTCAGTCGCACCGAGTCACCCTCGGTGATGGCGGCAGGCGCCGGCAGCGTGATCAGCGGTGCGGTGATGACCTCCACGCCTTCGAACGTGTCGTACGTCACCAGCCCGCCGGTCGGCCAGAAGGTGCCCAAGAGGCGCACGCCGGCCTGGAGCGTTCCTGCGACCTGGCTGAACCCGAGCGGGTTGTACGAACCGGGCACGGTGCTGCCCGGATCGAACACGAGCAGGTCGAACGGTGCGGTATCCGTGAACGAACCGCGCAGCGTCGTCGTGGCACCCACGGGAATGCGCGAGCCCGCCACCCGCACGGTGTCGCGGCCTGCGCCGCCTATGACCTCGGTGGTGCTCGCTGCACCCGCGCGGTCGACCTCGATGAGGTCGTTGCCGCCCTGACCGCGCACGATGACGGAAGTCCCCGCCCGTTCGGAACGCAGCTGCACCTCGTCGTTGTCGGCGCCCACATCGATCACGGTCTGCAGCGCGAGATCCTGCGCCACGACAACGTCGTTACCACCGCCGGTTTCGAGCGTCACGACCGGGAGCAAAGGCGCCCGCCGCAGCACGAGCGTATCGTCGCCTCCGGCAGTCGCGACCCGCAGGCTCTCGACCGTTTCGAAGGTCGTCACCTGGATCACCGGTTCCGGCGCTGGCAACCCGAGCACGACGTTCTCGAACGAGGCGATCCCGCCGGGCAGGCCGGTCGCGCCGAAGGTCGACGCGAACACCATCGCCCCGTCGGCGCTCCCGACGAGGGCGGTCGGGGCGACGAGCCCGTCGGCACCACCAACACCGTGGCGCACCACCTGGAGGAATTCCATCCGCCCGCTGGCGGCATCCCGGGAGAAGACGGCAACGGCATTGCTCGCCTGCCCCGTGACGAACACGAAGCGCCCATCGGGAGCGAGCAGGACGTCGGAAGCACCGACGATCCCGCGCACGCCTTCCTCGCCGTTGACGAGGGTCTGGACGTGCGTGAGGGTGCTGCCGGTCCGCTGGAACACGGATACCGAGTTGCCGGCCCTGCCGGTCACGTAGACGAACGTGTCGTCGGCGCTCACGGCCATGGCGCTGGCCCCATCGAGACCCGGAGTGCCGGGACCGGTGAGGGTCTGAAGCACCACCAGGGTGGAAGCGTCCAGGACCCGCAAAGCGTCCGTCCCCTCGGTGACGGCGTAGAGCAGCGCGCCGTCGCGACTCGTCGCGAGCGCCGTCGCCCCGCCGGAGATCGCCTGGGTGAAGCCCAGGGCCGCCGCGCGGGTGTGGCTGACCACCAGGGTGTACGTTCCATTGCCGGCGCCGAGGAAGGATTCCGCTGCGATGAAGTACTCGCCCGCGCGGTCGAACGCGGAGTAGCCGACGAGCGCATCGGATCCCGGTCCGCCGTCGTCGTCGAACGCGATCTGGTTGCCCGCTGCGTCGAAGAGCCGCAGGAAGCCGTCTGCGAGTGTCCCGCCGCCGCCACCGAAGCCCCGCAGCGCCACGGACAACGTGTCGCCCGGCGCCGCGACGATGCGGTAGAAGTCGCGGTCGCCGCTGCCCGCGATGCTGCCGGTGACCGTCGCGATGCCCAGGCCCCCTGCGCCCTGCGGCACGAAGCTCGCGGAGAGATCCGTCGCGACCGCGCGATCCGCTGCGGATGCCGATGCCACACTGCCGGTGGTCACGTTGTTCACACCAGTCTCGACCGTGACGGCGCGCGCACCCGTCGCACGGGTGATCGTGGCAGCCAGCGTGTAGGTGCCGGTGTTCGAACCGAAGGAATCCGCCACCAGGTAATAGCTCCCGCCGTAGGAGAATCCCGAGTAGGTCAGCGAGGCGTCGTTGCCCACCCCGGAATCGTCGTCGGCGGCGACGAGGGTGCCATTGCGGTCGAACACGCGGGCGAAGCTGTCCGACAGGAAACCACCGCCGGCGCCAGTTCCACGCACGTCGAGCGTCAGCACGTCGCCGGGCGCCGCCTCGATCCGGAAGATGTCGCGATCGTTGCCGGCCGATATCAACCCGGTGACCACCGCACTGAAGACGCCGGGCGACCCAGTCGGCGCGAAGCTCCCGGTGAGGTCGTCGGCGCGCGCGAAGTCGGCCGTGGTCGCCGTGTTGGTGTCGCCCACCCCGGCGTTGTTGGACTCCGACTCGGCGACGATGGCAGGCACCCCGATCGCCCGGGAGTACACCGTCACGCCGTCGGGCCCGGCCGCATACAGCCGCACTCCGGTCGGGTCGAAGACGAGCGACTCGATGCCGCCGCCGGCCTGCGTCGCTTCCAGCGTCGCGACGAACGTGAGGTTGCCGGTGGCCGCGTCGCGGGAGAACACCGCGATCTGGCGGTCCTGAGCACTCGCGACGTATACGTTGCGGCCGTCGGGGCTCACGATCACGTCCGTGGCGCCGTCGAGGCCGAACACGCCGTCGACGCCATCCTTCAGAAGCTGCCGCTGGCCGAGCCCGCTCGAATCGATGACCACGAGCGCATCGCGCGTCGGATCGACCGCGTAGAGATGTCTGCCATCGGGGCTGAGCGCCAGGTCCGCGAAGCCCTGGAGGGGCTGCTCCTGCGCGGCTGCCGCCACGAGGCGGGCGTACTGCACGGTGTTCTTGGCGAGCGGCACATTCGCGAGGGAGACCGTGGTGCCACCCAGTTGCACGGAGGCATTCACCGTCAGGCCATCGACATCGGGCACGAGCGTCCCCCACACCTGTCCGGCGCCGATGGCGTCGAGCGCGCGGAACGTCCCGAGGCCGTCGATCGCCAGGGACTGCGAGAAATCGGTATTGCCGCCGAGCGACACCCCGAGCCTCGGGAGGTCCAGCGACAGCGTGTTCGTGAGGTTCACGAACAGGAGCATGTCGTAGCCCTGCGCCCGACCGGTGGCCGGATCGAACGTCCGATAGTCGTCACCGTATGTCCCCGGGCCGACATCCATCCGGATCACCGCGAAGGGCGCGTTGCCCTCCGACGCGGCGAAACCGCTGACACCCGGGGTGCCAGGTGTGAAGTCGACGCCACCCAGCCCGATCCCGGATAGAAGACCGAAGATCTCGGCCCCGCCGCCCATGCCGGCGATGTAAGGCGTGTCGTCCAGTGCCGCATCGCCCACGCGATCGACCACGTAGATGTTGTCGGCACGCGGTCCGTTCGTCAGCGTCACGGGCAACTGCGCGCCCACCGGCGTCGCGGGCTGACCACCCACGGTCGTGCCGCTCCGGCCCGTATTGCCGCCGAGAATCACGCGGCCATCCCCGCCGTCGTCCGCAACGGACAGCAGGCGTCGGGTGTCCGTCGCGGTGGAGTACTCGAGCGCCACGCCGCCATAGCCGGTCGCCTCGAAGTAGTCGACGCGGATCGAATGCAGTCCGGGCCCGAGCGTGACGGTCCCTGTGCGCGTGGCGTAAGCATGCAGCGGGGACGGGTCGTTGATGACGAGCGAACCGTTCACGTACAGGCGCGCACCGTCGTCACTCGAGAGATAGAACGTCACGGTCTGCGTGCCGCGCACCTCGATGTTGCCCGTCCACTGCACCGCGAAGTTGTCGGCGTTGGTCGTGCCGCCGGAGAAGTTGGTCGCACCATTGCCCTGCTGGATCACGCGGTCCGTGCGCGTGGCGCTCGGTGTACCGGTGTAGGACGGGAAGTTCGTGAGCGCAGTCGTGGAATTGAAGATGCGCGCCGTCAACCCGGCACCCGCGATCCTGACGTCGGGATCCCCACCCGCGAGACCGCCATCGACGTTCACGCTCGAACCGCCCAGCGACATCACGGATCCCACGAGCTTCACCGTGCCACCTGCGCCCCCCGCGCCCGCACCACCTGCACCGCCGGTGCCACCAGCGGCCCCGGCGCCACCGAAGCCGCCCTCGCCGCCGTTGCCGCCCCTGCCACCGTCGATGGCCCCGCCATCCTCGCCGGCGCTTCCGTTGGTCCGGCCCGTGTTCCGGTTGGTGTTCTGGCCGACGTTCAACCTGCCGCTCGGATCCACTGCCCCGGCAGCACCACCGGGCGCACCATCGCCGCCCTTGGCAAGGAACTCGGGTGTCGTCCCTGGCGTGGCCGTCGTGCGGATCCGCCCGAGCGCGATCACCTCGATCGCACCACCACCCCCGCCGCCCACGCCTCCCGCACCGCCAGCCCCGCCATCGCCGCCGGTTCCGCCTTGACCACCCTGACCACCGTTCCCGCCGGTGCCGCCCTGGAGGCCCACGGGAACGAACACCACGACGAAGGAGCCGGATCCGCCACCGCCGCCGCCACCGCCCGCACCGCCGCCACCGCCACCGCCGCCGCCCGAGCCGCCGCCACCGGCGCCGCCGGCACCGCCGCCGGAGCCCCCCGAGATCGTGGACCCGGTCCCCGTGTTGAGACCCGCGAACCCGGGCGTACCGGCCGTGCCTCCCGTACCGGCGGTGCCGTCGGAACCGTTACCGCCGTTGCCACCGGTGCCCCCGGTTCCCCCGGTGGCGAAGTCGCCAGGCGACCCGCGGCCGCCACCATCGCCCGCGCCGCCCCGGGCGCCACCCGCCACTGCAAGGCCTCCGCGTCCCCCGGTGCCTCCGGCGCCTGCACCGGTCGTGTTGAGGATCCCGAGCGCGCCGCTGCCACCGTTGCCCCCTGTCCCTCCTCCGGTACCGGTGCCACCTGCCACGCCGGCGCCACCGTCGTTTCCTTCCGCACCGAAGTAGCCGACGAAGCCATCGGCGCCGCTGCCCCCCGCGCCGCCGTCGCTCAGAGTCCCGGCGGTGCTGCCGCTCGTGCCACCCGAGCCGCCAGTACCACGCCCGCCGACGGCTGTGGGGTCGCCGCGACCACCACCACCCGCACCCGGTGTGGCATCGCGCGCAGAAAAGTCGAAGTCCACGTACTGGCCGATCACGAGGTCGTTCGCCACGACGATGCTGACGCCGCGACTGCCGACGCCGCGGACGATCGTGTTGGACGCAAAGGTGCCGTTCGGCAGCACCAGGTCCCCGGCGAAGCGGAACTGCGCGATCGGGTCGCCCGCCACCGCCTGCCCATCGGGCCGCACCACGCCGGCAGCCGTGACGGTCGAGGCCGTGAACGGCACCCCGAAGAACGTCGCGCCCGAGGAGAACGTCGTCTCGCCGCTGTCGATGGTGCCGTTGCGGTTGGCGTCGACGGCAATGCGGAGATTGGTCGAATCGAAGAGCAGCGCGATCGGCCCCGACATCGTGGTCGCCGGCACCGCGCCCGGCGTGACCGCGGCAGCGCCGCCGCCGTAGCCCCGCGCGACGATGTCGTCCACGAGCAGTTCACCGGCGCCCGTCACCGTCCACGTCAGCGCGGTCAGTGCACCGAAGAGCGGATTGGTGAAATCGAGCCGCTGGAAGACCGGCAGTCCGGTGGCCGGGTCGACACCACCCACCGTGGTGTTCAGGACGACCGACTGGCCGTTGAACGTCGTGCCTGTGAAGCTGACCGCGGTCCCGCCGGGTGCCGTGGAGGCGAGCCGCATCGACGTCAGCGAGAACGCCCCCGCCGCACTCGTGAGCCGTCCGGTGGCACCCGACGCGAAAGCTGCAGCCGCCCCCGCCGCGTCGTTGCGACCGAGCGTTCCGGATATCGCAGAGACGGTGAAGCCGTCCTCCGTGTAGCTGGCGACGCCTCCAGCCAGACGGTCGAAGCCCACGCTCGGACCCGCATCGCGGTACTGCGCGGAATCCTCGGGTTCCAGCACGACGGGTCCGGCCGACAGTTCCACCCGGTTCTGGTCCACCAGGCCGTTCACGTCGGAGGTGATCGTGCTCACCACGTTCAGCACATCGGATTCGTCACCGCCGAGGATGCGGATCTCGTCCACCCCCTCGGCGAAGATCACGGGGATCTGCCCGGCCCCCACGTCGGCATCGATCTGTGCGCCGTCGGTGACGGTCCACGCGACGGATGTCGTGCGGTTGCCACGGTTGTCCACCACGAGCCGCTCGGCATCGAGTCGGAGGTTCTGGAACGAGTCGGCGATCGGCAACCCCGGGATCTCCACGGTCACCGTATCGAAGGCGCCCTGGCCGGTCAGCCTGGTGAGCCCGCCGCCGATGTCCGTGACCGTGAACGTGTCGTCGCCGCCACCACCCAGGATCGAGACGTCAGCCGTCGCGAGATCGTGTCCGATCGTCACCGTGTCGTTGCCCGACCCGAGGATCAGATCGATGGCCTCCATGCCGTCGAACGCGACGGCGCCGGCCGTGAAGCCGGTGACACCGCCGGCAACACCCGAGCCGCCCACGTCGCCCGACTGGGGCGCCGTACGGCTCGAGAAGTCCAGGGTGAGTACATCGCGCTCCCCGTTGCCACCCTCCCCGAAGATCGACAGCGCTGCGCCGGCATCGCGGACGTCGACGGTGTCGGCGCCATCGCCGAGGCGGACGGTCGTGGCATGCGACACGTCACCGATGGTGACCTCGTCTGCGCCACCGCCCGTGTTCACATCGACCGCCGTCACGGTGTCGACGATCGTAAGCTTGTCGGCGGCATCGCCCAGTTCGACCGTGACCTGCGAGAACGCCTCGAACTCGACCTGTCCGCTGGCGCCCGCTTCCGTCAGACGCCCACGCACGGCGTCGATGCTGCCCAGCGTCAGGTCGGCTCGCGCGCCGCTTCGGACCAGAAGATCCCCGCCATCGGCACCCGCCACGAGCACCAACGGTGCCCCGATCGCCGCGAGTCCGCCGGTGGGGGAAAGGTCTCCGAGCACGATCGCGTCGCGGCCGGCACGCGCGTCGATGCGGACCGGCGCCGCGGTGCCCGTCACGGTGAACGTGTCGACGCCATCACCCAGCGTGATGTCGATGCTCTGGAAATCGTCGAAGCGGATACCGCGGTCGGGATTGATCGCCGTCTGATCGGACGAGCCCATGCCGAGGCCCAGCAGTTGCCCGCCGTCGAGCCGGCCGGCGTTGGCCACTGTCCCCGCTAGGCCTGCCGCCACATCGGACGCGAAGAAGGCGTCGTCGCCCGCCTGGCCGTCGAGACTCAGCACGCCGGACACGCCGTTCAGGCCCGTCGCCGCATCGCCCACCCGGATCTGGTCGGCCCCGGCGCCCGCGCGGATCGCCGTGCTCACGCCGGCCGCGGTGCTGGTGACCGTCGCAGTGTCGGCACCACCGCCCAGGGTGACGAGAAGGTCCTCGACGTCCGCATGGGTGATCGTCGCGGTCATCCCGAAGCCCGAGATGGTCGAAGCGGTCAGCGTGCCGGTGTTGTCGCGGGTGTCGCCGGAATCGTCGAGCACGAGCGCATCGGTGGTGCCTTCACCGCCGCGGATCGTCAACGAGGCGGCGATGCGGTCGAGCACACCGCCCGTGTTCCCAGTGAGCGTGGCGAGGCTGCCGACGTGGATACGGTCCGCGTTCGCGCGGGTGTCGATGGTGGTGGCCACCCGCGTGTTGGTGATCGCCACGGTGTCCGGATCGGCGCCCGTCGTGATCAGCACGGTGCTGCCCTCGATCGTCCCGGCGAGTTCGACGCCCGCGCCGAGACCGACGTCGCGATCCGGATCGTTGCTGGCGACGCCGTCGTAGGCGTCCTCGTCGTCCGCCCGGAAGGTCACCGCATTCCGCGCGACGATGGCGCTGCCCACGGCGGCGAGGATGTCGTCGGCGGAGAACAGCGTGATCGCGCCGAGCAGCGCACGGATCGACGACGTCCCGGCCAGGGCGATGTTTTCGCCTGCGGCGGCAGTGTCCACCGTCGCGAGCCTGACGTTGCCGCCGGTGGATTGCACGGTGCCGATGCCCATGGCACCCGCCACGTCCGTCACCACGATGTCGCCGGCGGCGCTCGCGTGCAGGCTCTCGCCCGCGACATCCACTTCGAGAGCGTCGGCGAAGGTGCCGATGCTTCCCGTGGCGGATACGAGGAAGACGTCACGGGCAGCGATGTCCGGCCCCGGCAGCGCATGCGCATCGAGGATCGAACCCGCCGCACGAAGGCTGACCACGCCCGCCGTGAGGCTCGCCGTGGCCTCGGCCACGTTCATGGCGCCGACCAGTTCCTCCACATACACGCCCGACCCGCCACGCGCCGTGAGGAGCGACGACGCGATGCGGATCGGGGCCGCCGCCGTGCCGACGGTGCCCGCCGGCGCGAACAGTTCGATGGACGACGTGTCGATGCGGGCCACCGGGCTCACGGCCAGGATGTCGCCGCCGGTGTTCGAGAGGAGCGTGCGGCCGAACGGGTTCGTGATGAGCGCCGAGAGGAGCACGTCCGAGGCGGACAGGTTGCGCACCTCGATGAGCGTCGCGCCCGGGCTCGTCTCCTGCCTCGGCACGAAGAGAGAGGTGGTCACCGCGGAGATCGTGATCGATGCGCCGAACTGGCCGGAACGATTGATGACGTCGATCGCGCCGAGGCGCACGTCGGCGGTGGATGCATTCGTGATCGATACGCGCTCGAAGCCCGTGCGGAACTCGAAGATCGGATTGCCCTTGATCTCGGACTGCGTGGTCGCACCGGCGGCGCCGGTGAGCGTCGTGGGTGCCACGCGGATCACGATGGTGCCGTTGAGCGCACCCGTGTTCAGGATGTCGGCGACGCGGATCTCGTTGCCGACGCGCGTGAAGTCGATGTTCTGCTGACGCACGACATTGCCGTCGGCATCGATCTCCAACTCGGGATTCGGCGCGCCCAGCATGATCACGCGCGAGTTGAAGTCGATGGTGCGGTTGTACGTCACGAGGCGGACGGCGACCTCCTCCCCGGTGTCGATCGCCGCGCCGGACTTCGTGGCCCGCGCGGAGTAGGTCGGCGTCGCGACGGCATTCGCCTCCACGAGCAGGTTGCGCGTCCGGATGGTGGAACCGCTTGCGGCATCGACGCGGTTGGCGACGTTCAGCAGGTTGAGCGCCGTCGGATCGGAGTCCCCGCCCAGCCCGTTCGTGATGGCCCGGGCGTGCGCGTCCGTGACGATGCGGTCGTGGTACGTGCCGATCGTGACCTGGTCGCGGGCGTTCAGGTTCGCGCCGGTGCGCACGAAGGTGTCGGCGTTCACCGTCGACACCACCGTCGCCTGGGCGTCGGAATCCGCGCCCAGCGCGTCGGCCTCGGCGCGGCTGTCCACATCGGCATCGACGTTCACGACGCGCGCCCGGACCGTGACCGTGGTGCCTTGCAACGTCGCGGCACCGACATCGGTGGTGGCGCTGGTTGCAATCACCGCCGCAGCGTCCGCTTCCGCGTTCGAACCGAGGCCTGCGGAATCGACGGAGGCATCGGCGTCGACGAGCACCGTCTGGCGGGATTCCACGAGCACCGCACCGTCCGCGACGATGGACGTGCCCGTCCCTACGGTCGCCGCGACCGTGTCGCCGACCGCGATGTCCACCTCGGCCTTCGCGATGTCGACGAGCGCACCGCTCCCGCCATCGGCGACGGCATCGCTGTCGGTGGTGCTTTGCGAACGCAACGTGAAGCGGCCGGTCGTGGCGATGTTCACCCCGGTGCCGACCGCCGCGGTCGTGCCTACCGTGAGGTTGGCGTCCACCTCGATGGACCCGACCGAGATCCCGCCGCCCGAGATGCTGTCGGCGTAGCCGTCGGCCCTGCGGAGCGCGTCCGCCTCGATCAGGATGTCGCCGCCGGCAGTGATGCCGGCGTTGTTGCCGACCGAGACTTCCACGGTGCCCGTCCCGGTCGCGGTCGACGTGCCCACCGCGCCGGCCCCGAGACCGATGCCCAGCGTGAAGAGATCCGACTCGGCTTCGCTGGTGGCATCGGCCTGCAGCGTGAAGGCCGCCGAGGTGATGTGCGCGCCGGAGCCGACCTCCGCGACGACGTCGGCCACATCGGAAGCGTCCGCATGGAAGATCGATACGGCGATCCCGCCCGCGGCCCCACCGTCCGCCGTGGCGCTCACCAGGGAATCCGTCACCCTGGCTTCGACCACGACCGCGCCGCCCGGCGAGCGCAGCACGGCGTCGGCACCGACACTCGCCTCGGTCGCGCCGTTCACAACAGCGTCGGCCTGTCCGCCGCCACCGGTCAGGAGGCCGATGCCGACGAAGTCGAGCGACGCCTCGACATCGCGATCGAGCACGTTCGCGCGCACCGTGGCCCCCACGGCCTCGATGCCGGCACCGATCCCGATGGAGGCAAGGGTGTCGCCGGCGCCGGTGGCGTCGGCGAAGATGGCGGACACCGAGATGCCGCCCGCACCGCCGCCCTCGGCAGTGGCCGTCACCGATTCGTCCAGCGTCGCTTCGACGGTGAGTGCCCCGGAGAGTCTGATCGGCAGTGGCGCCGTCGCATCGGCGTCGAGGACGGCACTGTCCACGGAGGCCTCGGCGTCGCCGTACGAGATGGCGGTCGCAGCGCCGCCGGTGCCGCTCAGCACGCCCACACCGACGGCGGTCATGGCGGCATCCACAAGATTGTTCGCGCGGGCCGCCACGGAAAGGCTGCCGCTTTTGACCCGGGTGCCCTGGTCGATCACGGCACTCGTGTCGCCACCCTGGATCGCGGTGCCGATGGCGGCATCCGCCAGGAACGCAGCGATGGCAACCCCGCCCGCGGCGCCACCGCTCGCATCGACGATGGCGCGGTTGGTGGCAACCGCCTCGAAGGTGATCGCACCCGCCTGCAGCGACGTCGCCCGCGCCGCCGACGAGCCGCGCGTGAAGACTTCGGTATCGCCGGTGACCAGGGCCGTCCCCTTGCCGCCGGCACCGCCGCCGACCCCGATGGCCACACCCGAGAGGTCGCTGTCCGCCCGGTTGGTACCGGTGGCGCGCACTGTGAGCGCCCCGCCGCTTGCCGCACTGCCCTTCGTGTCGATGACCGCGCCGCCACCCACGTAGGCCCGTACGTCGCCGCTCACCGTCGCCTCGCCCGTGAGGGCGGACACCGCGATCGCGCCGACGCTGCCAGAGCGCGCAACGGTGTTCGCCGTGGATGTCGCGCTGGCGTCGACCGTGAGCGTGCCGCCGTTCAGCGTGATGTCGGCGTCGTCGTCGATGTAGGCCTCGACATCGCCACCGATGAGCGCGCGGGCGAAGATCGGGGTCACGGCCGCGAGACCGGCGCTGCCGCCGCTCAGCTCGGCGTCGGCCGTGCGGGTGGTCTGCCGTGCAGCATCGCTGGTGGCCACCGAAAGACTGCGCGCCGTCACCCGGGCGCCCTCGCCGACGTAGGCGCGGGTGTCCGTGTCGACCGACGCCTTGCCGAGCACCGTGGCGATCGCCACGGCGCTGCCGGCGCCGCCGATCATGTCGGCGGTGGCCGAGGCATCGGACACCGAGATGATCCGCACATCGCCCGCCGAAGCGGTGACCCGTGCGTCATCTCCCAGGTAGGCCTGCGTGTGTCCACCGACGGTCGACTGCGCGTCAGCCGCGCCGACGGCGGCGCCGATGCCGATGGCGATCGCGACCGTCAGCGTCTCGGCGGTGACGGTGGCGCTGCCGTCCGCGTCCACTTCGACGTTGCCGGTGGTGGCGGTCACCGTGGCGTCGGTGATGTAGGCGTCGACGGTGGAGCCGATCGTGTTCCGCGTGTACGAGACGGCACCGGCTGCCGCCACGAACCCGCCGGAGAGCGCGGCGGAGGGAAGCTCGGCGGCGATCGTCGATGTATCACTCGCCGCAACCCGCACGCCGGCCTGCCCGCGGATGCCCAGGGAGTCGGTGATGTAGGCGTCGGTCGAGGTCGTCGTCGTGTTGGTGGCGCTGGCGCCGCCGCCACTGAAGCCGGCAAGGCCACCAGCCACCGCAGCTGCCGCGGACAGCGCGTCGATTGACGCCGTCTCGGACGCCGTCAGCACGATGGCGCCGATGCGCGCCTGGACGCCCTGCGCGACGTCCGTGATGTACGCAGCGACGTTGTTGTCGATGCGGTTCTCCGCGAGCGAAACGGCCACCGAGAGACTCGCACCCACCGGCGCCAGCGAAAGTGCGATGGACGCCGCGCCCGTCGTCGAATCGATCACGGACGTGTCGCGGGCGGTGATCGCCACGCTGCCGGCCAGCACGCCGGCGCCGCGGTCGCCATCGATGAAAGCCTTCACGTCGGACCCGATGCGGTTCTTCGACTGGGCGCCCGCGCCGCTCGCCGCCACGCCGACACCACCGCCGGCGATGGCCGCCGATCCGGCGACCACGAGCGCATCGATGCGCTGGGAGGACACCGCGGTGAGCGTCAGCGCCCCCGTCGCGTCGGTGCTGCTGTCGAGCAGCCACGCCTGCGCGCCGGAGCCGCGGCGGACCCCTGCCTCGTCGAAACCGATGAAGTTGCGCGCCACGCCGGCCCCGATGGAGGCACCCACGCCTGCGCCGCCCACGCCCACGGCGAGCGACAGCGCACCGACCGTCGCGTCGATCGTGGACGTGTCCCGTGCGTCGAGCGTGACCGCCCCGGAGCTGACGACGTGACTCGCATCGACGTGCGCGTGGCTCGTCGTCAGGATGACGTTCGTGCTCTCCGCACCCGCACCGGAGAGACCGATGCCCGCGGTGCCGCCGCCCACGGCGAGCGACGCCGCGAAGGCGAGCGCGTCGATGTCGGCGTTCTCGGAAGCGGACAGCGTGACGGCGCCGCTGCGGCTGCGCACGCCCTGGTCGGCGTTGGCGATGTACGAATCGATATCGTTGGAGATCTCGTTCCGGGCGAGGGCCACCCCGATCGAAACCGACACTGCGGCCGTTCCCGCGAACGAGGCGGACAGCGATGCCGCCCCCGCGAGCGTCGCGATCTTCGAGGTGTCGCGGGCCGTGATGCCGACACTGCTCGCGGCGATGCCGGTGGCCCCGTCGCCGTCGATGAAGGCCTGGACCTCGGTCCCGATCCGGTTCTCGGACGACGCGCCCGCGCCACTCGCCCCGACGCCGACGGTGCCGCTCGCCGCGATGGCCACGGACCCCGCCACGACGACGGCGCCGATGGTCTGGTCCGCGATCGCGTCGATGGTGAGCGCACCGGTGGCGTCGATGGACGAATTGCGCACGTAGGCGCGCACCTGGGCGGCGTCCCGCGTGCCGTCGAGTTCGAAGCCGATGGCGTTGTTGGCGAGCGACGCGCCGATGGAGGCCCCGATGCCAACCGTGCCACCCACCGCGGCGGAGGCCGAGGCCGCGAGCACCGTGGCCGCGATGGCGGACGTGCTGCCCGCGTCGATGTCCACCGCCCCCGCGCCCGTGATCCGGCTGCCGTCGACGTAGGCGTTCGCCTTCGTGAGGATGACGTTGGACGACTCGGCGCCCGCGCCGGACAGGGCAACGCCCGCCGTGCCACCGATGCCCACCGCCAACGACGCGGCCGCCGACGTGGACTGGATGGTGGCGGCGGTGACCTCCAGGGCGCTGCCTCGGACACGGAGGAAGTGCGTGATGCCTGTGGCGTCGGTGAGGGTCCACTGGCTGCCCTCGTCCAGCGCCGAGAGGCGCAGTTCGCCGATCAGGAACACGCCCCTCGCGGCGAACGCGGCACGGAGGTTCGCGAGCGTCACCGCGTCGCCCACGCGATCGATCACGGACCCGTCGTCCGCGGCGGCGTCGTCGAGCGTGGTCGCCGGGAAGGCTGAGAGGAGCAGGTCGAACGCAGGACGCCCGCTGGTCCGCGCATCGATCGTGAGGGCCCCGGACCGCGTGGTCACGCCGGTGTCGGCGGCCAGGATGTAGGCGTCCACCTCGTTGTCGACGTGGTTCCGCGCGATGGCGGCGCCGATGGAGAGCGAGCCGCCAACGTTGCCGGCGAAGGATGCGGCCAGCGATGCGGCGCCCGTGAGGGACGTGATCGACGACCGGTCTTCCGCATCGAGATCGATGCTGGCAGCGCGGACGCCGGTGGCGCCATCACCGTCGATGAACGCCTTCACGTGCGTGACGATGCGGTTCTCCGCGAACGCGCCGGAACCGGAGATCCCGAACGCGTTGCTGCCGCTACCCGACACCGCCGCCGACACCGCGGCCACGAGAGCGTCGATGCCTGAGTCGGCCTGGGCTTCGATGCGCAGCGCGCCGCCCACGTCGAGCGACGAATCCCGGGAGAAGGCACGCACGAGCGCCGGCTCGTCCGTCCCGTCGATGTTCGTACCCACGAGGTTCCACGCGAGCGAGGCGCCGATGGAGACCGCGGCCGCGTTGGAACCGGAGAAGGCGCCGGAAAGCGAACCCGCGAAGATCAGCGCGTCGAGGTCCGCCGAGTTGGTCGCCGACAACGTCATGTCGCCGGTGGTCGTGACGTTGCTGCGCAGTGCATAGGCCTGCACATCGTTCAGCACGGTGTTGATGGCCACGGCACCGCCGCCGCTCACCGAGAGCGCATTGCTCGCCGACCCCGACAGTGCGATGGACACCGCGACCGCCGAAGCGTCGATCGTCGCGCTCTCGACGCCCTCGATGCGGACCGTGGCGGCATTCGCGCTGTAAACATCCTCCACGTAGGCGCGGACATCGTTGTCGATGGTGTTGAGCGCGATGGAAAGGCCCACGGAGATCGCGCCGGCGCTGCCGCCCAGCGACACGCCGGCCGCGAACGACACGGCCTGCGCATCGGCGGTGATGGTGGAAGCATCGGTGGCGAGCACCTCGATGCTGCGGGCCGAGATCGTGTTGACGAGCTGCCAGCGCGCCGTGTTCGTGGCGTAGTTCTGGGTCGCGGTCGCAAGGTTCGGCGTCACGAGGGGCGTGCTGCCGATGAACTCGTAGATCGCACCGTCGGCGAGCTGCACGCGATCGCCGCGGGAGATCCGCGTCGGCGCGCTGGAGGTCGTGTACGCCGCCGCGTGGTCCACGTAGGCCTGCACGAGCGCGGAGATCTTGTTGTCGGTCCAGAGGCCGGCCACCGACAGACCGGCACCCGTACCGCCGGCGAGCGCCACGGCGAGCGACGTGGCACTGACGGTCGCGTCGATGTCGGCGGTGGAATCAGCCACCACCCGGAGGGCCTGGTCGGCCACGAGCCGCGCGTTGAGCGCGTAGGCCTTGACCTCGATGGACGACGCATTGCCGCCGTCGGCCTCGGGGTCCGTGTTGGTCCAGTCGTACTCGCCCCAGCCGATCAGGTTGCGAGCCACGGAGACGCCGATGGACACCGCCGGCGTCGACCCCGGGCTCGCCGCGCCGGCCACGGAAAGGCTGGCGACGGTGGCCTCGATGGACGACGCGTTGTGCGCCTCGATCACGATCGCGCCCTGGTCGGCACCCGCACCGCGCGCCGTGACTGCCGTGCCTTCGACGAAGGCGTTCGCACTGCCGCTGATGGAGTTCACGGCGATGGCACCGCCGCCGCTGAAGGCCTTGCCGCTTTGTGCACTCACCGCCACAGCGATCGACGAGGCGCTGGAGGTGGCGTCGATGGTGGCCGACTGTTGCGCCGTCACATGGACACTGCCGGCTTCAGCCGTCACCGCACCCACGTCGCGGAGGAACGCCTGCATGCCGTTGTGGATCTCGTTCCGCGCGATGCTGAGGCCGACCGAGACGGAGGTGGCCGCATTGCCCGAGATGGCGACGGACATGGACGGGGCGTTCACGTCGGCGGCGATGATGCTCGCGTCGGTGGCCTCGACATCGATGCTGCCGGCGGCCACCACGGCGTCGCCGCCTTCGATCGATGCCACGACGTCGGTGGCGAGCCGGTTCATGGCGATGACGGCGCCGACGCTCACGGCCTTCGTGCTGCCGTCGTCCTCACCCACGTTCATGACCAGCGAGAAGGCCGCAGTCTCGACGTTGGCGGAGATGGCCGCCTCGGAGGTCGCGGTCACGGTGACGTCGCCATCCGCATCGACATCGGAGTCGACGATCGAGGCATGCACCACGGCAGGATTCCGGTCGGCGATGCTCGTCCCGAGCAGCGCGTCGGCGGTGTCGAACAGGAAGTTCTGCGTGTCCATGCCGATCGCGTTGAAGGCGAGCGTCACGCCGATGGCGGGCCCGAAGGCCTTCGTGCTGCTCGTCACCTCGGCCGCGATGATCGACGCGTTGTCTGCGGTGACGTCTACGTTGCCGCCAGCGGTGGTCGTCACATCGCTGTCGACGATGGAGGCCTCCGCGCTGGAAAGCACCGCGTTCGACGCGATCACGCCGTTGACGGCGAGCGAGGTGCCGCCGCCGAAGATGCTGCCGCCGTCCGACTCGACGCTGCTCTCCGTGGAGGCGCGGATGGTCGCGGTCTCCGATGCGCTGACGGTCACGCTGCCGGCGGCGTCGACGTCGGCGTTGTCGATGAAGGCATCGACGGCACTGCGCACGTCGTTACGGACGATCAGCGCGCCGACCGCGATGGCGTCCGACGGCGTCACGTTGGTGAACGCGTTCGGCAGGATGTCCAGCGGGTCCGACAGGTCGAGCTTCAGCCAGCGCGGCGACGTCGCGTACGTCTGGGTCGCGAGATTCAGGTTGCGTCCCTGCGCCTCGGTGCCAAGGAAGCGGTAGACGTTGCCGTCGGCCGCCCGGACCAGATCGCCGGTCAGGAGGTCCTGCACACCCGAGAGCGACGTGTACTGGTACTCGTCGAGGATCTTCGAGGCCACGCCGTAGAGGATGCCGATGCCCGCGTCGTTCGTCGAAGCCGCGAGCACGTCGAGCGAGATGTCGGCGTCGATGCCCGCGATGTCGGTCGCCTCGACCCGGACGCCCGCCCCGGCTTCCACGGTGCCCTGCGCGCCGGTGAACTCTATGCTGGCCGAAGCGGCACTGTTCACCATGTTGCTGGCGAGCATCCCGCCGATGGCCTTGCCCTTGGCGTCGACGAGCGCGACGGCCGCGGACGACGACGCGTTCGCGAGGTCCGCGTTGATCTGGGCCGCGTTGTCGGCCGTGACGGCGATCTCGCCGCCCGCCACCACGGTCGTGTCGACGAGGGCCGCCTTCACGCGCGCCGGCGATTGGTCGTTGCCGAAGGCGCTGGAGATGAGCGGGTCGCCGATCAGCGCATCGACGGTGTTGAAGAGGACGTTCTGGGGTTCCCACCCGAGCGTGTTGAAAGCGAGAGTGATGCCGACCGCGGTGTCGCCGGAGCTGGTGGCGCTCGCGGTGATGGCGTCCATCTGCGACAGGTTCGTCCCCGCGACGACCACGTCACCATCGACGGTGAGCGCGCTGTCCGTCACGACGGCCGTGGCGGCGCTCATCATGAAGTTCGCGGCGATGGTCGCGTTGACCGCGACGACCGTCCCCTCGCCGAAGGCGCTGCCGCCCGAGGCCGAGACGCTGCTGTCGTTGATGGCGAGCATCACGGCCAGCTCGTCCGCCAGCACGGCGACGGACGCGGCGTCGACGTCGGCGTCCGTGATCGAGGCGTTCACCGTACTGCGCAGCTCGTTCGTGACGATCAACCCGCCCACGGACGTGGCGTCGGACGGACTGATGTTGTTGCCCTGGGGGATGAGGCTGGTGATCGGGATCTGCTTCCACAGCCCGAGGTCGCCGTAGTTCTCGGACGTCAGGTTGCGCGTGGCCGTCGTGCCCATGTACTGATAGATCGCGCCGCCGGACCCGGCGATCTCGCGCCACAGTGCGGTGTCCGTGTAGTCCTGCACGCCCAGATCGAGCGTGGCATCGCTGCCGAGGTACTCGTAGACGGCCTCCGGCGTGCCGGCCACCGCGACCCAGCGGGCCGCATCGGTGTAGTCCTGACTGTCGAGATCGAGCAGCGCCGGGCGTTCGCCCACGTACTTGTAGATGGCGCCCGCGGTGCCGAGCTTCTGCCAGCGCGTCGCGTCGGTGTAGTTCTGGAGGTTCAGCAGGAACGTGCCGTCCTCGCCGATGTACCGGTAGGCGACACCAGCCTCGCCGCGGGCGGCCGGGAAGCCGTCCGCCACGAGCACGGTGGTGCCTGCGCTCAGGGACTGGTTGCCCGAGCCGGTCGTGAGTTCGGGCGTCGACAGCTCGATGTAGTCGCCCGGCACCACGACCCGGCGGCCATCGTCGCTCGCCAGCGTCGCCACGGCGTACTCGGTCGCCAGCTCGACACGCTGGCCGGTCACGAGATCCACCTCGCCGTCGTCGGACGAATAGTCCGACGCGCCGTAGTCATCGGTGAGGCGGACGAGATCCCCGAACTCGAGGGCGCGCTCGCCCTCGTCGGACGAGAAGTCGGCGGGCAACTGGTCGTTGAGCGTCTCCTGCGCCACGGCGGCGCCACCATCGTTGCTGGTGGCGGTCGACGAGATCAGCTTGCTGTTGGCGTAGAGGCCGGCGTGGTCGGTGGCCGCGACCGTCAGCGCACCGCCGACCACCACGTCACCCTGGCCGGTCGTGAAGTCGATCGACGCCGTGGCGCTGCTGCTCACGCGGTTGTTGACGAGCGCGCCCCCGACACTGCGTCCCTTCGCACCGAAGAGCGCGCCGGCGGCCGTCTCGGCCGCATTGCTCATCGTTGCGTTCATCTGCGCGGCGTTGTCGGCGGTGACGGAGAGATCCCCGGCGATGTCGACCGTGGTGTCGAGCAGATAGGCGTTCGCCCGGGCCGGCTGCTCGTTGCCGAAGGCGCCGGACACCAGCGGATCGCCGAGCAGCGCATCGATGGTGTTGAAGAGCACGTTCTGCGAACGCCAGCCCATGGTGTTGAACGCGAGCGTCACGCCCACGCCGGTCTCGCCGCTCGACAGCGCGCTGTTCAGCGTGGCGTCGAGCGCGGAGTCGTTGACGGCCCGCACGTCCATGTTGCCGGCGAGCGTCGTGACGGCGCTGTCCTTCACGAACGCGTCGGCCGAACTCAGCACGAGGTTCGTGGCGATCTGGGCGTTCACCGCGAGCACGGAACCCGAGCCGTACGCGCTGCCGCCGGAGGCCGTGACGTTGCTCTCGATGTCGGAGACCAGCTCGGCCGACTGCAGGGCGGACACGGTGATCGTTTCGATGCGGACCCAGCGGGCCGCATCCGACAGGTCCTCGTCGGAGAGGTCGACATCCGCCTCGTCGTCGCCGAGGAACTCGTACACGTCCCCTTCCGCATCGCGGACGCGGGTGCCCTGCGACAGCGCGACCGGCGCTGCGACCACGGCGAGGTCGAGCACCGTGCCGAGGAACCCGCCGGCCGTCAGCGTCGCGTTGACGATGTGCGCCTCCACCGCACTGCGGACGTCGTTCATCACGACCACGCCGCCCATCGCCGTGGCATTGGAATCGGTGAGATTGCCGATGTTCGGATAGAGGTCGGAGGCATCCGAGATGCCGCCGGTCAGCTTCATCCAGCGCAGCTCGTTCGTGTAGTCCTCGGTGCCGAGATCGCGCGAGCTGGCGAGTCCGATGAACCGGTACACGGCGCCCGCGTCGCCCCGCGCGGCGGGGTACGTTTCGGCGAGCCGCACCTGGTCCCCGATGATCAGGTCGCGCGTGCCGGAGGCCGAGGTGTACTCGTAGTCGCCGAGCTTGATGATGCCGTCGACCACGTCGACGAGCCCGCTCAGCGTGTTCGTCGAGATGGCCGCCTGGTTGACCGTCGCGTTGGAGACCAGGCTCGCGAGATCCCTCGCCTCGACGCGGACGATGCCGCCCGCGCGCACGATGCCGCGGGCGCCGGTGTGGTCGATGGTCGCCGAGGCGGCGCTGCTCACCTTGCTGCTCGCCAGCAGGCCGCCGACCGACTTGCCAGTGGCGGAGTAACCGGTGGAGAAGATGATGTCGATCGCGGCATCCGCCGTGCCGGAGTTGTCGAGCGTGGCGGTGATGGTCGAGGCGGCATCGGCGCGCACCACGAGATCCCCGGCGGCGTCGATGTCCGAGTTCACGATGGCGGCCGTGGCGCTCGACGGGTTCTCTTCCGCGAGCAGCGTCGTGCCGAGCAGCGCGTCGATCACCGCGAACACCACGTTGCCGCCGTTCCAGCCGACGCTGTTGAACGCGACGACGAGGCTCGTGGTCTCCCACGCTTCGGTGGTGCTCGTGACCTTCGCGTCGATGGAGGCGACGTTGTCGGCCCACACGATCACATCGCCGGTGCCGGTCGTGACGACGTCGCTGTCGCTGATCCGCGCCGTCGCGCTGTTCTGGACCTGGTTGGTGGCCAGGATGCCGCCGATGCCTTCCCAGGGGATCACGACGCTGTCGTCCGTCGCCGTGATGTCGGCCGCCTCCGTGGCGGCAACCACGATGTCGCCCGCCGCGCGCAGCGTGGCGTCGTCCACCGTCGCCTCGACGTAGCTCTTCACCTCGTTGCGGTCCACCAGCGCGTAGTAGCTCTTCGATTCGCCCACCAGTTCGAGCTTCGTGCCGAGCGACTGCTTCAGCTCGGACAGGCCCGCGTAGATGAGGGAATCCGAGATCAGATTGGTCTCGGAGAGTTCCTTCCAGAGCCCGTAGTCGGTGTAGTCCGCGCTGCCCAGCGCGACGGTGCCACTGGTGCCCATGTACTGGTAGACGGCGCCCGGCATGCCCAGCGTGTCGTCGTAGTCGTCGGCCACCCGTACGCGATCGCCGAACGAGAGCGTCTGCGTGCCGGAGGCCGTGGTGTACGTGTAGTCATCGAGGAGCAGACCCACGTAGCCGTTGATGATCCCCGCACCCGCGTCGTTGGTCGGCGAGACCTCGGCATAGAGGGTCGTCTCGGCGGTGATCCCGGCGCTGTCGACGGCCGATAGCGTGATGTCGCCACCGGCCGTCACGGCATTGATCTGGCGCCAGTCGGCGCTCGTGGCGTAACCCTGCGCGGCCACGGAGAGATTCGGGCTCGTCAGCGGCAGCGCGCCGACGTACTCGTAGATGTCGCCGGAGGGGAGCGCCACGCGCGCGCCCGCGCCGACCGTCGCCGGCAGGGATGTCACCGTGTGGTCGGACGCCAGCCCTTCGTAGTCGATGAAGGCCCGCGACCGTGCGCTCACCTTGTTGCTGGACAGCACGGCGCTCGCGCTCATGCCCGCCGCCCCGAACAGGGCCGTGGGCGCCGACGTGGCCTCGTTGGTGACGAGCGCATCGATCTGCGCGGTGGAGGATGCATCGAGCACCACGCTGCCCGCCGCGTCCACCGTCGTGTTCATCAACCAGGCCTCGACGCGGGCCGGGATCTCGTTGCCGAAGATCGGGGTGACGAGCGCCCAGTCGGCACTGGTGGCGTACTGGCGCACGGCTTCCGAGAGATCGGGGGAGACGAGCGTCTGCGTGCCGACGTAGCGGTACGTGTCGCCGTTCGTGAGCTGCACCCGCTGCTCCTGCTTCAGCGCCGCGGGCGTGTCGCTCGTCGTGTAGTCGAACTCCAGATCGGACAGGCCGATCAGCGCATCGAGACCGTTGAAGAGCAGGTTCTGCGCGGCCCAGCCCACGGTGTTGAAGGCCAGCAGCACGCCGACGGACTGCGCGCCCGACGTGGAGGTGCTGGCGGTGGTCGCGTCGATGGTCGCGGTGCTCGTCGCGACGAGGGACACATCGCCCACGGTCGTCACGATGTCGGCATCCTCGGCGTACGCCACGGCGTCGGCCAGCACGATGTTCGTCGCGATGGTGGCGTTGACCGCGAGCGAGGTGCCCGCACCCCACGCACTCCCGCCGGACGAGATGGCCGTGCTGTCGGCCGTGGCCACGATGGCGGCGCTCTCGATGGCTTCGACGGTGACGGCATCGGCCGTCACCACGACATTCTGCAGATGGGCGTCGGCGCCACCGCGGACGTCGTTGACGACGACGATGCCGCCGATCGCGACGGAATCCGAGGTCGAGATGCTGTTGCCCTGGGGGAAGAGCTGCGTCTCGGCGCGCTCCTTCCAGAACGCGAGATCCGTGTAGTCGACCGCCCCGAGATCGAGGGTGGCGGTGGTCCCCATGTACTCGTAGATGCTGCCGTCCGTGCCGGCGACGAGCGCCCAGTCGTCCCCGTTGAAGTCGACTGCCGTGAGATCGGTGTCGTCCGCGGGACCTGCGCCGATGTACCGGTACACGCTCCCCGCCGTGCCGAGGGCTTCGTCGTGATTCGCCGCGGCCTCCACGGTGTCGCCGGGGGCGAGATCGACCGGGAAGATGTTGTCCGATGTGTAGTCCGGCGTCGTGTAGTCCGCGAGCACGCGGACCGTCTGACCGAAGGTGACGACGACCTCGCCGTCACCCGTGTCGTGATCGGTCGGGACGGTCTGGTTGAGCACGCTGTCGATGGTGGCCGCGCCGCCGTCGTTGCTCGTGATCGCGGACGACACCACGCGGGTGTTCGAGGCGATCAGCGCGTCGTCGGACGCCCGCACCGTCAGCGCGCCGCCGACGGTCACGGTGCCGGGGTCGTTCGTGTGCGCGATGTATGCCACCGCACCGGAAGACACCTTGTTCGTGGCCAGCACGCCGCTGGCGGCCCCACCCGTGGCGCCCCAGAGGGACGACGCCGTCGTGATCGCGGCATTGCTGACCGTGGCGTTCAGCACGGCCGCGTTGGTCGCCTCGACGAGCACATCGCCGGAGGCATCGACCGCCGCATCCGCGATGAAGGCGCTGACCGTGGTCGGCGCCTCCGTGAAGCCGAACTCGGTGCCGAGCAGCGCGTCGATCGCCGCCAGCGCCGTCTGGTCGACCTGCCAACCGATGGCGTTGAGGGCAATGGAGATGCCGCCGGTCGCCCCGGTCTGGGAGAGGCTCTGGGTGCCGGACTTGGTGGTGAGACTCAGCTGCGAGCGCGCATCGATGGTCGACGTGTCCGACGCCGTCACCGAGACGTCCCCGGCGGTCACGCTGCCACCATCGATACGCGCGGTCACCGCGCCGGTCACCACGTTCTGCGAGAGATTGCCACCCAGCGTGAGCGACACGCTGCCCGGGAGCACGCCCGTGGACTGCAGTTCCGCGGTGTCGGACTTCGACGCGATGCGGACCTCGCGCGTCGCGGTCACCGCGACGTCGCCCGACGCCTCGACGGCGGCATCCTCCACGTACGCGTCCAGGGCGCGATCGAACGCGTTCCGGGCGTACGTGACGTCGAGTTCCACGGAAGTGACGACCGCGCTCAGATCGGCGTTCAGGCGCAGGTCGGGAGACGCCGCCGTGAGCGATGCCGCGTCGGTGGCCTCGACCACGAGACCGCCATCGCCCAGGGTCATCGCGCCATCGGCGACGTAGGCACTCGTCGCGCCATCGACCACGTTCCAGGCCTGCTTTCCGATCACGCTGGACGCGGTGTCGTTGCCGGCCAGAACCTCGAGTCCGCCAGCCTCGACGTCGGCGCCGCTCACGAAGGCGGCCGTGGTGTCGGAGACCGCCGTGTCGGCGAGGCCCACGAGATCGGAGACGACCGTGGCACCCACCGCGCCGGTGTTGGCGGCGGCGATGCGGACCGCACCGATGGCATCGATCGCGGGACCCGACGCCGGGGCGGACGTCACCGATGCCTGCGTGTTGCGGGTGATGTCGACGCTTGCAGACAGGACGTCGAAGCTGTCGAAGACGGTGGCCGCCCCGGAGTCGGTGACCGTCACGTCGACATCGACGGTGTCGGTCGCCTCGATGGCCAGGCTGGCCGCGTCGGTGGCCGACAGCGGATTGCTGCCCACGACGAGCTTTGCGGCGCCGGCCGCGCTTGCGCGGGTCGTGTTCGTCACCGTCACCACCGGGCCGCCCGTCTGGAAGGTCGAGGCGGTGACGGCGCCCGAGATCGTCGTGCTCGTCCGGGCGGACATCCAGAGGCTGCCGGCATCGATGACCGCGTTGCCGAGCACGTCGACGATGGACGAACTCCCGGCGGTGATGTCGGCATCGAGGTGCGTGAGCGTGGCTGACTGCGAGGCGCTCGCCTCGATCACCACGGCGCCCGTCGCGGTGAGGCTGCCGCTCACGACGACGCTCGCGTTCGCACCCACGGTCGCGGCAGTGGCGCCGGCCGTGGCAGACGCCGTCTCGGCAGCGGAGAGCCGTACGGAACGGGCGGTGAGTGAAGCGCCCGCTTCCAGCGCGATGGACTCGCCCTCGACGAACACGTCGCTGCCGGCGAGATCGAGCAGACCCGACAGTCGGATCACGTCGCGACCGGACCCGCCGCGGATCGTGAGCGATTCGGACGGACCACCGAACGTGATGCTCTCGAAGGTGCCCGTCGGGCTCGCCAGCGTGAAGGAGGATCCCGTGGCGGTGAGCACGGCTTCGTGACCGCCATCGGACAATTGCACCACCCGGCGCGCCACGATGGTGCTGTCGATGACGGGCTCGAGCCCGGCGAATGCCACTGCCACGGCATCGCGAGAGAGCCGTCCGGACTGCGGCCCGGTGGTCTCGTACGTGAGTTGCTCGAAGACGCCGCCTGCCAGTTCGAGCGTGTCGAAACCGCCGTCACCGCCGTCGATGAGGCCGGAGATCACGCCATCCGCCGCCAGGACGAAATGGTCCTGATTCCCCGCTGCACCCGAGAGGTTCTCGAACCCGGCGAACTGCTGTCCCTCGCGCGTGCCGGCGTCGGTGGAGGTGATCAGCCAGATGCTGTTCGCCGTCCAACCGACGAGGGTATCGCTGCCGTCACCGCCGAACAGTTGTACCTCGATCCCGAGGTCGCCGACATCGAACACGTCGTCGCCGCCACGACCGTCGGCCGTGAGCGCGAAGATGCCCGCTGCCTCGCTGCCGAACCGGCCGAAGAAGTCCCCGTGCGCCACATCGAGAATCGCGCCACCGTCGGACGCGTCCCCGACCCGCCGGACCACGAGCGTGTCGGCGGCGTCGGTGAGCTGGAGGTTGAGGACATTGACCGCAGGCACCCCACCGACGCCGTCGGCCGACAGCAGCAGTCTGGGTTCGAGCGCCTCCAGCAGCGCCTTCCTGCGATACGGCGGCAGTTCGGGAGTCGCGTGTTGGAAGGGTCGCGTACGTGTGACCGCGCGGAAGATTCCCGAGAACGACGGCATCCAGCCCATTGCATGACCTCCAGGCGAACTTCATGGTCCGGTGGCACGCGTTGGCATGCGGTGGCGCTCTGGCACACCCGGACGGAGACAGGAGAAGCGATTTTTGGTGCGAACCGGCCGACGAAGTGGAGCCGCATCAGCCGGGATGGCGAGCGCCCTGGGGCGGCGCGCCGTGCGTCGAGCGGGGAACCGACGCTATAAGTCGGGAGGCCTGGGTGGCGTGATCACCGAGGCATGCACCCTGGCGTGGAATTCGGCGTGCACCGACCCGAGCGTCGAGAGAGTTCTCGCGGATCGACCTGCAACCGGAACGGGGGCGTTGGAGCAGGCGGTGCGTTGCGTTCGCCGGACGGTGGCATCCAACCAGCCGCTGCGGCTGGTGGCCTGCGTCGACCTTGGCGATCGTGCGGCGCTGTGGCTCGGAGACATGGGTCTTCCCTCTCGCATGTTTTTTCTTTTAGCCGTGACCGGTGCTGCATGACTGCCGATGTCCGCAGCCGGTCCAGACGCGCGCCATGCGAGGGAAAAACCTAACAGAACAGGAGCTTCCGCTTGGGTTTCAAGCCTGCTGGCTTCGTGCTCCGATGCTCGCACTTTTCCCGCGCGCCTGTAAACGCAAACCTGAATGGCATTGGCGCGGACCGCGGTGGCCACCGCGATCCGCCCACGAAAGCGCCAGCTACAGCCGCCGACCCAGTTTCCGCGCCACCAGATACTTCAGCGCCTGCAGCACACCCTCGCTGGGTGCCGCCGCTTCCACCGGCGCGGAGAGCTTCACGCCCTGCGTGAGCGTCGGCAGCTTGATCCTCCAGCTCTCCTCCGCCGTCGGCTGCGGTGCGGCATCGGCCCACGTCGGCGCGCCCTTCAGGAAGCGCTCCGCGAGTTCGTCCGCCGGGGTGGCGATCCGCATCGCGTTCAAGCGATCCATCGAGGCCGCGAGGTTGAACGCAGTGATGTTCGGGCCGAAGGTCGTCCGCGTCGCCGAGGTCTGCACCTTGGCCTGTGCCTGCTGCTGCGAGGGCGCCGACGGCCCGGCCACGGCCTGGCCTCCGGGTGCGAGCACAGCGGTCTGCTGCGTCGCCGGGATGGGCGGGATCTGCGCCTGGTCGAGCGACGCATTGGTACCGCCGCCCAGGATGAACTGCGTCTCCGACACGATCATCGCGCTGTCGGCCGAAGTGAGGGCCCCGTCGCGATTCACATCCCCGATCAGCCGCGGATCGAAGGTGCGGTAGGCGTCGAAGCCGGTGTCTGCGCCGCCCTCGACCCGCGCGACGCGCTGCGCGTCGAGGCTGGTGTAACGGCCGTCGCCGTTGGTGTCGCCGAGGTATGCAACCACGTGGACGCCATCGGCCGCCCGACCCGCACGGCCGTCGACCACGACGCCTCCGACGTCGAGCACGCCGGCACTGCGGTACGCGGCCGTCGACGGTACGGAGGCGATGAGCCGCACGAGTTCGCGGCTGCCCGCCGCAACCGCACTGCTCGTGATGATGCGGATGGCGAGATTGCCGGGCGTGCCGGTCACCGTGAACTGGCTGCCGGCCGGGAGATCGTCGCCGCCCTCCAGCCCCGCGACGGTGAGCTTGGTCCCGTCGTACTTCAGCGTGAAGCGGATGTCGGACGCGGCCACCGGCGTCGTGAGCGTGATCGGGATGCCTCGTTCGGTGGCGTCGACGTTCGCGATCTGCTTCGGCCCCACGAGGGTGTGGGCGATCGTGACGACCGGCTGCGTGTTCGGCGCGACGGTGAAGATGGTCCGGTAGTCGTCGCCCGAGACGTTGTCGCGGTTGCCGTCGAGCGTGCGGCCGAGATCGTCGCGGAAGGCGTTGTCACGGCTGAAGAGGGTCGTCGTGTAACGCCCCGCAGCCAGCGCGCCGTCGGTGGCGACGAAGCGGAAGCCCTGGCGGTCGGCATCGAGCACCATCGAGCCGCGGACGAGATTCCCGGCGGCGTCGCGGATGTCGACGTCGGGGCCACCCAGCGGGACGATGGCACTCTCGTAGAGATTGATGCCGTCGGCGACGAAGGTGCGGCTGAAGCGCACCGAGAAGCCGCCTTCGTTGGCGGTGAAGTTGGTGACGTAGAGCCGGTCGTTGACGACGTCGACGGTGCGCGTGGCGGCCGACCAGGCGCCGTCCTCGTCGATGGCGCCCACCTGGATCAGCGGCCGGGTGCCCGGCAGCCGGTACGTGTGGCTTAGTTCACGCACATCGCCCGCGGCGGTCTGCAGCGGCGAGCCGTCGCCCCAGTCGACGATCCACTGTTGGATGGTGTCGGCACCGGGGTCGGACGACGCGAACTTCAGCACGTAAGGCTGGCCGGACAGCGCGAAGGCCTCGCCCTCGGTGGTGAGCACGGGGGCCACGTTGCGCACGAGCACGGCAGCCTCGGTACGCACCTCGGACTCGCCGTCGGACACGACGATCTCGAAGGGGTACGTGGCATCGCCATCGGTGGCAGTCCAGCGGAATTCGCCGCGGCTGGCGTCGGTGCGGACGATCGTGGCGCCGTCCGGGGCCCCGGCCAGCGTGACGTCGACGACATCGCCGTCCACGTCGTCGACGGTGAAGCCGATGACCACGCTCTGACCTTCATCGACAACCTGGCGGACGGGATCACCGAAGACGACGGTCGGCGCGTCGTTCACGCCGTCGACGGTCAGCGTGACGGTGGCGAGGTTGGAATCGACCTCACCGTCGTTCACGCGGTAGGTGAAGGTGTCGGTGCCGAAGAAGTTGGCGATCGGCGTGTAGACGAAGCTGCCGTTGCCCTGATCCACGAGTGTGCCGTGCTGCGTGGTGTCGACGAGCGTGAAGGTGAGCGCGTCGCCGTCGGGATCGGTGTCGTTGCCCAGAAGACTCGCGATGTCGATGGCGAGGCTGCCGTCCTCGTCGAGGCCGCGGGCATCGTCGACGGCCACCGGCGCGCGGTTGGTGCCGTCGGCGAAACCGAAGCGCACGTCGTCGATGACCACGCGCGACCCGACGGCGCCGAAGCCCAGCAGGTCGAAGTGCAGAACGACACCGTTGGGCGCATCGATGCCGGTGAGGTCGATGGTGAAGGTGATGGGGTTCGTGACGTCGCCCGGGAGGGCGTCGCCAGCGAGGCCGCCGATGGTGACTGCACTGCTCCGCCGGAGGGTGCCGTCGGCCTGGATGTTGATGAGCGCATCGGTGTTGGAGAGCGACACCGTGCCCGCCACCGGCAGGCCGGTGACGGCGTCCAGCAGCGCCACTTCGAAGGCGTCCTGCGGGCCCGCGCCCGGGGTGTCGAAGTCGGCATCGAGGAGCGTGAAGCCGAGTGTGAGCGCACCTTCGGGGATCGCAAACGTCTGCGAGAGACCCGACGTCAGCGCGCGGTCCTCGGAAAGCGTCGCGACCCCGCCCTGCACGCCTGCGCTGCCGCGGGTGGTCCAGCCGAAGCCGGCCGCGGACGGGTCAGCCACCGAGAACAGGCCGTTGACCACATCCGCCGGAATCGTCGGTGTCAGCAAGCCGGGCCCGATGGAAACGGGCACGTCGGCAAATGCCGGATCCGTGAGATCCCTGGCCGCCGCGATGATGCGTGCCGCCAGTTCGGAGGGCAGCTTGCGCTGGAAGGTCGAGAGGGTCGCCGACATGAGATCGACGCCGTGCGCGGCGGCCTCCAGATGATTGCGATCGTCCGCCAGTGCCGCCCGGACGCCCGGCGCTTCGAACACCACGCTGCCGTCGTCCAGCACCCGGACGAAACGGTCGTAGCCCTCGAAGCCGCTGAGGAAACCCAGCGTGTGACCGACTTCGTGCGCGATGACGCTGAAGAGGTCGATGCGACCGAACGCGGCGGACGCGGGATCGCGGAACTCCGCGTCATCCAGCGGCGTGGCATCGACGAACCAGCCGTGCCCGTCGGCGTTCCAGTCGAGGACGATGCGGCCTTCGGACGGTGCGCCATCGACGCCGAGGTGGGTGATCCAGGCCTCGCCGAGCTGGCCATCGGGGAGATCGGCGATGGCCACGCGCAACTCGATCGCTGCCTCACCGAGCTCGTCCCGCCACAAGGACAGCGCGGTGTCGCGCAGCGAGAGGACCGCGTCGACACTCTCGAGTCCGCGACTCGGTTCGCCGGTCACCCGCACCGACGCGGTTGCATCGACCATCAATGGTGCGCCTCGCTGCGCGGCCATCGCGGCAGCGTAGGCATCCTCGCGAATCGTCAGGGACCGGATCGGATTGGCGTTCCACTCGCCAATCGACGGCACGCCCCCTGTCTCCAGCGCCTCGCGCAATGGCGCCGAGTTCACAAATGGCACGTCGGGGCCATCGGGGCCACCGAACGCCCTGCCATAGGCCCCCATGACCTCCTGCAACTGTTCGAACGACTCGAAGAAGGCGATTCCCCGGTTCTGGATCTCTCCCATGGATCGGTCGATCCGGGCGAGGCGATCCAGTGTTGCGTTGAACGTGGTGAACGTGTCAGCGCCTTCTCCGATCGTCTGGAAACGCGTGGTGAACTGCGTGAACGTCGGGTCCTGGATGAACCAACGTTCCCCGAGCTGGCCGATGAGGGTCTGATGGCCTGTGAACGTCAGCCGGTTCACGCCGAAGTTCGCTTCGCCGGCGATGATGCCGGGCAGGTGGGACTCGCCTACCAGCGACGCCATGTCACAGTAGCCATACGGAGATCCGCAGGCCTCGAACTGACCCTTGAGCGTCCGCGCGTAGTCACCGAGCGCCGATTCGAGCTGCGCCTGGGTCCGCATCGGAATCCCGGCAGGGTCCCAACCGGGACTCCACGGCAACCCGCCCTGACTCGCCCGGGCCAACGCACGTACCTCCGCGTTGTTGGACAAGGTCGTCATGCCTGACCCGCCGAACACGTTCACCGGCCCCGCTTCGCCGATCTTCGCGATCTTCGCGTTGCTCACGTAGCCACCCTCTCGAGCGCCCATGGTGAAGTGCGCGCCGTGCATGATCGACGCCTCGCGGTCGCCGGCCTCGATGAGGCGGCGGTTCAGCGGATCCACCACGCGGTCGAGGATTTCCTGATTGCTCAGGAACCGGCCGGTGTTCTTGTCCTTGACCCACGCGAGGTCCAGATCGCTGCGCAGCAGGCGGCCGGAGTCGGCGTCCCGCAGCAGCCCGAAGGTCGACTTGGCCTTGATGGCCTCCGGCTTGGCGGCGAGGCCCCACTTGGTGCCGACCTTGGTGCCGAAGGCAGTGACCGGGTCGGTGGCGCGGATCGCGATCTCGAGCCCCTGCTCGCCCGCGAAGGCCTTGATGACGTCCTGCTGGCGGGCGGTCGCACCCGATTGCGGCCCGGCAATGCGGGTGGCCACCTTCTTCACCGCATCGCGCGCACCGTCGGCAAGCTCGCCCAGCAGCGAGACCTTCTTCGGTGTCGGATTGCTGAGCACGCTGCCGATGCCGGTGTACGTCGGCGGATCGATGCCGTGCTGCACCCAGTTGTCGATGTGCTCCCGGGTCCTGGGCGTCCAGCCCTTCGCCTGCATCTCGTCCCACAGCGGCTTCAGCGCGGCGGCGGTGTCCGCGCGCTTCGCCTGGGCCGCCAGGCGTTCCCCCTGCATGGCGGTGACCACCTTCTCGGCGCGCGCGATGCGTTCCGCCCCTTCCGCCGCGGCCTTGGTCGCGGCCGCTTCGACGCGGGAAGCGCGCCCGGACGACTGGAGCGACTCGACCACCTTGCCCACCGTCTGGCCGACCTTCTTTCCGGCGTCGCTCAGCTTGTCGGCCGCCTTGCCCAGCGCGCCTGCGGCCTTCGCGGCGGTTTCGGCCAGGGTACCGATGGCCTTCGCGGCCTTGGCGGCGCCGGCGGCAGCCGCTTCCGCCATCAGCGGCCCGCTCGCGAGATTGAGCGCCGCAGATCCGAGCAGCTCGGCCGTGTTGAGCGCCCCCTCGATCTTCTTGCCCTCCTTGGCGAGCTGGTTCTGGGTCTTCAGCCAGTTGCTCATGCCGCTCGTGAGCAGCGCGAAGTTGTCCACGCACGGGTCGCCCAGCTTGTGGGCAAGATCCATGAGGGGGTCCAGCGTGTCCTTCGACAGGCTGTTCGCCCAGCCGCGAAGGGTGTCGCTGCCGGTGTAGTACGCGGCGGCCTGGAGCGTCGCTGCCGTGGCGGTCTTGCCGAGCCAGGCCACGCCCTCCACCAGGCCGATGGCGCCGGTGACCAGCCCCTTGCCAAGACCCAGCACCGTGGCGGTGCCCTGCCCTGCGATGTTCCCGGCCGTCTCGCCCGCCACGGCGCCGACGAGATCCTTCATGCCGTAGGAAAGTCCGAGGAGCATGTTGTTGGCGGTCTCGCCGACGCTGACCCCGCTGAACGTGTTGCCGATCTTCGCCAGGACACCCTCGTTGCCGGTCGGGTCGACCATGAACGTCGGGCTGTTGCCGACATAGCGGTACAGGTTGGCATCGCCACCGGCGAAACCGATGGGGTCGGCCGAGGCGAAGCGCCCGAGCCGCGCGTCGTACCAGCGCGCCCGGTAGTCGAACAGGCCGGCGGAGGCATCGAACTCGCGGCCGGTATAGCTGAAGCGCGGCGCGGCGCCGGGGTCGGTCTGCGCCGCGATCGCGCCGAAGGTCGTGAACTGCAGATGGTTCGCCAATGTCCCGTTGGCACGGGCGACGTCGCGCACGGTGCCCTGGTGGTCGGCGAGCATCCACGTGATGTCGCCACCCTGTTGCGCAGCCAGCACCATGTCCGGACCGGGGCCGAACAGGAAGCGCTCCGCCGCCACCGTGGCGCCCCCGTCGAAGACCAGGGCCACATGGGCACCGTCGTGCACGAAACGCTCGACGGCGGCGGCACCCGGACCCGCTCCGTCGGCATCCACCGCACGGCGCACCTTGCGATCGAGATCGTCGTAGCCGTACTGCACGGTCTCGATGGCGACGCCGGCGCCATCGCGCCGCGTGACGCCGATGAGCCGGTTGCGGTGATCCCACTGGTAGTCGGTGACGCCGCCGCCCGCCTTGGCGGTGGCACGCACCCGGTTGCCCTCGGCGTCGTAGGCGTAGACGAAATCGGCGTCCTGGAGCACGCGGTTGCCCGCGCCGATCGTGACGCCCGCGCGGAGCGGATTCCCGTTGGCGTCGAACGCGAAGGTCTCGTCGGTCTGGAAGTCGTATCCGGCGGAGATCACCTGATCGAGATCGTCGTACTGGAAGACGCTGGCGCCATCGGGCGACGTGACGGAGAGCAGGCGCCCGGCGAGATCCCACGTCTGGCTGTAGCTGGCCACCGGACCGCTCGCATTCGCGTGGGTGATGCCGGTGACGCGGCCCGCCGCGTCGTACGCATAGGTGGTGCCGACGGCCCGGCTGCCACCGGAGGCGGCGGCGAATCGGTCGATCGCGGTGATCTGTCCAGCAGCGTCGTAGCCGATGGCAACCCGCCGCCCCGTGACGTCCGCGCCGGTCTGCACCACGCCCACCACGCGATCCAGGGCGTCGTACGTACGGCTGGTGACGCCAGCGGTGCGGGCGCCGATCAGGTCGGTGACGGTGAGCACGTTGCCCACGGCATCGAGCGTGTAGACGAGCGTCACGGCCGGCGTGCCGGCCAGCGCATCGGTCTCGACGCGCGTCGTCCGGCCCAGCGCATCGTAGGAGAGGCGCACCACGCCGTCGGGATCGTTCACGGCCGTGAGCTGGCCCGCCGCGTCGAAGCTCCGCGAGATGCTGCGTACCACGGCATTGCCGGCATCCCGCCAGGTCTCCCCGACCGCGCGGTCGAGCGCGTCGTAGGTGAACTCGGTGGCGCGGCCCAGCGCATCGACGCTGCGCACCCGGTTGCCGGACGGATCGTAGGCATGCGTGCGCACCGCGCCGAGGGCATCCGTCTCGCGGACGAGACGGTCGACGGCGTCGTACCCGTAGGCCGTGACGTTCCCGAGCGGGTCGGTCAGCGAGAGCAGGTTGCCGACGACGTCGAAGGCCATCGTCGTGACGGCGCCGAGCGCATCGGTCGTCCCGACGCGTCGGTTCAGGTCGTCGTAGGCGAACGTCGAGATCCGCCCCAGGGGATCGGTCGTCGATAGCAGGTTGCCGACGGCGTCGTAGCTGGCGGTCGTACTGGCGCCGAGCGGATCGGTCGTGACCGTGCGGCGGTTGAGCGCGTCGTAATCGAACGCAGTGAGCCGCCCAAGCGCATCGGTGACGGACAACGTATTGCCGACGGCGTCGTAGGCGGTACGCACCACCCCGCCGAGGGCATCGGTCGCGGCCACGCGGCGATTCAGCGCATCGTAGGTGAAGCTCGCGGTGCGCCCGAGGGCATCGGTGGACGACAGGACGTTGCCGACGGCATCCAGGGTGGTGCGCGTGACGCCGCCCAGGGCATCGGTCACCGCCGTGATGCGGTTCAGGGCGTCGTAGGCGAAGGCCGTCGCGCGGCCCAGCGGATCGGTCACCCGGACGATGTTGCCGGCAGCGTCGTGCGTCGCGACGGTGACGCCACCCAGGGCGTCGGTGGTCGCGGTGCGACGGTTCAGCGCGTCGTAGGCGAACGTCGTCGTGCCGCCCCGGGCGTCCGTCGTGGAGGTCACGTTGCCGAGGGCGTCGTAGCCCGTGGTCACGATCGCGCCGAGCGCATCCGTGACGCGGGTCCGACGGTTCAGCGCGTCGTAGGCGAAGGTGGTCTCGCGACCCAGCGCATCGGTGGCCGCGACGACATTGCCGAGCGCGTCGTACTCCATCGAAGCCACGCCACCGAGCGCATCGGTGGTGGCCGTCAGGCGATCGAGCGCATCGTAGGCGAACGCGGTGGTGCGACCGAGTGCATCGGTCACCTCGAGCACGTTGCCGCTCGCGTCGTACGCCATGGTGGCGACACCGCCCAGGGCATCGGTCGTGGTCGAGAGCCGGTTCAGCGCGTCGTAGGAGAACGCCGTTTCGTTGCCCATCGCATCGGTCGTGAGCAGCACGTTGCCGGCCGCGTCGTAGGTGATCGACGAGACCCCGCCCAGCGCATCGGCGGACGTGACGAGGCGATCGAGCGCGTCGTACGTGAAGGTGCTCGCGTTGCCGAGTGCGTCGGTCATCGCGAGCACGTTCCCGGCGCCGTCGTAGGTCGTGGTGGCGACGCCGCCAAGCGCGTCGGTGACCCGGGTCCGGCGGTTCACCGCGTCGTAGGCGAAGGCGGTGACGCTCCCCCGCGGATCGGTGACGGAAAGCACGTTGCCCACGGCGTCGAACGTCGTGACGTACTCGCCACCCAGCGCGTCGGTGGTCGCGACCTGCCGGTCGAGTGCGTCGTAGGCGAACGCCGTGGTGCGGCCGAGGGCGTCGGTCATGGCCGTCACGTTGCCCACGGCGTCGTAGAGCATCGACGTCTCGCCGCCCAGGGCATCGGTGGTCTTCGTGACGCGATCCAGGGCATCGTGATCGAAGGTCATCGCGCGGCCGAGCGCATCGGTGACCGTCACGAGATTGCCGACGGCGTCGTAGGCGAACGCCGTCTCGTTGCCCAGGGCATCGGTCACGAGCACGCGCAGATCGCGATCGTCGTACGCGTAGGTCGTCACGCGGCCGAGCGGATCGGTCACCGTCAGCACGTTGCCGGCAGCGTCGTAGGTGAAGCTCCGCTCGGGCGCGGCGAGCGGGCCGATGCCGTCCGGATCCGGCGCGATCGTGCGCACGAGGCGACCCGCGTTGTCGTACACCTGCGTCGTCACCCGGCCGAGCACGTCCGTCAGCGTCAGCAGGTTGCCCGACGCGTCGTAGGTCATCGTGCTGGACGCACCGCGCGCGTCGATCACCTCCACCCGGCGATCGAGCGCGTCGTAGCCGTACTGCGTGACCCGCCCGAGCGGGTCGGTCGTGCTCACGAGGTTGTCGTTCGCGTCGAAGGCGAAGCGCGTGACGAGCGCCGCCTGGGGCCCCGCACCGTCCGGGTCCGGCGTCGTCGTCCGGATGCGACGGCCGAGCGCGTCGTACTGGAAGAGGCTGCTGCGGCCGAGCGCATCGGTCATCGAGACCGTACGGCCGAGGGCGTCGTAGGCAATGCTGGTGATGCCGCCGCGCGCGTCGGTGACCCGCACCTGCCGGTCGAGGGCATCGTAGGCGTAGCGGGTGGTCCGGCCGAGCGCATCCGTTTCGGACACCCGATTGCCGGCGGCGTCGTAGGCGTAGACCGTGACCGGCGACGCAGCGGCGGCACCGGGCGTGGACACCACCGCCGGTTCGTCGATCCGGATGAGGCGGTTCAGGCCGTCGTAGGTGTTGGTGGTGATCCGGCCGAGCGCGTCGGTGCTCGTCCGCACGTTGCCGACCGCGTCGTACGTGCGGGTGGTCACGCCGCCCTCGGGATTCGTGGTGGTCACGAGTCGGTCGAGGACGTCGTAGGTCATGCCGGTGACGCGCGCCAGCGGATCGGTGAACGAGATCAGGTTGTCGACAGCGTCGTAGCCGTAGGTCGTGACGGACGACAACAGGGCACCGCCGGCATCGGGATCGGGCTCGGTCATCCGGATGCGGCGGTTCCGGGTGTCGTACTCGTACGTCGTCACGAACCCGCGCGCGTCGGTGCTGGCCACCACGTTGCCCACGGCGTCGTAGGCGGAGACCACCTCCCCGCCCAGCGCATCGGTGGTCCGCACCGCGCGGTTGAGCGCGTCGTAGTGATGGACGGTGACCCCGCCGCGACCGTCGGTGACCGAGACGAGGTTGCCCACGAGGTCGTAGCCCATGCGCGTGGTCCGAGCCGCGCTGCCCGCGGCGGGCGCCGGTTCGATGGTGCGCACCCGGCGATCCAGCGCGTCGTACTCGTGCCGGACCACCTGGCCGAGCGCGTCGGTGGTGGTGAGCAGATTGCCGACGAGGTCGTAGGTCCGCGTGAACGTCTCGCCGGCGGCATCGGTGCCGCCCACCTGGCGGTCGAGGGCGTCGTACGTGTACGACGTGACCCGTCCGAGCGGATCCGTGCTGGACAGCAGATTGCCGACGGCGTCGTAAGCGAGCCGGGTCACCGGAGCGGCGTGCGTGCCGACACCGCCGGGCGCCGGCGCGGTGATGCGCACGTGCCGGTTCTCGCCATCCACTTCGAACACGGTCTCGCGGCCCAGGGGATCGGTGCTCGACACGAGGTTGCCGACGGCGTCGTACGCCATGCGGGTCACGCCGCCCGCCGCGTCGGTCTCGGTCAGCACGCGATCGAGCGCGTCGTAGGTGTAGCGGGTGACGCGGCCGAGCGCGTCCGTGGTCGAGGTGTGGTTACCCACGGCATCGTAGGTGTACGCCGTCACCGCGAAGGCTGCAGAGGGCGCGCTCGAGGTCTTCGGCAAGGACACGGCAAGGCGACGGTTCAGCGCGTCGTAGGTGTAGCTCGTGGTGTTGCCGCGCGCGTCGGTCCGCGACAGGACATTGCCGACCGCATCGAAGGTGGTGGCGGTCGTGCCGCCCAGGGCGTCGGTCACCAAGATCCGGCGATCGAGGTCGTCGTACTCGTACTCGGTCGTGCGACCGAGCGCATCGACATACGTGAGCACGTTGCCGGCCGCATCGTAGGTCCAGCGCTCCACCGGACGCACGCTCGCAGTGCCCACAGTCACCGCCGGACCGAGCGTACGCACCCGGCGCTGCAGCGCGTCGTACTCGTGGTCGGTGACCCTGCCCAGCGCATCGGTCTCGCGGACCACGTTGCCGACGGCGTCGTAGGCCATGACATGCTGGCCGCCGAGCGGGTCGATCATGTGGGTGCGTCGACCCAGGGCGTCGTAGACGTACCTGGTCTCGCGGCCGAGCGCGTCCACCACCGCCGCGAGGTTGCCGGCGGCGTCGTAGCGCGTGATCGTCACCGCCGACGTCGCCGGACCGGTGCTCCCGTCGGGATCGGGCGCCGTCACGGACACGATGCGGTTCTGGGCGTCGTAGGTGTTCGTGGTCACGCGCCCGAGCGCATCGGTGCGCGTCAGCAGATTGCCGACGTGGTCGTACGTGTAGTTGGTGATGGCACCGGCGGCGTCCGTCATGCGCACCTGGCGATCGCGAACGTCGTACGCGTAGACCGTACTCCGGCCCAGCGCGTCCACGTGGACCAGCACGTTGCCCATGGCGTCGTAGCCGGTCTCCGTGACCCCGCCGAGCGCGTCCGTCGCGGAGATGCGGCGGTTCATGGCGTCGTAGCCGTAGGAGGTCGTGCGACCCTCGGCGTCCGTCCTCGACACCAGATTGTCCGCGGCGTCGTATTCGAAACTGGTCACCCCGCCTTCGGGGTCGGTGATGCTGCGCAGGCGATCGCGCCAGTCGTAGTCGTAGAGCGTGGTGCGGCCGAGTTCGTCAGTGACGCTGTCGGGATGACTGCCGCCGTCGGGATCGTAGGTGTAGGTGCGCGTGCCGCCCAGGGCGTCGGTGGTCTTGATCAGCCGGTTGCGGAGGTCGTACTCGTACTCGGTGGCGTGGCCCAGGGCATCCACCACCTCGCGGAGGTTCTGGTCGGGGCCGTAGATCCACTTCGTGATCGCACCGGTGGCGTCGGTGCGGCTGACGAGCCGGCTGCGCTCGTCGTAGGCCATGGTCGTGATGGCACCACGCGGATCCACGGTACGGATCTCGTTGCCGGCCGCGTCGTAGAAGACGTGCGTGACGGACTCGAGCAACGGCCCACCGCCGTCGGGATCGGCCTCGACGGTCTCGACCACGCGATTCATTGCGTCATACGTGAAGATCGTCCTGCGCCCGAGTTCGTCCGTCATCACTGTCGTGTTGCCGGCGGCGTCGTACTCGAACTTGCGGAGGGTGCCATCGACGTTGACCACGGTGGACAGCCGACCGAGCGCGTCGTAGTCGTAGGTCGTCTGGCGGCCGAGCGGATCGATCTGGGACCGCAGCATCCCCTGTGGCAGATAGCTGTAGCGCCACTCACTGCCGTCGGGATGCCGCGTGAGTTCGTTGTCGCCCTTCGCATTGATCGAGTACGTCGTGGTCCGGTCCAGCTCGTCGGTGATGCTGGTGATCTGGCCGAAGCGGCCGTCGTAGGTCATGCGCGTCGACTTGCCCGGGGCGGACTCGCTGTCCTGCAGCGTGAGGCGGTTGCCGCGGTTGTCGTAGGTGGTGATCACCTCGTCGCACCCGCAGACGCTGCTCACGTGCCGGATGACGAAGCCGCCGGGGTCGCGCTCGAAGCTCTCCACGAAGCCCAGCGAATCGCTGACCTCCATGGTCTGGCCGCGCTCGTTCAGCGTGACCACGCGGACGTTGCCGTTGGGCTGCGTGTACGTCGCCGTGAAGGTGTCGAGCTTCTGGGCCAGCGCGAGCGGCGCCGTGGACCGGGATCCGGTGAGTTCGGGGTCGGCGAGACCCTGCACCTGCCAGGGCGTGACTTCGACCACCGTGCCATCGGGGCGCTCGGCCCGCTCGGCGCGGCCGTGGAAGCCGTAGGTGTTCACTTCGCTGCCGCCGAGCTTGTTGACCTCGAGCGTCATCCGCCCGTGATCGTCGTAGCCGAAGCTGCGCGCGGAACCGTCGGGATCCTGGATGCGGATCAGATCCTCGCCGGCGTAGGAAAGCTGCGTGACGCGGCCCGCGGGGTCGATGATCTGCGCGACGCGGTCACCGGAATAGATGAAGCGCGTCTTCAGACCGACAGGATCGGTGATCGTGAGGATGCGCCCCTCGGGGTCGTACTCGTAGCGGGTGGCGTTGCCGTAGCGGTCGGTGACCTTCACCAGCTTGCCCGGCTGGAGACTGCCGTCGGCCAGTTCGACCGGGCGGGTGTACTCGTACACCGTGCCGTCGTCCATCGTGCGCTGGAAGTTGCCGGCGGCATTGCGCGTGAACGAGGAACTGTCGCCGGGCAGCGAGCGGAACTGCTCGCGCGCCTCTGTGCCGGGCGGGCAGTCGGACAGGACATCCATGGGCAGTTCGATGCGCTCGAAGTGCTGCGCGTCGCCGCTGCCGTCGACGATGCTCACCGAGCCGTCGGGCGCTTCGTAGATATCCTGCAGCCCCATCAGGCCCCAGCCGCGGCCGAAGGCGCTGTCCTTGCCGTTCACGTGGACGATCGACCCGCTGCTCTGCCGCGTCTTGCCCGCGAACGTGGCGTTGATCGTGTAGTTGTACTGGCCCGACGCCAGGCTGGAGAGGTCGGTCTGGATCGCGACGCCGAGGTCCTCGGCGTTGGCCGGGATGCGCCAGTAGTGCATCGGCCCGGTGAGCGTGCCGCCGTTCCCGGTGAAGGTGATCTGCGCTTCCAGCAAGGGCAGTCCGCCTTCGAGATCGGCCTGCGGGCTCGCGGCGTATTCCGCGACTTCGTCCTGGATGCCCTCCCAGCCGAAGTTGATGATCGGGCTCGCGTCGGCCGCGGTGGAGTCGTAGGTGAGGGAGAAGCCCTGGGTCTGGCCGAGCGACTGATAGCCCACGAGATCGTGACGCTCCACCACCGCGCCGCTGTCGAGCTGCACCACGGAGTTGAACTTGGCGTCGTTGCAGTCCTGCGGTTCGCCCATCACCTCGCGGAGCAGGTCACCCACGCCGAGGTCGTTGCGATCGGGGAGCCCGATGCCGCGGCCGAGATCGAACTGGTTCCAGATGCGCGGGCCGGCACCGACCTCCGTGTCGTGGGAGCTGATGCCCTGCGTGAGGCCACCGGTGGCGAACGGCGCGCTGATGGACGGCGCGCCGTCGTATGTCGGGACGCCGAAGGTGTACCGGCCCGCGCTCAGGTTGGCCCGGATGATCCGGTAGTCGGCCTTGATGTCGATGAGCGTGTTGAGCAGCCCGAGATCCTCCTGCAAGGGCAGGATGTCGTTGCCGAACAGGCGCTGCACCGGGAACCGATCCAGGCGGGTGCCAGCGGCACCGGGGCTGGCGAGCGTCTGCTCGACCTGGCCGATCATGTTGACGAGGTAGTACGCGAACACCGCGCCGGTGTCCCTCGACACCTGCACGCTGCGATACGCCGCAAACAGGTAGTTGTAGCCGCTCGCGAAGGTCAGGCTGTCGGCGAACCCCAGGGGGATGGGCGTGGTGGCGGCCACCAGCTTCGCCCCGGCGCCGAACGGATCGCGGATGATGCCGATGTTGCTGCCCGAGGGCGTCGGCGCGCCGGCGGCCTCCGGGAACGCGTTCGGATCGTGGGACGGATTTCCCATGATGAAGCGATTGAAGGCCGCGACAAACGCGTAGGCCGGATGCGGCCCGATGACCTCCTTGAACGCGTCCTCGGGGAGGATCACCACCGACATGGGGTTGTTCACGTCCAGGCTGTCGTTGGGCGCCCCCAGCCCGAGCTGCACGCTGCCGCCGATGCTGGCCTCGAACGCGTCGACGCTGTCGTTGGCGACCGTGATGAAGCCGAAGCCCTGCACGTCGCTGTAGCGGTTCGCGAAGGCGATGCGCTTCGGATCCCCGGTGAGCGTGAGCGCGTGGGTCTCCTGGCCCGACACCCCCATGGGGATCTCGGCGATCTGCTCCCAGTACTTCTTCGGGTTGGCGTCGAAGTCCGCGGGGCGATCGGCGGGATCCACGTTGATCACGAAGATGGCGCTGCTCTCGCGGAACGCGACCGAATAGGTGTCCCGGTTCGGTGCCGCCACGTAGAGCCGCTTACCGTCCTCGCTCACCACGAGCCCGCGCAATCCGCGCTCGGTGGCATTGGCCGGCAGTGCGATCGTGTGCACGTGGGTGTGGAAGGTGGGCGAGCCCGGATCGATGTCGATCACGTAGACCCGGCCCTGCGCCTCGTCGGACACGTAGGCGTAGCGGTTGGTGGGGTCGAGCGTGATGAAGTTGGGCCGTGAGCCTGGCGGCAGCGTGATGCGATCGAGCGGATCCGCGTCGCCCGGACTGGGGGCATTGCCGATCTTCGCGTCGCCTTCCTGCATGGCCACGAGGTCCACCACGGACACGGCCGCGCCTGAGAGCGTCACGTACGCGCGGGTGTGGTCCTTCGTCACGGTGGTGTCGCGCGGCAGCCTGCCGACGGGGATCCGGGCCACCAGGTTCAGCTCGGCGGGCGGGTTGTCTGCGAACGGATTGCCCTGGCTGAGGACGACCACTTCGTTCGCCAGGCGCGCGGCGGCCAGCACGTAGTTCCCCTCGGGCGCGAGGCGCACCTTGTTGCTCGTGTAGGCGTTCTCCACCGTCGTGTACACGCCCGAGCACTCGCCGAGCGCCAGCACCTTGTCGAGGCGCACGATGCGGATGTCGGCGATGCCGGCGATCACGGATTGCGGCACCTCGATGGTGATCTCCTCGAGCCCGCTGCCGATGCTCGTGGGGGCACCGAGCGCCACCGCCTCGATGGTCTTGCCCTGTTGCTGGAACTGCACGATCGTCCGCGAATCGAGACTCGACGACGGCGATGCGCTGAGGTTCTGGCCGGTCAGCACCAGCACCGGTTTCACGTCACCGGCGTTGCGGAACTCGAACCGTGCGGCCAGCAGGACGGGATCGTCCGGCGCCGCCTCCGGCGGTTGCGTGAGCACCACCTCCGTGGTCGTGATGCGGCTGGGATCCAGCTGCACGCCCACCGTCGTGACCACCGGCAGACCCTCCTGCGGGATGGTCACGAACTTGAGTTGCGAGATGTTGTAGCTGATGGCGATCAGCGGCGACACCGTGGCGATGCCGCCGATGCCGGGGCCGGCGATGATCGGGATGGCCCCCAGCGGGAAGGTGACGGTCATGATGCCGCGTGCCAGCGCGACCCCCGGGCCGGGATCCCCCAGCATCCACAGGCCCGCCGGCGCGACACCGCTCCACGGCGGCGAACTCGTGCGGGCGATGTGATCCTCGCCGACCACGGCGATCTCGTCCTGCCACCACACCGGGATCAGGTCCCCGTTGGCGTCCGGCAGATGGCCGTACCGGAACAGGTACAGCACCTTGCCCACCGGCACCGTGTCCGGCACCGGGATCGCGAGCTGCGCGGGGTTCTCGAGCGGGCCGCCGCCGAACTGCAGGTCGTAGCCGGCGAGGAAATTGAAGTCCTCGGGTACCGGGATGGGCAGGTCGTCCACCGACACCGGCGTCACGCGCACCAGTTGCTCGCCGTTCAGCGAGTTCGGGCCGAACGTGAACACCGCGCCGTCGGGCGTCGCGATGGCGCCGCCCTGGGCGCCGAGCACCGCCTGATCCGCGACCGGCACATCGACCCGGATCGGCACCACCAGCTCCATCCCGTGATGGATGATCGTCACGTCGGTGGAACCCGTGGCCACGCCGACCGCCATGCCGTCCGCGTCGACGCCCACCACGCCGGGGTTGCCCACGAAGTAGCGCGTACCCGTGGAGGCCGCCGTGACGTCCTGCACATCGGGGATGTCGACGTCGAAGCGCTTGAAGCCTCCCGGCACCAGCGTGAGCGCCTCGGGGAAGACGCCGAGGCCGGCGGCCAGCTGGAGATGCGTGAACGGACTGGGATTGCCGACCACCACGGCGGTGGCTGCCTGGATGTCGCCACGGCGCGCGACCAGCGTGCCGAACCCCTCACGGACGCCGGCCAGCTGCCCGTCGATCAGCAGTCGGGCGACCGACGGATCCAGCGATTCGAGCGACAGGTACGAGAGCGGCAGTTCGACGTCCGCCTGATCGGCGAACTGGCCGATGAAGGCTGGCAGGAATCGCTCGCCCACGGCCAGCGTCGGACGGCGCTCGACGAAGTCCATCGCGAGCAGCGGAGCATCGCTCACGTCGAGGCGCACGGTGGTGTCGGTGGCGCCATAGCCGTCGTCGACGCGGATCGTGAACGAGGCCTCGCCGACGAAGCCGATGTCGGGCGACACCAGGATGGAACTTCCGTCGCCGGACAGCCGCGCCGTCGCATTCGTGGCGGACAGCACGTCGAAGAAGAGGACATCGCCTTCGGGGTCCACCACGCGCGACGCGAGCGGCACCCGCACGGTCAGGTCCTCGTGGGTGAGCACCGACGCATCCGACACGATCACCGGCGCCAGATTGGGGGCGTAGCCGAGGTTGGCGCGCAGCAGCGCGGCATCGGCGGCATCCACCCGGCCGTTGGCGTCGAAGTCGGCGCTGGCGACGTACCCTGCCGCGCCTGCGGAGCGGGCCGCGGCGAAGAGATCCGCGTCGACGCCGTCCACGCGGCCGTTGCGGTCGACATCGCCCGCCACGAAGAACGACAACGCATACCGGCCACTGCCGGCCCCGGTCAGCGCAAGCACCTGCAGACCGGGGTCCGTGATGCGATAGAGCGCGAAGGCGCGCCCGCCCTGCACGTTGGCTGCGACCGGCGCGAGGCCATCGAGCGCGGGCAGTGCGGGGGCTAGGGTCGGGTCCAGCGCATCGACCACGACGCCCAGCAGCACCGCCCCGCCGGCCGCGCTGGCGATCTCGCTCGCGCGCACGGCGAAGGTATGAAGCTGCGTCTCCCCGGCGTCGAGCACCCCGCGGGTCTCGGCCGCGAGATGGCGCACCGCCGGCCCGAGATCGGCATCGATCGCGGAGACGGTCGCGCCACCAGGGCCGTGCGTGATGACTTCGCCGCCCGCGGGCCCGGTGGCCAGCCGCAGCCGGCCGTCCGCATCGTAGGCGTAGCGGCTCGACTCCGAAGCCTGGAGGTTGCGCACCGACACCAGGGCGCCGTCGGCGTCGAACTCGAAGGTGAACACGCGCCCATCGTTGACGTCCACGCGCGTGATCCGGCCTGCGCCGTCGAGCGTGAAGGTGAGCGCGTCGCCGTTCTGCGCGACGACACCGCTGCCGCTCACGTGCAGGCGCGTGCCGTCGGCGAAGACGATCGCCGTGATGCCGATCGCCACGTCGAACTCGTAGGTCGTGCCGTCGGGGCCGACGAGGCGGTAGGGCGTTTCCGGCACGGCGGGATTCGCCGGCTGGGTCGTGACGAAGTCGTAGAAGCGGTCGCCGGAGCGCAGCAGCTTCGTGTCCGGCGCTTCGAGTTGCCAGGCGCTGCCGCCATCGACGATCCAGCGCGCGGTGTACCAGGTGACACCACCTTCGGTGTGCTTCTCGGGCGCGAACGTGAACGCGAGGCGCTCGCCGCCGGGCACCGTGACGTAGGCCCGCGTACCGAGCGTGAGCGGCGCGTACGCCCCCACAGACTCGCGACCGGTGCCGGGCAGGTCCGTTGCGAAGTCCACGTCACGCCAGTCGAGGCGCCAACCGGGGCCGAAGCTGCCCGGACGATCGGCGCCCAGGGCGTCGTAGCGGCGCGTGAACGACAGCGCCTTGCCGGCCAGCGTGGCGGTGAAGTCGGTCTCCGCGCGCCGATAGCCGGACGGATCCGTCCCCGCCAGTTCGAGCACCGTTTCCACCTCGGCGACGCGGCCGCCGACATCGGATGCGCGGAGCCGCAGGCGCCAGACCCCGAGCTGGTAGTCCGCGGCGTCCACGGTCGCCAGCCTGCCGCCGGTGACCGTGGCCGTCCCCTCGGCGAGGGTGCGGAAGTCGTCGGATCCGAAGCGGGCGATCTCCAGGCGCCAGGCCTCGAGGTTGACGTCGCCGATGGATCCGATGATCGCGATCGTGCCCTCGACCCCGCGTCCGCCCAGCGACGGATCGAGCAGGACCATGGGCGCATCGGTGTCGGCCGGATCGCGCACGCGGAGCGTCTTCTCGATGGTGCGGGTGAAGCCGTCCCGATCCGTCGCGGTTGCCGTGAGCGCCACGAGCCCGGTGGCTGCAGGCGTGAAGAAGGCGCGCCCCTGGGCGTCGAGCGCCACGGCCACACCGTCAATCGTGAGCGACCTCGAGGCGATGCCCGAGAACGCATCGGCCAGCACGCTCAGCGTGACGAGCTGACCAGGCACCGCGGGGAAGCTCGGCGTCAGCTCGATGGCAACGTCCGGCAGCGCCGGCGTCGCGAGGGCGCGCACCACGAGCCCCTCGACGGTGGTCGTCTTGCCATCGGTCAGGCGCACGCGCACCAGATGATCGCCGGCCTGGCCGGCACCGGGCGTCCAGCGGAACTCCCCGGTGACGGCATCGAGCGTCGCACCCTCGGGAAGACCGTCGGCCGAGAATCGCAGCGTCTCACCGGTATCCGCGTCCGCACCGCCGATGGTGAAGGTGAGCAGTTCGCCCAGCAGCACGGCGCGATTGCCCAGAGAGATGACGGGGGCGCGGTTCACGTCGGCGATGTCGAGCGTGACGTCCAGCGTGTCCGTGGCACCGCTCGCGTCCCGGGCATCGAAACGCAGCACGTAGGCGCCGGCCTGATCGTGGTCGGGAATCCACTCGAAGCGGCCGGTGGAACCGTTGAAGAAGCTGCCGTGCGGCAGCGGCGTGAGCGCGCGATAGGCGAGCGCGTCGCCGTCGGGATCGGTGCCCACCAGCGAGAAGCTGACGATCCGCTGCTCCTGCCCGCCCAGCGGCGGAATGCCGGCGAGCAGCGGCGCCTGGTTCGTCTGTCGGACCTGGATCGCGAAGGTGTCGCTGGAGGTCGCCGCGCCGTCGCTGGCGGTCACCGTGACTTCGTACCGACCCGACTGGAACAGATTCGGCGTCCACGTGAGCACCCCTGTGCGGGCATCGAGGACGGCCCCGGGCGGCAGGGTCGACGCGCGGTAGGTGAGCGGATCGCCGTCGGCATCGATGGCGCGCAGCGCGAGTTCGAGGCTGGCGCCTTCCTGGACCGACAGATCGCCCGTGGGCAGCAGGAGCGGCGCGCTGTTGGTGTCGCGGACCGCGATGGCGATCGTCTCCTCGTCCGAGCCGATGCTCCCGCGGCCGTCGTTGCCGTCGTCGACCACGCGGAACGTCACCGTGCGCGTGCCGCGGTCCGCGGCAGTGGGCGTCCACTCGAACACCGCCGTGCCGTAGCTCACGCCGGGCACGAGCGTCGCGCTAGCGGGCAGTCCTTCGGCGGAGAAGACGAGCGTGTCCTCGTCGAGGTCGGAGGCGCGCACCGTGAAGCGCAGCGTCTCGCCGACGAGCGCGACCTTGTCGCCGAGCGCATCGAGCACGGGCGGTTCGGCCGGCGACTCCGAGGAGATGACGAAGGTCCGCGACACCGACTGACGCGCCCTTGCGCCGCCGCCATCACCGTCATCCGTCACCGTCAGCGTGACCACCGTGTCGCCGCGGTCCTGGTCGGCCGGCGCGAGACGCAGCGTGGCCGACCCGTCGGCGTTGGCGGACAGCGTGGCGAACCGCGGGAGGTTGGCGATGGCGTAGGTGAGCGCGTTGCCATCGGGGTCGGTCGCGACGATCGGCACGTCGAGCACCTGCCCCTTCGCGACCGAGACGTTGCCGAGCGCCGGAAGCTCCGGCGGACGGTTGGCGTTCACGACGGTGATCGGCACTTCCGTCGTGTCCGTCAGCGGGACACCAGTGCCGTTGCCGTCGTCCACCGCGGTGAAGCGCACCACGTACGTGCCCGCCTGGGTGAAGCCCGGCGTCCACGTGAGCATCAGCGTGTCGGCATCGAACACCGCCCCTTCGGGCAGCCCCTGCGCCGTGACCGTCACGGACGGATCGGAACCCTCCAGCGGGTGGATCAGGTCACCCGCGCGATCCTGGGGGATGAACCACGGATTGTCCGGATCGAACGCGAAAGCACGCAGCGCGATGGGCTGACCCTCGAACGTCGAGAAGCCGTCGAACCGATCGAAGACCGGAGCCGCGTTGACATTGGTGACCTCGAGGGTGAACGAGGTCTCCCCGGAGATCTGGCCATCGTGCGCGCGGATCGGGATGACGTGGCGCCCGGCCTGCGTGAACGCCGGCGTCCACTGGAACACCCCGGTGACCGGGTCGAGCGTGGCACCCGCCGGCAGCAGCGGCGACGAGAACGTGAAGGCGTCGCCGTCGGGATCGTCGGCCGAGAAGCGGACGATGATCGGGTCGCCCTCGCGCACCGAGCGCTCCGGAATCCCGCGCACGATCGGCGCGGCGTTGGCCGGCCGGACCGTGAGCGTGACGGCGTGCGTGACGGTCTGCAGACCGTCGGACGCCACGAACCGCACGTCGCGATAGATGCCCGCCTGCACGTAGCCCGGCGTCCATTCGAAGGTGCGCGTGTCGAGATCGAAACGCGCCCCGGGTGGCAGACCTTCCACGAACACCGCAAGCGGGTCGCCATCCGCATCGGACACCGGAAGCGTGAGTCGGAACGTCCGCCCTTCGGTCAGATCGAAGGCGTCCAGCAGCCCGCCGAAGCCGGGCGCGTGATTGCCCCCGGCCACGGCCACCGGGAAGGCCTGCGTCGCGAATCCGCCGCGCGTGTCGTAGGCCCGCAGCACGACGTCCACCGTGGCGTCCGTGCCGGGCACCGGAGTCCAGGTCACGACACCGGTCGCGACGTCCACGGTCATGCCTTCCGGCCCGCGCAGCAGCACATAGGAGATCGCCACGCCGTCCGGATCGGAGGCGACCGCCGTGTAGCGATAGGGCTCGCCGATGGCGGCCGCGAGCACGGGCGCGGATTCGAACACCGGAACGGAATTCGGGTACGGCAGCGCGAACAGCGAATGGCCCATGTCGGCCCGCTGCTGCACCGGGTTGTCGATGACGACCGTGCGCACGACGGTGGACTCGCCGGGACGCAGCGCCCCGCCCACGAGCCCTGCACCGAGGTCGATCAGCCAGAGCTTCGAGTCGGGGTCCTGCACCGCGCCCTCGGGACGGCCGGCGAAGTACCGCTCGGGGTCGAGCGCCAGCATGAGCGGCGTGCGGACGTCGTAGTCGGCGATGTTGGTGACGCGCACGTCGTACGAGACGGTACCGGTGGTCCGGTCCGAGCGCGTCGCCTCGAAGTCGATGCGCACGATCGTCGAGAAGTCCTGCACCGCAATGAAGCTCGTGTGGTACGCCTCGTTCATCGTCAGGCCGGGACGGCTGCGCAGATGGGTGCTCACGTCCAGCGTGTACTCGCCCGCCTCGAACCCGTCGAAGCCGAGGAAGACGGTCTTCGCGGCGGCGTCGTAGCGGATGCGGGCGATCTCCACCTCCGTCGCCCCGCGCTTCACCACGTAGTTGTTCCGGTTCAGCACGGACGACGGATCGGTGGCGTCGCCGACCCGCATCGCCTGGTCGAAGGTCACGGAGATCTCGCCCAGCGGCAGCGGCACGATCAGCTGGTCGGGCGGATTCGTCCGGACCACCTTGGGCGCCACCAGCGGCGCGATCACGTCGATGCGATCCGCGTTCGCCACCAGCAGGCGGCCGTCGGCCGTGGCGACGAGCTGCTCGGCGCCGGGGCCACCGGTCGCGAGCACCACGCGCCGCAGCGTGACCGTGTCGATCATGAACAGGCTGGCACCGGCCGCGTCGCCGGGGCGCGCCTTGGCCGAGACGAACAGCAGGCCTTCCAGCTGCGTGCCGGCGCGGCCGAACGCGAGGGAGTCGATCTCCGCATCGAACGCGGCCATGGCCTGGGCGCGGCCGCGGTTGTCGAACTTCACCACGGTGCCGCGCGCGGGCCACGTGGTGGCCCACAACACGCCAGCGTCGTCCACCGCGAGGTCATCGACGCGCAGGTCGCTGAAGTGTCGGAAGGTGCGTTTGACGGTGTCGAAGATCTCGATGCCGTCGCCGGACGACACGTAGAGATCGTCGGTGCCGGTGCGCAGCGCGAGCGACTGCGTGATGCTGTCGCCGAAGCGTTCCAGCACCGCACCGGTCGTGGCATCGAGTCGAAGCAGCTGTCCGCCGCCGCTGGTGGCCCAGAGCTGGCCGTTGCGGTCGTAGGCGAGATCGAACACCGGCTCCGCGAGCGTCGCGAAGGCATTCAGCACGCGTCCGCCATCCTGGGCGAAGCGATACAGCGAACCGCGATTGGCACCGCCGCTCGCGATGACGCTGCCGTCCGCCTCCACGAGCAGCGCGAGCGGGCCGATGCGCGCGTGACTCTGCGCGACACCTGTGCCGAACTGGGCGCCGACGAACGGTGCGAGCACCTGGATGAACTGCGATGGCTGATCGGGCGGCGTCGAGGGGATGCCCAGCTCGGCCTGCGTGAACAGTGCGTTCGTCGAAGGCACCGTGGTGGGCAGCGGCGGCTGGCCCACATCGCGGGTGGTGCTCCCGACCGTCGGCGCGCCGCCCACGTTCGCACGGGAACCATCGTCGGGCGCCGTGGCACCGGCGGGCGGGCGTTCGCGATTGCCGGCTTCGTCGGTGGACAGCGCGAGGAACTCGTAGCTCCGCCCGGCCGTGCCCTGGAACACGCCGGAGGTCGCACCCGTCTGCCGCAGCCAGATCTTCCAGTCGCCGCCATCCTCGGACACGTAGACAGTGGTGTGCTTCACGCCCGAGCCGCCGGGCTCCTCCACCGCACTCCAGCGCACGTCGAAGTCGGCGCCGCCGGTGCCGATGCGCGTCGCGGTGGTCGAGGTGACCGGCGCACCGCCGTCCAGCGTGTGACGTGTCTCGTTGGTGTCGAAGGGTGCCTGCGTGTCGAGGAGCACCCGCGCACTGGCGACGATGTCCGCGCCGGTCTCGCCGTCGAACGCAGCCTGGACCGTGTACGAGATGAATCCCGCGCCCAGTCCGGCCGCCGTGTTGGGCGGCAGCAGCCCGCGCGTGGCGTCGGAGAGCACTTCGCCCGTCTCGGGGTCGATGGCCTGGAGGACCCAGCTCGCGGTGCGCGTGGCGATGTCGATGCCTGCGCTCACGCGAAGCACGTAGCCCTTCGACTGCGTGAAGTTGAAGTCACCCTGGAAGGCGGCGCGATCCGCGGGCATGCGGATGTTCACGTCGCCGATCTTCAGATCGCCCAGCCGGAACGAGCGGACATTCAGGGAATCGTCCAGCGTGGTGACGATCCGCACCTCGTTGGCGACGGTCGTGGCCTCCGACGGATTCTGGAATCGCACCGTGTACGGCAGCGCGGTGTTCGCGGGCACGTAGCCGGCGAGCCCGACGCCTTCGGGGCCGGTCATCGTCGCGGCCGACGTGTCGGACGCGGCGGAGGCGAACAGGGCCTGGAGATCGAGCGCCTCGATCTCGCCGGAGGCGGCGACGGAGGCGAAGTCGGGCAGCGCACCGGTGGGCGTGAAGCCCAGCCACGGCGAGAACACGTTGAAGGTCTGGAAGTACGTCTCGTGGGACAGGCCGAGATCGTGGTTCTCGAACAGCGGCAGGGCCGGCACGGGGATGTCGTAGGGCGGACACTCGTCGGACTCACGGGTGTCGTAGAACTCGATCGGCGCCATCTGCTCCGGCGTGTCGCCGTACCAACGGTGCACGAGGTCGAAGAACTCGGCGAGGCTGGACGGACTCAGCACCTGGGACCCGGCGGGACCCACGAGCACGCCCGTGGAGAGCACGGCCAGCGTGCTCATGACCTTCGGGTCCAGACGGATCGGTGGCGCCTCGTCCTCGGGGCGCAGCAGGCCGCTCTCCTCCAGGGCGGCGAGATACGCCAGCCGCCAGGTGTCCGGATCGGCAGCGAGGTTCACCAGCGCCGCGTTGGCGCTGCCGTCGGCGAGGATCTCTGCGCGCAGCCGGGCCGCATCGTCACTCTGCCGTTGCACGAACTCCGCGCGCGTCATGGGCGTGGCGGTGGCGTACACGTTGAAGCGGAACGGGATGTAGAGCGGATCGCACTTGTCTAGGATGTCCTGATCGGGGTCGGTGAAGATCCGCTGCAGCAGGGCGTCCAGCTGGTCGAGCGTGTCGTACCTGCCCTCCTCCTCCCACGACGGGCGCGCGTCGTAGACGGCCCGCTTGAAGGCTTCGAAGTCGCGCGCAGCGATCTCGGCGAGACCGGGATAGGTGAGCACGTTGAAGCTCATGCCGACGTAGCCGCCGGCGGTCACGTCGAAGGCGTAGCCGCCTGCGTTCATGAGGCCGTCCGTGTTCATCTCGGAATCGAGACTCACCCACGGAACGTCGGTGCGCTGGTCATCGGGGGCGCCGCGCACGTTCGAATTGAACGTCAGGAAGGGCAATCCGAAGATCTCGCCGTTGTTGCCGATCTCCGGCGCGCCGAACTCGAAGTAGACGTACGGCGTGTCGACGTTCGTCAGGCTCTGGAGCGAGATGCCATAGAGGCCGTTCTGGCCGGCGGGCACGACGCGCGGTCCGCCGAGGCCGATCGTCACGTCGGGCTCCAGCGCGCGCTCCACCAGATAGCGGTACGGCAGGATCGCCTCGGCGCCGTCCGGGTTGATGACCTTCACGTCGTACAGACCGCGGGGCGCGTTGCGGAAGTCGAAGGTGGCGATGATGGTCGTGGCATCGATCACTTCGTAGCGCGCGGGCTCGAATTCGGCGATGCCCGGGCGCACCAGCTTCAGCAGGGCATCGGGCTTGAAGCCCGCGCCGCGGACCGTCATCGTGACCCAGCGGCTGTCGCCGCCCTGGTCCCGGTTGACGTCGGTGACCTGGAACGGCAGCACCTCCGCCACCAGCTTCACGGGCACGTTGTTGCGCGGGCTCGATCGGCCCTGCACCAGGATGTAGTACTCGCCGACCTTGGTGGTGGGCACGAGGGCGGTCTGGTCCGCCGCCAGCGGGTCCTCGGACGACGCGTCGAACGCGAAGCCGCTCGGGAGATCCTCGTAGCGCACGTACAGCTCGTTGGCGGACGCGGGCTCGGAGGAATCGAGGCGCACCCGCAGTGTCTCGTTGGCCCCGACCACCACGCGATAGAGCCTCGACTGGCCGGGCGAGAGCGTCGCGTCCAGGGGCACACCCAGCTGCAGCTCGGCCACCTCGACATCGAGCGCATCGGGGGCGGCGGTCGTGTTGTTGCGCTCGTCGGCGCCCTCGTACACGTCGTTGAAGATGTCGGTGCGCACCAGGACGCGGTATTGGCCGTCCTTCGCGGCTGGCAGGGTGGTCGTGAGCGTGCCCACGTACTCGCCGCCGGCCTCCACCGTCCCCGAGAAGCTCGCCCGGCCGAGCAACCGGTCGGAGAGATCCCACTCGGCGTCGTCGGACAGATAGACCGCGTCGGCCCAGCTGCCGCTCGCCTGCGACGCGGCGGCATTCTTCACGGTGAACTGGATGGTCACCGACTCGCCCGACGTGGCGCCGGGCGGCACGACGATGGTCTGCACCTGCAGGTCCGCCGGCGGCGGCAGGTCGATCAGCACCGGGTCGGCCGAAGCCGTCGAATTGTTGCGATCGCCAGCGCCTTCGTACACGGCGCCGCGCCTCGACGGATCCGCGCTGCCGCCGCCCGGGACGTCGGTCAGCACGAAGACGTAGTAGGCACCCAGCAGTTCGCGCGGCAGATCCAGTTCGCGGGTCACGGTGTAGGAGCCATCGGCCGCGAGTCCACCGGTGTGACGGACCTCGTGCAGGAACCGGTCGGCCTGCGTGTCCAGGAACGGATCCGCAGACAGGTAGATGCGGTCGGTCCAGGTCCCCTGCACCGCTGGTACCGCGGCACCGCCGGTGTTGGTGACGGTGTAGGACAACGCCAGCTTCTCGCCGCGCAACAGGCGCTCGGGCACATCGACCGCCGTGACACGCAGGTCCGGCGCAGGGCTCAGCACCACATCCAGCGGGACGACGGTCGTGTTGTTCCCCTCGTCCAGGAACTCCGCGACGGCGTCGTTCACGAGACGCACCCTGCCGACGTCGGTGGGAATCGCGGCGCCGCCGGGGGAGATCCCGGGGACGTTGGAATCGGTGAACGCGATCAGGTAGAAGCGCCCCTCCGCGCCATCGGGGAGCGTGAACGCGGCGTTCCGCGTGTAGCTCTCGCCGATGCCGAGCGGCGACGACAGCCGCAGGTAAGTCCCGATCTCGAGGTCGTTCTCGTCCAGCGACGGGTCGCGCGACAGATACACGCGGTCGAGCCAACCCAGCTCGCGCGTCGCCCGGGTGCCGACGTTGGTGACGGTGAAGCTCGCCTCGACGCGCTGACCGGAGGCGAGCGGGCCCTCGGGGAGCGCCAGCGCGGTCACCTGCAGATCGGGTTCGCGATAGATGACATCGATCTCGCCCCGGGCGAGGTTGTTGCCGTTGTCGCCCTCCCAGACGTGCGTGCCGTAGAACGCGCGCGCCTCCCAGTTTCGCCCGGCCTGCGGCTCCTGTCCGTCGAAGCCGCCGAGACTGGTGAAATCCGGGAACACGTACAGGAAGTACTCGCCGCCGAAGCCCTTCGGGATCGTGACCTCGGCGGTGGTCGTGTAGCGCCCGCCCGCAGCGAGCCCGCCCTCGTTCGAACGGACGAACGCACCGAGCGACACCGCGCGCGACCCGATGAACGTCGGGTCCGCGGAGATCCACACCTGGTCGCTCCACAGGCGCGTGCCATCCCAGACGGCGCCGCCGACGTTCTCGACGGTCCACTGGATCGTCGTCTTCTCGCCGGAATAGTTCTCGGGCAACGCCTCGATGGACACGACGCGCAGATCGGCGGGGGGCGTCTCGACGTCGGTGGTGACGGTGCGCCCGTTGTTCGTCTCGTTGGTCTCCGGCTGACTCGGCAGGAACGCGGTGTCGGTGAGGACCGTCACGTACCAGTCGGTGGCCGACGGGGTCAGATCGAACGACCGGGTCATCGTGTACTCGCCCAGCGACAGCAATGTGCTTGCGCGGCTGAACGAACCGAGTTCCCACACTTTCCCGCCGGGCGCGTTCAGCGTCGGCTGGTCGTGCAAGTAGACGGTGTCGATCCAATCGTTGCCGGCATCGCCCTCCCCGGTGTTGCGCACGGTCCAGCTCACCGTGAACGGCGCGTCCGCGGATCCGGTGAGATCGGTGACGACCCGCACCACCTGGAGATCCGGCAGCGGCGGCACGGGCGTGCCGATGATGTCGATCTCGCGCGCCTTGTAGTTGTTGTTGTCGAACTCGTTCGGGTCGTCGGGGTTCAGGTTGGTGGCGAGGAGATCCTCGTACACGGCGTCGTAGGCATCGCTCCAGGGCGTGAGGTAGTACGTCCCCGACTGGATCTGCGCGGGGATGCGCACCTTCATCGTGACCTCGTAGGTCTCGCCCACCGCGAGGCGTCCCACATGGGCGATCGAGCCGAGCAGGATGCCGCCGTTGCCGCCGGGGTTCGGGCGCGTGCGATCGCGCGTGAGCCAGAGCGTGTCGGTCCAGTTCGTGGTGTTGGTGGGCGCGGACCCCAGGTTCGAGACCTTGAAGCGCACCTCCACCTCGCCACCATAGATGCCCTGCGTGGGCGCCACGACGTTGCTCACGACGAGATCCGACAGCGGCAACGGCTCGACGAACACGCTCTTCGAGATCGTGTTGTTGGTCTCGTTCTGCTGCGGGTACTCGTCGATGCTGCCGCTGGCGTCGGCGATCACGATGAAGTGTCCCTGACCGCGGAAGCGCTCGGGGATCACGATGGACGTGGTCTCGCTGCGATACGACTCGCCGGGGTTCAATGCCGCGCCGTTGTCGAGGCTCGCCACGAGGATGTCGTCACCGCCCGGCTTGTCGTCGAGCGACAGATAGACGTTGTCCTTCCAGCGGCCCACCGTGGGCACGGTGCCGCGGTTCGCGATCACGAAGCTCACGGCCGCGGTGGCGCCGGCCTGGACGCGGTCGGGGGCGACGATGGTCTCCACCTGGAGATCGGGCCGCGCGTTCAACGAGAGCAGCATCACCGCGTCGTCGGCCAGCGCGTTGTTGGCCGAGGCGCCCGCATGCTCGTACACCGCCCGGTTGGCGTTGGTGACCACGTTCACCTGCCAGGCGCCCTCGATCTTCGGCGGCAGACGGAAGCGCTCGGTGCGCGTGTACGACAGGCCCGCGCCGAGATCGGCGTCGTACGTGAAGGAACCCAGCGCGATGCCGGCGGCCGCGGGGTCGCCCGGCTTGCGGAGGGTGATGGTGTCGGTCCAGCCACCCGGGGCCGTGGCGGCCCCCTCGTTGCGGACGGTCCACGTGATCTCGATCGTGGCGCCCTCGGTGGCGTTGCCGGGCGCCACGATGTTCGTGGCCACGAGGTCTGCGCTGGGCGCCAACGCGATCTCCACCGGACCCGAGACGCGATCGTTGTTCTCCGTGTAGATGAACTCGAACGGACCGCCGGATTGCACGCGCACGTAGAAGGTGCCCGACAAGCCCTCAGGGACCGTGAGATCGAGCGCCCGGACGTACGTGCCGCCCGAGGCGATCACGCCGATGTGGTCCACCAGGGCCGTGGCGACCACGCCGGTGCCATCGGCATTGCGCGTCAGCGTGACCCGGTCGGCCCACTGCGCCGTGTTCGTGGGACCGATGCCCTCGTTCGCCACCGTCCACTGCACGCGCATCCTGCGGCCCGACTCCGCAGCGGCCGGTGCGGTGAGTTCCGTGACCACGAGATCCGCGTAGGGCATGGTCATGACGTCGAAGGCGTCCGGCGCAGCCGCGGCGTTGTTCGCCTCCAGCCCGTTCTCGAAGACGGCGTTGCCGGCATCGGTGCGCACGAAGAGCGTGTAGCGACCGGTGAACGTCGGCGGCAGAAAGATGGACTCCGAGCGCGTGTACGACGCGCCCACGGCGAGCGCGCCGCTGTGCGCGAAGCTCGCGAGGACGATGTCGTCACCGTCACCCGCCACGCTGTTGCGGGAGGCCACGATGGTGTCCGTCCACTGCGACGTGCGACCGGCGCCGGTGCCCTGGTTGGTCACGGTCCAGCCGATCGTGACGCGCGCCGGATCGTCGATGGTGAGGGCCGGCGCGACGACGTCCGACACCGCGAGATCCGCGTACGGCGACAGGCCCACCGTGATGGCGTCCGTGGCGGTGTTGTTGCCCTCGGCGGCGCGCTCCCGCACGGCATTGTCCGCGTCGGTGGCGACGAGGACGAACCAGTCCCCGGAGACATCGACGGGCACGACGACGTCGAGCGCGGCCTCGTACTGCGCCAGCGCGCCGAGCCCATCGGTGCGGACGCGGCTGCCGAGCACGCGGTCGGAGGCATCCACGACGGCATCGCGGGACAGATAGATGCGGTCGGTCCAGGGCCCGACGGCGGACGCGGTACCGGCGTTGCGCACGATCCACTCCACGGTCACCGTGTCGCCCGACGCCGCATCCGCCGGCGCCGTCATCGCGGTGACGACCAGATCGGGATGGATGATCGCCAAGGCCGCCCCCGGGGCGGACGTGTTGTCGGCGTCGCGCCCCTGCTCGAACACCTGCTCCGCGGCATCGGTGCGCACGAGGATGCGGAAGCTGCCGTCGATGCTGTCGGGCAGCGCGACATTCGCGGTGCCGACATAGCTCGCTCCCACGGCGAGCGGGGTGGTGCGCGCGACCTGGCCGATCTGGATCGCGCCGGTCAGCGTGCCATCGGTGGAGAAATAGATGCGGTCGACCCACGGGCCGCGCGCCGCGGCCTCGCCGGCGTTGGTCACCTCCCACTGCACGGCCACGGACTGCAGCGGCACGCCCTGCGCCGGCGCCGAGACGCTGACGACGCGCAGATCGGGCGCGGGGGAGAGCGAGACCGCGATGGGGTCCAGGCTCGCCCCGGTGTTGTCGGCCGTGCGGCCCTTCTCGAACACCGCGCCGCCCGCATCCGCGCGGACGAGGATGCGATAGCTGCCCGAGATGCCCTCGGGGAGCGTGACGGCCGCGGTGCCGGTGTACGTCTGGCCCGGCGCCACGTTGCCGCTGCGCAGCGCCTCGCCGATCAGGACGTCGCCGGCATCGAGTGCATCGTCGAGCGACAGGTAGACGCGGTCGACCCACGGACCGGTGCCGGTGCCGCTGTCACCGGCATTGCGCACCCGCCAGAGCACATCGACCCGGTCGCCCGAACTGGCGACGGTCGGCGCGACGACGGCCTCGACACCGAGATCGGCGAACGGCGCGACGAGCGAGATCTCGACGGGTGCGGAGACGTTGTTGGCGCGCGTGTCGGGTTCGATCACGACGAGCCCGCGATCGGTGCGGACGAAAGCCTGCAGCGTGCCGTCGAACTGCAGCGGCAGCGTGAAGTTGGCGCTCTGGTCGTAGACCGCGCCCGAGTCGAGCCCGCCGTCGCGCACCCGGGTGGCGACGATCTGGTCATCGGCATTGCCGAACACGGCGTCGCGCGAGAGCACGACCTCGTCGATCCAGGTGCCCGTGGCTGTTACCGGACCCAGGTTCGTGACGCGCCACGCGATGGTCGCGCTCTCGCCGCCGCGTCCGCTGGACGGACCGGTGGTGATGACGGCGCCGAGATCTGCGTAGGTGCGCACCTGCGCGGTGAAGTCCACCGTGGCGCCGTTGTTCGATTCCGCGTTGCCCGCGGCGTTGGCTTCCAGGACTTCCCGCACAGCGCCGCCACCACCTGCATCGGCGGTGACGGACACCCGGATGGCGCCCGAACCACGCAGGCCGTCCGGCAGCCGGAACGAGAACACCCGGGCGTGGCTCGCGCCCGCCGCGAGGCTGCCATCCGCGTTCGCATTCGAGTCGTGCAGCACGAGGGTGCTGACGAGCGTCTCGCCCGTGCGCTGGTTGGTGACGACCACGCGATCGCTCCAGCTCGTGACAACGGGGCGCGTCCCGGCATTGAGGTCGTTCCAGCGCACGACGACGGTGTCGCCCGCGAAGACCGACGCATTGTCGATGCGCAGGTCCTGCACCTGAAGATCGGGCGCCGACGCGGTGCGCAGCGTCGCGACGTTGTTGCCCTCGCCGGAAGCGCCGGACGAGATCTCGAAGAGCACGTTGGTGCTGTCGACGCTCACCACGAACTCGATGAGCCCCTCACCCGCCTGCCCCGCTGCCCAGACGAACGATGCGGAACGCGCGACCTGGGCGCCGGGCGCGATGGCGCCGTCGGAGGCGATGCTGCGATCGAAGACCTGCGAGTACAGCGTCTCGCCCGTGGAGACGTTCCGCACCTGCACCGCCTCGCGCCAGTCGCGATCGGGCGTCCGGGCACCGAGGTTGCCGACGGTCCAATTCAGGTTGACGGTCTGGCCCGCAGCCCAGCCCCCGGGCGGGTCCATCGAAAGCCCGGTCGCGAAGAGATCGGAGTACGTGGCGAGGACGGACGTCAGGCGGAGTGTCGACGCATTGTTCGCCTCGGCGTCGCGCGCCGGGTTCTCCTCGGCAACCGCATTGTCGACGTCGGTGGTGACGATGAAGTCCAGCTCGCCTGCGCCGCTGGGGCCATCGGGCAGCTGCACCGTCGCGCGCCTCGCAACCACAGCGCCGGGCGCCAGCACACCGCCCGAATCGGCGAGATCGAACGGGGCGAGCACATTGGCGACGATCTCGCCGGTAGCGACCCGCCGCACGAGCACGCGCTCGCGGAAGTCGTTGGTGACGTCGCGATTGCCTGCGTTGGTGGTGGTCCACCGCACCTCGACGCTGACGCCCGATGAGATCGGACCCGCCGCCGAGACGGCTTCGAGATCGGCGACCCGCAGATCGGGACCCGGCCGTGCCTCGAGATTCCCGAGATCGACGGGCGCGGAGGTCGTCGCCGGCCAGACCGCGAACTGGTAGGCGATGACGCTGCTGCCGTAGTGGCGCCGGCCCTCGAGCGACAGCACGTAGTCGCCCGTCACGTCGAGGGTGCGAAGATCGGCATCGGTGCCGAACGCGGTCTCGAAGACGAGGCGGCCGAGCGGGTCGTAGAGACGCCACGGCGCGTCGGACGTCGAGACGGACTGCATGTCGAAGTAGTACTGCTCGCCGGCCTCGACATGGAAGCGGTACAGGTCGGTCTCGTTGCCGGGGTCGAGCTGGCCGCGCACGACGGTTCCCGGCGTCAGCACCGGGGCCGCTGCGAGGTCGAGCACGCGGAAGGCGTACGTGCCGGTCTGATCGCCGGAGGCATCGACGGTGAACGTGTAGGTGCCCGCCACGAGATCGAGCACCGACCGACCATCCCAGCCATCGGTCGACTGGAACGAGCGACCCGACACGAGCGTGCCAAGCGGACCCGCGAGCGACCAGGTGAAAGCGTTCGAGACGAGACTGTCCACCGACACCCGCGTCGGCGCTGCCACTGTGAAAGTGTAGCGGTCCACCTGCCCCGCCATCGCGATCGCACCATCGACGCGTTCGTTCAGCGTCATCAGAACGAGGTCGTCCGTGATCGGCACGACGTTGAACCGGTACGCATTCGTGCCGGTGGCGTAGCGGCGCCCCTCCAGCAGAAGCGTGTAGGTGCCGTCGAACGGCAACGTGGTGCGGTCGCGGTCGGAAAGCCAATCCTCCCAGACGAGGCGGCCGAACGGATCGAGCAGGCGCCACGGACCGTCGCCGTTGGCGATCGCCTGCATGTCGAAGAAGAAGGCGTCGCCGGCGTCGGCCTCGAAGCGGTGGAAGGCGGTGCCGTTCGCCGGGTCGAGCACGCCCGCCACGGGCGTGCCGGGCGTGAACGATGGCGCGGTGGCGAGATCCACCAGCCGGAACGCATAGGCGCCGGTGCGTTCCCCGGGACCGTCGACGGTGAGCCGATAGTCGCCCGCGGCGAGATCGAGCCGGGAGACGCCATCCCACGAATCGGAACTCGCGAGCGAGCGCTGCGAAACCAGCGTCCCGGCCACCCCGGTCAGCGTCCAGTGGATGTCGGTGTTGCTGAGCGAATCGAAATAGAGCTGCTTCGCACCATCGAGCGTGAACGTGTACGCATCCACCTGCCCGACGTGATCGATCGCGCCGTCGATGCGCGCGCCGACCTCCAGGGTCTGCGCGTCGTCCACCACACGCTGGACGTTGAACCGATAGGCATTGGCAACCGTCGCGTAGCGCCTGCCTTCCAGCGCTATCGTGTAGTCGCCCGTGAAGCCGAGCGTCATGCGCTCCATGTCAGACCCCAGACCGGCCTCGCGGACAAGGCGGCCGAAGGGATCGTAGAGCCGCCACGGACCATCGTGATTCGCCATCGACTGCATGTCGAGGTAGAACGTCTCTCCGGCGGTGACGGCAAAGCGGTAGAGATCGATCTCGTTGGCCGGGCTCAACGTGCCCGTCACCGGCGTCCCGGGCGTGATGAGCTGGGCGTTCGAGAAGTCGAGCAGGCGCAACGAGTAGCTGCCGACCGGGCCCTGCAGCCTGAGCTGGTAGGTGCCTGCGATCAGATCGAGCACGTACCGGCCATCCCAGCTGTCGGTGCTCTGCAGGCTGACCCGGTCAGCGATGACGCCGCGCTCACCGGCGAGCGTCCACTGGATCGGCGTGTCGGACAGGGTGTCGACGAGGATCCGCTTGTCCGTGGCCAGCGTGAGGAGGTACGTGTCGATCTCGCCGTTGGCGGAGATGGCCCCGGTGATCAGCGAATCGAGCGCGATCGGATCACCGGCGAGATTCGACGGCGTGTTGCCGACGAACTGGACGGCGAATGCGTAGGCGTTCGACCCGCTCGTGGAATAGCGCCGGCCTTCGAGCATCAACGTGTACGTGCCGCCGATCGGCAGCCGGACGGCCGAGACGTCGTTGCCCATCCCGGTGAAGAAGACGTGCGCGCCGAGCGGGTCGACGAGGCGCCAGTAGGCGTCACCATTCGTCACCGACTGGTTGTCGAAATTGAACACGTCGCCGGCGTTGGCGACGATCTGGTAGAGGTCGGTCTCGTTCGCGGGGGAAAGCGCGCCCGTCACGGCGATGCCGGGCGTGACCAATGTCGCCGAAGTGAGATCGCGCAGCCGGAAGGTGTAAGCACCGATGTCGTCGCCGGGCGCATCGATGGCGAGCGTGTAGTCCCCCGCCACGAGGTCGAGCACCGGGCTGGCACTGCCGAAGTCGACGGAGTCGGCGTTCTGCAGGGTGCGACCGGACGAGACCGTGCCGCGCGGACCGGCCAGGCTCCAGGCGAAGTTGCGGTCCGTCTGCGAATCGAACACCACCCGCGTGCGCTCGGTGAGGGAGAACGTGAACCGGTCCACCTGACCGGGCGAGGCGATGCTGCCGGCCACCAGTGCGTCGAGCGCCATCGCCGCCGTGTCGTCCGCGACGGGCACGACGTTGAAGCGGAACGGATTGATCGCGCGGTGGTAGTACCGGCCCTCGACGGCGACCAGATAGCGGCCGGTGAGGGCCAGCGTCGTGGCATCGACGTCGTTCGAGACGTTCGTGGTGAACACGACCCGGCCCAGCGGATCGATGAGGCGCCACGCGGTGTCGTTGTCCTTCGCGCTCAGCGCGTCGAAGAACACGCGATCGCCGGCCACGGCGTCGAACGCATAGAGGGCGGTCTCCTGCCCGGGCAGCAGCACGCCATCGACGGCCGTGCCGGGGGTGAACATCGTCGCACCCGCCGTGTCGAGCAGCCGCAACGCGTACCGCCCCGTCACGGCGCCCGGCGAGAACACGCTGAGGACATAGTCGCCCGCCACGAGATCGAGCGGGGTGTGGCCGTTGAAGCTGTCGGCGAAGCGGAGGTCGAGCGACGAGAACACCGCTCCGCGCGGACCCGTGAGGGTGGCACGGAGATCGGCGTTGATCAGGCCGTCGAAGAACACGCGGCGCGCTTCGGCGAGCGTGAAGGTGTACGTGTCCACCTGCCCTGCCATGGCGATGGATCCGACCACGGCGCCCGGCGCGTCGTCCCCGATGCCGCGGATGTGTCCCGCGAGCGCGCTGGCGCTGCGATCCGCGACGGACGTGCCGGTGCCCTCGTCCAGCGGCAGCCAGAGCACCAGGCCGGGCTCGTCGCCGGCGAGCGGCGTCGTTGCGGCATCCGCGATCTGGTCCGCCGTGCGCACCACGTTCCAGAGGCGCACCTCGTCGATGGCGCCGATCAATCCGAACTGGTCCGCGAAGTCCTCGGGATTGTTGCCGATCCAGAGGGGCAGGTTGTTGAGTGGTGGCGAAGCCTTGCTCGCCGTGCGGGCGCCCCGCTCCACCCCATCGACGTAGAGCCGCATCTGCCCGTTGGTGCGATCGACCACGCCGGCGACGCGCGTCCACTCGCCGAGCTTGATCGTCCCGGCGGCGAGTTCGATGTATTCGCTGCCGGTGCCGAACGACAGCAATCCCGAGGCGTTGACCCACAGCGAGTAGTTGCGGTCGTTCGAACCGGCGCCGGCGCCCTTGTAGACGATCGGGGTCCAGGTGTTGCCGAACGCATCGACCCGGAACACGGCCTCGAGCGTGAGGTTGCCGCTCTGATCCGTCGCGGCGCCATCCGGAACCTCGATACGGTCCCAGCCGGACATCGACACGGCCGAACCGCCGGACGCGCCCGCCGTCCAGCCCGCCCGCGGCGACGCGCCGGTGGCGAGATCGATCGCCTCGAGATCGTCCGTGACGGGCAGCAACTGGAAGCTGTAGTTGTTCTGGGCGGTCTTGTAGTAGCGACCCTCCACGGCGATGGTGTACTCGCCGGAGTAGCCCAGCGTGGTGAGGCCATTGTCGTCGTTGATGCCGCGGGTGAAGACGACGCGGCCGAACGGATCGACAAGGCGCCACGAAGTGTCGTTGTCGTTGGCGCCACGGCCGTCGAAGAAGATGCGATCGCCGGCCGTCGCGGTGAAGCGGTAGACATCGGTCTCCGCACCGGGCTTCAACGTGCCCGAGATCACCGCACCCGGCGTGAACTCGGTCGCCGCCGCCACGTAGTCGAGCAGGCGGAACCCGAAGGGCCCGATGTTCTCGCCATCGCCGTCCACGGTGAGGACGTAATCACCCACCGGCAGGTCGAGCAGCGTGAATCCGTTGAAGCTGTCCGCGAAGCGGATGTCCGCACCGTTCACGATGGTGCCGAGGGGGCCGGCGAGCGACCACCGCAGCGCGTTGTCCATGAGACTGTCGAACAGGAGCCGCTTCGCTTCGGTCACCGAGAACGTGTATCGCTGCACCTGGCCGGGATGCGTGAGCAGGTCGTAGATGCCCCCCTCCGCCGGCTCGGCCGCGACCCGCAGGCGCGCGTAGGCACCGCTACCACTGGCATCGAGGACATACCGCCCGTCGTCGGGCTGCGGTACATCGTCGGCGCCGGGTACGGGTGTGCCGTAGACGACCATCTCGTTAAGGCCCGCGCTCGAGCCATGCCGCGACAGCGCCTCGAAGCGCACGTAGCGCGCCGCCTCGCCGGCGATCGCGAACGACTTGGTGCCGAGCGCGTTGCGCTCTGCGAGCGTGAAGGTGTCGTTCGCGACATCGCGCCAGGCCACGCCGTCGTCCGAAACACTGATACGGAAGTCCGCGGTGCCGCGATCGAAGTGGCCCTGGTTGTGCGTGTTCTGCACCGTGATGCGCGAGAGATCGTGGCGCGCCAGCAGGTCGATCACGAAGCTGCCGTTGGTGCCGTCGGGGGTGAGCCAGTACGACACGCGCCCCGGACGCCCGGAGACGTCCGGGCCGAAGCCGTCCGTCACGTTGGTGAACGAGTACGTCTCGCTGTACGACGCCGTCCCGGTGACGGGCTTGCCGAGCGAGACCGGCGCATCTGCCGGGTCGAAATTCAACAGCAGCACGAGCCCCGACTCGGCGCCGGTCAGCATCTGCCGCCGCTGGGCGACGATCTCGTCGACCGTCCGCGCGCGGTCCCAGAGGCGAACCTCGTCGACCGTGCCGACGAAACGCTGCGCTGCGGACTCGTGATTCGCCCCGACGAGCAACGGGAGGTTCACGGAGGGGGCAAGCTTGGCGGTCACGACCTCGCTGTCGACGAGGGTGCCGTCGAGATACATCTTCAGCTCGCCGGTCGCGCGCGACACGGTCACCGCGACGTCGTGCCACTGCCCCGACAGGACGGAGCCGGCTGCGCTCGCCAGGGACTCGTTGACCGTGCCGTCGTACGACGAGTAGTGCACGTAGCCCTGCCGGTTCACCCACAGCGAGTACGTGCGGTTGCTGCCGGTGCCCCCCTTGAAGACGAGCGGCATCCAGTCGCCCTGGAAGGCGTCGACCCGGAAGCGCGCTTCGAGGGTCAGGTCGCCGCGCTGATCGAGCGCGGCGGTGTGCTGCACGTCGAGATAGCTGGCGCCCTCCAACTGCAAGGCGTTCCCGTTCACGCCGGGCACGGTGCGGGGCATGAAGCCCTGGGACTCGCCGAGGACGATCGGAGTGGTCTGGTCGACCACGGGCACGACGCGGAAGGCGTACGCGTTCGACGTCGTCTTGTAGTACCGCCCTTCCACTGACAGGAGATAGTCGCCGGTCAGGGAGAGCGTGCGGACGTCCTGGTCGCTGCTCGCGTTCGTCGTGAAGAGCACGCGACCCACGGGGTCGATGAGGCGCCAGGCCGTGTCGTTGTCCGTGACGCCGAGCGCGTCGAAGAAGAAGCGCTGACCGGCCTCGGCGTGGAATCGGTGGAGCTGCGTCGAGGTCCCGGGATTCAGTCTGCCCGCCACGCCGTCGCCGGGGGTGAACTCGATGGCGGTGGCCACGTCGAGCAGGCGGAAGGCATAGGCACCGACCGTGTCGCCGCTGCCGTCGACCGTGAGCACGTAGTCGCCGGGGCCGAGCGTCAAGCGGGAGAACCCGTTGAAGCTGTCGGACAAGCGGATGTCGCCGCTCGCCACGCTGCCGTTCGGACCGGACAGCGACCACGACAGCTGCGTGTCCGTGAGGCCGTCGAACAAGAAGGTCCGTGCACTCGCCAGGCTGAAGGTGTAGCGGTTGACCTGCCCGGGCACTGCGATCTCGTCGATGATCGCGCCGGGCGATGCCGTCGCGCGCGTCGTCAGCCGCGAACCCAGGCCGGACGGCCCGGCGTCGGCGATGGACGGACCGGTGGCGCCGTCGAAGGGGAGGTACAGCACCAGACCGGCTTCGGTGCCCGTCAGGGTGGCATTGCGGGAGGCCGCGATGTCCGCTGTGCTGCGCGCGACGTTCCAGAGGCGGAACTCGTCGATGGCACCGTTGAACTGGTACGGACCATTGGAGAGCTGGTCGTTGCCGAGGATGAGCGGGGCGTCTGTGGGTTGGCCACGGCCGGGCAGGATGCCCCCTGTGGTCAGCGCCGCCTGGACGCCATCGACCACCGCGCGGATCTCGCCGCTGGTGCGATCGATCACACCCGCCGCGTGGTACCAGCGGCCGGCCACGATGGTGCCCGTGGCAGTGATGGCGCTCTGTGCGCTGGCTGCATCGTGCGTGCCGACCCAGAGCCGTCCGTCGCGATGGACCCACATGCTGTAGGTGCCATTCGATGCGCCGTTGCCCTTCAGCGCGATGACGCTCCAGCCATTGCTGCTGAAGCTGTCCACGCGGAACCACGCCTCCATCGTGAGGTCCTGCCGAAGGTCGATGGCGGCCGCGTGGTCGATGTCGAGCTGCTCGGTGCCGGGCAGGACGAGCGCCTGCCCGAAGGCGGCGGCCGGACCGGCGGTGAACGACGGCACGAGAAGGTCTGCGCCGGCATCGATGTCGACGGCGTGCTGCCCGTCCTCGACGCGCCAGAGCTGGAACCGGTACGCGTTCGTCCCCGTGTGATAGTAGCGACCCTCGATGAGCACCGTGTACGTGCCGGGGCGCGCGATCACGGGCAGTTCCCCGTCCGTGCCGACGCCGGCCGAGAAGATGTCGTTGCCGTCCGGGCCGATGACGCGCCAGCGCGTGTCGCCGTTGGCGATCGACTGCATGTCGAGGAAGTAGCGCTCGCCGACCTCGGCCGAGAACTGGTACGCCACCGACGTGTTGGACGGATCGAGCGTGCCGGTCACGGGGACGTCGGGCGTGAGCGTCGGGGCCTGCGAGAGATCGAGCACGCGGAACCGGTAGGTCGAGAGCGGGCCGGACACCGCGATCGTGTACGTGCCGGCCGGAAGCGAATAGAGACTCGGACCATCGAACGCGTCGGATGAGCGGAAGTCGCGCCCGGCGTTCACCACGCCCCGCGGCCCGGTCATCGACCACGCGAAATTGCTGTTGGTCATGCCGTCGAACGCGACGAGGCGATCGGAGTCCACCGTGAACGTGTAGCGGTCCACGGGCTTGTCGGTGGTCAGCGTGCCCGAAGTCGTGTCGCCGAGGACGAGCGATGCCGTGGCGATCGGCGTGGATGTCACGCGCAGGTAGTCGATGGCGACGTCGACGGGGGCCAGACGGTTCGGCGTGCCCATGTACTGCGAAAGCGCCACTCGGAAGCCGTCGGGGAACACGCCCTGCCCCGCCGTGAAGCTGCGGCTCGCGAGTTCGACGCCGGCGTCGTCGAGGACGCGGGCGCGCATCACGCGGTCGGCGCCGCCCTCCAGGACGAACCGGTACCAGGTGTTGTCCTGCCATGGGAAAGCGCGGTTGTCGCCGCCGCCTGCGACGGTGCTGCTGCTGGAGAAGCGCCGATCCAGAGCGTTGTTCGAGCCGAAGAAGCTCATCCCGACCCAGCGGTCCGGATTCGCCTGGTCGATGAGCAGCAGGTCGACGAGACCGTCGATGCCGGTGCTGGCCGATTGGGTCAGCGTGTTGAACCGCAGTTCGACCCGGAACTGGTCGGCGAGCGGCACGACCGCGTCGGAGGTCCAGCCCACGCGCTGGTTGTTGCCGAGCGTGTTGGTGAGCCGCATCACGGAGGCGCCGTCGAGCGTCTCGAACGTGAAGTTCGGTGCGCCGATGTAGCTGCCGTTGTTGCCCGGGAAGCGCGATGCCGCCCATTCGTCGCCGAGCGCCGGCCCGTCGAACTCGTCAACGAAGCCTGGTACCTGTTCGTCGCGAACGTTGCCGCGCGGCACGAGCTGGAAGGTGAACGAACCCGGCGCCGTGCGATTGGTACGCCCTTCCACCAGCACGAAGTACTCGCCGTCGGCCTGCAGCGTGACGACGCCGCCGTCCTGCGAGAACTGCTGGGAAGCGAGCTGTGCGCCCCACGGCGTGAGGAGGCGCCAGTAGCCATCGCCAGCCACCGCCGTGAGCGCGTCGAGGAACACGCGGTCCCCAGCCGATGCATCGAACTTGAAGAGGCGCGTCTCGTTGCCCGGGGTGAGTGCCGCCGTCACGGCCTCGCCGGGCGCGATCGTCTCGGCCGACGCGAGGTCCAGCAGGCGGAAGGCGTAGGCGCCCGCGGTGTCTCCCGAGGGGTCGACGGTGACGGTGTACTCGCCGGCGACGAGGTTCATCACCGGGTTCGTCGCACCGAGATCCACACCGTCGGCGTTCTGGAAGGTGCGTCCCGAGTTCACGGTGCCCAGCGGGCCGGACAGCGTCCACGGCAGACCGCTGCTGACGAGCGAGTCGAAGACGACACGGGTCGGCTCGGTCACGGTGAACGTGAATCGGTCGACCTGACCGGCGTGCGCGATCTCCCCGTCGATGCGCTGGCCGAGGGCGATGGCGACGGTGTCGTCCACGACCGGCTGAACGTTGAACCGGATCGTGTTCGTGCCGCCCTGGAACACCCGCCCCTCGAGGAAGAGCAGATAGGTCCCCGACACGGCCATTTCCCGGACGTCGACGTCGGTCTGGAAGGCGGCGGACCACACCTGGCGGCCTAGGGGGTCGTACAGTCGCCACGATCCGCTGGCCTGCGTCACGGACTGCGCATCGAAGAAGAAGCGGTCGCCGCGGCTGGCCGAGAAACTGAAGACGGTGGTCGAGTTCGCGGGGTCGAGGATGGTGGTGACCGGGGCCCCCGGCACCAGGGGCTGGGCGTCCGTGGGGTCGAGCAGGCGGAAGGCATAGGTACCGGTGGCGTCGGCGTTGCCGTCCACGCTCAGCCGGTAGTCCCCCGCGACGAGAGTCATCACCTGGGCACCGTCGGCCACCTCGAACGCGTCGGACTGGTTGAGGGGTCGATTGGTGACCACGGCGCCGCGCGGGCCGTCCAGGGTCCAGCGGATGTTCGCGTTGTTCGTCAGCGAGTCGAAGTAGACGAAGCGGTCGCTGTCGAGCGTGAAGTTGTAGCGGTCGGTCTCGCCGGGAGCGTCGATCGACCCGGCGATGCTCGTGATGTCGGCGGCCAGCAGGAGCCGGGGCTCCAGCGCCTCGAACATGGCCTTGCGCTTGAACGGCGGCACCTCGCTGCCGGCCGCGTCGAACCAGCCGGTGCGTCGCAGGCGGTCCCGGGCGCTGCCCCACAGTGGACCAAGGCGGGACAACAGGCGCGGGCGTACCTTCCGCGCAGTGGCGGGACGCGAGGGGCTCATGGGGTAGGTCTCCGATCGGAGGACTGCCCGCCGTCAGGGCCGGACGCGACGCAGCGCGATGCCGGGGCCATGCGGGCGGAAAGTGCAATGAGGGCTGGGACGGCCATGGGAGCGGCAGTCATCATGGGTCGCCGGGAACAGACGGCGGCGTCGCCAGCGGCGGACGCCACGAGGAAGCGCACCGCGAGTCTCCGCGGGCGTTCGCAGCCAGGGACCAGCGTGACCACGGGGAATCCTGGCGGGGTCAGGCTGGGCGCGAGGCTGCTTCTGGCGGCGCGATCGCGCCTGGGGTCGGATCTCCGCCGAACCAGGCCGCAAGGCGGCGGCGCGAAGCCGAGGACAATGCGACAGTCGACGTGGTGTGGACGGCGGGCGGGCGGGTCTTCATGGCAGGTCTCCAGACGACTGCTGCGACACGTCTAGCCGGGGAATGGCGCGTGCCTTGTGGTTTTGGAATCTACTGCACCGGCAGATTTAAACAATCCATACCGAAGTCGGTACCGACGTCTTAGTCTCGCAGCCTCCCCGCGGACTGGCGCTGATCCGGATCAATCGCCGTTGCATCCTTCGCCACCGCGGCGGACGCAGGGAGGATCCAGCCCCCGAAAACGACGAAGCCCGCGGAGGCGGGCTTCGATGTTGAACGATGCAGACTTCCTGCCCCGGTTCACGCGATCGCGCGGCGCCGGGCAACACCCAACCCGGCCGCAGCGATCGCCACCCCGAGCAGCGCGAGAGACTCGGGCTCAGGCACATTGACCGTCCCGGAACGGATGCGGACTTCGACGCGGGCATCCGAAGCGTCGGCCTGGGCGACATCGGCAGGAGCACCGACATCGAATCCGAGGTCGGCGGGACTGCGGACCGAGATCAAGGCGGACCCTTCGGCGATCGCCTCGAACGCGACCTCCACGAGCGTGATGGGCCCGGTGGCGGTCGCGTCGAATCCTGGGAAGCTGAACATCGAGAAGGTGGCCGTGCCATCACCGTTCACGATCGTGCTCGTGAGGCCGGCGCCGAAGCTGGGCGAGGAGGCGCCGGTGACCTGCACCAGCAGTTTGCTGAAATCCATCACGAAGTCCGCGGCTACCAGGTACGCGGGATCGTCGAGCTGCACCTTGACCGTGAAGGTGTCCCCGACATTGACGGGGTTCGCGGAGGTCTCGAAGAAGAGCGCATAGGCGTGGGCTGCCTGGTGGGCCAGGGAGCCGGCCAGTGCGCACAGCAGCACGGCGGCAAAGCGAAACTTGGTCTTCATGGTATCGGGTCTCCAGGTGCCGGCCATGCCGGCTGGTGCTGGGGCGCTTACCGGACGCTGCCTGCCAAGAGCAGAGCATGCGGTGCGCCTCTCGCTGTCGAGTGTCGCGCCGCTGGAGCACGGTTGCAACCTCTGAACGTAAGCCTTTTCGACACTGCCGGTATGCGGCACGGGATAACATCCGGCGAACGAGAACCCGAGGACACCGATGAATCCCCTGGACCACAAGACGGCAACCGTGGAGCAGCGCACTTTTCAGATCCTTCTGGTGGCCGCGTCTCTGGCCTTCGCCTGGATCCTGCAGCCGTTCTTCGGGACGATCATGTGGGGCGCGATCATCGCCCTGCTCTTCGCCCCCGTGAACCGATCGCTGCTCGCCCGGATGCCGCACCGTCCGACCATTGCCGCGCTGCTCACGCTGCTGCTCGTGCTGCTGATCGTGATCCTGCCGTTTGCACTGGTGACGACTGCGCTCGCCCGGGAGGGGGCCGCCCTGTACCACCGCATGCAGTCCGGCGAGATGAACCCAGAGAGCCTCTTCCGGACGGTGTTCGCGGCCCTGCCGGGCTGGGTGACCGACCTGTTGGCGCGCTTCGGGGTCGACGACTACTCGGACCTCCCGACCCGGCTCGCCGCCGGGCTCTCGCAGGCGGGGCAGTTCATCGCGGCCCAAGCTTTCAGCATCGGGCAGAACACGTTCGAATTCGTGATGAGCCTCTTCATCACGTCGTACCTCGCGTTCTTCCTCATCCGCGACGGGCGCGCGCTCGTCAACGCCATCCATCGCGCGGTGCCGCTGGCACCGGACGATCAGAAGCTCCTGCTGGACACGTTCACCACCGTGATCCGGGCCACCGTGAAGGGAAACCTCGTGGTGGCCGCGCTGCAGGGCCTCCTCGGCGGGATCGCCTTCTGGTACCTCGACGTGACGGGCGCGCTGCTCTGGGGCGTGCTGATGGCCTTCCTCTCGCTGCTGCCTGCGGTGGGCGCCGGACTCGTCTGGGTGCCGGTCGCCGTGTGGTTCTACGTGACCGGCGCGGTGGCCCAGAGCCTGGCGCTCGTCGCGTACGGTGTGCTCGTGATCGGCCTCGTCGACAACCTCCTCCGGCCGGTGCTCGTCGGCAAGTCCACCCGGATGCCCGACTACCTGGTGCTGATCACCACCCTCGGCGGCATGGCGGTGTTCGGCATCAACGGCTTCGTGCTCGGACCCGCCATCGCCGCGATGTTCATCGCGGTCTGGCACATCGCCGTTCGGCAGCGGCAGCGCGCAGCCTCCTGATCGGGGAACCCGGGAAGCGCCACTCTCAAGAATCCTGAAGCACGGTCGAAACCGGACGCACCACCGACCGCGACGATCGCGCCCCCGGCGGCATTGCCCCGCCGCAGACGGAGGTCCGCGTCCGGGGAGTTGTCCGACCTCAGGAGTTCCCATGATCGAAACACAGACTGCCGCATTCCAGGACGCCGAGCTGGCTGCATTCCTCTCGCAGGCGTCCGACGCCGCCCTCGACGAGCTGGATTTCGGAGTGATCGGATTCGACGCCACCGGAGTCGTGCGTCGGTACAACGCCTTCGAGTCGAAGGCTGCAGGTCTCTCGCGCGATCGCGTGCTCGGGAATCCGCTCTTCACGCTCGTCGCACCCTGCATGAACAATTTCATGGTGGCCCAGCGCTTCGAGGATGCGGCCGCCGGTGGCGCGCCGCTCGACGCCATCATCGACTACGTGCTCACCCTGCGCATGCGGCCCGTGAAAGTGAAGCTGAGATTGGTCGCGGCGCCAGGGGCGGCCATGCGCTACGTGCTGATCCAGCGCGCCCTGTGAAACGCCGTGCGGTCCGCACCGCACGAGACCCGGACCGCGCATGCAGAGAACCGCGCGCTGACACCATGAAGCACGAGGCCCCGACCGCCTACGAATCGCTCATCCAGTTCCTGTACCGGGCGCCGATCGGACTCGTCCAGACGGCGCCGGACGGCGAGATCACCATGATCAACCCGATGGCGGCGCAGCTCCTCATGCCCATCGCGGTGGCTGGCGATCTCGAGAACATCTTCGACGTTCTGGCGACCGCAGCGCCGGATCTTCGGACCATGGTCGCCGCCGATCTGCCCGGCGGGGTCGTGTGCGAAGGCCTGCGCCTCCCGGCCGATGGTGCGGACCGCCGCAGCGGGGCCCCCCAGTGGCTGGAGATCAGCGTTCTCAAGCTCGACGCAGCCAACCTCATGGTCAGCGTGACGGACGTGACGCAGACCGTGCTGTTGGAACAACAGCGGCTTGCCTCCCGCCTGCGTGACGCCGCCCGCACCGACAGTCTCACCGCACTGCCCAGCCGCCCGGTCGCGCTGGAGCGGATCGAGGAGGCACTCGCCCGCAGGCGCGCAGATCCCGAGGCGCCATTCGCGGTGGTCTTCATCGACTGCGACCGCTTCAGCAGCGTCAACGTGAACCACGGCACCGCGGTCGGCGACGAGCTGCTGCGTCTGCTTGCTGGCCGCATCAACAACGTCGTGCGCACCAGCGACGTCGTGGCCGTGGCCTCCACGGCAGCCGCGACCACGGCCGCCCGCATCGGCGGGGACGAGTTCGTGGTGGTGCTCGATTCAATGCGGCGCGCCGACGACATCCACGGCGTCGCCCAGCGACTGCTGGATGCGCTCGCCCGTCCCTATGCCATCGGCGCACACCAGATCCATGTCACCGCGAGCCTGGGCATCGTGCTGGGCGCCCAGGCGGCCGACGACGCGGACACGGTGCTGCAGGATGCGGGCATCGCGATGCACGAGGCCAAGCGATCCGGCGGTGCGCGCTACGCACTCTTCACATCCCCGATGAAGGAAGCCGCCGCGCGACGCGCACGGCTGGAGAGCGATCTCCGTCGCGCGCTCGACGAGGAGGAGCTCTTCGTCGTGTACCAGCCCATCGTGGGCCTCGCGCGGGGCGAATGCGCCAGCGTCGAAGCCCTGGTCCGCTGGCAACACCCGGTCCGCGGCGTCGTCTCACCGATCGAGTTCATCGGCATCGCCGAGGAGACCGGGCTGATCGGTCAGCTCGGCGAGTTCGTGCTCCGCACCGCCTGCCGCCAGTTCGTGCGGTGGCAACGGACGCTCGGCCCCCTGGCGCCGCGGATCATGTCCGTGAACCTCTCACGCGCCCAGCTGGCCGAGGGGCCGCTGGTGGAGCTCGTCCGACGCGTCCTCGACGAGACCGGCATGGCGGCCCGCCATCTGCAACTCGAGGTCACCGAGAGCCTCGCCGCCCAGGATGAATCGGTGCAGCAGCAGCTCCACGATCTGAAGACCCTGGGCCTCACACTCGCCCTCGACGACTTCGGCACGGGCTACTCGTCACTCGCCAGCCTGCACCAGTTGCCGGTGGATGTCGTCAAGATCGACCGCTCGTTCGTCTCCCAGTCGGAGGCGAGCGCGCACCACCGGGTCCTCATCGAGGCCACCGTACGCGTGGCGCAGAGCCTGTCGATGGGCACTGTCGCCGAGGGCATCGAGACGGCCGGCCAGGCACATACGCTCGCGCGTCTCCAGTGCGACAAGGGCCAGGGCTACTTCTTTGCAAAACCCATGACAGCCGACGACGCAACCCGATGGATGGCGGCGCGACTGCCGTCGGACGGATGGCTGGTACCTGCGCCGGCCGAGGCGGGCGTCATCTGACGCCCGACCGGAGAAGACGCCCACGATGCATCGATATCGCCGCGAAATGATGGGACGCGCGGCCCCGAACCGACGACAACCGCCCCACACCGCGGAAGCCACCATGAGCACCGACGACGACATCGCAGCCGAATACGAAGCGCTTCTGCAGTTCGTGTATCTCGCACCGGTCGGTGTCGTGCAGTTCGGCAACGGGGGCGACATCGACATGGCGAATCCGATGTGCGCGCAACTGCTGATGCCGGTGTCGCGCGACGGCATGCTGACGAACCTCCTCGACGCGATGGATGTCGTGGCGCCCGAACTGCGGACGATGATCGACTCGGCCGGTGACGCGAGCGGCGCCATCTGCCGCGATCATCGCGTCCCCCTGCCCCGTTCGGGGCGCCCCGACGGCATCCCGCAGGTGCTCGCCGTCAGTCTCATCCGCCTCGACGCGGACCGGCTGATGGGCATCGTCAGCGACGTCTCCGAGGCCGTGCGCCAGGAGACGCTCTACCGCGAGAACCAGGCTTGGCTGAACGAGAGCCTGCGTCTCGCGAAAGAGGCCGCGGAGGCCGCCAACGAGGCGAAGACCGAGTTCCTCTCCAATATCTCGCACGAGCTGCGCACGCCGATGCACGCGATCTCGAGCTTCGCGAAGCTCGGTCTGGGGAGGATCTCCGACGCCTCGCGTGACAAGCTTCAGCGCTACTTCGAGAACATCAACGGCAGCGCGAGTCGACTGAACCACCTGCTGAACGATCTCCTCGACCTCGCAAAGATCGAGGCAGGCCAGCTGACGTACCAGATGAACGCGCTCGATCTCCATCCGCTGATCGTCACCTGCGTGGCGGAGTTCGAGGCGATGGCTCGAGATCGCGGCATCGCGATCGACCTGCAGGCTGGCACCGGGCCGGCGATGGTCTCGGCAGACGCGATAAGGCTCCAGCAGGTGTTCGTGAACCTCCTGTCGAACGCGGTCCGCTACAGCCCGGACGGCGGTGTGGTGACGGTGGGAATCCACCGCGAACGGGACGCGGAGGATGCAGGCGGCACAGACCGCATCGTCGTCTGCGTCGCCGACCGGGGACCCGGGATTCCACCCGACGAGCTGGAACTCGTGTTCGACAAGTTCGTGCAGTCGAGCAGAACGAAGACGGGCAGCGGCGGCACCGGATTGGGACTCCCCATCGCGCGGAAGATCCTCACCGCCCACGGCGGCACGGTCAGCGCGTCGAACCGGCCGGACGGCGGTGCGGAGTTCCGGGTCGCGTTGCCGGCAGTGGTGGAAACGGCGATCGACGATTCGGCCGCGACAGCGACGGAACGGCAGGCCGTCAGCGCAGACTGACCCTCGCACGCCAAGCCTGCCCGACAGGCTCCTAGAGGAATCGGTCGAGGAGCTTGCGGCTCGCGCGATCGAGTTGGTGGTGATCGCGGATCAGGTACTGCACGCCGTTCGCGTCCGAGACCAGCAGCATCGACGCGCTCATGCGCCGGATGTCGTCCTCGCCAGCGAGGACGAAGGTCGTCTCGCCGCGATCGGTCTCCACCGACCACGTGCTCGGGGTCGCAAACGTCGTCACGTGATGGAGGCGGCGGATCTCGGGCAGGAACTCTCGCGCCGTCAGCGCTTCCCGCAGCAGGATCTGCAGTGCGTCCGGCAGGTCGTTCAGCCGCGGGATCCACGCGAGTTCCCGCCCCTCTACCGTGGTGATGGAGAACCCGTCGTCCGGGGCTGTGATCGGGAAACTGCGCACCGGGACGACACCCTCGAAGATCTCGCCCGTCGCATCGGTGAACACGAGCCGGCCCGCAGGCGTGCGGACCAACGACCAATCGCTGCCACCCGTCACGACCCGCCTCCCGCAGCCCGCGCTGGCGGCGCTGGCGTCTGCCAGGCGTCATCGTCCCCCGAACCGTCGATGTTCCGCGCCTGCGCCTGATAGAGCCGGAAGTACGCGCCCTCCCGCGCCATCAACGTCTCGTGCGCCCCGATCTCGACGACCTCGCCACGGTCGAGCACAACCAACCGGTCTGCGCGACGCAGCGTGCTCAAGCGGTGTGCCACGGCGATCGTCGTTCGCCCACGCACAAGGTTGTCGAGGGCCTTCTGGATCTCCTTCTCGGTTTCCGTATCCACCGATGACGTCGCCTCGTCCAGGATCAGGATGCGCGGGTCGATCAGCAGCGCCCGCGCGATCGAGATCCGCTGCCGCTCGCCACCCGACAGCATCTGTCCGCGCTCGCCCACCAGCGAGTCGTATCCGTGCTGCAGCCGCAGGATGAATTCGTGCGCGTGCGCAGCCCGTGCCGCAGCGATGATCTCGGCACGCGTCGCCTCGGGGCGGCCGTAGGCGATGTTGTCGGCGATGGTGCCGAAAAAAAGGAACGGCTCCTGCAGGACGAGCCCGATGTGACGGCGGTAGTCGGGCACGGAGACCGTGCGGATGTCTACACCGTCCAGCAGGATCGCGCCTTCCGACGGATCGTAGAACCGGCAGATCAGGTTCACCAGCGTGCTCTTGCCGGAACCGCTGTGCCCCACGAGCCCGATCATCTCGCCCGGCGCGATGGCGAGGTCCAACCCGCGCACCACCGCGCGATTGCCGTAGCGGAAACCCACGCCGCGCAGGTCGATCCGCCCGCGCACGGTCTCGATGCGCACGGGGACTGCAGGCTCGGGGACGCTCGAGACGTGGTCGAGGATCTCGAAGATCCGCTTCGCCCCTGCAGCCGCCTTCTGGGTGAAGGAGACGATGCGGCTCATGGAGTCGAGCCGCGTGTAGAAGCGCCCGATGTAGGCGAGGAAGGCCGTGAGTACACCCACCGTGATCTCGTTCCGCGAGACCTGCCAGATGCCGAAGGCCCAGACGACGAGGAGACCGATCTCCGTCAGGAGCGTGACGGTCGGCGAGAAGACCGACCAGACGAGGTTCACACGATCGTTCACCGCGAGATGCTGCCGGTTCGCATCGCGGAACCGCGCAGCCTCGCGACGCTCCTGGGCGAACGCCTTCACGACGCGAATGCCGGGGATCGTGTCGGCCAGCACGTTGTTCAACTCGCCCCAGATGCGGTTCACCTTGTCGAAACCGTGGCGCAGGCGGTCCCGCACGAGATGGATCATCCAAGCGATGAACGGTAGGGGGAGAAGCGTCACGGCCGCGAGCCAGGGATCGATCGACACCAGGATCGCGGCCGTCATCGCGATCATCAGGACGTCGGTGGCGAAGTCGAGGAGATGCAGCGACAGAAACAGGCAGATGCGATCGGTGTCGGACCCGATCCGAGCCATGAGGTCACCGGTGCGCCGCCCCCCGAAATACTCGAGCGAAAGATGCAGCAGGTGCTCGTACGTGGTCGTGCGTAGATCGGCACCGATCCGTTCGCTCATCCGCGACAGGATGTAGGTACGGGCCCATCCCAGCCCCCACGCGAGCACCACGGCGACGAAGAGGGACCCGAGCAGGGTCGCCACCAGACCGCGATCGATGGGGACGCCGTTGCCATAGGGGATCAACACCCGGTCCATCAGCGGCATCGTCAGGTACGGCGGCACCAGGGTCGCCGCGGTCGCCGCGAGCGTTAGTACGAAGCCCGCGGCGAGCCGGCCCCAGTAAGGACGTGCGAAACGCCACAACCGGAAGAGCGTCCGCGGGGACGGTGGCCGGTCGGGCTCGGGTTCGCACTGCGCACACGTCTCGCCATCCGACGGAAACACGGTGCCGCAGCTCGGACACGCTGAGGACACCGCCGCCGCAGGCTGCACACCCTCGGCGACCGGCGTCTCGCGCGCCACCACGAATCGTTCTCGAAGGCGTTGTGCCGCGCCGTTGTGCCCAAGAGTGCAGTGCCAGCCCGCGCGGCGGACACCCGCGACGAAGAGGTCGAGATGAACGACACCGGCGTGGTCGCGTACTTCGAGCGCCTGGTCGTGCGCGAGCCGCCACTCGTGCCATTCAGTGCCGTCCGGCGTCAGTCCGATCAGGCGCCGGTCGGTCAGCACGACGATCCCCGCGGCGAAACGCAGGTGCCCGTCGAGATCCGTCGCCAGCCACGCGAGGACCCGCTCGTCGGTCTCCATGCGGGCCGTGACATCGGCGCGCCAGCGCTCCGGCAAGGAGGCGCCTGGTGTGGCAATCGGCGAGGAGGAGATCGTCATGAGTCAGGAAGCTGTGAGGAACCCCGTGCCAGGATCGCTCCAGACCGCGGGGGGGCGAAGGGTACAACATCGCCCACAGCCCCCGTCAGTCGACAGCCCTCGTGGCGGCTGGCGCGTTCCGGCACGGAACCGATCCTCCAAAGGAGGGCCGCCTGGCGGATCGAATCATCGATGAGACGTGAGCATTTTTCTGCGTGAAGGGATAGACTACGGTCATCGCGGGACTTTGTCACACAAAACTCATGCAAACGGCCACGACCGAACTCATCCAGAAGCAGATCGACATCCTCGACGTCACGCGGCTGCGCGGCCCGAATGCATGGACTTACGTGCCGGTACTGGAAGTCCTCGTCGACATCGGTGATCTGGAGGATTGCCCGTCGAACCGCATCCCGGGCTTCGCGGAACGCCTCGAGCAATGGATCCCATCGCTCGTCGAGCATCGCTGCAGCTACGAAGAGCGCGGCGGCTTTCTCCGGCGGCTGCGCGAGGGTACCTGGCCAGGGCATGTGATGGAACATGTGGCGCTCGAACTTCAGGGGCTTGCCGGCATGCCCGGTGGCTTCGGACGCGCCCGGGAAACCTCGCGTCGGGGCGTCTACAAGGTGGTGGTTGCGACCTGGCAGGAGGACGTCACCCTGGCAGCCGTGCGGATGGCCCGGGACCTCGTGCTCGACGCGATGAACGGCGACGCCTACGACGTGGCCGCCGCCGTGGACCGATTGCGGGGGATGAGCGACAGCCTGTGCCTGGGACCCGGGACCCAGGAGATCGTGACCAGCGCATTGCGCCACCGCATTCCCGTCGTCCGGCTGAACGACGGGAACCTCGTGCAACTGGGCTACGGCAGTCGCCAGCAACGCATCTGGACGTCGGAGACGGACCGCACAGGCGCCATCGCGCACGGCATCGCACGCGACCGGTCGCTCAGCCGGCGGTTGCTGGCGGACTGCGGCATTCCCGTTCCGGAGGACCTCGTGGTGCACAGCGTCGACGAAGCGTGGACTGCCGCCGAGGACATCGGCCTGCCGGTGGTAGTCAAGCCCGAATACCGCAGCCGCGGGCGCGGAATCTTCCTCGAACTGACGACGCGCGAGGCGGTGGAGGCGGCCTACGGAAAGTCCCTCGCCGACGACGACGGCGTACGCGTCGAACGCTTCGTTCGCGGGACCGAGTTCCGCCTGCTCGTCGTGGGCGGCAAAGTGGTGGCCGCAGCCAAGGATGCTGCCGCGTGGGTCACCGGGGACGGTCGCACCCCGCTCATCGACCTCGTGACAGCGATCTGTCTCGACAATCCGGAACTGGGCGTCATCGCACCCTCGTCGGTCACGCCGAAGCGTATCGATTCGGTGCTGCGCCTCGAACTCGCCAACCAGAAGCTCTCTCCGGATGCCGTCCCAGCGGAAGGCGCCCGCGTTCGGGTGCGGACGAACCACCGCTCAGCGGATGTCACCGACCGCATGCATCCCGCAGTCGCCGCGACCGCCGTGCGAGCGGCGCGCGTCATCGGACTCGACATCGCGGGCATCGACATGATCATGGAGGACATCGGGCGCCCACTCGAGGACCAGTGTGGGGTCGTCGCCGACGTCAACACCGGCCCCAATCTCGCGCGGCACCTCCATCCGATGACCGGTACAGCACGACCTGTGGGAGACGCGATCGTCGCGCACCTGTTCCCCGATCCGGTCGCGAGCAGGATCCCGGTGATCGGCATCGCGGGCAGCCACGCCTCACGACGCACGGCTGTTGCCCAGCTCCTGGCAGTCTTCCTGCACCTCGATGGGGTTCGCGCCGGGCTCGCGTGCAGCACGGGCACCTACTTGGGCCGGCGCCGTATCGCCGCCGGGAATTGCGCCAACTGGCAGGCGGCCAGCCACCTGCTGATGAATCGCAGCGTGGACGCAGCCATCATCGAGAACGGATTCGAGACGATGGCGAACGAGGGCCTCGCGTACGACCGCTGCCAGATCGGCGTGGTCACCGGCATGGCTCCCGAGGATGCGCTTCCGGAACGCGACATCCGGACACCGGAGGCGATGTTCAACGTACTGCGCACGCAGATCGACGTCGTCCTACCCGACGGTATTGGCGTACTCGCCGCGGCGGACCCCGCCGTCGCGCGCCTGGCACCGCTCTGCGATGGGGAGGTGATCTTCTACGGCATCGATCCGGCGGGCGACGTGCTGGCGGACCACGTCGCGAAGGGGCGGCGGGCGGTATCGATCCGGAACGGGATCGTGGTGCTCATGCAGGGATCTCGCGAGGAGGCAGTGCTCCACACGACGCCGCCGCCCATCGCGGCAGTCTGGAGCAGACTGGATGTCGAATGCATCCTGGCCGCCGTCGCTGCAGGCTGGGCCATGGCACTCGGTGTCGAACTGATGGCATCCGGTATCGACACCTGGCTCGACGCACCCGCGGACGACCGACTGGAAGGGTTCGGGGGACCGACATGGAAGTGACGCGCGTCCGCGCCTTGCGCGGACCGAATCTTTGGACGCGCCACACTGTCCTTGAGCTGCAACTCACACTGGACGACGACGAGCATGCATTCGATGCGATACCGGGTTGCGAGTCCCGACTGCTTTCCCGCTTCCCGCGGATGGGGCCACTGCGGTTCAGGGGTGACCCGAACCCGGTGAGTTCGGCCCATGTGCTGGAAACCGCGGCGTTGCATCTTCAGGCGGCGGCTGGATGCCCGGTCGCGTTCGGCCACACGTCACGAATCGGCCGGGACGGTCCTTACTGTGTCGTGGTCGAGTACGCCGAAGAGAAAATCGGACGCCTCGCGGTCACCCTGGCCGAACAGCTGTTCGCAGCGGCTCGCGCGGACACCCCCTTCGACGTGGACACCGCACTGCTGACGCTGCGAGACCTCTACGAAGACATCCGGATGGGCCCCAGCACCGGCGCCATCGCGCAGGCTGCGAAGGCCCGCGGCATTCCCTTCCTCCGCCTGACGCGAGGCAGTCTCGTCCAGCTCGGATGGGGCAGCCGCCAGCGCAGGATCCAGGCTGCGGAGACCGACACCACTGGCGCAATTGCGGAGGCCATCGCGCAGGACAAGGATCTCACCAAGCAGCTTCTGATGGCCGCGGGCCTGCCAGTGCCGGACGGAGCCTCGGTGCGCTCGCTGGATGCCGCGTGGGACACCATGACGCGTCTTGGCTCCGCAGTCGTCGTGAAACCCCGTGACGGCAACCAGGGTCGCGGGGTCACTACGAATGTCACGGATCGCCAGCAGATGGCGACCGCATTCCGAGCGGCACAGGCCCACGACGCCGATGTGATCGTGGAGCGCTTCATTCCCGGTGACGACTACCGGCTGCTCGTGGTCGGCGACCGCCTGGTAGCCGCGGCGCGGCGCGAAGCCCCGAACGTGATCGGCGACGGGGTGCGCACGATCAGCGAGCTGGTTGCCTTCGTGAACACCGACCCGCGTCGCGGTATCGGACACGCGACCCCGCTCACGCGGATCCGTCTCGACGAGATCGCGATCGATTGCCTCCGGTCCCAGGGATGCGGGCCGGAGACGGTGCCACCGCGGGGCGAACGCGTGCTCCTTCGCAACAACGCCAACCTGAGCACGGGCGGAGCGGCAACGGACGTCACCGACATCGTGCATCCGGAAGTCACGCGGCGCGCAGTGGAGGCGGCGCGCATGGTCGGTCTGGACATCTGCGGCGTGGACATCGTGTGCGAGTCGGTCCTGAAGCCTCTCGAGGACCAGGGCGGCGCAATCGTCGAGGTGAATGCCGTGCCTGGTCTGCGGATGCATCTGGACCCATCCTACGGCCAGGGTCGGGACATCGGTGGCGCGATCGTGCGTCACATGTTCGGCACACATGGCGACGCGCGGATCCCGATCGTCGCGGTCACGGGTACGAATGGCAAGACCACCACCGTGCGCCTCGTGACACGGATGCTGGCGTCCACGGGCCTCACAGTGGGCATGACCAACACAGACGGCATTTTCGTGAACGACGTCCGGATCGACACCGGAGACTGCAGCGGCCCGCGGAGCGCGCGCAAACTGCTCGGCCACCCGGAGGTGGATGCAGCGGTGCTCGAAACGGCGCGTGGCGGAATACTTCGCGAAGGGCTGGGGTTCGATCGCTGCAAAGTCGGCGTCGTCACCAACGTGGGCCGGGGAGATCACCTCGGACTGGACCACATCGACACCGCCGATGCCATCGCGCTCGTGAAGCAGGTCGTCGTGCAGAACGTCGCAGCGAACGGCACGGCGGTTCTGAATGCGGCCGATCCACGGGTTGCCGCCATGGCCGGCGCCTGTCCGGGGAGCGTTCTCTTCTTCTCCCGGAACGCCAGCGTTCCCGTCATGGTCGAGCACCGGGCACGCGGCAAGCGCACGGTGTCGGTCGCCGACGGCGACATCGTCGCGGCGGAAGGCCGCAAGGAAGTCCGGCGCATCCCGCTCGCCGCCGTCCCGCTCACACGCGGCGGCGCCCTCCACTTCCAGGTCGAGAACGTCCTCGCCGCCGTCGGTGCCGCCTGGGCACTCGGCCTCCACTGGACCGCCATCGAGTCGGCGCTCGCCGCGTTCGAGTGTGATGCCGTCACCGCCCCTGGTCGATTCAACGAGTTCCGCCATCGCGGCGCTTCGATCATCGCCGACTACGGCCACAACCCGGATGCGTTGATCGCGCTCGCGCAGGCCCTCGACGCCTGGCCCGGCGCGAGGCGGACGCTCGTGATCAGCGCTGCCGGCGATCGGCGCGACGAGGACATCGTCGATCAGGCGCGGATCGTGGGCACGCACTTCGACGAGGTGATCCTGTACCAGGACGCCGCCCAGCGCGGTCGCGCCGACGGCGAGGTGATCGGTCTCCTGCGGCAGGGCCTGGCGGGCGCCACGCGGGTGAAATCCATCGATGAGATCCGTGGCGAGTTCCTCGCCATCGACACGGCACTCGCAAGGCTCAGGCACGGCGACGTCTGCCTGATCCTCATCGATCAGGTGGAAGAGGCGCTCGCGCACATCGCGAAGCGGGTCGCGGAGCCCTGAACACACGGAGGCCCGCCGACGGTGGCGTAGCGAGGTCCGCTGGCGGGCCGGCCACGTATACTCGGCCGTCCTCGTTCCCGACTGCCGTCAGCGAGGCGCCCCCGACCGCGAGTCGGCTGATGTCGTCGGGTTGCCCGCGCTGCAGCTTGTGGTACGCGCGTGGCGTCGAGGTTGCTCACCTTCCTCCTTCGCTTCGTCCATGACCCGATCCGCCCGAACCCATTCGAATACCGGCCGGCGTCGCGCAGCACGACTGCTCGGACGCCTCGCATGTCTGGCACCCCTGCTCTCGACCCCTGCACTCGCCACGGACCAGGACACGCAACTCTGGTTGAACGTGACCGCCATCGGCCGGATGGGAACGACCGACCCCACCCCCTCCCGCTGGCGATACTGGCTCGAGGCACAGGCACGCTTCGATCAGGACGTCGAACGCAACTTCCAGAACATCGTGCGTCCGGCACTGGGGTTCGACATCACGCCGCGCGTCACGGCCTGGGCCGGCACCGCTTGGATCGGGACCGAGACCCGCACCGGCCACCGCGACGAGCATCGACCCTGGCAACAGATCACCTGGGTACCCGAGAGCCAGCCGGCCGGCTTCACCCTCCAGCTCCGGCCACGACTCGAGCAGCGCATGCTGCAGGGGAGCGGGGACATCGGATGGCGCTTTCGGCAGTTCTTTCGCGGCATCCGTCGCGTGGAGGGCACGGCGTGGTCGGTGGTGTGGCAGGACGAGGTGTTCCTGAACCTGAACCGCACCGACTACGGGGCCCGCGGCGGATTCGATCAGAACCGGCTGTTCCTCGGTGTCGCCTACCATGCGACACCGGTCGCGCGTCTCGAGATGGGTTACCTGAACCAGTTCATTGCGGGGCATCAGCGGCCGGACACGATGAATCACATCCTGGGAGTCACCCTGTTCCTGACCCCTTGAGGATCGGCCTGCCGCGCAGCGCATCGCGGCGGAACGAGCGCGCAGGACGCGCTGGCATAATCGCCCGCTCTCCACGCATCGAGGACCCCAGGATGAAGACGCGCATCACCGAACTCTTCGGCATCGAGCACCCGATCATCCAGGGCGGCATGCACTACGTCGGCTTCGCCGAACTCGCCGCTGCGGTGTCCGAGGCCGGCGGGCTCGGCATCATCACCGGACTCACGCAACGCACCCCCGAACTGCTGGCGCGCGAGATCGCGAAGGCCCGCGAAATCACCGACAAGCCGTTCGGCGTGAACCTCACGTTCCTGCCCGGCTTCGAGAGCCCGCCGTATCCCGATTACATCGCCGCGATCATCGAGGGCGGTGTGAAGGTGGTCGAGACGGCGGGCCGCAGCCCTGAGCAGTACATGCCTGCGCTGAAGGCCGGCGGCATCAAGGTGATCCACAAGTGCACGTCGGTGCGCCACTCGCTGAAGGCCGAACGCATCGGGTGCGACGCAGTGAGCGTCGACGGCTTCGAATGCGGTGGTCACCCGGGCGAGGACGACGTGCCCAACTTCATCCTCCTGCCGCTCGCCGCCGAGAAGCTGAAGATCCCGTTCGTCGCGTCGGGCGGCATGGCCGATGGCCGTTCGCTGGTGGCCGTCCTGGCGCTCGGCGCCGACGGCATCAACATGGGCACGCGCTTCATCGCGACGCAGGAAGCGCCGGTACACCAGAACGTGAAGGACGCCATCGTGAAAGCGACGGAGCTCGACACGCGACTCGTGATGCGCCCGCTGCGCAACACCGAACGCGTGATGACGAACGCTGCCGTCGAGAAGATCCTGGAGATCGAACGCGAGAAGGGCGCCAGCCTCGGCATCGAGGACATCCGCGAACTCGTGGGCGGGATCTATCCGCGCGTGATGCAGCAGGGCGATATGGAAGCCGGCGCGTGGAGCTGCGGCATGGTGGCGGGGCTCATCCACGACGTGCCAAGCGTGAGGGAGCTGATCGATCGGATCATGGGCGAGGCGGACGAGATCATCCGCCGGCGGCTAGGGGGAGCGGTGGCTGCATAAGGGATCGTGGGTCGGGCTTCGCCCGACGCGCGCGTTCCTGGATTCGTCGTGGTACCCAGACCGACGCCGCGTCGAGCGTAGCTCGAACCACGGAAGTCCTCGCCAATGGATTCCGTAGCGCTGAAAGAAACCCCCGTGGGTCGGGCTTCGCCCGACGCCTGCGTTCCTGGATTCGTCGTGGTACCCAGGCCATCGCCGCGTCGAGCGTAGCTCGACCCACGAACGGCCCTCGCGACTTGATTCGTCAGCGCTGAAAACAACCCCCGTGGGTCGGGCTTCGCCCGACGCCCGCGTTCCTGGATTCCTCGTGGTACCCAAGCCGACGCCGCGTCGAGCGTGGCTCGACCCACGGAACTCCTCGACAATGGATTCCTCGGCGCTGAAAACAACCCCGTGGGTCGGGGTGGTATCCAAGCCAGCGCCGCGTCGAGCGTAGCTCGACCCACGGAACTTCTCGCCAAAGGATTCCGTAGCGCTGAAAGAAACCCCCGTGGGTCGGGCTTCGCCCGACGCCTGCGTTCCTGGATTCGCCGCTGAGCCCAAGCCATCGCCGCGTCGAGCGTGGCTCGACCCACGGAAACCCTCACCAAAGGATTCCTCGGCGCTGAAAACAACCCCCGTGGGTCGGGCTTCGCCCGACGCCCGCGTTCCTGGATTCGTCGTGGTACCCAAGCCGACGCCGCGTCGAGCGTGGCTCGACCCACGGAACTCCTCGACAATGGATTCCTCGGCGCTGAAAACAACCCCGTGGGTCGGG
>LNEE01000018.1 GCA_001464895.1 Betaproteobacteria bacterium Ga0077532
CCGCGTCGAGCTATAGCTCGACCCACGCACAACATCGCCACGAGATGCCTCGGCGCTGAGAACATCCCCCGTGGGTCGGGCACTGCCCGACGCCCGCGTTCCAGGACTCGCTGCTGCACCCAAGCCAACGCCGCGTCGAGCTATAGCTCGACCCACGAACAACATCGCTACGAGATGCCTCGGCGCTGAGAACATCCCCCGTGGGTCGGGCACTGCCCGACGCCCGCGCTCCAGGATTCGCCGCTGCACCCAGGCCAGCGCCGCGTCGAGCTATAGCTCGACCCACGAAAGGCCTCGCGACGGGACGCCTCTGCGCTGACAACATCCCCCGTGCGTCGAGCCCCGCCCGACGCCCTTGGTTGTCCGATCCACCCGCTTCCATGAGTTTTCCGCATGGGCCCGCGCGGAATCGTCGTTTGTCCCGACGAGCTGGCAAGCGGAGGATGCAAAGAACGGGGAGCGGCCCCAGCATCCGGTGAAAAACGCGCCGGTTCACCCGGCAGCTCGCACACTCATACCGTCGCTACTGGCGTCACCGGCGACCCCACCGCCCCCGGCAACCTGAGCGGCGGGGCCGTCAACAGGAAGCGCGTGCGCTTGTTCGCCCGGAGCCATTCACCGAGATCCTTCAGCCACCAGATCTCGCCCAGCGGGATCCCCAGTTTGAAGAGGCAGTGCTGATGCAGCGGCAGGTGTGGCGTGGCGCCCGGCAGATCGCGCGGCGGATAGAACTCGACCGCGTAGTTGTCCGCGCAGATCGCGGCGATGCCGCTGTCGGTGATCCACTGCAGCAGGCGGTCGTCGCGACCGTCGAGGCCCATTCCCGCGGCGTTCAGTTTCTCCATGTCGGGGTCGCGATGCATCTCCATGATGGCGTCGGAGAAGCCGGTCCGCATCACGAGCAGATCGCCCTTCTCGATCTCGACACGGTCCTTGTCGATGACCATCTGCACGTCGTCGTACGAGAGCGCCCGGCGCGTGCGCCCGAAGTGCGCGTGGAAGTCGAGCATCACGCCGCGGCCCTGGATGGGCTTCTCGGCGAAGTTCGCGATCGAGAGCTTCAGCGCGCCCATGTGCTCGCCGCACGCCTCCTCGTGGTCCGCGTGGTGGATCACCGACCCGACGATGTGTTCGTGACCGCGCCAGCCGTTGTAGTAGACGATCTCGGGAACCCCGTCGCCGTCGGCATCGAAGAGCGCACCGACATGCGCGAACGAGTCCCACTGCGTCGAGTACTGCAGCGTCAGCAGCACCTGGTCGTCGCACACGACGTCGGTGCTGTGTCCGTTCTCCTTGTAGAGCGGGAAGTTCATGTTGGGCTTGCCCATGCGCTGGGTCGGCGCGAGCTGCGGCGGATGGCGCCGCGGGTTCAGCTTGTTGCCGCCCGGGTAGTCCAGCGGCAGCGAGAGCCCGAAGGCGATGCCCTCACGCACCTCGGCCACGCCGGCCCGCACCTTCTCCGGCGTGAGCAGATTCAGGCGCCCCATTTCGTCGTCCGGCCCGAAGTCGCCCCAGTTGGCGCCGTCCGGACGATGCTTCCAGCGTGGATTCATCGCGTCAGTCCCCCTCGTTGTCGCAGGGCCGCAGCGGTCTGCCGCCGTGCGCCTGTCGTTGTGGATACGAGCCGATTCTACGCATGCACTGGCCGATCCCCCTCGCCGTCGCTACAGTACGCGCCGGCTCAACCTTGCCTCCGGAGAACATCATGAACGCCCCCCAGTCCCGCGCCGCCTTCCAGTGGGCCGACCCGCTGCTGCTCGACGACCAGCTGACGGAGGAGGAGCGCATGATCCGCGACAGCGCGCGCGCCTACTGCCAGGAGAAGCTGATGCCGCGCGTGCTCGAGGCCAACCGGCACGAGACCTTCGACCGCGAGATCCTCAACGAGATGGGTGCGCTGGGCTTCCTCGGACCCACGATCGACGGCTACGGCTGCGCCGGCGTGAATCACGTCGCCTACGGACTCATCACCCGCGAGATCGAGAACGTCGACTCCGGCTATCGGTCGTGCATGAGCGTGCAGTCGTCGCTGGTGATGTACCCCATCCACGCATTCGGCAGCGAGACCCAGCGCCAGAAGTACCTGCCGGGGATGGCGAAGGGCGAGATCGTCGGCTGCTTCGGCCTGACCGAACCCGACCACGGCTCCGACCCGGGCAGCATGGTCACGCGGGCGCGCAAGGTCGACGGTGGCTACCGCATCAGCGGCGCGAAGATGTGGATCACCAATTCGCCGATCGCCGACGTCGCCGTCGTGTGGGCGAAGGACGACACGGACGTGATCCGCGGCTTCCTGGTCGACCGCGGCGCGAAGGGATTCTCGACGCCGAAGATCGAGGGCAAGTTCAGCCTCCGCGCCTCCATCACCGGCGAGATCGTGCTGGATGATGTCTTCGTGACCGACGACGCCATCCTGCCCGGCGTGAAGGGCCTCAAGGGCCCGTTCTCGTGCCTCAACAAGGCGCGCTACGGCATCGCGTGGGGCGCCATGGGGGCCGCGGAGTTCTGCTGGCACGCCGCCCGCGAGTACACGATGGACCGCAAGCAGTTCGGCCGCCCGCTCGCCGCGAACCAGCTCATCCAGTGGAAGCTCGCGAACATGCAGACGGAGATCTCGCTGGGACTGCAGGCGGCACTTCGCGTGGGTCGACTGATCGACGAGGACCGCGTCGCGCCCGAGATGATCTCGATCATCAAGCGCAACAACTGCGGCAAGGCCCTCGACATCGCCCGCGTCGCGCGCGACATGCACGGCGGCAACGGCATCTCGGACGAGTACCACGTCGTGCGTCACATGATGAACCTCGAAGCGGTGAACACGTACGAAGGCACCCACGACGTCCACGCGCTGATCCTCGGCCGCGCGATGACGGGGATCCAGGCCTTCACGGGATGACGAGCCTGCGCCTCCGTTCCCGCTCCAACCTCCCCCTCCGCTCGTAGAAGCCCGATGCCAGCCCTCTCCCATATCCGCGTCCTCGATCTCTCGAGGGTGCTCGCCGGCCCCTGGTGCGGCCAGATCCTCGCCGACCTCGGCGCCGAGGTCATCAAGGTCGAACGCCCCGGTGCGGGCGACGACACCCGCACGTGGGGTCCGCCCTGGATGAAGGACGCCGAGGGACGCGACACCACCGAGGCCGCCTACTTCATGGCTGCGAACCGCGGCAAGAAGTCCGTCACGGTGGACATCGCGCGACCGGAGGGTCAGGCCGTGATCCGCGCACTCGCGGCGCAATCGGACATCCTGCTCGAGAACTACAAGGTCGGCGGGCTGGAGCAATACGGCCTCGACTACGCGTCGCTCCGCGAAGTGAATCCGCGGCTCATCTACTGCTCGGTGACGGGCTTCGGCCAGACCGGTCCGTACGCGAGCCGCGCCGGCTACGACTTCATCATCCAGGGCATCGGCGGGCTCATGAGCATCACCGGCGAGCGCGACGATCTCCCCGGCGGTGGCCCGCAGAAGGTCGGCGTCGCGGTGTCCGATCTGATGACCGGCATGTACTCGAGTGTGGCGGTGCTCGCAGCCCTCGCGCGGCGCGAAGTGAGCGGCGTGGGCCAGCACATCGATATGGCGCTCCTCGACACCCAGGTGGCGATGACGGCCAACATGTCGATGAACTACTTCGCGTCCGGCAAGCCGCCGAAGCGCGCCGGCAATGCGCACCAGAACATCGTGCCGTACCAGACGTTTGCCGCGGCCGACGGCCACATCATTCTCGCCGTGGGCAACGACAGCCAGTTCGTGAAGCTGTGCGATGTCGCCGGCCGCCCCGATCTCGCGAAGGATCCGCGCTTCGCGACCAACCCGGCGCGGGTGAAGCACCGCGAGATCCTCGTGCCGATGCTCGAAGACATCTTCGCCGCGAAGCCGCAGCGCTTCTGGGCCGATGGCCTCGAGGCTGCAGGGGTGCCGTGCGGCGCCATCAACGATCTCGCCCAGACCCACGCCGATCCGCAGGTGCAGCATCGCGGCATGCGCGTCGAACTGCCGCATCCGACAGCCGGCAAGGTCCCGCTGGTCGGCAGTCCGATGAAGTTCTCGGAGAGTCCGGTCGAGTATCGGTCCGCGCCACCGTTGCTCGGCCAGCACACCGATGAAGTGCTGCGCGACGTGCTCGGCATGGACGACGCCGCCATCGCGAAACTCCGCGCCGCGAAGGCCGTGTGAACGCGCCCGCCATGGGATGGCCGCGGCTGTCGCGGCCGTGGGTTGCTGTGCTGGCGGTGTACGCGCTCTGGCTCGCGTGGTCGTACGTGGTGCTGCTGCGGTCGAGCCCGGTGTACGTGTGGCACTTCGCGCTCTACGGGTTCGTCGCACTGCTGCATTTCCGCCCGCAGTGGATCCGCCCGCGCCGGGGCACGCCGAAGCGCATCCACTTCGGTCTGGTGACGGTGCTGTGGATCTCCCTCGTCGCGCGGCCGCTCGCGTCTCTGGGTCGGGGCGATCTGCATCCCGATCTGATCGTGAACGCCGCGCTCTGGCTCGGGGGAAGCATCACGCTCGCCGCCGCTTGGCTATGGCTGATCGTGCGCTGGCGCTGGAAGCCGCTGCCGCTTTTCTTCATCGCCGGGATGCTGGCTTTTGCAGAGCCCGGTTTCGTGGTGATCCGCGCCGTGCAGGCGGGCGCATGGACCGGCCTCTTCGTGCTGCTACCCGTCCTGCACGCGACGCACGCATGTCTCGTGGCACCCGTGGCGAATGCCTATCGCGACGCGCTCGGGACGGCGGCCGCCCCGCTCAACCGCGCCGGCATCGCTGCGGCGATCGCCGTGCCGATCGTGGCGTACCTCGCGGGCAGTGTTCTGTGGTTCGAAGTGGCGCGGTTCGCATTGAAGACGGCGGTGTCGTAGACCGGGCACGCACCGCTCGCTCAGTCCTTGACACCTTCCGTGCCCGTCACGGCCATCATCGTCGCCTGCATCAGGCTGACGACTTTTTCACCCGCCGGCGACTGCGCGACGACCTCGCCCGACACCACGGTGATCTGCCTGCCCGCGCGGACGACGCGCCCTCTCGCGATGAACATGTCGCCGGCTGCGGGCGCGAGGAAGTTGCTCTTGAACTCGATCGTCAGCACGCCAGCGCCGGGCACCATCAGCGTCAGCGCCGCGAAGCCGCAGGCGCTGTCGACGATGGTCGTGACCACGCCCGCGTGCAGGAAGCCGTGCTGCTGACAGAGGTCGGGCCGGAACGGCAGCGCGATGTCGACCTCGCCAGGCGCCACGTGCGTGAGCGTCGCGCCGATCGTGGTCATGATCGTCTGGCGCGCGAAGCTGTCCGTCACGCGCGCCTGGAACTGCGGGTCCCTCGGTTGCATCGCCTTCGCTGCCGCCATCAGCCGCAGCTCCTGACGAACTTCGCCTGGTCGGAGGCCGCCGCCATCAGCAGCCCGAGATCGTTCCCCGCGAGAACGAACCGGACGCCCCGCGCCACGTACGGTTCGAGCTGCGCCTTCCCGTAGATGCCGCCCAGCCCGGCGTACTTGCCGTGCTTGCGACAGGCTGCCACCACCGTATCGATGGCCTCGGCCACCTTCGCGTGACCGAGTTCACCGGGGATCCCCAGCTCGACGCAAAGATCGTTGGTGCCGATGAGGAGAACGTCGACCCCCGGCACGGCGGCGATGGCGTCGGCATTCGCGATCGCCTGCGGCGTCTCGACCATCACGACGACGAGCGTCGCGTCGTTCATCGCCTGCATGGCCTCCTTCGCAGGCATCGCTCCGAACCCGAACTGCGGATATCCGCCGGCGATGGAGCGATGACCGAGCGGCGCGAACCGCAAGGCGTCGACGATGGTCCGCGCGTCCTCGGGCGTGTCGACGTGCGGCATGACGATGCCGAGCGCGCCTCCGTCGAGGCAGCGGGTCGCGAGTCGGAGGTCCATCTGCGGGACGCGGACGATGGGCGCGATGCCGGCATCGAGCGCTCCGACCGAGATCTGGTAGGTGGTCTCCAGCGACATCGGGCCGTGTTCCATGTCGATGAAGAGGAAGTCGAAGCCCGCCGTCTTCATGATCTTCGCGATCTCGACACCGCGCACGCAACGCACCCCCACGCCCACCGACAAGGCGCCCGACACCAGTGCCTGCCTGCTCGGATTCACGATGTTCATGTGTCCCTCCCCCTGTTTGGAATCACGACCCGCCAAGCGGCAATGTGCAGCGAATGGCGGTCACCCATGCATCCCGTGCCGACCGGATGGTAGACCTTGGTGACGGACAGGGGCAGCGGCGAATCCCGGAACCCGCGCGTCGGGCTGCTGTGAAGAATCGCTCTCGCGAGCATGGCCCGCTCCTACAACAGCTCGGTCCGTTCCCACAGCGGGTGGCGCATCCACCGCCCTTGTAGGAGCGGCCCGTGGCCGCGAAAGCGGTGAATGCAAGGAAACGTATCGACCGGAACGTTCGCTCTCGCGGGCATGGCCCGCTCCTACAACAGCTCGGTCCATTCGCGCAGCAGGTGGCGCATCCACCGCCCCTGTAGGAGCGGCCCGTGGCCGCGAAAGCGGTGAATGCGAGGAAACGTATCGACCGAAACGTTCGCTCTCGCGGGCATGGCCCGCTCCTACAACAGCTCGGTCCATTCGCGCAGCGGGTGGCGCATCCACCGCCCCTGTAGGAGCGGCCCATGGCCGCGAAAGCAGTGAATGCAAGGAAACGTATCGACCGGAACGTTGGCTCTCGCGGGCATGGCCCGCTCCTACAACAGCTCGGTCCGTTCCCGCAGCGGGTGGCGCATCAACGGGGGATATACAAGGGGCCCTCCCCTTGTTGGTACACCACGCGGGGACCCGCAGCGGACCGACAGGTCCGAGAGGGGCCCTCCCCATGTTGGTACGCCACGCGGGCACCCCGACACGCGCCGACACCGTGGTCTTCTGGTCAACAAAAAGCCCCCTGTCCGCAATGGACAGAGGGCTTCCGAAAATCCGGCACCCGGTGCCGTCGACTACAGCGCGACGTCGGCGTTCGCCGGGGCGAGTTCCATCGTCTGCTCGCCCTTGTCGGTGCTCACCTGCAGCTTGATCTTGTCGAGGCCGGGCAGACCTTCTGTCAGCCGGATCTTCACGGAATCGATGCGGCCGGATGCTGCGCCGGGGCAGCTGAATCGGTACATGGCCTGGATGTTCCCCTCACCCTTGGTCGGCTTGCCCTGGGTGTCCACCGCGAACGCGTTCGCGCTTTCGACCACGCACTTCGCCTTGTCGGGGAAGATGAACAGCTTGTCGGCGGCCTTGACCCGGGCCAGCACTTCCTCCTGCGTGAAATCCTGCTTCTCCTTCGTCGTGGCGTCGGAGCGGGTCATCGGCAGGCGCAGCTGGAGGCTGACGTCCGGGCCCGACACGTCCATGGTCAGGCGGCCGCTGAGGTACTGGGCCGTGGCGGAGCCATCGGCGACCGCGAGCGGGGAAAAAGAAAGGCTTGCGAACAGGGCCGCAACGGCCGAGAGGCGCAGGTGCATCACGTTCTAGCTCCGAAGACATTCGAGACGGCCGGAGTCTATCGCAACCAGCCGCCCTGCTGCTCGGGGGAGATGTTCCCGAAGAGCTGCGTACCGGCGGAGGGGGACGCGCCGACCTGCGCGTATGATCGGCCCGCTCACTCCGGGTACGCGGCAGACGATGCCGGGCGGGTGTCGCAACCGCCCCGCGCAGGCCGGTGACGGGGATGACAACAACGTTGCGCGGGGTCCAGCCCCGCCGGGGAGATCTCAGCATGGCCACAGTCGTCACGGACGCCTTCCGCACCCGGACCATCGCGCGGATCTCGTGGCGGCTCCTGCCGCTCATCATCGTGAGCTATCTGGTCGCCTACATCGACCGGACCAACGTGGCCTTCGCGGCGCTCACGATGAACAAGGATCTCGCGATCAGTTCCTACGTGTACGGGCTGGGCGCCGGAATCTTCTTCGTGGGATACGCGCTCTTCGAGGTGCCGAGCAACATGATCCTCGAGCGGGTCGGCGCACGCCGCTGGATAGCCCGCATCATGATCACCTGGTCGATCATCTCCGGGCTGATGGCCCTCACGACCGGCCCGGTCAGTTTTCTCGTCCTGCGCTTTCTCCTGGGGGTGGCGGAGGCGGGGTTCTTCCCCGGCATCCTCTTCTACCTCAGCACGTGGTATCCGGCGCGCTACCGCGGCCGGGTGATCTCGGCGCTTTTTCTCGCGGTGCCCGTATCGAACGCGCTCGCTTCCGTCATCTCCGGCGCGATCCTCAACATGGACGGCATCCTCGGCGTGAAGGGCTGGCAATGGCTGTTCGTCATCGAGGCGGTGCCGGCATTCCTGCTCGCATTCGTGGTGCTCAGGATGCTCACCGACCGGCCCGCCATCGCGACCTGGCTCGACGCCGACCAGCGCGCGTGGCTCGAGGACGAACTGCAGTCGGAACGCCGCAAGGTCGAGACCGCGGGCCGTCTCACCCTCGTGCAGTCGCTCACCGATCCGCGCGTGCTCGCGCTGGCGGCGATCTACTTCATGAGCGTCTGCGCGAGCTACGGGATCGTCTTTTTCCTGCCGCAGATCGTGAAGGGATTCGGGCTCTCGAACCTGATGACCGGTGCCGTCGCGGCGATCCCGTACACCATCGGAGTAATCGGTCTCTTCGCTTGGGGGTGGTCGTCCGACCACCATCACGAACGCCGCTGGCATCTGATCGCCGCGTCGGTCGTCGCGGCCGTCGGCCTCACGGGTGCCGCATGGTTCGGCCAGTCGTACTGGGCCATCGCCGCGATGTCGGTGGCGACCATCGGTCTCTACGGATCCCGCCCCTGCTTCTGGCCCATGCCGTCGCTCTTCCTGACGGGCGCGGGGGCCGCGGCAGGCATCGCACTCATCAACTCGCTCGGCAACCTGGGTGGCTATGTCGGGCCCTTCATCGTCGGTTGGATCAAGAGCAGCACGAACAGCTTCGAGATGGGCCTCTACTTCCTGGCCGGCTGCGCTCTCGCCTCTGCGGTGATCACGTGGTTCGCGACACGTGCGACCAAAGGCGCCGACGCACCCGCCACAGCGGCATAGCGCATACCCTGAAGATCGCGTCGGCGCCGGCAGCAATCGACAACACACGGCGACGGCCTGGACACGCCCCCATTCGTCGATCGCATTTACACCGCTCCAGCGGCTGCACGCGCAAACGTTCCGCCATACAACGGGTTAGCCCCGCGGGACCACAACTTGCCATGTGCCTCGCGACGTCTCACGCAGTGCTGACGTCACCCCTCGGTGATCTGGAAGGAGACCTACCATGCTGTCACTCCGTCGGCCCGCGCTGCCGGTCGCGGTGCGTCCCCTGCGCTGCTGATCGACACGCGTTTCGGAAGTCATCGGACGTCTGGGTCCGGTGATGCCTGGCGCCCGCCTCGTGCGGGCGTTTTCACATGGAGTGCCGACCCGCGAGGGCGTGGTTGCAACGGCGCGCGTCGTCATTCCGGCTGCCTCCTGGGCCATGGGGATCTCGACCGCCTGGATGCTGGCCCCGTGGCGCGGGAAATCTGCCCGGCGCCCCGGCATGTCGAGACGGCGGCAGCCGTCGACTACCTCGCGCGCCCCGCTGCCCGCGCCTCGCCGAGCACGAGACGCGTGTCCCCGGCCGCCTTGCGGTCCTCGATGTCGTGGATGCTGCCGATGGCGCGCATCCACACGCGGATCCGAACCGCTCGATAGCAGGCTTCATCGACGTGACGATCGAGCCACTGCGCGAACAGCGGATCCTCCATCAGCGACGTCCAGGCGGGCGGCGCGTAGGCATCCCGTGCGGACGGGTTGCGCATGCCGGTGAGCCCCCGCTGATACAGCGCCTCGTAGTAGGGCTCACTCTCCTCGTTGAGCCGCGCGCAGGCATCGCGGTCGATACGGGCAGGCCTCGGAAGAAGCTCGGCCGCGGTGGGCGGCGGCGCATCAGGATCGCGCGCGGCGGCCACCTGCTTCGGATCGTACGTAGGACGCGGCATGCCGGGCGCGGGATCGGCGCTCCAGGCCGTCGACGCCGTAGCGCCCGCCAGGACGAACATCAGGCAAGCGAGTCGCCCTGCCACGTTGCGTCGCTTCATAATCGTCACGGACTCTCCAGAGACACGCCCGAAGGACCGGACGCTTTCCGCGACGAGTGTCGCACGGGTCTCGACATGCGACCACGACGGCATACGAACCCTTCGGACTCAGCGCGACCTGTTCTCGATCCCCCGACGCAGTGGCGATCCGACCGGAGAGCCATCGTGGGCATCCGCCGGCGGCGCACCGAGGGCTTCGAGGATCGGACACGACGGCCGGTCGTCGCCATGGCAATGCTCGACGAGATGCGAAAGCGCGCCAGCAATCCGTTCGAGGTCCGCGATCGTCGCGCGGATGCGGTCCAGGTGCCCGGTCGCCAGCACCTTCACCTCCCGCGCAGGCCGCTCATCGTCCTGCCAGAGGGACAGCAGATGGGCGATCTCGTCCGACGAGAAGCCGACGTCGCGGGCGCGGCGCACGAACGCAAGGCGATGGAGGTCATCGGGGCCGTAGCGTCGGTACCCTGCCCCGCTTCGCGCGGAATCCGGCAGCAGGCCGATGGCCTCGTAGTGGCGGATCATCCTGGCCGAAATGCCGGATACGCGCGCGGCTTCACCGATGTTCATGGGCGGGCTCCCGGGATCTGGAAACAGCACCTCGCTACGATAGTGCAGCGCGCCTCTTGCCGCCTCAAGAATGGCAGTGCGCGAGACCGTGCCCTCGTCCACGGGCGATGAGCCAGCGATTCACCGGCCAAGCCGCGACTGCGGCTACGGCGAGCGACAGCGCGAGGGTCCCCCAGAAGACCGGTGAAACAAGTCCGGCATCCATCGCGCCGGGGATCAGCAGCATCAACGCGTTGTCGACGAGTTCCATTACTGCGATCGACGCCGTGTCTGCCGCGAGCGCGATGCGCAGCGCCGCACCGACCGCGAACCCGGGCCGCAGGAACGGAACTGCGGTCATGGCGAATCCGGACACGAAGGCCAGCGCCACCGCCAGCACGACGGTCTGCCCGTTGCTCCAGCCAAGCGCCGACCCGATAAGCATCCCGGCGATCTCGCCGATCGCACAACCGGTCAGACAGTGGAGCGTCGCCACGAGAGCGATGCGATTGAGATCACCCGCGTGACCGCCGTCGCGGGCGGCGTGGCGAGGACCCTGGTGGTGATGGTGCGTGCTGGTGGGCTGCATGGCGGGACTCCGGGTTCGTGAATGGGAGTCCTGAGGTTCCGCCTTCACACGATGGCAAGGTCAAGCACTGTCGGGATCCCGGTGATCGCAGCGGAGATCGTCCGGCCAGCCGCCAGCCGCTCCGACGGTCGTTCTCGATCCATCAGCGATTCGTCATCCGGGCGCACCTACGCTTCGACCTGACAGCGGGTCTTGCTCGGAGATCGGACCATGACGAAGTCGTGCTTCCATAGCGTGGTCGCTACCCTGATCACGTTTCCCACCGCCAGCGCGCTGGCCGACCCGATCCTGAAGTATGGGACGCTCGATCTGCATACCGGCGGCGAGAGTTCTGGAGAGATGCATCAGGTCACCGACCCGCGGACGTACTTCTGCGTCACGGGGCTCGGGATCAGCTACCAATACACAGGTAGCGGGCTTCTCCATGCATCGCCGGTGCTGTGGGGGGCTCTGCACCTTCGGGGACGGACTGGACAAGATTCATGGGGAATGGGCTGGGATCACCGTGCCGAATGCCCCGCATGAGCGAAGCGGCCGTTTCACCGGGGGCACGGGACGCTTCACGGGTGGGTGGAAGTTCAAGTGCATTCCGGTGAACCTGCCGGCAGGCCAGTGGAGCTTCGAGCAGAAGGTGGACTGCAAGCTGCCGTAGCGGACCGCAGCTCACCTCACCGCGGATCAGGCGCCTTCGATGATCCTGCGTCGCAGGCCCTCCGCGTCCGCCGACGGCTCGACCACGAGGATCACCGACAGCGTCTGGCGCAGGCGTCGATACACAGACGCCACCTCGGCGGTCTGCCCACGCCTGGCATGGCAGCGCATCAGTCCCCTGTAGCAGCCCTCTGCGAGCGTATCCACCTCGACTCCCCGCGAATACAGGCGCGCGGCAACGTCGGCCTCAGCCTCCACCATCGGCCCGGCGAGTGCCTCGACCGATCGCACGAACGCGTCACGGACGCGAACCCGGATCGCGTCGACCCAGGGCTCGTCGTCGTCTGGAAGCAGAGGGCCGCGGTGGGGGGAAAACGGCTTTCTCGAGGTCGGTCGCGTCGTCACTCCGGGCGAGCCGTTCGAACGCATGAAGATCAATCCAGGTGGCCCTCGATGGCAGGATCAGACTCCCCTCCACGAGGCGCACTGCGTCCGGCGAGCCGAGCAGTTTCCGCAAGCGATAGAGCGCCGCCGTCAGCGATGCCGCCGCGGCATCACCTTCGAGATCCGGCCAGCAGTACCCGCACGCCGTTTCCAAAGGCAGGCCGCGGTCACCGCTGATCGCGATCGCCTTCAGCAAGGAGATCAGCCGGCGTGGCGGCTTGCGCCCGAAGTCCAACCGGATACCGCCGCGCCTCACCTCGAAACCGCCGAGCACGAAGATCTCCGGCGCTCGGGGCCAGTCCTGCTCGTTGCGGGATGGCGGAGGAATCTCCCATTCCTGGATCGCCCCGGCAAGCCATTCGCGCGCGATGCCCTCCTTCGACGCAAGAGCGAACAGCGGAGGCAGAAACCCGCGCGCCCAGGTGAGGACCGCCATCCTCTCGCGCGCACCATCGGCGGTGACTTCCGGTAGCAATGCAGTCTGTACCAGCAGATCCCGAAGTGCGGGATCCGCTGCGCAAAGCAATTCGTTGTTGAAGTAAGCAACGACCGCTTCCTGCGAGAGTCGGTCTAGCCGGTGTCCGGTGATGCGCGGCGTCGCCTCCTGAAACGACATCAGGACGAGTCCAGCGACCCTCCCGCCGCTCCTGGCATGCAGGCCATCGATGGCGGCCCCGAACGGCGCCTCCATCGTCGCGATCCCGACGCGCGACGCCTCGACGTCGGGCCGCAGTTCATCCTCGCCGATGACGGCAACCCGTCGGTTTGCATGCGCGGGGACCAACGCGTCGGGCAGTCGATCCCGGCTGATGGCGAAGATCGCGATGCCGGGCGGCCCTTCCTCGATCGCGTACTGCAGCATTGTGAGGAAGGCCGGGCCCGCAGCCCGATGGCAATTGTCGAAGACGACGGCGCACCGGGACAGCAGGTACTGATGGAAGCGGCGGGGGAACTGGCGATGAAAGTGGCCGGCGCGGCCATGCGTTTCATGGTCAGGAACGGGAGCGCGTCGGCGTCCGCGTGGACCGAGCGAGCCAGCGAAATCAGGTGCGAAATCGCCGCCGCGGGATCGTGATCCCCTTCATCCACATCAAACCAGACGTTCGCGATGTCACGGCATCGCAGATAGCCGACGACGAGGGTCGTCTCGCCACTCCCCGCCGGCCCGCAGATCCAGCGACAGGGAATCTCCTCCAGCGCATCAAGTCGCCAGGACAGGCGTTCGCGCGGTGCGACTGGCGGGAGGCGGGAGCTGGACAGCTTCGCGAGCTGCATCGTTCTGGCGGTTGTTTGGACCCGGGTACCCGATTGCCTTCGGGCGGCGCGATCCTCAGCTGTTCCGCATCCCCAGCACCTCGACGAACCGGAACAGATAGCCGTCCGGATCTCGTGCCTGCACTTCGAGCTGCCCCTCATCGCGATTGTCGGTCACGGCGTACCAGCTCTCGACGGGTTCGCGATGCAGCGGGAAGCCGGACTCGCGCAACGACGCCACGATGGACCGCGCGTCTTCCACCTCCACCTGGAAGTTGATGCCGCGACCGCGCGGACCCTCGGGGGGTGGATTCGCGGCATCGCCGGGCGTGTCCTCTTCCAGCATCAACTGGGCTTGGCCGAGTTCCAGGTAGGCGAACTCCGGTTCGGAACGGCGGAAGCGGACGGTGAACCCGGCCGCGCGGTAGAAGCGAAGCGATGCAGCGAGGTTGGCGACGGCAAGCTCCGGGACGAGCGGATTCCAGTAGGTATCGACCATCGTGGTCGGAGCGGACTTCTGCAGCGGGAGTGACATGGGGCGGGATCCGTATTCGAGAGTGTGTTCGACCTGGTTCGTCCGCCCCGTGGCCAGGACGGCGGCGGGGGTGGAGGGACTCGATCACGGTCGATCGCCATGATGCCCGGAATCGGAGGGCCCGTGCTCGCGTCGCCCCACGGATCCGCGGTCCGCGGTCCGCGGTCACGGACAATGCGGGATCACTCCGGCAGTGCCGTCGGACACGTCGCCAGAAAATCGGACACGATCGCATTCACGGTCTCTGGAAACTCCCACAGCGGAAATCCGCCGCCGCCCGGGATGACCACGCGCCGGACCGCCGGCAGACGTTGCGCCAGAACGTCAGCCATCGCGATGAAATCCGGCAGATCGTGCTCGCCGTTGACGAGGAGCACCGGCATGTCCAGTGACCCAAGCGAATCGATGACAGGCGCGACAGGCGCGGGCGGAATGGGCGAGAGCCAAGGTCCGCCGGCGAAGGCGTCGATCAGCGCCCTGTGCCCGGCCGCGCGACACGCGTCAGGATGCTTGCGGATCACATCGAACCATGCAGCGGTCTCGAACCATTCGTCCCGGGCCGCCGTCAGGCCCCGCACCTGCGCCGTGGCCCTGGCGCGTTCGATGGCGGCCGTCACCGAAGGCACATCGATGCCGGGCAGCACAGCGCCGTCGAGGATCAGCGACAGGAACCGCTGCGGCATGCGGACGGCCAGCAGCAATGCTGCCGCAGCGCCCGTGTGCGTTCCCCAGAAGTGCGTCTGCCCGACGCCCGCTCGGTCCATGGCGTGCAGCACGGCCTCGGCGTGCTCGCCGAATCCATACGGCCCGGGCATGTGCGCCGAACCGCCGTGCCCCGGGAGATCGATGAGCAGCAGTCGATACCGCGCGCGGAATGCCGCGACCTGCGCGGAGAAAAGGCCCATGTGCTGCGACGCGCCGTGAACGAGCGTGAGCCACGCCGCGGTCGGGCCGGCGTCGGTGATGGTCTCGAAATGGGGTTCGGTTTGCGATGCGTTCATGGCGCGTCCGATGCAGGCGCCGGGAAGCGCGTGAACCCGCAGAATCGTGCAGAACTCCGTGACCCGCAAGGCGAGCGCGCCACCATCGCCCGCGCAACCGCAGCACGCGGCGCCGGTGTGGCGTGCCCCTGACACTCGGGTGTGCAACGCAGCATTGACGGCCGCTCGCCGGATACGTTCTACTTCGGCGCGACGCCGTCGGACCCTGTTGCGTGGGCCCGAGGGATGGCGACGAGCGAGCCCTTCTTCCATTGCCAGTGTCGACGTGCGGCGCGCATCCGATCCGCCGCCTCCACTGGCCAGCGCACCCCACCCGGTGAAAGCTTTCGAACGATGAATCGCCTGAGCGAGAAAGTGGTACGGACCTGGGTCAACCTGGGGCCGCGTTTCCTGCCTTTCGCGGATGTGGCGACGCCCGATCTCCCGCTGTCGCGCCTGCTGCGGCTTTCCCTCTTCCAGGTGTCGGTGGGGATGGCGACGGTACTGCTGATCGGCACCCTCAACCGCGTGATGATCGTCGAGCTTGGCGTGTCGGCGTCGCTGGTCGCGGTGATGGTCTCGCTGCCACTCCTCTTCGCGCCGTTCCGCGCCCTCATCGGCTTCAGCTCCGACACACACCGCTCCGCCCTCGGCTGGAAACGCGTGCCGTTCATCTGGCGCGGCACCATGCTGCAGTTCGGCGGGCTCGCCCTCATGCCGTTCGCGCTGCTCGTGCTCTCCGGTGGTGGTGAAGCTGGGCAGGCACCGCCATGGATCGGGCAGGCCGGCGCCGCGCTCGCCTTCCTCCTCGTGGGCGCCGGCATTCACACCACGCAGACCGCCGGACTCGCCCTGGCCACGGACCTCACGCCCGTCGAATCCCAGCCGAACGTGGTGGGCCTGATGTACGTGATGCTGCTGCTAGGCACCATCGCCAGTGCGCTCATCTTCGGGGCAGCACTGGCGGACTTCAGTTCGGGACGGCTCGTGCAGGTCATCCAGGGTGCGGCCGTCGCGACGGTGACACTGAACACCCTTGCGCTCTGGAAGCAGGAAACCCGCAACCCGCTGCGCGGCGCACCGCCACCGCCGCAGCCCACGTTCCGCGAATCGTGGGACACCCTGGTCGGTCAGAAGAACATGGCGGTGCGGCAGCTCGTGGCCGTCGGCCTCGGCACGATGGCCTTCACGATGCAGGATGTCTTGCTGGAACCCTACGGCGGGTCGGTGCTGCATCTCAGCGTGAGCGCGACCACGCTGCTCACGGCCACGCTCGCCTTCGGCGGGCTCACCGGATTCGGACTCGCCTCGCGCATTCTCAGCCGCGGCGCGAGCCCCTTTCGCATGGCCGAGACCGGCGCATTGGTTGGCGTACCCGCGTTCCTCGCGGTGATCTTCGCGGCGCCCATGCAGTCGACTGTCGTGTTCGTGATCGGAACCCTGTTCATCGGGTTCGCGGGCGGTCTGTTCAGTCACGGCACGCTGACGGCCACGATGCAACTGGCCCCATCCACGCAGCGTGGCCTCGCGCTCGGTACGTGGGGCGCGGTCCAGGCAACCGCTGCGGGGCTCGGCGTCGCCGTGGGCGGCATCATCCGCGACATCGTCGCGGCGATGACGCGCGAAGGCTCGCTCCTCGGCAGCGCGTACACGACCGGTCCCGAGGCGGGGTACATGTTCGTCTACGTGGTGGAGATACTGCTGCTGTTCGCGACGTCGCTCACGCTGGGGCCACTTGTGAAGCGCGTGGCCCGATGAGTTCGTGGCACGGCGCACTGCGCCGTGGATCGATGCGTGGTCCGACGCAGGCCACAGTGATCGACCGCGTGCAGAGGCGCGGTTACATCGCCGCAGGATTTTCCACCTATCGGCGGCGGCAGCTACAAGTCCCGGAACACCGCGCGTGTTCGGGCCACTTACGGTCGACCAGAAGTCACTAGGCGTCCCTGCCCAACACCTTCGCATCGCGAACTTTGAATCCGACGCGCGCGTGAGCAGGCAAAAGCAAGGACCGGAACGCATCCATTCCGGTCCTTGAGCGTCCGTGAACGACCGGACTGTCCTACTTCTTTCCTGACTTCTCGGCCGGAACTGCTGCAGCCAGTGTCGCCACAGGTGCCTCTATGGCGGACTGCGGTGCGGTCGCCGCTGCGGCTGCCTTCGCCTTCATGTTCCCGTTGTAGAACGCCGGGTACCAGTCACTGTTGTTGAGAATCGCCGAGTGCACGCAGAGCGAGATGATCGCCACGCCGCCCAGGAATGCCGGGAGCCCGACGGTGGGTTTCACCACGAGCCAGATCTTTCCTTGGTTCATGAGTGGATCTCCTTAGTGAAGCCAGGGCGTGTAGATGTACGCAAGCAAGTGCGCGAGCGCGGCGATGATGCCGAAGAGGCGTGTGCCCTCGATGACATGCCTGTGCAGCTCCTCGGCCTCCGGATGGGTCAGGCCGGTGGGCCATACCCTGGTCGGATCAATCTCCATTGAGTCTCTCCTTCTGAAACATGCGACCAAATCGTGCTGAACCCGCACGGGGGTTTTCGTGGCAGACATCGCCACAAACTCGAAAAACGGGAAGAGGAGCCAAGTTCGCCAGGGAACCGGCCCGTGCATGCAGGAAGACGTCCGGGAATCGTGCGACGGAGGGATCCCAAAGGTCGTTGTGGGATGTCCGCGGTCGGCAGGTCGAGACGCCGCAGGAAGTGGGCAGCCCGCCACCCAAGCTGGAGAATTCACGGCGACGCAGTGCGCGCCCGGCGCGCCACGCGCGCCCATCGACAGAAAGCGGGTCGCCCCGACTGTCCATCTGTCGAACCAAAATAAGTGTCATGCCGCTCGATCACCCTCGATGGGCAGGATCGGGACCATTCAGGACAAGCAGGTCATCTGGAGCCGTGCTGCCACCGTATCAGCGCACGACCCGAACACATCATTCGATCGACCCGCAACTCCCGTGTTCCGTCGCCAAGTACCCTCCCCCGGTTATCAGACCGGCCATCCGAATCGAGCGGCAGGACTTCGCGAGCAACTCGCGGCCTGCGCCAGCACCATCGCGTGGCGACGATGCTTTTTTCTCAGTGAATCATGGCGAAACAGACGAACGGACGAACGCGCGTACCAGGCGCCAACGCCCCTGCCCATGACACACCTCCATGCAACTCCACACCACTGGCGGCTTCGCGAAACTGGGCCATCCGCGCTTCGGCAGACGTGCACAGCGCACTGCAGAGCTTCGCCAGGAGACGCCGTGCAACAGGCCCTTCCGGCAGACCGACACCGGGCCATCGACACACTGCGCCCATTTCCCTCCCCTGATACCGTGTAATGCTACGCTGACACTCTTGTTTGTCAACTCGTTACAACAATGTCTGCAATGATTGACGCAGTCGACCGGGGCTCGGTCCACGCGATGGGCGACTGCTGACGTCCGTACGTTGCCGACCGCGATGGCTTCCGGCCGTCTCGGCGGATCAGGCTTCGGGGGTCCCGGTGTCGTCGACGCCTTCGCCCAACCTGGCGCGGGCCGCCTGCGCAAGTGCCTGGTAGCGGAGACGGAACCCGTCGAGGCTCTCCTCTTCGAGTTCCTCGAGATCGAGCAACGCGTTGTGCGCGCCCTTCGTGGCACGGATCAGTTCGTCCAGCTTCACCTGGATGGCCTCGGTGTCGCGGTTCTGGGTGTTCTGGATGAGGAACACCATCAGGAACGTGACGATCGTGGTGCCCGTGTTGATGACGAGTTGCCAGGTATCGCTGAAACCGAACATGGGACCGGTGAGGATCCACACGAGGATCACCGAGGCGGCGATGGTGAACGCCCGAGGGCGTCCGCAGTAGTGCGCCGCAGTGCGGGCGAGTCGGGAGTACCAGGCGTTACGGCGCATGCAGATCTCCATCGTGGTTTCGTTCGGCTCCATGGCAGCCCGCTGGCTTGCGAGCGGTGAGGATACGATCCGGAGGATCGGGCGAGATGAGCTGCGGGAGGCTGTGCTCCGAGTATGGGGGTGGCCGGCCCTTGGTGCCCGGCACAGCCTGTCCGAAACGGCAGGGCGATTCGGTGCGTCCACATCGCGCGATGTAGGCGCGTCTCAGCGCGGCCATCCTCCGCTGCGATGGCACACCTGCGTTGCCCGACCGGGCATGCCCCCCCCGGGAAACGCAGCGCTTCGGAGCGTGGACCTCGCCCCTCCCCTGCCACCGACAAGGTCGGTGGATCAACGAACGTGCGGCCGGTGATCCGATTGATGCGCTCGATTGATCACTCTCAATCTGCCCATCGCCACCTCGGACCAACATTTCATTCATCGAAGGCGCAATCGCTTCATGCAGGTGAATCTGCCAGAGCCGTCGACGCGCCCGCCACGACAGCAATCCCAACCGGGAGAAGCCCCATGCCGAAGGAACGCAAGACAGAGCGGAAACACCTGAGGGCGGTCGCATCACCATCGACTCCGACGTCGCCCGCGTTGCAGCCACTGCCCGATGGCGATGTCCGCGAGCAGAGCATCGCTCTCGATGCGTACTACCGCGCCGAACGCCGCGGCTTTGCACCGGGCTCGGAGCTTACCGACTGGCTGGAGGCGGAAGCGGAGTTCGATGCCGCGGCAGGCCGCAGGATTTCCGCAAACGACGAGGAGGCATCAGCCCCGTCGCCAGACGAATTCAGTTGATATCCGAAGGCGTCCGTACACCGGGCGCGAGCGCGAAGACGGAAGGCGCATCGATACTTGTCACGGGAGGTCTCGGACGATGAAGATTCTGGCGGTGGTACTGGCTGGCGGGGAAGGTACGCGACTCTGGCCGCTGACCAGGAGCGATTCGAAACCCGCGATCGTCGTCGCCGGCAGATGCCGCCTGATCGACTTCGTTCTGAGCAGCCTGGTCAACTCCGGCGTCGATCACATCGGCGTTGTGCTTCAGTACAAGCCGCAGTCGCTGCTGGACCACCTGGAGGAAGTCTGGGACGACCGCGACCGCACCGGTCGACGACTCGTGGAGGCGATCCTGCCGGAGTCGGGCGAAACCAATGGCGCGATCCGCGGCACGCTCGATGCCGTGCGTCGATGCCGGGACCTCATTCGCTCGGAACAGCCGGACCTCGTCGCGGTGTTCGCCGCCGATCATGTCTACCGGATGGACGTCCGCCAGATGGCGGACTTTCATGTGGCGCGACGGGCCGATGTCACCATCGGGGCCGTCCCGGTGCCCATCGCCGAAGCGCGCCGCTTCGGCGTGATCACGGCACTCCCGGATGGCCGTGTGCGCCGGTTCGAGGAAAAGCCCGCACTCCCGACGCCGATGGCGTCCTCGCGGGACCGCGTGCTCGCGTCCATGGGCAACTACCTGTTCCGTCCCGACCTGCTTCTCGAGCTTCTCGACGAGGCGCACGAATGCGGTCACACCGATATCGGGCATCACCTGCTGCCGGGTCTGTCGGAACGCTGCCGCACCTACGCCTACGACCTGCGTCGCAACATGGTGCCGGGTCTCGCGCCAGGCGAAGAGCCTGGCTACTGGCGTGATGTCGGCACGCTGGAGTCCCTCGAACATGCGCGCGTCGAGTTGGGGAGCTTGCTCCCCGCGTTGCGTCTCTGGAACCCGGCCTGGCCCATCCGTGGCGCGCAGGTCGTTCTGGGGGAAAACCGGATGTGGCCGGAAGGTCGAAGCACATGGGCGCGATCAGGCTCCGACCATCGGGCTGCGGCGACGCAACCTGGATAGACTCAGTTCACCCCGCTCGCGCCGGTTGCGCGGGGTGACGCCGTCGGCAGATGCCGCCCGAACCACAACCTGGTGAGTTCAGCCATCTGCTCCTGCGAGCCTCCCGGCACCATGAGATAGCCGGTTCGCGGCAGAACCACCAGTCGTGCTTCACAGTTCTTCAACAGGGAGCGTGCCACCTCATTGGCGCCCATCACGTCGCGATCGCCATCGGTCACCATCAGAAGCGTGGGGCAACGGATCCGTGCAAGCCGCGCAGCGCCCACCAGCTCGGGACGTCCGCGCCGCGCAACCACCGCGCGGATGGTGTCGGGCATGTCGGCTGCAACGCGCAGCGCCGATGCTGCCGCCGTGCTGGCACCGAACAACCCTATGGGAAGCCCCCGGGTGAGGGGCAGGTCCATCACCCACTCGACCACGAACTTCAGCCGATCCGCGAGCAGATCGACGTCGAAGCACACCTCCTGATCGGCCGTTTCAGTAGGGAGAAGCAGGTTCGGAAGCACGGTGGCCAGCCCTTCGCTCGTCAGTGCATCGGCGACGCACCGGTTGCCCGGAGATTGGCAGGTCGATGCGCCGCCGTGGGAGATCACGACGACACCGCGCGCATTCGACGACATGGAAAGCGTGGCCGGGAGCGACATCCACCCCGCGTCGATCCGGTACGTCTCGACACTCATGATCGCGAGACTTCGGGAAGATCGTCGGGCGCCGACAGGCAGGCGATGACCTCGGTATCGTCGACCTGTGGGAAGCTGGCGTAGAAGTGTCCGACCGCGTCGAACTGGCGCGGCACCAGGAGGCAGACCACCGCATCCGCATGCGGCTGCACCTGATCCAGGCCTTGCGCTGACGCCACGGGTACCGCACAGATCAGCTTCGCTGGCTCTCGGGCGCGTATGGCATCCAAGGCAGCGATCATGGTCGCCCCCGTCGCCAGACCATCGTCGACCACGATGACCGCCCGCCCCCGCGGATCGATGCTCGCGCGTGTCGGCGTGTAGATCGAGCGCCGCTGCAGCAGCAGCGACAACTGAATCCGCTTCTCGATCTCCAGGTAGCGCGGATCCGCGCCGCAGTCGGCTGCGTGTGCGGAGACGTAGGCCCTGCCGTTCTCGTCGATTGCGCCCACTGCCACTTCCGGGTCGTCGGGCGCACCGAGCTTGCGCACCAGCACGATGTCGAACTCGGCTTGCAGCGCATCCGCAATCACGCGCCCCATAGGGACACCCCCGCGCGGAATGGCCAACACCAGTGGGGACGAGCCGGCGTACAGGTCCAGCGCGGTCGCCAGCTTCCTCGCGGCTGCCTCGCGCGACTCGAAGATCACTGCCATCCCCCCTCCCCAACCGATGCAGAGTTCGTTGATCGGCCAGCCACCGAGCACCTGGGAATCGTTCGGCGCGACCGTTCGTACAGGATGCGAGACTGGGGGTCCGGCGGGGCACCACACTTGAGAACGCTCAAGGAGGCCCTCGCAGGCGCCCCGCGGGGCCGGCGAGCGAGTGGCGTCAGCGTGCCCGGTCGTCGATCACACGCCGCAACTTGCCGCTGCCCGGCGCACGCAAAGGCCCGCCGTGGCCGTGCACCAGTCGGGGCGTCCTCACGTCCTGCCGCGCGAACCAGCCCAGCAGCGCGCGACGGCAGCGATCGAAGGCCTGACGCGCCGCATCGCCCTGCAGGGACAACCGGAGTTCGAGGGAACCGTCGGGACGGCGGATCAGCTGGAACTCGGTGATCCCACCCGCTTCCTCGACGACGGTCTCGATGGCGAGCGGCAGCAGCGTCACCGTGCCCCCGTCGCGGCCTGCCAGGACCAGGGCGTCATCGGAGCGCCCCTGCACCTCGATGACCGCCAGGCCAGACCCGCACGGACACGGCTCGGGCACGAAGCGCGTGCAGTCCTGCAGCGTGTAGCGGATCAGGGGTTGCGTACGATTGGCCAGATTGGTGAGAAGCGTTGCGTGAGAGAACGCGCCCACGGGCACCGGACGATGATCTGCATCGACGGGCTCCAGGATGACCCAGTCGTCGTTGAGATGGAGCCGCCCGTACCGGCACTCGAAGGCGATCGAGTAGAACTCCGAGGCGCCGTAGCTGTTGCGCACGACACAACCAAACGCATCCCCGATGAATGCGCGCTGCGTCGGGGACAACTGCTCGCCACCCAGCCAGACTTCACCGAACCGAAGCGGCCGCCGGTCGTTCACCGTACGCCCGGCAAGGGAAGCTGCCAGCGTCGGATAGGTGATGAGCACATCCGGACCCCACGCGCGCAGTCGGGCTTCGATTTCGTCGAGGGGATCGAGCACCGAGATCTCGCACAGCGTCGGCGCCCACCCCGGGGGGGCGATACGCTGCAGACGGGCGACGCTCACGTGCCCCGCGTAGGCACCGCCCACCGCGCCCACGTACGCGAACCGCCGACCCGCGGCCCACAGACCCAGCGGCGGCCCCGCAGGACCCGTCGATCGCAGGCGCAGCGCCTCAATGGCATCGTACGCGGCAAGGCTCGCCGCATCCTGGACGAACACACCGGGCTGCCCGGAAGTGCCGGAACTCGTCCAGATCAGGTACCGCTCCAACCACCCGTCGGCGATGGTGTCGCCGCCACCGATGAACGCCTCGACGCCGGCACGCGTGATGCGCCTGTCGACCGCCCAGTCATCGAAATGGTCCATCAGTTCGTGCTTGCCGATGGGCTCGAAGTCATCGATCACGCGGGCGCTCCGGGCGCGCCGGGCGTACAGCGGGGAATCCCGCGTGGCCGTCGCTATGAGCCGGTCCAGGCGTTGGCGCCTGAACCACTGTCCGACGCCGGTGGGATCCACCGTGGCGAGCCAAGTCTCGTGGAACGCCTGGGCCGACAGAGCGGCATCGAACGGCGGCGAAGGATGGTGGCCGCGATGGGCGTTCATGCGATGCCGCCACGAAGGGCGTTCATGCGGTGCCGCCGCGAAGGGGATGGCACGGGGTCCGCGGGGCCGGCCGGGCGAAACGCGCAAACGCTCTGCAGCTGCGCACCGAGGCGCCCTCAGGTGTCCGACACAGGTCGGATGTCGTCCGCGGCGAGACCGTGTTCGAGGCCGTAGCGGATCAGCGCCGCCGTGCTGGGCAGCAGAAGCTTCTCCTGCATGCGGCTCTTGTGCGAACTCACCGTCTTCACCGAGATGTGCAGGGCCTCGGCGATCTCGGAGGGACGCTGCCCCGCCACCAGACGGCGCAGCACGTCGAACTCACGGTCGGAGAGCTGCGAATGACGCGGCTGATCCAGCGAGCCGTTCATCTGCTGCACCATGCGCTCGGCCATGGCGCCCGTCACATAGCTCCCCCCTCTGGACACCTTGCGGACCGCCTCGACCAGTTCGGAGGGCGGGGTGCCCTTGGTGAGATAGGCCTTGGCACCCGCCTTGAACGCGCGCATCGCGTACTGTTCCTCGGCATTCATGCTGAGCATCAGCACGGGCATCCGAGGCACCGTTTCCCGCAGGCGCCGCAACAGCTCCAACCCGCTCATCCCGGGCATCGAGACGTCGAGCACCGCGACGTCGAAGGTTTGCCGACGCACCAGTTCCATTGCCTGGAAGCCGCTGCCGGCCTCGATGACCGTCCAGCAAGGTGACGCTCCCTCGAGCACGCGCTTCAACCCTTCACGGACGATGGCATGATCGTCGACGATCAGAATGCGGAGCGTGGCGTCGGGGACCGAGGGACTCACGCCACACCCGTGGACTTCGCGGCGTGGCTTCCAGCATCCCTGCGCGAGGCCGGCTCGGCAGGGAGCGCCGGGACCCTGACACGGATGAAGGCGCCGCCCCCGAGGGCGTTGCCGATCTCGAAATCACCGCCCAGCATGTCGGTGCGCTCCCGCATCCCCAGCACGCCGTAGTGATTGTGGTCGCTGTCGGGCAGAAGATCGGGTAGGCCGACACCGTTGTCCTGCACCTTCAGCACCACGTGCCCGCCCTGTCGATGCAGTTCGATCGAGACCAGGTGCGCACGCGCGTGGCGCGCCACATTCGTCAGCGCCTCCTGCACCATCCGGTAGAGCGCGATCATCACGCGCTCGTCCATCGAGTCGCCGAGATCATCGAGCCGAAGGCGGACCTCGATGCCCTGGCGCTTGGAGAAATCATGGGCCAGGGCCTCGATGGCATCGGACAGCCCGAGATCGTCGAGGATCTGCGGTCGCAGGTCGGACGCGAGGCGTCGCACCGACGCCATGATCTCGTCGATGCGCACGAGCAGATTGTTCAGTTTCGGATTCTCGCCGTCCCATCCCATGCCAGCCGCGCAATCCATGAGGTCCATCTTCATGGCGGTCAGGCTCTGACCCAGCTCGTCGTGCAGTTCGCGCGCGATGCGCCGTCGCTCCTCCTCCCGCGCCTCGGCTGCGTTCGCCGACAGGCGCCGGATCAACCGGCGGGAAGCCTCCAGATCGCGGATCGCGCGGCGCCGCTGCGTGACGTCGTGAAGGACCATCTGCACTGACGTGCGCCCATGGTCGGGCAGCGCGCCCAGCCCGATCTCCACTTCCCGCGCCTCGCCGTCGCGGCGCACGAGATGCGCGAGGAGGGTACCGAGATGCCCGTGCCTCGCCTGGGCGAGATCGAGCTGCCGGCGGAGATCGTCGTGGGCATCGTCGTCCACGATGGCGTAGATGGAGGACCCGACCATCTCGTCCGCCGAAGCCGCACCGACCAGCTCTGCGGCGGCACTGTTCGCGTAGACGATGCGATCACCCTCCGCGACCCAGATGGCCATGGGCGAGAGTGCCACCACCGCCTGGAGCCAGCGCAGGCGCTCCTCGATGACCTCGCGCGGCAACACACAGAGGTCGTCCTCTGCTTCGCCTCGTGCCACGGCGTAGCGATCGTGCTCCACCTTTCTATCAGTCACGATGTCTCCCGATCCCGGATACGAGTGAAGCCCCGGACCCGCTCCGGACGCGTCGTCTCGTTCGATTCGCACACGACCAATATCGTCTGGACGCGCACCCTTTGTCCAGCCTGACCCGCCCATGCGCGAATTGGGGTTTCGATTGCGCGGAATCAATGGCGCTGCAGCCGCAATCTGCGAACCTTTCTTCACCCGACGCAGACCTGCACCGTCGGGATTCCGTGCAGGAGCCTCCCATCGCCGCCCTTCACACCACCGCCCCGCTCGACCCGTCGCCCCCTTCCCGGTGGATGGTGCTGGTGGCCTATGGCCGCGCGTGGCGGGATCATCCTCGACAGCGTTCGACGGTTCTCGACGTCCTGGATGGCTACGGGCTCGCCGTCTACAGCATGGACGTCTCACCAACCGTCGGTGCCTCGGCCGCTGCGGTCCGCCCCGATGTCGAGCGGCTCACTCGTCGCTTCCGCGACACCCTCGAGTTCCTACGGGCATCTCGGGATCAGGAGCGCTCCCGCATCGGCGCGATCGGCGTGGACGAAGCCGTGGCGCCGGTTCTGCAGTGCGCCGCGCGGACCGATGAACTGCTGAGCGCAGTCGTATGCTTCGACGGTCGACATAGCCTGCCAACCGACCAGTTGGAGAACGTACGCGCGCCAACACTGCTCATCGTCGGCGGGGAAGATCTTTGCGGGATCGCGATCAACCGCCTCGCGATGCAGCACCTGAAGTGCAGCAAACGCCTCGAGATCATTCCGGGCGCCAATTCTTCCTTCGATTCCCCCGGTGCGATCGAAACGGTCGGGCATCTCGCCGGCACCTGGTTCGCGACCCACCTGTCCCACGGCCGTGCCTACTGACACCGCTTGCCTCGCCCCCGCGCGGAACGGCGCCCATGGGATCGGCACGCAGACCTGCGGCGGACAATGCTCAGGCGACGGCCAGCGCACCCGACTCCGGCGACGCGGGTCGGGAACGCCACAGCGGACTCGGGGCGACGACCTCGATGGCGCGACCACGGGATGGCGCTGTGCGCGCCGGTGCGGATGCCGCGTGCGCCGGATGACCGCGGGTGGTGCGCGCCCGCTCCCGCAGTCCGTCGAAGTCGAGGATCTCGACGTCGCGGATGTCGACGCGGATGAGGCCGCACTCCGACAGCGTCGTGAATGAACGGCTGACGGTTTCGTGCGCGATGCCCAGGAGGCTGGCGATGTCCCGGCGCCCCATGTGAAGGGACAGGCGCCGCCGGGACTGGCCGGCCTGGGCCATGCGTCCCGACAGCCAGAGGAGGAAGCGCGCGAGGCGCGCATCGGACGCCACGGCCGACATCATCTCCGCGGTCTCCGCGGCGCGCATGAGCTTTTCGGCGAGCGCGTGATGCAGAGCGGCGTCCAGCAGCGCACCGCGCCGCTGCGGGTCGCGCAGTTCGCGGGCGGAGAGCGCATAGACCGTGGACTCCTCCAGCGCGACCGCGGCGCTGGGCTGGCGACCGCCGTGCAGAGATTCGAAACCCAGCAGTTCGCCGACCTGCGCAAGACCGAGCACCTGCTCGTAGCCGTCCTCGAGCGTCTTCACGCACTTCAGGCTGCCGGACCGGACCACGTAGAGGAACTCGCTTCGGGCACCTTCGTGGAACAGGACGGTGTGCCGTCGCACGCGCCAGAGCGATGCGGAGATCGCATCCAAATCCGCCGCCGTCGGCACGACGTCCATGCCCATCAAACGGAGAAGTTCTGGGACGGAGCCCTGCTCGGGCAGCGGCGACAGGCGGCACCGCTTCGCGCCGGACGCCGCTGCGCCGGCGCGCGCTTCCTGTGGATGCGATTCGTGCAGAGTCATGGGGATCTCCTGTCTCGTGGCCGCGATGGAGCAGATTGCTTGGAGGTCGACTGGCACGGACAGAATCGCGCGATCGCACATGCGCGGGTATCGGTCGAAGATGCAATCCCGGATCGGAAATCGCGGACGTAGGACTCGGAAAATTCTCAATGGGCATGGCGCCCGACCGGGGAACACCGCGCACCGTTGATCCGCGATCGGTGGGTCGAGGCACACGCGATCGACGTCGCGGCAGGGGCTCGCGCCCGGAGCGCGCGCCCACCGTGCAACTACAGCAATTCGATACCGAATCGCCGCACGACCGCCGCGAACAGGCCGAAGCAGACAACGGTGATGGCAACGCAGGCGAGCAAGGTCGCCCAGAACCCGAGCCTCGGCAGCAGCACGGGGAACGCCAGGAACATCGGCAACGTCGGTACGACATACCAGAACGTGTACCACGCGTGGTCGGCGATCTTCTGCGCCGGCTGCCGCTCCACATACAACCAGATGAGCGCAAGCACGGTGACCAGCGGCAGCGCGGCGACGAAGCCACCCAGGCGATCGCTGCGCTTCGCGAGTTCCGAAACGAGGACGACGACGGCAGCGGTCAGAAGATACTTCGTGAGGATCCAGGCCATGGAGGCTCCGCAGTCACGACATCGGGCAACCCACTCCGGGCGGCACCGGCCGTGGGGTCATCGCACGCCTGCCGGCGCGGACCATCGCACGACCAGACACGGCATCGCCGCGAAGACGACGAGCAGGGCGACGTAGACACTCCCGGACACCGGGTCCCGCGAAGCCAGATACGCCCCGACCGAACGTCCGGCGATCACGACGGCGAGGAGCAGTTCTGCTGCCAGGGTCAGCATCAGCGCGAAGCCCCCGGTGATCCAGCAGCGCGCATCGGCCCTGGTCAGGGAGAACCGACGAACGATCCAGCGCGCCGCCACGACGATCACGACCGCCATCACCGGCATCTCGATCAGTTCGGCCCACCGCTCGCCGAGACGCGGCACCAGGAACGGCACGCGGATCGCCCCCAGCACGAAACCGGTCCCGAACACGAGTCCGAAATAGGCAAGACCAGCCTGAAGAGCGCGCATCGGGAGAAGTCGGTGGTCCGCATCGGGTCGCTGGACGGTACGCCCATCATGCCGCGTCGCCGCCATGAGTGAAACCACGAATCCACGGCAGGAGCGCCCATGGCCGCGAAAGCGGTGAACGCAACGAGACGTATCGACGAACTGCCTTCGGTAGTGGCGTGGGGCCACGGCCCCCTCATACAGGGTCGGGAATTCCTTTCGGCGTAGCATGGGGCGTCGCGCGCCCTGTGTCGAAGAACTTTCCAACAATAGGCGGGGACACATCGTCATCGCTGCCGGGCCGGCTCGGAAACGTCGGTACCGGTTGAATTTCGTGCAGGGGTTTCACCGCTTGTAGACGCGCCTCTCGACGGTTCCTCGTGGCGAACCCTCATCGACACTTCCCCTTCTGGCTCTGCCGCAGGCTTCGTTTGGGAAATCTGTGGCAAGGTCGGGCCGTTGAATTGCTACCTGTCTCATCCGGGTGTCTCATCCCGGGTTGGGCGCACGGGCTCGGGTAGAACGAAGCCGGAAATCCGAGTCGTCCAGCGTCCTGGTTCCAGTTGGAGAAGTGCATGGATCTCACCGAGTACCGGGCCTCTTCGGCCGAACAGAAGCGCACCGAGGATCTCCTCGAACTGATGCCTGCTTCCGGCGCCACGGCGCTGGATATCGGCGCCCGGGATGGTCATTTCTCGGTGCTGCTCGCCGAGCGTTTCGCGAGTGTCGTCGCGCTGGACCTCGAGAAGCCAGGCATCGAACATCCCCGGGTCGTCTGCGTGCAGGGCAATGCCGCGAAGCTCGAGTATGCCGACCGCAGCTTCGACTTCGTCTTCTGCGCCGAGGTGCTGGAGCACATTCCTCCCGACATCCTTCCCACCGTGTGCCGTGAGATCGAGCGTGTTTGCCGAGGCACCATCCTGATCGGTGTGCCCTACCGGCAGGATATCCGGGTCGGTCGCACCACCTGCTACACGTGCATGGGGAAGAACCCGCCCTGGGGCCACGTCAACAGCTTCGACGAGCAGCGACTGGCAGCGCTCTTCCCCGGGTGTGAAGTCGAACGCACGACCTACGTCGGCGAGAACGCGGAGGGAACCAATGCGCTCGCTGCCGCGCTGATGGATCTGGCGGGCAACCCGTATGGCGCATACGACCAGGAAGAGCCCTGCATCCACTGCGGCGTCGCGCTGGTGCCGCCACCGCCGCGGACGATCCCGCAGAAGGTGTTCACCAAGTTGGCGTTCTGGGCCCAGGGGGCCACGCGGGCCTTCGCGCGTCCGAGGGCGAACTGGGTCCATGTGAAGTTCGCTCGCCGGGCTTAAGGTCCACGGGCGTAACGCCTCCTGAACGCAGACGTCGGCGGAGGGTGTTTCACGGTGCGATGCCGCACCCCGCCAGCCCGCATCCGATCGGCCCATCGGATCGCGCCCCCGGTCTCATCCGGAACGTACAATCGCGCCGAAACGCCGTGGCGGGCGCGCATGCACGCCTCGCTTGCCGTCGCTCCCGGAGCCCCATGCCATGCCGGATCACATCCGCCGATCGAACAACGCTGCAGGCATCTGCCTGATCGCCGTCATCTTCGTGATCGAGGCGTCGGTACTCGATCACCGGGATCCGAGACCGCAGACGCCGTACGTGCTGGCGGTGCTCGTCCTGGTGGCAATCGCTGCGCTCGTCGCCAGCATCCGCCTGCGCAGGGCCAGTCGGCAGTGACCTCGGCATTGCTTCGCTCCGCCACCGTTGGCGCACTTGGCGAGTGCCGCCTGCCTTTTCAACGCAACGACACGACCCGAGGTGCTTGAAGCGCATGGCCACGTTTTCTGTCCGTACCTGGATGTACTTCGCGCTTGCCATCGTTCTCGTCGCCGGCAATCTCTATGCGTTCTGGCCGTTCTTCGCGGCGGACAAGGCGGTGCAGGCGTTCTGTGAAAGCATTCCCGCGGGGATGCCCTTCACCGAGTTGCAGAAGCGTGCCGTGGCCGCTGGATACGAGCTGACGCTTGCCCCTGGTGCGCCCGCCCGCGTCGAGGATCCGCGATCCCCTGGGCGGATGTTCTGCGACCTGCCGGTGGATGCGACGGGCACCGTGGTGGCGCGGTAGGCGTTCCGACACATCGTCAATGCGTGGCTGTTGGGCAGGTGCGTCTGCCTGGATTCCTCCGTGAGGCTCGTCACGCACGCACCGTGAGGGCGCCCCTCCGGCGCGTGACCGCTGGTCTCGGACAACCGATGGTCCTGCAGGACGGTGCGGTCGCCGCGGATCAGGTCGCGCTGCACTGCCGTGACGAGGACTGTGTCACCTTCACCATCGATCGACCCACGGCGCGGGTCAGGAAGATCGCTGGGGCCCTCTACTACGACTGTGCGGACTGCTTCGTCCGCACCACCTGGACGCTTCGCCATGGGCATCGCCGCCACGCTCCGCAGCCATCGTATCCGCGCGGGAAAGTCCCAGACCGACCTCGCGGCTGAACTCCAGTTGAATCCTGCCTGGGTCCAGGATCTCGAGCGCCACGACGGCGAACTGGCCGCGACGCTGTCGCTCTTTCAGGCGATGGAACTGGCAGCCGCCGTCGGCACGGATCTGCGCACGATCTTCGCGGTCGATGCGCCGGTTGGGCCGCACGTTTCGATCATCGAACTGCCCGGGATGGTGCGCGCCCTGCTCGATCGCGAGGGGCGCACTGTCGCGGACCTGGAGGACGAACTCGGATGGGAGATCGCGCCCCTGCTGGAGGCGCCCCTGCAGGTGGCCACCGAGATGCCTCTGGCGTTTCTGCAGGCATTGGCAGCGCGCCTGGGCATTCCGTGGCTGGCGATGATCGCGGAGGATGAGGGATAGGGGTGAGCAAGCGGAGGGCCTCTCCACCTTGGGAACGGGCGATGCGCTTGTAGGAGCGGGCCTTGCCCGCGAAAGCGATCGTTCCGGTTGAAGCACTTCCTCGCATCGACTGCTTTCGGGGCCATGGGCCCCTCCTACAGCGGCGGTGGATGCGCCACCGACCGTGGGAACGGGCGATACCCTTGTAGGAGCGGGCCATGCCCGCGAAAGCGATCGTGCCGGTTGGGGCGTTTCCTCGCATCGACCGCTTTCGGGGCCATGGGCCCCTCCTACAGCGGCGG
>LNEE01000019.1 GCA_001464895.1 Betaproteobacteria bacterium Ga0077532
CGCCCTGCGGCCAAGCCGCCGTGGGCCGTCAGGCCCGCGAGGGGGCCTCCTACAACAGCATGGCTCATTGCCAAGGTGGGTGGTGCATCCACTGGGGAGATACAAGGGGCCCACCCCTTGTTGGTACGCCCTGCGGCCAAGCCGCCGTGGGCCGTCAGGCCCGCGAGGGTGCCTCCTACAACAGCATGGCTCATTCCCAAGGTGGGTGGTGCATCCACTGGGGATATACAAGGGGCCCGCCCCTTGTTGGTACGCCCTGCGGCCAAGCCGCCGTGGGCCGTCAGGCCCGAGAGGCGGCCTCGTGCTGAAGCGACGAAAGATCACGCCCACGTTCCACGAGCGGATGCTCTGGGGGCAGGGCGACGGCAGTGGTCTCGTGCCGGTCGACACTGCCGTCGGCCGTGTGGGCGCACTCGCGTGCTGGGAGCACTACAACCCGCTCGCGCGCTACGCGCTCATGGCACGCCACGAGGAGATCCACTGCAGTCAGTTCCCCGGGTCGCTCGTGGGGCCGATCTTCGCCGAGCAGATGGAGGTGACCATGCGCCACCACGCGCTCGAGTCCGGCTGCTTCGTGGTGAATGCCACGGCCTGGCTGACCGACGCGCAGGTGGCGAGCATCACGCCCGACCGCGGCTTGCAGAAGGCCTGCCGCGGCGGCTGCTATACCGCGATCATCTCGCCGGAGGGCGTGCACCTCGCGCCGCCACTGCGCGAGGGCGAAGGCATGGTGATTGCGGATCTCGACATGCGCCTCATCACGAAGCGGAAGCGGATGATGGATTCGGTGGGCCACTACGCGCGCCCGGAGTTGCTGTCCCTGCTCCACGACGCGACGCCTTCCGCACCGCTCGCCGCACCGCTCTCCGAATGCGTGCCCAACCAGAAGAGTGTGTCCCATGAGTTTGCCCACGAGTCTGCCCACGAGTCTGCCCACGAGTCCTCAGGCCCCGACCGCACCGTCTCCGATCTCCACCCGGCAGCTGATCACCGAGGTGCAGTCGCGGGGCCTGCGGCTCGCTGACCCGGACGTCGGCGCGCCAGCCCGGCGGGGCTGCGCCGGCCCCACCGACCACAAGGCCGTGACGGTGGACGGCCGCACGGTGATGGTGCCGGTGCACACTGGTGGTGCCAGTGAGTCGCCATTCTTCGCGACCGCGCCCGACGCCGACGGCACCAGCCGCCTGCAGCGCGGCGCGATCCCGATCGCGAACATCAGCTTCCCCAAGACGCCGCGCTTCTACGCACTGCAGACCTTCGACGGCATCCCCTACTGGAAGATCGCGCAACTGCACGGCGCCGACGTGCTCGCCACCACGGTGTTCCAGACGTGCGTCCGCTACGGCAACCGCCTCACGGCGTGCCAGTTCTGCGCAATCGGTGAATCGCTCGCGGGCGGCCGCACGATCAACCGCAAGACGCCCGAGCAGCTCGCCGAGGTCGCCCGCGCCGCGGTGCTGCTCGACGGTGTGAAGCACATGGTGATGACCACGGGTACGCCCAACTTCAAGGACCGCGGCGCGGCACTGCTCACCGAGAGCGCCTTCGCCGTCCGTGCCGCCGTCGACATCCCCATCCAGGCGCAGTGCGCGTCGCCGGAGGCCTGCTTTCCCGCGATATCAAGGCCGGATGCGGTCGTTGCGGCGCGTGCTCGTCGTTGTCGGCCTGCGAGGACTGACACCATGGTGCCGATGCAGCCCCCGTTTCCCTTCGTGCCCGGCGAGTACCGCGTGCGACTCGCCGCGTACCCGCATCGGTCGCGCACCGACGTCGCCGTGTTTCCCGTCGCGAGGCGCGCCGCATGACCCTCGAAGACCTCGCCCAGGGGCTGCGCGAGAGTCGCGGCGTTGCGCACAAGCGCGACATCTCCGTGATGATGGAGACGCTGGCGCGCAACGCGCCGACCGGGGCGCGATCTTCCACGGTGCTCGTGGGAGACGACTGCGCGGCGATCCCCGACGGCGATGGGTGGCTTCTCTTCGCGATCGAAGGTTTCATCAACGAACTGGTGGAGCGCGATCCGTGGTTCGCCGGCTGGTGCGGCGTCATGGTCAACGTGAGCGACGTCTTCGCGATGGGCGGGCGGCCCATCGCCGTGGTCGACGCCCTCTGGAGCAACGGTACCGAGCGCGCCGTGCCGATCCTGGAAGGCATGAGCGCAGCGGCCAGTGCCTACGGCGTTCCCATCGTCGGCGGGCATACCAATGGCCGCAACGAGAGCGAACAACTGGCCGTTGCGATCCTCGGACGATCGCAGCATCTCCTCACGAGCTTCGACGCGAAGCCGGGCAACGTCCTGATCGCCGCGATCGACCTGCGCGGATCGTATCGGGACCCGTATCCGTTCTGGGACGCGGCGACGACCGCCGACCCCACCCGCCTGCGAGGCGACCTCGAAGTGCTGACATCGCTCGCTGATCTCGGGCTCTGCGTCGCCGCGAAGGACATCAGCAACGCCGGTGTCGTCGGCACGGCGCTGATGCTCTTCGAGTGCTCGGGCGTCGGCGGCGTGATCGATGTGCGCGCCGTGCCGCGGCCGCACAACGTGCCCGACACGAAGTGGCTGCTCTCGACGTTTCCGAGCTACGGCTTCCTGCTCGCGGCGCCGGAGCAGAATGTCCCGCAGATCCGCGCGCGCTTCGCCGCCCGCGGCATCGCCGGTGCGGTGATCGGGCGCTGCGACGACACCGGTGTGGCGCGCGTCACCGACGGCGGTCGCGAAGCCACCATCTGGGATTTCGGCACCACGGCCTTCATCGGCTGCGGTCCTCAAGCGGAGATTCGACGATGAACACCCACCGCAGGCTGCGCATCGCGCTGCTGACGCATTCCACGAATCCGCGCGGCGGCGTCGTGCACGCGCTGCAGCTCGGCGAGGCTCTGACCGATCTCGGCCACGACGTCGTGGTCCACGCGCCCGACGCTCGCAAGGAGGGGTTCTTCCGTCACGTGCGATGCGGGACTGCGCTGGTGCCAGCACGGCCGGTGAAGGGCGGTCTGGGGGCGCTCGTCGGTACGCGTATCGACGAGTACGTGCGGTACTTCTCGCGGCGGGACACGCCGGCCTTCGATGTCTATCACGCGCACGACGGCATCGGCGCCAACGCGCTCGCCACGCTCGCCGAGTGGGGGCGCATCCCGGGCTTCGTGCGGACGGTCCACCATCTCGACACCTTCCAGGACGATGCCGTCGAGGCGTGGCAGCACCGCGGCGTGACCGCCGCGGATCTCGTCATGTGCGTGAGCCGCCTGTGGCGGGGGCTGCTGCGCGAGGACTTCGGGATCGACGCGCTGCAGGTGGACAACGGCGTCGACACGAACCGATTCCAGCCGCAGCCCGACGCCACCGACGCCGCGTTGCGTGCCAGGTTCGGTATCGGCGCCGGCCCCGTGTTTCTCGCGGTGGGCGGCATCGAGGCGCGGAAGAACACCGTGCGCACGCTTGCGGCTTTCGCGCAGGTGCGGGCGCAGCATCCGACGGCGCAGCTCGTGATCGCCGGCGGAGCGAGCCTGCTCGACCACGCGGCCTACCAGGCTGCGTTCGAGGACGCTTTGCGGATGTCCGGGCTCGAGACCGGCTCGGGCAAGGCGGTGGTGCTCACGGGGGTGCTGCCCGATGAGCACATGCCGGCGCTCTACCGCAGCGCTTCCGCGCTCGTGTTCCCGTCGATCACCGAGGGCTTCGGGCTGGTGGTGCTCGAGGCCATGGCTTGCGGCGTGCCCACCGTGGTTTCGCGGATCGAACCGTTCACCGAGTACCTGGGCGAGGGCGATTGCGTGTGGGTCGATCCGTTCTCGATCGAGGCGATCGCGGACGGCATGGTGCGGGCGCTGGCACCCGAGACCGTGGCGGCCTGCCGGGCAGCCGGTGGTCGCGTCTGCGCTGCGCACACCTGGGGCAGCTCGGCCACGCGCCACATCCTCGCCTATCGGGACTTCATCGCGAGCCGGGAGACCGTCGATGCCTGAGATGCACTTCCGCGTGACGTGGCCGGACGGCAGCGCCACCCGGTGCTGTTCGCCGTCGCTGGCATCGGGGACTACTTCGTTCCTGGGACGACGTACCCGCTCGCCGACTTCCTGATGCGCAGCCGCGAGGCCTACGGCATCGCCTCGGAGCGCGTCCGGAAGAAGTTCGGGTTTCCCTGCTCGCGCGCGGCGGGGGCGCTCGCCGAGGTGGAAGGCATCGGCGGTCGGTTTCCTCCCGATGCCGTGGTGAAGGTGGAAGCGTTCGAGGAATAGGGATTCGCTGATGCATCGGCGCACCCGCCAACGAGGAGCGGGCGCATACGGACTGGAGAAGCACCCATGAACGACCTCACGCGCGGCACCGACGTCGCCACCCATCACCCGGTGATCGTGATCGGCGGCGGGCAGGCCGGTCTCTCCGCGAGCTGGTGTCTCAAGCAGCGCGGGATCGACCATGTCGTGCTGGAGAAGCATCGCGTCGGCCACGAATGGCGAACCCATCGGTGGGATTCCTTCTGCCTCGTGACGCCGAACTGGCAGTGCCAGCTTCCCGGGTTCCCGTACCCGGGGAACGATCCGTACGGCTTCATGCGCAAGGGCGAGATCGTCGAGTACGTGGAGAGCTACGCGCGCTCGTTCGGACCGCCACTGCGCGAGGGTGTCGCGGTGACGGGACTGCGTCGACTGGAGAACGGCCTCTTCGAGGTGCGGACCGATGCCGGGTTGCACACCGCGGCACAGGTGATCGTGGCCGCGGGCGGCTACCAGATTCCGGTGATACCGCGGGCGACCGAGCGCATCCCCGATGACGTCCTGCAGATCCACTCCGCCGACTACAAGAGTGCGTCCGTGCTGCCCAAGGGGCACGTGCTCGTGGTGGGCTCCGGCCAGTCGGGTTGCCAGATCGCCGAGGATCTCCATCTCGCCGGCCGCCGCGTGCACCTCTCCACCGGCAGCGCGCCGCGGTCGCCGCGGATGTATCGCGGCAAGGACGTCGTCGAGTGGTTGCATCTGATGGGCTACTACGACATGCCCATCCACGAGCATCCGCTGAAGGAGCGCGTGCGCCAGAAGGCGAACCACTACCTGACGGGGCGGGACGGCGGGCGCGAGATCGATCTGCGGAAGCTCGCGACCGAGGGGGTGCAGCTGTACGGCCGCTTCGACGGTGTGCAGGGTGGTCGCGTGCAGTTCCGCGCGGATCTGCGCCACAACCTCGACCAGGCCGATGCCGTCTCGGAGAGCATCAAGCAGACGGTCGACAAGTGGATCGCGAAGCAGGGTATCGAGGCCCCGGTCGAACCCCCGTACGTCCCGGTCTGGACACCGGAATCGGAGCCCGTCGAACTCGATCTCGCCGCGTCGGACATCCGCAGCGTGATCTGGTGCATCGGGTTTCGCACCGACTTCCGCTGGATCGAGGTCCCGGTGTTCGACGGCAGCGGCTATCCCGTGCACGCGCGCGGCGTGACGACCGCGCCGGGTCTGTATTTCCTCGGCCTGCCGTGGCTGTACACGTGGGGTTCGGGACGCTTCTCCGGCATCGCGCGGGACGCGCAGTTCGTCGCCGAGCAGATCGACGCCCGGCTGCAGGCGATCCGTTCGTCGATACCGACGGCGGTGAACGTACTCGCGCTGGGGTCGTAGCACGCGGCGACGGTCCGGTGGGCAGCCGCCTCATCCGTGCCCCTGCACCACGCGCGTACACTCCGGTCTCCGCCGTTGAACCAGGAGACCATGCTCATGTCACGTCCCACCGCCAATCCCCGCCAGGTCGACTGGGCGGGCGAGAACCCCGGCATCTACCTGAAGGAAACCGCCGACGGCCCCTACGTCGCGCTCGTCAGTTTCTTCCGCGTCGTGCTCTCGCCCCATGGCCGCGGTCATGCAGCCTTCATTCTGCTGGACCCGGACGGCGATGGCGCCGATCCCCTGCGTCCCAACATCTGCGCCACCGACAACGAACCCATGGCCGAGTGGCTGCGCGATGGCTTCGTCCGGCACTTCCTGGCGTTCCGCAACACGACGGGCCTCGATCGCACGCGCACGATTCCCGGCTGGGACTTCGTCGCAGGCGGCGATGGTCGGACGGAACACATGGAGTGTTTCCGCACCTCCCTGGGTCAGGTCCAGCTCGCATGGAAGGACTGGGGTGCGAAGTACGAGGTCGAACTCACCGACGGCCGTGCCGTGACGGGAAGGCACGAGATGTTCTCGACGTTCGTCGACGTCCACCGGGCCGAGGGCTACATCAACGGCCGGCCGTTCCCGGGGCGGCCGTTCCCGCGCGAGTTCGCCGGACGCAAGGATTCGAGCACGGCGTTCCTCGCCTTCGCGGAGACGTGGTTGCACGCGTAGCGCGCAGGGCCCGGCTGGAGACGGTGCACCATCGACCGTCACCGAAGAAAAAGCAGAGGAGATACCGATGACCATCCTGCTGGTGAGAGGCAGCACCGGGCCGCTGGTCCGCAAGCTGCGGCAGGCGTTGTTGCGGGAACTGGGTGACGACGCCGACGACTTCTCCGCACTCGGAACGGGTGATGAGGTCGACGCCGATCTGGAGGCGGCGGTCCGGCGCTGGCAGGCGGGCATCGGCATCGTCGCGGACGGCGTCGTGGGTCCGTACTGTGCCGCGCTGCTCGGACTCGCGAAGCCCGTGCCGCTCGCGATGCCGCTCGGCACCAACGAGGTCCGTGTGCTGTTCCCCGCGACGAAGCCCGCGAACATCTCGCGCTATCTGCCCTACGTCGTGTCGGCGCTCGGGGCAGGTGGTCTCACCGATGTCCCGATGGTCCTCGCCGCGCTCGGCACGATCCGCGCGGAGAGCGAGGGGTTCCTGCCCATCTCCGAGTATCCGTCACAGTTCAACACGCGGCCGGGCAAGGCGCCCTTCAGCGTCTACGAAGGGCTTGCCAGGCTGGGCAACAAGCAGTCGGGGGACGGAGCGAAGTTCCGCGGTCGCGGATTCGTCCAGCTGACGGGGCGCTACAACTACGAACGTTTCGGCAAGGCCATCGACGTCGACCTCGCGGCGGCGCCCGATCTCGCGAACGCGCCGGAGGTTGCCTCGGTGCTGCTCGTCGCTTTTCTGGCGGCGTGTGCGGAGCCGATGCGCGAGGCGCTCGCGGCGGGGAACCACAAGGCGGCGCGGAAGCTGGTGAACGGCGGCAGCCATGGCCTCGACCGGTTCCGCGATGTCCTCGAACGCGCGAAGACGCTGCGACCCGGACCGGTGGTGGTGGCCGGTGTCGCCGCGAAGCGCAGGGCCGCCAGGCTGGCCGCGAGCGGTGCCACGGATGCGCCGACCTCCCAGCGCCCGCTCACGGCGCGCAAGGACCCGCTCGATCTGCGCGATCGTCCGTACCAGCCGCCGCCGGCGAGCCTGCCCGCGGAGTTCCCGCCCGCCGATGTCGTGCGCACGTATCTGCCGCGCTACACCAAGGCCGGGCTCATCCTCGATCAGGGGCAGGAAGGGGCGTGCACCGGCTTCGGGCTCGCGTGTGTCGTGAACTACCTGCGCTGGCGCCGCCTCGGCGCGCCGGCGGCGATGGAATCCGTCAGTCCGCGCATGCTCTACAACTTCGCGCGACGCTACGACGAGTACGAAGGCGAGGACTACGACGGCTCCAGCTGCCGCGGTGCCCTGAAGGGTTGGTATCGCCACGGCGTCTGCCTGTCGTCCGACTGGCCGTACCTGCCCGAGTCGTCACCGCCACCGAAGTACGGCTACGCGAAGCGCGCGTCCGACACGTCGCTCGGTGTGTACTACCGCGTCGACCCGAAATCGATCACGGACATCCAGGCCGCCATCCACGAGGTCGGCGCCGTGTACGTCTCGTCGACGACCCACGATGGCTGGAATCAGGTCGCGCATTCATCGAAGCCACCGAAGAATCACGCCGCGCTGCCGGTCATCCCGTTCGATGGCCGTCCGTCGCAGACCGGCGGTCATGCCTACGCGCTCGTGGGCTTCAACGCGAGCGGATTCATTCTCCAGAACTCGTGGGGCAACGGTTGGGGGTCGGGCGGCTTCGCGGTGATCAGCTACGCGGACTGGATCACGAACGCGATGGACGCCTGGGCGGCTGCGCTCGGCGTCCCCGGTGTCGTGGTGGGGAACATCGTGAGCGGTGGGCAGAGTTCCAGGGCCCGGGCCGCGGCCGACCGTTCGCGGTGGTGGGACGAACGCCGCGCCTACGAGCACAGCATCGTCACCGGCAACGACGGCCGCGTGAGGCGGTACCTCACAGAGGACGAACCCACTCGCACGCTGCTGCACCAGGCGGCGGGTCTGCCCGACCGGTGGTTCCGCAGCGACGCGAGTCCGAAGAAGCGCCTCGTCATCTATGCGCACGGTGGTCTGAACCGCGAGAAGGCGGCGGTGGAGCGCGCCCGCGCCATGGGCCGCCACTTCGTGGACAACGGTTGCTATCCACTATTCCTCGTCTGGAAGACCGGCCTCGGCGAGTCGATCTCGAACATCGTGTCGGAAGCGTTCAGCAAACAGCAGCCGCGCGCCGCGGGCATCGGTGACTGGCTCACCGAGCGCACGGATCTCGTGGTCGAGAAGACGATCGGGCGGCCGCTCGCCCGCCCGATCTGGAGCGAGATGAAGGAGAACGCGGAACTCACCTGCGAGACCGGCCGCGGCGGCGATCTCCTGGTCACCGCGCTCGCCAAGCTAGCAGGCACATGGGGCGACGCGTTCGAGTTGCACCTGGTCGGTCACTCCGCGGGCGCGATCATCCTCGGCAACCTGCTCTCGCTCCTCGGTGCACGTGGCATGGCGTCGATGGTGACGTCGATCCATCTCTACGCGCCGGCGTGCACCGTGCAGTTCGCGAACCGCCACTACGCGCCGCACGCCGACCTCATGAAGCGTCTGCACCTCGATGTGCTCTCAGATCGCGTCGAGCGCGACGACAGCGTGGCGGGCATCTATCGGAAGTCGCTGTTGTACTTCGTGTCGAACGCGCTCGAGACCGACCTCCGCACGCCGATCCTCGGCCTCGCGAACGTCGGCAATCCGGACTACACCGGGTGGGATGGTTCGTCGGCCACCGGCGAGGCGCTGCGCAACTGGCGCGCTGCGGCAGCGCAGGCGGGTCTCGAGAAACGTACGGCGTTCCTCGACCGCGACAAGGTGGTGGCCTGCACGAACCCGCCCAAGAGCATCGGTGCGAGCCACGGCAGCTTCGACAATGACGTGGAGGTGGTGTCGACGACGCTGCAACGGATCACGGGCGGCGCGCTGGCGAAGCCGGTGGACGATCTGCGGGGGTTCTGAGGGCGGGGTGCTGCCTGGCATCGACCGCTTTCGCGGCCATGGGCCGCTCCTACAGGTCGTGCACCACCACCGCCAGCCATGGGGGGCTTTTGTAGGAGCGGGCCATGCCCGCGAATGCGACTGTTCCGGTTGGGCGCTTCCTTGCATCCACCGCTTTCGCGGCCATGGGCCGCTCCTACAGGGGCCATGGGCCCCTCCTGCAGGGACCACGGGCCCCTCCTACAGGAGCATGCCTCCGCTGCGGGGGCTCAATCGTCGTGCGGGTCCCGCTCTTCATCCGGATCGTTCCACAGGATGTGCGCCTCGATGAGGAGGCGGTACCGCGCTTCCTCCGCCTCCAACTGAGCAAGGGTCGCGGCGAGGGCCGATTCGATCGCGAGGCGTCGTGCCACCAGCACGTCGCCGAGCGATGCCTCGCGCAGTTGCCACGACCGCTGCATCGATTCGGCATTGCGCCTCATCCCCTCCGAGGCGGCCCGGGCGCGGGTCCACGACGCGTAGGCGCCGTTGGCCTGGCCAAACATCACGGCGACCTCGGCGGAGACGCGTTGCACCACCGCCGCTTCGTGACTTGCCGCCACGGCGGCGCCGGCCACGGCGCCGTCGGACATCGCCTGTCGTGCGGCGCCCGGCAAGGGCACCACGAAGTAGAGGCCTGCGATGCGGTCCTGTTGGCTCCGATCCATGGAGAGGCGTACGCCGATGGTCGGGTCCGGCAGGCGCTCTGTGGCGGCGCGGGTCGAAAGCAGGCGACCGCGAAGCGCGGCTGCCCGGGCCACGCGCACCTCATCGTTGTGGGCGCGCACGCGTTCGACGAACCAGTCGAGATCGTGTTCCAGGGCGCGGGGTTCGCCGGGTGCTGCGCGGGCGGGTACCGAGAGGGCCGGGAACGTCCGCGTGAGCGCCGCGCGCGTGCCCTCTTCGCGTCCCCGGTAACCTTCGAGCACCGACTCCGCCTGTGCGACGGCGGCCTCTGCGAGATTCAGCTCCACGCGTGGGGCGTCGCCAGCCTTGGCGCGGCGGGCAACCACCGATTGCTGTTCGCGCAGCGACGCCACCTGCTGCTCCCACAGCGCAAGCTGCATGTTCTCGCGGGCCCAGCCGAACCAGAGCTTGAGGACGTGCCGCGCGCCGTCGCACCACGCGCTGTACGCGGTGCGGCGGGCCAGTTCGATGTTCTGTTCGCCGATCGCCCGGTCGGCCACGGCCTTGCCCGGCAGGCGGATGGAGCGTTCGACACCGATGTCCCACTCCGGGAATCGGCCATTCTGAATGCTGTGACTCTGATACCCGCCCCGGATGGCGTATTCGTACGGACCGGCCTGCAGGCGTCGCGCGCCTGCCTGGTCGATCCCGACGGCCTGCCGCGCTGCGCGCACGGGTGGGTATTCGCTCAGTGCGCGCTCGACGGTGGGAACAGGCGGAAGACCCGGTGTCACGAGAGCGGCGTCCGCCGCGATGCACGGGGTGATGGAGGCGAGCATCAGCGCGGCGACGAGCGGACGCGGATCGATCAGGCGGGTGTTCATGGCGACCCCTCATGGAGCAGATCCTCGGTCGGTGCGGCCGGTGCGTCACCGAAGCGCCGGTACAGGAGTGGCAGCAGCAACAGCGTGAGAGCGGTCGACGTGACGAGCCCGCCGATCACGACGACCGCAAGAGGCCGCTGGATCTCGGAGCCGGGTCCGGTGGCGAAGAGCAGCGGGACCAGGCCGAGCGCGGTGCTGGTTGCGGTCATCAACACGGGGCGCAGGCGCCGGCGTGCGCCGCATCGCACGACCTCGTCCACCGCCAGCCCTTCGCTCCGCAGTTGGTTGAAGGTGCTCATGAGGACGACGCCGTTCAGTACGGCGGTACCGAGCAACGCTATGAAGCCCACCGACGCGGGTACCGACAGGTACTCGCCCGACAGCCACAGCGCCACGATGCCGCCGACCAGGGCGAACGGGATGTTCGCGAAGACGAGCAGCGACTGTCGCACCGAACCGAAGGTGCCGTAGAGCAGCATGAAGATGAGTCCGAGCGACATGGGCACCACCAGTGCGAGGCGGGTGGCGGCGCGCTGCTGGTTCTCGAACTGACCACCCCAGGTGAGACGGTAGCCCGCTGGCAGCGTGACCTTCTGCGCGACGGTCCGTCTGGCCTCTTCGACGAACCCCACGAGATCGCGCCCGCGAACACTGGACTGCACGACGGCGTAGCGCATGCTGTTCTCGCGGTCCACCTTCACGGGGCCGTCCACGCGCGAGAGCCGCGCCACCGTCGACAGCGGCACGGCGTGGCCATCGGGCATGAGCACGTTCTGGTGCTGGAACAGTGTTGCCGAAGCCCGCAGATCGCCGGTGCCACGCACGACCAGCGGCGTGCGGATCGCCCCCTCGATGACCGTGCCCACACGCTCGCCTTCGAGCTGGGTGCGCAGGTCGCGCTCGATCGCATCGACCGTCAGCTTCTGGTGTCCGGTGGCGAAGCGGTTGATGTCGACGCGCAGATACTGCACGCCCTCGTTGGTCGCAGTGAAGACGTCGCGGCTGCCGGGGATCGCGTTCAGCACCTGCTCGATCTCGCGCGCGAGGCGGTTCATCACGGGGATCTCCGTTCCGAAGATCTTCACCGCGAGGTCGCCACGTACGCCGGTCAGCATCTCGGCCACGCGCATCTCGATGGGTTGAGTGAACGTGTGGCTCACGCCGGGAAAGGCCTCCATGACCTCGCGCAGCGATTCGACGATCGCCTCCTTGTCCGGACGGCGCCATTCCTGTCGCGGCGCCAGCACCATGAAGACGTCGGTCTGGTTGAGGCCCATCGGATCGAGGCCCAGCTCGTCCGCGCCGGAGCGCGCGACGATGCGTCGCACCTCCGGCACATCCCGCAGGATCGCCTGCTGGATTCGAGAGTTCATGTCTGCCGTGGCTTCCATGCCGATGGAAGGGAGGGAATCCAGCTGCATGATGATGTCGCCTTCGTCCATGGTGGGCACGAAGGTCTTGCCGGTGCCGAGGTACGCGACCACCGCCAACGCGATCAGCAGGCCGGACATCGCGACCACCACCCGCGGATGCGCCAGGGTCCGCGCGAGCAGGGGTTCGTAGATGGCCGCGGCCTTGCGGACCAGCCACGGCTCGCGCTGCGGGCCGCCGCGGACGAGGTGGTACGACAGCACCGGGATGACGGTGAGCGCGAGCAGCAGTGATCCGGAGAGCGCGAAGACGATCGACCATGCCACCGGTTCGAAGAGCTTTCCTTCCAGGCCTTCCAGTGTGAGCAGCGGCAGGAACACGATGATGACGATGAGAGTCCCCGAGGCCACCGGCACCGACACCTCGGCGACGGCACGATGAATCGTCCGAAGGCGCGACCCCTGGTCCCGGGCGAGATGGCCCACCACGTTCTCGACCACGACGACCGACGCATCGACGAGCATGCCGATCGCGATGGCGAGACCGCCCAGGCTCATGAGATTCGCGGTGATGTCGAAGCGGTCCATGAGCACGAAGGTGCACAGCGCGGCGAGCGGAAGCGTCGCCGCCACGACGGTTGCGGCGCGGAGATCCTCGAGGAAGAGAAGGATCACGATGAGCACCAGGACGGTGGCGCCGAACAACGCGTTCGAGACGGTCGTGATCGCGCGCTTCACCAGGTGTCCGCGATCGTAGAAGACCTCCGTGCGCACACCCTGCGGGAGCTGCGGCGCCAGCTCGTCGAGCCGTGCGCGGACGCCGGCCACCACATCGCGTGCGTTGGCGCCACGCAGGCTCAGCACCAGGCCCTGGACAGTCTCGCCGGCGCCGTCCTGCGTCACCAGCCCGTAGCGCGTGAGCGTGCCGATGCGGACCTCGGCCACCTCGCCGACGCGCACCGGGATCGCGCTGCGCTCGGCCACCACGATGTTGCGCACGTCCTCGAGTGTCCGCACGCTGCCTTCCACGCGCACGAGCAACGATTCCTCACCGTCGGCGAGGCGGCCGGCGCCGTCGTTCCGGTTGTTGGCGGCGAGGGCTTCCCGCAGGGCGCCCAGAGGTATGCCCCGGGCAGCGAGGGCGGCGGCATTCGGCACCACCTCGAAGATGCGCACATGGCCACCCAGCGAGTTCACGTCGGCCACGCCCGGCACGGTGCGCAGGCGCGGCCGGATGGTCCAGTCGAGCAGCGTGCGGCGTTCGGCGAGCGACAGATCACCGCCCTCGATGGTGAACATGAACATCTCGCCCTGTGGCGTCGTGATGGGGGCGAGACCGCCGCTGGTGCCGGGCGGCAGATCCGGCAGCACGCCGTTCAGGCGCTCGGTCACCTGCTGGCGAGCCCAGTAGATGTCGGTGCCGTCCTCGAAGTCGATGACGATGCTCGCGATCGCGTACTTGGAGATGGAGCGCATCACGCGCTGGCGCGGGATGCCTGGCATCTCGACCTCGATGGGCGCGACGATGCGCGTCTCGACCTCCTCCGGGGTCATGCCCGGCGCCTTCACGATGATCTCGACCTGCGTGCTCGACACGTCGGGGAAGGCATCGATGGGGAGTCCGACGAGCGCGATCGTGCCGCCGACCACGAGCAGCACGGTGAGCGCGAGGACCAGCAGGCGGTGCGTGAGGGCTGCGGTGACGAGGCGCGTAGGCATCTCAGCCTCCGATGCCGAGCAGCTGGCCCTTGAGCGCCGCCAGCCCGCCGAGCGCGATCTCCCGCACTTCCTGGAGCGCGCCGGAGACGACAGCCGATGTGGCGCCTTCGTTCAGGACCGTGACGGGCACCGCGCGGAAGCCCTTGGCCGTCCGCGCCAGCACCAGCACGCGGGTCTCGTGACGTAGCAGCGCGGCGTTCGGCACCCGCCATTGCTTCGCGGTGCCTTCAGCGGCGGCCACGGCCGCCTCCACGTACTGCCCGGGCCTCAGCTTCGTCGCGTTCGTCGTGATGAGCGCGCGGAGCATCACCGTCTGGCTCTCGGGCGTGACGCTGCGGCCCACCGAGATGATGCGACCGGCGGCGTCCACGGACGGTACACGGACCGCCGCGCCCTCGCGGACGCCGGCCGCGCGGGCCAGCGGCACCTGGATCTCCAGCCACAGCGGGTCGAGGCGCGCCACCGTGTAGACCGGCGTGAACGCCTCCAGTCGCTGGCCGGCCTGCGCCATCTGGGCGATCACGATGCCATCCACGGGCGCCTTGAGGTTCACCGCGCTGGTGATGGCCGATCCGGACTGCATGCCCGCGATGGCGGCGTCCGACATCCCGGCGAGCTTGAGCGCGTGCCGGCGTTCGGCGAGGAGTGCCGTCGCGTCCACGTGGCCGGCCTTCGTGGACAGCAGACGGCTTTCGGCGATGAGGCCTTCCGCCGCGAGCTTCTGGTCACGGTCGAGGTTCGCACGGGCCAGCTCGCGCTGAGTGGAGGCCTGGAGGTACGCGCGCTGGGCCTCGGCGAGGGCCGAACTCTGCAGGCGCGCGAGGATCTGGCCACGCTTCACCGGTTCGTTGACCGCGACGAGGACGGACTCGACCAGCCCGGCGAGCGGCGTGCTGACGACGTGCAGCTGATTGTTGGGGACCATCACCTCCGCCGCCAGGCCCAGGACCTCGCTCTTCGCCTCGGCTTCCGGACGGACGACGGTGATGCCCAGGGCCTTGATCTGGGCGGGTGTGACGGCGACTTCCTGGGCTTGGACCGGGACGAACCCGGACAGGACGAACCAGACCGCGAGGGCCGGACCCGTGAATGACTTCCGCATGCGTTTCTCCGAGGCTGTTGCGCCATGGAGGCGCAGCGGCCGGACGACCGTGGAACCGCCGCGCCGGTTCGGAGTGGGGCGGATCTCCAGGCGCGAGGGTGGGGACAGGGTCAGGCGATGCGGGGTGGCGCGTGGGCCGGAGGGTGCAGTCGGTGGGGGCGCTCAGGCGGTTCCTGAGGCTTGGGTGCGACGTCGGGACGCTCGTCGGCGAGTGCTGCGACTCCCGGCAGCGGGTGCATCGCGATCGTCGCTCCGAGGGCAAGTGCCTCGTCGCGTTTCAGCTCGCTCGGCGACGTGATGACCGCCGAGTCGTCCATGTCGGCACACGGCGCGTGCAGACCCGGGGCGGCGTGGCCGGTGTGGGCCAGACTCACGGGAAGATGGACGCCACGCTGTCTCTCAACCCCTGTCTCCTCGATGGATGGTGCGTCGAGATGCACATGCAGCAGCGGCGACAGGCACTGGAGGATCGCGAGACAGACGAACAGCAATGCGACCGCCGCGCGTCGCCATCCGGCCTCGGGGGGCAGGGGGCGGGAGTCGGTGTGCGCGCGCGTCCTCATGGGTTCGATGATGCAGGTTTCCTGTCGTCGAGCATAGTCGAGGGCGGGCGCCGATTGATGTGCGTCAACGTACAAAGGCAACGCCCGGAAGGGGGGGGCGCCGCTGCGGGGCGGTACCATCCGCCCATGGAGCCAGCCCCCAGAACCGATTCCGCATTCGTCGATCGCATCCGCGTCTGGGGTCGTGAAGTCGGATTCGACGCGGTCGCCATCGCGGGGGTGGACCTCGGCGACGCGGAGGCCGGACTCGCCGCCTGGCTGGCCGCGGGCTTCCACGGATCCATGGACTACATGGCGCGGCACGGTTCCAAGCGGACGCGACCGGCGGAGCTGGTTCCGGGCACCGTCTCGGTCATCACCGTCCGGATGAACTACCTGCCGGCCGCGGCGCGCGACGCGTGGTCCGTCCTGGGCGACGGCGAGAGGGCGTACGTGTCCCGCTATGCCCTCGGGCGCGATTACCACAAGGTTCTTCGGAACCGGTTGCAGGCGCTGGCCGACCGGATGGCCGCCGAGGTCGGCCCGTTCGGGTACCGGGTCTTCACGGACAGCGCCCCCGTCCAGGAGGTGGAACTTGCCCGTGCCTCCGGTCTGGGCTGGCGGGGCAAGCACACGCTGCTGCTGTCGCGCGACGCGGGCTCCTGGTACTTCCTGGGCGAGATCTACACCGATCTGCCGCTTCCGCCCGACGCTCCCGTGAGCGCCCACTGCGGCAGTTGCACCCGCTGTCTCGATGTGTGTCCGACGCAGGCCATCGTCGCACCGTACCGGCTCGACGCGCGGCGCTGCATCTCGTACCTGACCATCGAACACCCAGGGCCGATCCCGGAAGCGCTCCGACCCGCGTTGGGCAACCGTGTCTACGGCTGCGACGACTGCCAGCTGGTCTGCCCGTGGAACCGCTACGCGCAGCCGGCCGGGCTACCCGATTTCGCCGTTCGTAACGGTTTGGACGACGCGACTCTGGTCGACCTCTTCGCCTGGACCGAGGCCGAGTTCGATCGCCGGATGGAGGGCAGCGCGATCCGCCGCATCGGTCACGAACGCTGGCTGCGGAATCTGGCGGTGGGGCTCGGGAATGCGCCGACGACGCAGGCGGTGATCGATGCGTTGCGGGGGAGGGTGGACGATCCGTCGATGCTCGTGCGGGAGCACGTGCGGTGGGCGCTGGGGCGGCACGGGGCCGCGGTCTTGTAGGAGGGGCCCATGGCCCCGAAAGCGGTCGATGCAAGGAAACACTTCGACCGGAACCGACGCTTTCGCGGCCATGGGCCGCTCCTACAAAAGCTTGGCCCGATCCAGCGATCGATGGCACATCCCCCCTGTAGGAGGGGCCCATGGCCCCGAAAGCGGTTGATGCAAGGAAACGCTTCGACCGGAACCGACGCTTTCGCGGCCATGGGCCGCTCCTACAAAAGCTTGGCCCGATCCAGCGATCGATGGCGTTTCCCCCCTGTAGGAGGGGCCCATGGCCCCGAAAGCGGTGGATGCCAGGAAACGCTTCATCCGGAACAGATGCTTTCGCGGCCATGGCCGCTCCTACAAGAGCTTGGCCCGATCCCGATGTCAGTGGTGCACCAAGGGGGATATACAAGGGGCCCTCCCCTTGTTGGTATGCCCTGCGGCCAAGCCGCCGCGGGCCGACGGCCCGAGAGGCGGCCCATGGTCGCCTTGCGCCACGCCCACGGAAACCCCCCTCGCCCCCGGGAAGCCGATAAAATCACTGCTTTCCTGGCTCCTCCAATCCATGCGGCTCATCCGGGGCATTCCGGCGCAGGCGGACACGCCCATCGCGCTCACCATCGGCAACTTCGACGGCGTCCATGCCGGCCATCAGGCCATGGTCGCCAGGCTGACGGCCGCGGCGCGGTCGCTCGGGCTGCCGGCCGCGGTGATGACCTTCGAGCCGCATCCCCGCGAGTTCTTCGCACCGGCCGATGCGCCGGCCCGGCTCACGTCCCTGAGAGACAAGGTCGCCCGCCTGACCGAACTCGGCGTCGACCGTGTGTACGTCTGCCGTTTCGACCGGGCCTTCGCCGCGCAGTCGCCCGAGGTTTTCATCGAGCAGGGGCTCGTCCGTGGACTCGGGGTGCGCTGGCTGCTCGTGGGGGACGACTTCCGGTTCGGTGCCGGTCGCGTCGGGGATGTCGCCCGGCTGCAGCACGATGGCCCGCCACTCGGCATGACGGTCGAGGCGATGCACACCGTCGTGGTCGATGGTGTCCGCGCCTCCAGCACCGCCGTCCGTCAGGCACTCCGGCAGGGCGATCTCGACGCCGCGGCGGCCCTGCTCGGGCGTCCCTATTCGATCACCGGCCGCATCGTGGGGGGCGACCGCATCGGGCGGCAGCTGGGCTTTCCCACTGCGAACGTCCGCATGCGATTCAAGCGCCCGCCGCTCGACGGCATCTTCGCCGTGCTCGTGCACGGGATCGGCACCACACCGCTCGTCGGCGCGGCCAGCCTCGGTGTACGACCCACGGTCACCGACACCGGCCGACCCACGCTCGAGGTCTTCCTCCTCGATTTCGACGGCGACGTCTACGGCCGCGCCGTCCGCGTGGACTTCCTGCATCGCTTGCGCGGCGAGGAGAAGTACGACACCTTGGCGGCCCTGCGCACGCAGATCGCCCTCGACGTGCAGGCCACCCGCGCGTTCTTCGCCGCGCCGCCCGTGCAACCCGCGAACCCATCCGTCTCACTGCCTTCCTGAACCTATTCCATGGCCGACTTCAAGGACACCCTCAATCTCCCCGACACGCCGTTCCCGATGCGCGGGGACCTCGCCAAGCGGGAGCCCGGCTGGGTGCAGCAGTGGCAGCAGCGCGGTCTCTATCAGCGCATCCGCGAGGCGTCCGTCGGCCGGCCGAAGTTCGTTCTGCACGATGGCCCGCCCTACGCCAACGGCGACATCCACATGGGACACGCCGTCAACAAGGTGCTGAAGGACATCATCGTCCGCAGCAAGACGCTCGCGGGGTTCGATGCGCCGTACGTCCCGGGGTGGGACTGCCACGGCCTCCCGATCGAGCACCAGATCGAGAAGAAGCACGGTCGCGGGCTCGAGCCCAACGCGTTCCGCAAGCTGTGCCGAGAGTTCGCGGCCTCGCAGATCGCGCGGCAGAAGGCCGACTTCATCCGCCTCGGCGTCATCGGCGACTGGGACCATCCGTACCTCACGATGGATTTCCGCACCGAGGCGGACATCATCCGGTCGCTCGCCCGCATCTACGAGCGCGGCTACCTGTATCAGGGCGCGAAGCCGGTCCACTGGTGCCTCGATTGCCGCTCCGCGCTGGCCGAGGCGGAGGTCGAGTACGAGGACCGCACCTCGCCCGCCATCGATGTGGCCTTCCCCGGCCGTGATCCGCAGGAACTGGCCAGGCCGTTCGGATTCACGCACACCGATCACCCGGCCTACGCGGTGATCTGGACGACGACGCCATGGACGCTGCCGGCGAACCAGGCGGTGGCCGTGCATCCGGAGATCGATTACGCGCTGGTGCGTGGTCCGAAGTACTTCCTGATCCTCGCCGTCGACCTCGTCGAGGCCTGCATGAAGCGTTACGGCATCGAGGAATGGAAGATCGTGGGCACCGTGAAGGGCGCGGCGCTCGAGGGGCTGGAGATCTGGCATCCGTTCCAGCCACGCAAGGTGCCGATCATCCTCGGCGACCACGTCACGCTCGATGCCGGCACCGGCTTGGTCCACACCGCGCCCGCGCACGGCGTGGAGGACTTCGTGGCGGGCCAGAAGTACAACCTGCCCGTGGCGAACCCCGTCGGCCCCGACGGCCGCTTCGACGAGACCGTCCCGCTGGTGGGTGGCCAGACGGTCTGGGAGGGCAACAAGGCCGTCGTCGAGGTGCTCGAATCGAAGACGCTGCTCCTGCACCACGAGGCCTACAAGCACAGCTATCCGCACTGCTGGCGGCACAAGACGCCGGTGATCTTCCGCGCGACGCACCAGTGGTTCATCGGGATGGAGACGAAGGGGCCCGAGGGTCAGTCCTTGCGCGAGGTTGCCAATGCGGCCGTGGCCGCCACGGAGTTCTTCCCGCAGTGGGGCCGCGCGCGGTTGGAGGCCATGATCGGCAACCGGCCCGACTGGTGCGTCTCGCGCCAGCGCAGCTGGGGCGTGCCGATGTCGCTGATCGTGCACCAGAAGACCGGCGAGCCGCATCCGCGTCTGCTGGAGTTGATGGAGGCCGTTGCGCAGAAGGTGGAGCAGGGCGGCATCGAAGCGTGGTTCGCCCTCGACCTGCGTGATCTCATCGGAGACGAGGCGGCCGTCTACGAGAAGGTGCCTGACACCCTCGACGTCTGGTTCGACTCCGGCACGACCCACGCGAGCGTCCTGGCGCGCCGCGAGGCGCTGACGAAACCGGCCGACCTCTATCTGGAAGGTTCCGATCAGCATCGCGGCTGGTTCCAGTCGTCGCTGCTCACGGGCTGCGCGATGGACGGCCAAGCGCCGTATCGGCAATTGCTCACGCATGGCTTCCTCGTGGATCAGCACGGCCGCAAGATGAGCAAGTCGGCCGGCAACGGTATCGACCCGCAGGATGTCGCCGGCAAGCTGGGCGCGGACATCCTCCGCCTCTGGATCGGGTCCTCCGACTATTCGGGCGAGATCTCGCTCTCCGACGAGATCCTGAAGCGTGTGGTCGAGAGCTATCGCCGGATCCGCAACACGCTCCGCTTCCTGCTCGCGAACGTCTCCGACTTCGATCCCACGACCGATCTGCTGCCGCCGTCCGAGTGGCTCGAGATCGACCGCTACGGCCTCGCCCTCGTGCGCGAACTGCAGTCCGAGGTGTGCGCGGCCTACGACCGGTACGAGTTCCACGCCGTCGTGCAGCGCATCCAGACGTTCTGCTCGGAGGAACTGGGCGGCTTCTACCTCGACATTCTGAAGGACCGCCTCTACACGACCGCGCGCGACAGCCGTCCGCGGCGGGCAGCGCAGTCCGTGCTGTGGCATCTCTCCCAGAGCCTGCTCCGGCTGATGGCGCCGGTGCTCGCGTTCACGGCCGAGGAGGCCTGGGCGGTGCTGAATCGCCGCGACGACGACAGCCTGTTCCTCCACACGTGGTACGAACTGCCCGCGCAGGACGGCGAGGACGCGCTCATCGCGAAGTGGCGCGCCGTCCGCGATGTTCGGGCGTGGGTGCAGAAGGAACTGGAAGGCCTGCGCGGGGCGGGGTCCATCGGATCCTCGCTGCAGGCGGAGGTGACGCTCGGGCTGTACGGCGCCCGGTACGACGCCTGCGCGAGCCTCGGCGATGACCTCCGGTTCGTGCTGATCACATCGCAGGCGGGTGTGGCCTCGGTCGATGCGGCGGACGGCGAGACCGTTGCCGTCAAGCCGAGCGAGGCAGCCAAGTGCGGGCGCTGCTGGCACTACCGTTCGGACGTGGGTCACCACCCCGCGCATCCGGAACTGTGCGGTCGGTGCACGGCGAATCTTCACGGCGAGGGCGAGCCGCGTGCGGCTGCTTGAGTCCGCGCGCTGGTTCGCGCTGGCTTTCGTGGTCGCGGTGTTGGACCAGTGGAGCAAGCACGTCGTCCAGCAGCATCTCGTCTACGGCGATTCGATCCGTGTCACCGGGTTCTTCGATCTGGTGCTCGTGTTCAACCCCGGAGCGGCATTCAGCTTCCTGTCGTCGGCGTCGGGTTGGCAGCGTGAGTTGTTCATCGGCATCGCACTCGCGGCGTCGATCTTCATGGCGACGTTGATCGTGCGTCACCGAACGCGCCTCCTGTTCGGATTCGCCCTGGGGATGATTCTCGGCGGCGCGATCGGCAATGTCATCGATCGCTGGATGCTTGGCGCCGTCGTCGATTTCCTCCATTTCCACGTCGCGGGCTATTTCTGGCCAGCCTTCAATCTCGCGGACTCCGCCATCACCTGCGGCGCGGTCCTGCTCGTCTGGGACAGCTTCCGGGATCAGCGCGCGCGCCAGGCGCAGCGCGAACCGGCGGCACGTCCTCCGGGAGAATCTCCATGAAAGTCCTGCTCGCCAACCCACGCGGCTTCTGCGCCGGCGTCGATCGCGCCATCGAGATCGTCGAGAGGGCCATCCAGCGCCACGGCGCGCCGATCTACGTGCGGCACGAGGTCGTCCACAACCGCTTCGTCGTGGACGATCTCCGCGGGAAGGGCGCCGTCTTCGTGGACCAGCTGTCGGAAGTGCCGACCGGCGCCACCGTCGTCTTCAGCGCGCACGGGGTTTCTCAGGAGGTGCGGCGCGACGCCGAGCAGCGCGGCCTGCGCGTCTTCGATGCGACGTGCCCGCTCGTGACGAAGGTCCATGTGGAGGTCACGCGCATGCGGGAGCAGGGGCGCGAGATCGTGATGATCGGCCATCGCGGACATCCGGAGGTCGAGGGGACCATGGGCCAGTCCGACGGTGGCATCCATCTGGTCGAGACCCCTGCGGACGTCGACCATCTCGTGGTGAACGACGCCTCGAAGCTGGCGTTCGTCACGCAGACGACGCTATCGGTGGACGATGCGCGCGCCGTGATCGATGCATTGCGCCGCCGCTTCCCCGAGATCGTCGGGCCCCGCAAGGATGACATCTGCTACGCGACGCAGAATCGGCAGGATGCCGTGAAGAAGCTCGCGGGTGCGGTGGATGTCGTGATCGTCGTCGGTTCCCCGAACAGCTCCAACTCGAACCGGCTGCGCGAGGTGGCGGAACTGGCCGGCGTCCCTTCCTACATGATCGATCGCGCCGAGGATCTCGATGCAGCGTGGGTCATCGGCAAGGCCACCATCGGCGTCACCGCCGGGGCTTCGGCCCCGGAAGTACTGGTGAAGGCCGTGCTCTCCCGGCTCTCGGAACTCGGCGCGACGTCGGTTTCGGACCTTCCCGGTGTGCCGGAGGACGTCACCTTCCCGATTCCGAAGGCGCTCGTCACGACCTGAAGCCGGCACCCTTGGGAGGGCGCCGGCTTCCCGGTTGTGAAGCCGGTTCGGGTCAGGGGGCGATGTTGTCCTGAAGATCACGCCACGAAAGGCGTCGCCCGGTGCTCGTCGTGTTGTTGGCGGGTGGTGTCACCTTCACGGTGGTGGCGCTGGAACTGCGGATGAGGCCGACGATCTGGCCCGATGTCAGGCGGATCAGCACCACGCGGCTCGACAGGAAGTTGCCCATCTTCGCCCCGGCGTTGGTCGCTCCCGGCACCCTGCCGCCTGTGGTGAAGTCGAGGTAGTAGATCCAGCTGCTGCCGCCGGGATTGCAGGGGTCGGTTCCATTCGGAACGTTCGTCGTGAAGGTGATCACGCCGCCTGACAGCACTGGGTTCGTGGAGACGCGCTCGCCGATTTCCGGGAGGTCCAGCACCCATCCGTACTTGTCACGGAAGTCGACGGGGGTCGACGTGACGGTGATCGTGTCTGCAGACTTGGTCGCCGTCTGCGTCACCAGCACCGACCGTGAAGTGATCAGCGGGGTGGTGGCGGAGGTGTGGGTCACTTCGTCCCGCAGGGCGTAGAAGCTCATGCGTCGGCGAGCGAGCGTGTTCTCGGGCGAGTTGCCGATGACGTCGGTGTCGCCAAGATACTGACCCGCACCGATGAAGATCACGCGCTTGCCCTGCACCTCGCCCAGTTCGGGTTCCACCGTGATCGGCTGGTAGTCGCCGGTGCTCGTCTTCAGCTCGGCGACCTTCGCGACGCGCCAATTGGCCATGTCCGGGTCCGAGAGATCGAATCGCCACACGTTCCCCAGCAGGTCGCCACCGTAGAGGGCCTCGGTCGTTGCATCGGTATCCGGCCGACGGGAGAACGCCGACAGGTGGGCGAGGCCGCTGGGCGTCGATGCCGTGCCGACGCCGGTGCTGAGCGTCCGGATGACGCGGCCGTCCGCGGGATCGAGGATGTAGACGCGTCCAACACCATCGCCACCGCTCGAGCCAGTAGCGGTTCCGTTGTTGTATCCCGACGTCACCGCCACCACCCAGCCCGCGGCCCGCGTTTTCACGATGACCGGCTTGCCGAAGCTGTAGCCGATGTTCGGGCGCACCGTGGCGTCGTCGGTATCCGTTGCGGCGCTGGGGAACTCCCAGAGCACCTTGGATGCGAGGGTCGTCTCGGAGTTGATCGAAGGATTGGTGACGTCCAGCGCGTAGTAGCCGAAGCCACCCTTGCGCAAGCCGCCCACGAGGATCGTCCGCCAGTCCGGCGTGCCGGGCGTCGAGAGATCGTTGCCGTACGTGTACGCCATGTCGACGTCGCCCACCGTCGGGGTGCCGTCGACGTAGTACAGATGTCGGAAGCCGAGGCGGTCGGAGAGATTGCGCAGGTTGGAGAACACGTGGCGCGGCACGTAGGCCCAAAGTTCCGCGCCCGTGTTGACATCGAACGCGTGCAACATGCCATCGTTGGCGCCCTGATAGACCACGCCCTGCCGCGCGCCGGCCCCTTCCGTCATGGCCTGCCTGAACTCCAGATACCCGGGGTCGAAGTAGTTGAACCTGGGGGCGCGTACCACGACCGGTTCACCATTCACGATGTCGCCGAGAATGGAGATGTCGTCCGGGATGCGGTTGTTGGGATACACGTACTTGCCGTTGCTCGTGACGTAGTTGCCGGTGCCGTCCAGGCTCGGGCGCGGACCGCGGGAGCGGAACTTCTCGACCTCGCGCGATCGCTCCCCGCGCAGGAAATCCAGAACCTGGGAGTCCACGGAGGTGATGCCGCTCACGGTCGACGTGAGCATCGCCTGCATGGTGGACGGCAGGCTCGACCACTGCAGGGGAATGCCGTCGGTGCCATCGTACGTGGCGATGATGCGGTCGGTCTGTGGACGCACTGCGAGCTGTTTCTGCGGAGACGGATTCCAGATCGCGGACGTGCTCGGCGTGCCGGTGGCCGGATCGATCTCGTACTTGTTGATGTCGCCCGACCACGGACCGGAGTTGTAGCTGGACGCGTACGAGTAGTTGTCGCCCGGCACGATGTTCGGATTGGCCACGGCAACAGCCGCGCCTGATCCGCCTTTCGCCCCCACGCTGTTCACGATGTCGATGACGCCGACCCGGGTCTCCTCCGGCGAACTGGCCGAGAGCATGAGGCCGCGCCCGTTGATGGTGGCGTGCCACAGCTCGTCGATGGCCGCGGGATGCCGCTGCTTGTAGCCTGTGCCCGACCTCACCTCCGGCCACGTGAAGGTGTTCAAGTACGGATTGGTGTTGTAGCTGGCGAGGGTGGCGTCGTCGGTCCTGCCGAAGATCTCGCCCTGGACGCCGAGGCCCAGCGCGTACGTGTTCATGTGCAGGAAGTCGTTGCGATCGGCGTCAGGGGCGGTGTCGTACTTGTTGAGTGGCACCTGACGTGCGGCGAGGTCCGTCCGCAGATTGGTGGAGTAGAAGTGCATCGCGATATCGGCCAGCGTGTTCGACTCCGCATCGACGAAGGGAGCCGCTGGCTTCACCTCCACGGCGGGGAGTGGCGTCGACGGTGGCAGCGGGATGGTGCCCGCAGGCGACGCATCGGTGTAGTTCAACACCGCGTTCTCGGGGTCGTAGGGGATCGTGAACCTGTTCGTCGCCGCATCGTCTGCGTTGCCGAAGTTGGCGACGGGTGCCTCGGTGCTCGCGAAGCCGTCCGTGATCACGAATGCCGCGTTGAACTGGCACGCCGCATTGATCGGGGCGCCGGAGCCTGTCCGCATGAACTGGTTGCCGGCGTACTCCAGTGCGCGTCGTGTGGGCGTGCCGCCGGAGCCCTTCACGCGATACAAGTCGTTCAGCAGACGCTTCGCATTCGACGTGTCCGACCCGCTGTCGAAATCGCGCATCGTGACGTTCGTGAGATTGTTGAATACGACATGCCCGGCACGCAGCCCGTTCAGCTGGTCGAACGCGAGGCCCAGGGCGCCATTCAGCATCATGTGGCGCTTGCGGTAGAACGCGAACCAGTTCGCGAAGTTGGTCATCTCCTCCTGATACGTGCAGGTGGTCCCCACGCAATCGGTGCGGGTCGCCGACTTCGCGTAGCTCGTGACCGAGGGGCGGATCTCCACGCGGCGGAGGCGGTCCCTGCCGGTGATGGGCGACGGGCCATGGGCCTCGTCGGCAGCGAGCGCGCCCGTGTCCGAGGAGGGTACCCAGTAGGTGGCCGGGTGGTAGGCGAGCTGCGCCTCGATTCGCCTCGGCAGACCGCCCGATACCCCAACGGCAATGATGGCGCTCGCCGCGCTCCCGGTGATGCCGTAACTGTCGGCCATGTGGCAGTACGCAGCGGTTTGCGTTGCCGCATCAGCGACGATGCAGCGGTCGGTCGTGACGGTGGGATCGCTCGTCCAGGCGCCACAGGTGCCCCCGGTTTCCGTGCAGATCCGATAGCGCGCGCCGGCCGGAAGGATCATTCCGGAATAGAAAATGAAAGTCCTGTTCGCAGCGGCCGAATCCCCTGGCTGCACCACGTCCGTGGTCAGATCGATCGTCGTCGGCGATCCGCTCGTCGGATAGACGGGGTGACTGCGCACCGTGCTCCAGGAGGCACTGGTGTTGTCATAGGCCACGGGCGTCGTGGTGGTCGTCCCGTTGTTGTAGGGCCGCCATGGGTCGTAGTTGATCCCGGGGTTGTAGTACTGGGCGTTGTAGACGTGGCTTCGGAAGTAGGCGAACTCGCGCGTGGGCGGGATCGCGAAGTGGTCGTGGGAAGAGTCCGAGTAGACGCGGCTATCGCAGCTCGCGCCGCACTGGCCGTTCGGGAACAGGTACACGTACTTCTTCCAGAACGAGTTCGCGTTGCCCGCGAAGTTGAAGTTCAGCGGGCCTTTCGGTGGCGTGGTGTTGAAGAAACCCGAGGCGCCGAGCGCGGGTGCCGTGGGACCGCCTCCCAGCCAGACGTCGGCCGTGCTGCTGGCACCGTATCCGAAGAATGATCGCGAAACGGTACTCCACCAGGCAGCGCCATCGTTCGCGGAGAGGCCGCGTGTCGGCAGGAACTCGCCATCCATGGAACCGGAGTCGTCGACCACGATGATCATGTTCGGCTTGGCGCGGCCCTTCGTCGCCATCGGGATGTCGCCGATGTCCGTGGTGGCCCACGCGCTGGGGAGACACTCGACGAACAGCAGGCACTGCACGACCGCGTAGGCGAGTGTCCGCTGCTTCCAGGAATGGTTTGACGCGCTCATCTTGTTCCGTCCTCATAGATCATCTGGCGCGGACTGCCGCCGGCGGGCCTCTGCCCGCCGCGCTGCTGCCCTGCCGATTGGGCCGGGTCTGCCCACCCCCGCGTTCACTTCGCGGGGGCGCGGCAATCCCTCATGGCTTTATCGGCACCTAAGTCGAGATCTTTATGGTCGGTCGATGAGTGTCGTGCGATTTCTCCGGCGGAGGGTCAGCGTGGATCGGTGTCGTCGGGGACTTCGCGCCACGAGAGCCGGCGCCCGGTGCGCACACCTTCGTTGACGGGCGGCTTCAGCCGGATCTGACCCGGATCGCCGGCGGCGCCACCGCCGGATGTACGTACCAGTCCGACGATCCCATCGCGCACGCGAACCAGTACTGCGCGACTGGAGAGAAAGGTCCCGAGCTTCGTGCCCGCATAGCTCGCGCCCCGCACCAATCCGCCGGTGGCGAAGTCGAGGAAGTAGGCCCAACTGCTTCCTCCCGGAGCGCACGCATCGTTGGCATCCGGGATGTTGGTGATGAAGGTGATGACGCCCCCCGACAGCACCGGGTTCGCGACGATGCGCTCGCCCTCCTCGGGCAGATCGAGATACCAGCCATCCTGGCTGCGGAAGTCGACCGGGTTGCTGGTCACCGTCACGCTGGTGCCTGAGCGCTCCGCAGTCTGCTGTACGAGTTGCCCCCGAGTCGGTGATGGAATGGCTGGGGTTGTCACCGAACCGGTGTCACCCTTGTCGCGCAATGCATACATCGTCATGGGTCGCCGGATGACCTCCAGCTGATCGCTGGTGCTCGTGGGCCCCGGGACGTCGCTGTCGCCGAGATAGCGGCCAGTGCCGACGTAGATCACGCGGTTGCCGAGAATGGAGCCGAGCTCGGGTTCGGACGTCACCGGCTGCACGGCGCCGCCGGCAGTCCGAAGCGTGGCGAGCTTGGCCACCTTCCAGTCGGAAACGCTCGTGCCGGACAGATCGAAGCGCCAGACGTTGCCGAGCAGATCGCCACCGTACGCTGCCTCGATCGTCGCATCGATGTTCGGGCGCCTTGCGTACGCCGCGATGTGGGCGAGGCCAGCCGGGCGGTCGGGCTCTCCGGCCTCGGTGTCGAGCTGGGCGATCACCTGGCCGGTGGCCGCGTTCAGCACGAACAGGCGACCGCGTCCGTCACCGCCCGTGGAGCGGGAGCCGCGCCCGTTGTTGTAGCCCGATGTCACGAGGACCACCCAGCCGGCGGCACGCGTCTTCACGATCAGCGGCTTGCCGTAGCTGAAACCGATGTTCCGCACGTCCACCACGACGGGATCGCTGGGCGTGAACCGGCTGGGGAACTCCCAGAGAACGCGTTCCGCGATGGCGGTCTCGCTGGCCCGGGTGCCCTCGGTGACGTTGAGCGCGAAGTAGCCCGTGCCGCCCTTGCCAAGACCGCTCACGAGGATCGTGTTCCAGTTGGGATCGCCGGGGTTGTCGGCGTCGAAGCTTCCGGTGCGCGCGAAGTCGACGTCGCCCGTGGTCGGGGTGCCGTCGACGTAGTACTGGTGTCGGAACGCAGACCGATCGGAGAGGTTCTTCAGGCGCGGCATCACGAGGCTGGGCACATAGGCCCATTGCTCCTGACCCGTCACGAGGTCGAACGCGTGCAGCATGCCGTCGTTGGCGCCCTGGTAGAGCATGCCGGCGCGGGCGGCGACACGATCGCGGAACGCCTGGTAGCCGGGATCGAAATAGCTGAAGCGCGGGCTGCGCACGACGACCGGCTCGGCATTGACGATGTCGCCCAGTACGGCGATGTCGGCGGGCACGCGTCCGCGAGGGTATTGGTATCCCGAGCGGGTGACGATGAAGTTCCCGGCCGCGTCACGCAGAGGCCGCGGACCGCGGGATCGGAACCGGCTCACCTCGAGGGATCGGTTGCCGCGCAGGAACTCGAGCACCTGCGGGTCCGTCGCAGTCACGCCGTTGATGGTCGATGTGAGGAACGACTGCTGTTCGGAGGACAACGCGTTCCATTGAAAGGGGACGCCGAAGCTGGAACCACCCACGCCGCGCGCCCCTGCGGTGGCATCGTTGTACGTCACGATGACCCTTTGATCCGGCGGTGTGACGGCCAGGATCTTCTGGGGCGAGGGTGTCCAGAGCGCCGTGCTGGACGGCTCACCGGTGGTCGGGTCGATCTCGTACTTGTTGATGTCACCCGACCAGGCGCCGCTGTTGTACGACGAGGCATACGAGAAGTTGTCGCCCGGAGTCACGTTGGGATTCGCGACCGAGACCGCTGCGCCAGCACCTCCCTTCGCGCCGACGTTGTTCACGATGTCGACGATGCCCTGTCGCGTTTCTTCGGGGGAGTTGGCAAGCAGCATTCTGCCCCGGCCGTTCACGGTGGCATGCCACAGTTCGTCGATGTTTCGCGGCGACTTCACGTAGCCGCTGCCGTTCCGCACGTTCGGCCACGATGAGATGAGATAGGGGTTCGCGTTCGCCGCGATCTGGGCGGCCGTGTCGCTGCGCCCGAAGATCTCGCCCAGCACCCCGAGCGTCAAGGCGAATGTGTTCATGTGCAGCTGGTCGTTCCGATCGGCGTCGGGTCCGTCGTCGTTGATGTTCACCGGAACCCTGCGCCGGTCGGTCTCGCCTTCGGGCAGCAGTCGGTTGTAGTAGTGCATGGCGATGTCCGCCAGCGTGTCCTCCTCGCCATCCGCGAACGGGGCCGACGGTGTCACGGCGGCAGTGGGGAGTGCGGCCGGCGGCCGCGGCAGGGTGCCGTCGGGTTCGTAGTTGAGATCCCGATTCGACGAGAGGTAGGGTGTCGTGAAGCGGTTGGTTGCAGATGCGTCGGCGTTGCCGACACTGCCTGGCGGAACATCCGTCTTCGCGAAGCCATCCGTGATGACGAGGGCGGCGTTGTACTGGCACTCGTGCAGCAGCGGGTCCGTGGTGCTCCCGGTGCGACGGAACTGCAGGCCGGTCTTGTAGAGCGCAGGACGGGTGGGTGTGCCGCCACTTCCCTTGACCTGGTAGAGCGCATGCAGGAGACGTCTCTTGTTGGCGTTGTCCGCGTTCGTCTCGAAGTCGTACATCGTCACGTCCGTGGTCGACGTGAACGGGTAGGAACCTGCCCGGAGTCCGGTCACCTGGTCGAAGGCGATGCCGAGAGCGCCGTTCAGCATCATGTGGCGCTTTCGGTGGTACGCGAACCAGTTGGCGAAGTTCGTCATCTCCTCCTCGGCCGAGCACACGGTACCCACGCAATCCGTCCGGTCGAACGACTTGCCGAAGCTTCCGGTGCCACCGATCTCCACACGGCGGAGACGCCGCCCATCGGGGCCGAACGCCTCGTCATCGCCGAGGGCGCCGGTGCGATCGGAAAGTGCCCAGTAGACGGCGGCGCGATACTCGATCTGGGCCTCGACGCGGCCGGGGCTGAAGGGCGTGCCTCCCGCCACCAGTGTGCGGGTCACGCCGTAGTGGCCGGCGTAGTGGCAGTGGCTCGCCGTCTGGGTGGCGAGCGTGACGATGCAGACGTCCTCTCTCGCGTCCCGCCAACCCGTATCCGCGGCGCCCTCGCATGCGGCGACGCTTAAATCGGCGCCGCGGCAGCGATAGCGCGCACCCGCCGGGAGAATCATCCCTGGGAAAAGCGTGAACACCCGGTTGGCTGCGTCCGTGTCGCCCGGCTTGGGGACGGGACGCGTGAGATCGATGGTCGTCGGTGATCCGGTGATCGGATACACGGGATGGCTGCGGACGCTCATCCAACTGCCGGTCGCATTGTCGTAGGCGGGTGGCGTAATCGTCGCGGCACCGTCGTTGTAGGGGCGCCAGATCTCGTAGCGCACCGCCGGGTTGTAGTACTGGGCGTTGTAGATCGGGCTTCGCAACCAGCCGAACTCGCGGGTCGGAGGCACGGCCAGCGTGTCGTGCACCCCATCGCCGATCGTACGGGTCTCGCATCGATTGCCGCAGGCGCCGTTGGGAAAGAGATAGTTGAACTGCTTCCAGAAGGGATTGCCTGCGCCGGTGGCGTTGAAGTTCACGGCAGTGTTGGGCGGGTTGGTGTCGAAGATGGCTTCGTCACCGAGACCAGGACTGGTCCGTGAACCCTGCCACACGTCCGTGCCGCCATTGGCGAGAACGGAGGGTGGTGGGGTGGGGACGTCCTTCGGACTGCTCGCTGAGAATCCCCACCCGATGAACGATCGCGAGACCGTGTTCCACCACACCACGCCTTCGTTGGTGGAGAACTGCGCTGCCATCGTGATCTCCGCATCCATCGAGGCGGAGTCGTCCACCGTGAAGATCATGCTGGGCTTGGCGCGTCCGCGCGTCGCGAGCGGCACGTCGGTGAGATCGTTCTCGCCGACCGGGTCCGCAGCCATCGCCGCGGGGGAGAACTGACCCGAGACGAGAGTCCATGCGACGAGGTGGACCATGGCGCGCTGGCGCCAGCTGTGACGCGTGATCATGGGATGTCTCCTGATTTGTTTTTTCGCCGTCCGGTTTCGTGGTGACCGGATCGGTGCGTGCTAGATGGCGATGACCGACTGCACGGTCACCACCGTATTCCTGGGCCCTTCCACCCGTATGGTCACGCGATAGGCGGTGCTGAACGTGTCGTTGTTCGGCGTGGGCTCGCCGGCCTTCATGCTGAAGTTCGGCGCGCCCGGCACCACCGAGCACTTCGCCTGGATGTCGACCGGTGTGGCCGCGTTGTCGGCGCACATGCGCTCGACCACCCACTTCACCGTGTTCCCCGCCACGGGGGTGCCGGTGATGGCAGACCAGTCGACGTCTGGCAGGCCGTCGGCGGGGCTCGTGTCGGCAAGCAGTATCGGCGAGTACGTGCCTGCGGTCGTGGTCGTTGCGACCGTGGGCGAAGCGGCAAATCCGCTCGCAGCCGTGACCGCAGTGAAGGCTGCCTCCACGCCGGTGTCGACCGAGTGCAGTGCCGACATCCGGAAGGCGAAGTTTCCGGAGATGACGTTGCCGGTGTCGGTCGATCGCACGAGCGCGATGCCGGCGAGCGTGAGCGCGACGAGCACGATGAGCGAGATCACGAGGACCACACCCGACTGGCGGCGCCGTGGCCGGGTGGGATGGCGCAGCGGGAAGGCTTTCATGTTCGAGGTCTCCACGCTAGAAGCTCTGCCACATGACATTGCGCAGCGGCACGATGGTCTCGTACACGCGGTACCGGTAGCGCTGCCAGTCCGGGTCCGCGGAGAGGTCGATGATCGGGGCCGGGCTCGCGGTGGTGTCGCGCCATGCGCAGGGACCGTTCGCATTGCTGCCCGACGTGTTGCTGCAAGTCATGTCCACACCGGTGACTGCGTTCTTCTCCTTCAACTGACTGCGCGCCACGACCGCCACGCGCAGCGCCTTGATGCGGCCCATGTCGGCGGCGGCAGGCGCAGCCCAGGCCCCGGTGGCGTTGACCCAGCTCGAGACCTCGCGGGTCTGGGGCGTGGTGGAGATGCCGTACTGGACCTGCATGTTGACGATGCCATCGGCGATCGCGACCGGATCGGTACCCGCCGTGACGTCGCGGGACTGCAGCGTTCCGTTTCGCGCGGTGTCGAGCAGCACGGAGTACGTGACACGTCGCATGGTGGCCATGTTGGATACGACGGAGGCTTTCGAGACGTCCGGGTCGTTGGAGTAGCCACCGGCCGGCAGTAGCACCTTCAGCTTGTCGAGCGGCGGATTCGCAGGTGCAGTGGTACCCGATTCGATCCGCAGGGCCAGCATCTTGGGGTTGTAGGGGTCCTGGCGGATACCGCTCACCTGCAGGCGCACGCAGGGGCGAGCCGCGTCGGATGGCTTGCCCACCATGAGGTAGTCGCCCAGCTTGAACACCTTGTTGTTCACGGTGTTGTCGACCACGATCTCCGGGATCCCGCCGTTGAAATCGACCTGGATCTGCGACGGTGTTGCTCCGAAGGACGACGTGCTGAACGTGAGGGTGAGAGCGTCCGGAGCATCCGATGCGCCGTCGATGATGGTCACCGGCAACAGGTTCGGGATCGTCTCGACATCGGAGTTGGCCCACTGTCGCATCGAACTGCAGATCGCCTGATTGGCGTAGTACATCCCGTAGCCCGCGAGGCGCATCTCGCGCTCGATGGTCGTGAGCGCCATCAGACCGGACTCCTGGGCGTCCGTCGAGACGGTGGTCGTGCGTTTCTGCGCTTCGAAGGTGGTGAAGGATTGCAGGACGACGACCATGCCGATGAGGCCGATCACCATTCCCACCAGGACATCGATCAGGCTCATGCCGCGCTGTTGCTGGGCCGAATGCGGCGTCGGGCGCATGGTTCGCTCTCCGTTCATGTGCTGAGCCGCGTGGTCACGACCATGTTGTGATTGCCCGTCCTCGACTGCCAGCAGATCCGGACGGTGACCTCGCGTGTCAGGGCGTTGACGTTGATCGACTGCAGACGGCCCGTGGCGCCCGGCAGGAGGGCCGCCACATTCGCGAGCCAGGCGCTCACGTTTGCGTTGGTCGAGTCGGATCCGGACGGTTCACACACGGCTCCGCTCGGCTTGTGCGCATACGAGGCGAAGTTGGCGGGGTCGGACCACATGTATCCGATGATCTGATTGGCGAGGAAGCTCGCGTCGGCGCGGTACTTCGCCTCCGAACTGTTGCGGATCGACTGGGCCTGCAGCCCGATCAGCGCGAGGATGCCGAGGGAGAAGATGAGGATGGCGATCAGCGCCTCGAGCAGCATGATCCCGCGTTGCGAGCGGCGTCGCGGCGCCGGACGGCGAGGAGCAGGATTCGCTAGCATGCGGCGGCATTCCCCGAGGCAAGGGCCGGATCGCACATGCGGACCTGCCCACCGGCGCTCACGGTGACCCGCAGGCAGCGGATCGACCCCGAGCCGGCGGAGGTCACGCATTCACCTCCGGTCGGATTGGACACATTGAACTGGATCGGGGTGGCGGGCGTCGGTGAGACCCCTCCCGTGCCGAGAAACACGACGGTCGCCTGGCTGGCGTCGACTGCCACGATCGTCGTGCCTTCATCGGCCGAGCGCTGCTGCACCTGAGTCCAGTTGGAGCCGTTCCGATCGAAGGCTTCGACCACCCACCCGGTTGCCGCGGCATCCGGGAGCCGGAACCGCACCGGATTGTTGCGGCGGACGGCTTCCGCCCGGGCGAGTTGAAGGCCGTCGGTGATGGCATCCGTGGCAGTCCGGACCCGGGCATTCTGGATCCAGTCGCGGAAGGAAGGCACGGCCAGCGCCACCAGGACTCCCATCAGGGCGAAGGTCACCATGAATTCGATGAGGGTCGCACCCTCCTGACGGTTGGCCATGTCAGCAGATGTTCGGTTTCTTGGTGACCCAGCACCCGGCCTTGGTGGACCACCCACCGTCGGACGGTACGGCGGTCGTGTTGCGGTCGCCCTGTTCGTTCACGGTGAATGCGAAGCCTCCCGTGCCGGCGCCGGTGACCCCCGTCGCCGTGAGAACGAACGACTGTCCGGCCGTGGCGCCTGCTGCGCATGCGTAGGTGAAGTACTCGCTGGCGGGGATGGTGAATGCGGGCAACCCGGCTGCCGTGCCGCCGCATTCGGCGGGATAGCTGCGGTTGTCCTGGTAATACTGCTCGAGTCGGGTTCGGGTGGCCCCGAGGGACGCCTGGGAGTCGGTGAGCTTCCCGCGGATCACGTAGTCCCGATAGGCAGGCAGTGCGATTGCGGAAATGATCCCGATGATCGCGATGACGATCAGAAGCTCGATCAGCGTGACGCCTGCTTGTCGTTTCATGCCCTTCCCCCATCAGTGTCAGTGGGGATCCTATGAGGCGGTCGGGGAGCACCGCAACTGAACCTGACAAAAGGTCGGATTTTCGGAATGACCGGCGGGACGCTGTCGAGGTCCTTCAGAGCTTCGATGCAAGGGCAGCGTGGTCGGGCAGGGGCCGAGGGTGAAGTTAGACAGAGTCCAATTCTTATCTTAGACTCGCCCCATGAATGCCCAGTCCATGCCAATGACGGTCCGGCCCGAAGACGAAAGAGCGACTCTCTCCGAGGTCCTTCGGGGCCACGGTGTCGGTCCAACCCACCAGCGCATCGAGATCGCGCGGGCGCTGTTCTCCCGGATGACGCACCTGTCAGCCGACCAGGTGCTTGCCGCCGTCAATCAGCGGCACGCCGAGACCTCGAAGGCGACGGTCTACAACACGCTGAAGCTCTTCGTCGAGAAAGGCCTTGTCAGGGAAGTCATCGTCGACCCGACGAAGGTCTTCTACGACCCGAACACATCACCGCATCACCATTTCTACGACGTCGAAACCGGCGAGATCACCGATATCGACGGCGACCGCATTTCGATTCTCGGCCTGCCAGCCCTTCCGGAGGGAAAAGTGGCGGCCGGAATCGATCTGATCATCCGCGTCCGCGGCGCCGCCTGATCGCAGTTCGAGGTAGTCGGTCAGGGCCCGGCGTTCACGTGCCCGAGAACCGCGCAGGCCGTTTCTCCAGAAACGCGGAGACACCCTCCTTGAAGTCCGGCCCGCCGCTGGCTTCGCGTTGCAGGTCCGCTTCCAGCGCCAGCTGGCTCCCGAAGTCGTTGTCCACCGAAGCCCGCAATGCGCGGCGCGTGAGGGTGTAGGCCCGCGTGGGACCGTCCGCGAGTTTGCGCGCGATCGTCTTCACTTCCTCCGCGAAACGATCGTCGTCCACACACTTCCAGATCAGACCCCATTGCTCGGCCTTCTCGGCGCTGAGGGGCTCCGCGAGCATCGCGAGACCCATGGCACGTTGCAGCCCGACGAGTCGTGGCAGCGTGTAGGTGCCCCCCGCGTCGGGGATGAGTCCGATTCTGGCGAAGGCCTGCAGGAAGCTCGCGGAACGAGTCGCGATGACGAGATCGCAGGCGAGTGCCAGGTTCGCAGCGGCGCCTGCGGCAATCCCGTTCACGGCAGCGATGACCGGCATGGGCAGCGCATTCAGGCGGTGCAGCAACGGGTTGTAGTTCCGCTCGAGCGTCGAGCCCACGTCCATGTCGCGTCCTCCGGACATCACCGGATCGGCGAGATCCTGACCCGCCGAGAACCCTCGGCCCGATCCCGTGAGCACCAGCACGCGTGCGGCACCGGGCTTCTCGACCAGGTCCATGGCGGCGCGGATCTCCGCGTGCATGGCCTCGGTGAAGGCGTTCAGGCGCTCCGGCCGATGCAGGGTGAGCGTGGCGACGCCCTCGGTGATATCCAATAGAATCGATTCGAACTTCATGGGGCCGTTCCTCTCCGGGGCTGTCTCTTGGGCACGGGGCGGCAGGGCAGTACTCGAGCTGCCGCGGCCCCATGGCCGCCCGACGCGGCGGCACCGGATTATCACACCACCTTTCCAGGAAACCCGACACGATGACCTTCGAAAACATCCTCACCGAGACGCGCGGCAAGGTGGGTCTCATCACCCTGAATCGCCCGAAGGCGCTCAACGCGTTGTCGCCAGCGCTCATGCGAGAACTGGCGGCGGCCATCGATGGATACGAAGCCGACGACGGCATCGGGGCGATCGTCATCACCGGCAGCGAGAAGGCCTTTGCCGCGGGTGCCGACATCAAGGAGATGCAGACCAAGACCTACATGGACGTCTTCAAGGCGGACTTCATCACGGCCGAGTGGGAGCGTGTCTCGCGATGCCGCAAGCCGGTGATCGCAGCCGTGGCCGGCTTCGCCCTCGGCGGTGGTTGCGAACTGGCGATGATGTGCGACTTCATCATCGCCGCAGACAATGCGAAGTTCGGGCAGCCCGAGATCAACCTCGGGATCATCCCGGGGGCTGGCGGCACCCAGCGTCTGCCTCGGTTCGTGGGGAAGTCGAAGGCGATGGAAATGGTGCTGCTCGGCCAGGCGCGAATGATGGACGCCGCCGAGGCCGACCGCGTAGGTCTTGTCAGTCGCGTCGTCCCGCTTGCCAACCTGATCGACGACGCCATGGCCACCGCCGCGAAGATCGCAGATCTGTCGATGCCGGTGGTGATGATGGCGAAGGAGTCCGTGAACCGCGCCTTCGAATCGACCCTCTCGGAGGGCGTGCGTTTCGAGCGCCGGCTGTTCCATTCGGGCTTCGCCGTCGAGGACCAGAAGGAGGGGATGGCCGCGTTCGTCGAGAAGCGCAAGCCGGTCTTCAAGCATCGCTGACGCGTCGTCGCGAAGAGGTCGTCCGACCCCCTTTCGCGATCGAGAAGTTCGCGGCTATACTTCGCGCCCTTTCGTGCCGCTGTAGCTCAGTTGGTAGAGCAGCGCATTCGTAATGCGAAGGTCGCCAGTTCGATTCCGGCCAGCGGCACCACGGAACATGTTGAGGTATTCAGGGGTCGGCATCATGCCGGCCCCTGTTGCTTTCGGGGAGGCGGCGCACCTGCGTCGGGGGGCCCCGCGCACATCTCCCTGGAGGTCGTTGCCGTGAAGACATCTTTCCGCCTTGCCACGCTTGTCCTGCTGCCTTTCCTGGCGTCGCCCTTCGCACATGCCGAAGACGACGGCGGTGACTTCCTCGAGTTGCTTCGCCGTACCAACGACAAGGCCGTCGAGGTGTCCCAGCGGCACATCGACAACGCGGCCGATAAATGGGACGGCAGCGTGTTCTGTACACCCGTCGAAGATCGTCAGGCGGCACGGCGCAAAGCCGTGCTCGACTACCTCGAGTCTCACCCGACCGAACTCTGGCGTCCGCAGCGCTACCTGATCATCCAGGGATTGCGAAGCGCCTTTCCCTGTCCGAAGTCCTGACCCCGGGAGTGCCCGCGCCGTGAAGATCACAGACATCCGCATCCATCCGCTGCGCACCCCGCTCGAGACGCCCTTCGCGTTTTCCCAGGGCTGGGTGCGGCACCGCTCGTCGACGATCGTCGAGGTGATCACGGACGACGGCATCACCGGCTGGGGCGAGGCGTTCGCGCAGGGCCTCGAGCCGCCGCAGATCGCTGCCGCCGTCATCGATTCGGCGCTCAAGCCGCTCGTGATCGGCGCCGACCCTCTCGATACGGAGGTGTTGTGGCACCGCATGTACCACGCGACCCGTGACTACGGCCGCAAGGGCTCGGTGACCGCCGCCATCAGCGCGATCGATCTTGCACTCTGGGACATCGCCGGCAAGGCGCACGGCGTGCCGGTGCACAAGCTCCTGGGCGGCGCCTTCCGCACGAAGGTGCAGGCGTACGCGACCGGCTTCTACCGGATCTCCGGGCAGGGCGAGGCTGCACGTCTCGCCGATGAGGCGCTGGCGCACCACGCCGCCGGATTCCGCGCGATGAAGGTGAAGCTGGGCTACGGCCTGCGCGATGACATCGCGGTGATGGCCGCCATCGGTCGCGCGATCGAGGGCAAAGGCATCACGCTCATGGTCGACACGAATCACGCATACGGCGTCGGCGACGCGGTCCGTCTCGGTCATGCGCTCGCGGAGTTCAACCTGCGTTGGTACGAGGAACCGGTGGCGCCTGAGCACATCGCTGGGTATCGGGAAGTCCGCAGTCGCGTGACGATGCCGGTGGCCGGTGGTGAGAACGAGCACACGCTCTACGGTTTCCGCGATTTTCTCGGGGCCGGTGCCGTCGACATCGCGCAGCCGGATCTCTGTTCCGTGGGCGGCTTCACTGCGTGTCGTCACGTCATGGCGCTGACGCAGGCGCATGGTGTGCAGGTGAATCCGCATGTGTGGGGTTCGGCGATCGCCCAGGCGGCGTCGCTGCAGCTCATCGCGGCCGTGCCCGTTGCTCATCATTCGGTTTTCGCAGAGGAGCCGATCTTCGAGTACGACCGTTCCTCGCATCCCTTCCGCCAGCATCTCGTGCGCGAGCCGGCTGCGCAGGTCGAAGGGTGGATCGATATTCCGATGCGGCCCGGTCTCGGCGTCGAGGTCGATCGTGCAGTCCTCGACCGCTATCGGGTGTCGTGACCGGCCTGCTTTTGGTGCGGTCGTCTGGCAATCGCACAGCAGCGGGGCCGGCGAGTTGGGATCCCCAATCCCCAGCGCCTTGATTTGAAAAGGATCATTTCATGGCACGCGCGTTGCAATAGTGTCTCTCGGTGACTGACGGTGTTCCTTCGGGAAGCTGGTGGTCTACCGAGATCCTCCGTGACTTTCGGCCCGCCGTTCGGCGGGCCGTTTTTTTTGGGTTCCGACAGGCATCGCGTCAGCGCTCGGCCACCGCAGGTGAGTCGCCTATAATCGCGCCGCCTCTCTCACGGATCTCCACGCCGACAGCATGATCGAACGCCTTTTCGAACGCGTCCTCTGGAACAGCAGATTCGTCGTCGTGGTCGCCGTCGTCGCGAGCATGGCCGCGGCGATCGCCGTCTTCTACATCACGACGGTGGACGTGTGGTACGCCATCGCCCACATCATCCACTACGCCGATCCGGCGCTCGAGGCCGAGGCCCGGAAGGCCCTGCACGACGACACGGTCACGCACATCGTGGAGGTCGTCGACGGTTACCTGCTCGCGACCGTGATGCTCATCTTCGCCCTCGGCCTCTACGAGCTGTTCGTTAGCGACATCGACGACGCCCATGGCTCGCGGGCCTCCAGCAAGATCCTCGTGATCGAGACGCTCGACGACCTGAAGACGCGGCTCGCCAAGGTGATCCTGATGATCCTCATCGTGAAGCTGTTCGAGCATGCCGTGAAGCTGAAGCTCACGAGTGTGCTGGATCTGCTCTACCTCGGCGCTTCGATCGCGCTCGTGGGGCTGGCGCTGTACCTGACCCATGCATCCGAGAGCCACGGTGAAGCGCCGGTCGGTGGCGCGGACGATGGCGGGCAGAAGCCCCACTAGGTAGCGGCTGTCCTCAGCGCGCGGGCGGTGTCGGTGCTTCGGGCGGTGTGGCGTTGGTCGTGGCGGGCGCAGGTGGCGAGGCGTCGGTGGTCTTCGGCGCGGATTTGCGGCGTTCCCGCTCGTAGTATTCGATCCAGTTCTTGACGTTGCCTTCCTGGACGGCTTCCGCAGCGTCCTTCGGCCGGACGGTGGGTTCGGCGGCCAGCGCGATCGATCCGGTCGCGAGGGCGATGGAGAGCACGAGTTGTCTGGGTGCGGGCGTCTTCATGCGTCCCATTGTAGCCGCGGCCACCGCGGCGGACCGGATGTGCAAGGGGAGGGCAGGCGATGATCCTGAGTGTGCGAGGGGCTGTGCAGCCCTATGTGACCCGTGACGGGTCCGAGATCCGCGAACTGATGCATCCGGCCGTCCAGGGCAACCGCGCGCAGAGCCTTGCCGAGGCAACGGTCGCACCCGGGCAGGCCACGCACCTGCACCGCCACGCGCTCACCGAAGAGCTGTACCACTTCACCGCAGGCACGGGCGTGATGATCCTAGGTAGCGAACGGATCGCCGTGCATCCGGGCGACACGATCTGCATTCCGCCGGGTACGCCACATTGCGTGGAGAACACCGGTGCCGAGTCCCTCGTGATCCTGTGTGCCTGCAGCCCGCCGTACACCCACGAGGACACCGAACTGCTCGAGGCCTGACGCACACGGCCCGCGCTTTCCCGATCGGCGCTCAGAGGCGCCAATCCGACGACCCACCCAGGATCTCAAACATGCACGACCTTCTCATCGCGAATGCCCTGATCATCGATGGCACGGGCGCTGCCGCCTTCCATGGCGACCTCGCCGTGACGGATGGCCGGATCACTGCCATCGGACGGGATCTCGGCGCCGCGAAGACGCGCATCGATGCCGACGGACTCGCCCTCGCGCCCGGCATCATCGACACGCATACGCACTACGATGCCCAGATCACCTGGGATCCGTTCGCGTCGCCGTCACCCGCGCTCGGCGTGACGACGGTGATCGTCGGCAACTGCGGGTTCACGATCGCACCGTGCCGTCCCGAGGACCGCGACATCACGATCCGCAATCTGACCCACGTGGAAGGGATGTCGCTCGCGGCGCTGGAGCAGGGCATCCAGTGGGAGTTCGAGACCTTCCCCGAGTACATGGCGTTTCTCGAGCGCCGCGGCGTCGGACCCAACGTGGCGGCATTCGTCGGCCATTCGTCGTTGCGCACGTGGGCATTGAAGGGGGACGCTGCAAAGCGTGCGGCGACAGCGGATGAGGTGGCCCGCATGCGCACCGCCGTCGTCGAGGCGATGGAGGCCGGTGCCATCGGTTTCTCGACCAGCACCTCCGGTCAGCACAACGGCGAGGGCGGCAAGCCGATGCCGTCGCGCCTCGCGGACGAAGCCGAGATGCTCGCGCTCACCGGTGCGCTTCGCGAGTCCGGGCGCGGCGTGCTGATGATCACGAAGGACGCCACGCAGGCCGTCCCGCGCTTCGAGACGTGGTCTGCCGCGGCTGGCCGTCCGTTCATCATCGCGGCGCTCCTGCACAGCAACGTCACACCCGAGGCGGTGTTCGAGGATCTCGACGCGATGCGGGCAGCGCAGACCCGCGGCGTACACCTTCGCGGTGCCGTGTCGCCCTGCCCACTCACCATGGAGTTCACGCTCCACTCGCCCTACGTGTTCGAAGGCCTGAAGGCGTGGCAACCGGCGATGGCGCTCCCCCACGACGGGCCCGAGTACCGCGCCCTGCTCGCGAGCCCCGCCTTCCGCGAATCGCTCCGCGAGGAGTTGTCCAGGCCGGTGCGCCGTCTGTTCGACGGCCAGTGGGACCGCGTTGTCGTGCTGAAGGTACGAGATGCCGCCAACGCGCATCTCGAGGGCATGACGGTCGCTGCGGCTGCGGCCCGTGACGGCAAGCCGCCCTTCGACTGGCTGCTCGACCTCGGACTCTCCGAAGACCTCGACACCTACTTCATCGCGACGCTCCTCAACAACGACGAGGAGGCCGTGGGCCGCATGCTCTGCGATCCCGTGTCGCTCATCACGCTGTCCGACGCGGGCGCCCACCTCGAGTTTTTCTGCGACGCCGGCTTCGGTCTGCACATGTTGGGTCACTGGGTTCGCGACCGAGGCGTGATGTCCATCGAGCGTGCCGTGCACCGCATGACGGGCGAAGCAGCCGATCTCTACGGCATCCCCGACCGTGGCCGGCTCGTGCCGGGTGCCTGGGCGGACCTCCTTCTGTTCGACCCCGCGACGGTGGGGAGGCGACCTGCGCAGCGCGTGCACGATCTCCCCGCCGGCGCGGCGCGTCTGGTGACGCCGGGCACCGGCGTCCACGGCGTCTGGGTGAATGGCGTACGGATCGCCGACGCCGACGGCATGGTGCCTTCTCCGCCCACCCCTGGCCGCGTGCTGCGCGAGTTCCACGCGTGACGGGGGCGTCGGCCGCGGACGGCGATCCGCCTGCCGCCGGGCCGCTCGCCGGGGTGCGTGTCCTCGAGATGGGCACGCTCATCGCCGGGCCGTTCTGCGCGCGGATCCTCGCGGAGTTCGGCGCCGAGGTCGTCAAGATCGAATCGCCCGCCGGGGGTGACCCGTTGCGCACGTGGCGCAAGCTGCACCAGGGCACGTCGCTCTGGTGGCTCGCGCAGGCGCGCAACAAGAAGTCGGTCGCCGTGGATCTCAAGACGTCCGAGGGACAGGAGATCGTCCGCCGCCTCGCCGTCGACACCGATATCGTCGTGGAGAACTTCCGTCCCGGCACCCTCGAGAGCTGGGGCATCGGATGGCCGCAGCTCTCGGCGATCAACCCGGGGCTGGTGATGGTCCGGCTGTCGGGCTACGGACAGACCGGGCCCTACAGCGACCGGCCGGGCTTCGGCGCGATCGGCGAAGCCATGGGCGGTCTTCGGCACCTCACCGGGCATCCCGACCGGCCGCCGGTCCGCACCGGCGTCTCCATCGGGGATTCCATCGCGGCGCTCTACGGCGCGCTCGGTGGCTTGATGGCGCTGCGGCATCGCGAGGTCAATGGCGGTCGGGGGCAGGTCGTCGACGTCGCGCTCTACGAGGCGGTCTTCGCGCTCATGGAAAGCCTGCTCCCGGAGTACGACGTCTTCGGCGAGATCCGCGGGCGCACGGGTACGGCGCTGCCGGGCATCGTCCCGTCCAACACCTACGCCACCCGCGATGGCGCCTACCTCGTGATCGGGGCCAACAACGACAGCATCTTCCGGCGGATGATGCGGGCGATCGGTCGCCCGGACCTCGCAGACGATCCGTCGCTCGCGAGCAACGCCGGACGCGTCCCGCGCACCGAGGAGATCGATGGCGTCATCGGCCGATGGGCGGCCGGGCTCGATCTGCCCGCCGCGCTTGCCGTTCTGGAGCGTGCCGAGGTGCCGGCAGGGAAGATCTACGACATCGCGGACATCGCGCGCGATCCGCAATACCTGGCCCGGGGGATGATCCAGGGTTTTCCGCTGCCCGGCGGCGGTGGCACCGTGCGCTTGCCGGGGATCGTGCCGAAACTGGTCGACACGCCCGGTGACACTGCGTGGCTCGGGCCGGCCCTTGGCGAACACACCCGCGAAGTCCTCTCGGCGCTCGGCTACGAAAGCGCCACGATCGATGCACTGGCTGCCCGCGCCATCGTGAAGTGCGCGCCCCCCCGAGACGGAGCCCAACCCCGACCATGAGCCGCGAGAGCCTCCATCTGAACGCAGGCGTCCGGCCCCGCGAGGTCTGGGCTTGGGCCTCGTACGATTTCGCGAATTCCGGCTACACGACCGTCGTGATCACCGCGATCTTCAATGCCTACTTCGTGAGCGTCGTCGCGGGGCGCGCCGCCTGGGCGACCTTCGCGTGGACCCTCGTCCTGTCGGTCTCGTACGCGCTGATCGTCGTCACGGCGCCATTGATCGGGGCCTGGGCCGACACCCACGCTGCCAAGAAAAAGGTCCTGGTGGTGAGCACCCTGGGCTGCGTGCTCGGCACCGCCGCGCTTTCCTTTGCCGGTCCCGGGGACATCGCCATCGCCGTGATCGCGCTGGTGATCTCCAATTTCTTCTTCGGAACGGGCGAGAACGTCATCGCCGCCTTCCTCCCCGAACTGGCGAAGAGCGAATCCCTCGGCAAGATCTCCGGCTGGGGATGGGCTTTCGGTTATATCGGCGGGTTGGTGTCCCTGGGCGCCTGCCTGGGCTACGTGACCTGGGCCCAGGGTCGGGGTGACGCTGCCGAGCAGTTCGTGCCCGTGACGATGCTGATCACCAGTGCCCTTTTCATCGTCGCGAGCCTGCCGACCTTCCTGTTGCTGAAGGAACGCGCGGTCCCTCAGTTGCGCGCCTCCGGTGCCGGCTACGAAGGCGCGTTCGCGCGGCTCCAGTCCACCATCCGCCAGGCGGCGCGCTTTCGCGACCTCGCGTGGTTCCTGGTGTGCATCCTGCTCTACCAGGCGGGCGTGCAGACCGTCATCTCCATCGCAGCGATCTACGCGCAGGAGGCGATGGGCTTCGGCACCACGCAGACGCTGGTGATGGTGCTGGTCGTCAACGTGACCGCGAGCGTCGGCGCCTTCGGGTTCGGATATCTGCAGGACCGCGTTGGGCACGTGAAGAGTGTCGCGATCACCCTGGTGGGCTGGTGCGTCACGACGCTCGTGGCGTGGCAGGCCCGGGACGCTTCGGTGTTCTGGGTGGCCGCAAACCTGGCGGGGCTCTGCATGGGGGCAAGCCAGTCGGCGGGCAGGGCGCTGGTGGGATTCCTGAGCCCCGAGGCGCGGCTGGCCGAGTTCTTCGGGTTGTGGGGGCTGGCGGTCAAGCTCTCGTCGATCCTCGGGCCGCTCACGTATGGCGCGATCAGCTGGATGTCCGGCGGCGATCATCGGCAGGCGATGCTGTTCACCGGCGTGTTCTTCATCGCCGGTCTCGCGGTGCTGGCGGCGGTCGACGTCGAGAGAGGTCGGCATGCGGCGCTCGCGGCCGACCGGGGTTGATGCTCGGCACGGGATGGATTTCATGAATGCGGGGCGCCGGATGCGGCGTGCCCAACGCCGGCCATGCTCGCCGGTTGCAAGGGTGACGACGAAATGCTGGCTTGGTTGAGATCCTCCGACAGTGCAGTGCATCCTCTCGCGGACCCGAAGACGGCCCGCGGGGTCCTCGATGCCGCGACGTCCCAGCAGCCCGTGCTCGCCCTGGAATTGCTCACCGAACACCTCGATTCCGTACGGGAAACGGCAGGCCTCGCGGCGAGCCGCCTCCTCGAGATCGTCGACCTCATCGACGGGGCGGCCAAGCCGATCACGCGGCACCTGAGCAACGAGTTTCTCCGTCCTACCAGCGAGGCTCGCGGGAGCGCCGCCCGGATCGGGCATGTGGTCGGCGCGTTCTGGAACGCCCTGGCCACCGCCTATCGGATGCTGCTCGAGATGCACGAGACGGGCGATCCCAGCGCGGCGCCCCTGCGGCCGAGGCTTGCGCTCATCGCGGCACGGGCGATCCGTGCCTTCAACCTGCATCTCCACTGGCGACTGTTGCGCTACGCCCCGGTCGAACTCCGACTCTGGGGCAGCCTTGCCCGAGTCTGGGCCGTTGCCGAGCAGCGCGGCGTTTCGCGCGAGAGGGTGGTCATCTATCAGGGGGCCTGGGGTGAGTCCTCCGTCGAGCGTGAGTTCCTGAAGGTGTTGATGCTGGCGGTGTCGTCGACGGACAGCCTGCCCAAGTCGCAGATCGCGATCGTCGAACGCATCTGCGCGCAGTTCTCGGAGTTCTTCGCCATGCAGTCGACGCCGTCGACCGGCGTTCACTTCCAGTTCGACACCGAGTCCGATATCGCGCCCGCGCGACACGCCGGCGACGGCGGGGCCGGCATGCGGTACTTCGGACCCAGTGCGGCTTCCACGCACCTCAAGAAGCTGGCCGACGACGTCCGGGTCGCGGGGATGGTCCCGGCGACGGTGAATCTCGGCAGCGACTACCCGGCCCACGACGTCATCGAGGTGCTGGAGCATCTGGCGCGCTACTGGTCGCCCGTACCGCCCTCGCGGCGCGAAGTGCGACGCGACTCCGAGGAACGGGTGCAGGTGGTTCACGGATTCGACGCCATCCTGGCTGCTGTCGATTCCGACGAGTTCGGCTGGGACTTCGACGATCGCATCGTCGAGGACTGGAGTGCTGCCAACGAGAGTGCCGCAGGCTTCGGCATGCGTGTCTCACCGGGGCGCAGCGAATGGGTCGCCCTGGGCGAACTGATCGGTGTGAAGTACGAGGAGGAGGGGGCCGCCTGGGGTGTGGGGGTGATCCGGCGCCTGACGCAGACCGACGGTGGGCAGCGCTACGTGGGGATAGAACTGCACTCGCGAGGGGCCATGCGCGTGCTGCTGCACGCCCTGCGCGCCGATGGCAGCCACCACTCCGGCCCCGATCTATCGGTGAACGCGCTGCTGCTGCCGTCCTCGTCCGACAACAGCCTGGGGCGGCTCACCGTGAACCTCCTGCTGCGTCACGGTTCGTTCGTGATGCGCGATTCCTACGGCCTCACGCTCTACGGGATGGACTACCTGCTCGTTCCGAAGAACACCATCGATGCCGGCGACGACTACGTGATCATGTCCTACCGTCTGCTGCAGCGGGCGGCGGACTGAGGTTTCCCTGGAGCCTGTCGGGCTTGGGATGATTCGGCTGCAACGGTGGGAGAGCGGTCCATATTCCGGCGCTTTCTCCTCACGTATTCCCGATACGTTCGTCGAAATCGTCAAAATCTGTCCTCGCACTCCCGCCGCTTCGCTATCGACCACCCAAGTCCGACAGCCTCCTATCCCGGCGTGCGGATGGCCGACTTCGGCCTGAACGCCTTGCAAACCTCAGGGCGGCTCTCGAGGTAGGGGCCGCCGATGAGGTCGATGCAGTAGGGCACCGCGGCGAAGATGCCCGGCACGATCTGCGCGCCATCTTCGCCCTTCAGACCCTCGAGTGTCTCCCGGATCGACTTCGGCTGCCCCGGCAGATTGATGATGAGTGCCCCGCCCCGGATCACCGCCACCTGGCGCGAGAGAATCGCGGTGGGCACGAAGCGCAGGCTGATCTGACGCATCTGCTCGCCGAAGCCCGGCATCACCTTGTCTGCGACGGCGAGCGTGGCCTCGGGCGTCACGTCGCGCTTCGCCGGGCCGGTGCCACCGGTGGTCAGGACGAGATGGCAGCCGGCCTCGTCGACGAGGGCCCGCAGCGTGGCCTCGATCACGGGCTGCTCGTCCGGGATCAGACGTTCTTCGTAGGTCACCGGGTTCACGAGTGCGGTGCCCAGCCACTCCTTGAGGGCCGGCAGCCCGGCGTCCTGGTACACGCCGGTGGAGGCGCGATCGCTGATGGAGACCAGACCGATCCTGACGGCATCTGCACTCATGGATTCTCTTCGTCTTCTTCGGTGAGGGAGTCGTCTGCCCGACGCGCATCGGTCGCACCGACGCCGGGCTGCGGAATGAGTTTGCGCAGGACCTGGAAGATCTCGCGGTACGCGCGCGGGATCCGGCCCAGCGCCTTCTCGCGCTGCGAGGTCTCGATGAGCGTGCGGAGTTGTGGATGATTGGCGTCCGGATACTCCGCCACCAGCGCATTCAGCGCGGCGTCGTCGGAGAGCAGTCGATGGCGCCAGTGCTCGATCTTGTGCGTCCAGGCCGTCTGCGCGCGCGACGTGCCTTCCAGCGCGTCGAGCTGGGCCCGGATCGGCGCCGGATCGAGTTGTCGCATCACCTTCCCGATGTACTTCAGCTGCCGCCGCTGGGCACCGAAGCTCTTGATGCGCTTCGCTTCGAGCACGGCGGCGCGGAGGTCCTCGGGGAGGTCCATGCGCTTGATGCGGTCTTCGGAGAGGCCCGTGAGGGCCTCGCCCATGTCCTCGAGTTCGGCCATGTCGCGCTTGCGCTGCGACTTGCTCGGTGTCTCGGGGGTGTCGTCGATTTCATCCGACGGGGAAATGGAGGGTTCGCTCATATCGGTTGCTATCATAAGGAAGCCGCCCCGATACCGCGACCCGCGCGTGCATCGGATGCATCACACGCGCCCCGGCGATCCATCGAGCCCACCCACCGAGCCCACCCCGACGTGAATACGAACGACCGCTTCTCGAACGACCTTGGCCACCTGAAGTCCATCGCCTCCGACCTCCTCGACATCGCCGCCCGGTCCGGTGCCACCGCCGCGGAAGTGGATCTCAGCGAGGGGTTCGGCCAGTCCGTGACCGTCCGCCGCGGGGAGGTCGAGACCATCGAGTACAACCGCGACAAGGCGCTCGGCATCACCGTCTACATCGGCCATCGCCGCGGCCACGCGTCCAGTGCCGACTTCTCCCGCAAGGCCCTCGAAGATACCGTGCGCGCCGCACTCTCCATCGCGAGCCATACCGCCGACGACGAGTACTCCGGCCTCGCCGACGCCGACCTCCTGGCGCGCGACATCCCCGATCTCGATTTGTACCACCCCTGGGATCTCCCGGTCGAACAGGCGATCGAGCTGGCGCGCGCATGCGAAGCCGCCGCGCTCGGGGTGGACGCCCGCATCGCGAACACGGAGGGCGCGTCGGTCTACACGCAGGAATCGCAGTTCATCTACGCCAATTCGCTCGGCTTTCTCGCGGGGTTCCCGGCCTCGCGCCACAGCCTGTCGTGCTCCGTGATCGCGGGGCAGGGCGACGACATGCAGCGCGACGACTGGTATTCCGTGGCCCGCGCCGCCGGTGACCTCGATGACCCGGCGGTGGTGGGCGAACGCGCCGGCCGGCGCAGCATCGCCCGCCTCGGCAGCCGCAAGCTCGCAACGACGAAGGGCCCGGTGCTCTACGAGGCCCCGGTCGCTGCCTCGCTGCTCGGCCACTTCGCGGCGGCGGCCAGCGGAGGCAGCCTGTACCGCAAGTCCTCGTTCCTGCTCGATGCGCTGGGCCAGACCGTGTTCTCGCCCATCGTGCAGATTCGCGACGCGGCGCGCGTCCCCCGCGGACTCGCGAGCAGCCCCTTCGACGACGAGGGCGTCGCCACGCAGGATCGCGACATCGTCGTGAACGGCGTCCTGAACGGCTACTTCCTCGGCAGCTACTCGGCGCGCAAGCTCGGCATGAAGTCCACCGGCAACGCTGGCGGCACGCACAACCTCACCCTGGCTTCCACGGGCCAGGACTTCGAGACGCTCCTGCGCCAGATGGGCACGGGACTGCTGGTGACCGAACTGCTGGGCCAGGGCGTGAACATGGTGACCGGGGACTACTCCCGCGGCGCCGCCGGCTTCTGGGTCGAGAACGGCGAGATCGCCTATCCGGTGGAAGAGATCACCGTCGCCGGCAACCTGAAGGACATGTTCCGCGGCATCGTGGCCGTGGGTAGCGACGTGCTGTATCGCGGATCCCGGCAGTGCGGATCGATCCTCGTCGACCGGATGGCCGTCGCCGGCGAGTGAACGTCAGGCCCTCCCGGGAGTCGTTCGCATGAGGCGACCGGAACTCGTGTGGTTCGGCATCGGGGGCGTGCCCCCGAACGATTCACCCGAGGCCTACGTCTGGGAGCAACGCCTGCATTGGGTCATGCTGGCCGTGGCCCTCATGTCCATTCCGGCGCTCTACCTCGAGGACCTGTCCGATGCGCGTCCGACGCGCATGCTCGGGGCGGCGGTGGAGGTGTTCATCCTGCTCGCCTTCACGGCCGAGCTCGTCTGGATGTTGCGCCTCACGCAGCAGCGCGTCGCCTACCTGAGGCGCAACTGGCTCGACCTGCTGGTCATCGCGTTCGCCGTGGCGGGGCTTGCGGGCTTCGGGTCCGAGTCGGCGGCCCTCGTAGGGCTGACGCGTGCCGTGTTGATCGGCATGCTGCTCGTCCGCGCGATGGCGGCCAGCCGGCGCCTCTTCCGCAGGGGCGGGCTCCCCTACGTGCTGGTCTTCGCCTTCGTTGCCATGCTGCTCGCCGGGTTCGGATTCCTCTGGCTGGAGCCCACGGTTCGAAGCTATGGCGAAGGGCTATGGCTCGCGATCGTCACGGGCACGACCATCGGCTATGGCGACTTCGTGCCGACGACCACCGCAGCGCGCACCTTCGCCGTCTTCATCGCCGTGCTGGGTGTGGCGACCATGTCGATGGTGACGGCCAGCATCGCGGCGCTCATGGTGGGCGAGGACGAGAGCCGCATGCGTCACGAGATGCACGAGGACATCCAACAGATGCGGCTGGAGATCAGCCAGCTCATCGACGAGGAGGAGCGCAGCGTCTTCCGTGAACTGCACCTCGACGTACGCGAGCTTCGCGAGGACATTGCGAAGCTGCGGGAGGATGTCAGGAAGGCCGTGGCGGCGCGGGAGTGACGATGTGCCGTCGGCGGATCAGCAACAGCGGTTGATGCCGCTCCACTTCCGGTCCTGCTCCGACGCGAAGAATTCCTTCTCGGTGAGCGGCGGCAGTTCTGGATGTGTTTCCCGATGCCGGGTGAGATAGCGCTCGTAGGCGTCGTCGCCCGTCACCTCGCGCATGAAGTCCCAGAGTTTCTTGAGGTCGTCGCGCATCGGGATTCAGAGGCTAGGGACTAGGGGCTAGGGGCTAGGGAAGACCAGGGATTTGGCGCATCACCGGTTCGCAAATTTGAACCGAGTCGCGATGCCACCCATCGTTGCCTTTGAATCACACCGAGCGCCGGGCCGCCCCAAGCTCGGTGTGCATTTCAACGACTTTCACGGACTGATGATTCGTCCCAGGACGAATCATCAGTCCGTGCCTCGGTCGGGTGCACGTGCGGCGCTCCGCGCCGCGTACACCCTTCCGATCTAAGCGAGTTGCGTCGCCACGTGCGGCGACTCCGACAGCGGCTGCACGCTCTGGCCCTTCAGATAGCGTCGGGCCATCCGCAGCATGTCCGCGATGACGATCCAGAGGATCACCGCGAACAGCAGGGCGAGCGCCGCGTCGATGCGCTGGCCGAGGATCAGCGATGGCGCGGCTGCCGCCTTCGCCGGGGCGAGGGTGCCGGCGGCGAGTTCCGCGGCCAGCTTGTTCGCACCCGAGAGGAAGCCCACGGCCGGATTGCTGCTGAAGACCTTCTCGATGGCTGCGCTCGTGCACACGATGGCGAGCCATGTCAGCGGCAGGCCCGTGACCCACGCGTACCGGACCTTGCCCATCTTGATGATGATGCCGGTGGCGACGGTCAGTGCGATGCCCGCGAGGAGCTGGTTCGAGATGCCGAAGAGCGGCCAGAGGATGTTCACGCCGCCCAACGGATCCTTCACGCCCTGCACGAGGAAGTAGCCCCACGCACCCACGAAGATCGCGCTCGAGATCACCGTCGCAGGGTAGGACGAGACGTTGCCCAGCGCCGGGGACACGTGCTTGATGAGGTCCTGCAGCATGAACCGGCCGACACGCGTGCCGGCATCCAGCGTCGTCAGGATAAAGAGCACCTCGAACATGATCGCGAAGTGGTACCACATGTCGAGGAGCTGGCCGCCGAACGTGTTGCTGAAGATGGTGGCCATGCCCACGGCCAGCGACGGCGCGCCGCCGACCCGACCGAAGAGGGTGTCCTCGCCCATGCCCTTCGCGAGCGCCGCCATCTGATCGACCGTCACCGGAAAGCCCCAGGAGGTGATCATCGCGACGGCGTCGGCGGCTTCCTTGCCGACCACGCCGGGCGGGCTGTTGATCGCGAAGTAGATGCCGGGCTCCATCACCGTCGCTGCGATCACGGCCATGATGGCCACGAACGACTCGAGGGCCATGCTGCCGTAGCCGATCATGCGGATCTCCTTCTCGTTCGCCAGCAGCTTCGGCGTGGTGCCGGACGAGACGAGCGCGTGGAAGCCGGAGATCGCACCGCAGGCAATCGTGATGAAGACGAACGGGAAGAGGGTGCCCTTGAAGATCGGACCGGTGCCGTCGACGAACTGGGTCAGCGCCGGCATCTTCACCATGGGCGCCCAGATCAGGATGGCCGCGGCGAGCATGAAGACCACGCCGAGCTTCAGGAACGTCGAGAGGTAGTCGCGCGGCGCGAGAAGCAGCCAGACCGGCAGCGCGGCGGCGGCGAAGCCGTAGATCATCACGAACCAGGCGCAGGTCATGTCGTCCCAGTCGAACATGCCGCGAAGCGACTCGGACCCGTTGATGTAGCCGCCGCCCCAAACGCACACGAGCAGCAGCGAGATGCCGATGAGTGAGCCCTCCAGGACGCGTCCCGGCCGGATGCCGCGCATGTAGATGCCGATCAGCATCGCCACGGGGATCGTACCCAGCACCGTCGCGGTGGCCCACGGGCTGTGTTTCATCGCCTTCACGATCACGAGGCCCAGCACGGCGATCAGGATCACGATGATCATCAGCGAGCCGATCAGCGCGGCCCAGCCGCCGACCGGTCCGAGTTCGTCGCGCGCCATCTGGCCGAGCGAGCGGCCGTCGCGACGCACCGAGCAGAACATCGTCACCATGTCCTGCACGCAACCGCCCAGCACCGAGCCGGCCAGGATCCAGAGCGTGCCGGGCAGGTATCCGAACTGCATCGCGAGCGTCGGTCCGATCAGCGGCCCGGGGCCTGCGATGGCGGCGAAGTGGTGACCGAACGCCACCCACTTGTTGGTCGGGATGAAGTCGCGACCGTTGTTGAAGCGCTCGGCGGGTGTGGCGCGGGTCTCGTCGAGGACCAGGACCTTTGCGCAGATCCACGCGCTGTAGAAGCGGTAGCCGATCAGGTAGGTGCACACCGCCGCAGCGATGAACCAGAGGGCGTTGATCTGCTCTCCGCGGTGCAGGGCGATGCCGCCGATGGCCGAGGCGCCGACCAGTGCGATGACGACCCAGACCAGTTTGGACAGGATGTTGGGCATTGCGATGGTTCCTCGTGTTGCCTCGTGTTGTATTCATAGCCCGGCAGCCGCCGCCCCAAAGGGTGACGTCTCCTCCGAACGGTCTCCCGGGGCGAACCCCGGGAGCCGCCGCCGGGTGGTGGCGCAAGCGCTGCGGATCATACGTCAAGCCCCCCGGCCAGCGAAGCGCGGAGCCGCCAAGCGCCTCTGGGCAAAGGCCTTTTGCGGGCGTCCCTGGGCGCCCGGATGGTAGACTCCGCGTCCCCCGCACTTCCCTCCGCCGCCCCGCCATGTTCAGCACCCAAGACACCATCGCCTCGTTCGACCCGGAACTCGCCGCCGCCATGGGCGCCGAGCGCACCCGCCAGGAAGACCACATCGAGCTGATCGCCTCCGAGAACTACGCGAGCCCGCGCGTGCTCGAGGCCCAGGGGTCCGTGCTGACCAACAAGTACGCCGAGGGCTACCCCGGCAAGCGCTACTACGGCGGCTGCGAACACGTCGACGTCGCCGAGCAGCTCGCCATCGACCGCGCGAAACAGCTCTTCGGCGCCGAGTACGCCAACGTCCAGCCCCACTCCGGATCCCAGGCCAACCAGGCGGTCTACGCCGCGATCCTGAAGCCGGGCGACACGCTCCTCGGAATGTCGCTCGCCCATGGCGGACACCTGACCCACGGCTCGCCGGTGAATCTGTCGGGCAAGCTGTACCACGCGGTCTCGTACGGGCTCGACGCCGACGAGGTCATCGACTACGTCGCCCTCGAACGCATTGCCCACGAGCATCGCCCGAAGGTCATCGTGGCCGGTGCTTCGGCCTACTCCCTCCGCATCGATTTCCAGCGCTTCCGCGAAGTGGCCGACGCCGTCGGCGCGCATCTGCTCGTCGACATGGCCCACTACGCCGGCCTCGTGGCCGCGGGGCTGTATCCCTCGCCCGTCGGCATCGCCGATTTCGTGACGAGCACCACCCACAAGACGCTCCGCGGTCCGCGCGGCGGCATCATCCTGTCGCAGTCCGGGCACGAGAAGATCCTGAACTCGGCGATCTTCCCGGGCATCCAGGGCGGCCCTCTGATGCACGTGATCGCTGCCAAGGCGGTGGCCTTCAAGGAAGCGATGACCCCCGAGTTCCGGGCCTACCAGGCGCAGGTCCTCACGAACGCATCGACCATGGCCCGCGTGCTGACGGAGCGCGGCCTGCGCATCGTCTCCGGCCGCACCGAATCGCACGTCTTCCTGCTCGATCTCCGCGCGAAGCGCATCACCGGAAAGGACGCCGAGATCGCTCTAGGCAAGGCGCACATCACGGTCAACAAGAACGCGATCCCGAACGATCCCGAGAAGCCCTTCGTGACGAGCGGCATCCGCATCGGGTCGCCCGCCATGACCACGCGCGGCTTCGGAGACGCCGAGGCGGTGCAACTCTCGCATCTCATCGCCGACGTGCTGGAGGCGCCGCAGGACGACAAGGTGCTCGCCCGTGTGGCGAACGACGTGACGGCCATGTGCGCGCGCTTCCCGGTGTACGGGGCCTGAGCGTCCCCGTTTCCCGCCGCCCATGAAGTGTCCCTTCTGCGGTCACGCCGACACCCAGGTGGTGGACTCCCGCGTGGGCGAGGAGGGCGACACCGTGCGCCGGCGGCGTCGCTGCCTCGCGTGCGACAAGCGCTTCACCACCTACGAGACGGTGGAGCTGCGCATGCCGCAGATCGTGAAGACGAGCGGCAGTCGTGCGGAGTTCGATGAGGCCAAGCTGCGGATCAGTTTCACCCGGGCCCTGCACAAGCGACCGGTTCCCACGGAACTGGTCGATGCCGCGATCCAGCGCATCACGCAGCGCCTGCTCGCGCTGGGCGAGCGCGAGGTGGCGTCCCGCGCTCTCGGGCAGATGGTGATGAAGGAGTTGTACAAGCTCGACAAGGTCGCCTACATCCGCTTCGCCTCGGTGTACCGCGACTTCAAGGATGTCGAAGATTTCCGCGACGTGATCGACGAGGTCGCCAAGCCGGCACCCCGCCGCGGACGCACGGCGGCGCGCTGATGACCTTCGACGCCGATGACCACCGCTGGATGGCGCGGGCGCTTCGGCTTGCGGCGCGCGGCCTCGCGACCACGACACCCAATCCGCGCGTCGGTTGCGTGCTGGTGCGCGATGGCAAGGTGGTCGGCGAGGGCTGGCACGAGCGCGCCGGAGAACCCCACGCCGAGGTGAACGCCTTGCGCGCCGCAGGCGATGCCGCTGCCGGCGCCACCGCCTACGTCACGCTCGAACCCTGCAATCATCACGGTCGGACGCCCCCCTGCGTCGACGCCCTCCTCGCTGCCGGGGTGGGTCGCGTCGTCGCGGCGATGGAAGACCCAGATCCCCGGACTGCCGGCCAGGGCGTGTCGCGACTTCGGGCGGCCGGCGTTCCGGTGGACACGGGGCTCATGGAAGCCCAGGCCCGCGAACTCAACACCGGTTTCGTCTCGCGCCTCACGCGTGGTCGGCCATGGCTCCGCGTGAAGATCGCCGCGACGCTGGACGGCCGGACCGGCCTGCCCAACGGGGCGAGCCAGTGGATCACCGGGCCCGATGCCCGCCGCGACGGCCATCGCTGGCGTGCGCGGTCGTGCATCGTGATGACCGGCATCGGCACGCTGAAGGACGACGATCCGCGCCTCACCGTGCGCGACGTCCCATCGGAACGCCAGCCCGTGCGCGTCGTGGTGGACAGCAGGTTGCGCATCCCCGTGGATGCCCGCATCCTCGACGGCGGCCGGGTGATCGTTGCCTCCGCCCGCGAAGACGCCGCGAAGACCGCCGCGCTCGCCGATCGCGGTGCGGAGGTCTGGCACCTGCCCGACGCCGAGGGCAAGGTGGACCTCCCGGCGCTGGCACGGAAGCTCGCCGCCCATGAGTTCAACGAGGTCCTGGCCGAGGCCGGGATCAACCTGCACAGCGCACTGCTCGCGGCCGGCGTCGTGGACGAACTGCTCGTCTATCTCGCGCCGAAGCTTCTCGGGGCGTCGTCGCGCGGCATGCTGCAACTGCCCGGCTTCGAGACGGTCGACGAAGCCGTGCAGCTCGAGATCACCGATCTGCGCCGGTTCGGTCCGGACCTGCGGATCCTCGCGCGGCCGCTGCCGCGACAGACTCTCTGAGGCGCACGGCGCCTCATCCCCTTTCGGAGAAGCGAATGTTCACCGGAATCGTTCAGGCGCTGGGACGCGTCGCCGCCCTCGACGGCAATGCTCTCGGCGCGCGCCTGCGCATCGACGCGGGGGGCCTCGACATGGGCGATGTCGCCCTCGGCGACAGCATCGCCGTCGACGGCTGCTGCCTCACGGTCGTCGCGTTCGACGCCGCGGGCTTCGCGGCCGACGTGTCGCGCGAAACGTTCGATTGCACCGCCGGCTTCACGGCCGGTGCCCGCGTCAATCTCGAGAAGGCGTTGCGGGCCGGAGACCGACTTGGCGGGCATCTCGTCACGGGTCACGTCGACGGTGTCGGTGACGTCGTGTCGATCACGCCGGACGGCGACAGCCAGCGATTCGAGTTCCGGTTGCCGCTGGCGCTGGCGAAGTACGTCGCGCGGAAGGGCTCGGTGACGGTCAACGGCGTGAGCCTCACCGTGAATGCGACCGGGCCCGACCGCTTCCAGGTGAACCTGATCCCGCACACGCTCTCGGTCACGAATCTCGGCGCGCTGCGTGCCGGGGATCGCGTCAACCTGGAGGTCGATCTGATCGCCCGCTACGTCGAACGCATGCTGACCGGAGATCCGCAGGAGCTGCCGCGATGACCATCAGTTCCACACCGAAGATCATCGACGAGATCCGCGCCGGGCGGATGGTCGTGCTGGTGGACGAGGAAGACCGCGAGAACGAGGGCGATCTCGTGATGGCGGCCGAGTTCGTCACGCCCGAGGCCATCAACTTCATGGCGCGGTTCGGGCGCGGGCTCATCTGCCTCACGCTCACCGAGGCCCGTTGCCGGCAGCTCAATCTCGGGCCGATGGTCACGGCTAACCGCTCGTCGATGGGGACCAACTTCACGGTCTCGATCGAGGCGGCGGAGGGCGTCACCACCGGCATCTCGGCAGCCGACCGCGCGCGTACCGTGCAGGCTGCGGTGCGTCGCGACGCGCGCCCCGCCGACATCGTGCAGCCGGGCCACATTTTCCCGCTGATGGCGCAGGCGGGTGGCGTCCTGGTGCGCGCCGGCCACACCGAGGCCGGTTGCGATCTCGCGAAGCTGGCCGGGCTGGAGCCCGCCTCCGTGATCTGCGAGATCCTGAAGGACGACGGCGAGATGGCGCGCCTGCCCGACCTCGAGATCTTCGCGAAGGAACATGGCCTCGCCATCGGCACCATCGCCGATCTCATCCATCACCGCAGCCGGACCGAGTCGCTGGTCCGCCGCGCCCACGAGCGCGAGATCACCACCGCCCACGGCGTCTTCCGCCTCGTCGCCTACGTCGACGACACGAACCACGAGACCCACCTTGCCCTGGTGCGCGGCGATGTCTCCGGAGACGCGCCGGTCCTCGTCCGGGTGCACGAGCCGTTGTCGGTGCTCGATGCGCTCGATGCCGGCGACCGGAGCCATTCCTGGAATCTGAACGATGCCCTCGCGACCATCGCGCAGGCGGGGCGCGGGGTGGCGGTGCTCCTGCACCGCACCGAGACCGGCGCCGATCTCCTTGCGCGGCTCGGTGCGCCGGATGCCGCGACGTCGCGGCGCAAATGGGATTTGCGGACCTACGGCATCGGTGCCCAGATCCTGCGCGACCTCGGTGTCGCGCGGATGCTGCTGATGGCATTGCCGCTGCGTCTGCCGAGCATGGCTGGCTTCGACCTCGAGGTCGCGGGCCATCTGGAGCCGGGCCAGGTGCCCGGTGTCACGATTCGATGAGGGTGCCCATGGCGCACGTGGATGACATTTACGAGATCGAACCCGACCTGTCGGGGGAGGGCCTGACCGTGGGCGTGGTGGTGAGCCGGTTCAACCAGCCGGTGTGCGAGGCACTTCTCGCGGCCTGCCTGGCGGAACTGGAGCGCCTGGGCGTCTCGCGGGACGACATGACTGTCGTGAGCGTGCCGGGCGCGCTGGAGATTCCACCTGCACTGCGCAAGCTGGCCGGCACCGGACTGTTCCGCGCGCTCGTAGCGCTGGGCGCGGTGATCCGGGGCGAGACGTACCACTTCGAGGTGGTGTCCGACCAGTCGGCCGAAGGCATCATGCGCGTGCAGCTCGACAGCGGTGTGCCCATCGCGAATGGCGTCCTCACCACCGAGAACGACGAGCAGGCCGAGGCCCGCATGCACGTGAAAGGCGCCGAAGCCGCGCGCGTTGCCGTCGAGATGGCCAACCTCTTCCAGGCGATAGAAGATGAGCGAGACTGAGACACCGCCGCCGGCAGAGAAGCCGCGGCCCAAGAATGCCCGGCGCCTCGCGCGGGAGCGCGCGGTGCAGACGATCTACACCTGGCTGCTCAATCCGGGCGAAGCCCGCGACATCAAGCGCGATGCCAGGATGGAAGAGGATTTCCCCAAGCTCGACGCCAAGCTCTTCGACCGGCTGGTGGACGGTGTCACCGCCGATGCCACCGCGCTCCGCGCGCGCATCGCGCCGCTCATCGATCGCAAGGTCGAGGAGCTTTCCCCGGTCGAGCACGCGATCCTGCTGATGGGCGCGCTCGAACTCACCGCGCACGTGGAGACGCCGTATCGCGTGATCATCAACGAGGCCGTGGAGATTGCGAAGGTGTTCGGCGGCACGGATGGCCACCGCTACATCAACGGCGTGCTCGACCGCCTTGCGCAGCAGGTGCGACCCGACGAGGCTGTCAGGCGCTGAGACGGGTCCGCGGCAACGAGAGGTCGGGCAGGGCGGGTGGCGGCGCCGCGGTCGCGGTGCGCTCGAGCATCCAGGCCTCGAATCGGTCCGCCGGCATCGGCTTCGCGATCAGGTAGCCCTGCACCTGATCGCAACCGAAGGCCCTGAGCAGCGCGAGCGAGGGCTCGTCCTCGATGCCCTCGGCCACCACCTCCAGCCCGAGGTTGTGCCCGAGTTCGATGGTCGTGCGAACGAGTGTGGCGTCGTTCGCGTCCTCCGCCATGTGCATCACGAACGAGCGGTCGATCTTCAGTTCCTGCACGGGCAGCTTCTTCAGGTACGCGAGAGACGAGTACCCGGTGCCGAAGTCGTCCACCGAGAGCCGGATGCCGAGGGCGTGGATGCGGTCGAGCGTCGCGAGCGCCCGTGCGGGGTCCTCCATCACGCCGCTCTCCGTGACTTCGAAACAGAGCAGTCCGGGCGGCGTCCCCCCACGGGCCATCTCCCGCTCGACGTCGGGGACCAGGTCGTCGCTCATCAGATCGCGCGTCGAGATGTTCACCGACACCCGGATCTCGAGGCCGCGCGCGCGCCATTCGTCCACCTGGCGGATCACCCGCGCCACGACCCAACGCGTGAGTTCACGGATGTAGCCGGTCTGTTCGGCGAAGGGGATGAACTCCCCCGGTGACACGAACCCGCGTTCCGGGTGCATCCATCGCACGAGGGCCTCGGCGTGGTGGATGCCGCCGGTGCGCAGGTCCAGCTTGGGCTGGTAGTGGACCGACAGCTCGTCGCGTTCCACCGCGCGGCGCAGTTCGCCGAGCAGGGAGAGGTGGTGACGCCGGCCGTCCTCGTTGCGGACGTCGTAGGTGGCGCAGCCGGCGTGTCCGCGTTTGGCGTCGTACATCGCAACATCCGCGCGCAGCATCAGAAGATCGGGATCCTCCCCGTGCGTCGGGTAGCACGCGATGCCGATGCTGGCGCCCACGTCCACCGGCTGTCCGTCGAGGTCGATGGGTTCCCGCAGCCGCGCGAAGATGCGTTCGGTCACCTCTTTCACGTAGTCCCCCATCCCACCGTGGAGCAGGATCGCGAACTCGTCGCCGCCCAACCGGGCGACCATGTCCGTCCCGGCGATGGTCTCCCGCAGCCGGCACGCAACGATGCGCAGCACGTCGTCGCCAGCCGGGTGGCCGAGCGAATCGTTGATGGCCTTGAACCGGTCGAGGTCGAGAATCAGCACGCTCAGCGCCGCGTCGGTCCGCCGCGCAGTGAGCAGCCCGTCGCGCACGGCCTCTCGGAAGCGCGCGCGGTTCGGCAGTCCGGTCAGGGAATCCTCGTAGGCGAGGCGCAGGATCTTGCTCTCGCGCCCGACGATGCCGTCCAGCATGTGGTTGAAGCTGTCGGCGAGGCCACCGATCTCGTCCTGGGTCTCGACCCGCACTTTCTGCGTGTAGTCCCCGTCACGGATTCCGCGGGCCGCTTCGGCGAGCCGGCTCACCGGCCGGCTGATGCCGCGCGCGATGACCACGCTGCCCAACACCGTGAACACGAGGCTCGCGAGACCCAGCACGTAGAGGATCGCCCGCACGCGCTCGAACGGTTCCAGCGCCTCGCGCTTCGAGCGCTGCAGCAGCGCGACGACCCGCCCCTCCGGACTCTCGCCCAGCACGGGGACCAGCGTCTGGTACTCCTCGTCGACCAGTGTCATCGACGACAGCCGAGACATGCCCTCCAGCTCCCCGCGTCGCGACGCGAGGCGACCGCGGATCTGCGGCGGGAGCGTCGACGCGTGCAGCGTCCAGCGGCCATCGGCGGTGCGCGACAGGAACGAGACCTCGAGCGCAGCCACCGACTGCAGGTCCGCGGCGGTGCGGTCGTCGATCGCGAACCCCATCGCGACCCAGGCGATCGGCGTCGGTGCGAGCACCGGCACGACCACCACCTGATACGGGCGTCCGTCCAGCAGCACGATGCCGGACGCGCGGCCTGTGGCGCGGGCCGCGTCCAGCATGGAAGGCAGAGGGAAGACGGCGTCCCGGATCGGATCGCCCGAGAGCGTGTCGGCGATGAGACGACCGTCGAGGGAGGCCAGCATCACGAGGCTCGCATCGATCCGCTGCCCGTGATTCGCGAGCGCGGACGCGATGGTTGCCACGTCGCGCGTCGCCACGGCGGTGCGGAACCCGAAGTCCGCGGCGAGGAGTCGCGCCGCGTCGGCGAGCCGGTTCGTGCTCTGGACGACCAGGCGCCCGAAGATCCGCTCGCCGGTGACCAGCTCGTCGCCGATCACCTGCTCGGCGATGCGACGCCCGCTCACGCTGACGAGCACGAACAGGACCGCCTGCACGGTCACGAGCAGCATCACGAAGAACACGATGATCCGCGCACGGAGGCTGTGGATCTTCACGGGCGACCCGATGCGGCGATGTGAACGTGGCGGGACACTGTCGGGCGATCAGCGCTTGTCGTGGGTGGTGGCGGGCGGCCGCGTCAGCACGATGCGGAACGCGGCCTGGAGGTCGCCCGTCGGTTCGGCCTTGACCCTGACCGGCGCCGGCTCGTCCTTGAGCCACGGATGCCAGACCTTGACGAGGTACTCGCCCGGCGGAAGGTCGATGCCGCCCTTGCCGTCCTTGCCCGTCTTCGTGAACCACGGGCCCTCGACGACATAGAGGTGGCCCACCATCCAGTCGTGGATGTTGCAGCCGAGCGTCACCGGGCCCGGCTTGTCGAAGACGACGGGCTTCGCCGACGTCCCGGAGTAGAGCTTCAGTTCGAACGTCTTCGCCGGCGAGAAGGAGTAGACGTGGTGCCGGATGTTGTCCTTGTTCGGGAACGTGACGGCGGCGCCCATCTGCACCGGCTGCACGAATGGCACAAACTCCTTGTCGACCTGATCCATCTGCGCTGCCTTCGGCGGCGTCGCCGGCAGCTTGCCGCTCACGGGCATGGCGTGGATGACGACCTGCGGGACGGGTGCCCCGTCCGGGCCGATCACCGTCGCCACGAGCGTGGTGGCCTGCGGACTTCCGATGCAGGCGAGCGCCGGGAGCAGCATCGCGGTCCAGCGGACGATGCGCTGCCACATCGTAGGTCGATGCCGGCAGGTCATTGCGTCACCACGTCGCGCTTGAACGGCGCGAGGATCGCGAGCAGTTCGTTCTTCTCGCGGGTGGCGATGCCGTTCCGGTCGAGGATGACCACCAGGTGCTCGACGAGGCGATGGAAGTCAGTCTCCGTGATCGGGATGCCCGCATGCGTCGTCTTCATGTCGTCGCCGTCGAACGCGCAGGGCCCGCCGGTGAGCGTGCAGATCTGTTCGGCGATCTTCGCCTTCAGGCGCTTGTGGTTCACCTTCCGGAAGATGTGGCCCGACACCGGGTCGGTGCGCATGATCTCCACGAGCTGCGACACGAATGTCGCGACGCCGGGTTCCCCGCCCAGGCGGGCGTACAGGCTGGAATCGGCGTGCACCGGCAGGCACCACATCGCGAGCACCAGTCCGATGGCGGTGAAGTGTTGCGAGCATCGGTGACGGACGGGCGTGCGTGGGTTCGACATCATGGCGCGGGCGGTGGACCGGGGTCCGGAGGCTAACGACCTCGAGTCGGGCAACTTGACCCTCTCAAGGGGCCGTCCCGGACGTCGATACGCCCAGTCATGAAGATCGCCCTGCTCACCCTACTCGCCGCGCTTGGCGGCACGGTATCCGCCGCCGGGCTGCCGGAGCCCGGTTCCCGCCTTCATGCCACCGGCGGGGTGTCCCAGATCGAAGGCGCCGGTGGCGGAGGCCTCACCCCGTGGGCGCTCATCACCGGCTACGGCAGTCGCGACCAGGTGGGTTTCACCGCCTTCCACACGCGTGCCGATCCGACCGACTTCAGCCTGAGCGCGACCGGTGTGGCCGTGGGCATCCGGGATCGGGTCGAGTTGTCGTACGCGCGTCAGCGGCTGGGGCTCGGCAGCACGGTGCCGGGCCAGTCGATCTCGCAGGACATCTTCGGACTCAAGGTGAAGCTCTCCGGGGACGCCGTCTTCGACCAGGACCGCTGGATGCCGCAACTGGCCTTCGGGCTCCAGTACAAGCGCAACGACGACATGACCGTGCCCAGGGCCCTGGGGGCACGGCACGACGACGGAGTCGATTTCTACCTCGCGGCCACCAAGGTCTGGCTCGGCGCCGTGTTGGGCCGCAACCTGTTGCTGAACGGCACGGTACGGGCCACCAAGGCGAACCAGATGGGGTTGCTCGGCTTCGGTGGCGATCGCCGCGACGCGTATCGCTACCTGCCGGAGGTTTCCGTGGGCCTCTTCCTCACCGACCGGCTCGTGCTGGGCGCAGAGGTGCGTCGCAAGCCGGACAACCTCTCGGTGTTCCGCGAAGAGACGTTCAAGGATGTCTTCGTGGCGTGGTTCCCGTCGAAGCGCGTATCGGTCACCGCCGCATGGCTCGACCTCGGCCAGATCGCCGATCGACGGGAGCAGCGCGCCTTCTACCTGTCGGGCCAGATCGCCTTCTGATCCTCGCCGCGGTCCGTCGGAGACCCCGGGCCGGATAGAATCGGGCGATGCCAACCGAGTTCGATCTCATCCGGCGTCATTTCACGCCCCCCACGCCGCGCACGCTGCTCGCTGGCGGCGACGACGCGGCGCTCCTCGTCCCCACGCCGGGGCATGTGACCGCCGTCTCCACCGACATGCTCGTCGAGGGCACGCACTTCCTGCCGGGTACCGACCCGCGCCGCCTGGGGCACAAGACGCTCGCCGTGAACCTCTCGGATCTCGCCGCGATGGGCGCACGTCCGCGCTGGGCCTTCCTGGCGCTTGCACTGCCGCGGGTGGACGAGGCATGGCTCGGGGCCTTCTCGGCGGGATTCCTGGCGCTGGCGGCCGTCCACGGGGTCGATCTGGCGGGCGGTGACACCACGCGCGGGCCGCTCAATCTTTGCGTCACCGTGATCGGCGAAGTGCTGGCCGGGAATGCATTGCGTCGCGACGGCGCGGTGCCGGGCGACGATGTGTGGTTGTCCGGTTGCACCGGCGAGGCGGCGATCGGACTCGCCGCGCTACGTGGAACCGCTGCCGTCGACGCGATCGACGAAGCCCGCTGCCGCGCGCGTCTCGAACAGCCGCAACCGCGCGTCGGTCTGGGCGTGGCGCTCGCCGGTCTCGCCTCGGCAGCGATCGACGTTTCGGATGGCCTCGTGGCCGATCTCGGGCACCTCGCCAACCGGTCCGCGTGCGGCATCGACGTTCACTGGGCGCGGTTGCCGCAGTCGTCGGCGCTCGCGGGCGTCGACGGGAAGCGCCGTGCTGCGGCGATCCTCGCAGGGGGCGACGACTACGAGCTGGCGTTCACCGCATCACCGACGAACCGCGACGCCGTGCGGGCCGCGGCGCAGGCGGCCGGCGTAGTCGTGACACGCATCGGAGCGACGGTGGCCGGGCCAGCGGTCGTACGCGTACTCGACCCGATTGGGCTCGACATCGCACCCGCCGGCGGAGGATTCGATCATTTCGGCTGAACAACGCCCCCGGCGCCCGGACCTGCGCTTTCTCGTCGCGCATCCGGCCCACTTCATCGCGCTCGGATTCGGGTCCGGACTGTCCCGCGTGGCGCCCGGCACCATGGGCACGCTCGTGGCCCTGCCGCTCTTCGCGTATCTAGATCCGCGCCTGTCGGACGGCTGGTTCGCGCTGCTGCTGGTCGCGCTCTACCTCATCGGAATCATCACGGCCGAGCGTACGAGCCGCGCGCTCGGCGTGCACGACCACGGCGGCATCGTCATCGACGAGATCGTCGCGTTCATGATCGTGCTCTTCGTGATTCCGCGCGAGCCCCTGTGGCAGGCATTCGGCTTCCTGCTGTTCCGTCTCTTCGACATCATGAAGCCGCTCCACATCCGCATCCTCGACCGGACGGTCAAGGGCGGCTTCGGCATCATGGTCGACGATCTCGTGGCGGCGTTCTACACGCTGCTCGTGCTGGCAACCTGGAAGGCGATCTTCTGACATGGACGAGGAACTCCACGAACTTTCCCTGCGCACCGGCGAGGCCCTCGCACAGACGGGTCGGATGCTCGTCACGGCGGAGTCCTGCACGGGGGGCGGCATCGGTGCCACGGTGACGATGGTCGCCGGCAGTTCCCGCTGGTACGAAGGCGGTTTCGTGACCTACAGCAACGCGGCGAAGCAGGCCCTGCTGGGTGTCCCGCCCGAGACGCTGTTGCGGCACGGTGCCGTGTCGGAGGCGACGGTCGTCGCCATGGTGGACGGCGCGCTCCTGCGCACGGCGGCAGGCATAGCCGTCGCGGTGAGTGGTGTCGCGGGCCCAGGGGGCGGGACGCTGACGAAGCCGGTGGGCATGGTGTGCATCGCCTGGGGGCTTGCGGACGGAATTCGCGAGGCGCGCACGTATCGATTCTCGGGCGATCGCGAGGCGGTGCGACGACAGACGATTCTCGAGGCCCTCGCCGGTGTCATCCGCTTGAACGAGGGGCCGGCGTCGGCGTGATCGTCGTGGAGCGCTGCGGCGTTCAGCGCTCGAAGCAGCGGCCGCAGGCGGTGTAGCGGCCCCACTTCCGGTCGAGTTCCCGGTCGTAGATCGCGCGCCGTACCTGCCGTGAGGGCGCAGGCGAATCGTTTGCGGACGGTGGTTCGAGCGTCAGATGTCGCTCGAAGGCGTCGTCGCCACTCATCACCCGCAGCGCGCGCCAGCCGCGGGCACCGCACCACCACAGGAAGTCTCTCAGCAGCGTCAGCATCGTCGTCTCCCGCGAAGAGGGGATCAGCCGGTCCGGCTCGATGTCGTGACGGTATACCGCATCTCGATCGCGCCTTCCATGTCGGGGCGGTCGCCGAACGTGAGCGTCCCGGTGCCGGTGAGGGTCGCCTCCTCGCCGCAGAGCCGCGTGAAGGTGTCCGATCCGTTCTGGATGTAGGTGCCGTTCGCGCTGAGGTCGCAGAGCACGAAACGGCCATCGCGGGATTCGATCCGCGCATGGCTGCGGGACGCGCGCTTCGTACCGAGGACCACCTGGTTCGCGGCGTCGCGACCGATCGTGATCGCCCCGCGTTCCACACGCCACGACAGCGTGCCCATGCGCAGCTCCAGCACGGGCGAGGCCGGCATCGATTTCAGCGCGACCGTGCCCCCGACGACGGTGAGGTCCGCGGCGAGGTCCCAGACGATCTCGTGCAGACGGACTTCCGTTGCGCGGCCCCGCACGGCGGCATGACCGAGTGTCCGCAGCCCGAACCGGAGGTAGGAGGGCAGGGATTCGCTCGCGGTGTCGCCGAGCAGGATCTGCCCCGAGGAAGCCATGCCGACGATGCGCGCAGCGACGTTCACCGTGTCGCCGAAGACGTCGCCGTCGCGTCGCAGCACGGGGCCGGACTGATAGCCGATCCGCAGCGCCATGGGCGCGTCGCCTGCCTGCGGCAGCCCGTGCACGCCCGACTGCATGGCGCAAGCTGCGAGAGTGGCTGCCCCGCTGTTCGGGAACAGGCACATCAACTCGTCGCCGATGGTCTTGATCACTTCGCCGTCGTTCGCGAGGACGGCCTCCTTCGCGACGGCGAGGCACTCGCCAACGCGACGCAACGCTTCCTTGTCGCCGCAGCGCTCGTACAGACGCGTGCTGCCGGCCACGTCGGCGAACAGGACAGTCAGGTTCGTCGCTTCACTCATGGCGTTCGTGTGGTTGGGGCGGACTTCCGAGTCATGCATTCTGGGAGCGGATCGCGAGCACGGCCTGGTTGCGCAGGGTCTTCAGCATCGACAGTTCCTCGGAGGTGAACCGCAGGCCGCGGGCATCCGAGCTGTCGCCGTAGAAGAGGGCGACGGGTTTCTTGTTCAGCATCACTGGGAACAGTGCCAGCGATCGCGACGGCAGCGCCTTCCGGTACCAGTCGGGGATGGTATTGCGGATGTTCTCGCCATCGACGTTCTCGATATGGATGTCGACACCCTGCGAGAGCGCCGCGTGGAATACGTCCTTCGCGGGCGTCAGGCTGATCGAGAAGCCACGCCGCAGAAGGTCGTCCACGCCCTTGCCGAAGCCCAGACGCGCCTTCAGGGCATTGTTCGCCGGGTCACGGACGAGCAGCAGGACCCGACCGAAGCCGATCCCGCGATACATGGCCTCGACGATCATCCGCAGGACGTCGTTCAGCTGGAAGGTGGTCACGAGAGCGTTCGTGATGTCCTGGATGCCGGCCGTCAGCACGGCTTTGCGTTCGTCGGTGGTCGGGCCGCTGCTGGCGCTGCTTTCGGTCTTCACCGTCGGGACGCTCGTGCCCGCCAGCGTCTCGTGCAGCGCATCGGTGATCTTCTCGCCGGAGAACTCCTCCGACCACGACACCGCGCGGGCGAAGAACGGACTGGTTGCCGTGCTGAGGCCGAGCGCCTCCGCATCGGAGGCGAGGTTGGTCACGGCCTTGTTGACCGCCGCCAGGATCTGTCCCTGCGAGATCGCGAGGGGCTCGCCGAGGCGCTTCTCGATCTTGAGCAGCCGCGGCGCGCGTTCTTCGTCGGACGCGTAGCGGATCACGTCGGTGACCCCGCGCGCGAGGGTGGCGACGAGTCGCATGCTGTCGGTGTCGGAGGTCGGCGGCAGGGGTTGCAGATCGAGGACCGGGCGCATGGTGGCCACGACCCGGTCGGGAAACTTCCAGGTCTTGGCGATTCCCATCCCGAGTTCGTCCATCGGTGCCCCGAGGGTGGATGCCGCGACCTTGCGCTCGTCCTGCCCCGTGCGGACGAGCTTCTGGATCTCGGCGTACTCCTCGTGGAAGTAGAACGCCGTCAGCAGCCGCCCGAGGTTGTGGAACATCGCGCAGATGAACGCTTCCTCGGCGTCGCGCAGTCCGCTGGCGGCGAGCATCGATCGGGCGAGCAGCCCGTTGAAGTACGTGGCGATGATCTCTTCGCGCAGGGCGACGGCCTGGGACTTGTTCTGGAGGTGCTCGAACAGCAGCAGGCCCACGGCGATGGAGCGGACCTGATCGAAGCCGATGACCATGATGGCCCGCGAAACCGTCGTGACGCCGCGCCCCACGGAGCCATAGTGCGCGGAGTTCACGAGCTTCATCAGCTTGTTGGTGACGGCGAAGTCCTTGAGGATCGCGGCCGCCAGCGTTGCAACCCCCTGCTTGTCCGATCCCATGGCCTTAGTGACCGTGGTGATCGTGTCGGTGAGCGCGGGGAAGTCGCTGCGCAGACGGATCCGCCGGAGCAGGAACTCCATGGTCGCGTCGCTGACGGGCTCGATGGCCTCGCCGGAATCGTCCGGGCGCAGATAGCGCTCGAGCGCTTCCGCCATTTCGGCGGCGGAGGCGTAGCGGTTCTCGGGTTCCTTCGTGAGCGCGCGCATCACGATGCCGTCCAGCGCCTCGTCGATCCCCTGGGCGAGCTTCGAGGCAGGCTGGAACGGCACGTTCGCGATCTTGTGCAGGACCTCGAACACGGTGCTGCCGGTGACGGCCGGCTCGCCGGTGAGCATCTCGTAGAGCACCATTCCGACGGAGAAGACGTCCGACCGCGGCGAGAACTCGCGGTTGGTGACGTACTCGGGGGCGGTGTACGCCGGGGTGCCGTGGAATCCGGTGTCGGACGGGTCCGCGCCCGACATGAGCGACGCGATCCCGAAATCCATGACCCGCGCCATGCCGTCGGTGGTGATCATGATGTTCCCGGGCTTGATGTCCCGGTGAACGACACCCTTCTGATGGGCGAAGTCGATGCCCTTCAACATCTGGAGCGCGTACTCGACCGCCTGGACCGGCGCCATCGCCCCGCTGTCGCGCAGGGCCGCCGCCAGGGTCGTGCCGGGAACGAACTCGAAGACCAGATAGGGGCGATCCTGATCCCGTCCGGCGTCGAATAGGGTCACGACATTCGGGTGGACCAGGCGGCTCGCCATCACGGCTTCGTCGAGCAGGGTGCGGACGGCGGCAGGGTTCGACCGGGCGTCGACGTCGATCGTCTTGATCGCTACGTCGCGCTGGAGGTCCGGATCGTGGGCGAGCCATACGCTGCCCTGGGTGCCCTTGCCGAGGGGTTTCACGACCTCGAATCGGCCGATGCGCTGTACGGTCTGGGGAAGGGATGCCATGGCTGCTCCTACGGCAAACGGCGGCGCTTCTTTATCTTTTGGCGGGCCGCTGCGCAAGCCTGGCGGGTGGGTCCAGGTGCTTGAAAAAAAGGGGAATTGCGTAGTCATGGTCGGAGAGGTGCGTATGCCATAATCCGGGCCTTCCGAGACGCGGATTCCTACACAGAGCACCATGGACGACAACAAGACGAAGGCACTGGCGGCGGCCCTATCCCAGATCGAGAAGCAGTTCGGCAAGGGTTCGATCATGCGGCTCGGCGAGAACGACGTGAGCCAGGACATCCAGGTGGTTTCCACCGGTTCCCTCGGCCTCGATCTCGCCCTCGGCATCGGTGGTCTGCCCCGCGGGCGGATCGTCGAGATCTACGGCCCGGAATCGTCCGGCAAGACCACGCTCACGCTTCAGGTCATCGCAGAAGCCCAGGCCCTCGGCGGCATCGCGGCCTTCATCGACGCCGAACACGCGCTCGATCCGCAGTACGCCAGGAAGCTCGGTGTGCGTACCGAGGACCTCCTGATCTCCCAGCCCGACAACGGTGAGCAGGCCCTCGAGATCGCCGACATGCTCGTGCGGTCCGGTTCGGTCGATGTCGTGGTGGTCGACTCCGTGGCGGCGCTCACGCCCAAGGCCGAGATCGAGGGTGAGATGGGCGACCAGCTCCCCGGCCTGCAGGCCCGACTCATGAGCCAGGCGCTGCGAAAGCTGACGGCGAACATCAAGCGCTCCAACACGCTGGTCATCTTCATCAACCAGATCCGCATGAAGATCGGCGTGATGTTCGGCAACCCGGAAACCACCACGGGCGGAAATGCGCTGAAGTTCTACGCCTCCGTCCGCATCGACATCCGCCGGATCGGTTCCATCAAGAAAGGCGAAGAGGTCATCGGCAGCGAGACCCGCGTCAAGGTCGTGAAGAACAAGACCGCGCCGCCCTTCCGCAACGCCGAGTTCGACATCCTCTACGGCGAAGGCATCTCCCGCGAGGGCGAGGTCATCGAGCTGGGTGTGGCGAACAACATCGTCGACAAGTCCGGCGCCTGGTATGCGTACAACGGCGAGAAGATCGGCCAGGGCAAGGACAACGCCCGGGAGTTCCTGAAGGAGCATCCCGAGATGGCACGCGAGATCGAGCAGAAGATCCGGGCGGCCGTCGGTGTCACGCCGCTGCCCGAGGTGGCCGAGGAAGATTGACCGCCGGATTCCTTTCCCGGAGGGCCGCTCTTGGCTGAAGGCCCGTCGCTCCGGGCCCGCGCCTTCGCCATGCTGGCCCGGCGTGACCACGGACGGGTGGAACTGGGACGCAAGCTCGCCCGCCATGCCGACGAGGCGGACGACATCCCCGCGCTGCTCGACGACCTCGAACGATCGGGGTACCTCTCCGACGAGCGTGTCGCCGAGCAGATCGCGCGCCGGCATGCGGGGCGGCACGGCCCGCTCCGGGTCGCCCGGGACCTCGAAGCGCGCGGGGTCCGCGCGGCAGACATCGAGACCGTGGTGTCGGCGGCGCGCGAAGCCGAACCGGCACAGGCGCTCCAGGTCCTGCGCCGGAAATTCCCCGAACCGCCCGAAGACGCGACCAGCTATGCCCGTCAGGGGCGCTATCTCGCCAACCGCGGCTTCTCTCCCGAGGTCATCCGACGCGTGCTGCGGACGCGCCGCGATCCCGAGGACTAGGACCTGCTCACACACCTGCGTTCCGGCGCAACCGGTTGCCGAAAATCCCCTCCCAGGCGCTATGCTTCGGGCTCCCTAGAATGTCCCGCCTCCCAGACCGACCATGAAAAGCAGCGAAATCCGCCATCGATTCCTCGAGTACTTCCGCCGGAACGGCCACACCGTCGTGTCTTCCTCGCCGCTCGTGCCCGGCAATGACCCGACGCTGCTGTTCACGAATGCCGGCATGGTGCAGTTCAAGGATGTCTTTCTCGGTCAGGATCGGCGCCCGTACTCCCGGGCGACGACCTCGCAACGTTGCGTGCGTGCCGGCGGCAAGCACAACGACCTGGAGAACGTGGGCTACACGGCCCGGCACCACACGTTCTTCGAGATGCTGGGCAACTTCAGCTTCGGCGACTACTTCAAGCGCGAGGCCATCCAGCTCGCCTGGGGTTTCCTCACCGAGGAACTGGGCCTCCCGAAGAGCAAGCTCTGGGTGACGGTGCACGCCGACGACGACGGCGCCGAGAAGATCTGGCTGGAGGACATGCAGGTCCCGGCGGACCGGGTGGTTCGCATCGCGACGAACGACAACTTCTGGCAGATGGGCGACACCGGCCCCTGCGGCTATTGCACCGAGATCTTCTTCGATCACGGCCCGGGTGTGGCGGGCGGTCCGCCGGGATCCCCGGATGCCGACGGCGATCGCTACATCGAGATCTGGAACCTCGTGTTCATGCAGTTCAACCGGGACGACAAGGGCGTGCTGCATCCGCTGCCCAAGCCCTCGGTCGACACCGGGATGGGCCTCGAGCGCGTGAGCGCCGTCATGCAGGGCGTCCATTCCAACTACGACATCGATCTCTTCCAGGAACTCATCGTCGCCGCCGCGCGCGCCACGGGTTCGGAAGACCTCGAGAACAACTCGCTGAAGGTGATCGCGGACCACATCCGCGCCTGCAGCTTCCTCATCACCGACGGCGTGATCCCGGGCAACGAAGGTCGCGGCTACGTCCTGCGCCGGATCATCCGGCGGGCCATCCGTCACGGCTACAAGCTCGGCTGCAAGCGTCCGTTCTTCCACACGCTCGTGGCTGCGTTGTCCCGCGCAATGGGCGAGGCGTATCCCGAACTGGTCGCGGCACAGGCGAAGGTCGAGCAGGTGCTGAAGCAGGAGGAGGAGCGCTTCGCCGAGACCCTCGAGCACGGCATGGCCGTCCTGGAAGGCGCGATGCAGAAGGAGGACCGCATGCTCGACGGGTCCACGGTGTTCAAGCTGTACGACACTTTCGGATTCCCCCTCGACCTCACGGCTGACATCGCCCGCGAGCGCGGCTTCACCGTCGACTTCGCCGGTTTCGAGGCCGAGATGGAGCAGCAGCGCAGCCGTGCCCGTGCCGCCTCCCGCTTCCAGGTGCAGACGGGCGTCGAGTACACCGGCCAGCCGACCGAGTTCCGCGGGTACGAGACCCTTGAGGACGATGCCGAGGTGCTCGCGCTCTATCGCGACGGCAGTTCGGTCACGCAGGTGGAGGCGGGCGAGAGCGCCGTGGTGGTGCTCGACCGGACACCTTTCTACGCCGAGTCCGGCGGCCAGGCGGGCGATGCCGGCGAACTCGTCGCGGGGTCCGGCACCTTCACCGTGGCCGACACCCTGAAGATCCAGGCCACCGTCTTCGGACACCACGGCAAGATGGCCACCGGGCGCCTGTCCGTGGGGGACACCGTCACCGCACGGGTCGACGGCACGCAGCGCCATCGCGCCGCATTCAACCACTCCGCCACCCACCTGATGCACGCGGCGCTCCGCAAGGTGCTGGGCTCGCACGTCACCCAGAAGGGTTCCCTGGTCGATGCGCACCACACGCGTTTCGACTTCAGCCATTCGCAGCCCGTCACCGCCGACGAACTGGCGCACGTCGAGGACCTCGTGAATCGCGAGATCCGCCGCAACGTGCCCGTGGAGGCGCGGGTCATGAAGTACGACGAGGCGTTGAAGGCCGGTGCCATGGCCCTTTTCGGCGAGAAGTACGGCGACGAGGTGCGCGTCATCGGCATGGGTGACTTCTCGACGGAACTCTGCGGCGGCACCCACGTGAAGCGCAGCGGCGACATCGGATTCTTCAAGATCGTCGGGGAGACCGGTGTCGCTGCCGGCATCCGCCGCATCGAGGCCGTCACGGCCGACGGTGCCCTGGCCTATGCCCGCAGCCAGGAACGCCAACTCGCCGACATCGCCGGCATGCTGCGCGCGCCCGCCCAGGAGATCGGCACGAAGCTCGCGCAGACCCTCGACACGGTGAAGTCGCTCGAGAAGGAACTCGCCCGCCTGAAAGGCAAGCTCGCCTCTTCGCAGGGCGATGATCTCGCCGGAACGGCCACCGACGTGAAGGGCATCAAGGTCCTCGCTGCAAAGATGGAGGGGGCGGACGCCAAGGCACTGCGCGAGACCATCGACAAGCTGCGCGACAAGCTCGGGTCGTCGGTCGTGGTGCTGGGCAGTGCGGAGGGCGCCGACAAGCTCACGCTGATCGCGGGCGTGTCGAAGGACCTCACCGGCAAGGTGAAGGCCGGAGAACTGGTCGGCTTCGTGGCGGGGCAGGTGGGCGGCAAGGGTGGCGGCAAACCCGACCTCGCACAGGGCGGCGGCACCAACGTCGCCGGTCTCGATGCGGCGCTCGCTTCGGTCTTGGGCTGGGTCGACGCCAAGGTTTGAACCGGTCGGCCCCTGGACACCAGAACCCTGGGGGCCGGCTTCATCATCGGCGTGCCGGAGACCGGTCGCCAGGACACGAGGAGAAGGCGATGAAACGCACGACGATGTGGCTGGCCGGGATGGTGATGACGGCGGTGCCGGCCCTGGGCTTCGCGCAGGCGAAGGAAGTGACGACGACGCAGTCGATCCGCATCAAGGGGTCCCCCGAGGAAGTCTGGACCTACGTGGGCGATTTCGGCGGGCTCGCGAAGTGGTTTCCGTCGGCGGAATCGAGCCGGCTCGTGCTGAAGTCGCGGAGCGAGGAAGGCGCGATCCGCGAACTGCTGCGCCGGAACGGGACGCGCGTCACGGAGAAGCTCACCGAGTACGACCCGACCAACATGCGGATCACGTACACGTACGCCGACGGTGCCGTGATGGCGAGCGACTATTTCGCGACGATCCAGGTGAAGGATGTCGGCAACGGCGAGACGGAGGTCGTGTGGAGCGGCCGCTTCACGCGGCTCGCCTATTGGCAGGATCCGCCCCCCGCCGGTCAGGACGACGATTCCCTGCGGACGTTCTTCACCAATGCCTACAAGGCCGGTCTGGGTGCGCTGAAGACGGCAGTCGAAGCGCCCTGATCCTCGGTCTGTTCGCGGGCGCGGTGCCTGTGGTCAGGGTGCCGCGTCGGCGATGCTGTTGGCCCACTCGATCGCACCCACATAGGCCTCGCCGACCCGCATGGCATTCAGGCCATCGATGCGTTCGATCTGCCGCTCGATGCCGGGAACGTCGGACAACTCCACCTGCTCGGCAAGGTTGAGAAGATCGCCGAGCCGGCCCTCGCGCCTCAGCACTGCGGCACGCACCTGCTCCGGGACGGCGAGCGAGGCGAGGATCTCCTCGATGGGGCGCCCGAGCAGGGCGCCCACCAGTGACAGGATGCCCGCCAGGAACGCGTCGTCCGACTCACGGGCGCTGCCCGTGGCGGCGGACATCAGTTCCATGAGCTTGCCGCGGGTGGCGGCCAGCATCAGGAGCGGTGTCGGGAACTGCGCGCCGGGTGCCGCGGCCGTCGCGAACATCAGCAGCTGCAGCCATCGCTGCAGCTGACGTCGACCGAGGACAGCGATCGCCTCCTTGAGCGACTGAATCCGTGACTTGGCGCCCGTCGACACCGAATTCACCAGCCGCAGCAGATTGATCGTGAGGTCGGGGTTCTGCTTGAAGATCTTCTCGATCTCGGTGGTATCCGCATCGGAGACCACGAGGCCGACCAGCTGCATGATCGCGGACTCCGTGTGGGACAACCGCTTGCCCTCGAGCACGGTGGGCTTCGCGAAGTAGTAGCCCTGGAAGAGTTCGTAGCCGAGTGCCAGGCAGCGGTCCACCTGCTCGCGGGTGTCCACTTTCTCCGCCAGCAGGCGGACCGGCCAGCGTCGGAGTCGCGCGGTCGTCTCGGCAAGCTCCGCGTCGCTGTGCCCCGGGATCTCGACCTTCACGACATCGATGAGGTCCAGGATCCGCGCGTAGCGCTCCGTGTCGCCCGCGAAGTCGTCGAGCGCGAGACGAAAGCCCGCTGCGCGAAGCTCGCGCAGCCGTGCGACCAGGGCGTCGTTGATCTCCACGGTTTCCAGCACCTCGAGCACCACCCGCTCCTTCGGCAGCAGCTCGATGACCTCGCTCATCAGGAGCGACGCCGACAGGTTGATGTAGCCCGTGAAGTGCCCGAGCACCGCCTCGACGCCCAGCTCAGTGAAGGCGTGGTTGATGACCGTGGCCGTGGCCAGCAGGTCGTCGTCGATGTGGGCACCATTCGCCTGACTGGACCGGAAGAGCAGTTCGAATGCGACGAGGTTGCCCTGCCGGTCCAGGATGGGCTGGCGGCCGAGGAACAGATTGTTCGCGTCCACGACGCCGTTCAGAAGGGAAGGGTCACGTGCGGTGCGACAGCGAGGATGGCGCGGCGGAAGGCTTCCTGGATACGGGCGAGCGCCGCGGCGTTGTCGCCCTCGAATCTGAGCACCACCACGGGCGTGGTGTTGGAGGACCGCGCGAGACCGAAGCCGTCCGGATACTCCGCGCGCACGCCGTCGATGGTCAGGATGTCGGTGGCGCCTTCGAAACGCGCTTCCCGCTGCAGCTTGTCCATGAGCGCGAAGTTCTCGCCTTCGGCGAGCTTGATCTGCAGCTCCGGCGTGTTCACGGAATCGGGCAGGGATTCGAGCGGGACGCTGACGTCCGCCACCCGCGAGAGGATCTCCAGCAGGCGGGCCCCGGCATACACGCCATCGTCGAAGCCGTACCAGCGCTCCTTGAAGAAGACGTGGCCGCTCATCTCGCCCGCGAGCGGCGAACCGGTCTCGCGAAGCTTCGCCTTGATGAGCGAGTGCCCTGTCTTCCACATGAGCGGGCGGCCGCCGCGCTCGCGGATCCACGGGAAGAGCGCCCGGGTGCACTTCACGTCGAAGATGATTTCGGCGCCGGGATTGCGGGTGAGGACGTCCTCGGCGAACAGCATGAGTTGCCGATCGGGATAGATGATGCGGCCGCGCTTCGTCACGACCCCGAGCCGGTCGCCGTCGCCGTCGAAGGCGAAGCCCAGTTCGCCGCCCTCTCGCAGTGCCTCGATGAGATCCTCGAGATTCTCGGGCTGGGACGGGTCGGGATGGTGATTCGGGAACGTGCCGTCCACATCGCAGAACAGTTCGGTGACGCGGCAACCGAGGCGGCGATACAGCTCCGGGGCGAAGCCGCCGGCGACGCCGTTGCCGGCGTCCACGACGAGGTCGATCGGACGCGAGAGCTTCACGTCGCCGACGACGCGGGCGATGTAGGCCTCGGCGACGTCTGCGCTCGTGTAGCCGCCGTTCCCCGTCGTGAAGTCGTTCTTCTCGATCCGCCGGCGGAGGTCCTGGATCGCCTCGCCCGCGATCGCCTCATCGGCCATGACCATCTTCAGCCCGTTGTACTCCGGCGGGTTGTGGCTGCCGGTGACCATGATCCCGGACCGCGTGCCGAGATGGTGGGCGGCGAAATAGAGCATGGGTGTGGTGACGAGACCCACGTCGACCACGTCGCAGCCCGCTGCCCGGAGCCCCGTGGCCAGGGCGTCGGCCAGCATCGGCCCCGACAGCCGCCCGTCGCGGCCGATGGCCACGCGCGGGGTGCCACGGGCCAGCGCCTCGCTGCCGAAGGCGCGACCGATGGCTTCCACGGCGGCTGGTGTGAGGGCGGTCTGGACGATGCCGCGGATGTCGTAGGCCTTGAAGATTTCTGGAGCGATGGAAGGCATGGTCCTGGGAGGATGATGTGAATCGGTCGATTATCGCCGCCTGTACCGAGGCATTCCAGCCTCGCGGCCGATTGTTGATGCAATTCAGTTGCCAGATTTGCCGGGCAGTTGGTCGATCGGGTGCCGCATGTGAAGCCTTCGACACGTCACGCGCTGACTTGAAGTCATCCGTGGAACGCCAGCGCGCCTCCCTAGCGTGGACCCGATCGACCGGACTCGGTGAAGAAGCGGCAGAGGCGCCTGGGAAGCCAGCGCACGTTTCCCGGAAACGGACCGCTCACGAACCCCACGTGGCCACCCGAGCGCGGCTGCTCCAGCGTGACGAACGGCGAGATTGCAGTCGGATCCGGGAGATGGCGTGCTGGAAGGAAGGGGTCGTTCCGCGCGTTGAGGACGAGGGTCGGCACCTGGATGCGCGGAAGGTCGGGCAGGCTGCTCGCGCGCGTCCAGTAGTCGGTGACATCGCGATACCCATGGAGTGGGGCAGTGAAGGCGTCGTCGAACTCGTGGAAATCGCGGGCACCGGCCACGCGGGTTCTATCGGCGAGGCCCGGGAACCGGTCGATCTGCGCCAGCGCCTTCGGCCGAAGAGTGCGCAGGAACTCGGCGGTGTAGACCCGATTGAAGCCACGTCCGAGCACCGTGCCCGCTGCCATGAGATCGAGGGGCACGCTCACCGCGGCGGCGGCAGCCACTTGAACGCGGGCGGCAGGACCCTCCCGGGCGAGCCACTTGAGCAGGGCGTTGCCCCCGAGGGAGACCCCGGCCGTGAAGAGCGTCTGCCCGGCGATCCCGCGGAAGCGCTCCAGGATCCAGCCGATCTCGTCGGCGTCGCCGGAGTGATAGGCGCGGGGCGCGAGGTTGGGGGTTCCGCCGCAGCCGCGGAAGTGGGGGACGGCGCCCCTCCAGCCCAGGTTCGCGACCTCGGACATCAGCGCGGCGGCGTATGGGCTGCCGGAATTGCCCTCCAGTCCATGAAAGAGGACGACGAACGGCGCGTCGTCCGGGCCGTCGATGCGGTCGACGTCGATGCGGTCGCCGTCCGGTGTGTTCCAGTGTTCGCGACGGTACCGGGGAGGGCGCGGCCGAAGTACGAGTGCCGGGTAGACCGTCTGCAGATGACGTCCGGGCAGCCACCAGGGGGCTCGGTACGACACGGGATCGTGGGTCCTCAGTGGAGGGTCGGTGTCGGAGTGTCGATCGATTCGGGAGCGAGTTCGCTGCCGGGGTTGCTCCCGTGATGCATCCACATCCGCCAGCCGGCCGCGGTCCGGACGAATACGTTCGTGACGCAGACCCGGGCCGTCATGCGTTTGGCGCCGGCCACCGAGATCTCTTCCATCACGCTGTGCACGCGGATGTCCGGCCGGTCGAGGACGATGCCTTCGGTCCGCCGGAAGGTGAGCTTCACACCACCGCCGAAGATCCGGCGCCAGGATTCCCGCACGTCGACGGGCCCCACGAGCCGGTCACTGCCAGGGTGGATGCACACGATGTCGTCGGCGTCGGCCCAGGTGGCCATGAGGGCCTCGAGATCAGCCTGCTCGAAGGCGCGGTAGAAGGCGTCCTCCGCGTCTGCGGGGCTGGCGAATTCTGGCAGGCTCAAGGCGATGACCCCACGGCGGCCAGCGTTTCGGCGAGAACGGACTCCACGGACAGATCCTCCATGCAGGCGAAGTGACCCAGCGGGCACTCGCGGCGGAAACAGGGACTGCAGGGTACCGGATGGCGCACGATGCGGGCCACGTCGGAAAGCGGTGGCGTGTAGTCGGGGGAACTCGACCCGAACAGGGCCACCACCGGGACGCCGACTGCGGCCGCGACGTGCATGAGTCCGGAATCGTTGCTGACCACCACCGCGGCGCATGCCAGGAGGTCGGTGGCGTCTCCGAGATCGGTGCGTCCCGCGACGGATTCGCAGGCGCCATCCGAGGCCACGCGGATGGCTTCGGCCACCGGGGCGTCCTTTGCAGAGCCGAGCAGCCACACGGCGAATCCGCGGTCCGCAAGCTGGCGTGCGAGGGATGCGAAGTGCCGGACCGGCCAGCGCTTGGCGGGGCCGTACTCCGCGCCCGGACACAAGCAGGCCACCGGCTTGTCGAGTGCCAGGCCCAGGCGCGCCGCGAGCGCCGTCCGGGCGCCGGCCGCACTTTCCAGGTGCGGCCTCGGTGCCACGACGGGGCCGTCTCCGAGCAGCAGGAAGCGGTCGACGAGTCGCGGGACAGCGGCGGGATCGAACGACCGGATATCGTTCAGGAGGCCACGGCGCTGTTCACCGAGGAATCCCGTCCGCCGGGGAATGCCTGCGAACCAGGGGACGAGTGCCGACTTGAGGGAGTTCGGGAGCACCACCGCCTGCCGATAGCCGCGGGATCGCAGGCTGCGGGCGGTGCCCCAACGCTTGCCGAGGGCAAGCTCACCGTGGGCGAACGGACTGTCGATGGCCGCTTGCACCCCGGGCATGCGGCGGACGATCGGGAGAACCCAGCCCGGCGCGAAGACATCCACCACCGCACCTGCCGTACTCGACTGCAGGCGTGCGATCAGCGGTTGCGCCATCACCATGTCGCCCACCCAGCTCGGGCCCACCACCAGGATCCGGTCGGTCACGATCCGGTCCGCGGCAGATGCGTCAGTGGCCCTTCGGTGCCGGGCCCGTCAGCGTGTAGTGCGTCCCGCAGTAGGGGCAGAGCGCCTCGCCCGTGGTCTCGATCGGCAGGAAGACGCGCGGGTGGGAGTTCCAGAGCGCCATCGCAGGCGTGGGGCAATGCAGCGGCAGATCCGCGGCCACCACCTCCACGCGCCGCGATTTCGGGTCCGGCTTGCCGGGTTGCATGGGAAACCTCGTCAGACGAAGGAGAGCCAGGACAGGCGTTTCTCGTCCCGGGCGTTGACCACGTCGAAGAACATCGACTGGAGCTTGGCGGTGATCTCGCCGCGGGTGCCGCTGCCGATCGTGCGGTTGTCGAGTTCGCGGATGGGGGTCACCTCGGCTGCCGTCCCGGTGAAGAACGCCTCGTCCGCGATGTAGATGTCGTCCCGCGTCATGCGCTTCGACGTCACTTCCAGGCCGATGTCGCTCGCCAGCTGGATCACGGTGTCGCGGGTGATCCCGATCAGGGCGGAGGTCAGCTCCGGTTCGTAGAGCTTTCCGTTCTTGATCACGAACAGGTTCTCGCCCGCGCCTTCCGCCACGTATCCGTCCACGTCGAGGAGGAGGGCCTCGTCGTAACCGTCCTGGGTGGCTTCGAGATTGGCAAGAATGGAGTTGGCGTACGTGGCGGCGAACTTCGCGCGCGCCATCGTGACGTTGATGTGGTGCCGGGCGAACGAGGAGGTCTTCACCCGGATGCCCTTTTCGATGCCGTCGGCGCCGAGATAGGCACCCCAGGGCCACGCTGCGATCGCCACGTGCACCGTGGCCCCGCGGGGGGAGACCCCCATCTTCTCGGAACCGTAGAAGGCGATCGGCCGGACGTAGCAGGATTCGAGCTTGTTGGCGCGCACCACCTCGCGGCTGGCTTCCATGAGCGTCTGGCGGTCATACGGCATCTTCATCATGTAGATGTGTGCCGAGTTGAACATGCGGTCGATGTGCTCTTCCAGGCGGAAGATCGCCGTGCCCTTGACCGTGTTGTAGGCCCGCAGCCCCTCGAACACGGCGAGGCCGTAGTGGAGCGAGTGGGTCAGCACGTGGGTATTGGCGTCCCGCCAGGGCACGAGCTTGCCGTCGTACCAGATGAACCCGTCGCGGTCGGCCATGGACATGCTGAATCTCTCCTTTGATAAAGGCGGGATTGTAGCCGAAGACCCCCGGCCGGCCGAAGGTACAGCAGGTGCAAAGGCGTGGCAGTACAGCGTCATCGTGGGCGTCGAAGTTGCTTGCCCGTCCTCGGAGCTTTCACCTACCCTCGGCGCGTGCCGAGTTTCCGGTACCCATCGTCCCGCCCGCACGGATGCCACCGTCCCCCAGTTCCTCCACCCGGCCCGACGAAGCCCCACCCGTTTCGTGGCGGCAGCGTGTGGCACTGGCTGCGTTCCAGCCCGAAGACGACGCCGACGCGCGCCTGCGCAAGTCGTTTCTCCTCCTCACGGCCGCGATCACCAATGTCGCGGCCGCCGCGTGGCTGGCGCTCTACTGGATCCTCGGGATCCGGCTGCCGAGCACGCTGCCCCTCGGGTACCAGATCGCATCGGCCGCCCTGTTCGTCTATTTCCTCCGGTCCCGGGACTTCGCCCGATACCGGTTCGCCCAACTGGCGCTCTTCCTCTTCGTGCCCTTCGCCGTCCAATGGTCGATGGGGAGCTTCGTCGTGTCGTCCGGAATCGTGCTGTTCGCGCTGCTGGCCCCCATCGGGGCGCTGGTGGCCTGCGGGGCGCGTGATTCCATGCCGTGGTTCGTCGCTTTCCTCGTGCTGACGGTGGTCTCGGGGATGGTCGACTTCGTCCTGGCCGATGCCGCGCCGGGGGTGCCGTCGCAGACGGTGGCGGTCTTCTTCGCGCTCAACGTGACGATGCTGTCAGCGATCGTCTACCTCCTCCTGAGGTACTTCCTGCTCCAGCGGGAACGGGTCCAGGTGGCCCTGGCGAGGGAGCACGAGCTGCTGGGCGAGGAGCGCGAGAAATCCGAGGCGCTGCTCGCCTCGATGCTGCCCCTCTGGGTGGCCGAGCGCCTGAAGCGCGACCCGTCCACGATCGCCGAGGGGCACGCCGACTGCTGTGTGATGTTCGCCGACATCGTGGACTTCACGCGGCTGTCCGGTCGCCTGGAGCCCCGGCGGGTGGTGGGCTTCCTCAACCATGTCTTCACCCTCCTCGACGATCTCTGCCATCAGTACGGCCTGGAGAAGATCAAGACGGTCGGCGACGCCTACATGGTCGTGGGTGGCATGGGTGCCGGGAATCCGCGCTACGTGGAAGCGGTGGCCGACATGGCGCTCCAACTCCAGGCGCTGGTCGAGACCGACGCCCTGATGCGGGAGTACGACATCCGGTTTCACGTCGGGATCGCCACCGGGCCGGCGGTGGCCGGCGTCATCGGGACCACCCGGCGCAGCTTCGATGTCTGGGGCGATACCGTGAACCTGGCTGCCCGGATCACCGAGGACTGTGCCCCGGGTGCCGTTCTCGTCGATCGGACGACGTACGTGCGCCTTGCCGAGGATTTCCGGTTCGACGAACCGCGGGAGGCCATCTACAAGGGCAAGGGACGCACGCTCGTGTTCCGCCTCGTCGGGCGGCAACGCACCGATCAGGCGCCGAGCACAGTCGTCCAGAGCGCCAGGACCGCCGATCGTTCCTCTGCGAGTTCCTCCGGCGCCACCCGCGCGTAGCGCTCGCCCCGCAGCCGCAGCGCATGCTGTCGCCGCCGATAGGCACGGTAGGCATCCGCCGCGGCACTCCCGACGCCAGGTGGCAGAAGTCCGAGCGACTCGGTGATGCGCAGCAGGGCAATGTTCCCGACGTTGCCGGTGAGCACATCGTGGTCGGCCGAGTGCGCAAGTACCAGGAACTGCACGGCGAACTCCACGTCCACGATGCCGCCGGGATCATGCTTCACGTCGAAGAGGCCGCTGGTGTTCGGGTGTCCGTCGCGCATCTTCTGCCGCATCGCGCTGACCTCGGCACGCAGCGTCTCCTCCTGCCTCGGCAGCCGCAGGATCTCCGTCCGGAGCGCCTCGAACCGTTGTCCGAGCGTGGCATCGCCGGCGACGAATCTCGCGCGCGTCAGCGCCTGATGTTCCCAGGGCCAGGCCGCGGTTCGCTGGTAGGTCTCGAAGGCCTCGATGCGGCTGACGAGCAGGCCGCTCGCCCCGTCCGGCCGCAGGCGGAGGTCGGTCTCGTACAACAGGCCGGCCCCCGTGTGGCTGGTCAGCGCGCCGTTCATCCGTTGGGCAAGGCGTGCGTAGTTCTCGGACGCCTCCGGGGCCTCGTCGTCGTACAGGAAGATGATGTCGAGATCGCTGTCGTAGCCCAGCTCCTTGCCGCCCAGCTTGCCGTAGGCCACCACGGCGAACCGGGGGGCCTCCCGATGCCGGCTCGGCATGCGCCCCCAGGTGATCCGGAGCACCTGCCGCAGCAGCATCGTCGCCAGGTCCGAAAGGTGATCGGAAAGGCGTTCCAGCGTAAGGCTGCCGGCGAGGTCGAGCGCGAGCAGGCGGAAGGTCTGGGTGTGGCGGCAATGCCGGAGGAGGTCCAACTGCACCTCGTGGTTGCCGTCGGCGGCGGCGAGGTCCTCGATGAGCTTGTCCTCGACGGCGGCCCAGTCGGGCTCCTGCAACTGCTGCACGTCGATCAGCTCGTCGAGCAGCATCGGATGTCGCGCGAGGTAGTCGCAGGCCCACGGCGACTGCGACACCAGTCGCGCCACCGAGGTGAGCGCCTGCGGGTACTCGACCAGCAGGGCGATGTACGACTCGCGGCGCCCGATGCTCTCCACGATACGCAGCAGGCGTTCCAGCGTCTCGTCCGGGGACGGATGCCGGGCCGCGGCGCGCACCATGCGCGGCAGGAGCTGGTCGACACGCGACTGCGCCTGCCCGCCCATGCGCTGGAACCGCACGCCGCCACGCAGCGAACGGATGCGATCGAGGGATTCGCCGCCGTCCCGATAGCCGAGACCCGCCATGACGGTTTCGGCTTCGCCGTTGCCGTCGCCCCGGATCGCGACGTCCAGGGGATCCCCCTCGCCCTGATCCGCCCCGGCGAAGATGGCGCCGAAGTGCCGCGAGACCCGCGCACGGAACTCGTCCAGACGCGCAAGGAGGGCCGCGTAGTCCACGCATCCCATCGACTCGGCGACGCGGGCGCGGTCCCCGTGGTCCGCGGGGAGTGCCTGGGTCTGCTGGTCGTCCAGGTACTGGAGCCGGTGCTCGAGATCCCGCAGGAATCGGTAGGCATCGAGCAACTCCTCCACGGCATCGACCGGAAGCAGGCCGCGCTCCGCCAGGGCGCGCAGCGCTGTCCGGGTGGGTCGCACCCGCAGCCCGGCGTCCCGGCCACCGCGGATCAGCTGGAACACCTGCGCCGTGAACTCGATCTCGCGGATGCCGCCGGGCCCCAGCTTGATGTTGTCGGCGATGTCGCGCCGCCGGACCTCCGCCGCCACCTGGCCGTGCAGTTCGCGCATCGACTGGATCGCACTGAAGTCCAGGTGCCGCCGGTAGACGAAGGGGCGGACGAGCCCGTCGAGTTCCGCGATCCGGTCGCCCGTGAGTGCCCGAGCCTTCACCCACGCGTAGCGCTCCCAGGCGCGACCCTGCGCCGTGAAGTACTCCTCGAGCATGTCCAGGCTCACGGCGAGCGGCCCGCTCTCGCCGTACGGGCGCAGGCGCATGTCCACCCGGAACACGAAACCGTCCTCGGTGACCTCGCTCAGGGCGCCGATCAGCTTCCGGCCGAGGCGGGTGAAGTACTCATGGGTCGAGATGACGCGGCCACCCTGGGTCTCGCCGTCCTCCGGGTAGACGTAGATGAGATCCACGTCGGACGACACGTTGAGTTCGCCGCCTCCCAGCTTGCCCATGCCGATCACCATCAGGCGCTGGCGGTTGCCGTCGCGATCGACCGGGACGCCGTAGGTGGCGGCCTGCCAGTCGTCGAGTCGGTCGAGCGCGAAGGCGATCGTGGTTTCCGCCAGCGTGGTCATTGCACCGACGACGTCGTCGAGGTGACCGGGGCCCGTCAGGTCGCGGGCGATCGTGTGCAGCATCACCCGGCTGCGCAGCCGCCGGAGGGCCCGCTTCATGGTGACTTCGTCGGTGGGGGAGGCCGCTTCGAGCTCGGACCGCATCCGCGCCGCATCGAACGTCTGCGTGAGGAGGTCCGGCGAGAGCAGATCCGGATTCCGGTCGAGCAGCCGGCGGGCGTAACGCGAGAGGCGGGCTGCGCCTTCGAAGGCTGCGGTGGGGATCATGGCAAGGTACACTGGTTCGTGACGGAAAGTGCGATGGCAAGGCAGACGAAGCGTAGCGCGGAACATGGCCGCACGGGCCTCGTCACGGCGGCTCCACCGGGGCGGTCTCCCGCCTCGTCGTCGAGGAGCCGCGCCATCCTCGCATGCGCACCGACCATCGCGCCGATCCCGTCGACTTCCGTGGTGCCGTCCGTGGTGAAAGCGTTCGCGTCACCGCCCCTCCTCACCGTTTCTCCAACGATCCCAGCGTGCTGCGAGTAGTTCACCTCCGGTCCCTCTGGCGCCTGATGCGTCGCGGCCTGCGCCTGCTCGGCCGGCTCGCGGTCGTGGCGGCAATCGCCTTCGCTCTGCTGGTGCTGGCGCTGCGTTACCTGGTGCTCCCGCGCATCGACGGCTTCCGCGACTCGGTGGAGGCTGCTGTCACCCGCTCGTTGGGGCAGCCCGTGACGATCGGCCGCATGGAGGGGCATTGGTCCGGCCTGCATCCCCGCCTCACCCTGACCGACGTGACCGTGCACGACGCGCAGAAGCGACCGGCGCTTCGGCTGTCGAGCGTCGACGCCGTGCTGGGGTGGCGCTCCGTGCTGGTCGGAGCCGTGCGCCTGAAATCCCTCGTCATCGAGCGGCCTGACCTCGTGGTGCGCCAGGATCGCGCCGGCCAGATCTTCGTGGCCGGCATCCCCGTCCGGACGGACGGACCCGACAGCGGCGTGGGCGATTGGGTGCTCGCCCAGGCCCTCATCCAGATTCGCGACGCACGGCTCGTCTGGATCGATGAGCAGCGCGGCGCGCCGCCGCTCGTCCTGACCGACGTGGTCCTGCAACTGGAGAACCGGCGTGCCCAGCACCGGTTCGCGCTGCGGGCCCGGCCCTCCAGCGAGGTCGGCACCCTGATCGACGCGCGCGGCGACTTCCGTGCGAGGCGCGCCAGCGGTCTGGCCACCGCCCGGGGCCGGGTGTACCTCAGCACGCCTTACTTCAATCTGGGCGCCATCCGCCAATGGGTGGATCTCCCGGTGACGCTCGAGTCCGGAGCCGGTGCCGTGGAGGGCTGGCTCGAGTTTGCGAACGGTGGTGCGCAGAGCGCGACGCTCGATGTCCGCGTGGCCGGTGCGGTGGCACGGTTCGATCCGGAGATCGAGCCCCTCGATCTGCCGGCGGTGCAGGGGCGTCTCACCTGGCTGCGCACGCCGGATGGCTTCGAGGCGTCGGCGCGGCGCCTCACGATCGGGATGGCCACCGGGGCGGTGCTGCCGCCCGCGGATGTGGTGGTGCGCAGACGGACGGCGGCACCGGGGCGGACGGCGCGCTGGCAGGTGGAGTCCGATCGCGTCGACATCGCGCCACTCATGTACGTGGCCGGGCGCATGCCGCTGCCGCCACCGCTGCGCGAGGCCCTGCAACGGCACGCTCCCGCCGGCCGGGTCGCGCTCTTCGCGCTGACCGTCGAACCCGGCGCCGACGGCCACCAGCGCTACGAGGTCGCGACGCGGTTCGAGAAATTGTCCATCGTGGGTGGCGACGGCATTCCCGGCGTGTCGGGAATCTCCGGGAGCATCCGCGCGGACCAGGCGAGCGGGCAGGTAGAACTCGATTCCGCAGCCGTCGTCATCAACGCTCCCGGCGTGTTCGCAGCGCCGTTGCGTTTCGATGCGCTGCGCGGCCTGCTCGAATGGCGCATGGACGGCGGGCGTCCGAATTTCCGCCTGCACCGCCTGGCCTTCGAGAACACCGACCTCTCAGGCGGCGCACAGGGAACCCTTCGATTCGATCCTGCGCTGGGCGGCGTGATCGACCTCCAGGGGGGCATCGTCCGGGCATCCGTGCCGGCAGTGCCCGGTTATCTGCCTGTGCTGCTCGGCGAGGCCACGACCGGATGGCTCCGCGGCGCGCTCGTCGCGGGCGCGGTTCGGGATGCCACCGTGCGCGTCGCCGGACCGCTGCGGGCGTTTCCCTTCCCGAAGGGGGTGGAGGGGCGCTTCGAGGTGCGCGTGCCCGTGAGCGGGGTGGAACTGCGCTATGGCGACGACTGGCCGACCCTCACCAATGTCGCGGGTACCGTGGCACTCGATGGCGCCGCGATGCGCGTCGATGCGACGGCCGACACCAGCGGTGCGCGGGTGACCAGTGCCGTCGTCCGCATCGACGACCTCGCCGCTAGCGATGCCGTGTTGGAGGTCAAGGGTGAGGCCCAGGGACCCGCCCCCGCTTTCCTGCAGTTCATCGAGAAGAGTCCTCTCGGCGAGATGATCGGGCAGATCCAGCGTGGGGTGACGATGGACGGTGCGGGGCGCCTGCGGCTGGCACTGGCGGTCCCGATCACCCACGGCCGCGACACCCGGGTGTCGGGGAACTATCAGTTCCAGGGTAACCAGGTCGAGGGGCTCGTCGGCCTGCCGCCGCTCGGACGCGTCACGGGATCCCTCGATTTCACCGAGCGCGGCGCGCGCATGCCCGCAGCGACGGCCGAGTTCCTCGGCATGCCGGTGCGCTTCGGCGTCGATGTGAAGGCCGACGGTGCCGTGGTCGTCGACGCGCGCGGCCGGGCGCGTATCGACCGACTCCGCGAGCAGTTTCCGCATCCACTCGCCGTGCGCGTGACTGGTGAAGCCGACTGGCGCGCACTGGCATCGGTGAAGGGGGACCGCGGGGAGGTCACGGTCGACAGCGATCTGCGCGGTGTCGCAACCGACTTCCCCAAGCCGCTCGGGAAAGCCGCTCCGGACGCGGTGGTCGCCCGCTATCAGCGGCGCTGGCGGGACGGCAACCTGTTCCAGACACTGACCGTGGCGGACCGCGTCGCGGTGTCCACGGCAGGCAGCGAGGGGGATGCCCCCGGGGCCTTCCGCCGTGCCGGCATCGACATCGGGGGAGGCACGCCGCGGCTGCCCGACCGCCCCGGGGTCCTGGTCACCGGCGGGCTGCCGCGCTTCGACGTGGATCCCTGGTTGGCACTGATCGACTCCCTCCCGCCTGCGCCCGCCGGCAAGCCGGCCGAGACCGTGCCGATCGCCGTTGCGACGGATATCCAGTTCGGGACGCTCTCGATATTGGAGCGCGAGTTCCACGAAGTGACGCTTCGCCTCCAGCGTCGCGGCACCGGCACGCTCTGGGACGGGACAGTGGCGAGCCGCGAGGTGAAGGGGCGTCTCGACTGGTTGCCGGCCAACCGCGGACGGCTGGTGGCCCGACTCGAGCGATTGCACCTGCCGGACGCCGCGCCATCGGCCGCTGTGACGCCGGGCGAGGCCATGACCGGCCACGATCTGCCCGGACTCGACATCACCGCGGACAGTTTCCGTTTCGGAACGCTGGACCTCGGTGCCCTCGTGCTCCGCGCGATGCCCGAGGGGCGCAATTGGGAGATCGAGAAGCTGGCGCTGAGCAGTCCGGACGGACGTCTCGAGGCCCAGGGCGGATGGACGTCGGTGCGGGGCCGGCCGCGCACGAATCTCGACTTTCGCATCGAGGCCTCGGACATCGGCAAGGTGTTGAAGCGGTTCAACCGGCCCGAAGGGGTGTCGGGCGGCACCGCGACCCTCTGGGGATCCGTCGAGTGGGACGGAAGTCCACAGCGCCCCGATCTTCCGAGCCTGTCGGGCCGCATCTCGCTCGAAGCGAAACGCGGCCGGTTCACCCAGCTGGACCCCGGCATCGGCAAGCTCTTCGGCATCCTCAGTCTCCAGGCACTTCCGCGCCGGGTGACGCTCGACTTCCGGGACGTCTTCAGCCAGGGGTTCGTGTTCGACGAGATCACGGGCGAGGGCGCCATCCAGACCGGCGTGTTGCATACCGACAACCTGCGCATGCTCGGCTCCAGCGCGAGCGTGCTCATGAAGGGCGACATCGACCTCGCCCGCGAGAAGCAGAACCTCGAGGTCACGATCGTGCCGTCGATCACCGACAGCCTTGCGATCGGCGCGGCGATCGTGAACCCCGTGGCCGGGCTCGCCGCTCTGCTGCTCGGCAAGGCACTGAACAATCCGATCGATCGGATCATCGCCTTCGAGTACCGCGTGACCGGCACCTGGACGGACCCCGTCGTCAGCAAGGGCAACCGTCCGGCGCCCCAGACACCCCCCGCACGCAGATAGAATCCGCCCACCATCCCTCTTCGAGACACCGCCTTGACCGAAGTCCCCCGCGCCTCCTTCCGCGTTGCCGCCCTGCAAACGGTCTCCGGTCCCGATGTTGCTGCCAATCTCGTCACTGCCGGCGCGCTGGCCGAGGAGGCGGCTGCGGCGGGTGCGAAGATCGTCGCCCTCCCTGAGTACTTCGGGATCATGGGTCTGCGCGACACCGACAAGCTGGCCGCGCGCGAGCGGCCGGGGGCGGGGCCGATCCAGGACTTCCTGGCGAACACGGCGCACCGGCTGGGATTGTGGCTCGTGGGTGGTTCGGTGCCTCTCGACGCGGGGCGCGACGACCGCGTGTACAACAGCAGTCTCGTCTACGATCCTCAGGGTCGGCTCGCGGCGCGCTACGACAAGATCCACCTCTTCGGTCTCGAACTCGGCGCCGAGAAGTTCAGCGAGGCCCGCACCATCCTGCCCGGTGCCACGATCACCACGGTCGACACGCCATTCGGCCGCCTGGGCCTGTCGGTCTGCTACGACCTGCGGTTTCCCGAGTTGTACCGCGCCATGGGGACTGTCGATCTCATCCTCGTGCCATCCGCGTTCACTGCGACGACCGGGGATGCCCACTGGGAGGTGCTGCTCCGGGCGCGCGCCATTGAGAATCAGACCTGCGTGCTGGCGCCTGCCCAGGGTGGCGTGCACCCGAGCGGCCGGCGGACCCACGGGCACAGCATGGTGGTCGATGCGTGGGGCCGTGTTCTCGCCGAGCGCGCGAACGATGGCCCGGGCGTGGTTCTCGCCGATATCGATCCTGCAGCCACCGAGTCGGTGCGTCGCAGTCTGCCTGCCCTGGAACATCGGACGCTCCGCGGCGTCTGACCTGGTCAACGAAGTTCGTCACCCATTCTTATCGCGAGCCCATCCATGACCGTATCCGTCCTCGAATCCTCCGTCGCCGCTCCCATGGCGCTCGCCACCGAGACCCTGCTCGCACCCTACGGACTCGATCGGGGCGCCCTCGACGGCGTCTTCGGGCGGATCATGACGCGTGCCGCCGACCACGCCGATCTCTACTTCCAGTACACCCGCAGCGAAGGCTGGAGTCTCGAGGAAGGCCAGGTGAAGGCAGGGAGCTTCTCGATCGACCAGGGCGTCGGTGTCCGCGTGGTGAGCGGCGAGAAGACGGCCTTCGCGTACTCCGACGACATCAGCCTCCCGGCCCTGGAGGCTGCGGCGAACGCCACGCGCGCCATCGCGCGGCAGGGGGGTGATGCTTCGACGCCGATCGCGCGCACGGGCGATGTACTGAGTCTCTACGCGCCGATGGATCCGTTGAAGAGCCTGGCTGACCGCGACAAGGTCGCGCTGCTCGAACGGCTCGAGCGCTACGCCCGCGCAGTGGATCCCCGCGTGATGCAGGTGATGGCGAGCCTGGCGGGGGAGTACGAGGTGATCCTCGTCGCGCGGAGCGACGGGTTGTCCGCCGCCGATGTGCGTCCGCTGGTTCGCCTCTCGCTGCAGGTGATCGCCGAGGAGGACGGGCGGCGCGAGCAGGGTTCGGCCGGCGGGGGCGGGCGCTTCGATTTCGCGTATTTCACGGATGCCATCCTGAAGGAGTACGCGGAGAAGGCCGTGCACCAGGCCGTGGTGAACCTCGCCGCGCGCCCGGCACCGGCGGGGACCATGACCGTCGTGCTCGGAGCAGGCTGGCCGGGCATCCTGCTCCACGAGGCGATCGGCCATGGACTCGAGGGAGACTTCAACCGGAAGGGCACGTCGGCCTTCAGCGGGCGCATCGGTGAGCGCGTCGGTGCGCCGGGTGTGACCGTGGTCGACGACGGCACGATCCCGTTGCGCCGCGGATCCCTCAACGTCGACGACGAGGGCAATGCCACGCGCCGGACCGTGCTGATCGAGGACGGCATCCTGAAGGGCTATCTGCAGGACAGCCTCAATGCGCGCCTCATGGGCACGGCGCTGACCGGCAACGGACGGCGGGAGTCCTACGCGCACGTTCCGATGCCGCGGATGACGAACACCTGCATGCTGAACGGCGATCGCGATCCCGAGGAGATCATCCGTTCGGTGAAGCACGGCCTCTATGCCGTGAACTTCGGTGGCGGACAGGTGGACATCGTGAGCGGCAAGTTCGTGTTCAGCGCAGCCGAGGCCTTCATGATCGAGGACGGCAAGGTCACGTATCCGGTCAAGGGCGCGACGCTGATCGGCAACGGGCCGGACGTCCTGAAGCGTGTCTCGATGATCGGTAACGACATGCGCCTCGATCCCGGTGTGGGGACGTGCGGCAAGGATGGTCAGAGCGTTCCCGTGGGCGTCGGGCAGCCCACGCTGCGCGTCGATGGGCTCACGGTCGGCGGGACTGCCTGAAACGCAACGATCGGTGGGTCGCGGGCTTGCCTGCGGCCCGCATGAATGTTTCATAATCGCGGCTGGCCGCCCGATGGGCGCTTCGTACTCGATGAAGGGAGTGCCGCTCGTGCAGACCGCGCCGACCGTGGAACAGAACACCGTGGAACCGCCGCAGCACAATCAGTCGCTGAGAGCGCTTTCACATCTCGGGTCCGGGCACGGTGTGTCGCAGCAGATCTTCGAGATGATCGGCCACTCGCGTTTCTTCTCGGATTTCACCCGCAGCGACATCGAGTTGCTCGCGCGCGGAATGCAGATCTACCGGGCCGAGGTCGGGCAGGCGCTGATCCGGGAAGGCGAGATCGATGACTACATGCTGCTCATCATCGAGGGGCAGGTGGAGATCGTGAAGCGGGATCGTCGCGACATGCTGCAACCGATGACGCGCGTGGGGCCTGGCGCAACGCTGGGCGAGATGTCGATGATCGACGGCGAACCGCGCTTCGCCACGTGTACGGCGGTGGTGCCGACGACGTTCGCAGCACTCTCCCGAGACGGCATGGTGAAGCTGATCCTGGAGGAACCCAGCCTCGGGGCCAAGATTCTCATCAAGCTCGTGACGCTGCTCTCCGCACGCCTGCGTCAGACCAGCCACAATCTGCTGCACTACATGGAGCAGCGCTGAGCCCGGGCGGCACGAACTCGCGAATCAGGCTACCGATCTGCCGGCCAGCCCTGCGGCCATCAGATCTTCAGGCATCTCCCCGAGGCGAGCACCGGGCCTGACGGACGCCCGGTCGGCGAACCTCCCTCCGGTTCCAGGCTCATGGCCATGCCCCTGGCCTTGTTGAGCTGATGACGCAGTTCCTCCGGCACCTCCACCCACTGGGTCTCGTGCGTGTTGATGAAGCCGAGCGAGCGTGGTGGCTGGTTGCCCTCCGGGAGGGCCCACAGTTCCCAAGCCGTGCCGGGCGCCATCTCTGCGTGTCCGATCACCCGGATCCGAAGCTTGGGCTTGCCCCGACCCTCCGGAGACCATGCGACGCTTATCGAAGGATTCCGCGTCTCCGAGTCTTCCATCACGACCACCATCGCTTCCTCTGGGCCTGCGACGTCCGATGGCCCTGTGCTCACCACAACGAACGCTAGGAGCACGCTTGCGAGACCTGCGGAGGCGAAGGACGTCCAGCGCCAGAAGGCAAGGCTGCCGAGCCAGGAAGTCTTTTCCGCCCTTGCCGCTTCCCGTGGCGGATTGATCCGTGCCTCGATGTTCTTCCAAACGGCAGGGCCCGGTTGCTCCGCAGGGAGCGTGTCGCAAAGCGGGTTCAGCCGGGCCTCCCAACGGCCCACCTCGCGGCGGAGCGCGGGATCACTTTTCATCCAGTGCTCGAAGCGGCGCCGCGCCTGGCCGTGGAGGGTGCCGAGCACGTACTCGGCGGCCAGGATGGATCGGGTGTCGGGGTTCTGCGGTTTCATCGCGATGTTCTGGTTCAGGCCGAGGTGGCGTCCATGCACCCGCGCAGACGTTCCAGGCCGCGACGTACCCAGGTCTTGATCGTGCCGAGCGGCTGGCCGAGATGCTCCGCCATCTCGCTGTGCGACAGACCGTGCAGGTACGCGAGTGCGATCGACTGGCGCTGCTGCCCCGAGAGCGTCCCGAGGCATTCCGCCAGTGCGCTGCTGTCGGCGGCGTTGCGAAGCCGGTCGAGCGGTCCCGGGGCTTCGTCAGCCCAGTTCTCGACGATCCCGTCCAGTTCCTCGTCGGAGGTCTCGTGCTTCGGCCGGCGCACCCAGTCGAGCGCCCGGTTCCGCACGATGGTGGTCATCCAGGTCATCGGGGCGCTCCTGACGCGATCGAAGTGGGACACGTGATTCCAGATATTGACGAAGCTCTCCTGCAGGATCTCCTCGGCCCAGTCGCGCCGGCGGACCACCCGCAGTGCGACCGCGAGCAGCCTTCCCGAGGTCTGTCGATACAGTTCTGCGAAGGCGCGCTGGTCGCGCATCGCGCACCGGGCCATCAGATCGTCAAGGGCGTCCATGCAGTCTCCCGCCGATTGATACGGGAGGCGCGATCATTCGGATGCAGTGTCCGCGGACGCCGCGCGCCGTTCCTTGTCCCAATGCACATCCTCCCGGCCCGCGGCACGGTTCAGCACCCTGGAGAGCACGAACATCAGATCGGACAGGCGGTTGAGGTACTGCCGGGGCAGGGGCGACACGGTCTCCTCGACGCCCAACTGCACCACACGGCGCTCGGCGCGGCGGCAGACGGTGCGGGAAACATGTGCCAGCGCCGATGTGCGGGCTCCCCCGGGGAGGATGAATTCCTTGAGCGGAGGCAGCGTTCCGTTGTATCGCTCGAGCGCTGCCTCCAGTGAGGCGACGTGCGACTCCTTCAGCGCGAGGTAGCCGGGAATGCTCAATTCGCCGCCCAGATCGAAGAGATCGTGCTGGACGTCGGTGAGGAGTGAGCGGATGTCGTCGGGCAGGGTTTCGGCGAGCAGCACGCCGATCGAGCTGTTCAGTTCGTCGACGTCCCCGATGGCCTCGATGCGTGGGGCGACCTTGCTGGTGCGGCTGCCGTCGCCGAGGCCGGTCGTACCGTCGTCGCCGGTGCGCGTGTAGATCTTGGAGAGACGATTGCCCAAGGCGAGGTGTCCGGTGAGGGGAGGCGCCGATTATAGGCGGCGGGTCGTCCTCAGCGCGCCAGATCTTCCAGCTCGAGCTGGAGATAGCGGCCGAGGACGTTCTTTCGATGCACGGTCTCGTAGCCCGACCACCCTGAATAACCGGGCAGCGTGCCCTGCTCGACGGCTTCCATCAGGCTCGCACCGCCGTCGAAGAGCTCGCGCACGCGGCGGTCCAGCGCGAGGAGATAGTCGCGGGTGATCCTCGCTTCCGCCGGGGGCAGCGGCGGTCCATAGCCCGGCACGAGGACGGATGCACCTATCGTGTCGAAGGCTTCCAGCGCCGCGATCCAGTCGTCGAACCGGCCGTCGCGCAGCTCGGGGATCCGCCCGTTCACGACGACGCCCCCCGTGAACATCACGCCCGTGGCGCGATCGAGCACCATGAGGTCCCCGGGGGTGCTTGCCCAGCCCGGATGGATGAGCGACAACTGGCGGCCGGCGACCTGGATCTCCGTGGTTGCGGGCACCGTCTCCGTCGGCACGACGAGCTGCGTCCCGGCCATCTCGTCGTCGCCGAGGATGACTCGCAGGTTCTCGAGACAGTGTTCGCACCGTTCCCGCATGAGAGCCACACTCTTCTCGTGGCAGAGCAGAGGCACGGACTCCGCAACGAACACGGTCGTGCCGTACAGGAACTCCTGCACGGCATGGGTGATGATCACCAATGCCACCGGCAGATCACTCACCTCCCGGATCGCGGCGCGCAGCTCGAGCCCGTGCCGGTGGGAAACACCCGTGTCGACGACGATGATCCCGGTATCGCCGATGATGAATCCCGAGTTGCCGATCCGGCCGCGGTTCTCGGGCGAGATGTCGCCGGGTGGACCGACGAAGGCGTAGACGCGATCTGCAACACGAACCGGACGGAGTGCGTCGGCGTGGGCCAGCGAGGCGGCGAGGCACAGCCACAGAATCAGGAGACGTTGCATCATCGTCGGGACGATACCGGGTGCCTGTGCGGGCCGGCAAGAATGACCGTCATCCGGTTTGGCGCCCCGGCCGTATCATCGTGAGGATCAGGTGTCGAACAGGGGGACGAATCGGTGAGAAGCACTGGATGGGCAGTGGGGTGGCTCGCGGCATGGTTCGTGGCCTCGGCTGCCTTGGCCGTGGAGATCGAGCTGGAAGAGGTGGCGCCAGGGCACTTCGTGCATCGCGGCACGATGGAAGAACGCAGCGCCGAGAACCTCGGGGATCAGGCCAACATCGGTTTCGTGGTGGGCGAACGCTGCGTCGCGGTTGTCGATCCGGGTGGCTCGCTCGCCGTCGGGAAGGCGTTGAAGGCCGCGATGCGCAAGGTCACCGACAAGCCCGTGTGCCATGTGGTCATCACGCACTTCCACCCTGACCATTTCTTCGGCGCGGCGGCGTTCCGCGAGTCCGGCGTCCAGTTCGTGGCCCACGCGGGCTACGCGCGCACGATGGCCGTGCGCTCGCGTCCCTACCTGAATGCGCTGCGCCGGGATCTCGGGGCAGCAGCAGACGGCAGCGAGGTCATCGCGCCGACGATGTTCGTCGACAAGGTGGCCACCCTCGATCTCGGTGGCCGGTCGCTGGAGCTGCGCGCCTGGAGCGTCGCCCACACCGACCACGATCTCACGGTCTTCGATGCGTCCACCGGCACGCTCTGGCTGGGCGATCTGCTTTTCGTGGATCACACGCCCGTGGTCGACGGGTCCATACGCGGTTTCCTGGAAGTGCTGGACGAACTCGCCCGCCTGCCGGCGCGGGTATACGTCCCCGGCCATGGCCGCACCGACGCACCCTGGCCCGACGGGCTCATCCCGGAACGCGACTATTTGAAGCTCGTTCTTGACGAGACGCGCGCAGCCCTGAAGCGCAAGCGCACGATCGAACAGGCTGTCGACGAAGTGGGAACGACCGAGGCATCCCGCTGGGTCAACTTCGAGGCGTTTCATCGTCGGAACGTCACGACGACCTATACCGAACTCGAGTGGGAAGAGTGAGCCGGCCGGGGTTACCATCCGGAGAGCGGTGCGGCGGGGGAGCCGCGATGGGAAATCAAAATCATCCAGGAGTCGAAATGATGACGAAGTGGACATCACGGTTCGCCGTGGCAATGATCGCCCTGCTGGCAGTGACGGGCATGGCTGTGAAGAGCGCTGGCGCCAACGAGAAGGCCGAGCCCGATCCCCAGAAGAGCCAGTACTGGACCCCCATCCGCCAGATGATGTTCGGCGATCGCGAGATCCTCGACGGCAAGGACATCCTGAAGGTCTACCTGAACACGCGCGCGGATGACGCCTCGACCGTTCCCGTGTCGGTGAAGGCGCAGATCGACCAGACGCCCGAGCGCTACATCAAGACGGTCTATCTGATCGTCGAGCGCAATCCCTCGCCTGCAGCCGGCGTCTTTCAGTTCAGTCCGGAGAGCGGTCGCGCCCAGGTCGAGACGCGCCTGCGATTCGAGGAATACTCTTTCGTCCGTGCCGTGGCCGAGATGAGTGACGGCAAGTTGTACATGGGAACGAAGTGGGTGAAGGCCGCGGGCGGTTGTTCGGCACCAGGCGGTGCCAACCGGATCCCTGCGCATCTCGTGGGCCAGATGAAATTCCGGTTCGCTGACGACACTCTCGAGTACAAGAAGCCCGCGCTCGTCCAGTTGATGATTCGACATCCCAACGAATCTGCGCTTTCCTCGGACTTCGATGCCGACAAGGTGCCCCAGTTCGTTCGGAGCGTTTCCGTGACCTACGCGGGCAAGCCCGTGCTCTCCGCCGAGGTGGATTTCTCGCTTTCCGACAACCCGAGCTTCCGGTTCTTCTTCGTTCCTGAAGGCGAGGGTGAGCTCCAGGCGGTGGTCGAGGACACCCACGACAAGCGATACATGCATCGCATGACGATCACCGAGGGCGTACCCCTACCTGGGAGTTGATCTGTCGTGCGGCCCAGCGGGCGTTGACCGGCAGGCAGCGCCTCCCGCACAATTGCGGGGTTTCTCAACCCGCACCAAGAACTCCATTCCAATGAAAAACATGCGCTTTGTAGCCATCGCATTCGTGGCCGTCCTCGGCGCTGCGGGCACGCAAGCCTGGGCAGCGGACGGCAGCGCTGAGGCTGGCAAGAAGAAAACCCAGATGTGTGCGGGTTGTCACGGTCTCGAAGGTTTCCGCACTGCCTACCCAGTGGTCTACAGCGTTCCCAAGCTGGGTGGTCAGAGCGCGAACTACATCGTGGCCGCGCTGAAGGCCTACAAGAGCGGGGACCGCAACCACCCCTCGATGCGCGGAATCGCTGGCAGCCTGTCCGACCAGGACATGGCCGACCTCGCCGCCTACTACTCCACCGTCGGCCAGTAGGCCCGGGCAGCGGACGCAAGGATGCACATGAAGAAGACGATCGCATTGGCAATGGCGGTGCTGGTACTTTCCGCCGGCAGCGCATGGGCGCGCGGCGATGCCGCGGCAGGCGCGAAGAAGGCTGCGGAAGCGTGCGCCGCCTGTCACGGTGAAGGTGGCGCGAAGCCCGCGACGCCCGATTACCCGATCCTGGCCGGCCAGCCGCAGGATTACCTCGAGCACACGCTGAAGTCCTACAAGTCCGGCAAGCGCAAGAACGCCATCATGTCCGGCATGGCGGCGGCACTTTCGAAGCAGGAGATCGCCGACCTCGCGGCCTACTTCTCGAAGCAGAAAGGCCTCGAATACAAGTACTGATGCGGTACGTGGTCCAGGCACCGCGCCCGGGCTCCTGATTCACGAAACGGCATCCGACATCGGGTGCCGTTTCTTTTTGACGGGCCACGATCGTGCGTCCCTCGTCGTTCGACAGGCTTCTAACGGCCCATGGGCCCGCCCGGGCCGTGCTTCAGGCAATCGAGATAGGCGACGACGTCGAACGACGTCCGCTGATGCTGGACCTGCCAGATCATCTCTGCGAGGCACTGCATGACCGCATGCCGACCCTCGTGGACCGACCCGTGGCGTCGGACGAGCCCTGCGGCGGCCGCGCGGATTCCCGGGGGCTGGTCGATCGACACCTGCTCCTCCACCGCGAGGTGAAGCGACAGGTGCAGGAACGGATTCGTCCCGCCGTCCCCCGGCGAGAAGTCCTGCTCGATGAATCGATCCGGGGCGCCGAGCATCGCGTGGTATTCGGGATGCAGCAGCAGGATGCCGATCACGGTCTGTTCCAGGCCGGCGAGTGGTTCTCCCGCCCGGTGCTTGCGCCAGGTTTCGAAGAAGAAGAGGCGCGCTTCATCACGGGTGGGTTCGAACACGGATCAGCCCTCTCGCTTGATCGCGGGCCCGCGACCGCGCGGCAGCTTCGAGGGTGCCGGAAGCGGTGCCTCGGTCTTGTCGCGGTAGTCGCAGAGATCGCGGATGCTGCACGCGGGGCAGTCAGGCTTGCGTGCGATGCAGGTATACCGCCCATGCAGGATCAGCCAGTGATGGGCGTGCATCCGGAACTCGGCAGGCACCACCTTCAGGAGCTTCTGCTCCACCGCGTCGGGTGTCCGCCCCGGGGCCAGGCCGGTCCGGTTCGAAACGCGGAAGATGTGTGTGTCGACGGCGATGGTCGGTTCGCCGAACGCGATGTTCATCACCACGTTCGCCGTCTTGCGACCGACACCCGGTAGCGCCTGCAGGGATTCGCGATCGCGCGGCACTTCCCCGCCATGGTGCTCCAGCAGCAGTCCGCACAGCGCAATCACGTTCTTCGCCTTCGTGCGATACAGGCCGATCGTGCGGATGTATTTCTCCAGCCCTTCCACCCCGAGCGCAGCGATCGACGCAGGGGTGTTGGCGACGGGAAACAGTTTCGCGGTGGCCTGATTCACGCCCCGGTCGGTCGCCTGGGCGGAAAGCACCACGGCCACGAGCAACTCGAAGGGCGACGAGTACTGCAGATCCGATCGGGGTTCCGGATTCGCTGCCTGCAGACGTCGGAAGATCTCATGACGTTTCGCGGCGTTCACGGGTTCTCCCCCGCCGTGTCGGGGCTGCGACGGGCCCGGGCCCGGGCAAGCGCCGCTTCGATGATCGCGCGCTTGCGATCGATCTCGACGCCGTCCGGAGGCGTCGTGAAGATCGATGCGTCCCCGGCATTGACCGCTGCAAGTTTCTCGATGGCCTTCATCTCCAGCCGGGTCGCGAGTTCCGATTTCGCGCGCGCGAGGCGACGTGTCCGTGCGTGGAGTCTGTCGCGCGCCCGATCCGACCTTGCCTGCCATGCCTCGGCGGGACGATCCGGGACATCGAAGCCGTCGGCGCGGAGCGTGGCGAGCGGAATCATCTCGATGCAATCCACAGGGCAGGGCGGCACGCACAGTTCGCACCCCGTGCATTCGTCGAGCAGCACGGTGTGCATGCGCTTTCCCGCCCCCACGATCGCATCCACCGGGCAGGCCTGCAGGCAGAGCGTGCATCCGATGCAGGCGGCTTCATCGATGACGGCGAGCCGCAGTGGACCTTCGGCACCGTACGACGGATCGAGCGGGACCACTGGACGGCCGGCAAGCTTCGCGAGGCGCACCACACCTGCAGTGCCGCCGGGCGGGCAGCGGTTGATCTCCGCTTCCCCGCGGGCGAGCGCCTCCGCGTACGGGCGACAGCCGGCGAAACCGCACTGCGTGCACTGGGTCTGCGGCAGCAGCGCGTCGAATTCGTCGGCCGTCGGCATGGGGCTCGTGGCGGCTGGTCGATGGATCAGACCGTCGGCGTGCGCAGGCCGCTCTTCACCATCGCACGGGCGATCCACTGGGCCGTCACCTTCTCGGCGAGCGAGTTCTGTCCAAGGCGTGCGTTGAGCCCTGCCCAGTCCACGCGGTCCAGCGGCTGGTCCTGGTTGAAGCACGAGAACACGACACTCTTCTCGCCGGTGACGGGGTCGATCTGCGGCTGGAGACACTGCGCGCAGATCTCCTTCATCATGCATTGCATCGGCGAGTTGATGGATCCGATCGCGAAGTGGTGCGGCTTGAGGTGCGCCGCCAGCACGCCGTGACGCGCTGCCGCCACGGCAGCCATCATGCGGTCCGACCCGATCGCGACGACGCGGTCGGTGTCGGCGAAGTCGATCACGGCCTCGCCGAGTTCGCCCTCGGCGTAGGCCCGCATCGCCTGCACGATGTTGCCGACGTAGGTGCGGTCCTGCGGGCGCGTCGGCGCGAAGCCGGGCGCCTCGTCGCAACACCAGATCACGACGTCGGCCGCAGCCTCGATCTCCGCCACCTTGTAGCGGTCGATGATCTTCTTGTAGCCCGCGAAGTACAGGACCTTCGATCCGGCGCGGCGCAGCCCCTGCCCGATGGAGAAGAGCACCGCGTTTCCGAGACCGCCGCCGACGAGCGTGACGGTCTCACCGCCGACGATCTCGGTCGGCGCCCCCGTCGGGCCCATGAGCACCACGGGTTCACCGGGCTTCAGCACCGCGCAGAGATCCGACGAACCACCCATCTCGAGGACGATAGTCGAGACGAGACCGCGCCCGGGATCCACCCACGCCCCCGTCAGCGCGAGCCCTTCCATGGCGAGTCGGGTGTCGTCGACGACCTGGGCGCGCGTCTCGTAGTTCTGCAGGCGATAGAACTGCCCTGGCTCGAAGCGCCGTGCGGCAAAGGGCGCGTGCAGCACGATCTCGATGATGTTCGGCGTTAGGCGGATGACCTCGTGCACCGTGGCACGCAGGCCGTCGTCGAGGCGCGCCACGAACGCGGCGTCGTCGAGTGGTGAGGCGGGCGCGACGGACGCCAGTGCTCGGCTCACCACGGGGTAGCCGCGCTTGGCGCTGCCCATGGCTTTCACGACGTTGCCGAAGAACGAGGGGTGCAGGTCGCCGAAGAAGCTGATGGCGCGACCGTCCGCTTCGCGGGCGAGGAGGACGTAGGTCTCGCCCGGCTTCGCGCTGCGCTCCGGCTTCACTGGTTCGCCGGCATCGTTCACCGCACGGAAGTACTTGCCGTCCAGCTGGAAGTGATCCGGGTCTTCGCGGGCGGCCACCGTGTTGGGTTGCGTGCCCGCGGCGACCAGGATCGTGCGGGCCGGCAGTTCGACCGTCGCCGTCGTCTCGGTGCCGTCGGCTGCGGTGCGCTTCGACTTCACGACGAGCGACCGCGCGTGCCCGAAGCCATCGACCTCGACCGCCACCGGCGTGAGGTTCTCCGCGAACGAGATGCCTTCCTCGAGGGCCTTCTCGACCTCTTCGTGGTTCAGCGTGTAGGCCGGGCTCTCGGCGAGCCGCCGACGATAGGCGATCGTCACGCCACCCCAAGACTGCAGCAACTCGGCGATGCGCGCATCGCGACCTTCGGCGGCTGCGGCGACCCGCTCCGCGCGGATGGCCCGGGCGTGCGCGAGAAACTCTTCGCCGATCTCCGTCTCTTCCGGGTTCCAGCGCGCCCGCACGGCGCTCTCGCCGTTCTCCGCCACGAGCGTCTCGTAGCGGCGCAGGAACTTCTCCACCTGCAGCGGGTAGTACGCCATCGACTCCGTTCCGGTGTCGATGGCGGTGAGTCCGCCACCCACGACCACCACCGGCAGGCGGATCTGCATGTTCGCCACCGAGTCGGGCTTCGCGGCACCAGTCAGTTGCAATGCCATCAGGAAGTCCGACGCCGTGCGCACACCGCGGGCGAGTCCGTTCGGCATGTCGAGGATCGTGGGCTTGCCCGCGCCCGCGCAGAGCGCGATGTGGTCGAAGCCCATCGCGAACGCGTCGTCGACGGTGATCGTGCCGCCGAAGCGCACGCCGCCGTACAGCGAGAACTCTCCGCGGCGTTCCAGCAGCATTCGGATCAGCTTCAGGAAGTTCTTGTCCCAGCGCACCGTGATGCCGTACTCGGCCACGCCGCCGAAGCCCGCCATGACGCGTTCGCCGAGGGGCTCCTGCAGGGTCGTCACGTCACGCACCGGTGTGAACGGCACGCGTTCGCCCGAGATGTCGATGCCGGAAAGCGCCGGTGGCAGCGGTTCGATCTTGAGACCGTCGATGGCGACCACGAGATGGCCATCGTTGACGAGATGGTGCGACAGCGTGAACCCGGCCGGGCCGGTACCCACCACCAGCACCCGACGGCCGGTCCGTTCGCGGGGCAGGGGGCGGCGCAGATTCAACGGATTCCAGCGCGTGAGCAGCGAGTACACCTCGAAGCCCCACGGGAGTTCGAGGACATCCTTCAGCGTGCGCGTCTCGGCCTGCGGAATGTCGACGGGGTTCTGCTTCTGGTAGATGCACGACTTCATGCAGTCGTTACAGATCCGGTGCCCGGTCGCTGCCGCCATCGGGTTGTCCACCACGATCATGGCCAGGGCCGCAATCGGGAACCCTTCGCTCTTCAGCTTCTGGAACTCGGAGATGCGTTCCTCCAGCGGGCAGCCGGCGAGCGACACGCCGAAGGGGGACTTCTTGAAGCCCGGCGTCGGTGCCTTCTCGGCGAGTCCGCGCGAGCAGGAGTCCTTGCCCTGTTCATGGCACCAGATGCAGTAGTTGGTCTGGTCGAGGGCACCGGTGAGATCCATGCCCTTGTCGGTGAGGCCGAAGCCTTCGCGGCGGCGCAGGTGATGCAGGCGGTGCACCGTCACGCCGTTATCGTCGCGCGTGTCGAGTGGCACGAGGCGCTCGAAGTCGAGCTTTTTCGGCGCCTTGAACATGACGCCATCCGCGTGGAATGCCTGACCCGCAGCCGTGTGTGCGCCCCAGGCGGCGTACTTCAGAGCGATCTCGAGGGCTGCGGCGTTGCCGGCTTCGTCCTGCTGCCATCGCTGCACGGCCCGGGCGAACGCGAGTTCCGAGAACGGCTCAGCCATGCGATTCGTGAGGTCGGCGCGCAGCGCGTCGCCATCGAACCCCGCTGCTTCGTCGGCCTTGTGCTTGTTCATCGCCTTGCGTTGCACGAAGAGCCGCTTCACCGCGAACAGCGGGGCGAGATCGTGGTGCCTCCCCGCCAGTGCCTCGGCTTCGTCGGCGATGCCGAAGAGGTCGGCGAGGAAGTGTTCCAGATACGGCGCCACTTCCAGCAAGAGGGCGGCTTCCGCCTTGCGGTCGAGACTGTCGGGGTCGAGCCGGGCTTCTGCCAGCCGGAAGGCCAGTGCCGGGTCGTCGCGGGCGACGCGCTGGACGAACGTCTGGTCGAGTTGTTCGAGGCCGTCGCGGCGATGCAGGTCGGCGAAGGAGAGTCCGAAGGCGGGGGCGAGAGTCTGGGTGGCGGGCATGGACGAGGCTGGAAGGATGGGGCCTGGCGTGTTCGCAACCGGGTGAGGGCAGGCGCGCCGGGCAGGTCGCTGAGCGGGACGTCGGATTATAGCGGTGGCCGTCGGCGCCGGGCATGCCGGACGCGTCGCTCGTCATGGGTGTCGGCGCCATTCCCACCTCGGAACATGGCCATCCGTCGAGCGGCGTCGATATTGTGAATTCTGAATTCAGAATGCTAATATTCGCTGCTCGGACGTTTGGGCGGAAGCCTGGTTTCGGCGGTCCGGTGTGGGCACCCCAGGCCCGCTCGAACCGCGAGCTCGCGCTCGCACCCGGTCTCTTCACCACCCAGCGCCAGCTCCCAGGCAATGCGAACCCTCTCTCCCCAGCGCACGCTCGTCGAACAGGTCTACGAGGCGATCCTCTCCGAGATCTCGGCCGGAAAACTCGGACCGGATCAGCGCCTCATCCAGGAGGAACTGGCGGAGTCGCTCGGGGTGTCGCGGCAGCCTGTTCAACAGGCGCTTCTGCTCCTTCGCAGTCATGGCCTGCTCTGCGATGCGCCCGGCCGCGGTCTGATGGTGGCGCCGCTCGACACCGAATACGTTCGCAATCTCTACGAGGTACGCGCAGTGCTCGACGGTCTCGGCAGCGCCAAGGCGGCCGAGCGTGGCAGCGAGACGGCCCGCAAGGAGGGCGCCGGGTTCATCGCCCGCGGTCGCGCGGCGGTCGCGAGCCGCTCCATCGCCCGCATGATCACGACGGACATGGATTTCCATTTCTTCCTCTATGGCCTGTCCGGCAATCCGCTCGTGGCGGAATCGTCCGCGGCGCACTGGAGCTACCTGCGACGGGTCATGGGCGAGGTGCTGCTGCGCGGCGAGACGCCGGGGCAGATCTGGGATCAGCACGAGGCCATCCTCGCTGCCGTGTGCGCGGCAGATCCCGCCGAGGCCGAGAGGCTCGCGCGTGCGCACATCTCGCACGCGTCCGACGCACTCGTCGGGCGGCTCGTCGACCAGCCGGCGTCCGAAAGCGCCCCGAAGTCATCCACCCGTCGCGCGAAAGCACGACGCTGAAATCTCGCGCGAAGACGCGACGACCCTCATTCCTGAACGCACCCCACCTGGACCATGGACCTGCTCGAGCTCGGCACGCTTCACGACACCCTCCTGCGCACCGTGCGCCAGTACGGCGACCGCCCCGCCTATGCCGTCCCGCCCATGCCCGGACGCGACTACCACCCCGATGGCTGGGAGATCACCTGGCACCAGACGCTGGAAGGCGTCGAGCGCATGCGGGAGATCTACGCGCGCGCGGGCTATGGACTCGGTCACCGCATCTCGATCCTGTTCGCGCAGCGGCCCGAGTTCTTCTTCCACTGGTACGCACTGAATGCGCTCGGCGTGAGCGTCGTCACGATCAATCCCGACTATCGCCGCGACGAGATCCGCTACGTCGTCGAGCACTCGGAATCCAGCCTGCTGGTCGGCGTCGACAGCCGGCGCGAGGACATGCAGGCGGTGGTGGACGAGATCGGTGGCGGGCTCTCGCTGGTCTCGTTCGATCGCTTTCCCGACGTGCTTCCCCGGCCGTCGACCGCAGCGCGTACCGGCACGCCTGACGGCGCGACCGAGGCCGGATTGCTCTACACGTCGGGGACCACCGGGCGCCCGAAGGGCTGCATCCTCACCAACGAGTACTTCCACACCTTCGGGACCTGCTATCTCGAACTCGGCGGTCGCCTCACGATGCGTCCCGGCGAGGAACGCATGTACAACCCGCTGCCGCTGCACCACGCCAACTGCCTCTCGGTGTCGGCGCCGGCGATGCTGCTGTCCGGCGGCTGCCTGATCTTCCCCGACCGCTTCCACGCGGGCACGTGGTGGCGCGATCTCGTGGCGACGCGCGCCACCATCGCGCAGTTCCAGGGGATCATCCCGAACATCCTGCTGAAGCTGCCGCCGTGCCCCGAGGAAACCGCGCACAACGTCCGCTTCTCGCTGTGCGCCGGCGTGGAGCCCAGCCAGCACGAGGTCTTCGAGAAGCGCTTCGGCTTCCCCGTCGTCGAGATGTGGGCGATGACGGAGACCGGTCGGCTCATCAGCGACAACCACGAACCGCGATCCATCCACACGCGCGCCTTCGGTCGGACGAACGCCTGGGTCGAGGCGCGGGCCGTCGACGACAACGGCGTCGAGCAGCCGCCCGGTGTCCCGGGCGAGTTCGTGATACGCCACAGCGAGGCGACGCCGCGGAAGGGCTTCTTCTCGGGCTATCTCAAGAACGACGAAGCGACCGACGACGCGTGGCGCGATGGCTGGTTCCACACGGGCGACGTCGTCGTGCGCGACGCCTCCGGTCTCTTCGCGTTCGTCGATCGCAAGAAGAACATCATCCGCCGGTCGGGCGAGAACATCGCGGCCGCCGAGGTCGAGGCGTGCATCACCGCGCACGACCGCGTGAAGCAGGTGGCGGTGATCGCGGCGCCCGACGAAGTGCGCGAGGAGGAGATCATGGCCTGCGTGATCGTGAAACCCGGCGTAGACGTCGCAGACGCGGCCGCGCGCGAAGCGCTCGCGAAGGACATCTTCGCGTGGTGCCACGAACGCATGGCCTACTTCAAGGCGCCGGGTTGGATCCTCTTCGTCGACAGTCTGCCGATGGGCACGTCGGCGAAGGTCCAGAAGATCCACATCTTTCCGCCCGGGGTCGATCCGCGCGCCACGCCCGGTGCCATCGACCTGCGCAAATCCAAGAAACAGAAGCCCGGCGCGCCGCGCTGAATCCCGCACGAGGATCCCGATCATGACCCCACCCCCACTCACCGCCGACTGCGCTGCAGGTGTCATCGCGCGCTTTCTCAAGGCCCGCGGCGTCGATCGCATCTTCGCGCTCTGCGGCGGCCACATCATGCCGATCTGGATGCGCGCCGACGCCGAAGGCATCCGGATCATCGACGTGCGCGATGAGCGTGCCGCGGTCTACATGGCGCACGCGCACAGCGAACTGACCGGCGGACTGGGCGTGGCGCTGGTCACGGCCGGCCCCGGCCTCACCAATGCGATGACGGGCATCGCGAACGCGCACATCGCGCGCGCGTCCGTCCTCGTGCTGTCGGGCGGTCCGCCGCGCGCGCAGGAGAATCGGGGCGGCTTGCAGGATCTGCCGCATACCGACCTCGTGCGGCCGATCACGCGCTATGCGCGCACGGTGCGCGAGCCGGCGCTCGTGCTGCAGGAACTGGACGAGGCGGTGTCCCGCGCGATGGGGCAGGGCGGCGAGCCCGGACCCGTCTATCTCGATTTCCCCACCGACACGCTGCGTGGCGACGTGCCGCGGGCCGTGCAACTCGACGAGCACTTCCGCGCCAAGCCGCGGCCCGTGCTGCAGCCCGCCGCGGCCGATGTCGCCGCCGCCGTGGAGTTGCTCTGGTCGGCGAAGCGTCCGCTGGTGATCACCGGACGCGGCGTGCGCGGGGCGGGCACTGAACTGCGCGCGTTCCTCGATCGGCTCGGGGCACCTTGCCTCGACACCGGCGAGAGTCGGGGCGTGCTGCCCGACGATCATCCGTCGGTCGTGGCGGCCATGCGCGGCGCGATCATGGGCGAGGCCGACGTCGTCGTGACGGTCGGTCGTCGCCTCGACTTCCAGCTCGCCTACGGATCGCCGGCGGTGTTCGGTGCTGCCCGTTTTCTGCGCATCGGCGATGCGCCCTCGGAACTCCGGGACAACCGTCGTGGCGAGGTCGAGATATTCGCCCAGCCTGCGGCGACGCTGGCAGCCATCGTTGCTCAGGCCGGTGACCGTGCGTCATCGGTGGATCGCGAATGGGCCGACGGCATGCGCCGGAAGCACGAGGAGCGCGCGCAGAAGCTCCGCACCTCGATGCAGAACGCGCCGTCCGATGCCGACGGTCGCATCCATCCGAACCGCGTGCTCGCCGAACTGCAAAAGCAGTTGCGCCCGGATGCCGTGGTGGTGGCCGATGGCGGTGACTTCCTCAGCTTCGCGCGCGTGGGGCTGTCGAGCGCGACGTATCTGGATCCGGGATCGCTCGGCTGCATCGGCATCGGCACGCCCTTCGGAATCGCGGCGAGTCTGGCCTTCCCCGAGAAGCAAGTGGTGGTGGCCACGGGCGACGGCGCGTTCGGCTTCAACGCGATGGAGATCGACACCGCAGTTCGCCACAAGGCGCCACTGCTCGTGGTCGTGGCGAACAACGGGGCGTGGCAGATCGAGGTCCACGACCAGACCGACACGCACGGCAAGGTGGTCGGAACGCGGTTGCAGTTCTCCGATCATGCCGCGATGGCGCGGGCGTTCGGCATGCACGGCGAACGGGTCGAGCGGGTCGAGGATCTCCCCGGCGCGATCGAACGTGCGCTGGCGAATCGCCCGGCGCTCCTGGATGTCGTGGTGTCGCCGGAGGCGAGGTCTTCCGACGGGAAGTCCGGGCTCGCGTGGGTGCCGGATCTGCAGCCGCTCGCGGCGTGGGACGATGCCGAGCGGGCGTGGCGCGCCGGCGAACCGAAGCACCGATAGACGCGGTGGTCAGCTAAGTGCGTGGATTGCTTCGCGGACGAGGGCCGGTCCGCGGTAGATGAGGCCGGAGTAGATCTGCACGAGGGTGGCCCCCGCATCGATTTTTTCGCGGGCGTCGGTGCCGCTCAGGATGCCGCCGGCGGCGATGATCGGGAGGCGTCCGCCCAGTCGCTTCGAAAGCCCGCGCACCACGGCGGTCGATCGCTCCCGTACCGGCGCGCCGCTGAGTCCGCCGGCTTCGTCTCCGTGCGGAAGACCTGCGACGCCATCGCGCGAGAGCGTCGTGTTGGTGGCGATCACTGCATCCATACCGGTCGAGACGAGGACGTCGGCGATCGCATCCAGCTGCGATTCGTCGAGGTCGGGTGCGATCTTCACGGCGAGCGGTACGCGCTTGCTGTGCGTCGCGGCGAGTGCGCTCTGTTCTTCCTTGAGCGAACGCAGCAGGCCGAGCAGCGCGTCGCCTTCCTGCAGCGAACGGAGATTCTTCGTGTTCGGCGACGAGATGTTCACCGTCACGTAGTCGGCGCGCGCGTAGACCTTGCGAAGACAGGCGAGGTAGTCGTCCGCAGCCCGTTCGATGGGAGTGTCGAAGTTCTTCCCGATGTTGATGCCGAGGATGCCGCGATAGCGGATCGCGGCGGCATTGGCGAGGAGCCCGTCGACACCGCCGTTGTTGAAACCCATGCGGTTGATGATGGCGCGGGCCTCGGGCAGCCGGAACAGGCGCGGGCGCGGATTGCCTGGCTGCGGGCGCGGTGTCACGGTGCCCACCTCGAGGAATCCGAAACCGAAGCTCGCGAGGCCGTCGACGTGGGCGGCGTTCTTGTCGAGACCGGCGGCGAGCCCCACGGGGTTCGGAAACGCGAGTCCCATGCATTCGACGGTGCGACCCGGAAGCGCTTCCGGCGCGCGGGTGAGACCGAGGCGCGCGGCGGTGTCGAGCAGGCGGAAGGTCAGGTCGTGGGCCGTCTCGCCATCGAGCCGGAAAAGCAGCGGGCGCAGCCACGGGTACAGCGCGCTCATCGGCCCGTGAACCGGCCGGGGCGGCGTTCGATGAAGGCGCGCATGCCCTCTGAAGCGTCCTCGGTGCGGAGTAGTCGCTGCATTTCGGGCATGAGGCGAGGAATCTCGGCGAGCTCGCCTTCGGCGCGGGCCTTCCGCGCGGACGACAGCGTGGCGGCAACCCCCTGGGGTGCCTGGCGCGCAATGTTCGTCGCGATCGCCATCGCCCGATCGAGCTGGGTGCCGTCAGGGACGATCTCCTGTACGAGCCCGATGCGCTGGGCCTCGGCAGCATCGAAGGGGTCGCCCGTCAGGAGCCAGCGCATGGCGTTGCCCCATCCCGCTTCCTGGACGAACCGGATCGTCGCGCCACCGATCGGATAGATGCCGCGCAGGATCTCGATCTGGGCGAAGCGCGTGCTGGCGGCGGCGATGCGGATGTCCGCCGCGAGCAGCAATTCGATGCCGATCGTCAGGCAATGCCCCTGGACCGCCATCACCAGCGGCTTCGTGAGGATGCGGCCTGCGTCGAGGCCCAGGGGGTCGATGCCGCCCTCGGGGAGCGGCGGACGCCGGTTCTCGGCGAAGTGGGGCGTCCACTGCGGGAGGTCGATGCCGCCGGTGAAGTGGTCGCCATGGGCGAAGAGCACGCCGCAGCGGAGTTCGGGATCGCGCTGGAGTTCGCCCAGGGCGGTGGACAGCGCCAGGTACATGTCGACGTCGACGGCGTTGCGCTTGGCGACCCGGTCGAGGCCGATCATCAGGACGCCGTCGCGGCGTTCCGTGGAGACATTTCCGTTCATGGGTCTGCGGTCAGGGGTGGCGCGTCTCAGGTTGTGGTCGCGTCGAGGCGTTGCCACGCGCCGCCCACCAGGCCTTCGATGGGGCGGAAATTCACCTTGTAGGCCATCTTGCGACTCTCGGCGATCCAGTAGCCGAGGTACAGGTGCGGCAGGCCGAGCTGCCGGCAGAGTTCGATCTGCCAGAGCACGTTGTATGTGCCGAGGCTGGCACCGGGGCGGTCCGGTTCGAAGAACGTGTACACCGACGAGATGCCGTCCTCGAGCCGGTCGATGATGCTCACCATGCACAACTCGCCCTGGTCGCGGAATTCCACCAGGTTCGACCGCACGTTGCTCTGCAGGAGGAAGTGGCGGTATTGCTCGCGGGAGTCGTGGTCCATGCCGCCACCGAAGTGCCGCGCCGACTGGTACCGGAGGTACAGGGCGTAGTGCTCAGCACTGTACTTGAGATCGAGGATGCGGGCATCGAGGCCGGCGTGGCGCTGGCGGGCCCGGCGTTGCGAGCGCGTGGAGGCGAACTCGTCGACGAGGATCCGGACCGGGACGCAGGCACGGCAGCTGTCGCAATAGGGACGGTACGTGAAGGCTCCGCTGCGGCGGAACCCGGCGCGGACCAGCTCGCTGTAGACGTGGGCGTCGATGGCGTGGCTGGGCGTGGCGACCTGGGAGCGCGCGAGCCGGTCGGCGAGATAGCTGCACGGATACGGCGCCGTGGCGTAGAACTGCAGCACCGAGAAGGGCAGATCGTTCAGCTGGGTCATGGGCTCGCCTCGAACGCCGCTGCCGGTGTCTCCCAGCGCTGCGGCTCCGGGCCGGAGTTTACCAATTCCGCAATGCGCGCCGAGAACTCCTCGCGCGGAATCGGGCGCGCGCCGAGCGACGCCAGGTGACTGGTCTCCATCTGGCAGTCGATCAGTTCGAACCCGTACGCCTGCGCATGGCGCACGAGATGCGCGAGGGCGATCTTCGATGCGTCGCGGACGCGGGTGAACATCGATTCGCCGAAGATGACGCGCCCGACGGCCATGCCGTAGAGGCCGCCGGCCAGTTCACCGTCGATCCAGGTCTCGAAACTGTGGGCATGACCGAGTTCGTGCATCCGGACGTAGGCGTCGATCATCGATGTCGTGATCCAGGTGCCGTCCTGTCCGTCGCGGGGCGCTGCACAGGCTTCCATGACGCTACGGAAGCATGTGTCGACTCGGATTTCGTACCGCGTGTTGCGTAGGGTCTTGGCGAACGACCGGGTCACGCGGAACTCGCCTGGCACGAGCACCATGCGCGGGTCCGGCGACCACCAGAGGATGGGGTCGCCTTCGGAAAACCATGGATAGATGCCGAGGCGGTAGGCGGCGAGGAGCCGTTTCGGAGAGAGATCCGCGCCGGCGGCGAGCAGACCGTTCGGGGAGCGCAGAGCCCTGGAAACCGGCGGGAACGGGGTCTCCGGACCGAGCCAGGGGATCAAGTGGAACGCGCGGAGAAGGGGGGCGTTTCCGAGCCTTCGCCCGACGGGGGCCGCCGTCGATGCATGGTCAGCGCCCCTTGCTGACGAGGCCGCAGGCGAGACGCTTGCCGGAGTTTCCCGCGGGCTGCGAGCGGAGGTCGTCAGCGTCCGCGTGGATGATCAGCGCGCGGCCGATGATGCTGGAGGGGTCCGCCCCGAGGGACAGCCCTTCCACGTCGAAGTTGAAGTCGGCGATTCCGTCGGCGTCGGCGGTCACGTTGCCGAGATCCCCAGCGTGGCGGATGGGCTCGTCCGGACTGGAGTGGGGATGCCCGCCCGGATTGAAGTGCGCCCCCGCGCTGGAAGCATCGGTTGCCGTGCAATCCCCCTTCACGTGAACGTGCATGCCGTGGGGGCCTGGCGTCAGGCCGGTGATGCGGCCGGCGACCGCCACGACCTTGCCTCGACGCGCGGGAGTGAACGTCACGGTGCCACGGACCTCGCTGCCCCTCGTCGGAATCAGGGTCACCGTGGCCGCGGGACCGCTGACGATCTTCTGCACTGGCGCGCATCCCGGTGACGCCAGCAGCAGGCATGCGAGGGCGAGGGGCAGCGTTTTCATCGGGATCTCGAAGCTTCGGACATCGCAAGGTATCGCAACCGACGAGGGTCGGACAATGGTTTTTGGGTTCGGCGCCATCGCCATGCCCGCAGCCGTCCATGGCGTGCGGTTCGGCTCGCCTGCCCAAAGGCGGACGCGCATAATTCGGGGGTGTGCATGCATCGACATCTCCAGTGACAGACAGCGCCAGAGCGATCGATCCGCGGGAACTGGAAGCGGCGTTCTCCCTCTTCAACGAGGCCTCGACCCAGCTCGCCACCGCGTACCAGGATCTGCAGGGTCGGGTCGACCGCCTCGCAGCCGAACTCGCCGTGGCCAACGGGGAGCTGAAGCGCCAGTACCTCGAGAAGGAAGCGCTGTCCGAGCGCCTGGAACTCCTGCTCGACGCGTTGCCCGGCGGGGTGCTGGTGCTGGACGGCGACTCCCGGATCGTCAAGGCGAATCCGGCGGCGCGGCACTGGCTGGGTGGGGATCCGGTGGGCGCCGAATGGCCTGCCCTGATGGCGTCCCGCCTGGTCGCACCGCCCGGCGCACGGGAGGCGTCGTTCCAGACGTCCGATGGCCAGCGCTGGCTCGCGCTCTCGGAGAGTCCGTTCGACGCGTCGGGTGGGCGCATCCTGCTTCTGAACGATGTCACCGAATCCACGCGGCTTCAACAGCAGTTGGAGCACCACAAGCGGCTGTCGGCCATGGGCGAGATGGCGGCCGGGCTCGCGCATCAGCTGCGTACGCCGCTCGCGTCGGCGCTGCTCCATGCGGCGAACCTGTCGCGGCCCGACCTCGACGAAGCCGACCGGACACGTTTCAGCGAGCGCGTCCGCGAACGTCTCAAGCATCTCGAACGGATGATCCAGGACATGCTGATGTTCGTGCGCAGCCAGCCCCTGGGTGACGAGGTCTTCCCGCTCGACGCCGTCCTGCGGGAAGTGGCCCAGATCCTCGAACCGCAGATGGCCGGGCGGGGTCTGGATTTCGTCCTCGAAGGCGGCGACATCGACGCGCGCCTGCGGGGCAGTCGCAAGGCCGTCACGGGCGTGCTCGTGAATCTTCTGGAGAACGCAATGCAGGCCACCGAGTCGGGCGGCAGTGTCATGCTCAGCGCGGCCGCCGCCGGGCTGGCGGCGACCATCGCCGTGCACGACACCGGACGCGGCATCGACCCCGGCATACAGGAGCGCCTGTTCGAGCCCTTCTTCACCACCCGGCAGGAGGGCACCGGACTCGGGCTCGCCATCGTCCGGAATGTCGTGGAGGCGCATGGCGGCGAGGTGTCCGTGGTCTCCTCACCGGGCGCTGGCAGCGTGTTCACCGTGAGTCTTCCGGTCGCGCTCGACGCGGTGGCGGCGTGAGCGGCGCCGCGAAGTCCGGGGCGCGGCCATTGCCCATCCTCATCGTCGAGGATGACGCAGCATTGCGGGAGGCGCTCGTCGACACGGTGCGCCTCGCCCGCTATGAGGTGCTCGAGGCCGTCGATGGCGAGGACGCCCTGGCGATCCTGGAGAAGACGCGGGTCGGCATGGTGGTGAGCGACGTCCAGATGAAACCGATGGATGGCCACACGCTGCTCGCGGAAGTGAAGCGGCGCCAGCCGTACGTGCCGGTCCTCCTCATGACCGCGTACGGCGTCATCGATCGCGCCGTGGCCGCGATACGCCTCGGCGCCTGCGACTACATCACCAAGCCCTTCGAGCCGGATGTCCTGCTCCAGCAGATCGTTCGGCACATGCTGCCGGCGGCGTACGGCGAGGATGATCAGGTCGTCGCGGCCGATCCCGTGACGCAGGAAGTGCTCGAACTGGTGCGGCGCGTCGCGGTGACGGACGCCACGGTGTTGATCACGGGTGAGAGCGGTACGGGCAAGGAGGTGCTCGCCCGGACCTTGCACCGGCTGTCGCACCGGTCCGCGAAACCGTTCGTCGCGATCAACTGCGCCGCGATTCCGGAGAATCTCCTCGAATCGACCCTCTTCGGGCACGAGAAGGGGGCTTTCACCGGCGCTGTGACCGCAGCCACTGGCAAGTTCGAACAAGCCGAAGGCGGGACGCTGCTCCTCGACGAGATCTCCGAGATGCCGCTCGCCCTGCAAGCGAAACTGCTGCGCGTGCTGCAGGAGCGCGAGGTCGAGCGGGTCGGTGGTCGGAAGCCCGTCCCCGTCGACATCCGAGTGCTCGCGACGTCGAACCGCGACATGGCTGCCGAGGCGGCGGCCGGCCGCTTCCGCGAGGACCTCTACTACCGTCTGAACGTGTTCCCGCTCCACAACCCGCCGCTGCGCGAGCGCCGCGGGGATATCGTTCCCCTCGCGCGTCGAATCCTTGCACGTGGCATCGGTGGTGGTCAGGCCTCGTATTCGCTGTCACCCGAGGCAGAGGCTTCGTTGACCGCCTATAGGTGGCCCGGTAACATCCGCGAACTGGAAAATGTCATGCAACGCGCGATGATCCTCGCATCAGGACCATCGATCGAGGCGAAGCATCTTGTGCTTCCGAAAGCGGTGCTTCCGAAGGCGCAGAACGAGGCACCTCTCGCAACCCCGACAACGCAGGCCGGGATCGATGTCGGCGCGAAGGAAGCCGAACCCACCGACATCCGGAGCCTCGAGCGGCGGCACATTCTCGACACGCTCGCGGCGGCCCACGGAGTGCGGCGGGCAGCGGCAGGCACGCTCGGCATGAGCGAACGCACGCTTCGACACAAGCTTCAGCAGTACCGCCGGGAAGGCTATCCGGTGCCGGCAGTGGGCGGGGGTGACGACCTCTCCGACTGACCGTACTCGAGGTGGTTGTGCTGGGCGAGCATGACGAAGGCGATCGGCACGGCACGCAGTTTGCCTACACGATCAGGACAGGGTGGGATTCAGCGGGTCGGCAGGATGGGCGGCGTGGTGTGCAGTGGCTTCGGATGACGAAGCGAACGGCGCCACCCTGCCGCAAGTACCCGATACGTTTCGCGAAGCGCTGCGCGGTACACCGAAGTTTCTTCACCCAGGGCGGCTATCCGGACTCACATGAACACGCAAGGCATCGATCAACTTCTCGGGGAATTGCGCCAGGCGGCAGCGAAGGCATCCGGCCAGGAGCCGGCAGCTTCTTCCGCCGGGGCGGCAAATTTTGCCGACCTGTTGAAATCCTCGCTCGATCAGGTGAACGCGGTACAGCAGGAAGGCACGCAGATGCAGCAGGCCTTCGACGCCAACGACCCGAACGTCAACCTGCAGGACGTCATGGTCCAACTCCAGAAGGCGAGTCTCTCCTTCCAGACCATGGTGCAGGTTCGCAACCGCCTCGTCTCCGCGTATCAGGAAATCATGAGCATGCAAGTCTGAGCTGACGGCTCGTTGCGCTCATGGCACAGACTCCCCGCGAAACCCTGCTCGCCCTGACGCGGGGCTTCAATCAGCTTAGCAACGGCCGCAAGATCGGCCTGATCGCCGGTGTCGCCGGCGTGATCGCCATGGTGGTGGTTCTACTGATCACCGCGGGCCGGCAGGAATACAAGGTCCTGTTCGCCAACATCGCCGAGAAAGACGGCGGTGCCATCATCTCCCAGCTTTCCCAGATGAACGTTCCCTACCGCATCGCGGAGGGTGGCGGCGCGATCCTGGTGCCGTCCGACATGGTCTACAAGGTCCGGCTGCAGCTGGCGGCACAGGGCCTTCCGAAGAGCGGTGGCGTGGGCTTCGAACTGATGGAGTCCCAGAAATTCGGCGTGAGCCAGTTCGTCGAACAGGTGAATTACCAGCGTGCGCTGGAAGGGCACCTCGCCCGGACGATCCAGGCGATGCCGGAGATCGAGGAAGCGCGTGTCCACCTCGCGATTCCGCGGCCCTCCGTGTTCGTCAGGGAGTCCCAGAAGCCCAGCGCTGCCATCCTCGTGCAGCTTCGTCCCGGTCGGGTGCTCGACCCGGGGCAGGTGGCCGGAGTCGTTCATCTCGTGTCCTCGGCGATCCCGGAGCTTTCCCCTCGCCAGGTCACTGTGGTGGATCAGCGGGGCAACCTTCTGTCCGGGGCGGCTGACGAGACCGGTGTGGCCGGGCTCGATCGCAAGCAGCTCGAGTACCTCCATCAGGTCGAGAACGGCATCGTCCGGCGCATCGAAAGCATCCTGAAGCCGATCACCGGTCCAGACAATGTGCGCGCGCAGGTGGCTGCAACGCTCGACTTCTCCGAGGTCGAGCAGACATCCGAATCGTTCAAGCCGAACAGCGATGCGAAGGACCAGGCGATCCGCAGTCAGCAGTCGACCGACAATCAGAGCAGCACGCCTCAGCCGCCGCAGGGTGTTCCCGGTGCCTTGTCGAACACGCCGCCAGGCGCCGCGGCTGCGCCGTTGGTCGCGCCGCAGGCTGGTGCACAGCCTCCAGGCACACCCATGCCCATGGCGACAACTGCCCAGAAGGACAGCACGATCAATTTCGAGTTGGACAAGACGATCCGCCACACCAAGGGCGAAGTGGGCGCCGTGAAGCGGCTCTCCGTCGCAGTCGTGGTCAACCACAAGAAGCTCGTCGAGGATGGAAAGTCGAAGCTGCAACCCTTCTCGGACGCCGAGATGGCGCAGATCACGAACCTGGTCCGCGAGGCCATGGGCTACACGAAGGAGCGCGGCGACACGGTGAACGTCGTGAATGCGCCGTTCCGGGTCGGTGTCGAGGAGGACGATGTGCCCTTCTGGAAGGATCCGGCCAACATCCCGATCGCAATCGAGGCCGGGAAAGTGCTGGGCCTCTTCGGTCTCGGGCTGATCTTTCTCCTGATCGTTCGATCCGGATTCCGGGATGTCGTAAAGCTTGCCCAGCCGCCAGAACCCCTTGCGGAAGGCGCGGGGGCCGACGGGGGCGGCGGATTGGTGCAGGCCGACGGTGAGGGGGGCGGTGGCGCCGTTCGCGACGGTGGTGGGGAAGCAGACGCTGCCCCGGAGCCACCTCGCGAGGAGACCGAGCAGGAGCGCCAACTCCGCCTCATGCGCGCGATCGCCAAGGAGAATCCGCGCCTTGCAGCACAGATCATCAAGAACTGGGTGACCGGCGATGGCTGACGATGGGATCAATCGAGCCGCTGTTCTGCTCATGTCGATGGGCGAAGAGGCCGCCGTCGAGGTCTTCAAGTTTCTGGGTCCGAAGGAGGTCCAGAAGCTCGGCAGCGAGATGGCGAAGATCACGACGATCGGGCACGAACGCATCAGCGACGTGTGCCGCGACTTTCTCGCCGAGGCGGAATCGCAGGCCGGGATGTCCACCGACTCCGACGAATACCTGCGCAGCGTGCTGACGAAGGCGCTCGGCAATGAGAAGGCCGGCGCGCTGATCGACCGGATCCTCCAGGTGAACGACAACGCGGGCATCGAAAGCCTGAAGTGGATGGATGCCGTGTCGGTGGCCGAGCTGATCAAGAACGAGCACCCGCAGATCATCGCCACCATCCTCGTTCACCTCGATCCGGATCAGGCGAGCGAGATCCTCCGCAACTTCACCGAGCGTTCGCGCAACGACGTGATGCTGCGTATCGCAACGCTGGAGGGCGTGCAGCCCACGGCCCTGCGCGACCTCAACGACGTCCTCTCGCAGTTGCTCTCGGGCGGCGAGCGCGTGAAGAAGGGTTCGTTGGGCGGGGTCGATGTTGCCGCGGAGATCCTCAACTTCATGGGCGGGACGTTCGAGGCGTCCATCACCGAGTTCATCAAGGAGAGCGACGCCGAGCTGGCCCAGAAGATCCAGGACAAGATGTTCGTCTTCGAGAATCTGCTCGACCTCGACGATCGCAGCATCCAGTTGCTGCTCCGCGAAGTGCAGTCCGAGACGCTGGTCGTCGCGCTGAAGGGCACGTCCGAGCCTCTCAAGGAGAAGATCTTCAAGAACATGTCGTCGCGGGCGTCCGAGATGCTGCGCGAAGACCTCGAGTCGAAGGGCCCGGTCCGGCTCTCCGAGGTGGAGTCCGAGCAGAAGGAGATCCTGAAGGTCGTCCGTCGTCTGGCCGACGAAGGCCAGATCCAGCTCGGCGGCAAGGGGGACGAGGGGCTTGTCTCGTAGCCGGATCATCCCGGCCGATCGGGCATCCGGCCTCAGCGGCTGGGCGCTCGGGGATTTTGCCGCGCCGGCATCCCCGCTCATGAGAGACGGGGCACCCGAGCCTGCGATCGTGCTGGATGAGGTTCCGTCGCCAGCGTCCCGTACAGAGCCGGAAGTCGACGCCACGCTGGTGCCGGCACTGCCGGTTGCGGATCGGGAGGCAGCGCTTCTCGCTGAACTGGAGGCTGCCCGGGCCGAAGCCCGCGAGGCCGGTTTCGAGGCGGGTCGACAGGTGGGCTACGCCACCGGGGAGGCCGAGGCTGCCTCCCTCCGCCTCCTGGTTGGTCACCTCCGCGACCTGGTGGAAGATCTCGAGCAAGGCATCGCCAACGATGTGCTGTCGCTCGCGCTCGAACTGGCCAAGCAGATCGTTCGGACGTCTCTCCGGGTCCGGCCGGACCTCGTGATGGCGGTCATCCGCGAAGTATCCAAGGGGTTCCAGGGACTGGGTGAATCGCCGAAGCTCATCCTGCACCCAGCCGATGCTTCGCTGGTCAGGCAGGCCGTCGAGGCCGACCAGGCCGGAGAATGGCCCTGGGTCATCCTCGAGGACGGCGCCATCGAGCGCGGTGGCTGCAAGTTCCAGACGGGCGCGAGCGAGGTCGATGCGACGCTGGAAACGCGCTGGCGGCGCGTGGTGGCGAGTCTGGGGCGGGACGATGCATGGCTCGATCTGAACCTCTGATACCTGCCCGTCGGCACCGCACCCATCGTGGTGCGAGATGAGTCGCATCCGCCGCTGGCAGAAGTATTTCCAGGACTGTCACGCGGCCGCGGCCAACGTGGCGCCGTGGACGGTGAGCGGTCGCCTGACCCGGGTCGCGGGCCTCGTGATGGAGGCCGTCGGGCTCAAGCTGCCGGTCGGCAACTCCTGCTACGTGATTGCGCCCTCCGGACAGCGCGTCGATGCCGAGGTGGTCGGGTTCTCGGGAGATCGTCTCTACCTGATGCCAGCCACGGATGTGTACGGTCTCGAACCCGGCGCCCTCGTGCTGCCGGTGGAAGCCGGTGCTGTGCGCACGCCTCGGCTGGGCGTCGACTTCATCCCGCGCCGCCGTGCCGAGGACCGGGCCCGCCAGGTGGGCGTCGGATGGTCCCTGCTCGGCCGCGTGCTGGACGGCACCGGGCGTCCGCTCGACAACCGTGGCCCGATCACCTTCGACCGCCAGGTTCCCTTGTACAGCAGGCCACTGAATCCGATGTCCCGGGCGCCCATCCGCGAGCCGCTCGACGTTGGCGTTCGCGCGATCAACGCGCTGCTGACGGTCGGACGCGGCCAGCGCCTCGGCCTGTTCGCAGGAAGCGGTGTTGGCAAGAGCGTTCTTCTCGGGATGATGGCGCGCTACACGGAGGCCGATGTCGTGGTGGTGGGCCTCATCGGGGAACGCGGGCGCGAGGTGAAGGAGTTCATCGAGAACATCCTCGGCCCTGAAGGGCTTTCGCGGTCTGTCGTGGTGGCGGCGCCGGCGGACAGTCCTCCGCTGTTGCGGATCCACGGCGCGGCCTACGCAACCGCGCTTGCCGAGCACTTCCGGGAGGAAGGGCGCAACGTGCTGCTCATCATGGATTCGCTCACGCGGTATGCGATGGCGCAGCGCGAGATCGCGCTGGCGATCGGTGAGCCGCCGGCAACGAAGGGCTATACGCCATCGGTCTTCGCGAAACTTCCGCAGCTGGTCGAGCGTGCCGGCAACGGCGATAGCGGTGGTGGCTCGATCACAGCCTTCTATACCGTGCTCACCGAGGGTGACGACCAGCAGGATCCCGTGGCCGACAGCGCACGGGCGATTCTCGACGGGCACATCGTGCTGGCGCGAGATCTCGCGGAGCAGGGGCACTATCCGGCGATCGACATCGAGGCTTCCATCAGCCGCGCCATGAACGACATTGTCTCGCCCGAGGATATGCGGATCGCGAGACGCTTCAAGCAACTCTATTCCGCGTATCGCCGCAGTCGGGATCTCATCAACGTTGGCGCCTACGTCCGCGGCGCCGATCCCGACATCGACGAGGCACTGCGTTTGCGCGAGCCGTTCCTGGCATTCCTCCGGCAGGACGTCGGGGAGCGCGCCGACTACGCCGCCTCGCGACTCGCGCTTGCTGCCGTGGTGCGCGGAGAGGGCTGAGCATGGCGCGCCCGTTCCCTTTGCAGGCGGCTCGTGAGCTGGCGAAACGGCGGCTCGATGATGCGGCGGCCGCGCTCCGGGGGCATGCAGGAAGGCTGCGCAACGCCGAAGTGAAACTCACCGAACTCGAGGGGTTCCGCGGCGAGTACGAAACGCAGCGGAACGCGGAGCTGGCCAGTGGCATCGAGGCGGGAAAGCTGCGCGGATTCGAAGCGTTCCTCGGGCGGCTCTCCCAGGCGATCGATGCCCAGCGGGTGGACTGCGGTCGCCAGCGGGCGATATGGGAGAGCGCGCGCGAGGCCTGGGTGGCGGCCTACAGCCGCGTGCAGGCCATGGACGCGCTGGCGCAACGGCACGCGGAGGCCGAACAGGCGCGCGAGGCCACGGCCGAGCGAAAGCGCGAGGACGAGTTCTCGGTGCGGGTCTCTGCCATCAAGGCACAGCAGTCCAGCTGACCGGTTGCGGGACAACGTCATCCCATGGATGGCATGGCGATTGCCATTGAGTCCCTACACCGATCACAAGCCGGAGTTTTGTCATGACGACCAGCACCATCTTGCCGCCCTCCACGCCCAAGCCGGCTGAAATTGCCGCCCCAAAGACCCAGGAGTCCGCAGCCGCTGCCGACATGGACGGGGCCGATGGCGCACCGAGCTTCGGTCAGGTGCTGAAGTCGCAAATGGACAAGTCCGGCCAGGAAAAACCGGCGAGCCCGGAATCGAGCGCCGGGGACACCGAAAGCACGCCGGCCGATGCGTCGACGGTTGCCACGCCGTCAGTGTCCGATCCCATCGGCTTGCTTGCAGCCAGACAGGACGTCCGTCAGCAAACGCCACTCGATCTGGCCTCCCTGGCAGCCAGGTCGATCGGTGCAGGCCCGGCCGGCCAGGACATGGCAGATGCCGCGCCACTTCGCCCGACGGGCGCGTCCACAGGGCGCGCGGCATTGAACACTGCGGACCGCAGCGCCGCTGCGGCTGCGCGGTCCGACAAGTCTGACGATCTGACGGAAGCCGCCACGCAGTTCCAGGTAGACGGACCCGGTGCCGCTCGCCGAAGCGGTGGACTTCACAGGGTTCAGCGCGACGACGTCGCGTCCGCGGAGAAGGGCACGGCAGGCATGTCAGTGACCGAGGTGCCGACCTCCGCCGTACCGACGTCCGGAATCGCAGAGTCGAGACGTGCGTCCGAACCGTCAGCGCTGCGCTTGACCGTCTCGCAGCCGCTGGGTGCGAGTGGCTGGAGCGAAGCGGTGGCCGACCGCGTCACCTGGCTCGGGCAGGCGCGCCAACCGTCCGCGGAGCTTCACCTCAACCCGCCGAATCTCGGTCCGGTGGAGGTCCACGTCACCATGCAGGGCGAGCAGGCGACGGTGTCGTTCTTCTCTGCACACGCGCCCGTCCGCGAAGCGCTGCAGGCTGCGGCGCCACGACTCTCCGAAGCCTTCGCCGCGGCGGGTCTCTCGCTGGGCAATGTCTCCGTCGGTGCGGACTCCAACTCCGGACGCGACAACCGTGGCCAGGAGCAGGGTCGCTCGCGACGAGCGTCGGACCAGGACTCGTCCATCGCCGCCGTAGCTGCTCCAACAGGGCGCTGGACCGGCGTTGTAGGCGGGATGCGCGCCGTGGACCTGTTTGCCTGACCGCCCGCCGAATCTTCTCCTCCCCGGGCCGACGCTGTCGGCTCCATCGCCCGCGCCAGCGCCCGCTGCCGCGGGCATTTTTTTGGGCTCGAAGCGGTGCAACTCGCAGTTTTTCTTGCATTTTTCCCCGCTGCGAGTTACAAAGCACCTAAAGTTTCACCGCAAATCCCTTGTTTATAAATAGAAAGATGCTGTTTTTTGCCTTTTTCGTACAGTTCTCGGGGCACTGGTCTCGATAATGGCGGCGGCAAGCCGATGACATGTGCGTCCCAATGTGTCAACGATAGAGGCAAAACATGTCCGGAAAGGCAGCAGCAGCTCCCGCAGAAGGCGAGGGCGGTGGTGGAAAGAAAAAGAAGGTCCTGATCATCGTCATCGCCCTCGTGGTGGTGCTTGCGCTGGCGGGTGGCGGCGCCGCTTGGTTCCTTCTGGGCGGCAAGAAGAAGGGCAAGGGGCACGCGAAACCGGCAGATGAGCACGCCGAGCAGGCTGAAGACGGGGGTGGTGGGCACGATGACGATGAAGACGCCGAGGACGACAGCAAGAAGAAGCCCCCGGTGTTCGTGTCTCTGGAGCCGTTCACGGTGAATCTTTCGTCGGAAGCGTCGGATCGTTATCTTCAGGTCGGCATCGACCTGAAGGTGGCGACGCCGGATATCGCCGACAAGATCAAGATGCATCTGCCGGAGATCCGCAACGGCATCCTGCTCATCCTCACCAGCAAGAAAGTGGACGAGTTGAACAAGGTCGAAGGGAAAAATCGCTTGCGCGTCGAGATCCGCGACGCGGTGAACAAGCCCATCGGAGTCTACAAGTCACCTCCCGAGCATGCCGATGTGCTCAAGTGGAAGCCCAAGAAAGGGGCTGTGGACGTGCTACTTACCTCCTTTGTAATCCAATAGGCGGATGGCAGAAGACATCCTCTCCCAGGAAGAAGTCGATGCGCTCCTGCGTGGCGTCACGGGTGAAACCGAGGAAGCCTCCACACAACAGGATACGGGCGGCATTCGCTCGTACGACATCGGCCGGCAGGAGAGGATCGTCCGCGGGCGCATGCCCACGCTCGAACTCATTCACGAGCGTTTCGCGCGTTTGTTCCGGATCGGGCTGTACAACTTCATGCGACGGTCGGCCGAGATCTCGATCAATCCCATCAAGGTCCAGAAGTACAGCGACTTCATCCGAAATCTTGTCGTTCCCACGAACCTGAACGTGGTGCACGCGAACCCGCTGCGCGGGTCCGGCCTCATCATCATCGAGCCGACGCTGGTGTTTCAGGTTGTAGACCATTTGTTCGGCGGCAACGGTCAGATCCACACGCGCATCGAGGGCCGTGATTTCACGCCCACGGAGCAGCGCGTGATCATGCGCATCCTGGATGTCGTGTTTGCAGAATTCGAGAAGGCCTGGGCGACTGTGTATCCGCTCAAATACGAGTACGTCCGGTCGGAGATGAACACTCAGTTCGCGAACATCTGCACGCCCACCGAGGTCGTGGTCACGGCGAGTTTCACCGTCGATCTCGGAAGCGGCGGCGGTGACATCCACGTTTGCCTGCCGTATTCGCTGCTGGAGCCGATCCGCGACACCATCTACAGCAGCTTCCAGGCGGATCGTGCCGAGTCGGATCTCCGATGGGTGAGGCTCATGACCGAGCAGGTGCAGGACGCCAAGCTCGAACTCGTGGCGAAGCTGGCCGAGGCAAGCGTGACGCTCCGTGACCTCACCGAACTTAAGGTGGGGGACGTCATCTCCCTGGCGGTGCCCGAAACCCTGGAGGCCACCGTGAACGGAATCCCGGTCCTCGACTGCAAGTACGGGGTTTCCAACGGACAGTACGCATTGAAGGTGGAGCGGGTTCGCGTACCCCCGCCGCCCGATCAAGGAGGACCGAATGGCTGACGAGGACAAGGACGATATCTCCGCCGACGACTGGGCGGCGGCACTGGCAGAACAACAAGCCACTGCGCCCGAGCCTGCGGCGCTCGCCGAGGCACCAGCAGTCCGCTCCTCGGGAGTCTTCCAGGAATTGAAGGCCGATGCGCTCGCGGGAGTGTCGACACAGCGTATCGACATGATCCTCGACATCCCCGTCACTCTGACCGTCGAACTCGGCCGCACGAAGATCGCGATCCGGAACCTGCTGCAGCTCGCGCAGGGATCGGTCGTCGAACTCGATGCCCTCGCGGGCGAGCCCATGGATGTGCTGGTGAATGGCTGCCTGATCGCCCAGGGCGAGGTCGTGGTGGTCAACGACAAGTTCGGCATCCGCCTCACGGACATCATCACGCCTGAAGAGAGGCTGCGCGGCCTCAACCGATGAGACTGCGCATTCCCGTCAGCCTGCTGTTGGTCTGCGCGGCTGCCTTGGTCCGTGCGGCCGATGTGCCTGCGCAACCCACCTCCAGCGCGACATCGACACTCCTGCAAGTCGTGTTCGGACTTGGCGTCGTGCTTCTGGTCATCGCCGCAGCCGCATGGCTGGCGCGCCGCTATCTGCCGGCCGCCGGCGCCGGCGGGGGGCCGGTGCGCATCGTTGGTGGCGTCATGGTCGGACCGAAGGAGCGGGTGGTCGTCGTCGAGGTTGCAGACACGTGGATCATCGCCGGGGTCACGAGCCAGAACGTGAATGCGTTGTGCACGATGCCTCGTCCGCCGCACGATCGGGGGGATGTCTCGGGCATCGTCCCGGCGGATCGGAACTTCTCCACCTGGCTCGCCAAGGCGCTCAAGGGACAGGGTCACTGAGCACGGATTGCGGGCCCCCGCCCGTATAATCCGCCGCATGAAATTCGCATCCCGCGCGCTCGCGCTCATCGTCCTGTTGGTCGTCGCGTCGAGTGCCGCGGCGCAGGCGGGCCTGCCCGCGATCACGTCGGCTCCCGGCCCCGGCGGCACCCAGACCTACTCGCTGTCGCTGCAGGCGTTGATCTTCCTGACGGCGCTGTCGTTCCTGCCCGCGCTGCTGCTGATGATGACGAGCTTCACGCGCATCATCATCGTGCTGTCGCTGCTGCGGCAGGCGCTCGGCACCATCCAGACCCCACCCAATCAGGTGCTCGTCGGGCTTTCGATCTTCCTCACTTTCTTCGTCATGGCGCCGGTCTTCGACCGCATCTACACGGAGGCGTACAAGCCGCTTTCCGAGGAGAAGATGAAGTTCGACGAAGCGCTGGAGAAGGGCGCTGTGCCGCTGCGTACGTTCATGCTCCGCCAGACCCGCGAGGCCGATCTGGCGCTCTTCATGAAGCTCTCGGAAACGCCTGCCGTGAAGACGCCCGAGGAGGTGCCCATGAAAGTGCTGGTGCCGGCCTACGTGATCTCGGAGTTGAAGACGGCGTTCCAGATCGGGTTCGTCGTGTTCATCCCGTTCCTCATCATCGACCTCGTGGTGTCGAGCGTGCTCATGTCGATGGGCATGATGATGCTGTCGCCAGTGATCATCTCGCTGCCGTTCAAGATCATGCTGTTCGTGCTGGTGGATGGCTGGAACCTGCTCATCGGGTCCCTAGTCCGCAGCTTCTACGTCTAGCCGGAGGCTTCCCCATGACGCCGCAGTCAGTCATCACGCTGATCCAGCAGGCTCTCCAGATGCTCGTGCTCATCTCGGCGCCGTTGCTGCTCACTGCCCTCGTCGTGGGCCTGATCGTCAGCATTTTCCAGGCAGCCACGCAGATCAACGAGATGACCCTGTCGTTCATCCCGAAGCTCCTCGCGATGTTCGCCGTGTTTCTGCTGGCAGGCCCCTGGATGCTCGGCACCCTGATCGATTTCACCCGGCAGCTCTTCTCGTCGATTCCGCAGATCATCGGCTGATCCAGGCGCAGGGGGCGCGGCCTTGATCGAGCTTTCCGTCGCGCGCTTCGCCGAACTGCTGGCAGTGGTCGGTTGGCCGTTCGTTCGGATCCTTTCCTTCATCGCGGCCGAACCGGTTCTGGGCAACCGAACCGTGCCGATGCGGGTGAAAGTCCTGCTCGCGCTGATGCTCGCCTTGGTCATCTCGCCCACGCTGCCGCCTCCGCCGGCTGTGGATCCCGGCTCAGCAGCGGGACTCCTGATCCTCGCGCAGCAGGTCATCATCGGCGTGGCAATGGGATTCACGGCGCGGATCGTCGTGGCGGCTGCGGAGATGGCGGGTCAACTGGCAGGTCTTCAGGTCGGCCTCGGTTTCGCGGTCTTCTTCGATCCCCAGGGATCCGGGCAGACCCCCATCGTCGCGCAGTTCTACGGCCTGATCGCGATCCTGACGTTGCTGGCGATGGACGGGCACCATCTGCTCCTCACGGCGCTCGCAGAGAGCTTCCGGACGTTGCCCGTGTCGCTCGAACCCGTGGGTGCGCCTGGTCTGCGTGTGGTCGTCACGTGGGGGAGCGAGATCTTCCGGGCGGGGCTGATGATGTCGCTCCCCGTCGTCGGAGCCCTCCTGGTGGCGAACGTGGCGCTCGGTGTCCTGACCCGCGCAGCGCCGCAGCTCAACATCTTCGCCGTCGGTTTCCCCGTCACCCTCGCCCTGGGCTTCATGATGTTCTACTTGTCCGTCCCGCTCCTCGTTCCCATGATCGAGAGTCTCTCTCAGCAAGGTGTCGCCGTGATGATGCGGGCGCTCGAACAGATGCGTCCCGTGCCATGAGTGCCTCGAGTTCAGGCCCGATGCGGGCCGCGGTGTCTCCCTGGATCCGACGCTGGTCGCGACTCGTGGCGCCAGGCGCCGACGTCCTCGATCTTGCCTGCGGCGGCGGGCGGCACAGTCGCTGGTTTGCATCCCGTGGACATCCGGTGACAGCGGTGGATCGAGACGTCGCGATCACGGCGTGGGCGGAGATGGAAGCGCTCGTGACGCCGCAGATCGCTGATCTGGAAGCCGGAGCCTGGCCGCTCGGTCAACGCACCTTCGGTGCGGTCGTCGTCACGAATTACCTGCATCGACCGCTGTTCCCGCATATCGTCGCTGCTGTCGCGCACGGCGGATGGTTGTTCTACGAAACCTTCGCCGCCGGCAACGAGCGTTTCGGCCGTCCGTCCAATCCGGATTTTCTCCTGCGGCCCGCAGAACTGCTGGAGGCAGTGGCCGGTCAACTGCACGTGGTTGCCTACGAGGATCGCCGGGTCGATCGTCCTGCCCCGGCGTTGGTCCAGCGGATTGCCGCCGTCCGGGGCAGGGTTCCGGGCTGGTGACCTGTCCGCTGCAGAGGGCGTCTGCCAGGTCGTTCGGTTAGAATTCCGCCTTTCACGGGGGACGCATGATGCTCACTGGGAGTTTCGTCGCCATCGCGACGCCCATGCACGACGACGGCAGTCTGGATCTCGAACGCTTCCGTCAGCTCATCGATTTCCACATCGCCGAGGGGACGTCCGGCATCGTGGTCGTCGGCACCACCGGCGAGTCGCCCACGGTTGACTACGACGAGCACTGCGCACTCATTCGCACGGCCATCGAGCACAACCGCGGTCGGGTCCCGATCATCGCCGGGACGGGTGCTAACTCCACTCGTGAGGCCATTCAGTTGCAGCGCTTTGCGCACGAGGCGGGCGCCGACATGGCGCTCTCGGTGGTTCCGTACTACAACAAGCCCAGTCAGGAAGGGCTCTACCGCCATTTCGCTGCCATCGCCGGTGCATCGCCGCTGCCCACCATCCTCTACAACGTGCCCGGACGTACGGTCGCCGATCTGCACAACGACACCGTGCTCCGGCTCGCGTCGGTGCCGAACATCGTCGGCATCAAGGACGCTACCGGCAGCCTCGAGCGCGGGGCGGATCTCCTGAAGCGCCTGCCTCGGGACTTCGCCGTGTACAGCGGCGACGATGGGTCCGGCCTCGCCCTCATGTTGATGGGAGGGCATGGTGTGATCTCCGTCACCGCAAACGTGGCTCCCCGCCTCATGCGCGAGATGTGCGATGCAGCGTTCGCGGGAGACAACGTCCGCGCCCGCAGCATCAACGATCGACTGCAGGGGCTGCACCGTCATCTGTTCGTGGAAGCGAACCCGATTCCCGTGAAGTGGGTCCTTGCGCAGATGGGGCTCGTTGGAGAGGCGATCCGCCTTCCTCTGACCCCGCTTTCCTCTCAGCACTTTGACGTCCTGCTCGGCGCGATGGAACAGGCAGGCATCGCGCGCGCGGTACAGGCAGCTTGAACAACGGAGCACATGTGACGATCGGTGAAAGCAAGTCGATGGCAGGGAGCGGTCTTGGCGCGGGAATGATCGCAGCGCTGGTGGCCGTGTCAGTCCTCTCCGGATGCGGCAGCGTCTTCGAGGGCAAGAAGATCGACTACAAGTCCGCAGGCAAGCTGCCCCCGTTGGAAGTGCCGCCTGACCTCGCGTCACCGCCCACGGGTTCGCGCTATGCGGTTCCCGATGCGGAGCAGAAGAACACGTTCTCACAGTACGAACAGAGCCGGGGCACGCCCGCGGCGACCGGGGCGCCGGTTGCGGTCCTGCCGCCGATCGAGCAAGTCCAGATGCAACGGGGAGGCATTCAGCGATGGCTGGTGGTCAAGGCGCCCCCCGACGCCGTGTGGCCGCTCGTGAGGGATTTCTGGCAGGAGAACGGGTTCCTCATCGACACCGAGGACGTCCGGGCTGGCTGGATGGAAACCGACTGGGCCGAGAATCGCGCGAAGATTCCCGTTGGAGGACTCACGGGGATCATCAACAGGGCCCTCGATGGGGTGGTCTCATTGCCCGAGAGGGACAAGTTCCGGACCCGTCTGGAGCGCGCTCCCGATGGGGCGACCGAGGTCTACGTGAGCCACAAGGGCATGGCAGAGGTCCATGTACGTGAACACGACAACAATACGCGCTGGCAGGTTCGCCCGACGGATACCGAGCTCGAAGCCCTCATGCTTTCGCGGCTTGCGCAGCGCATGGGACTCGATGAACCCCAGGCCAAGGCTGTTGCTCGCGCGGCCGACTTGACGCCGCCCCAGGCCTCGCTCGTGACTTCCGGCGATGGCACGTCAGTGGCCTTGCCGGATGCGTTCGACCGGGCCTGGCGTCGCGTCGGCCTGGCGCTCGATCGCGTCGGCTTCATGGTCGAGGACCGCAATCGGGCCGATGGTGTCTACTTCGTGAAGTACCAGGATCCCGACGCGGCGCCGATCAAGCGTACTGGTGTGTCCAAGCTCGCTTTCTGGCGAAGCGACGAAAAGCCGGGTCCAGTCCAGTACCGCGTGCGCGTTGCTGGTCAGCCTGGTAGCGGAACGGAAGTGAGGGTGCTGGGCAAGGATGGTGCGCCGGAGAAGTCCGAAACGGCGAAGCGCATCCTCGGCCTTCTCGTCGAGCAGTTGAAGTAGTCGTCGGTCCACCTGCCGGCGGATTGCCAAACGGTCAGTTCTCGAGTGCGGTTTGCGTATCTGGGCAGTGGAAGCCAGGGAAATGGCCTGGTGGTTCAGGTTGGGGCCACCACGCTTCTCCTCGACTGCGGCTTCCCGGCGGCCGACACCGTGCGTCGCCTGGCGAGACTGGGGCTGGCGCCCGGTGACCTGTCGGGAATCCTCGTCACTCACGAGCACTCCGATCACATCGGCGGCGTGCCTGCTTTCGCGCGAAGGTTCTCGCTGCCGGTCTGGCTCTCCCACGGCACGCTTCGCGGCACGGGTCTCGATTTCCGCGGCGTGCGTGTCGAGGTCCTGCAGGGCTTCAAGACTTTCTCGGTCGGGGAGGTGAATGTCGAACCCTATCCGGTGCCGCACGACGCTGGAGAGCCCGTTCAGTACGTGTTCACGGACGGGTGTGCACGCTTCGGGGTACTGACCGACGTCGGGTCTGCAACCTCACACATCCGTTCGATGCTGACCAGTTGCGACGCGCTCGCTCTGGAATGCAACCACGACGTCGAGATGCTTCGGAACGGGCCCTATCCACCCGGACTGAAGCGCCGGGTCGCCGGCGACTTCGGGCATCTCTCGAACGCCGCAGCGGCAGATCTGCTCGCGAGCCTCGATCGCTCCCGCCTCAAGCATCTCATCGCCGTGCACCTGTCACTGAAGAACAATACCGTCGACCTCGCCCGCGAGGCGCTCGCTCGCGTCGTCGGCTGCGAGCCCGCGTGGATCGGGGTTGCGGATCAGTTCGCTGGTCTCGACTGGCGGGAGATCGGATCAGATTGACGGGTGCGCCAGGGGTCTGACCTCCGCGCCTCACGCAATTCCGAAGTCGAAAAAAAAGCCGACCCCTGGGGGTCGGCTTCGCTCCAAACTGGCTGAACGCCAGCGATGGATTACTTCTTCTCTTCTTCCTTCGCGGCATCGGCCGGGGCTGCATCAGCGGCAGGGGCAGCACCGTCGGCAGGTGCGGCACCGTCGGCCGGGGCAGCGGCATCAGCCGGTGCCGGGGCTTCGGGGGCGGGCGCCGGAGCGGGTTCGGCGGCCGGCGCCGGAGCGGGTGCGGGTTCTTCCGTCTTGCCGCAAGCAGCAAGGGTCAGGGCAAAAACAGCGGCTGCGATGAGGGCACGAGTCATGGTAGTTCCTTGAAATGGACGGTTGTGGGCTGCAAAATCTTTCGTTCGAGCAAGGACTTACGGCACTCAACCCAAACGATGGCCGGGATTGTAACAGACTCTTACAAAGTATTGCCAGCAGTGAAAACCGTTTTCTTTCAAAGCCCCAGGGTCGTTCCCGACAGGCCGGGGTCGGACGCGGCCCAGATCTGATCGAAGCGCTGAATCCGGCTCTGGGCACTCTCCGGATCGTCGATCGCCAGCAGACCCCGTGGCAGATCGGCGTGAAATCGGTGGACGAAATGCCGTCCGTCCACGATCACCAACGGATCTTCGGCGCGCCGGGCTTCGTCGCGGGTCCTGTGGACTGCCATCACGTGCGCACATGGCTCGAGCAGCGCGCGAAGTCTCGGCGTGTTTCTGACCATGGACTCGGGATCATGAAGTGCGATGCGGACAAGATGTCGGGGGCTACCGAGACAGAGGCGCCGAAGACACGCCACACGTTCCGGTTTGTCCCAGCGTGCGTCGAGTGCCCGGTCGAAGATGAAAACCTGGCGGCGCGCACGTAGTAGAACTTCGTCCAGCGCCAGCTGGTGGTCGCTGTCGGATGCGAGTGGGCGACGGATTGCCGGCGTCGCCTCATCCTCTTCATGCATCGTCATCCTCCTCGGCGGCGGACCGCGCTGTCAGGAAGCCATCGGCGAACCACGTGTGCAGCAGCCGAACCACGGCCCCTGGAACATCGCTCGTGGTGAGCGTTCGGCGATCGGCGAGTTGCATGAGCGCAGCGGGGACCCCGCGGGGAAATCGCACGCACTCGCCGTTCAGGTACACAGCCTTGGGCCCATAGAGGAGGATGCTCCTGCGATCGAGAGCAACGCCGCGACGCGCGAGCAGCTTTGCGAAGGCTGCAGGTGCTGGCACCTTCTCGGGCGGATCGAAGAAGACGTGAGCCTTCGGTTCCGACAAATACACGCCGAGGAAGTCTGCGACGTCGGAGCGATTCCAGCGCACGGCGGCTATCGCTTCCAAGGTCGCATCGATCATCGGGGTGGGAATACGCCCAGCCGCGCGGACTGCGGGCTGTCCAGGGTCGGCATAGCGCCCCGGAAGGTCTATGCGTGAGGACAGATCCGAGAAGAACTCGCCAGCCAACTCCGTACGCGACGGCGCACGGAAACCGATCGAGTACGTGAAGCATTCATCGATGGCGACCCCGTCGTGCGCGTAGTCGGGCGGCAGATAGAGCATGTCGCCCGGGTCCAGCACCCACTCGTGTTCGTGCGCGAAGCGTTTGAGAATCTTCAGTGGCACGCCGGGGCGCAGGTCATGGGAGGGCTGGCGACCGACACGCCACCGGCGTCGCCCCGGACCTTGCAGCAGGAAGACATCGTACGAGTCGAAGTGCGCCCCGACGCCTCCTCCCGGTACGGCGTAGCTGACCATGAGATCGTCGAGCCGCGCGGCAGGCACGAAATCGAATCGATGCAGGAGTCGATCGGCGGCGTCGAGGTGAAGGTTCACGCCCTGGACCAGCACGGTCCAGTTGCTCGCTGGCAGCCGGGCGAAATCCTTCATCGAGAACGGCCCGTGTTCGAGGTGCCAACGACGACCTTCGCGAACCACGAGTCGTGACTCCACGTCCGGATCGCAGGCAAGTCCCAGGATCCCATTCCGGTCGAACAGGCCCGCGAACTCGGGGATGGCCTGGCGGATCAGCCGCGCTTCCCGATGCCACGACTCGCGCATGAAGCGTGCGGGCGACAGTGCACCCAGGGGGGAAGGGGTGGTCATGAAGTGGCTTGTTCCGTGACTGCGACTGGGGTGGTGGGAACGGCGGTCGCGCAGGTGAATTCAGTTAGAATCGGCCGCGCAGTGCCGGGGAAGTCGAAGGTGTAGAGGGGGTTCGATTCCATGCTGAACGTAGGAGATGCCGCGCCACGTTTCGATCTGCCCGATGCAGAGATGGAAATGGTGAGCCTCGACGAATTCCTCGGCAAGTACAACGTGGTGCTGTACTTCTACCCGAAGGACGACACCCCGGGCTGCACCATCGAGGCCATCGATTTCAGCGATCTCGACGATCAGTTCCGCAAGGCGGGCGCGGTCGTTGTGGGTGTCAGCATGGACGATTGCCTCTCGCATGGTGACTTCCGCGACAAGCACGGGTTGGCCATCGTGCTGCTGTCCGACGAGGACGGCGAGGTCTGCGCGAAGTACGGGGTTCTCAACGAGAAGGAATACGAAGGTCGGCGCAGGCGGTGTGTGCAGCGCTCCACCTTCATCATCGATCGCACGGGGTCCCTCGCGCGCGTGATGTACGGTGTGGCCCCCAAGGGGCATGCGGCCGAGATACTCAATCTGGTGAAGGGGATGGCATGAGCTTGACGATCGAGAAGAACACCGTGGTGTCGCTGCAGTACGAATTGTTCGACGAGGCAGGCACGCTCATCGAGAAGACCGACACTCCCATCACTTATCTGCACGGCGGCTACGACGGCATCTTCCCGCGCGTCGAGGCCGAGTTGAACGGCAAGCAGTCCGGTCACGCGTGCGTGATTCCACTGAAGCCCGAGGAAGCCTTCGGAGACCACGACAAGGAGTTGATCCGCTCGGAGCCGCGCAACCTGTTCCCGAAGAACGTCGCGGTCGGGATGCAGTTCCAGGGCACGGCCCAAGGTTCCGATCACATCGCGGTATACACGGTGACCGAGGTGGGCACTGAAAGCGTGGTCGTCGACGCCAATCATCCGCTCGCCGGCAAGACCGTGAAGTTCTCGTGCACCGTCACCGAAGTGCGCAAAGCCACGCCGGAGGAGGTGACCCACGGTCACGTCCACGGCGCAGGTGGTCACCACCACTGACCTTGCGACGTTGCTGCCTCACGCGCCGGGGACGGCGGGCCCGGCCCGCCGTCCCCGGTGTCGTTTCAGGCGGTCGTCACGGGCGGCTGCTGACCCGCCGCGAGCGCGCGGGAGTTGCGGTCGTCGCGGAACACGATCGGTTTGGTGTTGGCGGGCAACTGCGGCCGCTGGGCCTTTTCAACCTGTTCCGTAATGAGATGGTGGTGAGGCGAGAGATCGCACACCGGATCCGCGTTCGTGGCGTCGCCTGTGAGCATGAACGCCTGGCAACGGCAGCCGCCGAAGTCCTTCTCCTTCTCGGGGCAACTGCGGCAAGGCTCCTGCATCCAGGTGTCGCCGCGATACGTTCCGAAGGCGGGAGAGTCGTTCCAGATCCACTTCAGATCGTGGTCGCGCACGTTCGGGAAGTCGATGCCAGGCAGCATCCGGGCTTCGTGACACGGTAGTGCAACGCCATCGGCGGCGACGTTCAGGAAGATGGATCCCCAGCCATTCATGCAGGCCTTCGGCCGCGTCTCGTAATAGTCCGGATTCACGAAGTAGATCTTCATCTTGTCGCCGACGCGTTCGCGGAACGCATTGGTCACGGCTTCCGCCCGCTGCAGCTGCTCGCGCGTGGGCATCAGCTGCTCGCGGTTCTTCATCGCCCACGCGTAGAACTGCGTGTTCGCGAGTTCGACGTACTCGGCGCCGAGCGTCTCCGCCATCTCCAGGATCTCCTTCGTGTGATCCAGGTTGTGGCGATGCATCACGCAGTTGAACACCATCGGGTAGTCGTACTTCTGGATGAGTTCGGCGGCACGCTTCTTCAGCTCGAACGTCTTCGTGCTCGACAGCCAGTCGTTCATCTCCCGCGTGGAGTCCTGGAACGACAGCTGGATGTGGTTCAGCCCACCTTCCTTGAACGCGGCGATGCGCTTCTCGGTGAGGCCGATGCCCGACGTGATCAGGTTCGTGTAGTACCCGAGCCTGCCGGCCTCCGCGATGATGATCTCGAGGTCATCGCGCATGAGCGGTTCGCCGCCCGACAGTCCCAGTTGGACCAGCCCCAGTTCGCGTCCCTGCTGCAGCACCCGGATCCAGTCGTCGGTCGAGAGCTCCGGGCCGAACTTCGCGTAGTCGATCGGGTTGTAGCAAAACACACAGTGCAGTGGGCACTTGTATGTGAGTTCGGCATTGAGCCAGTGCGGCTTAGGCACCGGCGCTCGTACGGATCCAGCCGTTTCCATGAGCCACCTCCAGAAAGTCCACCACGTCCGCCCGCAGGCTGCCCGCCTCGGGATACGCTTGTTCGAGTTCGGCAACGATCGCGTTCAGGCTGCGCGCGCCGTCGATCCGCTTGAAGATCTCGCCCCCACTGCCGGGCAGTTGCACCATGCCCTCGGGAAACAGGAGTACGTGACACTCCTGCGCCGGCTCCCACTGGAACCGGTAGTACTTTGCAATGGCGATGGGCGTGTCGTGATCGAATGGAATGCGCTTCGGGGTAGCCATCGTCAGCCGACCTTCGTTTCGCCGATGCCGTAGTTCACCATCATCGCGTCGCACATGGTCCACAGCACGTCGAGCTTGAACTGCAGGATCTCCAGAGCGCGCTGCTGCTGCTCCGGCGTGCGGAAATGTTCGAGTGTCACGCGCAGGCCGTGATCCACGTCGCGGCGGGCCTCCGACAGGCGCTTGCGGAAGTAGGCGTAACCCGCCTGATCGATCCACGGATAGTGCTGCGGCCAGTTCGCCAGGCGTTCCTTGTGGATCTCCGGCGCGAACAGCTCGGTGAGCGACGAGCAGACCGCCTCCTGCCAGGGACGGGTGCGTGCGAAGTTGATGTAGGCGTCGACCGCGAACCGTACGCCGGGGAGCACGTGCTTGAGCGACGTCACCTCGGTGCGATCCAGCCCGACGGCGTCGGCCAGCGTGAGCCACGCCTCGATACCGCCCTCGTCGCCCTGGGTGCCGTCGTGATCGATGATCCGTTGGATCCAGAGACGCCGATGATCCCGGTCGGGCATGTTCGACATCACTGCGGCGTCCTTCACGGGAATCGCCAACTGGTAGTAGAAGCGATTGCAGACCCAGCCGCGGATCTGCGCCTGCGTCAGCTTTCCGCTGTTCATTGCGACGTGGTACGGGTGGTAGATGTGGTATCGGTCGCCCTTCGCACGAAGCTGTTGCTCGAACTCTTCGCGATTCCACGGGAGATTCTCGGCGATGCCCATGTGGTGTGCCTCCGTGCCTACAGTTCGATGTCCATCCCGTCGAACGCGACCTCGATGCCGACTCGGGCCAGTTCGGCGCGCTCGGGCGAGTCCTCGTTCAGGATCGGGTTGGTGTTGTTGATGTGGATGAGTACCTTGCGCGATGCGCGCAGCGGCTTAAGCACTTCGATCATTCCGCCGGGACCCGACTGCGGCAGATGGCCGATGTCCCGGGCGCGTTTGCTGGAGATCCCCAACGTCACCATCTCCTCGTTCGTCCAGAACGTGCCGTCGACCATTACGCAATCGGCTTCCTCGAGATACGCCACCACGTGCGGTTCGATTTCGCCCAGACCCGGTGAGTAGAACAGCACCTTGCCCGTCCGCGTGTCACGGATGCGCATGCCGATGTTGTCGCCGATGTGCGGGTTGTGGCGGTGCGGGGAGTAGGGCGGCGCCTTGCTCTTCAGCGGGACGGACGTGAATTCGAGATGCTCGCCACCGACCACGGAGAACCGGTTGTCGGGCTCGATGGGCAGCCGGTGCCAGTTCACGCCGCAGTAGTGGCCCAGGATGTTGAAAAGCGGGTTTCCCGTCGTCATGTCTTCGCGGACCATGTCCGTGCAGAACAACTCGAGCGGTTTGCCCTCCCTAAGCATCAGAAGCCCGGTCGTGTGGTCGATCTGGCCGTCCATGAGGACCACCGACCGGATCCCCGTGTCGCGAAGCGCACGCGCAGGCTGAAGGGCCGGAAATCCGCGGATCTGCGCGAGGATGTCCGGGGATGCGTTGAACAGTACCCAGTCGACGCCGTTACCGCTCACCGCGATCGAGGACTGCGTGCGAGCACGCGCATTCATCGTGCCTTTGCGCAACCCATCGCAGTTCGGGCAGTTGCAATTCCATTGCGGGAAACCTCCGCCGGCGGCGGCTCCGAGTACGCGAATCTTCATCGTGATGGATGGGTCCGTAGGATGGTGCGGGTCAGAACGATAGCGGAAGGACGGGAGGAGGGAAGGGCCGAGGCGAAGGTCGCCTGCCGGGCCGTAGGGATTACATCCGGGACCTCTCCATGACGCCGCTCGGCACGGGCGGCGTCATGGGCAGGTTCCCGATACGCAAAGGCCCCGACGCGCGGGGCCTTTGCATCTCGTCAATCCGCTTTCAGCGGTTCGCGATGTACATCGTCACTTCGAAACCGAAACGCATTTCCGTGTACGCGGGCTTGCTCCACATGGCAACCTCCAGATGATAGAGTTCTTCGAATTCGCACAGGAGTATTCCCCGGTGGGGACAACCTCTGATCCTCTAGTGCGGGTCAATTCGGATGCATCGCTTATCGCTGTATGCCGCAATTCTTGGAGGACGGGTCTTACCCAGCCCTCCCTTCGAATCCCGACAGCGCGCCATCGCTGCATCACTGGTCGTTAGTGTCTTGGATGCGCTCTCCCGTTCACACGAAAAAATCATCAAACTGCGCTCATGATTTTCATGAGATCGGAACGCCGTGAGTGACCTCACGCGTGGCGCCCCCACGGCGGCGTCCGATCGCGCCGCTGGCGTGGCGTCTTCGTCGGGTGTTTCGCGATGGTCGGATGAGCATCCGTTCCTGCTCGCCCTCGCCATATCCCTCGTGGCGCACGTGCTCTTCTTCGTTTTCGGACCGACGGTGAAGGTACCCGTGCCAGCGCCTCGACCCGTGCTCGAGGTGAAGCTGATCGAAGCGCAGCGCAAGCCACCACCGCCGCCTCCTCCGGTCGTGGAGCCCGATCCACCGAAACCGGTCCCGGTGAAGAGCGCCCGTCCGACGGGTGCGAAGCCCGTCGCCGCGAAGAGTCGCGTGGCCGTCGTGCCGCGCCTCGCCGCGGAGGTCGCGCCACCGTCCCAGCCGCTCCCTGCCGTGCAGAGGGACCAGCGAGAGCAGCCCCAGACACGGGTGCAGGCCGATGTGCCTGTCGCCGCCCGTGCGGACGCTCCGGTGATGCCACGGATCGAGGCGCGTGCAGACATCGCGCCGCGACCGATTGCAGAGCTCCCGTCGCCGCGCGTCGACTCGAGACCCCGCGTCGAAGCGGCACCGCGCCCCGACGTCGCTCCCGTCGCGCGCGCCGAGACCCGTGTCGAGGTGCCGAAGCTCGAGGCGAGGACGTCCGGCGCCACCGATGTTCAACCGATCACGCGTCGCGACGTGCCGGCTGAGCCGAGGCGCGACGTGACCGTGCCGCGCCCCGACCTTGCGCCCGCGGTGCGCGCGGAGACCCGCGCAGAGGTCCCGAAACTGGAGGCCAGGACGCCCGGCTCTTCCGATGTGCAGCCGATCACGCGCCGCGACGTGCCGGCCGAGCCGCGGCGGGAAGTGATTGCCGCCGTCCCGCGCCCCGACCTCGGTGTTCGTCCGCAGGTCGCACCGCCTCCCGCGGCCACCGTCCGAGGCGACGTTGCGGGTGACACGATTCCCCAGCCCGCCTCGGTCCGTCCCGCCACACCGACGCCGCGTCCGGAGCCGGCCACCGAACCCCGCCGGGACGTTGCCATGCAAAGTCCGCCGCCTCCGATTCAGGGTGGTCCGGTCGGTTCCGAGGTCAAGGTGGAGTCCGCTGCCCTACCGTCCACGGCCCCCGTTCGAGCCGCGACTGCGCGCCCCGAGCCGAGGGCCGACCCTCGCCCGGATCCGGCGGCGGCCTCGCGACCGCGCCTGCCGGACGGCCCCGAGGCGGCGAGTTCCCCGGTCATTCGCGATGACGCAAGTGCCCCGCGGCCGTCGCTCGCCGCAGCGCCTGCGGTGGCTGAGATCCGTCGGGAGCCGCCACCCGCACCGAGGCCGCCCACGGACCGTCCGACGGTCGCCCCGGCGCCGCTGTCGACGGCACCCTCGCTTGCACGTACTACGCCGGCGCCGAGTGTCTCGGGCCCGGCCATCGACCCGAAGCGGGATGCGGCGCCGCGCATCGGCGGGCCGCAGGGTGCCGTCGTTGCAGGAGCGCGGCCGACGCTGGGTGGCGTGCCCCGTGGCGACGGCTACGATCGCGCGGCTGCGGTGAAGTACGCCCAGAGCGTGGCCACAGAGATCCAGAAACGCATCCGCTATCCGCGCATGGCCGAGCGCGCCGGTCTGCAGGGGACGGTGGAACTCGTGCTCACGTACGATGCGCGCGGCAAGTTCGTCGAAGCCCGGGTGCGGAAATCCAGCGGGCACAAGTCCCTCGACGATGCAGCGCTCGAGGCTGCCGTCGCTGCCATGAGCCGGATGGGGCGCGCGCCGGAGCGCACGCCCGAGCTGTCCATCCCCTACAACTTCAAGATCGAAGACCGCTGACCATGCCCGACACGCAGGCCTCCCCGCTGTACCCGCCGCTCGCAGCGAACTTCGAAGGGCATCTCGATCGTCCGGGTGGTCATCGTGTGTACTTCGAGGAGAGCGGCCGACGCGATGGCGCTCCGGTGCTCTTCCTGCACGGTGGCCCGGGCAGCAGCACCAAGCCGGACCATCGGCGCTATTTCGACCCCGCCCACTATCGCATCGTGCTGTTCGATCAGCGTGGTTGCGGACGCAGCCTGCCGCTCGGTGGCCTGGCTGAGAACTCCACTGCGCAACTCATCGGTGACATCGAGGCCCTGCGCGAGCAGCTGGGCGTCGAGCGCTGGATGCTCTTCGGTGGTTCCTGGGGCAGCACGCTCGCGCTCGCGTACGCCGAGACGCATCCTGCGCGGGTGTCGAGACTCGTGCTGCGCGGCATCTTCCTCGCCTCGCACAGCGAACTCGAGTGGTACTTCGTCGGCCTGCGCCAGTTCATCCCGGAGGCGTGGGAGCGTCTCTACGAAGTCGCTCCGGACGCTTCATGGCCGGCGCTCGTCCGGATCTACGAGTCGGCGCTGAATCATCCGGACGCCGCCGTCGCCGCAGCCGCTGCCGCCCGGTGGAATGCCTACGAGACCGCCATCATGTCGATCGGCGAGACGCAGCCGATGGCACCGGCGACCACCGATGCGCCCGGTGCCATCGCCCGTGCCCGGGTCCAGGTGCACTATCTCGCGCACGACTGCTTTCTGCGTGACCGCGAACTGCTCGACAACCTTCACCGCATCGCCCATCTGCCTGCGACGCTCCTGCACGGGCGCATGGATTTCGTGTGCCCGCCCATCACTGCCTGGGAGCTTGCCAGTCGATGGCCAGCTGCTCGCCTCACGTACGTCGAGTCGGCGAAGCACGCGTCCTCGCATCCGGCGCTGGAGCGCGCGTTGGTCGAGGCAGCCGATGCTGCGCGCGCAACCGGCTGAGCCTCCGGACGGCGCCCTGTGAGCCTGCGTTTCCGCATCAACCTGCTGCTCACCGTCTTCACGGTGCTGTTCACCTTGACCGTCGTGAAGATCGTCATCGACGACACGCGTCGCGCCATCCGCGAGGAGATGGAAGGCGCCAACCGCGTCACGATGCAGCTCCTCACCACGGTCGTGCGTGACTCCGGCACCATCGCCCGCGAAGGGGATGCCGACGATCTGCTCCTCGAGTTCCTTCGCGAACTTGGTCGGGTGCGCGCACACGACATTCAATTCTTCGACAGCGACGACAAGCTGCTCTACGCCTCCCCGCCGTCGATCTACAAGATCGGGCGCGAGGCGCCCGCCTGGTTCGTGGCGCTGGTGCGACCGCAACTCCCCGTGATCAACCTGCCGGTGCGCGGCAGCAATCTCACGGTCGCCGTGGATCCCTCCCGGGCGGTCCTCGATGCCTGGGACGACCTGAAGAACCTCGTGGCTGCGGTGGCCACCTTCCTCGTCGCGACCAATGTCCTGGTGTTCTTCCTGATCGGACGGTCCCTGCGGCCAGTCGGCGCGGTGCTGGACGGTCTGCAGCGCATGGAGCGCGGTGAACTGCACGTCCGCCTGCCGCGCTTTCCCGTGCCGGAGTTCCAGTCCATCAGCCACACCTTCAATGGCATGGCCGACGCGCTGGAGCAGAGTCAGGCCGAGAACCGTCGCCTCGCGCTCATCGCCCAGCAGTCGAGCGACGCGATCATGATCCACGACGTCGACGGGCGGGTCTCGTACTGGAACCCGGCGGCCGAGCGACTCTTCGGTTTCCCCGCAGCCGACATCGTCGGGCAGTCCGTGCGGCTCATCACGCCGCCGGAGCGCGAGCACGAGCTGGCGCTGCAGTCCGAGCGCCTGCAGGCGCGGGGTGTCATCGACCATCTCGAGACCCGCCGCCGCACCCGCGATGGTCGCGAGCTGGACATCGCTCTCGCTGCCGCACCGCTCGTGGATCCCGTCTCGGGCGAAGTCATCGGCGAGATCTCCACGATGCGCGACATCACCCAGCTGAAGCGCGCGCGCGAGGCCGAGGCCGAGCTTGCGCAGAACCGCCGCCTGACCCAGATCATCCAGGCCAGCCTGGAAGAGGAACGCCGGGTCATCGCGCGCGAACTGCACGACGAACTCGGCCAATGCGTGACCGCCGTGCGCACGATCGGTACCGTCATCGCCCAGCGCACCGAGGCCACCGACCCCGACATCCATCGAAGCGCGCGCACCATCGTCGAGGTGGCCGGGCACATCTACGACACCGTGCATGGCATCATCCGCCAGCTTCGTCCCAGTGCGCTCGACCATCTCGGCCTGAGCGATGCACTGGAGGAGGCCGTGGGTCGATGGCGCGAACTGCACCCCGACATGATCTTCACGCTCGACGTCCAGGGCGACGTCTCGGCACTGGGAGAGACCGTCAACATCACCGTGTATCGCATCGTCCAGGAATGCCTCACCAACATCGTCAAACATGCCCGTGCGCGCCGCGCCGAAGTCCAGGTCCGCCGCGTCGATCGCCGGCTGCTGGTGGAGGTGCGGGACGATGGCCGCGGCCTCACCGAACCCGAGGCCCAGCGCGCGACGCGGTTCGGACTCCTCGGCATGCGCGAGCGGGCAGAGGCACTGGGTGGCCAGTTCACGCTCGATGGTGCGCCGGGGCAAGGTCTGCGGGTCTGTGTCGAGCTACCCTTGAACCCAGCGGTCGCTCCACCGGGCGAGGCCACAGCGTGAACGGGTACAGGGAGCATCCATGAGCGAGCCGATTTCAGTGATGCTGGTCGATGACCACGCCGTCGTCCGCATGGGGTTCCGTCTCCTGCTGGAAGGCTCGCCGGACATCCGGGTCGTGGCCGAGGCCGAGAGCGGCGAGGATGCGGTACGTCGCGTGCAGGAAGTGAAGCCGCAGGTCGTGGTGATGGATCTCTCGATGCCGGGGATAGGCGGGTTGGAGGCGCTCTCCCGCATCCTCGCCCGCGATCCGGCCGCGAAGATCCTGGTGCTGACGGCCCACGAGGACGCCATGCACGCCAAGCGCGTGCTGAAGGCCGGAGCGCTCGGCTATCTGTCCAAGCGCAGCGCGCCCGAGGCGCTGATCCAGGCGATCCGGCAGGTCATGCAGGGGCGAACCTTCCTGGAGCCCGCCATCGCGCAGGAACTCGCCGTGCAGCAGGTGACGGGCGAGCGCACCCCCGTCGACATGCTGTCCGAGAAGGAATTCAAGGTGTTCCTGGCGCTCGCCAAGGGGCAGAGCGTCGCCGACATCGCGGAGGTGATGAGCCTGAGCCCCCGGACGATCGGAACGCACCTCTACAACATCAAGCAGAAGCTGGGTGCCTCCAACTCTGCCGAACTGGCGATCATCGCCATGCGACACGGCCTCATGGATCCCCAGTGGCGGTGATGAGGGATGAGTCTCATGAAAATCATGAGGCGCCTTTCAGTGTTTTGCGATGGTGCCGGGCGGCTGGATGCGGAGAATACGCATCTGACCGGACGCGGTCGTACCTCACCTGAAACGCTTTACCAGTTGTTCAACCGAAAAGGAAACGAATCATGTGGACGAAGCCCGCTTACACCGAAATGCGTTTTGGTTTTGAAGTCACGATGTACATCGCCAACCGCTAATCGCGGCTGGTGGTAGCGCGGCGCCGCGAAAGCGACGTCGCGAGTCGAAGGCCGCTTAGGGCGGCCTTCGGCATTTTTAGCCCGCAAGCAGTCCCGGCCATGGTCGGGGCACTGCGGTGCACAGGCCGATGCGCGAGCGCATCGGCCTTTTCTCGTTGATCCTTCACGACGTCCAACTGCGCCTTCCCCAGAGAAAGCCGCTCACCGGAGATCAGGACCATGCAGGCCCCTCGCGCCCTCCCGCCCCTTGCTCGCTTCCCGCTGCACTGCGTTGCTGCTGCCGTCGCCTGTGTCTGCGCAGATTTCGCAGCCGCGGCTGACACGGTCCGCACTGCACCCGTCGTCATCACTGCGACGCGGGTGGAGCAATCCAGCCTGGACGTGCCCGCCGCCATCGATTCGATCGACAGCCGCGATCTCACCGAGGCCCGCCTGCAGGCGAACATCTCCGAGACGATGCAACGTGTTCCCGGGACGTACGTGCAGAGTCGTGAAACCTACGCCCAGGAACAGCAGATCACCGTCCGTGGCTTCGGGGCGCGCTCTCAGTTCGGCACGCGCGGCGTGCGGCTGTACGTGGACGGGATCCCGGCCAGCACGCCGGACGGGCAGGGCGGCAGCGGCCTCTTCGACTACAGCTCCGCGAAGAGCATCGAAGTGCTGCGCGGTCCCTTCTCCGCGCTCTACGGCAACCACTCCGGCGGCGTCGTCCAGATTCTCACGGAAGATGGCCCGCAGACCCCGACCGCCAGCGGCAGCTTCTCGATCGGTAGCTACGGCACGCAGCGCTACGGCCTCAAGTTCGGGGGGCAATATGGAGCGGTGAACGCAGTGGCCAGCGGCAGCTATCTCACGACCGACGGCTATCGCGATCGCAGCTCGTCCGAGCGGTATCTCTTCAACTCGAAGTTCGGGATCAAGCTCGACGACCGCGCCACGCTGACGATCACGGCCAGCTTCCTCGATCAGCCGCTCGACCAGGATCCGCTCACGCTGACCGCAGCGCAGGTGGCGCAGAACCGTCGGCAGGCGAACCCCAACGCTGCGACCTTCAATACCCGTCGGAGCCTCGACAACAAGCAGGCGGGCGTCGTTTACGAGCGGCAATTGACGGGCGAGGATTCGATCCGTGTGCTGGCCTACGGCGGGCAGCGGAACAATCTGGGTTTCCTCGGGTTGCAGGGCACACCGCCTACCAGCTCTGGCGGGGTATCTGCACTGTCACGCGACTACGCTGGCCTGGGAGGTCGCTGGACTCGGAACACGACAGTTTTCGGCAACCAACCGCTCACTGTGACTGCGGGCGCTGACTACGACGCGGCTCTCGAGGACCGTAAGGGGTACGAGAACGTGAACGGCAACATCGGGGTCTTGAAGCGCAACGAGTTCAATCGCGCCATGAGTTGGGGTACGTATGGACAGGCCGAGTGGACGCCCATTCAGACCGTCACGGGTTTTGTGGGGCTTCGCTACACCCAGGTCAGCTTCCAGTCGTCCGACTTCTTCATCACTTCTCAGAACCCGAACGACAGCGGGGCTACACGCTTCTCGGCCTGGACGCCGGTGATCGGTGCACTGGTGCGCGTGACGCCGCTCACCAACATCTACATGAACGCGGGGCGCAGTTTCGAGACCCCGACGCTCATCGAGGTCGCGTATCGCAATGTGGGCAGCGGCCTCAACCTGGACATCCGTCCGTCGACCAGCAATCACTACGAGATCGGCGTGAAGAGTCTGGTCACCGACAACATCCGGGTGAACGCCGCGATCTTCCAGATCTACACGAAGGACGAGATCGTCGTCGACGGCACGCCAGCGATCGGCCGGAACACCTTCAAGAACGCTGGCCGTACCGAACGCCAGGGTCTCGAACTGTCCGCGACCGGTGACCTCGGTCTCGGCTTCGGTCTGCACGGTGCCTACACCTATCTGAAGGCCACGTTCGCGGAGGCGTTCACCGGTGGTTCAGGCAATGTTGCTTCCGGTTCGCAGATCCCCGGCGTTCCGAGGAGCTTCGTCTACTTCGACTTCACCTGGCGCGCGCAGAACGATTCAGGCCTCTTCGCTGGCGTGGAGCATCGTCGCGCGACCAAGGTCTACGCCAACGATATCAATGCCGACTTCGCTGCCGGGTACAAGGTGACCGACCTGCGTGTCGGCGTGAATCGCAATCTCGATCCGTTCGTCGTGCAACTGTTCGCGCGCGTCAACAACATCTTCAGCGAGGAGTACATCGGCGCAGTCGCAGTCAACGGCGCCAATGGACAGTTCTACGCCCCCGCCCCCGAGCGCAACTACCTCGCTGGCGTCTCCGCCTCGATGAAGTTCTGACCGATCACGCTGTCGACAAAGCAAAACGGGAGCGCATGCGCTCCCGTTTTTCGTTGGTGCCACCAGACGGTCAGCCTGGTGTTCGCTTCGGCGTGCGTCCGATCTCGTAGCGCACGCCCACCCACACACCGCGCGGTGCGCCGACGCCGTAGAAGGGTTCCGAGAAAGCCGACCCTGGCGTGTAAACGCCGCCCGGGAAGAAGTTCTCACCCAGGATCCCGAAGTTCTCGAACTTGCGATTGAGCGCGTTGTTCACGCGCAAGAACACCTGCCACTGGCTGTCGATCTGGTACCGCGCGTCGAGGTTCACGAGCATGTAGCCCTTCAGCTTCCCGTTGACGTCCTGGTTGTTTTCGTCGCCCCTGGCATACACACCGGAATTCAGGATGACGTTGCTGCCGACGGAGAAGGCATCGCTCACCGCGTAGTCGACCCGAAGCTTCACCGAATGCTCCGGGATGTTCGGGATGCGGTTGCCGCGGTTCACCTGGATCTCACCCGCGACCGTGTCTCCGTTCAGGTCGGCGGCCGACGAGTTGTTCGGGCTGTTGACCACGAAGGGCGTCTCGAACGTCGCTTTCAGGTACGTGTAGAAGGCGCCCAGCTGGAGGTTGCCGAAGCGATACCGCCCGCCCATCTCCAGACCCTGTCGCCGCGTGTTGCCGACGTTGTCGAAGTAGCCGCGCTGGATGTTCTGCGACGAGATGAACTGGATGTCGTCGCGCAGATCCGTGCGGAACAGTGCCGCGTTCCACGAGAACGCCGCGTTGTCGCCACCGCGCGCGCCGATCTCGTACGTGCGGCTCACGACAGGCTTCAGCGGAGGATCCGCGAGGAACGCGTTGGGCAGCGGGCACGGGGCGTTCTCGTCCGCACACGTGAGTTCGACCGGCGTGGGCGCACGCATCCCTTCGCTGTAGTTCACGTAGCTCGTGTAGCCCGCGTTCGGGCTGTACGTGGCACCGATGGCCGGATTGAAGCGGATGAACGTGTGGTCGCCGTTCACCGCGGGCTTGTTGCCGAGGCGGTCCTCCACCTTCACCGAGGCACGATTGAAGCGTCCCGACGCGGTGATCGCGATCTGGTCGGTCAACGAGAGGGTGTCGGTCGCGTAGAGACCCAGCGTGCGCGTGGAGCCCTTGATGGTCGTCTCGGCTTCGAACACGTCCAGCGGGATGTTCGTGCCGCGCGTGATGTCGAAGTCGGCTTCCTGCTCCTCCTGGCGGAAGGTGATGCCGGAGAGGTCGGCACTCGCGCCCACCGCAAGCTGGTTGCGCAGCCCGGCGAGATCGCCGAGGAAGGACATCTGTGCCGTCGTGCCGTAGGAGTTCTGCTTCAGGTTGGACGTCTCGTTCGAACCCTGCGCCTCCTTGCCGCCGGTGCCGGGTGCCTGCAGGCAGGCGACATCGGTCGGGGAATCCGCGCACTCGTCGTTCACGTTGCTCGCGAAGGTGTCCTGCTTCCTCTGCCGGTAGTACACGTTCCCCGAGAAGAGCATCGTGTCCGTGAAGAAGTGGCTGAGCCGCGCGTTGATCATCGCCAGCTCGTTCTTCGTGCGATCGGGCCAGCTGTACGGCTGCCGGCGGTTCCCGAGGAACGATCGCGGCAGTGCCTGGGTGCCCTCCAGGCGGTTGTCGGCGAGCGAGAACGACAGATCGAAGTCGGTGGCGCCGTCCTGGTAGCCGACCTTCCCGAAGAGGTTCCGCAGCTTGCTCGGCGAGTAGTCGCGCCATCCGTCTTCCTGCAGCGCGTTGCCCGTGAGGAACCAGTCCCACTTCTCGCCGTGGCCGCCCCACTCGAACGAACCCGTGCGGCGTCCGAACGAGCCGCCCGTCACGGTTGCCGAGAAGCCGGGATGCTGGAAGCCGGACTTGGTCATGACGGCCAGCGACCCGCCCAGCGTGTTGAGACCGAACTGCGGGTTCGAGCCCGGCATCACGGTGATGCTGGAGATGGCCGACTGCGGGATGAGATCCCAGTTCACGGTGTCGCCGAACGATTCGTTCACGCGTACGCCGTCGACGAAGACGGAGAGTCCCTGGGGCAGCCCGAGCAGGTGCGAGGCAGTGAAGCCGCGGAAGCTCACGTCCGGCTGGAAGGTGTTGCCCTGCGCCGAGTTGAGCGTGACGCTGCCTGTGTTGTTGTCGAAGAACTCCGTGAGGTCCGCGGACCGCTGCGGATTCATCTCGGATCCGCGCAGGATCTGGATGTTGGCCGGCACCTTGGACTTCGGCAGCCCGAGACTCGGCAGTGGCGTGGTGCCGACGACTTCGACCTTGGGGGCTTCGAGGGCGGTGGCGGCGTTTTCGGCGAGCACGCTGGCAGGCAGCAGTGCAGCGCTGAGCGCCACCAGGTGGCGTGGCGTTGGCAGTCTCATGGAACTCTCTCCCGGAATCCTGTTGACCATGGCCGGCCTCCGGCGTGGGGGCGCGGCGGGCGACGGATAGTAGTCCGTGACCCTGATGTCAGGAGGGGTCCCGCAAAGAACAGGAATTATTCCTAGTGGCCCTGGGAGAGGATGCTGCGTATGAGACGCAGATAGTCGAATTCAGACTGTGAACGTGCAAAGCCGCGCGGCCGCCAGATGCACGCCGAGTTCCTGGCCGATGGCGGTCGGGTGATCCGCGGGGACGTGCACGAGCACCTGTTCACCACCCGGGAGATCCACCGTGCAGAGCTGCACGGCGCCGCGGAACCGGCGGGCCGTCAGCCTGCCGCGGCATGGGGCCGAGGCATCGACGATCAGGTCTTCGGGACGTACGAGAACTTCGACTTCGCCATCCGGCGGTGCGGGATCGCCGCGCGCGACGCCGAGGGCGGTGCGGACGCCGTCCGGTCCTGCGATGCCGCGCAAGAACGTTCCTTCGCCCACGAAGCCGGCGACGAACCGGGTCGCTGGATGGTGGAAGAGGGCATGGGGCGTGTCCCACTGGGCGAGGCGGCCCCCGTCCATGACGCCAACGCGATCGGCGAAGGCGAAGGCCTCGTGCTGGTCGTGGGTGACGAGGATGGCGCCCGCACCCTCGTGGCGGAGCACGTCGCGGACCTCGGCCGCCAGCTGTTCGCGCAGGCCCACGTCGAGACTCGAGAACGGTTCGTCGAGCAGGACGAGCGGCGGGCGCGGCGCGAGCGCGCGCGCCAGGGCCACGCGCTGCTGCTGTCCGCCGGAGAGTTCGTGCGGATACCGCCTGCCCGCGCCCGGCAATCCGACGAGGTCCAGGAGCGCATCGACGCGGGCCGCGCGATCGGATCGCGCCATGGCGCCGAGTCCGAAGGCGATGTTGCCGGCGACCGTGAGATGCGGAAAGAGCGCGAAGTCCTGGAACACCATCCCGAGCTGCCGGCGCTCGGGGGGCAGGTGGTGCGCAGCATCCGACACGACGCGATCGTTCAGCCGGATCGTGCCCTGCTGCACGGATTCGAAGCCCGCGATCAGGCGCAGGAGCGTGGTCTTGCCACAACCGGAGGGGCCGAGCAGGGCGGCAGCCTCACCCGTGGCCAGGGTGAGATCCACGGCGTCGAGGACGCGGTGCGTGCCGAAGGCATGGGACACGCGCTCGACGCGCAGCAGGGGAGGAGAGAGGGTCGACACGGGGCGGGATTATAGGTGGCGCGGCCGGTAGAATCGGGCGCTTCGTTCCCGGACATCATCCGCATGCGCTTTACCCTCCGGCCCGCCACCCTGTTGCCCGTGATCGTCGCGGCGCTGGTGGCGATCCCGATTGCCGGACTCTTCACGCATCTGTTCGGCGGCGATGCCGGCGTCACGTGGGCGCATCTGGTCGGGACGGGGCTCGGCACTTATGCAGCGACCAGCGGCTGGCTCGCGCTCTACGTGGTCGTCGGTGTCGTGCTCGTGGGGGCCACCTGCGGCTGGCTGATCGCCGGGTATCGCTTTCCCGGGAGCCGTGCCTTCGGTTTCCTTCTCGTGCTGCCGCTCGCGATGCCGAGCTATGTGATCGCCTACGCCTACACCGACCTGCTGCAGTTCTCCGGCCCCGTGCAGACCTGGCTCCGGACCGAATGGGGGCTGCGTCCGCGGCAGTACTGGTTCCCGGAGATCCGCAGCGTGGGCGGCGCGGCGTTCGTCTTCGTGATGGTGCTGTTTCCCTACGTGTATCTGCCGGCGCGCGCGGCATTTGGCAATCTGCCGCGCAGCCTCGTCGAGGCAGCTCGATCGTCCGGGGCGACACCCGTCTCGGTGTTCCGCCGCGTGGTGCTGCCGCTCGCGTGGCCGGCCATCGCTGCCGGCGCGCTGCTCACGGTCATGGAGACCATGGCGGATTTCGGCGCCGTGTCGCACTTCGCCGTCGATACCTTCACCGTCGGCATCTACAAGGCGTGGCTCGGTTACGGCGACCGGTCCGCAGCGGTGCAACTGGCCCTCGTGCTCCTGGTGCTGGTCATGGTGGTGCTGGCGGGCGAGCGGGCATTGCGCGGGCGCAGGCGGTTCGCGACGCGCAACGAGCGTGCGACGCCACGCGATCCCGTGCCGCTGCGCGGCGCCGCCGCGTGGGGCGCGTCGCTGGTGTGCGCGACACCGGTGCTGCTCGGATTCGTGCTCCCGGTCGGCGTCCTGATCCGCCTCGCCTGGCGGGAGGGCGAGGTGCATGCATGGGGGCGATACGTCGACGCTGCCATGACGACCTTCGCCACGAGCGCAGCCGCCGCGTTGATCGTGATGGTCGTGGCTCTTGCGCTCGCGGCGTCGGCCCGGCTTGCCGGCGGGCGGTGGATTCAACGGCTGGTGCGATTCGCAGCGCTGGGCTATGCGGTGCCGGGTGCGGTGCTCGCCATCGGCATCCTGATTCCGCTCGCGCGCTTCGACAACTGGCTGGACGCTTGGACGGAGCGCGCCTTCGGCATCGACCTCGGCCTGCTCCTGACGGGCAGCGTGACGGCGCTGCTGTACGCGTATCTCGTGCGGTTCCTCGCGATCGGCTTGAACCTCTCGGAGGCCGGCTACCAGCGCATCACGCCATCGATGGACGATGCAGCGCGGGCGCTCGGCGTCGGTGGCTGGCGTCTGGCCTGGCGGGTTCATGCGCCACTGCTGCGCGGACCGATGCTGGTCGGGGCGCTGCTCGTGTTCGTCGACGCGCTGAAGGAACTCCCGGCCACGATCGCCCTGCGGCCCTTCAATTTCCACACCCTCGCCACCCAGGCCTACGACCTGGCCCGGGACGAGCGTCTCGGGGAGGCCGCCGTCCCGTCGCTCGCGATCGTCGCGGTGGCGATCCTGCCCGCGCTGCTCGCGAGCAGGACGCTCGGGCGGCGTTAGAGGCAGGACGCCAGTCGTTCAACGCCAGCCGGCGCGATCGACGATCTTCTGCGCGAGGGGTGTGCGGGTCGCGATCTCCATGATCGGGAGGCGGTCCGCCTTGAACGTGCCGAGCGATTCCAGTTCAGGATTCTTCGCGACCGCGGACTTCACCACGGGCCACTCGTTGTTGCCGTTTGCGAAGTAGGCCTGCGCCTCGTCGCTCGCGAGGTACTCCAGGAACTTCACCGCGGATTCCTTGTTGGGCGCCGTGCGCACCATGCCGCCGCCCGAGATGTTCACGTGCGTGCCCCACGTGGCCTGGTTCGGCCAGATGGCGACCACCTTGTCGACGACCTCGCGGTCCTCGGGCTTCTTCGAGCGCATCAGCCGGACGAAGTAGTACGAGTTCGTCAGCGCGATGGCGCATTCCCCCGAGGCGACGGCCCGGATCTGGTCGGTGTCGCCACCACGCGGCGGGCGCGCCATGTTGGCGACGGTGGCGCGGGCCCACGCTTCGGCCTGTGCTTCGCCATCGTGGGCGGCAACGGCGGCCACCAGCGACAGCATGTAGGGGTGGCTGCCGGGCCGGGTGCAGACGCGTCCGCGGTTCCGCGGTGCGGCGAGGTCCTCGTAGGTCTGGACATCCTTCACAGGCACCGAATCCTTCGCCACCACGATGATCCGGGCGCGGCTGGAGAACGCGTACCAGTTGCCCGCGGGGCTTCGCAGTTCGGTCGGGATCCGCTTGTCGAGATAGGTGGATTTGACCGGTGCGAAGAGACCACCCTGTTCCGCCGCGTGGAGGCGCGCGGCATCGACGATGAGCAGCACATCGGCCGGGCTGTTGGCGCCCTCGTTGCGCAGCCGCTCGAGGAGCGCTTCGTCAGCCATCTCGATCCGGTTCACCCGGATGCCGGTGGTCTTGGTGAAGTTGGTGTAGAGCGCCTCGTCCGTGTCGTAGTGGCGGGACGAATAGAGGTTCAGCACCTTTTCCTGGGCCTGGGTCGCGCCGCAGAGCAGCAGCATCGAGGCGCCTATCAGGGCGCGGGTGGTCTGACGCATGGAGAGACTCCTCGTGGTTTTTGGGGCGGGACGCATGGGAGCGCCCCTGCTGTGGGGTGGATGACACGTCTGCTGCGGGCCGTTCGGGCATTGGAGATGCTGGTTGGTTCCGGACCTCACCTCCGGTCCATGCAAGCGCAGAACAATGGCTGGAGGGTCGCACGTTCCGAAGTGCCTCAGTACGGTTCGTTCAAGCATGCTTGTGGATGAAGATGCGAATCATTATCATTTGCATATCCCATCAGACAAGGAATGCCCATGAACGCGGTTCTCATCGGGGCGGATCGCCTTGGCAACATCCCGGAGCGTCTGGCAGCACTCGGCATCCAGATCGTGCGGCACGTGTCGGGTCGGAACGTCAGCCATCAGCGCCGACTGCCAGCGTTGCCCGCCAACGTGCAGCTGCTCATCCTCTTCACGGATTTCCTCGGGCACAACGTCATGAAGAGCTTCCGAGCGCAGGCGCAGTCGGAGGGCGTGCGGGTGGTGGCATGCCGCCGGTCGGCGAGCTGCCTGGAGGAGGAGCTGGGTCGCTGCATGGGGCTGCGGGAGGCGGACCGGTGCGTCGAATGTCCCGCGGGTCGCCGATCGGACCGCTGATCGCAGCGGTCCGATCTGGTCCCGATGGTCAGAAGTCCCAGCGCAGGCCGGCCTGGATGAGTCGCGGCGCACCCGGCAGGATGCCGCGCGTGCGGTCGACGATGTAGACCTTGTCGGTGAGGTTCTTCACCGCCAGGAACACCGTCACGCCGTACTGGCGGATCTGGTAGTTCGCCGTCGCGTTGAAGATCGTGAACGCGTCGATCCTGCCGAACTGACCGCTCGTGTCCGAGTTCGGATCCTGGACGTTCGCGAAGTCGGCGTACTGCGCCCCGACGTGCACCGCCTCCAGATTCACGTCCAGCCCCTCGGCGGTCGCGTAGCCGACGCCGATCGTGGCCGTCGTCTTCGGTGCGTAGGGCATGCGATTCCCTCCGACCGAACCCGCGAGGGCCGCGCCATTGTCTACCCGGACGAATGGGGTCGTCTGCTCTGCCGTCGGCAGCCAAGTGATCGCGGCAGTGGAGTACAGCCCCGAAGCGTTACCGTAGCGGCCACCCAGTTCGATCCCCTGGAAGAGCGCTTCGCCCTGCGACAGATTGATGCTGCCGCCCGCGATGCTGCCCACTGCGATGAGCCGCTGGAAATCGTTGCGGAAGTACGTGGCCTGGATGCCCAGTTCCTTCGTCACCTGGCTGCGCGTACCCAGTTCGAAGTTCCAGCTGCGCTCGGCGCCGACGTTGGTGAACGTGGCCACCGGGCCGATGCCGGTCTGGATGATGTCCTCCACCCGTGGCGGTGCGAAGCCCCGATGCACGCCGGCGAACACGGTCGTTCCTTCCTGAACCTTGTAGGTGGCAGCCAGACTCGGGATGAACGCGCTGAGCGCCTCGGAACCGCTGTTGCCACCGGCCCGGCGATCGGTGCGGCTCACGTCGATGTACTCATAGCGAAGGCCAGGCGTGATGGTGAAATCTCCATACAGCAGCCGGTTCTGCGCAAAGGCAGCGATCGCACTGGTGTCGCGTTCGTTGTCCTCGGCGACCGTGCCCACGCGCCCGAGGGGGGACGAGGCGTTGATCTGCCGGCGTTCCTGTTTCTCGTGATGGAGCCGCAGACCGGTTTCCAGTTCGGACGTGGTGCCGAACCACGAGTGCGTCGTGCGCAGTCGCGGTTCGATGCCGAACTGGTAGTAGTCGCGCAGGCGGCCCTGGGCGGAGTTGCAGCTGTCCGGGTTCACGGCCTGCCCGGCAAGACGGGCATCACGGAAGCCTGTGCCGCACTGGGTATCCGTCGTGGTGCTGGTCTGACGCCACCAATCCCGGTTGAACGACGACCAGTACACGTTGGTGATGAGGCTGGTGTCGCCGGACAGTGCGATCTCGTGGGTGCCGGACAGCCCCATGCGCCGCGTCTCGAAGGTGTCGTTCTTGAAGGGGTTGTAGCGGGCGCCGAAGTTACGGAACTCGGCATTGGTCAGGCCGGAGTAGGTGACCAGAGAATCTTCGGTGAAGTAGTTCGCGCGCAGGGTGAAGCCCTGCCGATCGTCGATCTTGAAGACCTTCTTCAGGTTGATGTCGCCGATCTCGGAGCGCGTGTTGTCGCGTGCGCCGAGACCCTGCTTCTGCATCACGTCGAGGAGAAACCCGCCGCCGGACAGTCGGGCATGGGCGTTCAGGTAGTCGCGATTGCCACCGGCGATGGAAATGCCGCCGCTGAACTCTTCCGTCGGATTCGGGGTGATGTAGTTGATCACGCCACCGATGGTCTGGGGACCATAGAGCGTCTGGCCGGCGCCTCGCAGCACTTCGACGCGTTCGAAGCGTTCGATGGGCGGATGGTAGTAGCTGGCATTGTCGCCGTAGGGGGCGTAGGCGAGGGGGATGCCGTCCTCGAGCAGCGTGACCTTCGTGCTGCGGGTCGGGTTGAGTCCACGGATGCCGATGTTGGGCCGGAGTCCGAAGCCTTCCTCGTCGCGGACGTTGATGCCCGGCACCTTGCGCAGGGCCTCGTTCACGGTGAAGACGCGGGTCGACTCGAGGGCATCGCGATCGATGATGTCGCCCGACCCGGAAATCTTTTCGAGGTTGTCGCGCTTCCCGATGATGTCCACCCGTGGGGCGGTCATGGACGGCGCCTTCTGCGCGTGGGCGGTGCTGCCGATCATCGCCAGGCAGGCGATGGCGCACCACGACAGGCGGGAGGGGGCGAGGTCGGACATGAAGTCTGTCTCCATGGTCTGGCCGCTGGAGCGGCGTTTTGTGGTTTCGGGACGTCACGCGCTGGATGCGCCTGAACGACCGGAAAGTTAACACGAATTATTCTCATTAGTAAAAGCGCGGCGTGCGATCTTGGCGATAGATCGCACGAGCACCAGTTGAAGCCGCATTAAAACAATGTGTTAACTTCATGGCTTCGGGCTGGGGAGGGTGTGCTGGCTCGTGGAGGGATGCAAATCGTGCCGCGTTGCAAGATTGACAATCATTCTCATTCGTAGTCGAATGCTTCCGTCAGATCGAGAGGAGGCGAAGAGATGTACGTCTGCATCTGCCAGGAAGTGACCGATCGCCAGATCCGCCAGGCGGTGGAAGAAGGGGCATCGACCATGCGCCATCTCCGCAAGGACCTCGGCGTGGCGGCGTGCTGCGGGCGTTGCGCTCCGCACGCCAAGGCCCTGCTCGACGAAGCTCGGCAGGAAAGCCGGGCTGTCTCGATGTCGGCTGCGTGCGCCTGACGCTGGCGCGCGCTTCCCGCATTTCCTCCGCATTTCCCCCAGCACCCCAGTACTTCGCTCCGCAATCCACCAGCATTTCGCGCGCTGCGATCGCGCGGGCGCGCGAGGCGCTCACACACCGCGTTTTCATTCCCATTCTTGTTCCACACCCTCGGAAAGTCCGACGCTCCGACGCGCAACGCGTGCCTATACTTCGTGCTTCCCTGAGTACGCGAGGTCCACGATGAAAGGCGACAAGAAAGTCATCCAGCTCCTCAACAAGGTGCTGCTGAATGAACTCACCGCGATCAACCAGTATTTCCTGCACTCCCGGATGTTCGGTAACTGGGGTCTGGAGAAGCTGGAGAAGTACGAGTACCACGAGTCCATCGACGAGATGAAGCACGCGGACAAGCTCATCGAGCGCATCCTCTTTCTCGAGGGACTGCCCAACATGCAGGATCTCGGCAAGCTGCTCATCGGCGAGAACGTCGAGGAATGCCTGAAGTGCGATCTGCAACTCGAGATGCTTGCGCTGCCCGACCTGAAGGCCGGGGTTGCCTACTGCGAGAGCGTCGGCGACTACGTTTCCCGCGAGGTGTTCGAGGACATCCTCGAGAGTGAAGAAGAGCACATCGACTGGATCGAGACCCAGATCGAGCTGATCGGCAAGATCGGCATCCAGAACTACCTGCAGAGCCAGATGGGTTCCGCGTCCTGACCGGCATCCCCTCCGGCAGGGCAGCAACGACGGGCCGCGACAGCGGCCCGTTTTCATTTCGGCCGCCGCGGCGCTAACCTCCGGTGTCGCGCTTTCCCGCTTTCCCGCTTCCCTGCTTCCCTGCTTCCCTGCTTCCCCTTCATCCGCTTCACTCTCCGAAAGCTGGTCGCCATGCGTGTCGCCACATCATTCCTGTCTCTTGCGCTCGCTGTCGTCCTCGGCGGTTGCACCACCCCGAAGCCCGCCGCGACGTCGCCGGAAGTTCCGATCCGTGGTCCCGAAGTGGTCCGGCCGGAGCCGGTGGTCGTTCCCCCCCTTCCGGAGATCGTGATTCCGCCGCCCCGGATTGCCCTCGTGCTGGGCGGTGGCGCGGCACGCGGGTTCGCGCACGTGGGCGTCATCAAGGTGTTGGAGGCACAGGGGTTCTTTCCCGACATCATCGTGGGGACCAGTGCCGGCAGCGTGGTGGGTGCCCTCTACGCGGGCGGCAGTACTGGGTTCGAACTGCAGCGACGTGCGCTCGCGCTCGACGAGAAAGCGATGAGCGACTGGGCGCTGCCGAATCGCGGCTTCATCAAGGGCGAGTCCCTGCAGAACTACATCAACGAGGCGGTGAAGCAGCTGCCGATCGAACGGCTGTCGAAGCCGCTCGGCATCGTCGCGACCGATCTGCATTCCGGCGAGCAGATGGTCTTCCGGCGCGGCAACACCGGCATGGCCGTGCGTGCCTCCAGCAGCGTGCCTGGCGTGTTCCGCCCCGTGACCATCGATGGCCGGGAGTTCGTCGATGGTGGCCTCACCAGCCCGGTCCCCGTGAAGGCTGCGCGCGACATGGGCGCGGATCTCGTGATCGCAGTCGATATCGCGAAGGAACCGCAGCGGGCGAAAGTGAGCGACACCATCGACATCCTGCTGCAGACGTTCCTGATCATGGGGCGCGCCATCGCGGCCCAGGAACTGCTCGCCGCGGACGTGGTGATCCTCCCTGCCACGCACGAACTCACCACGGCCAGCTTCGAGAGCCGGCATCTGGCGATCCTCGAAGGAGAGAAGGCCGCGCTGGCCGCGATCCCCAAGCTGCGAGCCCGCATCGCGGAGCGCGAGGCCCGGCTCAGAAAGGCGGCTCTCGAAGCCCGGGTCGCTGCTTCGTTCAGGGCGCCTGCGGCAGTGTCGGGGAAGTAGGGATTCGTCTGCGCTTGGAGCAACGCCTGTGGTGGGTCGAGCTCTGCTCGATCCATGCGTTCCTGGATTCGCAGAGGTGCCCAAGCCCGCGCAGCGTCGAGCTGCAGCTCGACCCACGCAGAACCTTTGCCCATCGAAGCCGCAGCGCTGAGAACACCCCCGTGGGTCGAGCCATGGCTCGACGCCTGCGTTCCCGGATTCACTGCTGCGACCAGGTCATCGACGCGTCGAGCTGCAGCCCGACCCACGAAAGACCTCGTCAATCGGACTCGTCCGTCCTGACGGAACGCTCGACCGCTCAGCGATGCCCAGAGGCGGGCGGGGCGAGACTCTTCTTGCGCTTGTCGAGCCACCAGCCGTACTGCACCGGCCACGACGCGAACTCGTTGTCGATGCCGAGCGCGGCCTCGGCGTGCAGCGGCCAGTGGGGATCCGAGAGGACTTCACGTCCGATGGCGATGAGGTCGGCCTCGCCCTTCTGAAGAATCTCCTCGGCCTGATGCGCTTCCAGGATCAGCCCGACCGTCATCGTCGTCATACCGGTCTCGCGTTTGACCGCGGCCGCGTACGGCACCTGGAAGCCTGGATACCGCTTCACCCGCGCTGCCGTGGCGGAACCCATGAGTCCGCCCGAGGAGCAATCCATCACGTCGACGCCGGCATCCTTCAGGTGCTTAGCGAGCGCGATGGAGTCGTCGAGGGTCCAGCCGCCATCGACGCCATCCACGGACGAGATCCGGAAGAAGAGCGGCAGCTCGTCAGGCCACACCGCGCGGACGTCCCCGGCAATCTCCAGGGCGAGACGGATGCGATTGTCGAAGCTGCCGCCGTAAGCGTCCTCGCGCTTGTTCGAGAGCGGGGACAGGAACTCGTGCAGCAGGTAGCCATGGGCGCCGTGGACCTCTGCCGCTTCGAAGCCCGCATCGAGGGCACGCTTCGCCGCCGACCGGAAATCGGCACGAAGCTTCGCGATGTCCGCGAGGGTCATCGCCTTCGGTTCGAGCCAGCCCTGGTCCATCGGAATCGCGCTGGGGGCGGACACCGGCCAGACATCTTCTCCGCGGGCGCGGTCGGTGTCGTCTAGCGGACCGTTGCCATGCCACGGGCGCTGCATCGACGCCTTGCGTCCGGCATGCGCGAGTTGGACCGCGGGAATGGCCCCCTGTGACTTCATGAAGCGGTTGATCCGCGCGAGCGGCTCCACGTGCGCCTCGGACCAGAGGCCCACATCGCCGTGCGTGATGCGGCCCTCGCGCGCGACGGCCGCCGCCTCGATGAAGACCATGCCGGCGCCGCCGCGGGCAAGGCTGCCCAGGTGAACCATGTGCCAGTCGTTGGCGATGCCCTCGTGCGCAGAGTACTGGCACATCGGCGACACGATGATGCGGTTGCGCAGCGTGAGGCCGCGGAGCTGGAAGGGCGTGAAGAGCAGCGGTTGGGTCATCGATGGATCCGGAGGAAGTCGCGGGCGGCGTGCGCCCGTGGGTTTGGGTCAGGAGAGGGGTCAGGTCGCGCTACGTACGCGGACGGCTGTGCACATGATGGTGGTGTCCGTCATGCCGTACGAACTCCACCGGAACGAGGTTGAGCCGCCCGTGCCGCACCTGCGGCTCCGCCATGAGCGCATTCGCGAAGGCCTGCACGTCTCGCGTGGGGCCGCGCAGCATGACGGTCTCGAGGCAGTTGTCGTGATCCAGATGGACATGCATCGATGACAGCACCAGGTCGTGGTGCTCGTGTTGCAGCGTGGTGAGCCGCTCGGCGAGATCCCTCGCATGATGGTCATAAACGTACGACAAACTCGCAACGCAGAAGGGAGCCTCCTGACGGTCCACCGACTCGGCGCTCAGCATGCTGCGGAGGATGTCGCGCACGGCTTCCGACCGATTCTGGTAGCCCTTGCGGTGGATGAGTTCGTCGAAGGCCTGGGCTAGGTCCTCGCTGAGGGAGATGGTGAAGCGCTCCACGGTGTCCTCTGGCGCCGCGGCGCCGGCGTCTCGTTGGAAAGGTCGATAGTGTGCCGCCTCGGCGATCCATGGTCGAGCCGCCGAAACACCACATCACCATTGCGTGCCGGTCGGGTTCTTGGATATCTTACGAAAAAGACATTTCATCATACGCGCATGTTGGCCGACGACGCCATCGATCTGCCATCGCGCCGTGCATTCCGGCCGGATGCGCAGGGCGCGAGGCGATGTCGACGATCACGATTCCGAAAGAACATGAACGACGGCGCGCCTTCGAGCCGGCAAGCGCCGACACCAGGAGCCTGAAAATGCATCGACCCTGCTGGCCGCTGCCGCGGCGCCGCACCGTCGCACTCGTGTCGTTGCTGGTGGCGCCAACGCTCCAGGCGCACCAGGACGTGGAGGCCCCCGCCGTCAACGTGATCGGCCACTACGAGACGGCGGTCGGCAGTTCCGATGCCGCGAGCGAGGGGGGCGTCACCTCGAAACGGATCGAGACCCGGCCGCTGCTGCGCACCGGTGAGGTGATCGAGCTGGTGCCGGGGATGATCGTCACGCAGCACAGCGGCGACGGGAAGGCCAATCAGTACTTCCTGCGCGGCTACAACCTCGACCACGGCACCGACTTCGCGATCTGGGTCGACGGCATGCCGGTCAACATGCCCACCCACGGCCACGGCCAGGGCTATGCCGACATCAACTTCATGATCCCGGAGCTGATCTCGAAGCTGGGCTTCCGCAAGGGGCCGTACTACGCGGAGGAGGGTGACTTCTCGTCGGCAGGCGTTGCGCGGATCCGCTATTTCGACAAGCTGCCGGCGAGCATCGCGAACGTCACGCTCGGTTCGAACAACTTCAAGCGCGGCGTATTCGCGAACTCCTCCGATCTCGGGTCCGGGACCCTGCTGTATGCGCTCGAGGCGGCGACGGCGAATGGCCCATGGGATCTCGAACAGAAGCTGAAGAAGCTGAACGGTGTACTTCGCTACACACAGGGCACCGAACGGGAAGGCTTCAACGTCGCGCTGATGGGCTACGACTCGCAGTGGAACGCCACCGACCAGATTCCGCAGCGTGCCGTCGACCAGGGACTGATCGGTCGCTATGGGAATCTCGATCCGACGAATGGCGGCAAGACCTCCCGATACAGCCTCTCGTTCTCGGGGCGCACACCGTGGCGCAGTGGCGGGCTGCAGGCCGATGTCTACATGATCCGGTACGCGCTCGACCTCTGGTCCAATTTCACCTACTTCCTCGACAACCCCGTCAACGGCGATCAGTTCCAGCAGTCCGATCGGCGCACGGTCTACGGCTTCAACCCGAGCTACGCCTTCGCGACGCCATTCGCCGGGCTCGACAGCATCACGACGGTCGGCATGCAGACGCGCCACGACGCCATCGATCGGGTGGGCCTCTACAGCACCGAGGCGCGACAGGTGCTATCGACCACCCGCCAGGACAAGGTCAGCCAGACCAGCATCGGGCTCTACGTGCAGAACTCGACGCAGTGGCTGCCCTGGTTCCGCACATTGCTGGGTGCGCGCACCGACCACTATCGCTTCGACGTGAACAGCAACATCGTGGACAACTCGGGCAAGCGCACTGACACCATGGTGTCACCCAAGATGTCGCTCATCTTCGGTCCGTGGGCGAAGACGGAATTCTTCGTGAATGCCGGCCGGGGATTCCACAGCAACGATGCCCGCGGCACCACCATTCGCGTCGACCCCACGAACACGGCGCTCCCGGTCGATCGCGTGAATCCGCTCGTGCGGACCCGTGGCGCTGAGCTTGGAATGCGTACGGAGATCATCGACAACATCCAGAGTTCGATCGCCTTCTGGACCCTGAAGCAGGATTCCGAACTGCTGTTCATCGGCGACGCCGGCACGACGGAAGCGAGCCGCCCCAGCCAGCGCTCCGGGATCGAGTGGATCAACTACGCACGCCCGACGGAATGGCTGCTGATCGATGCCGAACTGTCCGTCACGCGGGCGCGGTTCTCGAACGATGATCCGGCGGGCAACCGCATCCCCGGCGCGGTGGATCGCGTGGCCACGCTGGGCTTCACGGTCGACGGTCTCGGCCCATGGTTCGGTGCGCTGCAGTTCCGCCATTTCGGACCTCGCCCGCTCATCGAGGACAACTCGGTGCGATCGCAGTCCACCACGGTCGCGAACCTGCGCACCGGCTACCAGATCGACAAGAACCTGCGCGTGCACCTCGACATCCTGAACCTGCTCAACAGCCGGCGCGACGACATCACGTACTACTACGCTTCGTGCATGCGGAACGAGGTGGGCGTGGTGCCGGAATGCTCCGGCGGTGATGGTGTGAACGATCGCCATTTCCACCCGGTGGAGTCGCGCCAGCTCCGGGTGTCGTTGATCGGGCGCTTCTGATCGGCGCGATGTTCAGCGGTGGGCGAGCGCCCGCGCCATGCGCGTGAGCGCCTCGTCGAGCATCGCGGGCGGGCAGGCGAAGTTGAGGCGCACGAATCCGGGCGCTCCGAAGTCCGCGCCGTCATAGAGCCCGACGCCGGCCGCTTCGAACGCGGCAAGCGGGTTCGCGAGTCCGCTGCCGCGGCAGTCGATCCAGGCGAGATACGTGGCTTCCAGGGTCGCCATGCGCAGGCCCGGCATGGCTGCGATACGCGTCTGCACCGTCTGCAGGTTGGTCCGCAGTGCCTCCACGAGCGCGAGGCGCCAGGGTTCCCCGTCCCGGTACGCCGCGTACGTGGCGCGGATGCCGAATCCGGTGGGCCGATGGATCACGCCCTTCATCACGCGGTGGATCCGTCGCCGCAACTCGGGGTCGGCCACGATCGCGAAGGCCGTGCCGAGCCCTGGAAGGTTGAAAGTCTTCGAGGCGGCCATCAGCGTGATGGTGCGGCGTGCGGCATCCTCGCTCAACGAGGCGAACGGTACGTGGCGACGGGCCGGGTCGAGGACGAGCCCGCAATGGATCTCGTCCGAGCACACGACGAGATCGCGCCGCTCGCACACCTCGGCGAGCGCAGTCAGTTCCTCGCGCGTGTAGACGCGTCCGACCGGGTTGTGCGGATTGCACAGCAGGAAGAGCCGGCTGCGCGGCCCGACGGCGGCATCGAGTGGCTCGGCCGGGAAGGTCCAGTAGCCGCCGGTCTCCGTCAGCGGCACCCGGACGCATCGGCGTTCCGCATTCACCGGTGCCGACAGGAAGGGCGGGTAGATCGGCACGCCGGTCAGCACGTCGTCCCCGGGTTCACCCACCGCGCGGCACACGATGTTGAGACCTGACACCAGACCCGGCATCCAGACGAACCACTCCGGCAGCGGTGCCCAGCCGTACGAAGCGTCGAGTCGCGCGACGATCGCCTCGATCACCTCGGGCCCCGGTTCGACGTAGCCGAAGATGCCGTGCTCGACGCCTTCGTGCAGGTTCGCGATCACCTCGGGCGCCGTGCGGTAGTCCATGTCGGCCACCCACATCGGGATCACGTCGCGGCCGGCGAATCGGTCCCACTTGAGGCTCCACGTGCCGTGGCGATCGACGGGGGAGGTGAAGTCGTAGTGCGGATCGCTCACGGTGGACTCCTGTTCAACGGCGGTTCGGGACAGCGGGGGTTGGCGGCCGGGCTTCCACCGGTGCGGCGAGGTCCTTGAGGATCTCGCGCACGCGCACCACACGCATCGCGACCTCGGAGAGCTTCGTCTCGATGCGCAGTTTCTCCGGCCCGGCGAGTTTCCAACCCTTGCGAGTCTGCACGAGCTGGATGATGCGTGCGGGTTCGACGGGCGGATTCGGCTTGAAGCCGAGCACGATGGCTTCGGGCGACGCATCGATGCGGATGATCCCGAGCGGCGCCGAGAGGATCCGCAGACGATGGGTCTCGACCATCGCGCGCGCGGCATCGGGCAGGCGACCGAAGCGATCGACCAGTTCCTCGGTCATCTTCTCTAGGTGATCGGCCGTCTCGCAGCTCGCGAGCCGCTTGTACAGCACCAGCCGTTCGTGGATGTCGGGGCAGTAGTCCTCGGGCAGCAGCGCGGAGGTGTGCAGGTTGATCTCGATCGTCGCGTTGAGCGGCCCTTCGAGATCGGGTTCCTTGCCGGCCTTCAGCGAACGCACCGCGTGGTTCAGCAGGTCGATGTAGAGACTGAAGCCGATCTCCTGCAGCTCGCCGCTCTGCGATTCGCCGAGGACCTCGCCCGCACCGCGGATCTCGAGATCGTGCATCGCGAGGTAGAAGCCGGCGCCCAGCTCTTCCATCATCTGGATCGCTTCGAGGCGCTTGCGGGCCTGGGCGGTCAGCGCGTCGGTGTCGGGGGTCAGCAGGTATGCGTAGGCCTGGTGGTGCGAACGACCGACGCGACCGCGCAGCTGGTGCAGCTGCGCGAGGCCGAAGCGGTCGGCGCGGTTGATGATGATCGTGTTGGCGGTGGGCACGTCGATGCCCGTCTCGATGATCGTCGTGCACAGGAGCACGTTGAACCGCGCCTGGTAGAAGTCGCGCATGGCGAGTTCCAGTTCGCGCTCCGGCATCTGCCCGTGCGCGACGCGGATGCGCGCCTCGGGCAGCAGGGCCGCGAGCTTCGCTTCCCAGTTGCCGATCGTCTCGACCTCGTTGTGGAGGAAGTACACCTGGCCGCCGCGCTTCAGTTCGCGGAGCACGGCCTCGCGCACCAGCCCTTCGGAGTAGCGTGAGACGAACGTCTTGATCGCGAGACGCTTCTGCGGGGCCGTCGCGATCACCGAGAAATCGCGCAGGCCTTCGAGCGACATCGCGAGCGTTCGCGGGATCGGCGTCGCGGTGAGCGTGAGGACGTCGACCTCGGCGCGCAGCTGCTTCAGCAGTTCTTTCTGCCGCACGCCGAACCGATGCTCCTCGTCGATGATGACGAGGCCGAGGTTCTTGAAGCGGACATCCTTCGACAGCAGCTTGTGTGTGCCGATCGCGATGTCGACCGAGCCTTCCTCGATGCCCTTCAGCGCCGCGACGGTCTCCTTCGACGTGCGGAACCGCGACAGCTCCACGAGCCGCACGGGCCACTCGGCGAATCGGTCCGAGAAGTTGTGGAAGTGCTGTTCCGCGAGCAGCGTCGTGGGCACGAGCACGGCCACCTGCTTGCCGTCGGCGACCGCCACGAACGCGGCGCGAAGTGCGACCTCGGTCTTGCCGAAGCCCACATCGCCGCAGATGAGGCGATCCATCGGCTTTCCGGACTGCAGATCCTCGATCACCGACTGGATGGCGAGCGCCTGATCCGCGGTTTCCTCGAAGGCGAAACCGGCGCGGAACGCTTCGTAGTCGTGGTGCTTCAGCGTGAACGCGTGGCCCTGTCGGGCAGCACGCTTCGCGTAGAGGTGGAGGAGCTCGGCGGCCGTGTCGCGCACCTGCTTCGCGGCGCGCTTGCGGGCCTTCTGCCAGTCGCCGCTGCCGAGCTTGTGGAGGCCCACGGACTCCGGCGAGGCGCCTGCGTACCGGCTGATGGCCTGCAGCTGCGAGACCGGGACGTACAGCTTGTCCCCGCCGTCGTACTCGAGATGCAGGAACTCCGCGGGGCCGTCGCCGAGATCCATCGACACGAGCCCGAGATAGCGACCGATGCCATGGGCCTCGTGCACGACCGGATCGCCGACCTTCACCTCGGACAGATCGCGCAGCACGTTCTCGGCGGAGGTGCGCCGTTCGCGGTCGCGGCCGTGGCGCGCGCGTGGCGTCGCGGCGTACAGCTCGGTCTCGGTGATGATCGCCACGCCGGTGTCCGGCAGCAGGAACCCGTCGTACATCGGCGCCACGGCGAGGGACAGCTTCGCGTCACCGGCGACGAACTGCGCGAAGTCGTCGACCGGCGTCGGCGCGAGTTCGTAGTCGGTCAGGAACTCCATCATCGTCTCGCGCCGGCCGAGGCTCTCCGCCGCCAGCAGCACGCGGCCGTCGAACGTCGCGACGAAGCGGCGCAGCGCATCGACCGGGTCGGTCGCGCGGCGGTCGACGGCAAGCGGCGGCAGCGCGATGGCCGTCTTCCCGGTCGGCCGGCCGTTGCCGGCGCGGACCAGTTCGATCCGCGAGAACGGCTTCACGGCACCGAAGAACTCGTCCTCGCGGAGGTACAGGTCGGCGGGCGGAAGCAGCGGCTGGTTCGCGTCGCCGCGCAGCAGGTCGTAGCGCGACTGCGTGTCGCGCCAGAACTGCGCGGTCGCCTCCGCCACGCCGTCGTGCATGACCACGAGGGCGCTCTCGGGCAGGTAGTCCGACAGGACGGCAGTGTCGTCGAAGAAGAGCGGCAGGTAGTACTCGACGCCCGCCGGGATCACGCCGTTGCCCATGTCCTTGTAGACGCGCCGCTTGGAAGGGTCCCCCTCGAACTCCTCGCGGAATCGTCGACGGAACTGGGTGCGGCCGGCTTCGTCGACGGGGAACTCCCGTGCCGGGAGGAGCCGGACCTCGGGGACCTTGTAGATGCTCCGCTGGGTATCGACGTCGAACGTGCGGATCGATTCGATCTCGTCGTCGAAGAGATCGATCCGGTAGGGCACGACGGAGCCCATCGGGAAGAGGTCGATCAGGCCGCCGCGATAGCTGTATTCGCCTGGGGCCACGACCTGCGAGACGTTCGTGTAGCCCGCCATCGTGAGCTGCTCGCGGAAGGTCTCGGGATCGAGCTTCTCGCCTTGCCTGAAGAAGAACGTGTATGCCGACAAGTAGCTGCGCGGTGGGAGCCGCATGAGTGCCGTGGTCACCGGGACGATCACGACGTCGACGCCATCGTGGCTCATGAGGTGCAACGTCTCGAGCCGCTCCGACACGAGGTCCTGGTGCGGCGAGAAGTGGTCGTAGGGCAGCGTCTCCCAGTCCGGCAGCAGGTGCACGCGGAGCGTGGGGGCGAACCAGCGGACCTCGGCGAGGAGGCGCTGCGCATCGGTGGCGGTGGCGGTGATCACGGCCACCGGCTTGTGGGTGGCGGCGAGACCGGCGATGGCGAGGGCGTCGGCCGAGCCGGGCAGGGGATCGGCGACGTGACGTTGGCCCCGGGGCGGGACGGATGGGACGAGCAGCATGGGGACCAGACGGGCGGAACGGGCGCGGATTATAGAGCGGTGCCCCAGCGCCGCGGCTGCGCATGCGTGGCCGATCCAGCCTCGACGCATAACCGTGGAGCGGGTAAGGTCCCGACGGATATGGACGAATCGGTCGACGGCAGGGCAAGCCCGGTGGGCCGCTCGCGCGACGTCCGACCAGACGACAACCAGAGAGAGGAGCAGATCGCATGACCCAGGACCCGCTGTTTTCCGTCGAAGGCCAGGTCGTGCTCGCCATCGGGGCGAGCCGGGGTATCGGCAAGGCGCTCGCTGCCGGCTTCGCCGCCCGCGGTGCGCGCGTCGTCATCGCCGGGCGCGAGCAGGGCACCATCGATGCGACGGCACGCGAACTGTCCAAGCGCGGCGTGGCCGAGGCGCGGGTGTGCGACGTCTCCAAGGCCGGGGACGTCACGGCCCTCGTGCAGCGCGTGATGGCCGACCACGGTCGCGTCGACACATTGCTGAACGTGGCCGGCATGAACATCCGCAAGCGGGTCGAGAACTACACGATGGAAGAGTACGACCGCATCATCGACACCAATCTGCGCGGCCTCTTCATGGCGGCCCAGGCTGTGGGGCGGTGCATGCTGGGCCAGGGCGGCGGCTCGATCGTGAACATCGATTCCCTGAACACCTACGCACCGCTCACGGGCGTCACACCCTACGCGATGAGCAAGGCGGGGCTGTCGATGATGACCCGCGGCATGGCGCAGGAGTGGGGGCCGCGGGGCGTGCGGGTGAACGCGATCGCCCCTGGTTTCTTCCCGACCGATCTCTCCAAGAAGCTGTGGGCAGAGCCGCGCATGAAGGAGTGGGCCGACCAGGTCACGCCGCTGCGACGGCTGGGTGACACGGAGGAACTCGTGGGTGCCGCTCTCTTCCTCGCCTCGAAGGCGGCGTCGTACGTGACCGGGCAGGTGATCCGGGTCGACGGCGGCGTCAGTGCGGGCCTCAACTGGCCGATCCCGCTCGACTGATCCCGACCCCTGCGGTGTTCAGATCCCCGTTCCCATGCCGTTACGCGTGAGGTTTCAGACGAAAATTCATTGACAACCTATTGACAGCGCAATGAACATTCGACCTCTCGGGGTGCGGGTGACTTGCGGAGGGGCTGCCGGCCATGGCCAAGATCGCGGTCTTCAACCAGAAGGGGGGCGTCGGGAAGACCACGACATCCCTCAATGTTTCGGCGGCGCTCGCCCGTCGCGGCTTCCGACCGCTGAGCATCGACCTCGATCCGCAGTCGCACCTGTCGCAGATCTGCGGCACGGCGGCCGACGCCGCGGACCAGAGCATCTTCTCTTTCTACGAACGCGCCCGCCCACTCGGAGAACTGATCCGTGTCGGCAACGGTGGCTGGGAGGTCATCCCGGCCCATGTGGAGTTGTCGAAGGTGGATTCCCAGTACGGGAAGGGACACAACGTCCTCAACCGGTTGAACTCGGGGATCCTCAAGGAGCAGTTGAACACCGGGCGCCCCATCGTCATCGACTGCTGTCCACTGCTTGGCGTGCTGTCCCTCAACGCGATCTTCGCCGCCGACCGTATTCTGGTGCCGGTCTCGGCCGACTATCTCGCAGTGAAGGGCGTGATGCAGGTCGAGCGGACGTTGAAGGCCCTCGAACACGTATTGCGGAAGCGGCTGCCGCGCCGCTACGTGATGACCCGCTTCGACGGGCGCCGGAAGATGTCGTGGGAGATCTACAACAGCATCACGGAACGCTTCGGCGACGAACTCTGCGAGACCCGCATCAGCGAATCGGTGAGCGTCGCCGAGAGCCCGGCAGCGAATCAGGATGTCTTCAGCCACGCGCCGGGCAGCCGGGGGGCCAACGACTACGAGGCGCTGATCTCCGAACTGGAGTCGACCGGTTTCCTCTCCTGATTCGTCTACCGAGGACCGCCGCTGGTCAGTCCTGCCGCGAGATGAGCGAGATGATCCCGCCGAGGTCGAGGTTCTCCTCGCGACCGGTGCCCGGGGTGGACTCGCTGCATTCGAGCACCGTGCATCCCACGTACATCTGGAAGAGCTTGCGCTCGGCGTCCGCGCGATCCCGGCCCTGAATGAACAGCGCCTCGACCGTGAGACCGTTCTTCGTGCGGATCTTGAACTGGTACTTGATCATCGCCCCCTCCCGCAAGTGCGCCCGAGGATACTCCGTGCGATGGGGGCGGAGATAGCACCCGACGAATCCGCCGTCGGGGATTCCCGACGGCAGACCGCGGGCACGGTCAGTCCGCGGCCCTGAGTTGCTCCCGGTACAGCGCGATCTTCTTCACGTAGTTGTCGGCGTTCCACCGGATCATCGCGATCTCTTCGTCGGTGACCTCACGGATGATCTTCCCCGGCGCCCCCATCACGAGGGACCGGTCGGGAATCTCCTTCCCTTCGGTGATCAGGGAATTGGCACCGATAATGCAATGCCGCCCGATCTTCGCCCGATTCATGATGACGCTCTTGATGCCCACCAGGGTGCAGTCGCCGACGCTACAGCCGTGGAGCATCACCAAGTGCCCCACCGTGACATCCTCGCCGAGGGTGAGCGCGAGACCGTCGTCGGTGTGCAGGACGGCACCGTCCTGGACGTTGCTGCGGGCGCCGATGGTGATGCGGTCGTTGTCTCCGCGCAGCACCGCGTTGAACCAGACACTCGCCTGGTCCTCGAGGACGACGTCGCCGATCACCGCGGCGTTGGGCGCCACGTACGCGGAACTGCGGCACTGCACGTGCTTGTCGCCGAGACTGAATTTCATGGGCGGTCCTCGTTGTGGGCCAGTGTCGGCCATTGCCGGCCGATGCCGGCGAAGGGGCCGGATTATAGGCGGGACCCTCGTGCCCGGGCGCATCGTGCGGCCCGGGATCGCTTTATCCAGCCGGACGTTCCGCCGTTGTCCGTGGCGTGGTGCCACACGATAATGACGGCCGCCATTTTCGAAGACCTAGATTCCTGGAGGATCGCAGCATGACTGACATCGCCGGCCTGTTGGGCGCCCACGCCGAAAGCCTTTTGAACCACGTGTCCAAGGCCATCCCGAAAGAGAGCCTGCATCTGCCAGGCCCCGATTTCGTGGACCGCGTGGTGGCGTCGAGCGACCGCTCGCCAGCCGTCATGCGCAGCCTCCAGCAGATGTTCGACCACGGCCGTCTCGGTGGCACGGGCTACCTGTCGATCCTTCCGGTGGATCAGGGCATCGAGCACAGCGCCGGCGCGTCCTTCGCGAAGAACCCCATCTACTTCGACCCCGAGAACATCGTGAAGCTCGCGATGGAGGGGGGCTGCAATGCCGTGGCCTCGACGCTGGGGGTGCTGGGGGCGGTGTCGCGGAAGTACGCCCACCGCATCCCGTTCATGCTGAAGTTCAACCACAACGAATTCCTGACCTACCCCAACAAGTTCGATCAGATCTGCTTCGCGCGGATCAAGCAGGCGAAGGACATGGGGGCGGTGTCGGTGGGGGCCACGATCTACTTCGGTTCCGCAGAATCGTCGCGGCAGATCGTCGAGGTGAGCGAGGCGTTCCAGATGGCCCATGAACTCGGGCTCGCGACCATCCTGTGGTGCTATCTGCGCAATCCGGACTTCAAGCGCGACAAGGACTACCACGTGGCCGCCGACCTGACCGGTCAGGCCAACCATCTCGGCGTGACGATCGAGGCGGACATCATCAAGCAGAAGCTGCCCGAGAACAACGGCGGCTTCCTTGCACTCAACTCGAAGGACAACCCGTACGGCAAGTCCGACAAGCGGATGTACTCCGACCTTGCCACCGACCACCCGATCGACCTCACGCGCTATCAGATCGCGAACTGCTACATGGGGCGTGCGGGCCTGATCAACTCGGGCGGTGCCTCCGGCGACAACGACCTCGCGGATGCCGTCCGGACCGCAGTCATCAACAAGCGCGCCGGCGGGATGGGACTCATCTCGGGCCGCAAGGCGTTCCAGAAGCCGATCCGCGACGGCGTCGAGATCCTGAATGCCATCCAGGACGTCTACCTGGCGAAGGACGTCACGATCGCCTGATCGATCGGCCGTGGTGCCGTGGCACTCGCTGAGCCCCAGGCCGCGGGTGCCACGGAAACTTCTCCGGACAGCAGCGCGCCTTGCATCGCTTCGTCGTCGCCCCTGATCGGGTGTGCGCGCTGACGCCGAACAAGGTCGCGTCGCAAGCAAACGAAGGTGTCGCACCGGGCGGAGAGTGAGCGAGAATCGGCGGGGTCGAGCCCATCTTCCCGGAGCTTCACCCCATGCGCCCTTCGATGCTTCGAATGCTGCTCATACTTCTCTCCGCCACGGCCCTCCCGACCACTGTCCGGGCGGAGGACGATGCGGAGGCACTCGCCCGCCTGAAGGCGGAGATCACGCAGGTCGTCGGTGACGGGCGCTGCGGCAACGTGTCGTTCTGTCGCATCCTGCCCATGGGGTACGATGCCTGCGGAAATCCGAGCGCGTGGATCGCCTACAACAACGCGCCGGACATCAAGGAGATCCTCGAGACGAAGGCCTCCGAAGTCACCTTCGTCGAGGAAGATCGAATGCGGGGCAAGCCGAAGCCCGCCGACTGCAAACCCGTCAGGGCACCCAAGCTCGCCTGCATCAACGGGCGCTGCGTCCTGGGTGACCTGAGCTACTGAACGGAACATCGTGCCCGCAGCCTCCCCGAATCGCCTGAAGAAGCTCGTCCCCAGCCTCGGCGTAGCCGACCTCCGCCGCTCCATTGCGTTCTATCGCGATTTCTTCGGTTTCACGCTCGTCGATGCGTACGAGGACGAAGCTGGCGCGCCCGTCTGGTGCTGGCTTCGCTCCGGACTGGCCGAACTGATGCTGCAGCAACTCTCGACCGACCAGCAGATCGCGCTGGAGCCCGCCCTCGGACAGAGCTGGGTGCTCTACCTGAGGCCCGCGAATCTCGAGGAAACCCACAGCGCGTTGCGTGCGGCGGATGTCGAAGTCACCGACATCGCCGAGACCAGCTACGGCGCGCGCGAGTGCTTCGCCACCGACCCCGATGGTTACGAACTCTGGCTGTCGGAACCGGAATCCGGCAGCGGTCCGGACGACGAGGACGACGACCTGGACGACGACATCGACGAAGAGGTTGAAGACGATGACGACGACTCCGAAGTCGAGGATCCCGCCAGCGGGCCGTTGCACTGAGCATGGCCCGGGCAGCGGCCAAGCCCGAGGGCGCGGCAGGCATCCGCAAGCTGCGGAGTACGAAGGTCCGAGCCACCGCCACACAACGCAGCGTACGGGGCCCCGGCGCCGCGGATCTTTCCGAGGCTCCCACCGATCGGGCGGAAGCACTCGTCGTGGCAGCGTTCGCACTCTTCGCCGAACGCAACTTCGCATCGGTGACGATCAAGGACATCGCGGCGGCCATCGGCGTGAACACCGCGCTGATCTACTACTACTTCGGCAGCAAGGAGGAGTTGTTCCGCGCGACGATCGAGTATGCGGTGGATCGCGCCTTCCAGCAGTTCCGAGCGCACCGTGAAGCGCTGACGAATCCGCCGGAGATCATCGCGGGCTGGCTCGAGAATCATGTGCGGCTGGGCGACCTCATCCGCAAGCTCGTGAAGATCAGCCTCGACTACGCGAGCAACGGCAGGCGTGTGGCGAGCATCGACCGCAGCATCCGCCGCTTCTACGACGACGAGGCGGCGGCCGTGAGCGATGCCATCCTGGCTGGCATCGACCAGGGCCTGTTCCGGCCCGTGGACCCGTCGAAGCTCACCGCCTTCATCTCGACGCACCTCGACGGCATCATGGTGCGCTCTGCGATCTTCCCGGACGTGGATCTCGCCGGTGCGGTGGCCGATCTCCAGGCGCTCGTGTGGGCCCAGCTCGACTACCAGCGGTGAGTCCGGCCGGGTTCCCTCAGAAGAACTTCAGATAGCGCGCCTTCTCCCAATCGGAGACGTGGTTCAGATAGCGACGCCACTCGTCTGTCTTGTAGTCGATCCACGTCTCGTACATCGCATCGCCGAACACGCGCTTCGAGAGCGGGTCGGCGGCGAACGCCTCGGTCGCCTCCTCGAGCGTCCGTGGCAGGGTCTCGATGCCGAGCGCTGCGAGTTCCTCCGGTGTCTTGCGATACATGTTGTCCGTCTTGGGATCGCCCGGGTCCAATCCTTCCTCGATGCCTTCCAGTCCGGCTGCCAGCACCATCGCAGCGCCCAGGTATGGATTGCACGCACTGTCTGCCGCCCGCAGTTCCATGCGCCCGCCAGCGAGCGGGATGCGGATGGTGTTCGTCCGGTTGTTGTTGCCGTAGCAGCAGAACACCGGTGCCCATGTGAAGCCCGACATGCTGCCTTGCTTCACCAGCCGCTTGTAGCTGTTGACCGTGGGCGCCACCACGGCGCAGATCGCCGGCAGGTGCTGCAGCACGCCGGCCACGAACTGGTAGCCGAGCTTCGAGAGCTTGCAGCCGCGGGGATCCGCATCGTCGACGAAGAGGTTGGCGCCGGTCGTGCGATCGGCGAGTGACACGTTGAAATGCGCGCCGCTCCCTGCGCGATCCGCGTAGGGCTTCGGCATGAACGTCGCGAAGCCGCCGTGCTTCCGGGCGATCTCGTTCGCCATCATCCGGAAGAACACGAAGTTGTCGGCCATCGTGAGCGCGTCGAAGTAGTCGAAGTCGATCTCGAACTGCCCGATGCCGTCTTCGTGGTCGAACGAGTACACGCCCCAGCCGAGTTGGTTCATCGCGTTGACGAGCTCTCCGATCCAGCCCTTGTTGTCGAGCAGTCGCGCGGCGTCGTAGGCAGGCTTCTCGAGATGCGGGCGGTCGGACAGCGGCGCATACCCGCCGTCGGGGGTGTCGCGCAGCACGAAGAACTCGGCCTCCATGCCGAGGTTCATCCGGTAGCCGTGGGGTGCCAGCCGCGCGAGTTGACGATTGAGGATGTTGCGTGCGCCCGCTTCGAAAGGCTTGCCGCGATTCCAGAGGTCGGACGCGAACCACGCGACATCCGGTGCCCAGGGGAGGATGCGACACGACGCCGGGTCCGGATGCGCCGCCACCTCCTCTTCGCTCACATCCTGCGGGACGCCATCGAGCGCGGCGCCGGTGAACAGTTCCGAGCCGCGCATCATCTGGTCGTAGTGGTCGATCGGGACCATCTTGCACTTGGCAACGCCGTGGATGTCCACGTAGCTCGCCATCAGGAACTTCACGCCGCGTCGGACGAGTTCGGCGCGATCGAGTGCAGGTACAGGGTTGGAGTCATGAGTCATGTCTGGTGCTCGCTGGTCACTTGGCGCCGGGCAGGGCGGAGACGAAACGGAGGTCGAAGGTGTTCTCGATGGCAGGAGTCGCCGGTATCTGACCGCGCTTAACGAGGATGTCGCCGATGCCGGCCCCCACGTGATACAGCGATTTCGAGTCGTCGCGCTTCACGAAGTAGCCGGACATCTCCGCGGGCGGGATGTTGTACACGCCTTTCTGTTGCTCCGTCACTTCGGCGGCGGTGACGCTCATGACCTTCGCGACGATCTTGCGGGCCTCGTCCGGTCTGGCCTTGAGGTAGGCGAGGCCGTCCAGGTAGCCGCGCATCACCGCATCGACCACCTTCGGATTCTTCTCGATGTACGCCGCGTCGAAGAAGAGCACGTCAGTGATCAGGCCCGGCGCCTTGCTCGAATCGAAGAGCACGTGGAACTTGCCGCCGCCGCCGAGCTTCAGGATCTGCGTGATGTTGGGTTCGTAGGTGGCGCCCGCGACGGCGCCTGCAGTCAACGCCGCCGCGACGTTCTCGGGGGTCGTGTCGATCCCCTGGATGTCCGACTCCTTCAGCCCTGCCTTCTCCAGCGCATAGGCCACCAGCAGGTTGTCGCAGGTCGAGAACGGGTACGCGACCTTGCGTCCCTTGAGATCGGCCACCGTGCGGATCGACTTGTCCGCCACCAGGGCATCGGCGCCGTTCGAGTAGTCGATCGGCATCACGACCTTGAGGCCCTGTCCGCGGGCTGCTGCATTGATCACGAGGTCGTAGGTGTACATGGCGCCCTGCAGTCCGCCGCTCTTCAGGGCCGACGGCATGAGTGCCGGATCCGGAAAGTCCTGCAGTTCCACCTTCACCCCGTACTTCTTGAAGAGGTTCTTCTCCACGGCAACGTAGAAGGGCGCATAGCCGATCCATGCGACGGTGCCGAGCCGGACGCGGGTCGGCACCTCGGCAGAAGCCGGGACGGACGAAGCCGCGATTGCGGTCACCAGCACGACGCGGGCGAGCCGGGAGACGCTGCGGAGGAATGACATGAATGGGCTCCTGGGACGGGGTGCACGCCAGGTCGGCTGCGCGATCCCACTGCCCACGGGATTGCACGGCACATGCCATTGGCGGCAGAAAATTAACTGGTTGATTAACAACCATGCCGCCTTGCGAAGAGACGTCGTTGCGCACCGAACGCGGCTCATCTCCGATCTAAAGCACTGTTGTGGTGCGTCCGTAAACGCCCCTGTTCAGTGCATCAAGCTGAAGGCCGAAGACCTCGCCTTCGCACAAGACACGAATCGACAGGAGAACCATTGAACATGCGCTTACACGCAACGGCAGGACTGGCGAGCCGCATCTGGTGGCTGATCGGCGTCACGCTCGGCGGATTCGCCCTGGTGGCCTCCGTGACGCTGGTCTTCGACATCCGCGCCATCGAGCAGGAGCGGCGCGATGCGACCCGTCACATCGTGGAATCTGCCCATGCCATCGTCGCCCGCTTCGAGCGACTTCGTGCCGACGGTCAACTCGACGAGGCGGAAGCGAAGGCGCGAGCGCTCGAGGCCCTCCGTGCCGTCCGCTACGGTCATGACGATTACGTCTTCGTCAGCGACTACGACGTCCGCGGCGTCATGCATCCGATCAAGCCTGAACTCGACGGCAAGGACCTGAGTGGCGTGCGCGATCCGAACGGTACGGCGCTGTTTGTCGAGTTCGCAGGTACCGTGCGCGAGAACGGCACGGGGTTCGTGTCGTACCTCTGGCCGAAGCCCGGACACGCGAAGCCCGTCGAGAAGCTCACCTACGTGAAGGGGTTCGAGCCCTGGAAATGGATCATCGGGTCGGGGATCTACGTCGATGACTTGCGCAGTGCCACCATGCTGGCCGTCTGGCGCACGGCGGGGGCCTTCATCGCGGTGTCGGCGATCCTCGTGCTGGGTGCCCGAGTCCTCGTGCGGCGCATCCTCGAGCCGATCCGCGACGCCGTCGCCATTGCGCGATCCGTGGCAAGTGGCGACCTCACCAGCCGCATCGAGGTTGGCGGTCCCGATGCGAAGCGACTGGATGAAGCTGGTCAATTGAAGGCCGCATTGAAGGACATGAACGAAGGCCTGCGCCGTCTCGTCGGCGGGGTGCAGGAGAACGCGCGCGCGCTCGAAGCGGAATCCCGCGAACTGGGGCGCTCGGCCCATGCCGCCCACGATGGCGCGCGGACGCAGTCGATGTCCGCGGCAACGGTCGTCGAGGCAGTCGACACCGTCACGCTGGGCGCTTCGCAGGTCGCGGCCGCCGCCGAAGCGGTGCGTGCGCTTTCCAGGGAGAGCCTTGCGCATTCGAACCGCGGCACCGAGGACGGTGCGCGACTCTCCGACCAGATCATCCACCTGCGCGGCACGATCCACGACATCGGTTCCCTCGTGGCCCGCTTCATGGAAAGCACCCAGGCGATCTCGGGCATGACCCGGCAGGTGCAGGACATCGCGGAGCAGACGAACCTGCTGGCGTTGAACGCGGCGATCGAGGCGGCCCGCGCCGGCGAGCAGGGTCGAGGATTCGCTGTGGTCGCAGACGAGGTGCGGAAACTCGCCGAGAAGTCGGCAGTGGCCGCCCGGGAGATCGACCTCGTCACCCAGAAACTCGGACAGGAATCCGGTGCCGTCGAAGTCGGGATCCGGTCGGGAGTCGACGCGCTCGACGCCTCGCAGCAGCACGTGCGGTCGGTCACCGCCGTCTTGGACGGTGCCCGCGATGCAGCCGTCCAGGCCGCGGAAGGGGTCGACAGCATCGCGTCGGCGCTGGAGGCGCAGCGGCACGCGATCGCCGAGATATCGACCAATGCATCGCGTCTGTCGTCATTGGCCGACGATACGGTCGCCCATGCGGACGAGGGAGTGCGCGCGGCGGGTCAGCTCGACAGTGTCGCTGGCGATCTGCGTCGATCCGTCGAGCGCTTCCGCCTCTGAGGGCACCGCCTCACAGGAGGAGGGCGCTTTCGATCTCTCAGCGGGCGAGCAGGTCCCGCAGGGCGGAGTCGAGGTAGGACATCTCTTCCGGAAAGCGCCCCGGCGCGCCTGCGCAGTGCCCGAATGCCGACCGGAACGGGCGCAGTTCGGCGTCCGGAATCAAGGCCATTTCGCGGAGACTTTCCTCGAGCGTGAAGTACATGTCCTGGTCGCAGGGCATCACGATCGTCTTCGCGCGGATGCTGGACAGCGCGCGGTCGAAGTTGCCCCGGTACATGTCGTTGGCGGATGCGTCTCCGTGCTGCCACGTCCACAGCATCGCCAGCAGGTCGTTGGCGTCGCAGGCGAGGTGATCCTCCTCCCACGAAACCAGGAATTCTTCCAGCGTCCCGAATCCAAGTGCCTGGTACAGGCGGTTCCGATAGAAATCGGCGGAGTAGGCCCACCCCGCATAGGCGCGTCCGAATGCGCGCAGACCTGCCACGGGCGGCGTCACGTACGCACCGTCACGGAACATCGAATCGGCCTTCAGCGCTGCCTTCACGCCTTCGAGAAAGACGTGATTGATCGGCGAGCAGCGCGCCGCGCCGCAGAACGGGAGCAGGCGCTCCACCATGTCGGGGAACAGCGCCGCCCAGTGATAGGCCTGCATCGCTCCCATTGACCAACCGGTGGCGAGCGCAATGCGCTTCACTCCCATGTGCCGGGTGAGCAGACGGTACTGGCAGAGTACGTTGTCGAAGATGGTGACGCGCGGGAACCGCGCGCGCCCTCGAAGTCCGCGGGTGTTGCTGGGCGACGACGACATTCCGTTGCCGAACATGTCCGGGACGACGATGAACCAGTCCGACGGGTCGAGCGCACGCCCGGGCCCGATCATCCGGGCGTTGGAGCGATGCGTGCCGGTGTAGTACGTGGGGAAGAGGATGCAGTTGTCGCCCGCGGCGTTGAGTTTGCCCCACGTGCGGAACGTGAGGTGCGCATCGGGCAGCGTGTCCCCGCTACGCAGACGCACGTCGCCGAGGGGGTAGGTATCGAAATCGAGAGTCATCGGCGCGTTCACGACGGCACGTCCGCAGAGTGGCAGGGGCTGCGATCGACGGGACCGGTTGATCCCGCAGAGTCGCGTGAGAACACCTAGCGAAACGCGGTCCAGGGCAGCGTGTGCGGGAGACTCGATCGTGAAGGGGCATGCGCACCGCGCCCGCGCCCGCGACACACGGGACGGCACGTCCCCGGCGCTGACCACCCATCACGGAAGGCTTGCCGAAACGACAACGGCTCCCGAAGGAGCCGTTGTCGGTGTTGCCGGTGAAGCGTGTCGATCAGAGGAGCGGCACGATCAGTAGGGCGACGATGTTGATGATCTTGATGAGCGGGTTCACCGCCGGGCCCGCGGTGTCCTTGTAGGGGTCACCCACGGTGTCGCCGGTCACAGCCGCCTTGTGGGCGTCCGAACCCTTGCCACCGTGATGGCCGTCCTCGATGTACTTCTTCGCGTTGTCCCACGCGCCACCACCGGTGGTCATGGAGATCGCGACGAAGAGACCGGTGACGATCGTCCCCATGAGGAGGCCGCCGAGGGCTGCAGGTCCGAGGACCAGGCCAACGATGATCGGCACGAGCACAGGAAGCAGCGACGGGATCATCATTTCCTTGATCGCCGCCGTCGTCAGCATGTCGACGGCGCGACCGTACTCCGGCTTCGCCGTGCCTTCCATGATGCCCTTGATGTCGCGGAACTGGCGGCGCACTTCCTCGACCACCGCGCCGGCTGCGCGCCCGACCGCTTCCATCGCCATGGCGCCGAAGAGGTAGGGGATCAGACCGCCGATGAAGAGACCGACGATCACGAGCGGGTTGGAGAGATCGAACACGATGCTCTTGCCGGCGGCTTCCAGCGCATGCGTGTAATCGGCGAAGAGCACGAGGGCTGCGAGGCCGGCGGAACCGATCGCGTAGCCCTTCGTCACCGCCTTGGTCGTGTTGCCCACGGCGTCGAGCGGATCGGTGATCGCGCGAACGCTGGGAGGCATCTCGGCCATCTCGGCGATGCCGCCGGCGTTGTCCGTGATCGGGCCGTAGGCGTCGAGCGCCACGACGATGCCGGCCATCGACAGCATGGCGGTGGCGGCGATCGCGATGCCGTACAGGCCTGCGAGAGCGTGCGAGGCAAGGATGGCCGCGCACACTGCCAGCACCGGCCAGGCACATGACTTCATCGACACGCCAATGCCCGCGATGATGTTGGTCGCGTGGCCTGTCGTGGACGCCTGCGCCACGTGTTTCACCGGGGCGAAATCGGTGCCCGTGTAGTACTCGGTGATGTACACGAGGGCGCCGGTCAGGACGATGCCGACGACGGAGGAGCCGAAGAGCGCCATCGTCGTGATCTTCCCATCCGTGGCTTCGGCCACGCCGCCCATGATCCAGTTGGTCACGAAGAAGAAGGCGACGAGCGAGATCAGGGCCGAGACCGCGAGGCCGCGGTAGAGCGCATTCATGATCTTGCCGCCCGGGCGCGCCTTCACGAAGTAGCACCCGACGATGGAGGCGATGATCGACACGCCGCCCAGCACCAGGGGATACACGACAGCAGCGTCGCCCATGTTCGCGAACATCAGCGCGCCCACCAGCATCGTCGCGATGATGGTGACCGCGTAGGTCTCGAAGAGGTCGGCGGCCATGCCTGCGCAGTCGCCGACGTTGTCACCGACGTTGTCGGCGATCACGGCGGGATTCCGCGGATCGTCTTCGGGGATGCCGGCTTCCACCTTGCCCACCAGGTCGGCGCCGACGTCGGCACCCTTGGTGAAGATGCCGCCGCCGAGGCGCGCAAAGATCGAGATCAAGGAGGAGCCGAATGCGAGGCCCACCATCGGGTGCAGGAGATCGATCAGGCTGGTGTCACCGCCCATCGCCTTCAGGATCACGTAGTAGCCGGCGACGCCCAGCATGCCCAGGCCGACGACGAGCATCCCGGTGATGGCGCCTCCGCGGAAGGCCACGTCCAGTGCCTCGTTCAGGCCTATGGTCGCTGCCTGAGCCGTGCGGACGTTGGCTCGCACGGACACGTTCATGCCGATGAAGCCCGCAAGCCCGGACAGGATCGCGCCGATCGCGAAACCGATCGCAGTGGAGAGTCCGAGACCCGGTACGACGGCTATGAGAATGAACAGGACGACGCCCACGATGGCGATCGTCTTGTACTGGCGCGACAGATAGGCTTGTGCGCCCTGTTGCACCGCGAGGGCGATTTCCTGCATGCGGGCGTTGCCCGCGGGCCGCGCGAGGATCCACTGGATCGAGATGATCCCGTAGAGCACGGCGGCGGCTCCGCACGCAAGAGCCAGGATGAGACCTGAAGACATGAGTCCCCCAATAGTTGCCAGATGAAGTACGACGAATGATCCGCCATCGAAAATGTGGCGGGCTTGACTACTCCGAAGCCTCTTGACGGGCATCTTCTGGACTGCACGAACGCCTTGCCGAAGGCCGCCACCAAGTGCTGGCGAGCCTGAGTACCCTGTTGAACGTGATGTCGGTCGCGCCTGCTCTGCACCGCACTCGGAGTTCGAATGGCGAGGAATCCTCCTCACCCGAAGCCCCGAAGGCTGACGTCGCCGGACCCTCCGATATCGAGCTGCTGCCTTCAACCTGCGACTCGAACACTGCCGGCCGAACCCGGCATCGCCTGTCCCGTGCCGACACGGCGCACGGTCGAGACACCCTGGTTCCGCCTCTTCTTGGAATTCCCCTTCCAATCACGATGCAAGGCTCGAGACGTGAAAAATGGCGAGACCACGATGGCGGTGGGTGCTCACCTAACTCGCGATTCTAGCGGTGGATTTTTGTCATGGGCAACCCGAATTTACGGCGAGTGCCATGGGGGAAGCCGTCTTGGCGTGCGATGGTTGGTCAGGTGCGCGTGGATGGGAAGACCATCGCGAAAGGGCGGCCATGACTCGCCGGTGACGAGCGGACGCAGATAGGTGCGGCAGGCAGGCGTGATGTGACAGCGGTCTGCGGCGATGAACTCGTGCGGAAGCCGTCGCTCGAGAGTCGCCACCGAGTCGAGGTCGGCCATGCCGATGCGCCATCGATAGGGGTTGTCCGATTCGCGCACGATCACCGGCATGGTGCCGTTGTGGCCGTCGAGTGCGAAATCCACCGCGGCCCGACCGACTGCCTCGGCGTGGGCGAGGTCGGTGGCGGAGGCGAGGTGGCGCGCCGCCCGTTGCAGATAGTCGGCCGTGGCCCAGTGGCACTTGTAGCCCAGTCGGTCGTGCACGAGGTGTGCGAGGTAGGGCGCAACGCCGCCGAACTGTTCCTCCCCTGGATGCGGGCCCGGGAGCGCCGACACCGGTCTGCCGGACCCATCGGAGAGTCCCTCCGAGGCGCCGATCACGCAGTAGCCGAAGCGCTCGACGCTCGCGTGGACGCGGGCGAGGAAGTCCGCTGGGTCGAACGGGATCTCCGCGAAGAGCAGAAGGTGCGGGGGATGGTGATCGGCATCCGCAGCGAGGCCCATGGCAGCCACCATCCACCCTGCGTGCCTGCCCATGGCTTCGAGAATGAACACCTTCGTCGACGAAGCCACCATCGATGCGACATCGGCCGCAGCCTCGCGCAGGCTCACGGCGAGGTACTTCGCCGCCGATCCGAATCCGGGTGAGCAGTCGGTCACCGCGAGATCGTTGTCCACGGTCTTGGGTACGTGCACGCAGGTGATCGGATAGTCGAATCGCTCGCGGAACTGCGCGAGGCTGCGCGCCGTGTCGGCCGAGCCGTTCCCGCCGTTGTAGAACACGTACCGGATGTCGTGGGCGGCGAAGACTGCATGCAGGCGATCCCACGTGCGGCGATCCGCCTCGAAGCTGCCCAGACGGAATCGTGCGGAGCCGAACGCGCCACCGGGCGTGTGGCGCAGGGCGCGCAGCGTCTCCGCCGTTTCGTACGAGGTGTCGATGAGATCCTCGGCGAGCACGCCGAGGATGCCGTTCGATCCGGCGAAGACCTTGCCGATGCGGTCCGGATGGCCGCGGCAGGTCTCGATGACCGCCGCAGCGGTGGCGTTGATCACCGCGGTGACGCCGCCCGCCTGACAGTAGAGCGCGTTGGGCGGCGGGGACACCACGGGCCTTCGCGCGGTCAGGCCAGGGCCGCGAACACCTTCTCGCGGATCTGGTCGACGGTGCCGACCCCCGCGACGCGCGCGTACTTCGGCGCACCGGCGATGCCGCTTCTTGCCCAGTTCAGGTAGTAATCCACCAGCGGGCGCGTCTGGTTCTGATACACCTCGAGCCGCTTCCTCACGACCTCCTCGCGATCGTCGTCGCGCTGCACGAGATCCTCGCCCGTGATGTCGTCCTTGCCGGCCACCTTCGGGGGGTTGAACACGAGGTGATACGTGCGGCCCGACGCGGGATGGACCCGGCGCCCCGACATGCGGCCGATGATTTCCGCGTTGTCGACATCGATCTCGACCACGTGATCGAGGACGACGCCGGCCGCCTTCATGGCGTCCGCCTGGGGAATGGTGCGCGGGAAGCCGTCGAACAGGAATCCGTTCGCACAGTCACCCTGCCGGATCCGTTCCGCGACCAGGCCGATGATCACCTCGTCGGGCACGAGCGCGCCGGCATCCATGTGCTTCTTCGCCTCGACGCCGAGCGGCGTGCCGGCCTTCACCGCAGCGCGCAGCATGTCGCCGGTGGAGATCTGGGGAATGCCGAACTTCTCGACGATGAAGGCAGCCTGGGTGCCCTTGCCAGCGCCCGGGGCGCCCAAAAGGATCAATCGCATGACGTGTCCGATAGTTTGAGAGAGATGCGGATGCGGGCGTCGATGGCGGCTCCGACGGCAGCCTGTCCGGCGCTCCGCGGACGGGGGGGGATTATAGCGATGCGGTTCCCGTTCCCGAGGCAAACAGTGCGCGCACGCGTTCGAGGTCCTCGGGCGTGTCGACGCCGGCCTCGGGCGCGTGCGGTGTCACCCCCACCGCAATACGGTGTCCGTGCCAGAGCGCGCGCAGTTGCTCGAGCGCCTCGTACTGTTCGATGGGTGCGGGTTCGAGCGAAGCATAAGCACGCAGGAACCCGCGGCGGTACGCGTAGATGCCGATGTGGCGGAAGACGGGCATGCCGGGGGGCAGGGTGCGCGACTCGCGGAACCAGTCCCGCGCGTACGGGATCGTGGCGCGACTGAAGTAGAGCGCGTAGCCGGCGCGATCGGAGACGACCTTCACGATGTTCGGATCGAAGAGATCCTCGTCGCGCTCGATGGGATGACAGGCCGTGGCGATGGCGGCTGCAGGATGGGTCTCGAGGAGATCGGCCATGTCGCGGATGAGCGACGGGGCGATCCGCGGCTCGTCGCCCTGCACGTTCACCACCACCGTGTCATCGGACCATCCGCGGGCATCGGCGACCTCCGCGATGCGGTCGGTGCCGCTCGGGTGGTCGGGTCGGGTCATCAATGCGTGGAATCCGTGCTTGCGTGCCGCGGCCTCGACGTCCGGATGATCCGTTGCGATCCAGACCTCGCGAGCACCGCTTTCCAATGCGCGCTCGGCCACACGTACGACCATCGGCTTGCCCGCGATGTCTGCCAGTGGTTTGCCGGGGAGGCGTGTGGACGCGAAGCGGGCGGGAACGACGGCGACGAAGCCGGCGCCGGTGTGGATGGAGGCTGCCACGGATCAGCGGCGCTTGCGCCAGGCGTCGAGCTCTTCGTCGGTCAACCGACGGGCCTCGTCCTCGAGCATCACGGGGATGTCGTCCCGCACGGGGTAGGCGAGTCCGCTCTCGACGGAGATGAGTTCGGAACGCTCGCGGTCGTAGAGCAGCGGCGCCTTCGTGAGAGGGTCGACGAGGATGTCCAGAAGCTTGGAGTCAAGGGCCATGGTGCGATGTCCGCAGTGTCTGGAGGATGCGATCGGCGATCGATGCATCGAGGATGGCGTCGACCGGCAGGACCCACATGCGAGCCGTCGCGAAGGCCGCGCATTTTACGGCATCCTTCTCCGTCATCGCGATCGGCGCATCGTCCGCGAATGCCAGGTCGTCAGACTGGTAGACGTGATGGTCCGGGAACGCATGCGGGACGACGTCGACGCCCAGCGCGATCAGTGTCGCGAAGAACTGCTCCGGGACGCCGATCCCCGCGACTGCATGCACGCGCCGCCCGGCGAACGCAGCGCCGTCAAGTGTCACCGTGGGGTCGTCCAGGCGCTGCCAGCGTCCGGGCGCCAGGCGCATCGTCACGGCATCCGCGGGTACGTCCAACCTCGCGTCACGCGGGGCCTTCACGACGACGACGTCGCATCGCGCGAGCCGCGACACGGGCTCGCGCAGCGGACCGGCGGGCAGGAGCAATCCGTTGCCGAAGCCGCGGGTGCCGTCCACGACTGCGATCTCCACGTTGCGGGCGAGACGATGGTGCTGCAGCCCGTCGTCGCTCACGATCACGTCGCACTGCGGATGCGTGGCGAGCAGTGCGCGCGCTGCGGCGGCGCGATCGCGACCCCGCCACACGGGGCAACCCGCGCGCCGCGCAAGCAATACGGGTTCATCGCCACAAAGTGCGGGGTCACTGTCTGCCGTCACGGGTGCGGGCTCCGGACCTGTGCCCCCGTAGCCGCGCGTCACGATGCCCGGGTGCCGTCCGCGCCGTCGGAGTTCTGCGGCCAGCCAGAGCACTAGCGGTGTCTTGCCGGTCCCACCCGCAGTGACGTTGCCCACCACCACCACCGGCACCGATAGCGATTCGACGCGAAGGATCCCGAGGCGGAAAAGCCAACGGTGCAGCGTCGCCGCGAATCCGAACACGGCTGCGAGCGGGATCAGCGCCAGGGCCAGCGGTCCGCGGCGGCGCCAGTGGGCAGGAGCATTCACGGGGTGGGATCTGCGGGCGGGCCGACGGGCGCGTTGCCTGCAGCCGGCTACTTCTTGGTCTGCTGGGTCGCGAAGGTCACGCGGCCGAAGCCCGCGAATCGCGCCGCCTCGAGCACGTGGATCACCGACTGGTGACTCGCGGTGGCATCGGCGTTGATCACGATCATGGGATCGGGGTTGCTGCCGGCGGCGCGCTTCAGTTCGTTGGCGAAGGCCTCGGCGCTGGAGAAGACGACGGGGGACCGGTTGACCACATAGCGCCCCGCAGGCGTCACCGCAACATCGATCTGTTGCGGACGGTCGGCCGACGGCGGCGCATCGGCCGTGGGCAGGTCGATCTGCAGTTCGGAGTAGCGCGAGTAGGTGGTGGTGACCATCAGGAAGATGAGGATGACCATCAGCACGTCGATGAGCGGCACCAGGTTCATCTCCGGCTCCTCGCGCACCGACCCGCGGCGGAAATTCATCAGTGGCGCTCTCCGTGGAGTATCTCCACGAGCTTGACAGCCTGCTGCTCCATCTCGACCACCAGGGAGTCCGCATGGCTGCGGAAATGGCGGTAGAAGATCATGCTGGGGATCGCCACGATGAGGCCGAAGGCCGTGTTGTAGAGCGCCACGGAGATCCCGTGCGCCAACTGCGCCGGACTGTTGCCGCCGGGCGCCTGCGACCCGAAGATCTCGATCATCCCGATGACCGTGCCGAGCAGACCCATGATCGGCGAGAGGGATGCGATGGTGCCCAGGGGTGGAAGGAAGCGGTCCAGCTCGTGCGCTGCCGCGCGCCCGGCTTCCTCGATGGCTTCCTTGGTGACCTCGCGCGTGTTCTTCACGTTGGCGAGGCCGGCCGCGAAGATGCGCCCGAGCACGGAGTCCTGGGCGAGGCGATCGAGCATCGCCTGCGACACGCCCTGCGTGCGGAACTCCTCGGTGACCCGGGACAGGAGATCGCGTGGTGCAACCAGGTTGCGGCGCAGTGACCAGCTTCTTTCGCCGATGATGCCCAGGGCGATGATGGATGCTGCGATGATCGGCCAGATGGGCCAGCCTGCCGCTTCGATGATGGCCAGCACGTGTGATTCGCTCCGTCAGCAAACCCAGCGACTGTAGCTTGCGCGGGCGGGGTGCGCAACCGAGCATCGCGCGGTCGGCAGGTGCGCCGGAATCTTGAATTGTTTTCCACAAACCCTGTGGATAAGGGTGTGAACAGCTTGTCGAAATCTTCGCTAAGTGGCGAACGCGGAAGGGCTTTTGGTCTGCCGCTCAAAATTTGGTCACGAAAAATTCATATGACGAACATGTACTTGGCGCAACTCTCCCTCTGGCGCGCGACCGCGATCCGACCCGTTTTCCGGGGTGTTCGATGAGTGGCGGGTTCGGCGCGGCGGCCGATGTGCAGGTCCTCACCGTTGCCCAGTTCAACGCCCGGGCGCGCATGCTCATCGAGGGCGGTCTCGCGGTCGGGTGGGTCACCGGCGAGATCTCCAACTTCATGCGTGCTGCTTCGGGGCATTGCTACTTTTCGCTGAAGGATGAGTCTGCACAGGTGAGGTGCGTGCTGTTCCGCCATCGCGCCCAACTGGTCGATGCTCCGCTCGCGAACGGTGCCCGCGTGGAGGTCCGCGCCGTGCCCACGCTCTACGAGGCGCGGGGCGAGTTCCAGCTCACGGTGGAATACGTTAGGCAGGCTGGTGTCGGCTCGCTCTTCGAGGCGTTCGAGCGTACGAAGCGGAAGCTGGAGGCCGAGGGGCTTTTCGCAGCCGAACGCAAGCGGCCGTTGCCGACGTACCCGACTGTGGTCGGGATCGTGACGTCGCCCCAGGCGGCCGCGCTGCGCGACGTTCTCACGACGTTGAAGCGCCGCATGCCGTCGGTCGGGGCGATCGTCTATCCGACGCTCGTGCAGGGGGACGGTGCGCCCGAGCGCATCGCCAACGCCATCGCGACGGCGTCGCGGCGCGCGGAGGTCGACGTGTTGATCGTCTGTCGCGGCGGTGGCAGCACGGAGGATCTCTGGGCCTTCAACGACGAGCGTGTCGCGCGCGCGATCGCGGCCTCGCCTGTGCCCGTCGTGACCGGTGTCGGGCACGAGACCGACTTCACGATCGCCGACTTTGTCTCGGACATGCGCGCACCCACGCCGACTGCTGCTGCGACCGCCGTCGTGCCGGATCGGATCGTGTTGCTGCGACGCATCGGCGTCCACGCGAACGCCATCGCACGGAGCGCCATGCGGCATCTGGAACGTCGTGCCCAGCGGCTCGATCATCTTGCATCGCGACTGCAGCATCCCGGCGAACGCATCGCACTGCGCCGCGAGCGTCTCGCGAATCTTCAGGCGCGTCTCTCGAATGCGATGGGGCGTGTCCAGGACATGCGCCTGCAGCGCGTGGCGCGTGTCGGCGACCGATTCACCGCGGCGGCACCTGACCTCGGGCGGTTGCGCGCGCGGCTGAGAGCCATCGGTGAGCGTCTGCCCAGGGCTGGTGTGACCGGCATGCTGTCGCGAACGGCCAACCTCGACCGGCTCGCCGCGAGCCTGCTGCACCTCGATCCCACGGCTGTGCTGGACCGTGGCTACGCGATCGTGCGGGATGCGCAGGGCGGAGTTCTCCGATCGGCCTCGTCCGTGGCGACGGGCGACGCCATCGCCATCGCCCTGGCAGACGGTGGCATCGACGCCATGGTCTCGAACGTGCGCCGCGATTGAATCTCGGGGGATCAAGGGCGTATCGTTGGCCGCTCGGACACGCACTGAATTCAACCACCAAAGCAGGAGGAGTCGAACCATGAGATCCCTGAGAATCCGCAGTGTGGCCGCGCTCGTCGCGATGTTCGGCGCGATGTCGTTCGGTGTGATGTCGTTCGGGACACACGCCCAGGTGGTCGACAAGAAGGCGCTGACGCTCGATGGCGCGAAGAAGATCGCGGCGGCGGCCGAAGCCGAGGCGGTGAAGAACAAGTGGAACGTCGTGATCGCCGTGGTCGACGAGGGTGGCCAGATCCTCTATCTCCAACGTATGGACGGTACGCAGTACGGCAGCGTCGATGTGGCGATCAAGAAGGCCCGCACGTCGTCCGCATTCAAGCGGCCCACGAAGGTCTTCGAGGACGCCGTCGCAGGCGGGCGCAATGCAATCCTCGCGCTGGACGGTGCGTTGCCGCTGGAAGGCGGTCTGCCCCTCGCAGTGGGTGGTCAGATCGTCGGCGCGATCGGCGTGTCGGGCGTGACGTCCCAGCAGGACGGTCAGATCGCGAAGGCCGGCGTGGACGCGCTCGGCGGGCAGTGACGACGTTCCGGGCCGGTCGGACGATTCGATCGGGCAGCGTCCGGCCCGGGCGCCACGGCTTCAGCAGTCGGCGAGCCGCGCGCCCACCACGTCTGCGACCGTCTCGGCCACGTCCGGATCCAGGCAGTCGAAGCGTTCCACGTCGGGCGTGGAACGCAGCCAGGTGAGTTGCCGTTTCGCGAGTTGTCGCGTCGCGATCACGGCGGTCTCCCGCAGGCGCGCCAGTCCGAACTCGCCGTCGAGGTATTGCCACACCTGGCGGTAGCCCACGCATCGCATCGAGGGCAGTTCCGGCGCGAGGTCGTAGTCGCGACGCAGCCTCTCCACCTCGCCGATCAGGCCCAGCTCCAGCATCACTTCGAAGCGGGTCGCGATGCGCTCGTGCAGCACCGCGCGATCGCCGGGTTCCAGTGAGACCTGTACCCATCGGAAGGGAGGTGCTTCGCGCGCACTCTCCTCCAGCAGTTCCGACATGGGTCTTCCGGCCACCCAGCAGACTTCCAGGGCGCGCTGGATGCGCTGCGAATCCGTCGGGTCGAGGCGCGCGGCCGTCACGGGGTCGAGTCCGGCCAGCGTCTCGTGCAGTGCCGGCCAGCCGAGCGTTTCCGCCATGTCGTCGATCACGGCACGCGTTGCCGGATCTGCCTGGGGCAGGTCCGACAGACCCTCGCGGAGGGCCTTGAAGTAGAGCATGGTGCCGCCGCAGAGCAGCGGGATGCGGTCGCGGGCGGCAATGCTGCGGATGCAGTCCGCGGCGTCCTCGGCGAAGCGTGCTGCGGAGTAGCGCTCCGTCGGATCGATGAGGTCCAGCAGATGGTGCCGGACCTGCCCGCGCTCCGCGGCGTCGGGCTTGGCCGTGCCGATATCCATGTCGCGGTAGACCAGTGCGGAATCCACGCTGACGATTTCCACCGGCAGCCGGCGCGCGAGTTCGAGGGCGACCCGGGTCTTGCCCGCGGCCGTCGGGCCCATGAGGGCGATGACGACCGGGCGCTCGTCGTGAACAGTCATCGACGCAACCTGCTCAGCGGCCGCGCATGAAGAGGCGATCGAGATCCGCCATCGACAGCTGGGTCCAGGTGGGGCGGCCATGGTTGCACTGCCCGGAGCGCTCGGTCTCCTCCATGTCGCGCAACAGTGCATTCATCTCTGGGAGCGTGAGCGCCCGGTTCGCGCGTACCGCGCCGTGGCAGGCGAGCGTCGCGAGCATCTCGTCGCGGCGGTCCTCCAGGACGTGGCTCACGCCGACCTCGGCGATCTCGCGCAGCGTGTCGCGCGCGAGCGCCGCGGCGTCGGCGTTGCGCAGCAGCACCGGCACGGATCGCACGGCGACCGTCGTCGGCGACAGCACGGCCATTTCGAACCCGAGCCGAGACAGGAGGTCCGCGTGCTCCTCCACCGTGGCCACTTCCAGCGCACTGGCCACGAGCGTGGCGGGGATCAGGAGCGGTTGCGTCGGCACGCCGGACGCCGCGAGCGCGACCTTCAATCGTTCGTAGACGATACGCTCGTGCGCTGCATGCATGTCGACGATGACGAGGCCCGCATGGTTCTGGGCGAGCACGTACACGCCGGCCAGCTGCGCGATCGCGAACCCGAGCGGCGGCCCGTCGGAAGGGGTGGCGGACGGCGGCGGGGCGAGCGTCGTCGTGGCCGCATCCGTGCCGTCGCCCGTCGGTGCGCGGCCGAACAGTCGGTCGTAGAAGGCCATCGATTCGCCGGCCGCAAGCGGCATCGCGGATTGCCGCGGTGGGTAGCCCGCAGTCGGGCCGCTCGACCATGCCATGGCGGAAGGCGCGCGGACCGCCTGGTCCGGTGTCGTCATCGAGGCCGTCGTGCCACCTGGCCTGGACGCGGCGAGCGTCCGTTCGAGGATGCTCCGCACGAACGGATGGATGCTGCGGCTCTCGCGGAACCGGACTTCCGTCTTCGTCGGGTGCACGTTCACGTCGACCAGCTCAGGCGGCATGTCGAGGAATATCGCGAAGGCCGGATGCCGGTCGTGGTGGAGGATGTCCCGATAGGCTTCCCGGATGGCGTGGGCGAGCAGGCGGTCGCGGACGAATCGCCCGTTCACGAACACGAACTGCGCATCGCGCTGGCCGCGGGCCGCGGCGGGAAGCCCGGCGAAGCCGCGCAACGCCATGGCGCCGGCCTGCTCGTCGAACGCGATGGCGGACTGCATGAAGTCCTCGCCGAGGACCGCGGCCACCCGCTCGGCCAGCGACTGGGAAGGCAGCCGCCAGCGCGCCTTGCCGTCACTCGTGAGGCGCATCGAGACATCGGGGCGGGCGAGGGCGATGCGCGTGAACCAGTCGTCCGCGTGGGCGTACTCGGTGGCTTCGGTGCGGAGGAATTTCCGTCGGGCGGGGGTGTTGTAGTAGAGATCGAGCACGTCGATTGTCGTGCCAGGTTCGCACTGCGCCGGGATGGCTTCCGAGAGTGTTCCGCCGTGGCTTTCGATCTGCCAGCCGTGCCTCTCGTCCGCAGTCCGGCTGGTCAGGGTGAGATGCGATACCGAGGCGATGCTGGCGAGCGCCTCGCCCCGGAAGCCCAGCGTGCCGACGCGCTCGAGATCCTCGAACGACGCGATCTTGCTGGTGGCGTGCCGGGCGAGCGCCAGCGGCAGTTCGTCGCGTGCGATGCCCCGTCCGTCGTCCTGCACGCGGATCTGCCGGATCCCGCCATCCTTCAGCGTCACGGCGATGTCGGTGGCGCCCGCGTCGAGGCTGTTCTCGAGCATTTCCTTCAGGGCGGCGGCAGGGCGCTCGACCACTTCGCCGGCAGCAATCTGGTTGACGAGGTGATCGGGCAGGACTTGGATCGAAGGCATTCGGGAGGCGGGCTTTATGTTGGAATCGGCATGAGAGAACTGCCGGAGCGGCATATCCGAGCCGCGAACTGCACCACTATAATGCTAGGCTTCTCAGGCTCGTGGTGAAAACGCGGGCATCATCGGGACCCGCGCCCTGGTCGATGTTTTCGTGCCGACCGGCGGCAGGCGTCCCTGACAAGTGGACCGGTGGCGCAAGTCCGTCCCCGGCCATGACCCAAATCTTGGAGGTGATCTAGGCATGCAGATCGGGATACCCGCGGAGACCCGTGCGGGTGAGACGCGCGTTGCTGCCACACCGGAGACGGTGAAGAAACTGGCCGCTGGCGGTCATCACAAGCTGATCGTACAGGCGGGAGCAGGGCTCGCCTCCAACTATGCCGACGCCGACTATGCTGCGGCCGGTGCGACCCTCGTGGGCTCCGCTGCCGAGGTGTACTCCACGGCCGATCTCGTACTGAAGGTACGAGGCCCGGAGCCGGCGGAGCTGGCCTCGATGCGGAAGGGCCAGATGCTGATCGGCCTGCTCGCGCCCCACAAGCGCGAGGGCCTGGAGGCGATCGCGGCACAGGGCGTCACGGCGTTCGCGATGGAATGGTTGCCGCGCATCTCCCGCGCGCAGAGCATGGACGTCCTGTCCTCGCAGGCCAACCTCGCCGGCTACAAGGCCGTGATGATCGCCGCGAACACCTACGGGCGCCTGATGCCGATGATGATGACGGCCGCCGGCACGGTGAAAGCGGCCCGCGTCGTGATCATGGGTGTGGGCGTTGCGGGCCTGCAGGCCATCGCGACGGCCAAGCGGCTCGGTGCGGTGGTGGAAGCCACGGACGTCCGGCCCGACACCAAGGAACAGGTGGAGTCGCTCGGCGCCAAGTTCATCGACGTCCCGTTGACCGATGCCGAGAAGGAACTGGCGAAGGGCCAGGGCGGCTACGCGAAGGAAATGGGCGAGGACTACAAGAAGCGGCAGGCTGCCCTGATCGCCGAGCGCATCAAGCAGGCCGACATCGTCATCACCACGGCGCTCATCCCCGGACGGCCCGCCCCGGTGCTGGTCACCGAGGACATGGTGAAGACCATGAAGCCCGGGTCCGTCATCGTCGACATGGCGGTGGAGCAGGGCGGCAACTGTCCGCTGTCTGAACTGGATCGCACGGTCGTCAAGCACGGCGTGAATCTGGTCGGCATCGCGAATCTCCCGGCCCTCGTGCCGGCCGACGCCAGTGCCCTGTACGCCCGCAACCTCGTGAACTTCCTCGCCCTCATGCTCGACCCCAAGACCGGTGCGTTCAAGCTGGATCGCGAGGACGAAGTCATCGCCGGCACGCTCGCCGCCATCGACGGCGCGCTCGTTCGCCCCTGACCGTACGCCACGGAGACCATTCGGTGGAAACACTCAATCCGACAATCATCAACCTCATCATCTTCGTGCTCGCGGTGTACGTGGGCTACCACGTCGTGTGGAACGTCACACCCGCGCTGCACACGCCGCTCATGGCCGTCACGAATGCGATCTCGGCGATCGTCATCGTTGGAGCCATGCTCGCGGCGGCGCTCACCGAGACGACGCTCGGCAAGACGATGGGCGTCCTCGCCGTCGCCCTTGCGGCCGTCAACGTCTTCGGCGGCTTTCTCGTGACGCGGCGCATGCTCGAGATGTTCAAGAAGAAGGATCGGCCGGCTGCGGGAGGGAGCAAGCCATGAGTCTCAACGTCGTCACGCTGCTCTACCTCGTCGCGTCGATCTGCTTCATCCAGGCGCTGAAGGGGCTGTCGCATCCGACCACGTCGCGTATCGGCAACGGTTTCGGCATGGCCGGCATGGCCATCGCGGTCGTCACGACAGCCGCGCTCGTCGCCAAGCTCGCCGAGAATCCCGCTGCAGGACTCGCCTACGTGCTGGGCGGCCTCGTCGTCGGTGGTGGTCTCGGCGCCATCATGGCGAAGCGCGTCGAGATGACCAAGATGCCCGAGCTGGTCGCCTTCATGCACAGCATGATTGGCCTCGCCGCGGTGTTCATCGCGGTGGCGGCCGTCGTCGAGCCGTACGCCTTCGGCATCACGCAGAAGGGCGACCCGATCCCGTACGGCAACCGTCTGGAACTGTTCCTCGGCGCAGCCATCGGTGCGATCACCTTCAGCGGGTCCGTGATCGCGTTCGGCAAGCTTTCGGGGAAGTACAAGTTCCGCCTCTTCCAGGGCGCCCCGGTCGTGTTTCAGGGCCAGCACATGCTGAACCTGGTTCTGGGGATCGCGACGATCGTCCTCGGCCTGGGCTTCGTCTTCGCCGGGAACTTCGGCGCCTTTCTCGCGATGCTGGCGTTGTCGTTCGTGGTGGGCGTGCTGATCATCATCCCGATCGGTGGTGCCGACATGCCCGTCGTGGTGTCGATGCTCAACTCCTATTCCGGGTGGGCGGCGGCGGGCATCGGTTTTTCGCTCAACAACCCGATGCTGATCATCGCCGGGTCGCTGGTCGGTTCCTCCGGCGCGATCCTGTCGTACATCATGTGCAAGGCGATGAACCGGTCGTTCTTCAACGTCATCCTCGGAGGCTTCGGCGGCGAGGCGGCCACGACCGGCGGCGCGCAGCAGCAACGCTCGGTGCGTTCGGGAAGCGCCGACGATGTCGCGTTCGTCCTCGGCAATGCCGACAGCGTGATCATCGTCCCGGGTTACGGGCTCGCCGTGGCGCGCGCCCAGCACGCTGTGAAGGAAATGGCGCACAAGCTGACGGCGAAGGGCATCCAGGTCCGATATGCCATCCACCCGGTGGCGGGCCGCATGCCAGGGCATATGAACGTGCTGCTGGCGGAAGCAGAGATCCCCTACGACCAGGTGCTGGAGATGGAGGACATCAACAGCGACTTCGGAACGACCGACGTCGTGCTGGTGCTCGGGGCGAACGACGTCGTGAATCCGCTGGCACACGAGAAGGGCAGCCCGATCTACGGGATGCCGATTCTCGAGGCGCACAAGGCCCGGACCGTGATCGTGAACAAGCGATCGATGGCGGCAGGCTATGCAGGCCTGGACAACCCGCTCTTCTACCTCGACAAGACCATGATGGTTTTCGGCGATGCGAAGAAGGTCATCGAGGATATCGTCAAAGGTCTGGACTGATCGGGAGCCGACCCGGCCCGGTTGCTGCTCCGCGAGAGAGCCAGACCGGCCGGCCAGGCCCCTATAATCGAAGGGTCGGGGGTCGATTTCGCCACCTGGCGTGGCGGAAAGCGTTCCTGCGTCCCGAAGCCGAGTCGTGCGGCTCAGGGCCCTGCCACGGGACACTTTGCCGTTCCTCGAGGCTTTGATGGACATGACCATTCTCTACGCGAAGACGGGCAAGGGCCTCCTCGAGGTCAAGAATAAGTCCAGGGCTTTGTCCAAGGACCTCTTTCGCCTGTTGAGCCTGGTCGATGGCCGGTCGAGCATGGTCGACCTGCACGCGAAGATGGCGCCCATCTCGGAGCGCGATCTCACCCTCCAACTCCGGCAGCTCTCCGACCTCGGATTCGTGAAGGAGATGGCCGCACCTGCCAGCCAGGTGCCGGCCTCCTCCAAGGGCATGACCGTCAGCGATGATCTCGACTTCACCTCGATGCTCGGGGGGGGCGAAGCCACGCGCGGTTTCTACAGCAACTCTGAACTGGAACGGAAATCCCGGGACGAGGCCGCCCGCCGCGAAGCCGAGTCCCGGGCAACCAAGGCCCGCGAGGAAGCCGAACGCCAGAATCAGGACGAAGCCCGGATCCGGGCCCACGAGGACGCGAAGCGTCGCGCCCAGGTCGAGGCCCAGATCCGGGCCCGGGCCGAGGCGGAGCGCAAGGCCAGGGAGCAGGCCGATGCGCTGGTCCGCCAGGAGGCGGAGATGCGGGCCCGGCTCTCGGAAGAGGCGACCGCCCGTATCGAGGCGGAGCGGATTGCGCGCGAGGAAGCCGAGCGGAAGGCGCGCGAAGAATCCGAGCGCCGCGCGCGCCTCGAGCAGGAAGCCCAGAAGCGGCTGCTGGAGGAACGGCGCCGCATGGACGAAGAGCGCAAGCGTCTCGCGGCGGCTGCTCAGCTCCTGAAGGAGGAGACGGAGCGCGCCGCCCGCGAGGAAGCCACCCGGCGCGTTCAGGCGGAGCTTCAGCGCAAGGTGGAGGAAGAGGCGCGGCGAGTCCGGGAAGAGGCCGAGCGGAAGACACAGGAGGAAGTCCAGCGTCGCCTGGAGGCCGAGACGAAGCGTCTCCGCGAAGAGGCGGAGAAGCGCGTGCAGGAGGAAACCCGTCGGCGCGTCGAGGAGGAGGCACGACGACTTCGCGAAGAGGCCGAGCGGGAGGCAGCCGACAGGGCGCGCATCCAGCTGGAAGCCGAAACGCGCCGGCTTCGCGAGGAAGCCGAACTGCGGGCGAGGGAGGAGGCCGCGCGCCGCATCGAGGAGGAGTCGCGACGCGCCCGGGATGAGGCCGAGCGCGTGGCCCGCGCGGAGGCTGATCGCCGACTCGAGGAAGAACGTGAGCGGCTGCGTCTGGAAGCCGAAGAAGCCATGCGGCGTCGCGAGGAGGAGGAAGCCCGCAAGCGTCATGAGCTCGAAGAACGTCTGCGACGGGAGATCGAGGAACGTGAGCGTCGCGAGGCCGAGCTGAAGCGATTGCACGAGGAAGAACTGCAGCGTCAGGCCGAGGAAGCGCGACGCCGCGAGGAGGCCCGCCTCGCCGAGGAAGCCCGCCTCGCCGAGGAAGCCCGCCTCGCCGAGGAAGCCCGCCTCGCCGAGGAAGCCCGCCTCGCCGAGGAAGCCCGCCTCGCC
>LNEE01000020.1 GCA_001464895.1 Betaproteobacteria bacterium Ga0077532
GGCGCAGCCCCGAGCCGGGTGTCATGGCTCGATGCGGTCACGGACTTCCCGCCAGGGAATCCGGATCGTCGCCAAGAGCGGGTGCAGCCGCGGCAAGCCGTCCCAGCCCTGCACACAACAGGAGTGGTGTCCTCGTGTCCCTCGCAGCGTACGAACCGCCCAGGCGGTCGTGCCGGACAGAAACACTCAACAGAGCGTCGTCACACACCAAACCCCTTGGCGATCTTCACGGAGCGCGGACCCGCATGCGAGATCTGAACTTTCAGCTCAAGCAGATGTGCCAGCGGAACCTCGAGGGCAGCTTCGCCACGCGCACCGCGCGGGAGCGAATCCTTGCCCTCGTCGCCAACCAACTCCACGGGCTCGGCTTCCATCATCTCGCCGTGCAGGGCCTGAAGCCGAAGCACGTGGACGCCCTCGTCCAGCGTTGGACGACAGAGGGCCTCACGCCCGGCACCATCAAGAACCGGATGTCGGCGCTGCGCTGGTGGGCCGAGAAGATCGCCAAGCAGAACGTCGTCGCCCGAGCCAACGACCACTACGGCATTCCGGAGCGTCGGTACGTCACCAACGAGAGCAAGGCGCGCGTGCTTAGCGCGGGTGACCTGGCGAAGATCGCCGATCCACATCTGTGTCTGTCGTTGCAATTCCAGGCGGCGTTCGGGCTGCGTCGCGAAGAGTCCCTGAAGATCCGTCCCGCCGTCGCTGACCGCGGTGACGTGCTCGCGTTGCAGGCGTCATGGACCAAGGGTGGGCGAGCGCGGGAGATCCCGATCCGGTCCGACGAACAGCGTGCCGTGCTGGCAGAAGCGAAGAGGCTGGTCGGGCAAGGCAGTCTGATCCCGACGAACCTCAACTACGTGGCACAGCTGCGCCGCTTCGAGCATCACTGCGCGCGGGCGGGTATTCACCGCGTTCACGGTCATCGACATCAGTACGCCCAGCAGCGTTACCGGGAACTCACGGGATGGCAGGCACCGGCGGCCGGAGGGCCGAGGTCAAGGGAACTGACGCCGAACCAGAAGGAGCTCGATCGGGAAGCGCGCATCGTCATCAGCCGGGAGCTTGGGCATGAGAGGGAGCAGGTGACGGCGATTTACGTAGGTCGGTAAGTTGTTATGCGCAGACTGGCCCGGGGGGCCGCTCTCGTCTGAAGAGAGGCGATCGCCGGCTGCGCGTATGCCCGATCCGATGTGCGCGCAGCAACTTGCCCGAGCGATGCTGGAATCGTCCGCCATCGTAGAAGGCGGGGCCCCGGGACTGCACTCACGTATGCAAGGGCGATCGCATTTCGCTTGAATTCGCATATGCTTTGGCATGGGCGCCCTGCACACCTTCATCGACGATCGTCTCGCCGCAGGGCGGGGCTGGTTCGGTCGCGACGAGGCGGTCGCCTCCGGCATCGCCGTCAGCGCGTTGTCGCCGGCCCTCACGCGAGCGGTTGCCAAGGGCAAACTGGTCAGTCCAAGACACGGGTTTTACCTCATCGTGAGGCCCGAACACAGAGCAGAAGGGGCCGCGGACCCAGCCGAGTGGATCGACCCGCTGCTGAAGCATCAGGGCCTGGGCTACCGGGTGTCGCTACTGACCGCGGCGGCCCACCACGGCTCGTCGCATCAGGCGGCCATGGTCTTCCAGGTGGTGGCACCTCGCCAATTGCGCGACCTGACACTCGGCGCACATCGCCTGCAGTTCATCTACCAAGAGCCCGAGACCTTTGCCGCGTGCAACGACGCCTCGTTCGTCGAGGCGATCAAGACGCCAGCCGGCTTCGCCGTCGTTGCCGGCGTCGAGCTGACGCTGCTCGACTGCGTTCGATACATGCATCGGGCAGGCGGCCTCGGTAGCGTGGCACAGATCGTCAAGGATCTTGGCGCACGCGCTGATCCGCGCCGGCTGGCACGGGCGGCAGCGCACTACGAAGGCGCCGCGGTGCGTCGACTCGGCTACCTCATCGAACAGGCGGGCCACACGAAGCAGGCGCGGGCGTTGCGCGCATACGCTCAAAGCGCAAGGCACTTCGCCGCCCTTGATCCCGCCATCAAGCCGCTGGTCTCTCAATTCGCGGAGGCTTCGCGTCGTGACGCGACTTGGAAGCTGGCGCTGAACGAAGCCATCGAGGTGCAGTCGTGAGCGTGCCGGGCCGTCCCAAGGGCGAACTCTGGTGGTCGCAGGCCGACGGTACTTCAATGAACGCGCTCGGCCGCTGCGAAGCGTTCATCCTGCGGTGCGCGGCACGGAGGGACACCCCATGACCGAACTCGTCCCCGGCAGCGGCAGCATCGATGCTGGGCCGGACTACGGCGGCATCCACGGCGACATCGTCGCCTTGCTGGAAGGCGCCCGCCATGCCGCTGCCCGCAGCGTCAATGCAGTGATGACCGCCACCTACTGGGAGATCGGCCGGCGCATTGTCGAATTCGAGCAGGGTGGGCAAGATCGAGCCGGCTACGGGGAAGACCTGATCAAGCGCCTCGGAGTGGACCTGAGCCGGCAGTTCGGGCGCGGATTCGGCTGGCGCAACCTGGCGCAGATGCGCAGCTTCTACCTGGCGTGGCCCGCCGAGCGGATTTTGCAGACGCTGTCTGCAAAATCTCCGGCCCTGCAGATACGCCAGACACTATCTGTAGATTTCCCTGGCCTCCCGGCTCTGGCCCAAGCCTTCCCCCTGCCATGGTCAGCCTACGTGCGCCTGTTGTCCGTCAAGTCCGAATTGGCGCGTGCCTTCTACGAAACCGAAGCGCTGCGCTGCGGCTGGAGCGTGCGCCAGCTCGACCGCCAGGTCGACAGCCAGTTCTATGAACGCATCGCTCTGTCGCGCAACAAGGCGGCCATGCTGCAAAAGGCCGAGGCGGCCGAACCAGGAGACGCCGTCACGCCAGAACAGGCGCTGAAGGATCCCTTCGTCCTGGAGTTCCTCAACCTCAAGGACGAGTACTCCGAATCGGACCTGGAAGAGGCGCTGATCCAGCACCTGTCCGACTTCCTGCTGGAGCTGGGCGACGACTTCGCCTTCGTGGGCCGGCAGCGGCGACTGCGGCTGGACGACAACTGGTTTCGCGTCGATCTGCTGTTCTTCCACCGCGGCCTCAAATGTCTGCTGGTCATCGATCTGAAGATCGGCAAATTCAGTCATGCCGACGCCGGTCAGATGCACATGTACCTGAACTACGCCCGCGAGCACTGGATGAAGCCCGGCGAAAACCCGCCGGTGGGCCTGGTGCTGTGCACCAGCAAGGGCCGCAACGAGGCGCACTATGCGTTGGAAGGCCTGCCCAACAAGGTGATGGCGGCCGAGTACCAGACTGTGTTGCCGGACGCGAAGCTGCTGGAAGCGGAAATCGACAAGACTCGGCGGGAGTTGGAGGCGCGGCGTATCGGCCGGAGTGGAGTGGAAGATGGGGCATGAAGGCATGGCCTAAGGTCGCACTGGGTGACTTGCTCCGACCCTCAGAAGAGCCCGCGGTCATCGATACCGCAGCCGAGTACTACGTGGTCTCGATCAAGCTTTGGGACGAGGGCATCGTCAGCCGCGGCAAGCCTCGCGGCAGTGACGTGGTGTCCGTCCGACTCGTGGTTCCCGGCAATCAACTGATCCGGTCCGAGATCGATGCAAGGCTGCTGGCGAGGCACTACCGACTCAGTGCGCATCAAGGGGGATCGGTTCTTTGATCAACAGATCGCGCTGCCGCTGTTGCCCTCGATGGCCAAGCAGCTTGAACTCCGAGCGATCTACCAGCGCACGCAATTGCTGAAGGCCATGGATGTGTTGCTCGCCGAGCACGGTGGAGATGTCCACCGATAATCGCGGCGCGTTGCGCACGAAGAGGTTGATCGCGGTGCCGCCTTTGAGCGCGAAACAGGGCTCGGCTGCAACACCAGGAATGAGCCGCAGCAGCAGATCGACCTGACGCCTGTATCGCTCATCCAGTGCCATCGAGATCTCCGGGGACGGTGATCTGGAACTCGCGGTTCCAACGCCCGTTCCTGGCGATGAGGCGCTTGCCCTTGCCCAGGTCGATGCGCGCGCGGTCGAGCTGCGACAGCAAACGCGAGTGGTGGCGCTGCACGAACCAGAGGAAGAGCCGCTTCACCTTGACGTTGTGGCAGGCCTCCAGGAGACGTTGGCATTGTCGGGGATGCAGATTCACGAGCGACTGGAATATCACGTCCACTTGCTGAAACGTCTCGCGCTCGGGAAGTTCATCGAGCAGTTCGAGAATGGCGCGTTCCGGTGCCGAGCAGATGATCGGCCAACCGGTCGCCGACCAGGCAACGTCAGGCGAGTGGGAACGCAGTCCCCTGGGGAGAGGGGTGGTCACGCCGCTGGCGACATCCACTCGTACCGCGTGGGGCTCCTCCGCGATCAGATTGGGATCGAAGAGACGGCCCGCGCGATGAAAGATGTATTGGGTGCCGGTGGGGAGTTTGCGCAGCCATCCCGGCGGAGGCTGATTGCCGTACAGGTGGACCTCGTCCGCGCCATGGGGCTGGAGGTAGTGGCCGAAACCCTGCGCGGTCAGCGCGGTGCGGCCGCCCACAACGCCAGGCCATGCCATCAAGGTCTGCAGCGACACCAGTGCAACGGCCCATGGAATCTCCTGCGGTGTGGTGGCGCGCAGGCGCGGCGGCGGACGGCGGTAGATGCCGTGGGCCAGGGATTCGAGCCAACCGCTGCTCACATAGCGGTGCCGGAGGTTGCTCGCGTAACCGTTCCGCTCCAGCCAGGCGGCGTCCACCAGGAATCCTTCGGGGACTTCCCGCTGCAGTCGGTTCAGCTTGCTTCCATGAACATCGCTCATGGTGACCATATTGCTACGTACGTAAACTCACTGAAAGTTTGAAAAATGAGAACAATTCGTCATCTTGGATGATTAAATGTCGCTCTTTATAAACCCGTAGGGCGATTCTGCGAAACAGATTCAGTCGTCCCCCAGAACCGGCATCCCCAACCGCCTTGCGCAACCGGTAACCCCGCGGCGTCCTTCCTCCGCGCATAGCCACCACCCAGAATCTCTCCCGAGATCAACCAACGCGGGAGGTGACGGCCATGGCAGGCCGGCGAGGGCGGAAGTGGATTCGACGCGATGAATCGCAGTGGCACGCGCTGCTTTCGCGGTTCTCCGGGAGCGGGCTCACCGTGGCGGCCTTCTGCGAACGCGAGGCCGTGAGCACCGCGAGCTTCCACCGCTGGCGAGAGCGGATCCAGGAGCGAGAGAGCGCGGAGGTGATCGTATATCCGAGCGCGCCAGCGTTCCTCGACCTGGGCTGCCTCGATGCCACCGCGTCGCGCGCGGCCCCCATCGATTGCACCCATGAATGCGCCGCGATTTGCCCACGTACCGAGCCTCGATGCGGCCAACGTTGCGGATACGCCGTGAAGTGGCTGGTCCGGATCCACCAGACTGCCTTCCGTCGCGAGTGGCGCGGTGACTTCGTTCTACGCGCTTGCCGGAGTCACTGCCCGGAACCGGCCGCGAACGATGCGCCCGGTCTGCTTGCCGTTGATGACAGCATTCAGGTGCTCCTCCCAGCAGGCCAGCGTCGCAGCCTTCGTCGGGAGGTCGTCGTGCCTTTCGTAGTGACGGGACTGCACATCCGCCGTGCGACCGTGCGAGAGGACCTCGGCTCGATGTTCCTTTGATACACCGAGGGCCGCCAGGCGCGTCTCGACCGTGCGGCGCAGGTCCGCCGCCGAATAGCCTGCCTCCGGCTTCTTCGGGAACGCCGCCTTGCCGATGATGGACACCGCGTTCGACAACGTCGAAACGTCTATGGGCCGCCTGCCGCCCGTCGTGGAAAAGATGAAGCCTCCACCCGGCAACATCTCTGCCTCTTCCTGTGCGGGCCTCGCGCGGGCGTTCAGGATCGCCGCCACCTGATCGGAGATCGGCAGCACGTGCTCTCGGGAGCCTCCGCGGCCTTTCGTGTCCACAAGGTGCAGCGTGCGGTCCTGCTCGTCGTAGTCCGCCCATGTGGTGCGTAGCAATTGCGACATTCTCTGTCCGCCGAGCAGCAGGGCGACGCGGAGTGAGTCGCTGATGTCGGCATTGAGCGGCGCAAGGGCGATCCAGTACGCGCGCAGCTCGTCGTCGCTGAGAACTCGATCCCCCGCGCGGTCGAACCGGCCAATCCGTGGTACGTCAGCGACGGGGTTCCCCGCGATGCCGAACCGCTTCGCCACCTTCGCTCCGCTTTTCAGGGCTTCGGCCTTGCGTTCCGGATCGTTGTCCTGCCTGGCGCCGAAGGCGAACGCGGCGCGCAGCAGCGAGCGCACGATGTTGGTCCGGCGCTCGATGCCCTTGGAGATCATCATCGCCAAGATGTCGGACACATCGTCCGCCGTGATATCGCGGGCCTTGCGCGCTGCAAGGGCAGGGAAGGCGCCTGTCACATGCCGCTTGAGTGCCGCGCGGACGTCTGCGGCGCTTGCCTTGCCCTGTGCCGTCAGATGATCGGCGTATGCGTCCAGGAGGTCCGCCAGCGTACCTTTGAGGGACTCGCGCACTGCTTCATGGCGTGCGCGCTGCTCGGCGGCTTGTTGGGCAACGGCCTGCTGGTCCCGATCGAACCGGGGGTCAATCCCACGGACAACAAGGTCGCGGAGTCGGCGGGCTTCCTGCCGCGCCTCCTCCAAGCTGGTTTTCCCGTGCGTCCCGATCAGCATCGATCGCTCCGCACCGTCGGCGTCCCAATAGCGATAGAAGAACTCGCGGATGGTGATCGGCTTCCCGCCGTTGCGCCGTTCCTTCGCCCGCACGATCAGTCGCCCCGCCTTGGGCTTGCTGGCGCCGTCGGTCTTCTTCTGGCCGGGGCGCAGCGCAAGGATTGCGCGCTCGGTCAGAGGTGACGATACGCTGTGCGTGACCGCGGGTTTGTCCATCGCCTCCTCCTCTGGTCCTGACGTGGTCCCGATATCTGGTCCCGGTGCTCATTTTGATCTGGTCCCGATATGGGTCCCGATATGAAATTGGCTTGCCCCGGTTTTCTTCGGACGTCTTCGGCCAAAGGATAAAGTCAACTAACTGCTTTTACAACGCTAAAAATTCCTGTCTGGACTTTGAGGGAATTCCCCGGAAGCCGATTTTTCCTGCCTCATAATCCTTTGGTCCTGGGTTCGAGTCCCAGCGGGCCCATTTTCAGGATTTCCCGGGATGTCCACGGAGATCCATGAAATCAAAAAACAAGCACTAAAAATTCTCATCGTCCACGGATTTGCCGTGGCATCCCTTTACGCCCCCCCATTTCGTGCAGAAACTTTTGCAGTAACTCGGTTTTTCCTGGGTTTTCCGGGCGGGAGTTACTGCAATGGCCAGGTACCTGATTCCCTCGGATGCCACCATCCGGGCGACCAAGCCCCATGACGATCCGTTTCGCCTGAACGATGGCGACGGTCTGTATCTCTCCCGGGGCCCTTGTGCTTTCCGGGCGACGCGTGACTTACTCGCTTCGATCCGCTGACCGGGATGGAACCTCGCTCGCCGTCAGCCCATTCGAACTCCCGTGGTGCGGTCAAAAGATTTTGCAGACAGTGTCTGCGCAATCGTTCACGTACCGATTCTCGAGACAGTGGCTGGAGAACATCAAACGTCACTGCGGTCGGCGGCACACTGTGCGGGGCGTCACTCACGAGAGCAACTCCACGCCGGGCAACCGGGCCGCGCCGACGTCGAAGGTCAGGAAGCGGCTGCGGCCGACATGCGCGGCGCGCGAGGTGAGCAGGCAGTCGGTGAAGTCGGCTTCCGGGTGCTGCGCCCAGACGTAGAGCGCCTCTTCCACGGTGGGTGGGTGTTCGAACGCCACATCGGCACTTTCCAGAAGCGCGGTGAAGGCCCCCGCGATGCTGGCCTCGTCGAGCTTGTGGCGGCGGCGCAGCACCCATTGGGTTTGGAGCAAGGCGCCGAGAAGGATCAGCACCGGTTCTTCGGCAGCAGCAGCCTCGTCCACCAGTTTTCGCGCTGCGGCGTATTCCGCTTCGTCGTCGCGGATGAGCAGGCGGACGAGAACGTTGGTATCGATGGCGACGCTCACCACACAGCGCTCCCGGTGCGCACCGCCGTCGTGACTGTGCAGCCGCTCATCGCGAAGGTCGCTTCTTCGACGCTTTCGCGGGCTTTGCCTTGAACGGGTTCATGTCCTCCAAAGTGACTGTGGGCTGCCCCGGGCGGGTCAACGAGTCGGCGAGGTCGGCCAGACGCCAGGTCTTCGGTCGCAGCACGACGGTCCCGTCATGAAGGCCATCTTGTCACCGGACTTGAGGCCCAGGCGGTCACGGACCTCCCGAGGCACCGTGACCTGACCCTTGGTCGTCATCGTGGTGGCGTCTGCCATGCCGAGTCTCCAAGCATTGCGAACTAGGAAAAAGTAGTACCGGGTGTTGGTGTCGTCAACGCTTTGGTCCCCGTCCACACCGCTTGTTGCCGCAGGTCGCGCGCGAGATCGGCGTCTTCTGTTCGCTCGGTACAGGCTGCGAACGATGCGCTGGGTCGCTGGGTCGCTGGGTCGCTGGGTCGCTGGCTCGCTGGCTCGCGATGGCTGCATGCGGGACGTCTGCAGACCAGCAGGGTGGCGCTTGGCCAATGCGGGGTGGGTGCCGCGCAACCCCGGCTGCGTCCGTGGCCATAAGCTAGACCGGACCTCATTCAGGGAAGGAAAGTGACGGGGTCAGGTCTTTCCAAAAATCACTCGCCCCACCTGGATTGCACTCCAACGCCGTCGTGCCCATGACTGCCGAGACCGCCGGGCGCCACGCGAGCACACTCGACGAATCGATAGAGTCGATTGCGCGAAGCGCAGATCCTGGTGATTCGAGTCGGAACTCGACGTACGTGTTCTCTGCTTTCCAAGAACAGACCCGCAACCTTTGCATGGCCTGATGATGAAAGAAAGTGCGTCGGGCGGTTAACGGTACCTATGGAGGGGAGTACGATCCGCCCGGTTCACACCTGCGGGCCGATCCGCTGACGCGATCGGACGGCAGTCCAAAGCATGCCAAAACCAGAGGAGGAAACAAGCATGACGACCGCTTCGCCCACCCAGCGTGTGAACGCCTGGCTTGCCAGGTTCGACGCCGCCCTGAAGGCCAATGCCGTTCAGGAGGCTGCAAGCCTCTTTGCGGAGGATAGTTACTGGCGCGACTTTGTTTCGTTCACATGGAATCTCAAGACCATGGAGGGGCGCCAGGCGATCGCGGACATGCTCGCGGCGACGCTGCCCAGCGCCCGCCCGACGGGCTGGACTCTCGAGGGTGAGGCGACCGAAGCCGGCGGGATCACGGACGCGTGGATACGTTTCGAGACGGCCGTCGGGCGAGGGGAAGGACATCTGCGCCTCAATGCTGAGGACCAGGCCTGGACGCTTCTCACCACGCAGTACGAACTCAAGGGGCACGAGGAGCGCAAAGGGTCGACGCGCGAGAAGGGCGTCCAGCATGGAGTGCAGAAGCATCGCCAGAACTGGCTCGAACGGAAGCAGGCGGAAGAAGCCGCGCTGGGATACACCGAGCAGCCGTACGTCGTCATCATCGGCGGCGGCCAAGGCGGAATCGGTCTTGGCGCGAGGCTGAAGCGTCTGGGGGTGCCCACGATCATCGTGGAAAAGAACCCGCGCGCGGGTGACAGCTGGCGCAATCGCTACAAATCGCTCTGTCTGCATGACCCGGTCTGGTACGACCACATGCCCTACCTACCCTTCCCCGAACACTGGCCGGTGTTCTCGCCCAAGGACAAGATCGGCGACTGGTTGGAGATGTACACGAAGGTGATGGAGCTCAACTACTGGACCAGCACCGTCTGCAAGCGCGCCCAGTACGACGAAGCCAAGGGCGAATGGACCGTCGTGGTCGAGCGGGAGGGCAAGGAGGTCGTGCTCAGGCCCAAGCAGCTCGTGCTGGCGACAGGGATGTCCGCCGTTCCCAACATGCCCAACATTCCGGGCATCGACACGTTCAAGGGCGACATCCACCACTCGTCACGACATCCGGGCGCGGAGCGCTATGTCGGGAAGAAGGCCGTCGTGATCGGCTCGAACAACTCCGCCCATGACATCTGCGCCGACTTCCAGGAGCACGACGTCGACGTGACGATGGTTCAGCGATCCTCCACCCACATCGCGCGTTCCGAGACGCTCATGGAACTGGCGCTCGGCGGTCTGTATTCGGAACAGGCGGTGGCGAGCGGGGTCACGACGCACAAGGCCGATCTGATCTTTGCCTCGATCCCGTATCGCGTCCTGCCCGCCGTGCAGGTGCCCGTCTACGCGCAAATGAAGGAGCGGGACAAGGACTTCTACGACCGTCTGGAAAAGGCGGGCTTCATGCTCGACTTCGGCGAGGACGGCAGCGGGCTGTTCTGCAAGTACCTCCGGCGCGGGTCCGGCTACTACATCGATGTCGGTGCGTCGGAACTGATCGCCGATGGCAAGATCAAGCTGAAGACCGGGAAGACCGAGCGCATCGCGGAGAACGGTGTCGTCATGGCCGATGGAACGGTCCTGCCGGCCGACGTGATCGTGCTCGCGACGGGTTATGGGTCGATGAACGGGTGGGCCGCCCAACTGATCAGCCAGGAGGTCGCCGACAAGGTCGGCAAGGTCTGGGGCATGGGTTCAGGAACCACCAAGGACCCCGGCCCGTGGGAGGGTGAGCTGCGCAATATGTGGAAGCCCACGCAGCAGCCCGGGCTCTGGTTTCACGGCGGCAATCTGCACCAGTCGCGACACTACTCGATCTATCTCGCGCAACAGTTGAAGGCTCGGATGGAGGGTGTCCCGACGCCGGTGTACGGACTTCAGCCGTCGTATCACAACGGCTGAACAGAGAGGGCGATCGTCCGGATCCGGTCGCGACGCGACCGCTCCGGGCAATCCCGTGGAACTGGTCCGCGCCGAACTGACCCGATGCGGCGAACGGCCGGTTGTTTGCCGGTCTCTCGGCTTCGGTCCGGGAAGTGCGAGAAGTACCAGGGTTACGAAGTGCGAGGGTCAGGTCGTTCCAAGAATCATTCGTCTCACCCGGACTGCGGCTCAACCCCCCCAGTGCGCATGACTGCCGCGACCTTCCGATCGCAGCGACTCGTCGACCCAACCGCGCTGTGCGGCCCGAAGCTCGCTGAGGCCGCCGAATCCGAACAGATCGCAAAGCGCACCGACAACGATGATGTCCTGGCGCGCGGAAGGCGTGTGCATCTCCGCATAGCCACCATGTGTCCACTGATCTGGATGCGACACAACACCCACGCGCACCATGTTCAGATCGATGTGGGCCAAGAACCGCGCGAGCTGCCCGCCTGCCTGGACTGCCGGGGCGTGGTCGGTACCGTGGGCCTCGGTGCGAGAGGCGAGCAGGCCGGCGGCGTTGAACTGGTGGCGGGTAACGCAGGTTTCGTGGGTTCCGTCCCAGTGTAGGGCATGGCCGCGCTGGACCTCACCGTCGGAGGCGAGATCCAGAAGACGCGACCTTGCGTGGCCGTGTCGCCGAACGAGATGAACGATCACCTGCGAACGGTCATCGTCGCGCCGATGACCATCGGATCGCACCCCGCACGGTTCCGCATCTCGGTGATCTTCCAGCGCAAGCATGGCCTGATCGTTCTCGATCAGTTCGTGCCCTCGACCGCCTCCGGCTCGTCAAGCGAATGGGCGCCCTGCGAGCCTCCACGCTGACGACCACACTGCAGACGCTTCAGGCGATGTTCGCTCCGGGTCTGAAGTAGGCATCGACGAAGCCGCAATGCTTCGCGCCGGACCAGCGGAGGATGTCTTCGCGAAGGCCCGCCGAATGGCCCCGTGAGATTCTTCGGTGTCACCTCTCCAACACACTCCCGCGCCGGTCGTCCCTTGCGCGTCCCCGCCGATCAAGCTCTGCTCCATTCAAGAGGGCTTCGCCCATCACATGCCGACCCGGGTGGCCGACATGTTCCGCGGCATGTTCTGATGTTTGTATCAGGGACGGATGGTGTGATCAGTCTTGAGTCGATGTACGACCGGCGCGGTTGGTCGAGAGTGTGGCGACGCCAGGGATGCATTTGTAGGAGGGGCCCATGGCCCCGAAAGCGGCCGATGCCCTGGAAGCGCGTCGACTGGAACCAACGCTTTCGCGGCCATGGGCCGCTCCTACAACAGCGTGGTCCATTCCTACAAGGTCCACCCCTTCCGACAGTCTGTGGCAGTGCCTGGAAGGCGTTCCCAGCGGGATCAGGTGATTGCACAGCCTCGACCCCAACGCATTTGCAGGAGGGGCCCATCCTGGCAGCCCTGCAGCGCCCCGCTACCGCTGCTCGTCCCGGATCAGTTCGAACTGTGCCTGGGTCGCTGCCGATGGCTGAACGCCGAGCACGATGGAGAGCAGGTCGCGGCACCGCCGATAGGTTTGCAGGGCCTCGGCCCGCGCCCCCGCCGCGGCTTGTACGTGCATCAGCCGCTGGTAGAAACTTTCGGTGAGCGATTCGATTTCGATGGCTCGTCGATACAGCGCCATCGCGGCAGCGATCTCGCCGGCGGATTCGAGCTGGTCGCCCAGGCGGCCGATCTGCCGTTCGAACTGGCTGCGCAGGCGCTCGCGGATGGGGATCACCCACGACGAATCGGCTTCCTGCGGGAGGAAGTGGCCACGGTAGATGTCCAGCAGGCGATCCGCCGCCATACGCGGGTCGTCCCCAGGACTGCGGGCTGGCGGGTACGACGTGACGGCATCGCGGCGCTGACACCACGCCTCGAAGGCCAGTACGTCGACCCAGCAGCGATCCAGGTTCAGCGACAGCCGCCCTTCCCGGAGGTCGAGCAGCGAGTCGTCACCGAGAAGTTTGCGCAGGCGATGCAGCGCATTGGTGAACGACGCCTGCGCCGCATCGCCTTCGGCATCGGGCCAGACGATGGCCGACAACCGGCGCACATCGATGCCTTCGCCACCAAGGGCGACGAGCACTTTCAACATGTCGAGCAGACGTGCCGGCGCCTTCCGCCCGGTCCTGAGTGGTTGATCGTGCTGCAGCACGCGGAAGTGGCCGAGCGTCACGATGCGCAGCGACCAGGGCCAGCCGGTCGCGTCTCGTGTCGGCGGCTTGACCCGCCATGCGGCGATGAGACTGCGCACATAGTCGGTCTCGATGTCGTGCTTCAGTGCGCAGGCGAGCAGCGGTGCGATGCCTCTGACCAGCCAACGGAAGAAATGCGGCGTGTTGTGCCTGCGCGCCCAGGCGAGGCCCTCCCGAAGGCGGGGCAGCGCGCGAGCCTCGCCGTGCTCTAGCAGATCGACGTAGCTCTCGTCGAGGAGCAGTACGCCGTCGTAGCACGTGTAGCACGTGCCTTCACGTGCCGCGCGGACCTCTTCGATCACGTCGCGCGCCTCCTGATGGAGCCCCGCTTCGGCCAGCGCCCCTGCGCCGCAGCTTCCCCAGACGATGATGAAGAACGGGGCTGCAGTCGTGCGTGCCGCCGCGAGGTGGCGCCTTGCGTGATCGGCGGCTTGCGCCGCGTGACCGCGCTGCTGCTCCAGCAACGACATCGACAGGTGGTACTGGGCCACGCTCACGCGCCACATCGGAAGGAGCAGTTTCTCCTGCGACCTGACTGCACCGAGCCCCGTGGAGATGTCGTTCTCGATCGCGGCGGCGAACGCGCGGAAGACGTGCGCCGAGAACTCGCCCTGCGGCAATCCGTTGGCGTGGGCGATCGCCACGGCGCGATCTAGCGTGTCCATGGCCTCCGCGTAGCGGGCCGTGATGTAGAAGTGGTAGCCGCGATTGGTGTACCAGGCGACCAGGCCGACTGGTGACAGGTCCGGCGTACGGGTCAGTCGGTCCACCTTCTCGATGACGCGGGCGGCAAGGTCGAATTGGGCCACCAGGTCGAGATACTGGACGAGGAACGCCGCGGCCGACACGCGTTCGTTCACGTCGACATCGCTGTCCATCAAGTCGATGAGTCGCAGCGCGCACGGATGCAACATCGGGTGGGATGGCTTCACGAACATCGTGACGAGCTGGAAGGCGGAGTACGCGGCCAGTTCGATCGAGGGCGATGGAAAGGCGCCGCCCTCGCCCAGCAGCGCTTCGAGCGGTTCGATCCACCGGTCCATGCTCTCCGTGGCGAAGGCCTCGAAGTAGTGTGTCCAGACAATGCCGGCGATGGTGACGAGTTGGCCGGCTCGATCGCCGGCCGCTACGAAGTGCTCCCAGGCCCGTTCGAGATGATCGCGGGCCGCCTTCTGATCGATGGGGACCAACGCTTTGCCGGTCCAGGTGAGCAGCCACGGGTTGGCGTGCAGCACGGCCTTGGGCAGTCGATCGGTCCACTCGACGATCGTTCTCCACCGGCCCTGCTGCAGCAACGCAGGGGCGTCGCGAAGCACCACCCCTTCCACACCCTTCCATTCGCGCGCCTCCGCATACAGGTCGACGGCGTCCGCGACCATCCCTTCGCGCTCGAGCAGCGCGGCCGTGCGCTCCATGAGTGAACGTATCTCCGCCGGTGCGAAGACACGTTCCGCCTCGCGTCGCAGGAATGCGCGGAAGAGTGCGTGGAACTGATAGGCATAGGGATGCTGCGCGGTCGAATCGGCTGTCGACGGGCTGGTGACGAGGCGTCGGCGGTCGGTGAACAGATGGCGGCGGTACAGCGCATCGAGCAGCTGGCCGGCCTCCGGATCGTCGGTCATTGCGCATAGCAACGCCGTCGTGAGTCGGGGGGCGAACGCTGCGCGAAGGAGTTTCTGCCGGTCCCGCTCGGGTGCCGCCCGGAAGATCTGTCCGGCGAAGTAGTCGAAGATGGCGTCCTGCGTGTCGGTCTCGATGTCGGGGGCGGTCTGGCCGCCTCGTCGCACCCGTTCGAGCATCAGCGTGAGGCCCGCGACCCAGCCTCCGCTGCGGCCGTGCAGGCTTTCGATCAGGGTCGGATCCCGGAGACTTCGCGCCTGGCAGATGCGCTCGGTTTCGTCGAGGGTGAGTTGCAGCTCCGGCCAGACGATCACGTGAAGGTCGCCGTTGGCGCGGAGCCGTGCGAGTTCTGGCGGCGCGTCCTGTCGGCTGATGGCGATGACGGCCATCCCGGGGGGGAGTTGCGCGAGCGCCCGGGCCAGCACGCCGTAGAGGGGGGAGTCGGCCGGAAACTCCTGCACGTTGTCGAGCACCAGGAGGGCATCGGTCGGGAGACCGGCGAAGTAAGCGCGAAAGAACCGGTCGGAGAATCCGTCGAGATCCGCGAGGTACTCCGGCTGCAGCAAGGGCAGCTTCGCCTTGCGACCGGGAACGGTGAGGCTCAGAAAGTAGAAGAAGGACGACGGATCGGCGTCGCCGGCATCCACCTGGTACCAGACGACGTCGCGGTGCTTACTCTCGGCATAGCTCGCGACGAGCGCGGTCTTCCCGGCGCCGGGTGGCCCGGCGATCCAGACGGCCCGGCCATCGACGCCGCGGTCGAGGCTCTCGAAGAGTCGTCCTCTTGGAATCACACCGTACAGCCTCGGTGCGCTGATCTTGGCGATCGCTGCGTGCTTCTTCGGCACTTCGAACCTCCCACGGCTGTCGTGCTCCCCCGCTGGGAACAGCGGACGCTGGCAACCACGCCGATCGACCTTGACGCGGGGCGATTGGCACCGATGCTACCTGCGCGGAGGTAGGCGACGAGGCGACTGCACGAATCCTTATGCGATATCTAAGGCGGTGCGCCGGTCGGTCACCGGAGCGCCCGCGTTCGCCAGCCGCTTTCCGGGTCGGACCTACGCAACCCCCTGATCTCCCTCACGCTTCATTCCAGAAACGCCTGTTTCCGTCGCTTGCATGGCCATTTTCGAGGGCCATTTCGTGGTTGTAAGCGTGTTCGGGCGCACGCATAGCGAAGTGCTCGCTCAGAGTCCGATTCTCTCCGCGCTCCGATGCCGGGATTGCCATCGATGGTCGCGAGCTTCCGCGTCGAGACTCCGGGGTGCACGGCTTCCCTGCGCGCGACGGGGCCACGCAGGACATCCGCAGGCGCGATCCACGAACAACTGTCATCTTTCTGTGATCCGGATTTTATGAAATGCGGCAAGCGAGGCAGAATGCGTCTCTCGGCGACGTGTTCAGCCGGCCGTGGGCTGGTGTCTTGCGCGCCCTCGCGGCCCCGTGCGGTGCCCAGGTGGCGCACCCGGCGTGAACGGCGCCGCCGCTGAGCAGCCGAGAGGGTGTGGCGCTGTGATGTGCTTTTGCCACTCCCGTCGTGGCTGTTTCGAATACTGGAGGGGTTTCGCATGAGATGTGTCGTACCAGCTGTGCTGTCGGCGGTGCTCGGTCTGCTTGTCGGGTGCGCATCCACTCCCGGCGGGAGGAATGATCCCGATGTCGCTGCGGCGCGCGCCGTGGCCGCCCGATGCGACGCGCTGATGGCGGACCCGCGCATCGACCCGGTGCGGGACAAGATCCAGCTCCCGCTGTCGTTCGATGCTCCGCAGGCCATCGACTACCTGTCCGACCGCACCTATCCGACGCCGGACGAGAGCGCGGCGATCCAGGCTCTCTGGGAGGCAAGGACTGGCTGCCGTCGTTTCGGTGAGGAGCGACTGGGGCCCATGCCCAATTTCCGCGCGGAAAGCGAGGATGCGCTGGTCGACCTGCTGGGCGACCTGCGCGAGGGCGCGATCACCTACGGACAGTTCGCCCGCAAGGTGCTGCATGTGGGCGCACGCGACAAGCACGCACGCGAGCTGCTCGATGAGGCCCAGCGTGCCCGCGACCTGGCCCGGTTGGACTGACGCCATGGCGCATCGACTTCAATGGTGGTTGGGTCTTGTCGCAGTTATCGCGGTCGCGGGCTGCGGGCCATCCCCGCACCGACCAGACGGACCGGACAGCGATGCGGCGTGCGACCGGCTGATGGCCGATCCGCGGATCGATCCGGTGCGTTCACAGATCCTCGTGCCGCTTTCTCTCGAAGCAAGTCAGGACGTTGCCCTGATGGCGAATACGGAACGCCCCACGGATACCGAGCGCTCTGCGGTCAAGGCATTGTGGGAGGCGCACGAAGCCTGCCGCAGTCTCACCGAGGCCCGGTTCGGCCCGATGCCGCGGCATTGGACCCGAAGCCAGGACGCCGTCAGCTTGCTGCTGGGCGAGCTCTACGACGGCGCCATCAGCTACGGACAGTTCGCGCGAAAGATCCTTTACATCGGTGCCCAGTACAAGTCTGCCCGCGAGACACTCGACGAGGAGCTCGAAGCGCGTGCCCGCTGGAGGGCGCTGGACAATCCCACCAGCCGGTGATGGCCCCACGCTCGCGCCCGCCCATGAGGCGGGCGCGGCGCGAGTGCATCGCCCGGTTCAGTAGTTGAACTGCAACTGCATCCGGAGCACGTCGCTCTGGAAGGCAGCGTAGGGCGCCCGGGTCACGTCGTTGCGGTTGTACTTCTGGTACACCACCGCGAGCTCGACCGACGGATCCGGCTGCCATTCCACCCCGAACTCCCAATCGTTGACGCGCGTCTGGGGCGCGTTGGGCTGGAACTTCATCGCGCCATCGAAGTATTGCCACTTCACGAACGGAATCCAGACTCCGGTGGAGGGCCGTTCGATCTTGTACATGGCCTGGACGTATCCGCCGTGCAGGGATTGGTTCTCGATGGCCGTGCGCGCGTCGTTCAGACCTGGCCCCTCGCCCCAGTTCCATTCGGCCTGCAGGCCGAAGGGCTGCGGATACATGATTGCGTGAAGAGCGACGCGCCGGTCGCGAAAGCCTCCCTCGTCCCGATAGCGGTTCGCCGGCAGCCCGGCGAAGTTGCCGTTGGTCGCGGGGACGAAGCGCCCGGAGTAGGCGGCGATGCCCCCCTCGAAGATCTGCCCGCTGGCCGTCTTGAACGGGTAGGTGAAGCGGCCGACGATGTGCATATTGTTGTTGAGCTCCGGCCGGTTGCCACCCTGACCGTTGAAGACGCCGAATGCGAGCATGCCGTAGTCACCCGAGCCCTTCAGTCCGGTGCGGAGGATCTCCCGGAAGAGGGCGCGGACCTCCTTCGGTGCGTAGTAGAAGAAGGCGCCGAGATCGCGTTCGCCGAGGGTGGAACTGTTGAGCGCATCGTTGCGGTCCAGCGCCAGCCGGTTCTGGCTCGACTGCATGTCTTCCCAGCTGTACGGCACCTTCGACTGACCCACGCGCAGGCGGTACTCCTTGTCCTTGTCGAAGTGGACGTCGCCGTACATGTCGCGCAGCTGGGCCACGTTCCCCGTGTCGCCGGCGGTGGTCACGAAATCCGGCTGCAGGTAGATGTAGAGCCGGTCGCTGACATCGCCCGACACCACGAGCCGCGCCCGTCGGACTCCGAGGCTGCGGTCCTCGCCCACCGAGGAGTCGTTCCAGGCGCGGATGTCATCGTCCCCGCTGACCACGTTGTGGTGGCGGATCTGGATGTAGCCGCGCAGGCTGAGGCCGTCGTACCACTTCTTCGGGGTCAGCGCCGCAGGCTGTGGCGTCGAGACGACCAGCTTGTCGATCCGGTCCTCCAGCTTGCGCTGGCGGGCCTCGATGCGCTGCTCCAGTTCGGAGGGCGTGGGCGTGGTGTCGGCCCGGGTGTCGGTGATGGATTCCGGTGTGGCTGCCGGTGGCGGCGCCGCGACGGCGTCGGCAGCGGTCTGCGTCGAAGGGGGGGCCGCCAACGGCACTGGCACGATGGCCGGGGCGGCGACTGCCGCGGGTGGTGCGGCTTCCGCCGCAGTGGCCGGGGGCGAAGTCTTCGTGTCGTCCGTCCGACGGAACGAACCGAGACGGCGGCGGTTGGGGCCGGGCTCCGTGAAGACCTGCTTCGTCTCGCGGTCCACGTACAGCTCGAGTTCCGGTTCGGCGTCGTCCTCCTGGGCGAGCACGGGTGCGGAGGCGAGGGTGCAGACGGTTGCAATCCCCACCATCCAGCGATGAATGCCGGATGCGATGGGCTTGCCCGCGGTGAGGATCGGTGCTGGATTCGGCGTCGTTGTCATGGTCGTTGGCGGAGTCGGTGCGTTCACCGGTTGTTGGTTTTGTCGGGCGCCTGCTGGCGCTGCGCCATTCTGCTCACGGACGGTGACAGTTTCGTGACAAAGACTCCGGGATTCCGGACTACCTGGGCGCTGAAGGTGATTGGCTGACGGCCACTGCCGGTCGCCGCGCGACGGCGTCAACCGCGATGGGGGATCACGGCCGAACCCCGGCAGGGGGGATCACCGGGAGTCCGGCGAACATCGCGTGCGGCGGTATCGGAGCGGCTCGACCCGTCGACGGAGGGGAGGGCTGGCCGGCAGGGCCATGCTGAGGCGCCGCCCCGGCAGGCCCGGAATCAGCGGAGTTTGCAGAGGGGAGAGGTCGCGCACGGCCGCGGGAGGAGGTGCGGGCCGTGCGCGGGGCTCCGCATCCGGTGCGGAAGTCGGCTCTCCGTGGAGGGGCGGAGAGCGCGGTGCACCGGTCGCATCGACAGCAGCCGATGCGGCGGAACCGGGAGAAGTCGGTCAGGCCAGGGTGCCGAGCCCGGCGACAGTGGTGCACATGCGCGCGATCACGCCCACCAGGAACACAACGGTCAGGGTGCGCAGGAACAGGCTGCTGAGGGCGGCATTCGCCGGGGATTCATCGGCGCCGGAGGTCTCGAAATCGTCGTACGGCGGGATCGTCGGATAGGACATGGATTTCTCCTCGAAAGCACGGCGAAGCGCGCCGTGGACCTGTGTTCGCAAACGGATCACGGTGCCAAAGATAGGCCCGAACCCCCGGGTGCGGAACGCGCGGAAAGGGCATGAGGGGTATTCCAAGAAACCCACAAGACCGAACAGACCATGGTAGCCTCGTGGAATGGACTTCCTGCAGCGCACCCGCCTCTTCCAGCGTGCCGCCGAGACGCGGAGCTTCTCCGCCGTGGCGCGCGAGTTCGGGATCACGCAACCGACGGTCAGCAAGCAGGTCGCCGCGCTCGAGCACGAACTCGGCACCTCGCTCTTCCTCCGCACGACAGCGGGTCTGCGGTTGACCGAGGCCGGTGATCGCTTCTACCAGCGGGCCCGGGATCTCATCGAGGAGATCGCCGCCCTGCGCTCGACCATCGGTCGCAGTCCTGACCGGCCCGCCGGCCGGTTGCGCGTCTCTTGTCCGACGTCGTTCGGACACCGCTTCCTCGCCCCCTTGCTGCTGGACCTCGTGCACGAGCATCCCGATCTCCAGGTCGAGCTGGTGCTGAACGACCGGTGGTTCGACGTGGTGGAGGAGGGCATCGACGTCGCCGTACGCATCGGACCGCTGCCGGATGCCCGGCTGGTGGCGCGGCGTCTGGGAACGAGCATGCAGGTGTGCGTCGCGGCACCCGCCTACCTCGCGGCGCACGGCGAGCCGAAGCATCCGCAGGCGCTGGCGCAGCATCTTTGTCTCGTCAACGTGTTCGTGACGCCCGAGGAGGCGTGGACCTTCGCCGGAGCCGACGGCGCGATCAACGTCCCCGTGCGCGGCACCTTCCGCACCAACAACATCGAGACCATTCGAACCGCCGTGCTGGCGGGCCAGGGCATCGCGGTCGGCGCCGTGTGGCTCTACTACGACGACCTTGCCGCCGGGCGGGTGAAGCCCATCCTGCGGTCGTTCGTGCCGGCGCCCCTGGAGATCTACGCGCTGCACGCGCCCGGGGTACGGCAGCCCGCCAAGGTGACCGAACTGGTGCGCCTGCTGTCGCAGCGGATTCCGAAGATTCGCGAGCTGGGCGCGCCGCCGCGCCGGAAATCGGGCACCACGTAGGCCGTCACCGGCCCGGCATGGTGAGGCGGGCCGCCGTCCGGCTAGTCGTGCAGATGGCAGGCGACGGCGTGCCGGCCGGATCCCGGCGCGATGTCCACGGCCTTCGGCGCCTCGGTTGCACAGCGCGCCATCGCGTGCGGGCATCGCGGATGGAAGGCGCAGCCCGTCGGCGGGTGTTCAGGATCGGGTGCTTCGCCCTGCAGCGGCGGCGCCGCGTGCCCGCTGCCCGGTTGCAGTGGCGGGATCGCGGCGATGAGCGACTGCGTGTACGGATGCTTCGGATTCTCGTAGATCTGCTCGGCCGGCCCCATCTCGACGATGCGTCCGAGGTACATCACCGCGACGGTGTCGGCGACGTACTTCACCACGGCGAGGTTGTGCGAGATGAAGAGGTAGGTGAGGCCGCGGTCGCGCTTCAGCACGTTCAGCAGGTTGAGGATCTGCGACTGGATCGACACGTCGAGCGCCGACACCGGCTCGTCGGCGACGATCAGTTCGGGATGCAGGGCGAGCGCCCGCGCGATGCAGATGCGCTGCCGCTGTCCGCCTGAGAACTCGTGCGGATAGCGCTTGGCGGCCTCGGCGGGAAGGCCGACGGTCTCGAGCAGACGCGCCACCTCCGTGGCCTGCTCCGCCGCGGTTCCGAGACGGTGGATGACCAGCGGCTCCGCAATCAGCGTCGCCACGTTCATCCGCGGGTCGAGCGAGGCGAACGGATCCTGGAAGATCATCTGCATGTGACGGCGCATCTGCCTGAGCGCCTCGTCGGGGAGCAGCGTGAGCTGCTTGCCGAGGAATCGCACGTCGCCCGACGTCGGGCGGATCAGCTGCAGGATCGTGCGACCGAGCGTCGACTTGCCGCAGCCCGACTCGCCCACGATGCCGATCGTCTCGCCGCGGCGCTGCGTGAAGCTCACATGGTTCAATGCGTGGATGCCCCCGCCGCCGTTCCGGTTCGGGAACGTCTTCACCAGGGAGTCCACTTCGAGGAGAGGCGGCGCGTCGCTCATGGGACAGGTACCGGATGATGGCAGGCGAAGGCGCCGTCCTGCCCGGCGACGAGCGCTGGTGCCGTCGCGAGGCAGATCGGCTGAGCGCGCGAACAGCGGGCTGCGAAGCTGCATCCCGCGCCGCGGGCGCCGGGGGGCGGGACCATCCCGTCGATGGTGGGGAGAGGCACACTTCGGTCCGAATCGAGTCGCGGCGTCGAAGCGAGCAGTGCGTGCGTGTACGGATGACGCGGTGCGCGAAAGAGCGCGTCTACCCGGGCTGACTCCACGATGCGCCCGGCGTACATCACCGCCACGCGATCGCAGAACTGCGCCACCACGCCGAGGTCGTGCGTCACGAAAAGGATGCCCATGCCCATCTCGTCGCGCAGATCGCGAAGCAGCGCGAGGATCTGCGCCTGCAGCGTCACGTCGAGAGCGGTCGTCGGTTCGTCGGCGATCAGCAGCTCCGGGCCGCAGATCAGCGCCATCGCGATCAGCACGCGCTGCCGCAGGCCGCCCGACAGTTCGTGCGGGTACTGCCGGAGTCGGCGCTCCGGCGCATTGATGCCGACGCGCGCGAGCATCGCCATGATGCGGGCCTCGCGTTCGGCATCCGTCAGATTCGTGTGCGCGGCCAGTGCCTCGCGCAACTGCATGCCGATCGTGAAGACCGGGTTCAGGCTCGTCATCGGATCCTGGAACACCACGCCGATGCGGCTGCCCCAGAGACGACGCAACGCCTTCGGCGGCAGACGCAGCAGGTCGACGTCGCCGAGCCGTGCAGAGCCACCGTCCACGTGGCTCGGTGGCGAAGGCTGCAGGCCGACCGAGGACATCACGGTCACGGACTTGCCGCAGCCGGATTCGCCCACGATGCCGAGCGTCTCGCCGCGTCCGACGTGGAACGACACGCCGTCCACCACGCGGGCGCGCCGTGTTCCGCCACCGAAGCTGATGGCGAGGTCGTCGACCCGGAAGATCGGGAGTTCAGAGTTCATGAAAGGCGCCGCCCCTGCGTGGATCTGCAGGGGCGGCGTTCCGCAAGTTACAGCGCAAAGGAAAAAACAACTGCGACGGGACTATCCGAGGCTCAGTTGCCGGAGAGATGGATGTGGTCGTAGTTGATGGGGATACGGACCGGATCCACGTACAGCGCATCGGCCCCGCCCACGCGCTTCGAGCGCATCGTGAACCGCTGCTCGTTGAAGATCGGCACCCACGGCGCGTCCTTCATGATGTCCGTGAAGATCCCGCGCCACGCTTCCATTCGCTCAGCTGCCTTCGAAGGATCCGACATCGCATCGGCCTTTGCCGCGCGTGCATCGAGCTCCTTGTTGCAGTACCACGACCAGTTCCAGCCGCCGGGCACCGCGCCCGCACAGCCGAGGATGGGCCCGTAGAAATTCGAGGGGTCCGGGAAGTCCGCGATCCACGCCATGCCGCCCGACCAGATCATCGGGGCCGTCTTCGCCTTGCCGCCGGCGGCGATCACGTTGGCCTGCGCGAGCGACTTGATCTGCACCTCGATGCCGATCTTCTTCAGGTCTTCCTGGATGGCCTGCGCGATGCGGGGGTTGGGGTCGACGTTGTAGACGTACAGCACGGTCTTGAACCCTTTCTCGAGCCCGGCCTGCTTCAGCAGTTCCTTCGCCTTCGCGGGGTCGTACGGATAGCCCTCGAACGTCTTGTCGTAGCCGGGCATCGACGGCGGGAGCGGCTGGTTGGCCGGTACCGCGCGGTTGTTGATGATCTTCACGATGCGCTGCTTGTCGATGGCCATGTTCACGGCCTGCCGCACCTCGAGCTTGTCGAACGGCTTCATCTGCACGTTCATCGTCACGTAGCCGGTCTGGAGCTGTCCGCCCTCGACGATCGAGTCCTTGAACTTCGGATCGTTGCGGATCTGGAGAAACTTGGCGGGCGGGATGCCGTCACCGGCGAAGTCCGCCTCGCCCTTCTCGAGCTTCAGGATCGCGGTCATGGGTTCGAGGCCCACCTGGAACGTGATCTGGTCGAGAAGCGGAACGCCGCTCTGGAAGTAGTCGGGGTTGCGCTTGAAGACGAGCTGCTGGCCGAGCTTCCACTCGGAGAGCATGAAGGCGCCCGAACCCACCGGCTTCTTGCCGAAGTCCTTGCCGGCCGCCTGCACGGCTTCCTTGGGGACCACCGACGCGAAGTTGAGCGCCATCACGTGCAGGAACGTGGCGTCGGGCCGCGACAGCGTGAACTTCACGGTGGACGGATCCACGACCGCGATGCCCTTCACGTCCTTCGACTTGCCCTTCTTGAAGGGGTCGACTCCGGCGATCGAATCGAAGAAGCCGGCGCCGGGGCTCTCGGTCTTCGGATCGAGCGCGCGCTCGAGCGAGTACTTCACGTCCTGGGCGACGACCTCGCGGCCGTTGTGGAACTTCACGCCCTTGCGGAGCTTGAACGTGTACGTGAGGCCGTCCTTCGAGATGTCGTAGCTCTCGGCCAGGCTCGGCATCAGTTCGGCCGTGCCGGGCTTGTAGTCCATGAGCCGCGAGAAGAGGCTCTTGATCATCGACCAGTTCACCCAGTCGTAGCCGATGGCGGGGTCCAGGGTGACGATGTCGTCCTTGTACGTGACGACGATGGAGCCCCCCTGTTTCGGGCTCTCGGCCATGGCCGGAGTGGCCATGGCAAGGGCCAGGGCGGACAGCACGGGAATCAACAGACGTCGCTTCATCGGGGTTCTCCTCGGGACGGGATCAGGTTTGGGTTGATGGACTGTTCGGTGAATTGCTCACCGCAGGCGGATACGCGGGTCGACGAAAGGCGCGACGAGATCCGCGATCAGGTTGCCGAGGACGATCGCCACGGCGGCGACCAGCGTGACACCCATGATGATCGGGATGTCCACCTGCTGGATCGCCTGCCAGGCCAGCTGGCCGATGCCAGGCCAGCCGAAGACCGACTCCACGATCACAGCGCCGCTCATGAAGAGGCCCACGTCAATCCCGATCATCGCGATGACCGGGAGCACGGCATTCCGCAGGGCATGGACCACCACGACGCGCGTCTCGGGAATCCCCTTCGCGCGTGCGGTGCGGATGAAGTCGCGGGCCAGCACATCGAGCATCGACGAACGCATCATTCGAGAGTACCAGCCTGCGCCGAGCACGCCGAGTGTCACGGCCGGCAGCACCAGATGCCGGAAGGTGCCATAGCCGCCCACCGGAAACCAGTCGAGCTGCACCGAGAACACGTAGAGCATCAGGATGCCGCCCACGAACTGCGGGGTCGAGACGCCGATGAACGACACGATCATCGCGCCTTGATCGAATCGCGACCCGGGCCTCAGCGCCGCGAGCACGCCGATCGTGAGGCCGATCATCAACTCCACCACGATGGCTGCCGCCATCAGCAGGAGCGTCGGCGGCAGGCGCGCAGCGACGACCTCGGCCACCTCCGTCTTCTGCGTGTAAGAGCGCCCGAGGTCGCCCTGCACGAGATTGCCGAGGTAGCGCAGATACTGTTCGTGGAAGGGCCGGTCCAGCCCGAGTTGCTGTCGGATGGTCTCGACCGTCTCGGGAGTCGCGCTGCGGCCAGCGAGCTGGCGCGCGGGGTCGGCGGGCAGGATGTACAACAGGATGAACGTGATGAAGCTCACGCCCACGAGGAGCAGGGCAGCCTGCCCCAGGCGTCCGGCGAGATGGCGGATCACGACGCGCGTCCCCGCAGGGTAGGGTCGAGCGCCACGCGCATCGTGTCTCCCAGGATGTTGAACGAGACCGCAAGCAGCACGATCGCCGCCCCGGGAATGAACACCAGCCAGGGGGCCGTCGAGAAGTAGCTCTGGTTCTCGAAGATGATGTTCCCCCAGGAGGGCGTTGGGGGCTGCACCCCGATACCGAGAAACGAGAGTGTCGCCTCGAGCAGCACCGTCGTCGCGATGCCCAGCGTGCCGTAGACGATGATGGCCGGGAGCAGATGCGGCAGCACGTGGCGGAACAGGATGCGTGTGCGCGTGGCGCCGAGGCTGCGTACTGCCTCGACGAACTCCCGCTCCGACAGTGTCACGGTGAGCGAGTACACGACGCGTGCCACCTGCACCCAGTTCACCATCGCGATCACCATGGCCACGATCCAGAGGCTGGGGGTGAAGAGCGCGGCCAGCGCGATCGCGAGCAGCAGAGCCGGGAAGGCCATCATCAGATCCGTGAAGCGCATGAGAACGGTGCCGACCCAACCCCGTACGTACCCGGCGACGATGCCGACCAGCGTCCCGATCAACAGGGAGACCCCGTTGGCAACCAGGCCGATCACCAGCGACGTCTGGGCGCCGAACAGCACCCGGGAAAAGAGATCCCTACCGAGTAGATCGGTACCGAACCAGTACTTCTCCCCCGGCGGCAGCGGTGCCCCCTCGAGCGTCAGCCCATCGAAGAAGGTCTCCTCCGGCGGAAATGGCGCGAACCAATGGGCGCCAGCGGCACCGGCGACGATCGTGGCGATGAAGCACAAGGCCAGGATCGCCAGTCTGTCGGCGAGGAGTGTTTTCATGTCCTGTCGTGGTTAATTCGAGTGACACCGACACGCGACCCCCGGTGAGGTTCCGGCGCAGCCGCATCGGCAGCGCGGAGGATCGCTATGTTGCGGTGCGTTGTCGAGCCCGAACCATAGCGCAACGCACATGCCCGCGGGCAGGGCAGGCGCCGTGTTGCCCAAACACTCGAAGATTCATGCGCTTGTGTCTTGGCAGTCCGGGCGCATGCACATAGATGGCGCAGCGCCCCAGGCTGGTTGCACCGGGGCGGGGCGATTCGCGGTATGCGATGGCGTTCGCAAGCGGGTTGCTCCATCCCTCGCGGTGCCTGAGCAAGTACCCGGACGCGTGTTGTGGGTGTTCGTGGGACGCGCTCTGCTCGACGCGGGGATGGCTTGGTTACACCGGCGAATCCAGGAACGCGGGCGTCGGGCGGAGCCCGACCCACGGGGGTTGTTTTCAGCGTTGGCGCATCCAGCCGCGAAGGCCCTTCGTGGGTCGAGCACCGCTCGACGCGACGCTGGCCTGGGCACAGCGGCGAATCCAGCAACGCAGGCGTCGGGCGGAGCCCGACCCACGGGGGTTGCTTTCAGCGTTGGCGCATCCAGCCGCGAAAGCCCGTCGTGGGTCGAGCACCGCTCGACGCGGCGAGGACTTGGGCACAGCGGCGAATCCGGGCACGCGGGCGTCGGGCGGAGCCCGACCCACGGGGGTTGTTTTCAGCGCTGGCG
>LNEE01000021.1 GCA_001464895.1 Betaproteobacteria bacterium Ga0077532
GCGGCCTGGGCGGCCTCCGCAACTCGATCGTCGGAATCAGTACCGCCGACCAGGTGGTCGGCGGCCTGCTGAGCCCGGGCGGCAGCGGTGAAGATCGCGCGCTTGTCGGCACGCAGGACGCGTAGCCAGTGCGCGAGGTACGCCGGATGCTGAAGCTGACCGTCGATCCCGCAGTGCGCGCAGAGGAACGCCGCCCCCATCTCGGCGATCAGCTCCTCCATCGCATAGGCGCCGTCTCCGAAGCGCCCCGTCAGATCCCGGGCACAGCGACCGGGGTGCGCGGTCCAATGCGTGAGTTCATGGGCCACCGTGGCGTAGTACGACGCAGCATCTGGGAAGGCCCGTCGCAATGGCAACTGGATGTGATCGAGCGAGGGTTGGTAGTACGCCCGATCGCCGCCGTAGCGGATCTGAGCACCACTGGCCACGATCAGCCGTTCGGCCTCCTCCAACGGAGACCAGACGGGGAGCGCAGGTGCCACGGACACCAGCGACGCCGGCAGAGCTTCTATCTGCGCGACGTTGAAAACTGTGAATGTGCGCAGCAGCGGCACGACACGGGTCGACGCGCCAGCCGGGGAGGGCGATGAAGACGCACCCGAGCGATCGGGCAGCTCCGTCATGCGGAAGTACACGATCCGTGTGCCGTGCTCGCCCCGGCGGACACGACCGCCGAGGTTCACCGCCTGACGGAAGGTGAGCCACCGCGAAGTCTCGTAGCCAAGCGCATCGGTCTGGCTGGCCAGCACCCAGAAGTTGATGCCGCGATACAGGTGACCGGACAACGCATTGCGAGGACGCGCGTCCCCGAGCGTGGACCAAGGCCGGACCCACGGCGGGGTACCGGCCTCGAGCGCTGCCACGATGCGGTCGGTGACGCTTTGGAAGATATCGAATTCGACAGACGATCCCATAGCAGACCTCCAGAAATGACAACGCCCCGGAAGCAAGGCTTCGCGGGGCGTGATGGATGAGAGAACGTTTCAGCGGTGCAGATCGAGGCGGAAGAGGCCGGGGATGTAGCGATCCCCGTCCAGATGCCCGAAGAGCCGCTTGGCGGATGAGGTGGCGAGGCTGGTGAGCAGCCCGGCAACAGTCGCGGCCATGAGGCCGTCGAAGCTGCCGAAGTGCACCAGGAAAACGAGCAGCGTGACCGTGAGGTCCACCGCCAGGTCCCGGTGCAGCGCCCGCAGCAACAGGCGCCGCGGGAGCTTGACCATCAGCAAAAGCATGCCGAGGAATACGGCAAAGCCGGTGGTGAACATGGCGCCCACCTCAGAACGGTGGGCGACCATCGGGAGGCGTGGTGATGCCGGACTCACGCCAGGCATCGCGCACGTCACGCGCCACGGAACGGGCATAGCCCGGGGTTCGGACCACTTCGCGTGCCGCACGGCGGACGCCGATGAAGGTGAAGCGGGCGACGTCCTTCAGCAGAGTGGAACGGGATGCGGGAACGGCGATACGATCTTCGGACATGACAGACTCCTCGTGTGAGTGAAGAGCTCGCGGGAAATCCGCGAACCACACGAGAAACTCAGATCGACGGGCGGGACGCCCGGCGCTCGGGAAGAACTCCCAGATCTGTGAGTTGGGTCCCCTTTCCGTCAAGAACACGAAACCCGAAGTGGGGTAGGTGTTTTGGGGACGGGGGAGGGGTGCGGAGAGAAGGGGATGGAGAAAATTTTTTGCAGAATTGTTTTGGAACCATCTGACCTGCTCAGCGAGGAGCAGAGCGCACAGGCAAGAGGGGATTCCCCCGGTGGACCGAACTTCCTAAGGCGCCCAAGGCTGCGTGGCCTCGGGCATGTTGCCTTGAAATGCCGGATGGGTTAGAAGACCGTCAACGGCCTGCGCACCTAGATCCTTTAGATGGCGGAGGCTGTGGAAGTGTATGTGGCGCCGCACTGAGTCGACGTTGGCTTTCTTGGTGCGAATGCTGTAGTGCTTCAGACGGATCTTGTGGCGCACTCGGTCGAGCAAGCGTGGTTGCGGTAGAGAAACAGAGGCGGATTCGGCAGCCATACGGCATGGGGAGCCTCATGAACTGTGCGTTTGTTCAGTAAATTCCTGAGTTTGACGTCAGTTAACGCGCTTCCTGATTAGCGACGAGCCTCAGTCCGCCGAATGGACTGGTCCGGGGTTGGCGGGGTGAGGACGGCAGCGCGCAGCAAGCGCTGCAGGATCGAGCGCAG
>LNEE01000022.1 GCA_001464895.1 Betaproteobacteria bacterium Ga0077532
ACATCAGGGAACACAACAAGGACCCCAAGCCGTTGAAGTGGATCTACGACAATCCTGATCATCGAATCCGGTGCGATTCATCTGGTTCGGTGGACTAGTGCGCGATGTCCGCCAGAAAAATGCCAGCCATCCTCTGAGCGGGAATGATGAACCGTTCCTCTTGGGTGAACTGAAAATCAGTTCCATGGTTGCATCCCCTTTCCTAACCGAATGAGGAGGTGGCTAGTACCGTCGCTCCACCCTCTGTTGACGAAGGTGTTGCACTTGCTCTGTGAATCCGCGTGACCAAACTTCTACTTCCAAGGCGCCAATCGTCCACCGAATCGAATGCCAGTAATCATTTGTAGCTCAAAAAGTACCGGCCATAAATACCGCATAGCGTGCAAGATCACACCTACCACAAGCACTCCAGCGAAGATCGCAAGCCCAGACCAGTTGACGACAAGATTCATTCCGGAAAGAACCACCATCAAAGCAAGACCCACACAGCAAACTGTCGCGACGACAGATGGGATGCTTTTGAAAAGGATTTTCATTTGGAGTTCTTCCCACCAAGTGCGTCTCATCTCTGCTTTGCTTCGTCCCTTCAGACATGCGAGCGCCCATTCTCGTCTTTCTTTCCACCTGTCGTCGTGGAGTCTCTGATCGGCAAGAAATGTCGGGTAGCGCTCAATTAGCGATGCTGTGGAGCGCAAATCCTCATCGGGTAGATTCGCTATCGCAAACAGATCCGCATTGAGTTCTCGAAGTTCGATCGTCTGATCTAAGAAGTGAACGTATGCCCAAATGATCGCCCAAAGCAAGCACGCCAAGACGGCGTACAAAAGAGGCGCCCCAAACACTAGAAGAAACATCATGAGTGCTGCGCCACAAACTGGTGATGTGTTGCACATCATGTCTCGTGTGATCTTACCGAATGGCGTGCAATGTCCTAGTTCATGCAACAACTGAAACAACCGAATACCTCGAACACTAACTAGATCATGCTCATCACCCGGGAATAAGACAATCGTCTCACCTGCCGGTACCAGATATGCGGATGCCCCCGAAAGAAGAGACCCGGTTGTTGTTGTAACGCAAACGAACGTAAGTCGGTTTGCTACCGCTCCAATTCGCAGTGGTGAGACCTTTGAAATTATGGCTTTTGGATGCCGCTTCGCAAGGCTCTCTGGTGAAACGCCCTCGAATCGCATTTCATAGGCATGAGCCCGAAGATCGTTAAGCATGCCGCTATATGTTTTCGCAGCGCAAACGTGACGCGCAAGCGTTAGTGACAGGTCGCCAATGACCCATGTGCCGACGGCTAACCAGAAACCATTGGAGTACCAGACCACTAAAGACATAAGCATGAATGTCGTCCTAGGAACGCCAGCTTGAATCGTTCCAAGAACACCAAGAAATAAGGCGTTTAGCAGCATCAATTTATTCGGACCGCTTTAGGACAGCCTCAATGATTTTCTTTCGTACTTCAGCATCTAAATGAGCAAGTTCTGGAACGTCGCGGACAACTTGCTCGTCTAGCTCTGCAGACGTATGTCTTGGACGATTCTCTTTGACCAACTTGTAGATCGCAAGTAGTAGCGCTACCGCTTCGACTACAAGTTTGATCAACTCTGTTGGGGAGTCCAATCGATCCGCGTGAGGCAATGTAAGGAGCTCTGTACTTCGACCGGACGCGCGCGCCTCGAATATCTGCCTCAACTGATTGTCCGTAAAGGCTTGAGACTCCAACGGAATTGCTTCTCTGATCACATCTGTAGCGATGGTTGAATTCATGGATAGGTAATCTCCACAATCTACGGAAGGCATTGGAATTTAAGCGCGTTTCTTATGCTTCGTCACCAGACGACATCAGCGTAGTTGTCAGTTCTGTCACGGCACGATACAGAATCGCCTGTATCTGGGGAGCAGGCGCTCTTGCCCCTGACGGCGAGTCATGCCGACCATTTCAGGAAAGCGACCTTCAGCCGCTCAACAGTGTGGCGCCACTTGGGAGTCGTCGGTTGGCATACGGTGTTCTGGTTTCCGAACAGGCCGACCTCGTTGATAGCCGCGCTCTCCGGCACGGTGTCGAGCCACTTCACTCGGACGAAGTACTCGGCGCGCTCCGGGTCGTCGGCAGTCAGTCGGTACCTGTCGGCGTACTTCAGCGCCAGCAACGCAGGCTGCTCGCCGTTCTCCGTCTGCACCTTGAAGTCTTTCACTGGTTGTACCGACTCCAGCACAGTACCGACGCCTACGTAGCCCCTCTTCGGAATCTTGACCCAGACCCGATCCCCCGGCGACAGCAGCTTCAACGTCTGGCTGTACCAGCTGCCACCGCCAGCGCTGATGAAGCCGAAGCGCCTGGCATCCTCCCAGCTGCGAGAGGCCGCGTCACCGAAGGACACATAGAACTCTCCGTTCCAGGGCTCCTTGTCGCCCTTGGCCGTGGTGTTGGACGCCACGTTGGCTTGGGTCTCGCCGGGGTCGATGAGCCAGGCGCGACTCAGCAACTTGTCGGTGCCATGCTCAAAGACCTGGAAGAAGACAACGTTGATCGCGATGTCCCGGGCGTTGAGGTAGCCGATGATGCGCTCGGTGGAAGGGTCCAGCTCCGCCGCCACGATGATGATCTGGTGCGACTGGTTGAGTGTCTCCTCGTCCAGTTCGATACCGAAGCGCTCCTGGAACGCCAGGTCTAGGCTCTTGCCGCCGGAGAACCGCTGGAAGATCTGCGCCACGCGGTCCGGCGTCAGCTGCTCGACCCACGAGGCATAGTCCAGGGCCTGGGCGATGATTTCGCGCGGCGTGCGGTCGCGCTTCAGCTCGATGAGCACGAGCGAGGCGTCCGGTGCAATCGCCAACAGGTCGACGCGCCCACCGTGCGACGTGACCTCCTGGCGACCGATGAGCATCCACTCGCTGGACAGGATGCGAGTATCCCGAACGATCATGTCTTCGAGCTGCTGCTCGCTGGCCAGTCGGCTGGAGACCAGTGGCGCCGGCTGTTCGCCAACGCGCCAGATGGCATGGTGAATGGGCATGAAGGGGCTTCCGAGGTCAGGCAACGAGCTTCACGCTACAGCAGCCGCGCAAAAATGCTGCTCCACAGCCTGCCCGGCGGCAGAACCCTGGCATGGCCGCGCTCGCAGCTCGCCCGGTAGGCTTGACGTCATCCAACGGCGTCGCCCAGGGGCGGGCCGGTTGGACGGGCTGACAGGAAACTTGCTCATATCAGTGCCAACGCGGCGCTGAACTTGGCCTTCAGCTCCGTAAGTTTGTCAGCAGCTATTCCACCTGTTTCAAGCTCATGGAGGATTTGCACTGGCTTTCGATCATTGCGTCCAGGCAATGCCTTGCCAAGGAAGAATTCCATATGCTTCGGAATGAACACTGCCGGCGCGAGACGGTTATGCCCTGTCTGATTGCGTATCATTTCGTTGACCGCCTTGTGGTGCTGCTTGTCCTGATCGTCGTCAAGCATCAACCCGTAAGGGATGCCGAACTGCTCCAGAAGCGCCGTGTAGCGATGAAAATTGAACTTGCCCATGACATCAACCACGGCAACGCGGTACCGAGTCAGTTCGTGCCAGTCGCGGGCCAGTAGCCAGCCGAATAGGGCCTTTTCCGTCGCCCCCTCAACCAGCAGAACTCGGTCAGCAAAGAACATCGCGGCGCGTTCGGAATCCAGCCACAACTGATAGCGGAATCGCTCTTCCTGGATGGCGATTTCCTCATCACTTTGTGCGTCCTTGAGGAGCTTCTTGGCTTCGATCTTCTCTGTGCCCGGAATCCCTTCGTCACTGACAAACGCGTCAAGACACGCCTTGAAGGCCAACCCCTCCGCAAAGACATCCTTCGCGATCGCCCTGCCGATCTGCCCCAAAGCCGTGATTCCACCTTCACGCCGCGCCCGCACGATCTGGCAAAGATCATCAGCCACCTTGCCCACGAAGATTGGCGAGTGGCTTGTGATGACGACCTGCTGCCCATCTCCAGCCCCCAAGCGCCTGAGGTGAAAAGCCATATTCTCCTGTTGGGCCGGATGCAGAAATGCCTCTGGCTCCTCAAACAGAATAAGCGTGAAATCCGGATCGAATTCCTTTTTCTCGCTCGCTTTGGTGTCCGCAAACGAGGGGGCTAGTTTGATCAGCTCGTACAAGAATGATCGCTGAAAGCCGTGCCCAAAACGATCCAATGCAAACGCTGCGTCGCCCAGCATGGCATCGGCGAAGGCATGCTTCACCAGATTCTTCGAGATGTCATCCGGTGACACGGTATTGACGGACAGATCGAAACGCACGCCCCAATGAATGATGGCGTCATTTATGGGTCTAGAGATCTTTGCGAGGAATCCATCCTCGCCGCGGGCTTCGTCGTTGAGCTTGCCGAAGGCATCCTCCACGGCCTTGTAGGCCGCACTCTTCAGAACCACAGGCTTCAGCATGAAATTGAGCATGTCGCGCAACGGTGACGGGCCTGACGTTTTCATCTGGTCAGCGGCGGTCGTCTGCGCAGGAATGTAAATGACGCGCCCCACCTTGGCCGTGCCAATATTCTTGGCGCCATAGAAGTAGGAATCCTCTGGCTCGCCGTTGGCCAATCCGTAGATGTTGCTCTGGTTGGCTTTGACGCGATCCTTGGAGACAAAGTAACGTCGCACATTCAGAGTCTGGTCGGTCACCCCCTCTTTGTATTTGTCCGCCAGGCTGGTCCATTCCGCATCGGTCAGCACAAACGCCAGCTCTACCCAAGTCTCGTCGGAACTCTTGCCCACCTTGGGAGCGTCCTCGGCGGACCACTTGACGTCATCGTAGAACGCCCGCAGTGCCGCTAGCACATTGCTCTTGCCCGCGTTATTGGCGCCGACGATCATGGTGTAGTCGTGCACCTCGACAGCGGCATCAATAATTGATCGGAAATTGTGAATGCGCAGCCGGCGCAGCTTCATCAGGCGACCTCATCGTCGGTCTGCGGGGCTTTCACTGAGGTGTCCTCGTTTTGTTCGATGCCAATGCCGGTGAGTGAGGCGATGGACGCCATAGCGAAAAGCGATGCCAAGTCCCGCTTGTGCTTTAGCTGCCGCCGCCATTTTTCACACAGATCACTGAGTGCTGCCAGCGCATCGAGAATGCGCAGCTGCTCCTCCACGGGCGGGATCGGCAGGGGGAAGCTGCGAAGCTGCGTCATGTTGATGGACGCGAGGTTTGTCGTCTGCTTCGACGCTCCCGCAAAGTAGTCCCTGCCGATGCCTGAGTTGAAGACTAACTCTACCCACGCTCGGAGAAGCTTCTCGCTGGGAACGCGAGCCTTGAAGACGTGGTTCTGATGTAGGCAGTTCTCTACACCGCCCTGCCAGATGGCTGTTCGACCAACCTTGTCCCAATCGCCGCCCTCGGTGATCAAGAGATCGCCCGCATGGACCAGGTACTTCGGCAGCTCGTCCTCTGCAATCTCGATCGACTTCAGGCCCTCCAGCTTGAAGTAACCCCGCTGAACATTCGCAACGGCTAGGTAGGGACACACCACCACCTGCTTGCCGCGCAAGTCTCGACCTTTGGTGACGCCGCCGATGACCACGGCGACCTCATCGAAAGCCGCAACCACCCAGTGTTCCGGGTACGTCATGTCGTTTTCAGCCATGCCCACCAGCTTCTGCCGTCGCATCAGGCCATTCGCGATGTACTCCGAACGGAGTGCCGAACAATCCGTCCTGACGCGCGCCAGATCGGCGGCGGACCTGCTGGCCTTCACAAGAACACCACGCACAGCCAGATTCTTCAGCTCGGCGATGACGTCGTCGACATCTGCCGGCTCGCTGAAGAGGAAACCGAAGCTTGCTTGCAGGCGCTTCCAGCTAGTCTGCAGCTCGTACGGGCCTTGGGCTCCGGCGAGAGCTTGCAGGTTGGCCTGCCGCAGAGCGTTTTGCAGCTCGCGGCGGTCTTGCTGCTGCTTCTCTAGTTGATCGCACAAGGCCATCAGCTCGTCGACCTTGACCACGATGCGCTCTTGCTCTTCAACCGTTGGGCAAGGGACAGCAAGAGCACGGGCCGTACTTGTCGCCAGTTCGACCTGCTGAGTGGTTCCCGAAACGAGAGAGTCGGGGTGCATGGGATGGATCCGGGCCTGCACCCAGGGAGACGCAATTACGCACCAGATGTAACGCGGGAGGCAGTTCGCAAGGCGCACGACTGTGACGTGTGAGTCTGCGACAGCCTGGTTCTCCGTGACGCCTCGAACGATCGCGACTCGACCAGCCGTGCCCGTGCCCGTCGAGTTCCAGAGCAAGTCACCCTCGCGAAGAATGCGCTCTTCGCCATAAGAATCAATGGAATCGTCGTCGATGAATCGCGACAGTGTAATGTCGAAGCCCGACCACCGAACGCACTTCTGTGAGACCACTGAGACTGCGCCGCGCTCGGCATACTTCGGCCCCTTGCCGCGCTGGAGGTAAAGCGCCAACTGCTCAAGTCGGACCCACCTCCAATGGTCCGGGATAGTGAAAGGTGCAGTATCAAGCGGAGGATGATGTCTAGTCGCCCGCAGTCCAAACTTCGATTCATAGGCGGCACGTTCCACCGCCGCAGCGGCAAGAGTCTCGTCCACTGGAGTGTCGGTCTTCGCTTGTGCTGCGAGCCGGCCAACGATTGCCAACTGAAGCACCAACTCCCGCAATCGAGTCACGCCGCCCGGCGCATTGGCAATCTGCCCGAACTCAGCCAGAAACTGCTGCGCATCCATCAGGCGTCCTCACCCACAAAGTGGTGCGCCAGCGCCGCAGCAAGCTCTCCCTTCAGGCGGTTCTCCGTCTCTTCGATCTGGCACAGCAACGTCTTGTACTTGTCCAGCAGCACATCAGGGTCGTGCGTTTCCTCGTCGGGCGCGTTGGGGTTCTTCAGGTCCAGGTTGTAGATCGGCCAGTAGAGCCGATCCCCGGCGGCCTGGGCGTCGCGGGCCTGCAGCCGCAGAGTGTCGGCCTGGGTGCGCAGCCCGTCGATCTCGGCATCCACGGGCAGGCGCAGCTTGGCATCGCTCACACCCTTGATCGATTCGCGCAGGTCGCGGACGCGGTTGTCCAGCGCACTGGCCTCGTTACCCAGCTGCTCTGCACGGTCCCAATGCGGTCTGGCGGCGGCTTCGGCCTGCTCTCGCTTGGTCTTGAAGTCCACCTTCCAAGCGAACTCATTCTCTACCCGGTCGGCAAAGTCGTCGGCCTCGCTGCCCCACCAGTCCTGCTCAGGCTTGAACTCTTCGAAGCGGATAGGCTTGGTCTTGCTGTAGCTCTTGTAGCCCGGCGGATATGGGTGCTCGTAGTACCAGATGGTGTCGGTGTGGAAGTACTCGGTGCCGTCGTCCGCCGCAGTACCCTTGGTGAAGAACAGCAGGTTGGTCTTGATGGTGGTGTACGGGGCGAACACGCCCTTGGGCAGCCGCACGATGGTGTGCAGCTTGCAGTCACGCAGCAGCAGCTTCTTAAGCGTGGCCTTGATGCCGTCGCCGAACAGGAAGCCATCGGGCAACACCACGGCGGCGCGGCCGTCTTCCCTCAGCAGCTTCTTGACGATCAGCGCTATAAACATGTCGGCGGTTTCGCGCGTCCGCAGGTCGGCCGGGTAGTCGCCTCCCACGCCGTCATCCTCGTAGCCGCCGAAGGGTGGGTTGGTGATGACGCAATCGACCTTGTCGTTGGCGCTCCATTCGTTCCAACCCACGCCTAGCGTGTTGCGATGCTCGATCTGGCTGGGCACATCGATGCCATGCAGCAGCATGTTGGTGGTGCACAGCAGGTGAGGCAACTGCTTCTTCTCGATGCCGCGGATCAGCCCCTCGATGGCGGCCTTGTCGGCGGCGCTCGACTTGTCCGTCAGTTGGTTGCGCATGTGGTCGATGGCAGCGGTCAGGAAGCCGCCAGTGCCGCAGGCCGGATCCATCACCGTCTCACGCTTGGCCAAGCTAGGGTTCAGTCGGTCGACCATGAACTGGGTGATGGCACGCGGTGTGTAGAACTCGCCCGCATTGCCGGCGCCTCGCAGGTCGTTCAGCAGCTGCTCGTACACGTCGCCCAGGCTGGCGCGGGTCTTGAAATCGTGGAAGTCGATGGCCTCTTCCAGCTTCTCGATCACGGCCAGCAGCTGGGTGCCGGACTTCATGTAGTTGTTGGCGTCCTCGAAGACGCCGCGGATCACCTTGTGCTGCGGGCTGGCGTTGGCATCGAGGTCCTTGAGCGTCGGGAACAGCAGGTTGTTGACGAAGCTGATGATCTCGCTACCCGCGATCTGCGGCTTCTTCTTGCCATCGGAGCCTGCTACGTAAGCGGCCCAGTTGCGCCAGCGCATCGCCTCAGGCAAGGGTGACTTGTACTTCGCGTTGTCGTCCTCCCACTCTTCCTCGCGCTGGTCGAAGACCTTTAGGAAGAGCATCCAGGTGAGCTGGCCAAGGCGCTGGGCGTCACCGTCGACGCCGTCGTCCTTGCGCATGACGTCCTGGATCGACTTGATGGTGCTGCTGAGGTTCATAGAGCTCTTCTTTTCCAGCACGCCGCTTGGTTCGCTACGTGGCTGATATGCGTCCATTTGGAAGCGGCCAAGTTGAACAAGACAAAGGCCCGCCCACCATCGACGAAATCCTCATCAAGGATGTACATGGCCTTCAGATTGCATGCGCTGAAGTTGCCGAAGTCAGGATCCCAACCTTGGAAGGCGAATCCCTTCAACGCTTCAACTGCTGCGGGGAAGGGCGCAAGGATGATCTCCACTGAGTGCCAGCGCTCATCTTCGTAGAAGCTGTCTACGGGTGACTCACGAAGTCCGGCGACAACGGGTAAATAGCTTTCCTCCGTGAGAAGCGAGTCCAGAAACTGGACGAAGGTCTGGCGACGGTGAGGGTTCTCAGGCTGCGTCATCTTTGTAGATGGCCGCCTCCAGATCCCTTACTGCGGCATTGAACTCTTCGACCGTCCGAAAGATTCCGCGCCGGATCTGGGTCTTGCTGCCGAACTGATCGAAGGGCGGCAGCTCCAGGATTTTGGCGTCTTCGATGTTCTGTACGCCGTGGTCGGCGAACTTGTCCAAGAGGGCCTCGAGAACGGCTCGCGCTTGGTCGCCGTACTTGCCGAATACATCTCGCTTCTTGACGTTGTTGGCGCGCTCGCGCCGGGTGAGGGGCTTCTGATCAAAGGCGACGTGCGCCACGAGATCGAACGCGTCGAGATCGGTGCCATTCGGCACTGCCTGCTGCAGGACCTCCAGTGGCAAGCCGTGCTCTGCCAGTTCTTCGAGGACGGCCTGCTTCCGCTCGGCGGTGTTCCACCGCCGCAGGAAGTCGGTCAGGGTGCCGAACTTGGCCTGCAGCGTCTTCTTGATGTCGTCCTTCAACAGGACTCGATAGTCCTCGGTGATCAACTTGCCGTCGGCATCGAGGTATTGCGCGCGCTCAACAGCTACACGGACATTGACATCGTCGATGACGTACTTGATGCGGCCCTTGCCGCCGGCGCCTGTGGTGAGGCCTGGAGATGTCACTTCGCCGCCAGTGACCCCGGGTCCATGGGACGGAGGATCGGGCTCCGCAGTCCCTGGCGGAACTTCGGGCGGCACCACTGGTTCGTCGTCCTTGGGCTCGTAGATCACCACGGGCTCGCCGTCGAAGTCAGGATCAGCGAACAGGCGCGTGGCACCCTTGAAGTCCATGATGGTGAAGTACAGCTTTTGGTAGTCCTCACGCAGGCGGGTGCCACGGCCGATGATCTGCTTGAACTCGGTCATTGAGTTGATGTTCTGGTCCAACACGATCAGCTTGCAGGTCTTGGCATCCACCCCGGTGGTCAGCAGCTTGGACGTGGTGGCGATGACCGGGTACGGCTCATCGTTGTCGATGAAGTACGACAGCTGAGCCTTGCCCTCGTTGTCATCGCCAGTGATGCGCATGACGTAGCGACGGTTGCTGGCAGCGGCGGGGATGAGCTTGACCAGCTCCTGGCGCATGCGTTCGGCATGGTCCTGGTCGTCGCAGAACACGATGGTCTTGGCCATCGGATCCGTGGCCTTGAGGTACTCCCAAACCTTATTCGCCACCAGCCGGGTGCGCTTCTCCAGCACCAGATTGCGGTCGAAGTCCTTGGTGGTGTACTGCCGCTGCTCGACGGCTTGACCGAGCTTGTCGACCTTGCCCTTCTCCGGTGTGTAACCGACGGCATCCACGTCCGTCGAAATGCGGATCACCTTGTAGGGCGCAAGAAAGCCGTCCTCGATGCCTTGCTTCAGCGAGTACGTGTAGATGGGTTCACCGAAGTACTTGTAGTTGTACTCGGGATCCTCGATGACGCGCACGCCGTCCTTCTTGTCGAGACGGCTCTTTTCCTTCGGAGTTGCTGTCAGACCGAGGTGCGTCGCGGACTTGAAGTAGTCAAGCACGTCGCGCCACGCGGAGTCGTCAGACGCGCTTCCACGGTGGCACTCGTCGATGACGATCAGGTCAAAGAAGTCCGCAGGGAACTGGCGGTAGATCTGCTTCCACTCTTCCTTGCCCGTCACGGCCTGGTAGAGCGCCAGATAGATCTCGTAGTTCTTCTTCACCTCCCGGTTCGTCACCTTGTGCATAACCTCGCCGAACGGCGCGAAGTCCTGCTGAATGGTTTGGTCCACGAGAATGTTGCGATCGGCCAAGAACAGGATTCGCTTCTTCGCCTTGGCCTTCCACAGGCGCCAGATGATCTGGAACGCTGTGTAGGTTTTGCCGGTGCCTGTGGCCATGACCAGCAGCACGCGTTCTTGCCCCTTGGCGACGGCCTCGATCGCCCGATTGATGGCCACGCGCTGGTAGTAGCGGGGTTCTCTGCCGCTGCCGTCGGCATAGTAGGGTTGCTCGACGAGCTTGACCGCCTTCGGCTCCGTGAGTCCCTTCCACTGTTGGTAGAGCAACCACAGGTCTGCCAAGGCAGGGAACTCGTCCAGCTGAAGTTCCCGAACCACAGGCTGAGTCAGTCCCGTGCGGTCATGGAGCAGGAATCCATCTCCGTTGCTGCTGATCGCGAACGGGGCATCCAGCATCTCGGCGTATGCAAGTGCTTGTTGCATGCCGTCGCCCAAGCTGAACCGCGCCTGTTTGGCCTCGACGATGGCAATCGGAACGCCGGGGCGTGCGTATAGGACGTAGTCAGCGCGCTTCGGGCCACCCTTCACATCGGGATTGCGAATCCGTGCGGCGAGCTTGCCTCGCACCATCACTCGACCGTCCGTGAGACTCACTTCCTCGCGAAACTGATGCTGCAACCAACCTGCCTGCTGGATTGCAGGCGTGATGAACTTGGTGCAGATGTCGCGTTCGCTCAGGTCGCGCTTGTCCACCCGAACCTCCGTTTTCCTGTCGGGTCGCTCGATGGCGTGGCGTCGCTGAGTCGCTCATTCATGTCAATGCAGCAGGCAATTCATCTCGCCTTGGGCATCCACGATTCTCTGAGTGGGCTGCCCGTTGGCGTCCAACGCCCAGTGCCGCCCTGGATAGTCGTGGGGCGAATTGAGGATCGGCTTCTCGAAAAAATGGCTGTCCATTCGTCGGGCTGTGTCCCTGTGATCTCTCGGCAATGCCATGACGGGGTCTCGGCATGCTGGCGAGACTCGCACTCCGGGTCATGGCGCGCACAGGCAATGCGCTGTGCTCATGATGCGACGGGCGGCTGGACGAAATCCACTAAGCGACACGGCCTCTGGATTGTGTAGCCCGGTGGGAGGGCGATCAATAGGAATCCATCAGAGGCACTCATCTGGCTTGTGCAACAGTCTCCCAGCGTCAGAAGGTGTACGGCGCGAAGCGGATCGCGAGAGTCCGCCTACGCCGATAACGAATGACCGAAGAGAGGAGTGGGGAGTGGGGGAACCTCCCCAAATGGCAGGATTGATTCGGCGATTGAGCGAAAGGCGTTCGATCGAACTCGGACTTCGAGGGGGCGAGGCTTCGACGCGTCGCCTCGGCAGCGGGTTGGCCAGACGCTACCACGCGCCCGTGATCCGAACGGGCGACAGTCGAGCCACACGTTCCACACCCCCGCTGTCGGTCACGCGGTGGTTCTTGGCGATCCTCCCCGGTGGTGCCTGGTACCAGTCGACGCAAGCTGCCAGCAGCCCGACGCAGACACGGTCCTCGAAGAAGGAGTTGCGCTCGGCAAATGTCAGCGGGACGTTTGGGTGGACGTGGAAGTCGCCTGGGGCAGTTGCCGACAGCAGCGTTTCACTCTGCTCGGAAACATGTCTCTGGAACATGTAGTGACGAATCGGAGTGCGTCGGCCCCTACGTCTGCACGCAGCCGTACGCAGCGGTGCTTGGAAGTCGAGAACCCAACCGGTCGGCGTGCTCAGCCAACAGTGAAACGCGTCGCCATCGGACCAAATCCGTCCGTCGTCGTCAGTTTTCCAGTACCCCATTACCAGTCCATCCGTGTCGACTTGGAACATGGCTGCGCCTGCCATTGGGATTGCGATGACGCCGTGATGCCAGTGAAGAATCGCGGAGGCGACGAATGCGAAAGGACCGCAGGCAGTCAAGGGATCGACGTCTATGGCGAGAAGGGCGCCGTGCACCACCCGGAAGACGCGCTCGTAGACCGCGCGCGTGATAGGCGGAACATCGAGCGGGGCGGCCGAATATGTCGTCGCAGGTTGATTGACCGGAGAGTTAAGCTGAGGAAATGGCATGATAAATGTATAATAAACAGGTAGATGGGTAGTTCCTGGAGGTTTCCGATTGCTCTCCGCCCGAGAAGAGAAGTTCGTACTTGAGTACCTCATCGACGGGAACGGGGCACGCTCGGCCGTCTCGGCGGGCTATGCGCCTGGGGCATCGGCCCGGGTAACAGCGTGCCGGCTGCTTGCAAGAGCTAACGTTCAGGCCGCGATTGAGCAGCGCCGCAGCGTGGAGCGGGAGCGCCTCCGTATCGATCGCGAGACGGTGCTTTCCGGCCTCCTGCACGCAATCGCCGACGCAAGGCGCAACGAGGACGTTGGAGGGCAGATAGCTGCCTGGAAAGAGATTGGAAGGCTCTTGGGCGTCTACTCGACTGAGCGGGCCGTGGTGAGCCTCCCAGAGCCTCTCGCGGGGCGACTGCGCGCCATGGAGGCACTGACCGACAGCGAATTGCTGGACATGGCGACCAGCCAATCGTCGAATTGATCCATCGGGTCGTCACGCGCATGCTGGCTTCCTCCCGCGGGAGCTGCGGGGTGAAGTGGGTTTGGTGAGTCTTTTTTCCTTCGGACGTTGTAGAGAAGACGATGTTTTCTTTGTCGTAGGGTTGATAGGAAATGACTCACGAAACTCACCGTTCTCACCGGGAACGTCCGAGACGCGCTCCAACCAATAGGTCATGCAGCCCTGACGCCGCGCGCCGACTCGCAGGCACAGACCGTCAGCGATACGGTCTCGCAAGTTAGTCAAGCGCTTGCCGAGCATCTTCGGATTTATCTCCTGTTGGAAGCCATGGCCTGCGATCTCAACAAGGACGTCGCGGAGGCTTGTCGCATCACCTTCACTGCTGATCGTTGAGGGGCTTCTTTGGCTCGGTATCGCGGTGGCCTTGGCGACAATTTCCTTGACGGTTAGGGTCGTGGCACGGGAGCTACCGACGCCGATTTCCTTCTCCCACGCGGAAAGCAATCGACCGCACTGGGTGCTAATCGGATCTTCGCGAACGGCCTCGTGCACGGCGGTCATTGGATCATCCAAGGCGGGAAACCACGTTCCGTCGGGCTGCTCGCCCGCCGTCCACAGTCCCTTGCGCTGACAATCGAGCAACCAGCACACGGTCTGTCGGACGATGTCATCCCACACTTCGAAACTCGCCATGCGCCCCTTCCCTAGACGGTCACCGTTGTGGTGGCGGAGAAATCCTGTGATGACGGTAAGCGCCGCGTCGACGAGCTTCTGCCGGCGGGCATGGACCACATCGAGTGGATCGAAATCGAACTCGCGCTCGTATGGAGTGTCGGTCTGCGGATTGATACGGCACTTCAACACTCGGCGTGGAAGGTCGCCTTTCAGCGCGAGGTTGTTGCCCGATAGCAATATCAGAGCGCTGGACGGTACGGTCTCCGTTCGAGACTCCTTAAGCACGCGGTCCGTGTAATCTTCGCTTGTCAGGAGCGCGGCGAGCGAGGGTGAATCGACCTCGCCGACAATGTTGTCGATGGCGATTGTTCCATGCCCGGCAAGGAGCATCGCAAACAGCTTCTTCCTAAGCTCGTCGTCGCTGCGCCTGTCACTATGTGGCGACATTGCAGGACTAAAGCCGGTGGCGAGCTTCGCGAGCACTTTCACGAGCAACGTTTTGCCAGACCCTTGAACTGGGGCATCGAAGGCGAATGCTGGGGCGGTCGGCAGAAGAGGGCGAAGCGCCGCGGTGAGTAGCGCACTAAGCATGACGGCTTGGTCTGTGGCGCTTTCGAATGCGAAGAGGCGCACGGGCGACCAGAGCTCGGCAACTGCATTGCGCACCTCTTCGATGCTCGGATCCGCATTTAGTGGCGCCGACTCGCTGAGCAGGAGGTAGCTTTGAGTCTCCGCGTCATATCCAGGCGCTTCAATGATGCGGTGAGTTTTCGGCTCCATGCACTTCGCCGTCAAAACCGTTTTCAATCGTGGGAAGCCAGTCGTGAACGCTTCGAGAAGTAGGGTGGCTAGTTCCTTCGGCGCGTCTGTGGTGAGCATCGTTGTTGAACGCCTGCCCGTGCCGGGCTTCTCGAATCGGAAGTTGCGATCCAAGTTCGCCAGCATTTCGTAGGTACCCAGTGCAGTGAGTCGCCCGTCAGATTCGATCTGGACGAGGGAGCTACCTCTCACATAGATCTCCCCGCGACTCGCGAGAATCCGCGCGCAGAGTGCCGCGTAGTTGGCACGCTCGCCAGGCACAAGCTGAATCGTCTCGGTCGCATGGCAAAGCTCGTACCGTTGACCGCCGTGCGCGAAGCTGTGCAGTGAAGGGCGGCCACTTCCGATCAAGTAGGCGCGGGCAATGCGTATGTCGCTGTCGTAGCCTGGTTCCAAGGGGTCGTGGAAGCGGCAGAGATTCCAAGTTCTTCGGTCCGCCAAGAGCTCTCCCACTGTGACTGAACGTCCGTCCTCCGTCACGAGTTCGAAGTCCGCCATGAGCACTCTCGCATCCAGCGCTCTAGCAATCGTCTTCGCCGCTACGTCTGGCTCGACACCTCGATCAACAAGTTGCGAGATCCGCGTCGCTTCGTAGGTCTGTCGCACTCGTCCGGCATCCTGCCTTATCTCACCACGGGCCTGTCCGATGATCCCGTCGAGCTGTTTCTGTTCGTCAGTCGTCAGGTCGGGGATAGCGACGCGCGTTCTTAGCGCACGGTCAGGTTTGCCGAGCAACTCGATGTCGATGACGCCTCGCGCCAGCGGTGGTGTGCAGACTGGCCCGGCACAAAAGTCGATCCGATTCGGCTGGAAGACTGCGACATCGACAATCGATCGAGGCAGCATGCTGCCCGCTGTCGAAATCTTGACGTACCCGAAGCCGTGCAGCCACGCGCGTTCGTACAACGCCTTACCTGCCCGAGGAATGTCGGAGCCGTCTGCGACGACGACGTAGATGCGTTGACCATGTACCCCGCGCACTTCCTGATTCGTGTCGAGGTTCAAGAGGCATGAGGATGTCGATGGCATCCAGACGTGTGCAGAGTCTCGCATCGATGGGCAGACGTCATACACGGCGGCGAGCAGCTGACCCTTCGAGAGGGGCCCGGCGGGCCCCGGGTCGTAGTCGATCATGAGAATCGACGGCCCGGTTGGCCACACCATCATGTCCGCTGTGCGCGTGATCGCCTCGGTCGGACGTCCTTGCTTTTCGTATCTGCGCTTCGACAGAACCGTGCTTGCAAATGGATCGCACGGAATCCCGTAGCTCAGGCAATCGTTGGGACCGATTCTCTGCAGGATCTGCACGAATTCATTCGGAGTGATTTCGAGTTGCGTGACCGTCCCCGACGCGAGCTGCGTTGTCGTCACGGCTTTCTGAATCTGTCCAGTGTCTGCGAGCCAGATACGCTTCGTCACCGGATGCGCGGCGGTCCACTTGGTCATGCGGACGCGCTTGTCGAGCGCGGTGGTGGCTTCGCCGCGATCCGCGGTTGCTGTGGCAAGGGTTGCGCTCATTGCTTCGCCCCTTGGCCCCCGATGTTGTCAACGCATCGAAAAAATTCCGATTCGTCGATCAACACTCGCCTGCCAATTCTGCGAATGCAGCTCTCGAAGCCGTTCGTACGGGCGTTGAAAACGATATGTCGCATGCCACCCACCGTCGGCCACGGATGGTGGTCACTCCATGCGGCGACAGGGATCAATCTCGAAGCTGGGAGAGCCTCGCGGTCGTGCTGTTGGTTCTTCATTGAATCCTCGTTGTAGGTGCGCCGACACGGGATGCATCGACGCGGAACCCACTTTCGGAGGATTCAATTCAGGTTTCGAATTCGGAATTGAACGAATTCGTTTCGCTATGTGCCCGTGGTTGTCGCTGGGTATGGCTACTTGTCGTTGAGAATCTCGCGCGCGATTCGCATTGCGGGGGACTCGTTCGTCTTCACTCCAGGACGGCCCTTGACGCCGATGAAGAGCAGCGCGCGCCGGATCGCTTTATCTCCCATAGCTGCCGCGAGTTGCGGATTCTGCTTCTTCACAATGTCCTCCATTTGTGTCTTCGTGATATCAAGCGGAGAGAGGGACAGTTCGCAGCCTTGCTCAGCGAAACTCCCGACGATGGCTTCCACTGTTCGGCGTAGCTCTGCAATGTCCGGGGGGGCCTCCTCGCGAGTAGGAGTGCGGGTAACGTCGGTAGCGATGCCCTCAAAAACTACGCTGCGGAGCTCGTCGTCGAGCATCGGGTGCTCGTCCCATTGGAAGGGACCTCCGAATCTGAGGGCTGGATGATCTGAGTACGCTTGCGCATGCGCCAAATCCCTAACGAAGAACTCGTACAGCTCATCTCGCCGCACGTGAACGGCTGGTGGCAAGCGCTTCAAGTTTTCGATCGCGGCTGCGTCAAACGATGTGTTCGAGGCCTTTAGTGGTGCCGACCCCAGATGCCGCTCGAGGCTTGCGGGGAGAAGCTGTAGAAGTCTGTTGTGTTCATCAAGGCGGTATGCCAAGACTATGCGTCCGGTATCTTCACTGTTGCCAACAGGATCAAGAAGCATGCTGATAACGCGCTGCGCGGAAAGGAAGCCGCCGGTGATGAATGGAATCGCTCTGAGCGGCACATACTGTTCGCCGGCAATTTTAAGAACGAGCATCTGCTTCTCCTGAGAAGATCTTCGAGGTCATCCCGCTCACGACTGCGCGCGTGTGCGAGTCGCTCAAGTGCGCGTACTTTTTTACCATCGCGAGCGTTTTGTGGCCAAGAACTTCGGCCATCTCGCTCGGCGTTGCACCGCTCATCGCGAGATAGCTTGCGGCACTATGACGCAAGTCGTGAAACCGGAAATCCGTGATGGCAGCTGCACGCAGCGCCGCATTCCATCCCTTGCGGAACTCGATCGGCTTATTGGGGTTCTTGGCAGACGGGAAGAGCAGCGCGGTCTTCTCGTGCTCGACTTGAGTAAGTTCCTTGAGAAGGTCAAGGACATGTCCGGTCAGGGGCACGCCACGTCGATCGCCGTTTTTCGTTTCGTGCAGGACCGCCAGGCCGCGATCAAGGTCGAGACAGTTCCATCGCAGGCTCATGATCTCGCCAAGTCGCATTCCAGTAGAAAGCGCGAGGACTGTAATAAGATACAGGTATGGTGTCGCCGACTGCTTGCACGCGATCAGCAGTGCTTTCCGCTCGTCGTCGGACAGGAAGCGAACGCGACCGCGTGCCTCCCGAGGCTTCGTCACCCGACGCATGGGCGTGTCGTCGATCCACGCCCATTCGCGCATTGCGATCGTGAACACATGCCCGATGGCGGCGAGGTAGCGGACGACTGTCGCCGGAGTCCGGTATCTCTCCGGAGCGTCCTTCGTTCTGCGTTTGCCTTGGCGTCGTATCGGTTCCCGCCGCAGCTCGTCCCGATACTTTGCGATCAGCGCTGGCGTTACATCGGAGAGCGCGTAGGCGCCGAGCTTGGCCTTCCACCAGCGGAGCTGAGTAGCTTGGGCTTTTCGGTTGCGTTTGGCTGGGAGGATCTCGCGCTCGTAGCGCTCGATCATGTCTGCCGCGGTGTGACGCTTCGACTCGACGACGCCGAAATGCCGGCCTTCCCGGATGGCGGCCTCAGTGCGCTGCCCCCAGATGCGAGCATCCGTGAGGCGTTCGAAGGTTTCGGTGACGACAGGATGGCCCTTGAGACGGACCTTGCAGCGGAACGAAGTCTTGCCGTCCCCGGACAAACGTTTTTCGATGGCAGGCATGGAATTCACCCAAGTTCGTGAGCTCGATGCCGCCGCGATCGGTGAAGATCACGACGACGGAGAAGCTCGCGCGCCGCAGGCACGTCGGGGTGGTTTCCCCGAATTCCTTGGGTGGCGTACTTCAGACTTCACTCAGAGGCAGAACCGACGCTGATATGCTCTGCGCGGCCTTCACTGTCCCATGAGTGTCCCACGGAGTGGGAGTGCAACTAGTTGCTTGCAGGTAAGTCTATGAATTCGTTGGTGGCGAATCAGGGATTTGAACCCCGGACCAACGGATTATGATTCCGCTGCTCTAACCACTGAGCTAATTCGCCACTGCCCTTCGACAGGGGCGCAAAATTTACTTTTCGGACCCCCCCTTGTCAACCACGGAAATCAGCACTGCCCCGAACGGTGGTCCCGCGACCCGCGATATTGCGGTCGTAGGCGCCGGTCTCGTGGGGCTCGCCGCCGCTCTTGCCTTCGCCGAGGCGGGTCTCGATGTCGTTCTGCTCGGGGCGGCCATGCCACCGTCGCCCACCGATCGGCTGGACAACCGCATCTACGCGATCAGCCCCGGAAGCGCTGCCCTGATCGACCGCCTCGGGGCGTGGGGACTGCTACCGGAAGCACGCGTCCAGCCGGTGCATGGGATGGCGGTGTTCGGTGACCGCCCCGGCGCCACCCTCCAGTTCGATGCGCTCGAATCCGGCGTGCCGGCGCTGGCGCACATCGTCGAGTCCGGTGTCCTGGCGGCGGCGCTCGCGGCGCGGGTCGCCGCGCACGACCGCATCGAGGTGCGCGTGCCGTCCCGCCCGGTGGCGCTGCAGGTCACCGATCGCGAGGCGGTGCTTCGCCTGGAGGCCGGTCCGGCCGTCGCCGCACGTCTGGTCGTGGGTGCGGACGGTGCGCAATCGTGGGTCCGGCAGGTGGCGGGTTTCGATGTCCGCACCCGCTCTTATCCCCAGACCGCTGTCGTGGCGAACTTCCTTGCCGAACTGCCGCACGGCGGCATCGCCCGCCAGTGGTTCCGCGACGACGGGGTCCTGGCCCTGTTGCCGCTTCCCGGTGGGCATGTCTCGATGGTGTGGTCGGCGACGCCGGCAGTGGCGGAAGATCTGATGGACCTCGCCCCTGAGGAACTTGCGATCCGGGTCGCGGCGGCGGCCGTTGGCGCCCTCGGCACCCTGACGTGCGTGACGCCCGCCAGCAGCTTTCCGCTGCGGGCCATGGCGGCAGATCGCTTCGTCATGCCCCGCCTTGCCCTGGTGGGGGATGCCGCCCACAATGTGCATCCCCTCGCAGGTCAGGGGGTCAACCTGGGTTTCCGCGATGTGCGCGAACTCGCTGCGGTGCTCGAAGCCCGCGGCAGTCAGCGGGACTGCGGTGTGCTCCCGCTTCTGCGTCGCTATGAACGCGCCCGGCGGGAGGATGTCCGCACCATGATCGCCGTGACCGACGGGCTGCAGCGTCTCTTCTCGAGCCGTCTCCCCGGCGCAGCTTGGCTGCGGAACTCGGGTCTCAGACTCACTGCGGGGCTGCCGATGATCCGACAGGGGTTGGCGCAACACGCCCTCGCCTGACTTGTCCAACCGGGGGCATCCCCACAGGAGTGATTCATGTTGAAGCGATTTCTTGCGCACGCGCTGGCCGCCGTGCTGTTCGCGGCCACCGGAGCGTGTGCCGACGAGGCGTCGGTCAAGGCGGCGTTCCAGGCCAAGTTCCCCAAGGCCAACGTCGAGCGCATCAAGAAGCTCCCCGAACTCGATCTGTACCAGATCGTCGTCGCGCGCGGTGAAGACCCCATCATCATCTACACCGACGAGAACTTCCGTTTCATGATGCAGGGCAGCGTCGTCGACACCAAGAGCATGCGCGACATCAACGACGACACCGTGAAGGAACTCACGGCCCTCGATTTCAACGCCCTTCCTCTGGACCGTGCCATCAAGAAAGTTAAAGGTAACGGTTCCCGCAAGATCGTCGTGTTCTCCGACCCCGACTGCCCCTTCTGCAAGCGCATCGAGCAGGAGTTCGAGAAGATGACCGACATCACCGTCTACGTGCTCCTGTACCCCATCGAACAACTGCATGCGAAGGCGCCGGATCGCTCCCGTGCGATCTGGTGCTCGCCGAACCGGCTGAAGGCGTGGGAGGACTACATGCTCCGCGGCACTGCGCCGACCGCCAAGGGGGACTGCGCCAATCCGGTGGCAGATATCGTCACCCTCGCGAAATCCAAAGGCATCAACGGAACACCGACGCTCGTCTTCTCCGATGGCACGCGTATCCCCGGGGCGCTGACGGCCGCCCAGATCGAGGCGCAGTTCGCGACCATCGCCGGCAAGTGACCTTCCGTGATGTCCCGGGAGCGTGAGCGGCGCGGCCACGACACCTGATCTCTCGGGCGCCCGGTCTCTGGGGCGCCTCGGGATCGCCTTGGCCGTCTCGCTCGCGCTGCATGTCTGGTTCGTCTGGGGTGTCCGGGTGGTTTCCCCGCGCCCAGCTTCGGAGCCCGGCGTGATCCGGGCGACGCTCGCGCCTGTACCCGCCAAGGCTGCGGTCGCGGATGGGCCGCCAGCGCCGGCAGAGGTGCGGATGACGGCGGTGTCGGGTCCCCCAGCCATCGCCGATGTGCAGATTGGTGCTGAGCCCACGGCTTCGCCGCCGGTGGCGCAGTCCACCGTACCGAAACCACCTCCCCCGGAACGCATTGTTCCGCCGGCCGAGCCGATCGACACACCCCCAGCCGTACCGGAGCCGAGCACGTTCGGCCCTGCCCTCGAGCTGCCTCAGATCGAGGATCCGGAGTTCTATCCGGCCCGGCAGCTCGATGTCCTTCCGCGCCCCCTCGACGATGTCGCACTTCGCTACCCCGAAGCTGCTGCGGATCAGGATCTCAGCGGGCGCGTCGTGCTGCTGATCCTCATCGACGAGTTGGGCATGGTCGTCGAGGCGAACGTGATCTCGGCGGATCCGCCGGGCGTGTTCGAGGAGGCGGCGCTGGAAAGCTTCCGCAGCGTGCTGTTCTCGCCGGCGATAAGGCATGGTCGCGCGGTGAAGAGCCGGCTCCCGGTGGAGGTCAACTTCGATGCGAAGGTCGGCTCGATGAAGCCCTGACGGGCGCACGAGCTGCGTCAGGGTTCGCGCGGCAGCAGCACCCACATCTTCAGCGGCTGGCGCATTCGGCCGGCCAGTTCGCCCGCCTCGGCGCCGAACCCCCAGAAGAAGTCCGCCCGCACGGCACCTCGGATCGCCCCGCCGGTGTCCTGTGCCATCACCAATCGGTCGAGCGGGCGCGGGCTGTTCGGCCAGGTCGTCGAAACGAACACCGGTGCCCCGAGCGGCACGACGGTGGGATCCACAGCGATGCTGCGTCCGGGCGTCAGCGGGATTCCGAGCGCTCCGATCGGCCCGCCGTCACCGGCAGGCAGTTCACGGAAGAAGACGTACGACGGGTTCTCGGCGAGCAGCGCGGCGAGGCGCGACGGGTTTGCCTGACCCCACGCCTTGATTCCCTGCATCGACGCCTTCTCGAGCGGCAGCTCGCCACGATCGACGAGCACGCGTCCGATGGATCGGTACGGGTGCCCGTTCTGGTCGGCGTACCCGACGCGGACGGTGCCGCCGTCCGGCAGGCGTACGCGACCGGACCCCTGCACCTGGAGGAAGAAGAGTTCGACGGCATCCTCCACCCAGACAAGCTCGCGGCCCGAGAGCCGCGCTTTTCCATCCTCGATCTCTGCGCGTGACCAGTAGGGCACGAGCTTGCGTCCCTGCAGCCGGCCCCGCAGACGGATGTTCCGGGTGTCCGGGGCCACGCCGGACAAGTCCACCGTGATGAGGTCGTCCGGCGCGGCGAAGATCGGATGCCGGAATCGCGCGTCCGGCGTGCGGCTGCCTTGCAGGAGGGGTTCGTAGTATCCGGTGAGGAGACCCGGCGCCTCGGGATCGGGGCCGACGACGCGGTGCGGGACGAAGCTCGTCTCGAAGAAGTTGCGGATGGCGTCGGCATCCGCGCCCGCGAGGCCGGTCGCCCGGCCGCACACATCGCTCCAGCGAGGCTGTGTCCGGAGCGCGGTGCAGCCCTCCACGAAGGCGCCGAACGCTGCGCCGATGTCGTCTTCCTCCCAGCCTGGCAGAGCCTCGAAGCTGGCGGGTTCCAGCCGCGCCTTCGCCGGTGCCGTGTCGACCGGGGCAGGTTGGGGGGCAGGCGGGCAGAGGCAGGGCGGGGGAGTCTCGGCGGCGACCGGTGTCTCGGGCGCGGCCTTGGTCGGTGCCTCCGGCCGCCGGTGGGGCTGGGCGCAGCCGCTGACCAATAGCGTGGCGAGCACCGTGGTCGCCGCGATGGCGTGACGGATGCGGGAACGTCCGCTACCGTGGCGTGTCAGGGCGCCATCGATGCCCTGGAGAGAGGACGGCATGGGATGGATTCTTCTGGAGGCCGGTGTGGCGCTTGCCATTGGCCTGTTCATCGTCTGGTGGACCTGGCCCAAGAAACGTCAGGATCCGCCGGGGGATCGCCGCGACGATCCGTGAGGATTCAATGCAGCACGCGGGGCATCGACAGGATGAACTCCGCTATCGGCGCCTCGAAGGCGGTGCCATCCTCCGCCTGCATCTGGTAGCTGCCTCGCATCGTCCCGACCGGCGTGAGGATCGCGGCGCCGCTCGTGTACTCGAACGATTCGCCGGGGCGCAGGAAGGGCTGCTCGCCCACCACACCCTCGCCGCGCACCTCCTGGGTCTTGTTGGTCGCGTCGGTGATGACCCAGTGGCGGGACAGCAGCTTCGCGGCCACGGAGCCGGTGTTGCGGATGTTGATCGTGTATGCGAAGACGTAGCGGCCTTCGACTTCGTCGGACTGGTCGGCCACGTACTGCGCGACCGCGGTCACGGTGATCTCGTAATTTTTCTGGGGGTCCATGGGCGTATTCCACCCGAAAGCGCAGGCGCGCTCAACCGCGCCGTTTAGAATCCGCGCGTTTCCCTTCGAGACCTCCCCATGTACCGCATCGCTCCAAGCATCCTCTCGGCCGATTTCGCGCGTCTTGGCGAAGAGGTCACGAACGTCCTCGCCGCCGGCGCCGACATCGTCCACTTCGACGTGATGGACAACCATTACGTACCCAACCTCACCATCGGTCCGATGGTCTGCGAGGCCGTCCGGCGCGTGACGACAGCGCCCATCGATGTCCACCTCATGGTGAAGCCGGTCGATCGCATCGTCCCGGATTTCGCCAAGGCCGGCGCCAGCATCATCTCGTTCCATCCCGAGGCGTCCGAGCACGTGGACCGCACGCTCTCGCTCATCCGCGACTGCGGCTGCAAGGCCGGTCTCGTCTTCAACCCCGCCACGCCGCTGCACCATCTCGATCACGTGATGGATCGCCTGGACCTCATCCTGATCATGTCGGTGAACCCGGGCTTCGGTGGGCAGTCGTTCATTCCGTCCGCGCTCGACAAGGTGCGCCTCGTGCGCGAACGCATCGCGGCGAGCGGGCGCGACATCTGGCTGGAGGTCGACGGTGGCGTGAAGGTCGACAACATCGCCGCGGTCGCGAAGGCGGGTGCCGACACGTTCGTCGCGGGTTCCGCCATCTTCGGCACGCCGGACTACGCGGCCACGGTCGCGAAGATGCGGGCGGAACTGGCCGGCGTCCCGGTCGGAGGCGCGAAGTGATGAGCGCCTACCTGCGGCAGCTCGCCGCCTCGGGCCGTATCCGCGGGGTCGCGTTCGACCTCGACGGCACGCTCCTCGACACGCTGCCCGACATCGCCGACTCCGGCAATGCGATGCTCTCCGAACTCGGGCGGCCCGTCGTCGACGAGGCCGTCGTGCGTTCGTATATCGGTGATGGCATCCCGAAATTGGTGAAACGGTTGCTGACCGGCACGCGGGAGGCGGAGCCGGAGGCGCTGTTGTTCGAGAACGCGAACCGCATCTTCCAGGCGCGCTACGCCGAACGGCTCGATGTGCGGACCCGCCCGTACCCCGGCGCCGTGGACGGCATCGGCCGCCTGCGCCGCGCCGGGTTCAAGCTCGCAGTCGTCACCAACAAGGCCGAGCGCTTCGCCCGCCCACTGTTGGATGCGCACTTCGGCGCCGGCGCATTTGATCTCGTGCTCGGGGGCGATTCGCTCGCGAAGAAGAAGCCTGACCCCATGCCCATCCTCCACTGCTGCGAGCATTTCGGCATCGTCCCCGCTGGTCTGCTGGTGGTCGGCGACTCCGCGAACGATGTCGCTGCGGGTCTTGCGGCAGGGTGTCCTGTCGTGTGCGTGCCCTACGGCTACACCGGCGGGCTCGATGTGCGATCGCTGGGGGCGGATGCTATAGTCCCCGACATCCTGAGCGTGGCGGTCGGACTGCATCCGGAGTGATCGGGTGACATGAAAGAGAACGCCCCTTCCCGCAGGCATCCCAACCGCACTCCGATCATTCGCATGAAGCTCCCGGCATGAAGCTCCCGCCGCAGGATTCCCGCAAGGGCCTGGACCGCATCGCTCGTCGCTGGCGTCCCTGGCGACCCTAGACCGATGCCCGCCGCGCGCGACGACTGCGCGCACGCACACCATGCCCTTCCACCGGATGCCCTCCCGGAGCCGTCATGACCGAACAGGATTTCAAGCAGTACGCCGCCCAAGGCTATAACCGCGTTCCCGTGGTCCTCGAGACCCTCGCGGATCTCGACACCCCACTTTCCGTCTACCTCAAGCTCGGCAACCGCCCGTACTCGTATCTGCTCGAATCCGTGCAGGGGGGGGAGCGGTTCGGCCGCTACTCGTTCATCGGGTTGCCCGCGGAGCTGCGCTTCGAAGTGCGCGGCCACGTGTGCAGCGAGTACCGCGGCAACACGCTGCTGTCGCAGACCGAGCAGGAGGATCCGCTCGAATGGGTCCGCGAATCGCACGCGCGGTTCAAGGCGCCTGCGATCCCCGATCTGCCGCGGTTCGCGGGCGGGCTCGTCGGCTACTTCGGCTACGACACCGTGCGCTACATCGAGAAGCGCGTGTCGCAGGCCGACAAGCCGGACGTCCTGGGCTGCCCCGACATCCTGCTGCTGCTCTCCGATCGCCTGGCGGTGGTCGACAACTTGTCCGGGCGCCTGTATCTCGTCGTCTATGCCGATCCGCGAGTGGATGGCGCGTATGCCGAGGCACGGATGCAGCTGAACGTCCTGCTGCAGGCCCTGCGCCAGCCCGTCGCGATGCCGGCCGAGGTGCCTGCGCCACCGGCCGTGCCGCAGTCGGAGTTCAGCGAGGATGCCTTCATCGAGGCGGTCGAGCGCGCGAAGCGATACGTCTTCGACGGCGACATCATGCAGGTCGTGCTCTCGCAGCGTCTGTCGCATCCGTATCCCGCCTCCCCGCTGTCGCTGTATCGCGCGCTGCGGGCGCTGAATCCGTCGCCGTACATGTTCTATTACGACATGGGCGGCTTCCACGTCGTGGGCGCGAGCCCCGAGATCCTGGTGCGGCTCGAAGGCACGGCAGTCACGGTGCGTCCGATCGCCGGCACGCGGGCGCGCGGCGCCACGCGGGAGGACGACCTCGCGTTGGAGCAGGAACTGCTCGCCGATCCGAAGGAGCGCGCCGAGCACGTGATGCTCATGGACCTCGGCCGCAACGACCTCGGTCGCGTCGCCAAGACCGGCACCGTGCGCGTCACCGAGAACATGAACGTCGAGCGGTACTCCCACGTGATGCACATCGTCTCGAACGTCGAGGGGACGCTGAAACCGGGGCTGGATGCCATCGCCGTCCTCCGCGCGACGTTTCCGGCTGGTACGGTGAGCGGTGCGCCGAAGGTGCGGGCGATGGAGATCATCGACGAGCTGGAGCCGTCGAAGCGCGGCATCTATGCGGGTGCGGTGGGCTATCTCGGCTTCAACGGCGACATGGACCTCGCGATCGCCATCCGCACCGCCGTCATCAAGGACGGTCGCCTGTTCGTGCAGGCCGGTGCAGGCATCGTGGCGGACTCCGTCCCGGCCAGTGAATGGACCGAGACCCAGAACAAGGCCCGCGCGATCCTGCGGGCGGCCGAAATGGCGCAGGCCGGGTTGTTCTCCGGCCGCAAGGTGTGAGGGGACGGCCATGCTGCTGATGATCGATAACTACGACTCCTTCACCTACAACCTCGTGCAATACCTCGGTGAGCTGGGTGAGGACGTCCGCGTCTACCGCAACGATGAGATCACGCTTGAAGAGGTCGCCGACCTCGCGCCGGCCCGCATCGTCGTCTCTCCCGGGCCGTGCACGCCGAAGGAGGCCGGCATCTCGGTGCCGCTCATCCGGCGGTTCGCGGGGCGCATCCCGATCCTGGGTGTCTGCCTCGGGCATCAGGCCATCGGCGAGGCCTTCGGCGGGAAGATCGTCCATGCGCAGCAGGTCATGCACGGCAAGACGTCGCTCGTGCACCATCGCGACGCTGGCGTCTTCCGCGGGCTTCCGAATCCGCTGACAGCCACGCGGTACCACTCGCTCGTGATCGAGCGCGACAGCCGACCCGAGGTGCTGGAGGTGACGGCCTGGACCGACGATGGCGAGATCATGGGCGTGCGTCACCGCGATCTCGCGGTCGAGGGTGTGCAGTTCCATCCGGAATCGATCCTGACGGAGTGCGGGCATGAACTCCTCCGCAACTTTCTGACCGAGGTCCGTCCATGACCCCGCAGGAGGCGTTGGTCCGCGTCATCGAGCATCGCGAGATCTTCCACGAGGAGATGCTCACCGTGATGCGCGCGATCATGAGCGGCGAGGTGTCGCCGACACTCATCGCCGCGATCCTCGTCGGCCTTCGAGTGAAGAAAGAGACGATCGGAGAGATCGCGGCCGCAGCCCAGGTGATGCGGGAGTTCGCGACGCCGGTGGCGGTGTCGGATTCCGCGAATCTCGTCGATACCTGCGGGACGGGTGGCGATGGGGCGCACACCTTCAACATCTCCACGGCGGCGGCCTTCGTCGCGGCGGCGGCCGGCGTCAAGATCGCCAAGCACGGCAACCGATCCGTATCGAGCAAGTCCGGCAGCGCGGATGTCCTCGAAGGCCTGGGCGCGAACATCCATCTGAATCCTGCGCAGGTCGGCCGCTGCATCGAGGAGATCGGCGTCGGCTTCATGTTCGCGCCGAACCACCACGGTGCGATGAAGCACGCCGGGCCGGTGCGCAAGGAGTTGGGCGTGCGGACCCTCTTCAACATCCTCGGGCCGTTGACCAATCCGGCCGGCGCGCGCAATCAGGTGATGGGCGTGTTCCACCCCGACCTGGTGGGCATCCAGGCGCGGGTGCTCCAGCGGTTGGGCAGCCGCCACGTGATGATCGTCCACGGCACCGATGGACTCGACGAGTTCTCCATCGCCGGCGAGACGCTCGTCGCCGAGTTGAAGGATGGCGAGGTACGGGAGTACGCGGTGCGGCCGGAACAGTTCGGGCTGCAGCGCGCCCCGATCGACGCCATCCGCGCCGACGACGCTGCCGCATCTTGCAGCCTGGTGATGGCGGCCATCGCCGGCGAGGCGGGGCCCGCGTGCGACATTGTGGCCCTCAACGCCGGCGCGGCGATCTACACCGCGGGCCTCACGAACACACACGAGGCCGGTGTCCGCCGCGCGATGGAGGTCGTCGCCAGCGGCGACGCCACGCGCAAGCTCGATCAGTTCGTCGCGTTCACGCGCGGTCTGTCGCAGTCCTGAGGAGCAACGAACGCCATGTCCGACATCCTCGATCGCATCCTCGCGGTGAAGCACCGCGAGATCGCCGCCGGGCTAGCACGCACTTCCATGGCGGCGCTCGAAGCGGCCGCCCGGGCGATGCCAGCCCCCCGGGACTTCGTCGGTGCGATGCGCGCGAAGATCTCCGCGGGCGAAGCCGCTGTCATCGCGGAAGTGAAGCGCGCCAGTCCGAGCAAAGGGCTCCTGCGGGATCCGTTCGATCCGCCTGCGATCGCCCAGACGTACGAGGCCCACGGCGCCGCCTGCTTGTCTGTGCTGACCGATGTGGAGTTCTTCCAGGGGGCCGCCGAGTATCTGGTGGCTGCGCGGGCGGCCTGCGCGCTGCCCGTGATCCGGAAGGACTTCATCGTCGACCCGTTCCAGGTGCTCGAAGCCCGCGCGATGGGCGCCGACTGCATCCTCCTGATCGTGGCGGCGCTGGAGCAGGAGGTCATGGCCTCGCTGGAGCGGCTGGCGCTGGACCTCGGGATGGCGGTGCTCGTCGAGGTCCACGACGCCGGGGAGCTCGACCGTGCCCTCGATCTCGCCACCCCGCTGGTAGGCATCAACAATCGCAACCTGCGAACCTTCGAGACCTCTCTCGAAACCACGCTCGGACTCCTCGATGCGATTCCCCCGGACCGCTTGGTGATCACCGAGAGCGGTATCCACTCTCGCGACGATGTTCGCCGTATGCGTGATCGCGGCGTCGACGCCTTCCTGGTGGGCGAAGCTTTCATGCGGGCCCCGGACCCTGGCGTCGAACTCGCCCGGCTGTTCTCTGCTGGGTGACCCGCTGGCCGATTGCGGTTCCGCGCCGCGAATGCGTGCTTGCCGCAATGCGTCTTCACTGTAGGGTTTTCCAGAAATGTGTTGTTTTTGGAGCATTTCTGCCGCAATGCACAACAATAATCTGGTGGAGCTATATCAGCTAACCCCCGGAGCCTGGGCACTTTCGTTTTTCGTCGTAGCGCCAACTGAGCGCTGTCGGGGAGTGTTGCAAACGCGCAACAAAATTTGCTCCGAACCGCAAAAATCCCATTGCCGCTCTTGTTGATGGGGGGGGCGCTCGGCAGAATCCGCTCACCACTCCGGGAAGGGGTAGGTACTGAGTTGTATGTGCCAGTGCGGCGCTGTGGCCGCAAAACGCTCTCCCGGGCCGTCTTGGCCCAAATTTCAAGGAGTCAACATGAAAGTGAAACTCATCGTAGCCGCCGTGGCCGCAGCGTTCGTTGCGCCGATCGCCAGCGCCGACGTCACCATCTCCGGTACCTTCGCCCCGTTGATCGGCAACACGAAGACCGACTCGACCAACGCCGTCACCAGCCCGACGGGCAACGCGATCGGTGCCGTGCAGGGCTTCAGCAGCACCTTCTTCAACGACGCCGCCTCCCGCCTCACGATCGAGAGCAAGGAAGACATCGGCGACGGCAACGGCGCTGGCGCCTTCATCCAGATCCGGGGCACGAACGGTACCCTCGACGACTTCAACGGTGAGAACAAGGGCCTGACCCCGTTCCGCTGGGGTGTGAACGTCAACGGCGGATGGGGCAAGCTGCTCGTCGGTCGTGAGTTCTCCCCGTACACGTGGACCATGATCAACAACGAAACGAACATGGGCGCCATCTGGTTCGGCCCGTTCGGCATCATGGGTCACGCTGGTGGTCAGGGCCTGTCCCTGGCGGGCGGCCCGGGCACCACGCAGCACGCCTTCTTCAAGGTCGGTACCGGTCTGCACTACTACTCGCCCGACTTCAACGGCCTGAGCTTCAAGGCTTCGTGGATGACGGACAACGCCAAGACCGCTACGAACCGTGACATCACGGAGATGGGCTTCAGCGTGGACTACAAGCCCGCTGAAAGCATGTTCTGGCTGGGTGCGGCTTACTCCCGCCGTTCCGGTGCTGATGGTTCTGCTCCGATGAACACGCTGTTTGGTGGCCCCGCTCGCGTTGGCGCCGGCACGCTTTCCTCCACCGACCAAGTCATGCTCGTCGGCGGTGGCATCGCTGTGGGTGACCTGACGGTCGGCCTGTGGTGGGACCGGGTGTCGTACAAGACCAACGGCGTGGCCGCTGGCCTGTCCGAAATCTCCCGCGACGCGATCTGGATCCCGGTGAGCTACACGCTCGAAGCCGGCAAGATCGGCGCCTCCTACATGCAGGCGCTGGAGTCCGATGGTACGAACGTCGGTGGCACCTTCAACGGTTCCAACACCGGGGCGAGCATCATCCAGCTGTCCTACGCTCACAACCTGAGCAAGCAAACGCAGCCCTACGTGATGCTCTCCATGGGCAACGCCGGGGACAACAGCGCGTTCAACGGCCCGTTCGGCAACGGCGGCGGTCTGGGCGGTGGTTATCGCTCGCTCGTCGTGGGTCTGCAGCACAGCTTCTGATCCAGGCAGTACCAGGATCTGCAGGTCAGGAATGGGCACCCTCGGGTGCCCATTTTTTCTGTTGGTCAGGAACGGGCACCTTCGGGTGTCCGTTTTTTTTGTGTGGTTCCCCCGGTCGATGCACGGCTTCACCGATGAGTGGATCCTCACCTTCCACGTCGCCGCGGACGGTAGGGCATGAGACGATCGACGCATGAATCGTCGTCGTGCGCTCCTCGCCGGACTCGCAGCCTTGCCCCTCGAGGCAAGCGCGGTCAGTTGGGCACCAGTCCTTCCAGGGCGACGTCTTGAATTTCCTGCCGACCACGGCGCCCACACTGCGTATCGCACCGAATGGTGGTACGCGACCGGCTGGCTACGGACCGCCGACGGGCGTGATCTCGGTGTGCAGATCACCTTCTTCCGCAACCGGCCCGGCGTGCAGGAAGGCACCCGCAGCCGCTTCGCACCGGCGCAACTGCTCTTCGCGCACGCGGCGCTCGCCGACCCCGAGATCGGGAGACTCCTGCACGACCAGCGCGCTGCCCGGGAAGGATTCGGCCTCGCCAGTGCGTCGACGCGCACCACGGACGTCCGGATCGACGACTGGCAGTTCACGCTCGACGGTTCGACCTATCGTGCCCGCATCTCCGGCCGGGAGTTCGGCCTCGATCTCGCCCTTGTGGCGACCACCCCGATGCTGCTCCAGGGCGATGCCGGCCTGAGCCGCAAGGGCCCTCTTCCGGCACAGGCCAGCTACTACTACAGCAGACCGCATCTGCAGGTGTCCGGTCGTGTCCTGCGCGGCAAGCGCGCGATCGAGGTAACCGGCACCGCCTGGCTCGATCACGAATGGTCGAGCGAGATCCTCGGCGCCGAGGCCACGGGCTGGGACTGGTGCGGCATCAACCTGCACGACGGCGGTGCGCTGATGGCATTCCGAATCCGCGACGGTGCAGGCCAGGCGATCTGGGCCGGCGGTAGCCGACGCACCTCAGACGGCCGCACGCGCATCGCGAGCCCGGTGGATGTGCGATTCGAGGTCGTTCGCGAGTGGACCAGCGCGCGGACCGGCACCCGTTACCCGTCGAGCATGCGCATTGCTCTCTGGGGCGAGACGATCACGTTGCAGCCGTTGCTCGACGACCAGGAACTCGATGCCCGCGGCAGCACCGGCACGATCTACTGGGAAGGCGCAGTACGCGCGTTCCGGGGCGGCAGCGAGATCGGCCGCGGCTATCTCGAACTCACCGGCTATGGTCAGCGTTTGAAGTTGTGACTCCGATTGACGTTGTAACTCCCACCCCTCACTTGAAGACCGCCCCATGAGCGCCACCGCCCCCGCCCGCATCCCCGCCACCCTCATCGCCGGTGACGGCATCGGCCCCGAGATCATGGAGGCCGTGCTGGCGATCCTCGATGCCCTCGGGGCACCCTTCGACTGGGAGCCCGCCGTGGCCGGCCTCGCCGGCGTGAAGGCCGCAGGCGATCCGCTGCCCAACGCGACGCTCGACAGCATCCGGCGCACCCGCCTGGCGCTGAAGGGCCCGCTGGAGACCCCGGTGGCGGGCGGCTACCGGTCGTCGAACGTGCGGTTGCGCGAAGAGTTCAAGCTCTACGCGAATCTGCGGCCTGCCCGCTCGCTGGTCCCCGGCGGTCGCTACGAGAACATCGATCTCGTGCTGATCCGCGAGAACAACGAAGGGCTCTACATGGGCTACGAGCACTTCATCCCCATCGACGGCGATCCGCACGCCGTGGGAATGGCCACCGGCGTGAACACCCGCCAGGGCTGCCGCCGCATCCTCGAATACGCCTTCGATTACGCCATCGCGCACGAGCGCAAGAAGGTGACGGTGGTCCACAAGGCCAACATCATGAAGGCGCTCACCGGCATCTTCCTCGAGACCGCCCGCGAGATGCACGCCGACCGCTACGCCGGGCGGATCGCGATGGAGGAGATCATCGTCGACGCGTGCGCGATGAAGCTCGTGATGAATCCGTGGCAGTTCGACACGCTGGTCACCACCAACCTCTTCGGCGACATCCTGTCCGACGAGATCGCCGGCCTGGTCGGCGGCCTCGGCATGGCGCCGGGCGGCAACATCGGTGAGCATGCTGCGATCTTCGAGGCGGTCCACGGATCGGCGCCCGACATCGCCGGTCGCGGCATTGCCAACCCGACCGCGCTGCTGCTGGCTGCTGCCATGATGCTCGACCACGTGAAGCTCCCCGAGATGGCCACCCTGCTGCGCCGGGCCATCGACGAGACGCTCAACCTCGACCGCATCCGCACCGGCGATCTCGGCGGCGACGCCGACACGCAGCGCTACACCGCTGCGATCGTGTCGCGCATCCGAAACGCGTAGCAACAGCCCTTAACTTCTTCGCACTTCTTTACCTTCGGGACAGACCGCCGCAAGGCGCCGCTTCGATCATGGCACCACGCGCTGCACTTCGCGGCGCACGAGGAACACCGCCCCTGCGGTGTCGCCTTACACTCCATCGGAGCCAGCCATGACCGAAGACACCACTCCCCGCCGTGCCCCCCGCGGCAAGCGCAGGTTCCTCACCGGCCTTCTGACGGGAACGCTGGCCGGCGCCCTCCTGGCGACCGGCGCAGGCGTGTTCGCCCACTCGCAGGACGGCGGTGGTCCCCGCTGCCACCGGATGCACGACCGCATGGGCCCGGAAGCGATGCGTGACCGCGCGCAATTCATGGCGGATCGCATGCTCTCGAAGGTCGACGCCACCGCCGACCAGAAAACCCGCGTGAAGGGCATCCTCGGTGGTGCGATCGATGACATCGCGAAGCTGCGCGCCGCGCACCAGTCCAACCGCGAAGCCGCCATCGCCGCATTGTCGGCGGAGACGATCGATCGCGACCGCCTCGAAGTGCTGCGATCCGCCGAGATGGCGCTTGCCTCGAACGCCTCCGAGCGGATCACCCGCGCGCTGGCCGACGCCGCCGAAGTGCTGACCCCGGCGCAGCGGAAGACCTTTGCGGAGATGGCGCAGCACTTCCGTCGTGCGGGCATGCCGTTCGGACCGGGGATGCCCGGCGAGCACGGCCATCCCGACCGGCCGAAGCGTTCGTGACATGAATCCCGTTGCGGCCCGCGTCCTCCTCGTCGAGGATGATCCAGATCTCGCCGCGATGGTCGCGGAGTACCTGGGCCGCGCGGGATTCTCCATGGCCGTGGCACCTTCGGTCGCGGCGGCCCGCCAGAGCCTCGCGGCCGAGGTGTTCGACATGCTCGTCCTCGACGTGATGCTCCCCGATGGGGACGGCTTCGACCTGTGTCGCGAGATCCGGGTCGATTCAACCGTGCCCATCCTCATGCTGACGGCCCGTGGAGACGCCACGGACCGCATCGTCGGCCTCGAGCTCGGGGCCGACGACTACCTGCCCAAGCCGTTCGAGCCGCGTGAGCTGCTCGCGCGGCTGCGGGCCGTCCTGCGTCGTGGCCGCCCGCAGCCGTCCGCCCGTGAGCTGCTGCGCTTCGGACGCCTCGAGATCGACCGAGACGCGCGCGAGGTGCGCATCGACGGCGAACCGCGCGCGCTCACCGGCTATCAGTTCGACCTCCTGTGGGTGCTCGCGAAGAGCCCCGGACGGGTGCTTTCGCGCGATGCCCTCATGGAGCGCCTCCGCGGGCACGACGCCGAAGCGTTCGATCGCAGCCTCGATGTCCACGTCTCGCGCATCCGCGCCGCCATCGAGGACGATCCCAAGGTGCCTCGTCGCATCCTCACCGTCCGTGGCGCCGGCTACGTCTTCGCGAAGATCCAGCCGTGAACCGCCTCTACCTGCGGATCTGGCTGGCCTTCCTCGGCATCCTCGTCGTGTTCGGAGTGCTCGTATCCGCGCTCTGGTGGCTCACCGCCGACGAGCGGCCCGGTCCTCGTGTCATGGAAGGCATCCGGACCGTCGTCGAGCGCTCCCTCCCTCCGGCCGCTGTCCCGGTGCGGGAACTCCAGCGCGTTCTCGACGACGTCGGTGGGCGCATCGAGGTCGACATCACGGTCCACGGCGCCGACGGCGCGCTGCTCGCCCATGCGGGTCCGCCCGCGCCCCCGCCGCGCCGGCTGAGCCCCGACGGCGCGCGCATCGAACGTGGCTTCGCCCGGGGGCCGTTCGTCGTGATGCGTCTCGACGACGGGCGCGTCGTGACGGTGCGTCCACGGCGTGCCCCCCGCTTCGTCGGGCTGCTCATGGCGCTCGGGGTGTTGCTCGCCACCACGGCGGCCGGTGCCTACTTCATCGTGCGCAGGATCACCGGCCGGCTGGAGCGCCTGCGTGCGCGCGTCGACGCGCTCGGCTCCGGCGACCTCACTGCGCGGGTCGACGTCGAGGGTCGCGACGAGATCGCCCAGCTCGCGTCCAGCTTCAACCAGGCGGCCGGGCGGATCGAGCAATTGCTCGGGGCGCAGAAGACGCTGCTGGCCAATGTGTCGCACGAACTGCGGACACCGCTCACGCGGATGCGCATGGGACTCGAACTCCTCGGGGAGGGCGCGCCGCCGGAACTCGTCGGACGCATGCGCCGCGAGATCGGGGAGCTCGACAGCCTCGTCGGCGAACTGCTTCTCGCGAGCCGTCTGGATGCTGGCGTCAGCGCCGAGCCGCCCGAAGCCGTCGACCTGCTCGGGCTCGCCGCCGAAGTGGCGTCGGAGTACGGGCTGGAGATCTCCGGCGAGAGCGTCACGATCGTCGGTGAGCCGAAGGCGCTGCGACGCCTGGTGCGCAACCTTCTGGAGAACGCCCGCCGGCACGGCGCCGGCCAGCCCTTCGAACTCAGTGTCCACGTCGTTCCGGACGGTGGCGGACGCCTCGTCGTCGCCGATCGCGGGCCGGGCGTACCCGAGCACGAGCGCGAGCGCATCTTCGAACCGTTCCATCGCGTCCGCACGGCGGGCGACGGGGCGGAAGGCACCGGGCTCGGCCTCGCACTCGTGCGACAGATCGCGCACCGCCATCGCGGCGAAGTGCACTACCTGCCGCGCGAGGGTGGTGGCAGCGAGTTCCACGTCACGATCCGGAGCCTGGGGCCTGGGTGACCCGCTGCGCGCGAAGTCGGTGCGGGTGCACAGCAACGACGGACTCTCCCTTAGACTCCGCGCATCGGACACGAGGAGTTCCTCATGCGCGCCGGCTTCGCCCTTTCCCTCATCGCTTCCACTTTCCTCTGCGGAGCCCTGCCCGCATCCGCCGCGGACACGCTCGCCGACCGCGTCGACGCGAAGCTGCGCGGCCTCGAACCGCGAGTCATCGAATGGCGGCGTGACTTCCACGCGCATCCGGAGCTTTCGAATCGCGAGACGCGCACGGCGTCCCGCGTGGCCGATCACCTGAAGGCGCTGGGCATGGAGGTCCGCACGGGCGTGGCGCTGACGGGTGTCGTCGGCATCCTGAAGGGCGGGCGTCCCGGACCGGTGGTCGCGCTGCGGGCCGACATGGATGCGCTGCCCGTCACGGAGGAGAACGATCTCCCGTTCCGGTCCACCGCGCGCGCCGAGTACATCGGCCAGCAGGTCGGCGTGATGCACGCGTGCGGACACGACGCCCACGTCGCGATCCTCATGGGTGTCGCCGAAGCGCTCGCCGCCGAGCGCGAGCGTCTGCCGGGCACCGTCGTCTTCATCTTCCAGCCCGCCGAGGAGGGGCCGCCGCCCGGTGAGAAAGGCGGGGCTCCGCTGATGCTGGAGGAGGGCGTGTTCGATGATCCGAAGCCGGCCGCGATCTTCGGCCTGCACGTGATCTCCGGCATCCCCACCGGACGCATCACCTACCGGTCGGGCCCGTTCATGGCGAGCAACGACTGGCTCGACATCGAGGTCACCGGCCGGCAGACCCACGGTGCGTGGCCCTGGAACGGGGTGGACCCCGTCGTGACTTCCGCACAGATCGTGACCGGCCTGCAGAACATCGTCGCGCGGCAGGTCGACGTCTCGAAGGAACCTGCGGTCGTCACCGTGGCCACGGTCCACGGCGGCACCCGCAAGAACATCATCCCGGACCGCGTCCAGATGACCGGCACCATCCGCACCTTCGACGCCGACATGCGACGCGACATCCATCAGCGCATCCACACCGTCGCCAACGGCATCGCATCGGCGAACGGCGCGACCGCCAAGGTCACGATCGAGGAGGGGACCGCTGTCACCATCAACGATCCGAAGCTCACCGAACGCATGCTCGGCACTTTGAAGCGCGTGACGGGAGCAGACCGGGTGAGCGTGCATCAGCGCGTGATGGTGGCCGAGGACTTCTCGTACTTCCAGGAACGCGTGCCGGGGTTCTTCTACTTCGTCGGCGTGACCCCGGAGGGCCCGGATGTCGACAAGGCCGCGCCGAACCACTCGCCGCGCTTCATGGTGGACGAGGCAGCACTCATCGTCGGCACCCGGTCGCTCGCAGCGCTTGCCGTGGACTTCCTCGAAGGCACCACCCGCTGACGCATCGAGATCGCACCAGAGTCTTCCCAGAACAACTCGCATCCCTGAACCGAGGAATCCCATGCGCATTGCCGTCGGCGGTTTCCAGCACGAGACCAACACGTTCGCCCCCAGCCCCGCCACCTTCGAGCGCTTCGAGCGCGGCGAGGGCTGGCCCCCCCTGCTGCGCGGCGGCGATGTCATCGACGGCACGGCGGGCATCAACCTGCCGGTGACGGGCGCCATCGACGCGTTGCGGGCAGCCGGCCATCAGATCGTGCCGCTCGCCTGGGCCGCGGCGAGCCCGTCGGCGCAGGTGACCGAAGACGCCTACGAGCGCATCGCCGGGATGATTCTCCAGGCGCTGCGCGACGCTGGCCCCGTGGACGGCGTGTACCTCGATCTCCACGGCGCAATGGTCGCCGCGCACCTCGACGACGGTGAAGGCGAACTGCTTCGGCGGATCCGCAATCTCGTGGGAATGCGGGTGCCCGTGGTCACGAGCCTCGATCTCCACGCCAACGTGACCGAACGCATGCTCGGCGCGGCCGACGCGATGGTCGCCTATCGCACGTATCCGCACGTCGACATGGCCGAGACCGGCGGCCGCGCGGCGGGCATCCTCATGGAGCTCCTCGAAACCGCGGAGCGACCCTCGCTCGCGATGCGGCGGCTGCCGTTCCTGATCCCGCTCGGCGCGCAGTGCACGATGCTGGAGCCGATGGCGTCGCTCTACGCGAAGGTCGCGGCGGAGCAGGCGCGCAAGGGCGTTCTCGGCATTTCGTTCACGCCGGGCTTTCCCGCGGCGGACTTCCCAGAATGTGGCCCCGTCGTCTTCGCTTACGGCGCGCGCGCGAGCATCGATGCCGCGGTCGCCGCACTGGCGGGCGCGGTCGCCGAGAGCGAACACGACTTCGCGCAGGACGTGCTGACCCCCGAGGAAGGCGTACGCCGCGCGATGGCCATCTCTGGACACGCACGCCGGCCGGTGGTGATCGCCGACACGCAGGACAACCCCGGTGCCGGCGGCAACTCCGACACCACCGGCATGCTGCGGGCGCTCGTCGGCGCGAACGCGCAGCGGGCGTCGATCGGTCTCATCGTCGATCGCGAGGCGGCACGCGCCGCCCATGCCGCGGGCGAGGGGGCTTCGATCGAGATCCCGCTGGGCGGGCGATCGGGCATTCCCGGCGATGCGCCCTTCCAGGCGCGGTTCACGGTGGAGCGTCTGTCGGACGGCCGCGTCACCTGCACCGGCCCCTTCTATCGCGGAGCCCGCATGCAGCTGGGGCCATCGGCCTGCCTGCGCATCGGCGGCGTGCGGGTGGTCGTGGCCGGCGAGAAGCCGCAGCTGGCCGACCAGGAGCAGTTCCGTTTCATCGGCATCGAGCCGACGCAGGAAGGCATCCTGGTGGTGAAGAGTTCGGTGCATTTCCGCGCCGACTTCGCGCCTATCGCGGAGACCATCCTCGTGTGCAAGGCGCCGGGGCCCATGCTCGCTGACCCGTCGGACTTCCCATGGAAGCGCCTCGCGAACGGGATCCGCGTGCGCCCGGGCGGGCCGGTGTTCGCGGCGGGCTAGCGCAGGGCTAACCCGCTCGCGTGAACGGCCAGCGACCGCGCCAGTACTGGATCATGAAGAAGCCGCCCGCCAGGCCGCCGAGGTGCGCGAAGTGGGCCACGCCGGATTCGCTGCCCGTGATGCCGAGCACCAGTTCGATCACGCCGTAGAGCGTCACGAAGGTCCGGGCCTTCATCGGGATGGGCGGGAAGAGCAGCAGCACGCGACGTTCCGGGAACAGCATGCCGAACGCGAGCAGCAGGCCGAAGACGCCGCCCGATGCACCGACCGTCGGGAAAGGCGGCCACGAGAGCAGTTCGCCCACCAGTAGTTGCACCACGGCCGCGGTCACGACGCAGATCAGGTAGTACTGCAGATAGCGCTTCGACCCGAACGCGTATTCCACGTCGCGCCCCAGCATCCACAGCCCCAGCATGTTGAAGCCCAGATGCAGCATGCTGCCGTGCAGGAAGCCGTAGCTCACGAGCTGCCACGGTTCGAGGCTCGGATAGCCCGGGGCCATCGGGTCTGCCATCGGCCAGAGGGCGAAGTGCGCCATGAGCCATGGCCCCATCATCTGCTGGAAGGCGTATCCGATGATGTTGAGGCCGAGCAGGGCTTGAGTGACGGGAGGCACGGAGCGGGTCCTGGAAGCGTGTGGTTGGGAGGCGGCGCACGGGTCGAGACAGCGCGCCAGTCCTGCCGTTCAGCCGATGTCTCGATGCCCTCATGATACCGGCGGGCACCCTGTGGACGGGCATGCGCGATGTCATCGCAGTCCGGACGTCCGCCCGCCGTTCGGCTACGCTTCGAACGCCAACGGAAGCCGACCGACTGCCGGTCCCGGCCCGCCGCACTCCATGCGAGGATGTCCCGATGATCGATCTGTATTTCGCCCCCACCGCCAACGGCCAGCGCGTGACCGTCGCATTCGAGGAGTGCGGCATCGCCTACCGCCTGCACAAGCTGAACCTCGCCGGCGGCGAGCAACACCGCCCCGAGTTCCTGCGCGTGAACCCGGCGGGGTTGATGCCCGCCATCGTCGATGACGACGGTCCCGGCGGCAAGCCGATCACGCTGACGCAGTCGGCCGCCATCGTTATCTACGCCGCCGAGAAGTCCGGCCGCTTCGTGCCGACCGACCCCGCCGTGCGCGTCCACGCGCTGCAGTGGGCCATGCAGGCGGCGAGCGACATCTCCGGGACCAGCGGGACCATCTTCCGGCTCGAGGTCACCGCGCCCGAGAAGAGCCTGGCGATCACCGACTACTTCAAGGGTCGACTGCTCACCTTCTTCGGCGACGTCGACCGCCATCTCGAAGGGCGCGCATGGCTCGCTGGTGACGCGCTCTCGTTCGCGGATCTCATGCTCTACCCCAACTTCGCCGCCCGTCGTGCGCTCATCGAGGCCGCTGGTGGCTTCCCGAACCTGCAGCGATGGGCTGCCGTGATGGCAGCCCGGCCCGGCGTGCAGAAGGGCATGGCGGCGGGGGGCTGAGCGATGGGCCTCTTCCCTGGACGAAGGCCCGACGATCTCGGGGTGCGTGGCGGCCGACTGAAGCCCGTGCCGACGTCGCCCAACGCGGTCAGCAGCCAGGCGACCAAGGGCGACGACCATTTCATCGAACCCCTCACCTATCGGGGGCGGCCGGACGACGCGATCTCGGCCCTGGAGGGCATCGTCGCCGCGCTGCCCCGCACGAGCATCGTCGTGCGGTCGGAAGACTATCTGCACGCGGAGTGCGCGAGCGCGCTGCTCGGCTTCGTGGACGATCTCGAGTTCCATGCGCCAGCCGAAGGGGGCGTCGTCCACGTGCGGTCGGCTTCGCGGCTGGGGCACAGCGATCTCGGCGTCAACCGACGCCGTGTGGAAGACATCCGGGCCCGGCTCGCGCGGGTGCTGCCGCCCAGGTAGATCCGCGCAGGCTATGCAGAGGCTCCCTTAGGTCCGAATAGGGTCTGCACATTGGGTCATGCGTCGGCGCCGGTGCCGACGTGGCCCAGTGGGCGGGCGGGTTCGACGCTGTCGTCGTCACGCCGTCGGAAGACCGGGTCCACGAGGAATGGCAGGCAGGCGACGGCCTGATCCGTGCGTTCGATGCTGCGACGCGCGAGGGCGGTGAGGTACTCCTGGTAGAGATTCGGCTGCATGCGGCCTCCGGTGCGGTGCGATGGCCCTGCGACGGCAGGGGTGCGGCATCTGCAGCCATGTTCCATCCCGCGGAGCGTCGGGAAATCTGCATGGAATAGGGTCCCTCCCGATGACGCGGACCGGTATCGGATGCGATACTTTTCGCGTCACCTTGCTAAGGGAGCATGCGATGGCCGAAAGCTCGACGCTGGTCGAATCACTGAAGCGCGCCCTCCGGGCCCGCCGCATCAGTTACGCGCAGGTCGCCACCGTGCTCGATCTCAGCGAGGCGAGCGTCAAGCGGCTGTTCTCCCGAGGGGGGTTCACGCTCGAGCGGTTCGAGCAGATCTGCCGCCTCGCCGGCACATCGATGATGGAACTCGCCCGCGAGGCCGATCGCGGCAAGGACATCGTGTCGCAGCTCACCCTCGAGCAGGAGCGCGCGATCATGCGCGACCGCAAGCTGCTCCTCATGGCCGTGTGCGTGCTGAACAACCTGACGCTCGATGCCATCGTCGGCACCTATGCGATCTCCAAGGCCGAAGGCATCCGGCTCCTTCTCGAGCTGGAGCGCATCCGCTTTCTCGAACTCCTTCCCGAGAATCGCATCCGGCTCCGGGTGACGCACACCTTCACGTGGCTGCCCAACGGGCCGATCCAGCAGTACTTCAAGGCGAAGGCGCAGAACGAGTACTTCCGCGCGCACTTCGACGGCGCCGGCGAGACCATGCTGCTCGTGAACGGCATGCTCAATGCCGCCGGCAACAGCCTGATGCTCTCCAAGCTGCGGCGGCTGGCCAACGAGTTCGCCGAGATGCACGAGAACCAGAAGCACCTTCCCCTCGGCGAGCGTCGCCCCTGCACGCTGCTCCTGGCGCAGCGTCCGTGGGAGCTCGAGGACTTCCGCGAGCTGCGTCGCCCACGCGAGAACACCGCGGTGGTGGCAACACCGGTTCCGCCGGCACACCCGCTGACGATGCACAGGCCCGCGCCCTGACGGGCGGGTACGGTGGCCGTGGGCCGGCCGATTCCAGCAACGCTCGGGTGTTCTGCCGCTTCGATACGCCTGCCGTCACAGCAGGTTGATTCGTTCGCCCTGCTCGCGCGACACTCGGTCACGGCGCCTGCACAGGATCGCCCGCGCGCACCCATCCCGGGGCGTGCCAATCATCGAGGAGAATCCCATGCCGTTCATTCACGTGCGGATGTTCGAGGGCCGCACCCAGGAGCAGAAGCGCGCCTTCGTCGAGGCGATCACGCGCGAGACCGTCGCGACGCTCAACTGCTCGCCGGAGGCCGTGGATGTCGTGATCGAGGATGTCCGCAAGTCGGACTGGGCCACGGGCGGGCGCTTCTGGTCCGATCCCGCATCCAGTTGAAGATCCGGGGCGGCGCGGTGGTCATGCCGGTGACGCGTGGCGCCGCGTGGTTCACACCCGCAGAGAGTCGGGTGGCTCCACCGACCACACCACATCGCAGCCTTTCTTCGCCGACCGCTCCAGAAGATCGATCAGCGGCCATGCGCGCTGACGGAGCGTGACGACGGGTTCCTGCTTCGGGCGGTCGTCGTCGTCCTCTTCGTCGGGGGGCGGCGCGGGCATCGCCGCGAGGGCCGCTTTCAGGCGTTGCAGTGCCGCCCCGGTGTCAGCGCCGAGGATCGCGCCGGGCACATCGCCGCTGTGCCCGGTCATGCGGATCAGTTCGACACCGGTGTCGCCCAGGGCGACGAAGGTGCCAACTTTCGAGTCGAATCGGATAAGCATGGCCCGATGGTATGCCCGGATCGTGCGGAGCGGTTGATCCAGAGCAATCCCGGTGGCGGAGTGAGCCGCTACCTTCTGGGCGTCGTCACCGGACGGCAGCGTCGGCGGGGCGCATGGGCCGAGGTTGCGGGGGCGTTCGAAGTGCCGAACCAGACTAACAGGGGAGTTCACCATGATCCTGCTTCAGAACCTGTTCACCACCGACTACGGGCTGTTGAGCCTCGGCGTGATCGTCGGTGTCCTCTTCATCGGATGGTGGCTTGCCCGCTGGATTCGCGTTCGCATGGACGAGGACGCCGGGCGCGCCGGACAGTCCCGCTGATCCTGGCCGCGTAGCGCGCTGTCCCGCGACGGGCTGGACGCACCCAGGCCTGCGCCGGGAGAATGCGCCGTTCATTCCGAACGGAGCATCCCGCATGGCCCTGATTCCCGAACCGTTCCGCGTCTCCTTCCCGGACAGCGCCCTCACCGATCTGCGCGAGCGGCTGGCCCGCACGCGCTTCCCCGATCAGGCGCCCGGTGCGCCCTGGGCCTACGGTGCCGATGTCGGGTATCTCCAGGAGATCGTGGCGTACTGGCGCGACCAGTTCGACTGGCGCGCGCAGGAGGCACGCCTCAACGCCTTCCCGCAGTACCGCGTGCGGCTGCACGGCATCCCCGTCCACTTCCTGCACGTGCCCGGCAAGGGGCCGAATCCGCAACCGCTGCTGCTCTCGCATGGCTGGCCCGGATCGGTCTTCGAGTTCCTCGAGATCATCCCCCGCCTCACCGACCCCGCGCGATTCGGCGGCGATCCGGCCGATGCGTTCACCGTCGTCGCGCCCTCCCTGCCCGGCTACGGCCTGTCGTTCGAGCCTGGCCAGCCACGCTTCGGACTCGAAGCCATCGCCGACTGCTTCGCGGCCCTCATGACCGAGGTGCTCGGCTACCGCCGGTTCGCAGCACAGGGCGGGGACTGGGGCGGCTTCGTCACGTCGCGACTCGGGCATGCCCATGCCGCCAAGCTGATCGGCATCCACGTGAACCTGCTCGCCGTGCCGCGCGATCCGAAGATGCTCGAAAACCCGACGCCCGAGGAACGCAAGTACGGTGAGGAACTCGCGCTCTTCCTGAAGGAGGAGACCGGCTACCAGTGGATCCAGGGCACCAAGCCGCAGACGCTCGCCTTTGGCCTGACCGATTCGCCCGCCGGCCTCGCCGCGTGGATCCTCGAGAAGTTCCGCAGTTGGTCCGACTGCCACGGCGATCTCGAAAGCGTGTTCACGAAAGACGAACTGCTCGCCGACATCACGCTGTACTGGCTGACCGGCGCGATCGGTTCCTCGTTCTGGCCGTACTACGCCCGCATGCATGGCGGCTGGCCGATCCCGCCCGGCGGCGTCACCGTCCCAATGGGGTATTGCCAGTTCCCGACCGAGATCCTCCGCCCGCCACGCTCGGTGGCGGCCCGCATGTACACCGACATCCGCCGATGGACGGTCATGGAGAAGGGTGGACACTTCGCCGCGATGGAGCAACCCGAGGCGCTGGCGCACGAGATCACCGAGTTCTTCCGGCCGTTGCGGGGGTAGGCGGTCGGCGGGGTGAACGACACGGGTAGCACTCCCTCTCGGGCCGTCGGCCCGCTGCGGTCGTCCGCGGGATGTACGACAAGGGGAGGGCCCCTTGTATATCCCCCGTGGTGCGCCATCCGCTGTGGTGTCGGGCCGCGCTTCTGTAGCCGCGAGAGCGTCGATCGCGGTCGAAGCGCTTCCTTTCGCTCACCGCTTTCGGGGCCATGGGCCCCTCCTACAGGGGGAGCCGACATGCCACCCGCCTTGGGAATGGTCACGCTGTTGTAGGAGCGGCCCATGGCCGCGAGAGAGCCGGTTCCAGGTGGGGCGTATCCGTTCATCGATCGCTTTCGGGGCCATGGGTCCCTCCCACAGGAATCGGTGGATGCGCCATCCGCTGTGCTGTCGGGCCGTGCTTCTGTAGGAGCGGCCCATGGCCGCGAGAGCGCCGATTGCGGTCGAAGCGCTTCCTTGCGCGCACCGCTTTCGGGGCCATGGGCCCCTCCTACAGGGGGAGCCGACATGTCACCCGCCTCGGGAATGGTCACGCTGTTGTAGGAGCGGCCCATGGCCGCGAGAGCGCCGATTGCGGTCGAAGCGCTTCCTTTCGCTCACCGCTTTCGGGGCCATGGGCCCCTCCTACAGGGGGAGCCGACATGCCACCCGCCTCGGGAATGGTCACGCTGTTGTAGGAGCGGCCCATGACCGCGAGAGCGTCGGTTCCAGGTGGGGCGTATCCGTTCATCGATCGCTTTCGGGGCCATGGGCCCCTCCTACAGGGGGAGCCGACATGCCACCCGCCTCGGGAATGGTCACGCTGTTGTAGGAGCGGCCCATGGCCGCGAGAGCGTCGGTTCCAGGTGGGGCGTATCCGTTCATCGATCGCTTTCGGGGCCATGGGTCCCTCCTACAGGGGGAGCCGACGTGCCACCCGCCTTGGGAATGGTCACGCTGTTGTAGGAGAGCGGCCCATGGCCCCATGGCACTACCTTAAGGAAATAGGCGCGGGCGAGAGGGGCGTTTTGAGAAGGCTGAGAGCCTCGCGTTGTTAAGATCGTGGTGTCGAAGTCA
>LNEE01000023.1 GCA_001464895.1 Betaproteobacteria bacterium Ga0077532
TGGGTCGAGCTTCGCTCGACACCTGCGTTCCTGGATTCGTCGCGGTTCCCAAGCCCACGCCGCGTCGAGCGTAGCTCGACCCACGAAGGACCTTCGCGACGACCGACCTACAACGCCCGCGAGATCACTTCCTTCATGATCTCGTTCGTACCCCCGTAGATGCGCTGGATGCGCGCGTCGGCATACATGCGGGCAATCATGTATTCGTTCATGTAGCCGTACCCGCCGAAGAGCTGCAGGCATTCGTCGATGACCTGACCCTGCTGGTCGCTGGTCCAGAGTTTCACCATCGACGCGGTGGCAGTGTCGAGCGTGCCGGCCACGAGGCGCTCGACGCAGTGATCGACGAACGTGCGCGCGACCTTCGTCGTCGTGGCGATCTCGGCCAGCTTGAACTTCGTGTTCTGGAATTCCGCGACGGGCTTGCCGAACGCCGTCCGTTCTCGCACGTACGCGAGCGTCGCCTCGTAGGCGCCCTCCATCGCGGCGACCGCGCCGACGCCGATGAACGTGCGCTCGTAGGGCAGATCCGCCATCAGCTGGTAGAAGCCCTGCCCTTCCCGGCCGCCGAGCAGATTCGCCGCCGGCACCGTCACGTCGTCGAAGAAGAGTTCAGAGGTGTCCTGCGCCTTCAGGCCAATCTTGTCGAGCACGCGGCCGACGCGGTATCCGGCGCAGTCCTGCGTCTCGACCACGAGGATCGACGTGCCGCGCGCACCGGCCGCCGGATCGGTCTTCGCCACGACGAGCACCACGCCCGCGAGAAAGCCGTTGGTGATGAAGGTCTTGGATCCGTTGATGAGGTAGCTGTCGCCGCGCCGCTCGGCCCGCGTGCGGATGCCCTGCAGGTCGGATCCCGCACCGGGCTCGGTCATCGCGATCGCGCCCACGAGCTCCCCGCGGGCCATGCGCGGCAGGAAGCGCTGCTTCTGATCTTCGGTGCCGTGGTTCAGGAAGTAGTGGGCGACGATGCTGTGGACCGACGCGCTCATTCCAGTGAGTCCGCGGCGCGCCATCTCCTCGCAGAACACGGCTTCGTGTCGGAAGTCGCCACCGCCGCCACCCCAGGCTTCGGGGATGTCGGAACACAAGAGGCCGATCTCGCCCGCCCGGCGCCAGAGTTCGTGGCCCACGTGACCCCGCTTCCGCGCGGCTTCGTCGTCGGGAAGCATCTCGGTCTCGACGAAGCGTGCAGCGGTCTCGCGGAACATCGCGAGTTCCTCGTTCATCCAGGAGGGGCGGAAGTCGATGGGCATGGAGATGCGTCCGGGAGGTCAGCCGTGGCTCAGGCTTTCGCCTTGCTCGCCACGTACGCGTTGAACGCCTCGACACCGGCCTTGCGGTCATCGTTCACTTGCTTCACCGAGGGTCGGTCGGCGATCCGCTTCGTATAGGCCTTGGCGGCGGGGAACTGCTCGGCGAGAAGATCGCGGCCGAGCGTGATCTTCGTGGCCATCGCGAGCACGGGCAGGTGCATCGAAGCCACGCAGTCGGCCGCGCCGAACGCCTCCCCGGCGGCGAACGCCGAGAAATCGGTGCGACGGGCAAGCGCCGTGAGCCCCTTCACGAGGGCCTTCTCCACTTCGGTTTTCGCGTTGTCCGACGCCTTGCCACCGAAGAAGGCTTCGCCGTACAGACGCCGGACGACGAGTTCCAGATGGAGTTCGAGGATCGTGATCAGCTCGCGGACGCGGGCGCGCGCGAACGGCTCGGCGGGATACAGGGGCTGCGCGGGATAGGCGTCCTCGAGGTAGTCGAGGATCACCTGCGACTCCGCGACCGCGCCCTGCGCCGTGCGGAGGAAGGGGAGCTTGCCCATCGGGGAGTCGCGCAGCACCGTCTCGTCCTTCGACGGGTAGACGATCACCTCTTCGAAGGGGATGCCCTTCTCGATGAGCGCGACCTTCACCTTGTTGTGATAGTTGCTCGCAGGGAACCCGCACAGCTGCAGCATGGAGGCACTCCTCGGGGATGGGGGAACAACGAACGACGGGACGCCCGAAGACGCCCCGCCGCGACTGCGATCACACGACAGCGATCAGCGGTGCTGGTGGCTGCGCAGCTCGAACTTCGCGAGCTGGTTGCGATGCACCTCGTCCGGACCGTCCGCCAGGCGCAGCGTGCGGTTCCACGCGTACATCCAGGCGAGCGGGAAGGCGTCGGAGATGCCGCCACCGCCGTGGGCCTGGATGGCCCAGTCGATCACCTGCTGGGCCATGTTCGGCGCGACGATCTTGATCATGGCGATCTCGGCGCGCGCTTCCTTGTTGCCCACGGTGTCCATCTTGTAGGCGGCCTTCAGCGTGAGCAGGCGGGCCTGTTCGATCATGCAGCGCGACTCCGCGATGCGCTCGTGCCACACGGACTGCTCCGACACGGGCTTGCCGAACGCGACGCGCGACTGGAGGCGCTTGCACATGAGTTCGAGGGCGCGCTCCGCCTGGCCGATGATCCGCATGCAGTGGTGGATACGGCCGGGTCCGAGGCGGCCCTGGGCGATCTCGAAACCGCGGCCTTCGCCGAGCAGCATGTTGGAGGCCGGGACGCGGACGTTCTCGAGCAGGACTTCCATGTGGCCGTGGGGCGCGTCGTCGTAGCCGAACACGGACAGATGGCGGAGGACCTTCACGCCGGGCGCGTCGGCCGGCACGAGGATCATCGACTGGCGCTTGTACGGGTCGGCGTTGTCCGGGTCGGACTTGCCCATCAGGATGAAGATCTTGCAGCGGGGATCGCCGACGCCCGACGACCACCACTTGCGACCGTTGATGACGTACTCGTCACCCACGCGCTCGATGCGGCACTGGATGTTGGTGGCGTCGGAAGAAGCCACCTCGGGTTCGGTCATCAGGAACGCGGACCGGAACTCTCCGGCGAGGAGGGGCTCCAGCCACTTCTTCTGATGTTCCGGGCTGCCGTAGCGCAGCAGCACTTCCATGTTGCCGGTGTCGGGCGCGGAGCAGTTGAACACTTCGGGGCCCCACGTGACGCGGCCCATGATCTCGCAGAGCGGCGCGTACTCGAGGTTGGTCAGCGTGCCGCCATGGGCCTTCGGCCGCCACAGGTTCCAGAGGCCTTCGGCCTTCGCCTTCTCCTTCAGAGTCTCGATGATCTTCGTGGGGATCCAGGCGTTGCCATTGCGACGGTTCTCGTCGACCTCCGCGATGAAGGTGGCCTCGTTCGGCAGCACGTGTGCCTCCATGAAGGCACTCACACGGGACTGCAGTTCCTTGACCTTGGGCGTGAAATCGAAATCCATGAAGACTCCTCCAGCGGTGAACGGCGTCACCTCGGTGTTGAAGACGGGACTGCGGAAGCCGGCGCCCCGGTCGGGCACGGGCGTGCCACGGCGCGGGACGAAAAACGGTCATCGAGTATGCCACCGCGCCGCGCGATTCCACAAAGCCGGCGCGGTCGGACGCGAACGTCAGACGGACGGATCGCGCCCCTCGAACCGGGCGATGGCCTCCCGGAGCGACACCGGCACGGATGTGGACTTGCGCGTCGCGGGGTCGGCGTTGACGTAGACGACCTCGCCGCTCACCAGATGGTCCGGACCGCGATGGATCTCGATCGCGAAGACCATGCTCGAGCGGCCGATGCGCGCGACCCGCACACAGACCTCCATCTCGTCGTCGTACTCGGCCGACCGGTGGTACTCGACCGTCGCCTTGACGACGTAGAGATCGCTGCCGTGGTCCACCAGCCCCTGGGGATACGGGAAGCCCGATGCCCGCCAGTACTCGGTGATCCCCACGTCGAAGTACATGAGGTAGTGGGCGTTGAAGACGATGCCCTGCCGGTCCACCTCGGCCCAGCGCACCCGCATCGGATGCGCGAACCGGAAATCCGCTCGTGCCACGCTTGGGTCTCCTGCCTGAATCGGGGCGCCGATTATGGTCGATGGGCCAGCATGATGGGACGCCCGTTCGCAGCCATGCACATTCGCCGTGCAGACACGCGACGCCGCGGGCCCCTTGCGTGTGGTGGAATCGGTCCGCAACTGCTGCTCATGCAGTCGAACCCCAGCATCCAGCGGAGTCCCCATGGCGTCCCTGCCCACGCTCTTTCTCTCCCACGGCGCGCCCACCTTCGCCATCGACCCCGGTCGCGCCGGCGACGCGCTCACCGCGGCTGTCGCGCGCATCCCCAGGCCGAAGGCGATCCTCGCGGTGTCGGCCCACTGGGAAACCGCGCGACCTGCCGTCTCCGGCGCCGCCTCGCCGAAGACCATCCACGACTTCTTCGGATTCCCGAAGCCGCTGTACGACATCCGCTATCCGGCGCCTGGTGCACCCGGGCTCGCGAAACGCGTGGCGGAGCTGCTGGCGGGTGCGGGGCACGATATCGACATCGATGCCTCCCAGGGCCTGGACCACGGCGCCTGGGTGCCGTTGCGACACATGTATCCGCAGGCGGACATCCCGGTCGCGCAGTTGTCGATCCAGCCGCACCTCGGCGCGGCGCATCATCTCCGGATCGGCAAAGCGCTCGCACCGCTCGCGGACGAAGGCGTGCTGATCGTCGGGTCGGGCAGCATCACGCACAACCTCGGCGAGTTCCGCATGCTGCTCGAGGACGCCACGTCGCTGTCGTACGTGACGGACTTCCAGGACTGGTTCGCCGCGCGCGTGGCGGCCCGCGACGATGCGTCGCTCGTACGGTATCGGGAACTGGCACCCTCGGCCTCCCGCGCGCACCCGACCGAGGACCACATCCTGCCGTTCCACGTGGCCCTGGGAGCGGCTGCGGGCGCAGAGCGCCACGAACGCCTCCACGCGGGCGTGACGTTCGGCGTGATCGGGATGGACGACTACGCGTTCGGCGCGGAGCGGCTGGCGGCCTGACCGGACGGCACGCCTACACGTATCGCCGCGATACCGTCTCGGCGACCATCGCCGGCTTGGTGGATCCCTCGCGTTCGATCGTCACGTTCCACGTGAGCTGGGCGCCACCCGGAATCGCCTCGTACTTCACGAGCCCGATGCGCGCGCGGATCCGGCTGCCGACCGGCACGGGATCGGTGAATCGAACGCGGTTCGTCCCGTAGTTGACGCCCATGCGCGTCCCGCCGATCTCGACGGTGTTCGCCATGAACCCCGCGATGAGAGAGAGCGTGAGATAGCCGTGGGCGATCGTGCCTCCGTAGGGCGAGTCGCGCTTCGCGCGCTCCGGATCGACATGGATCCACTGGTGATCGTCGGTCGCCTCGGCGAAGCGGTCGACGCGGGCCTGCGTGATCTCCAGCCAGTCGCTGACGGCGATCTCGGTGCCGGCCTTCGGCTCGAGATCGGCGAGGTTGTCGAAACGTGTGCGGGGCATGCTGTCCTCCGATTGGGTCTGGCGATGACGCCTGCTCGATTCCGGCATCATTGATGGCCGACGACATCCATCGAGGATACCTCCCGTGACCCACCGACAGCCCCGTCTCCGTCGCTTCCTTTCGTACGCCGTGCTCGCAGCCATCGGCGGCATGGGCGCCACGCCCGCCGCCGCGCAACTCGCCCTCGGAGGCGGGTCGGGACGCTACTCGTTCGGCGGCGGCATCAGCGCCGGCGCGGGCGACGTCTCGTTCCTGATGGTGGCGCCCTACCTGTCGTACCGTGTGACGGAAGAGGTGGAGGTCGGCGCGAGTCTCTTCTACCGGCTGCGCAACGACACCCGCTTCGGGCGCGACCTGAACACCCAGGATGCCGGCGGCAGCGTGTTCGGCCGGTATCACCTGCCCGGGCCGTTCTTCGCGCAGGCCGAGGTGGAGTACCTGAACTACGAGGTCTATCGCAGCAACCTGTCGACCTACCGCAAGAACGCCACCGGGCTGCTCGCCGGGGGCGGGGTCTCGCAGCCGCTGGGGGCCAATGCCTCCGCCCACCTGATGCTGCTCTACAACTTCAGCTACGGCGGCTACTCGGCACCGGCGCCGTACTCGAGCCCGTGGGTGCTGCGCGCAGGCATCGGCATCCGATTCTGACCGACACCCGCGCGGGGGATCACGTCCGGAAGGCCTCGACCACCGCCGACGTGTTCTTCACGAGCAGGAACTGGTCGGACGTCACGGCGACGAAGTTCGCGCCCTGGGCGATCCAGCCCTTCGCATCGGCTTCGTTGAACGACAGGATCCCCGCGCCCTTGCCCTTCGCACGGATGCGCTGCAGCGCCGTGGTGATCTTCGCGCGGACGTCCGGATGGGCGGGATTGTTCAGATGGCCGAATCCCGCCGCGAAGTCCTGCGGTCCGACGAACACGCCGTCGACGCCCTCGACGGCAGCGATCTCGTCGAGATTGTCGAACCCCTTGCTCGATTCGAGCTGCACGACGACGCACATCTCGTCGTGCACCCGCTGGAAGTAGTCGGTGACGCGGCCATAGCGGTTCGCGCGCGAGTTCGTCGACACGCCGCGCACGCCGTGGGGTGCGTAGCGGGTGGCGGCCACGGCGGCCCGGGCTTCTTCGGCGGTCTCAACGTAGGGGATGATGAACGACTGCACGCCGAGGTCGAGCAGCCGCTTCATCAACACGGTGTCGTTCCACGGAGGGCGCACGACGGGCGACACCGGATACGGTGCCACGGCCTGGAGTTGCGCATGGACGTTGGGGATCTCGTTCGGCGCGTGCTCCATGTCGATCAGCACCCAGTCGAACCCGGCACCGGCGCAGATCTCCGCGGCCACGGGGCTCCCGAGACTCATCCAGCACCCGGCCTGCTGCTTCCCGGCGGCGAGCCCCTGCTTGAACCTGTTGACCGGCATATCCATGGCATCTCCCCCTGCGTCGTGACGGAAGCGGCCGATTGTATCCACGCGCGACGTTTACAGGCGGTCGCCGGTCGAACAGAATCCGGCGCACCATGACCGACAACCTCCGCTTCTCCGGCGTCGTGCCCATCCTGGCCACGCCCTTCCACGCCGACGAGTCCGTCGACACCACATCGCTCGACCGCCTCGTGCGCTTCATGGCTGGCCTGGGCGTCGACGGTGTGACGGTGCTGGGTGTCCTCGGCGAATCCAACCGGCTGTCCGACCGCGATCGCGAACTCGCGATCCGCACGGCCGTCGCCGCTGCCGGGTCGACGCCCGTGATCGTCGGCGCGAGCCATCCGGGCACGCGCGCCACCCTCGATCTCGTGCGGATGGCCGCGGACCTCGGCGCGCGCGGCGTGATGATCGCGGCGTCGGCCGAGCCGGTCCCCAACGACGACCGGCTCTTCGAGTACTACCGCCGCGTCGGCACCGACAGCCCGCTCCCGATCGTCGTGCAGGACCATCCCGCATCGACCGCCGTGCACATGCCCGTTCCGCTGCTCGTGCGGATCGCGAAGGAGGTCCCGGGGATCGTCGGTATCAAGGAAGAGGCCGTGCCCACGCCGCCGAAGCTGCGTTCGCTGATCGCGGCGCTCGGCCCCGATGGCCCGACCATCATGACCGGCCTCGGCGCGCTCTACGGACTGTTCGATCTCGAAGCGGGCAGTGCCGGATTCAACACCGGGTTCGCGTTCCCCGAAGTGCTGATGGGCATGGTCGAGGCGATGCGCGCCGGCGACACCACCCGGGCGCGAAGTCTCTACACGCGATTCCTGCCACTCATCGTGTTCGAACAGCAGCCGGGCGTCGCAGTGCGCAAGGAGATCCTTCGCCGCCGCGGCGCCATCGAAGGCAACACGGTGCGGCACCCGGGTGCGGGCCTTCCGCCCGGTGCCGAGGCCCAGCTCGACGCCCTGATCGAGGCAACGCTGCCCGGCGTCGACCTGACGCGGCCGCTGGACCTTGCGCGGCTGTAGATCGGCAGGGAAGCGAACAGCAGCGCGGCCGCCGGCCTCCGCCGGGTCCTGACCCTCTTCCCCAGCCCTCGGATCCATGGGTGCCCTCTGGATGCTCGTCGCCGGACTCGCCTTCGCGGCGATGGGCGTCTTCGCGAAGATCGGCGCGTCGCACTTCAGCAGCGCCGAGCTGGTGTTCTATCGCTCGATCGTGGGGCTCGCGACGCTCGGGGTCCTGGCGAGGATGCGGGGTTGGCCGATCGCCACGGCCCACTGGCGCCTGCATCTCTGGCGCGGTCTCGCCGGCGTGGTGTCGCTCGGCCTCTACTTCCATTGCATCGGCCGCCTGCCGCTCGCCACCGCGGTGACGCTGAACTACACCTCGCCGCTGTTCCTCGCGCTGCTCACGACGCTCCTCCTGCACGAACATTTTCGGGGGCCGCTGGCTGGCGCGCTCGTCATCTCGTTCGGCGGTGTCGTGCTCCTGCTGGAGCCCACACTGCGCGAGGACCAGATGTTCGACGGTCTGCTGGGCCTCGCGTCCGGCGCGCTGGCGGCGGTGGCGTACCTCAACGTGAAGCAACTCGGGGCGACGGGCGAGCCGAGCTGGCGGGTGGTCTTCTACTTCACGCTTCTGTCGACGATCTGCGCCGGGCTCTGGATGCTCGTCGCGGGCGTGCGTCCGGTCACCGCCGGCAACGTTTGGATCCTGCTCGGTCTCGGCGCAACAGCCACCGTCGGCCAGTTCACGATGACGAAGGCCTATCACTCGGGACACACGCTGGTGGTGGGCGCCCTGTCGTATTCGACGGTGGTGTTCGCAACGCTGCTGGGCCTCGTCCTCTGGAGCGAGGTACCGGCACTCGTGGGCTGGCTCGGGATCGCACTCATCGTGGCCGGCGGGGTGCTCAGTCTGCGTGCCGGCCGGGCGGAGTCTGGTAATGTCCGCTGAGGAGAACTTCCTCCACGCTTACTCGTAGCCGACGCCATGATCACCATCCAGCACGAAGGCCGCCGCATCACCGCCGGCATCTACGGCGAGTTCACGTTGTCCGACTACCGCAAGTTCGAGGCGGAGGTCCTCGAGACACTGCGCCTCGAGGGGCCGGTGGATCTGCTGATGGATCTGCGCGACATGCTGGGCTACACGCTGGACGTCGCCTGGGAGGACATCCAGTTCATCCGCGCCCACGCCCACGACTTCCGCCGCGTGGCGGTCATCGCGAGGGATCAGCTCACGGTGTGGCTGGGCTGGCTCACCCGCCTGCTCTCGGATGCCGACGTGCGCGTCTTCGAGGACGACGCGTCCGCACTCGAATGGCTCGCAGAGGACACCGGAGCCGACGCGGGTCTTGGCACGCTCATCACGGTGGCGGCGCTGGCGAAGCGCCTGGACGATCCTTCGGTAGTGGTGTTCGACTGCCGCCACGACCTCGTCAACAAGACGATCGGCAGCGACGCGTACGCGAAGTCCCACATCCCCGGGGCGCGGTTCGCGCACGTGGACCGCGATCTCGCGGCACCGCTCACCGGTACGAATGGCCGGCATCCGCTGCCCGACCGCGACACCTTCGTGGCGTGGCTCGGCCGGATGGGCGTGTCGAACCGCACACAGGTGGTCGCGTACGACAGCGGCGGTGGCATGTACGCGGCGCGGCTCTGGTGGATGCTGAAGCACTGGACGGGGCATCAGAAGGTGGCGGTGCTCGATGGCGGCTGGGACGCCTGGGTGAAGACCGGCCATCCCGTGACGACGGAAGTGCCGAAGCCCATCCCGACGACGTTCCAGCCGAAGACGATCAGTTCTGCGGTGGATGCCGCCGCGATCCTGGCGCAGATCGGCACGGGCCGCTTCCGGATCGTCGATGCCCGGGCGGCGGACCGGTTCCGTGGCGAGAACGAGACCATCGATCCGGTGGGCGGGCACATCCCGGGCGCCGTGAACCACTTCTTCCGCAACAACCTCGACCCGATGGGCTTCTTCAAGCCGGCCGCAGAACTGCGCGCCGCGTTCGAACCCGTCCTCGCGGGCGTGCGTCCGGAACAGATCGTCCACTCGTGCGGTTCTGGAATCTCTGCGGCCCACAACATCTTCGCGATGGAACTCGCCGGCATCGAGGGCACGAAGCTGTACCCCGGCTCCTGGAGCGAGTGGTGCGCCGACCCCTCGCGGCCCATCGAGAAGTAGGCGTCCCCTGCGCGGCGGGCGGGGCCGACCGGACCCGCCCGTGATGCCCATGCGTGCGCTCGCCGCCGACCTGGTGCTCGTGGCGCACACCCTCTTCGTCGCCTTCGTGGTGGGCGGATTCGCGCTGATCTGGATCGGGCACTTCCGGGGCTGGGCGTGGATCCGCGGCTACCGCTTCCGATCGCTGCATCTCGCCGCCATCACGTTCGTGGCCTTCGAGGGTCTGATCGGCATGACCTGCCCGCTCACGGAATGGGAGGCGGCCCTGCGCGGTCGCACGCCGGAGATGTCGTTCATCGCGCGTGCACTCAGCGCGATCGTCTTCCACGACTTCCCCGAGTGGGTCTTCACGACGGCCTACGTGGCGTTCGCGGTACTGACGGCGATGACCATTCGCCTCGTACCGGTGGGATCGCCACGACGGAACGAGCAGTGACGCCCTGCGGAAGCGCGCCTTCGCAGCGATGGCTTTCGATGGCTTGCAATGCCTCGTAGCATCTGCTACGTTGTGTCGCACATCCTCGCGGAGTCACTGCCATGCGCGCCACCGGAACCGTCGCGATCCCGCAGCGGGCGGATGAAGGATCACGCGATTCACGCGTAACAGCAGGATCACGCGATGCCCGCGTGCGCCTCGCCCGGATGGTGACGACCCTCTTTCAGCACTGGCACCTTTCCACGGCGGAGCAATCCGCCCTGCTCGGGATGTCGACCAGCCATCGTGCGACGCTCGCGCGGTACCGTCGCGGGGAGCCCCTGGCGGACAGCCGCGATCTTCTCGACCGGGTGGGCCATCTGCTGGGAATCCACAAGTCGCTTCGCATCCTGTTCCCGCACGATCTCGACCTCGCCTACCGCTGGATGACGACGCCGAATCGCCTGCTCGGCACCCGCCCCGTCGATGTCGCCATCGAGCGCGGTTTCGAAGGGCTGCTGGCCCTGCGTCGCTATCTTGACTTCGAACGCGGCACGTGACCGCGCCGACGCTCGACGCGCTCTGCGACCGCACCGTGGCGGTGGCCGGCGACCTGCTGCGCAACCTCAAGGGCATCCGACGTTCTCAGGACCTCTTCGACGATCTCTCGCAGGACCCAGCCGACTGGGCTGTGGCCATCGAGGCGGCGGACGATGCCGTGGCCGGGACTCCCTCGGCCATCGTGACGCGACCCTTCGACTACGGCACCGTCATCACGTGGAGTTTCGACCCTGCGCACTGGGTCGCGACCCGTTTCAGCGACGGACGGCGCTTCGGCGCGTGGTACGGAGCGACCGAGATCGAAACGACGGTGCACGAGACGGTCTACCACTGGCACCGGTTCCTCATGGACAGCTTCCCCGACGAGGATCGATGCATCGCGGGCGAACGCCGCGTGTGCGCAGTGCGCTGCGATGCGACGCTCGTGGATCTGCGCGGGCGCGAATCGGAAGCCCCCGGCCTGCTGGACCGCCGCAGCTATGCCTTCGCGCAGCGGGTCGGCGCGTTCGTGCGCGATCGGGGCGACGCCGGGCTCATGGTCCGGTCGGCGCGTTGCGATGGCACGAACGTGGCGATGTTCGAGTCCACGAAGCTCTCGGCAGTTCGCGAACGCTGCTTCCTGACCTACTTCTGCCGCCCCCGCGAGGACCGGGTCGTCGTGGAGCGCACACCGGGACGCCGATGGCTGGAGATCCGGCCCTCCAGTCTCTACTAGGGCCAAGGCCGTAGGAAACCAATACGATGCCCGCCTCTGCGATTCTCACGATGGTGGACGGCGTCCGGGTGGCGGTGCACGACTCGCTGGACCAGGTCACCACCTACGTCCTGCGCGAACAGGGCGACTGGTTCGAGGACGAGATCCGCTTCCTGAGGCGTCTGCTCGAACCCGGGCAACACATCATCGACATCGGCGCCAACTGCGGCGTCTACGCGCTCAGCATGGCCAAGGTCGTCGGCCCCACCGGGCGCGTGTGGGCCTTCGAACCCGCTTCGGCCACGGCGGATCTCCTGGCGGAGGGGGCGGCCGCGAACGGTTTCGAGCAGGTGGTGGTGGAACGCCACGCGGTGTCAGCCACGTCGGGCGTCGGACGGCTGGCGCCGGGCGCGCTGCCGGAGATGAACGCGGTCTGCCACGATCCGGTCGCAGCCACGGGCGGCGAGACCATCTCCCTCGTCAGCCTCGACGACTGCCTGGCCTCGCGCGGCTGGCGCGACATCGCCTTCATCAAGATCGATGCCGAAGGTGAGGAGGCCAACGTGCTCGCCGGGGGCAGGCGCCTGCTCACCGAACAATCGCCACTCGTGCAGTACGAACTGCAGCGGGACGGCGAGATCCAGATCGAACTCGTCGATACGTTCGAGACGCTCGGCTACGCCGCCTATCGCCTCGCCCCGGGCCCCGGCATGCTGGTGCCGTTCCGGCGCGACGCCCCGAAAGACGTCTTCCAGCTGAACCTGTTCGCCTGCAAGCCGGATCGCGCCGCCCGGCTTGCCGCGGCTGGCCTGCTGGTCGACACCCAGGCGATGGCGGAATCGCAGGAATGGTTCGGTGACATCGCCCGGCAGGCCGGTGCGCTGGACGCGTGGTCCTGGCGCCACACCATCGCGGCCCTCCCCTATGGCACAGCGCTCGCAGCCGGATGGGAAGCCGGTCCGCACCATGGTCGCCATCCGGACGTCGAGGCGGCACTCGCCTTCCATGCCTACAGTCGGGATCACCACACGCCAGCCCCCGACCGCTACGTGGCGTTGAGGATCAGCTTCCAGATGTTCAGCAATCTGTGCGCGACGGCGCCGTCCCACCTTCGCCTGTCGAGCCTCGCGCGCGTCGCACACGAATGCGGGCACCGGACGATCGCGATCCACGCGCTCATGCAGCTGAGCAGGAGTCTCCTCACGCAGGGTTCTCCCGATCTCGGTGAACCGTTCCTGGCGCCCGGCGAGCGCTTCGACGTCGTCGCGCCTGGCGCCGACCCGGGGCGCTGGATACTTGCGGCGGTGCTGGAAGAACTGGAGCGGCTGAACGCGTGGTCGTCGTACTTCCAGCCGAGCCTGGAACGTCTTCAGCTGATCCGTGACCTCGGGTTCGCGGGCGACGAGATGCAGCGTCGCCTGAGCTTGGTGCAGACCCGCGGGATACCGCCTTCAGAGTAGGCCGACAACATGCCATCGGCGGCGCATGACTTATCATCGCGCGGCCTTTGATGGGCTCACCCAACCCCGGACCACGAGCACACGCCATGGTCCACGCACGAGAGACGTCGACGATGACAGCAGGCACGATCCTCACGATGGTGGACGGCGTCCGGGTGGCCGTGCAGGACTCGATGGACCAGATCACCACCTACGTCCTGCGCGAACAGGGTGACTGGTTCGAGGACGAGATCCGCTTCCTGAGGCGTCTGCTCGAACCCGGGCAGCACATCATCGACATCGGCGCCAACTGCGGCGTCTACGCGCTCAGCATGGCCAAGGTCGTCGGCCCCACCGGGCGCGTGTGGGCCTTCGAGCCCGCCTCGGCCACGGCGGATCTCCTCGCGGAGGGCATCGCGGCGAACGGGTTCGACCACGTCGTTCTCGAGCGATGTGCGGTCTCGGCGGCGCCGGGAACGGCGCAGCTTTCGATGAACCGTCAGCCCGAGCTGAATGCCTTGTCGCACGGCGGGGCCGAAGACGGCAGCACCGAGACGGTGGCGGTCACGAGCCTCGACGACTGTCTGACCTCGCGCGGCTGGCGGGACATCGCTTTCCTCAAGATCGATGCCGAGGGCGAGGAGGCACCGATTCTCGAGGGTGGGCGCCGGTTCTTCGCCGAGCAGTCGCCGCTCGTGCAGTACGAGCTGCAGCGGGACGGCGAAGTGCAGATGGACCTGGTCGATGCCTTCGCCGCCCTCGGCTACAACTCCTACAGACTGGTGCCGGGTCTTGGTGTCCTCGTGCCGTTCGGTCGGGACGCGAATCCCGATGCCTTCCACCTGAACCTGTTCGCGTGCAAGCAGGATCGCGCGGCCCGCCTCGCCGCAGCGGGCTTTCTCGTGGAGGCGGATGCCGTCGAGAACTCGCGGGAATGGCTGAAGGATGTGGCCGGGCGCCCCGGCGCTCTCGACGCGTACTCGTGGCGGCAGACACTCACCCGGCTGCCGTACGGGGCCCTGTTCGCGGCGGACTGGGAACGGACGATGGCGACGAGGCGCAACGAGCACATCGACGACGGTCTCGCGTTCCATGCCTACAGCCGGGATCCCGAAGTCCTGATGGCCGACCGGTTCGTGGCGCTCTCGGTCAGCATGTTCATGTTCAGGAAGGCGTGCGACGACGACCCATCGGGCATGCGCCTCTCGAGCCTTGCGCGCACGGCCCGCGAACTGGGGATCCGCACGGTGGCAATCGAAGCGCTGATGCGTTTGAGCAAGACGATCCTGGAGGACCAGAGCATCGACCCGAGCGAACCGTTCCTGGCATCCAACGAACGCTTCGACCAGATTCCGCCAGGCAACGAGCTGGGCAACTGGATCCTAGGCGGCGTGCTCGAGGAGCTGGAGATCTGCAATGCATGGTCGTCGTACTACCGGGCCAGCCTCGACCGACTCCGCATGATTCGCGACCTCGGATTCGCCAGCGAGGAGATGCTTCGTCGCCTGGATCTGGTTGTCACACGCCACGAACGCCAGGGGATGCCTCCCCTGCCGTAGCGACCATGGGACCACGAAGCGCCGACCGGCGTCGCATCCGCGGCGCCGGTGGGTTCAACCCGCCCGCACGACCTGGTTCTTGCCCTGCACCTTGGCCTGGTACATGGCCTGGTCGGCGCGCTGGATGAGGGATTCCTCGGTTTCGTCGGGCTGGCGTTGCGCAACGCCGGCGCTGAAGGTCACGAGCAGGCGCTCGTTCTCGTGAAGGAAGAACCGCTTCGTCAGTTCCCTCTGCAGGCGCACGGTGACGGCTGCTGCAGTCTCGAGATCGGTGTCCGGCAGGATGATCACGAATTCCTCGCCGCCATACCGCGCGATGACGTCGGTGGGGCGCACTGTCCGACGGATCACCTTCGCGAGGTGGACCAGCGCGGCATCGCCCGCCGAGTGCCCGTGGGTGTCGTTCAGCTTCTTGAAGTTGTCGAGGTCAAGCATCGAAACGCACATGGGCCGCCCCGTGCGGGTGGCACGGGACAGCTCGCGCTGCATCGCTTCGTTCATGCCGCGGCGGTTGAGCGTCCCGGTGAGGTGGTCCTCCCGGATCTGCTCGCTCACCTTCGCCAGTTCCGACTCCAGTTGCCGGACGCGACGCTGTGCAACATCGGCCTGTTCTCTGGCACTGACGAGATCGTCGCGCGATCGCAGCATGTCGACCTGCATGCCGCGCGTGTCGGTCATCAGTTCCTCGACGAGCGTCTTCAGGCTTCCGATGTTCTCCGTGCTGGCGATCCGTGCGGAATAGCGCTCGATCTTCTTTCCATAGTCCAACGTGTGGCCGGTGACCTCGGCCAGTCGCTCGACGAAGATCGACAGCAGGCTCTTCATCGTGGCTTTCGCCTCGGCAAGCCCCGCCTTCAAGTGCGACTGCTTGTAGATGACTTCCTTGATGCTCCGCTCCGCTTCCCGCACGGAGCGCAGGTCCACGGGCTTGCTGATCAGTTCGCGCACGATCGCCATCTGACCCTGCACCCATTGCTCGTCATCCACCAGTTCGTCGATGTTGTCGACGAGGAGGCCGATGAGTCGCATGAGGTGGGCGATCAGCTCCTCGTCGGGCTCCGCGCGCATCTCGACCTTGATCCAGAACTGGCGCAGCTGCTGGCCGAGTCGACTCCAGTCCTCGGGCACTTCTGCCTCGCGGACCCGCCAGGCCAGCTGGAAAAGCTCCGAGTGGACATCGGAGTAGCGCTCGATCCGCGGACCGAGCCCGGTCTCGAGTGTGGTGGCAAGAACCTCCCGGGCTTCCTCCAGCATCGGATCCCGCATCGGGGTGCCGCCACGGGTGTCCGCGCGCTCTGGGACATCGGCCACCGGGCCTTGTCCGCCCTCCTGCCAGGCGCGGACGAGCGAGGTGAGCCGCGTGGTGAGAAGCGATTCGGCGCCCCCTGCTGCGGCCAGTACGCGATCGAGGCTGTCGCGCTTTCGCGCGACGGTCCAGCCCTTGTGCGGAATGTCCAACTGCCGCACCGCTTCGCGGAAGGCGGCGGCCGCCTCGACGAAGCCCGGGCGTTCCGAGCGGCCCGTGAGCCCGAGGAGAGCGGACCCCATGGCTTCCACGTTGTTCTGTTCGATGGCCGCCTGGAGACCTCGCAATGCCTGGTCGTCCTGGTTCTTCGAGGCGAGCTGACGTACGACCACGGCAAAACGATCGGCAGACGATGTCTCGGCCGGTGAACCGCCTGCGATCTCCAGATAGATGCTCTGATAGTTCCGCGGTGTCGGCGCCATGCGTCGCGCAGCCAGCAGCTTCAGCGTCTCGCGAGCGATGACGGTCGGATTCTCGGCGTCGGCCATTGGTCTTGTAGGGAAGTCGTGGAATCAAGCACCCGGAATAACGGCGCTGTGGTGACAGCCTTGAATTATCCTCGCGGAATGACGCAGGCCATGCCGTAGCAATGAACCCACTTCCCGAATCCGAACGCCCGACCAATCCATCGCGAGCGGTGATTCTCGCAATGCTGTTCGCCCTCTCGGGATCGGCCTCCGGCGCACAGCCGCAGGATCTCGATGCCGTGCGCAGGTCCGTGCATCGGTTCGTCACAGAGGAAACCCGCCAGTTGCCAGGCATGGTATCCGTGGAAGTCCAGCCACCGGACAAGCGGCTCCGTCTCTCTGCCTGCGCCGACCTGCAGCCGTACTTGCCGCCCGGGATCCGGCTCTGGGGACGCACCAGCGTCGGTGTGCGCTGCACGGGGCCTGACACGTGGTCGATGACGCTGGCCGTGGTGGTCAAGGTGCAAGGCCAGGCAGTGTTCACGGCGCGACCGGTGGCGCGTGGTCAGCGGATTCAGGAAGCCGATATCGCCGTACGGTCGGTTGACCTCACCCAGCTTCCGGCGGGTGTGCTCACGGAGGGCGGCCAGGCCCTGGGACAGGTCACGGGAGTCGCGCTCGCAGCGGGCCTCGCGGTGCGGGCAGACATGTTGCACGGGGAGCGGGTCGTCCAGCCTGGGCAGACGGTCCGCCTCGTCTACCGGGCCGACGGATTGCAAGTGACCGGCGAAGGCAAGGCGATGGGGGCCGGGGCGGTTGGCGAGGAGATTTCGGTGAGAACGGCCAACGGACGGGTGATCCGAGGGAAGGTCTCGGCGGCAGGCGAGGTGGAGGTGCGATGACCGCCCGTCCCCTCGCCTGCCAGCCTCCGGTACCCTCCAGGCCACGGAGTCCGAGCGCTATACTCCCGCCACCTTTCATAGACAAGAACGCTGGCTAAAGTTATCGCGGATCCGAGCCGTAACAGGATCCGGATGGTCTAGAAGGCCGTTCACAGACAGAAGCGAGGAATCAAGGTGAAGATAAACAATTCGGTGGGTAGGCCGCCTGGCGTTTCCGGTCCGCAGGAAGTCGCGGGCGGAAAGACGCCTTCGCAGCCGCAGGTCTCGACCGGTGGGCGTACGGGCGATCGCGTCGACATCACGTCGCTGTCGTCGCAGTTGCAAGCGCTCGAGAGCAAGTTGTCCGATGTGAATGTGGTGGACTCCGCACGGGTCGATGCGATCAAGCAGGCCATTTCGGAAGGGCGTTTCAACGTCAACTCTGAAGTCGTCGCCGATCGCCTCATCGCCTCGGTGAAGGAGTACCTGCTCAATCAAAAGAACTGAAATGTCGGGTCAGGATGCACCGGTCGGATCGCGGGGGCCTGCGCGAGGCGCACGCCGCGGCGGCGAAAGTCCGGTCGTCCAATGCCAGGATCAGCTCCATGTCCAACCGTAACGCCTTTTCACGCACGCTCGTCGCCGAGCGGGAAGCGTTTGCCCGATTCCTCGGTCTCCTGGAAGCCGAAAGTGCGTCGCTCATCAAGGGCGACATCGAGGAGTTGGTACAGCTCGCCCAAGTGAAGTCCGACCAGGTGGCAGTTCTGGCGGAGTACGCGCGTGAACGCAGCGAGTTCCTCGCTTCGGAAGGGTTCCGTTCGGACCGCATCGGGATGGCCGAGTGGCTGCTCGTGAATGGCGGCAAGGACGGCGAGCAGTTGTCCCGTCTGTGGCATGGACTGGTGCACGATGCGTCCGTTGCCCGACGCGTGAACGAGAAGAACGGCGTCCTCATCGAATCACGCCTTCGCGTCAATCACGCCGCGCTGAACGTCCTGCGCAGCGCCATGAAGCAGGTGCCCCTCTACGGCCCCGACGGCGCGCCAGCATTCGGCGAACGCAACCGGGAACTGGGCCTCGCCTGATTCGCAGTTCCGGAATCACCCCCAACCGGACTACGGCATTCGATCGATAGGTCTGCGCGCTCTGCCCCCGATCAGAGCGCGGCGCACGCTTTGGTCAACCAAGCCACTCCGAACCAGGTACTCACCGGGAAGAAGCACCAGCCGGAGTCTCCAGGGGAAGAATCACGACCGTGACCCTGCGATTCCGCGCGCGTCCCTCGGGCGTGTCGTTCGTCTCGATGCTTCGATACTCACCGTACCCGACAGCTGCCATCCTGCCCGGATCGACACCAGCGGAACGGAACAACCGCACGACACGGCTCGCACGGGCGGACGACAGCTCCCAGTTCGAAGGATAGAGGGGACTGGCAATCGGGCTGTCGTCGGTGTGGCCCTCCACTTCCAAGCCGTTGGGCGACTTCGCGAGGACCTTGGCGACTGACGCAAGAATCTCGGCGGAGGCCGGCTGAAGCTCGGCTTGCCCGGGTTCGAAGAGCACGCTTGCGTTGATCTCGACCGCCAGGCCCCTCGAACTCTGCGTCACCCGCACCCGTCCATCCCGCACCATCGGTTCGAGCACCTGGTTGATGTTGTCCGCCAGCGCCTGCATGCCCGTGTGCGAAACGTCCTTTCCTGCAGCAGCCTTCTCCGGCTGATTCGTCTGAAACGCCTTCACAAGGGATTCCGACACGACGCGGTAGCGGCCCTCGTTGACCGACGATATCGCGTACATCACGACGAAGAACGCCAGCAGCAGCGTGACGAAGTCCGCATACGAGACGAGCCAGCGGTCGTGGTGCTCGCCCTCCTCCTCGCGTCGCCGCCTGGCCATCGGCTAGCAGTACGCCTTGCAGGGCGCGAACTGACGCACCGCGTCGGGTGACAACGCACACGGGAGACGCGGATGAATCATCAGTCACCCTCCATCAGGAAGCCTTCGAGCTTGCCCTGGATGATTCTCGGATTCTCCCCGTGCGCAACGGACACGAGGCCATCGATCAGCAACTCGCGCCGCCGTACCTCCCGGGCCACGACGCCCTTCAGCTTCTGCGCGACGGGTAGAAAGATGAGGTTCGCGCTTCCCACGCCGTACAGGGTCGCGACGAATGCCACGGCTATCCCGGCCCCAAGCCGCGATGGATCGGTCAGGTTCTCCATGACGTGGATGAGCCCGAGCACCGCACCCAGAATCCCGATGGTGGGTGCATAGCCGCCTGCGGAATCCCAGATCTTGATGGCGGCGCGCTGCTCGTCCTCGTAGGTCTGGATGTCGCGCTCCAGGATCTCGCGCAGGACGGCAGGCTCGGCGCCATCGATCAGCAGTTGCAGACCCTTGCGCTCATAGGCCGACTTCTCGATGCGCAGTTGTGGCTCCAGTGCCAGCAGGCCGCCGCGCCGCGCAACGTTGCTCCAGTGGACGATGTGATTGATCAGCGTGCGGAAGTCGCACTCCGGTGGACGCAACACCCAGCGGGCCATGCGAATCCCCTTGGCGAAGACCGGTAGCCGGCTCTGGATCATGACGGCACCGAGCGTCCCGCCGATGACGATCACGAAGGCCGTGGCCTGGACCAGCGAAGCGGTGTGCCCACCCTCGAGCCATTGGCCGCCGAGAATGGCACCGACCGCGACCAGGAGGCCAAGCAGGCTGAGTATGTCCATGGATTGGCGAAGTGAGGCGTACGGAAGGGAGCGGACCGGGGTCGCCCGAAGCCGACGCACACCCGCCAGACCCGTTTACGGCAACGGGATAGGCGGACTTGAACCAGAGGAACACCTACGCGAAGCGCGTTTCGGTCGGACGGAGAATGCCCAACGGATGCGATCGCGGAGGCGTTGCACCCCCGCGCGGATTCATCAACAGCCAGGTGACGCCGGATCGGAACCGGTTACTTGGACGTCCAGGTCTTCATCCGGGCGCGCAGGCGGGCCACGGCCTGGGCATGGAGTTGGCACACACGGGACTCGCTGACGCCGAGCACCTCGCCGATCTCCTTCAGGTTCATCTCCTGCTCGTAGTAAAGACCCATGACGAGCTTCTCGCGCTCCGGCAACGCGCCGATCGCCTGCACGAGATGGCGACGGAAACCCTGATCCTCCAGTACGTCCAACGGGCCACGCTGGCCGTCGGTCAGGAACGAGTCGAAGAAGTCGCCATCCTCGCTCTCCTGGAAATCCTCGTAGTGGAGCAACTGATAGCCACGCGCATCTAGGAGCATCTGCTGGTAGTCCTCGATCGGCACCTCGAGACGCGCTGCCAGTTCGCTCTCCCGTGGGGCTCGACCGTACTCCTGCTCGAGCTTCGCCACCGCAGACTCGATGCGACGCAGATTCTTCCGGACGTTGCGAGGCAGCCAGTCGGCTTGCCGAAGTTCGTCGAGAATGGACCCGCGGATCCGCTGGATGGCGTAGGTCTCGAACTGCGCACCCTGGGTGTCGTCGAAATTCTTGGCGGCGTCGAGCAGGCCGATGAGTCCGGCCTGGATGAGGTCGTCGACCTCCACGCTGGCGGGCAGCTTGGCCATGAAATGATAGGCAATGCGCTTCACGAGCGGTGCAAGCTCGTTGACGATCGCATCGACGTCGCGGTTGGCTAGGGATGTGGCATTGACCATCGGATTCGCTCAGGCATTCGCGGACAGCGTCGTGCGGCTCGCCTGGACCAACCGGTGCACGAACCCATCGAGGCAGTCTTCCCCCTCGTAGGGCCAATGCATGACGGTGTCGGCGATGGCACGAACTGCGGCAGCCGATGGCGACTGGGGATACGCCCCCACCACCGACTGTCGCAGGCGCATCGCGCGCTGCAGGTCTGGGTCTTCTGGAACACAACCCAGCCAGGCAACGCTCACGGAAAGATAGCGCTTCGCTGTCGATTCGAGATTATGGAAAACCGCGCGCGCCTGGTCAGCCGTGCGTGCGCGATTGACGACCACGTGGAAGCGATGCTTCGCCCCATCGCGGGTGAGCCGCTTCATCAGTGCATAGGCGCCGGTGATTCCATCGGCGCCCGGGGAAAGCACGATCACGACTTCGGTGGCCGCCAGGGTCCACGAAGACGTCGAATCTGCAAGCGCATGGGGCGCATCCACCAGCAATACATCGACGGCGGGATCGAGACTGGAAAACGCAGCGACCAGCCGGCTTTCTTCGGCCTGCGGCAGCGCCCCCAGCATGCGGCTCCCCTGTCCAGCCGCGGCGAATCGGACACCCTCGGGTCCGTAGGACAGAACGTCCCCGAGCTTCTGATTTCGGGCGATGACCTCGGCCAGATCACGGGACGACGCCACCCCGAGCTGATCAGCGGGACCGCGGGGCCCCATGCCCTGATCGAGCACGCAGACCTGCTGGCCGGCCCGGGCCAGCGCGACGGCAAGATTTCCGACGAGCGCGGAACATCCGATGCCGGCGTCGGCGGCCGTGAAAGTGACGGAGCGCACCATGCCCCGCGCGAAAAGTCGCCGCAATCCAGCCGCCTGATCCGGAACGATGGTCGCCATGTCAGGCTCCCGGCGCCTGCGCGAGACGACCGGACCGTGCGGCGAAAAGCAGCGGCATGTCCTCGGCGCTGGGCTGGAAGCCACCGCGCTCCGCCTCCGCGCGGAAAGCGCGATCGACCAAATACAGCGGGCTCGCGAGGTGGAGATCTTCAGGGACGCGCTGCCCGTTGGTGACGTAATGCAGAGGCAGGGCGGCACGCAGGATCACGTCGATCGCGCCGCCCAGCGAAACGGATTCGTCGACCTTGGTGAGAATGCACCCGGCAAGGCCATCCCCGCGATAGCAACGGACGACGTCCTCCAGAGCCTCGCCCTGCGCCACGGCGGAGAGCAGCAGGAGCCGGCTCACCGGCTTGCCATGCCCCGTCAGCATTGCCACCTGCTCGGAAACGCGACGATCCCGCTGGTTCATGCCGACCGTGTCGATCAGCACGAGCCGACGCCCCTTGAGCTCGGCGAGCGTCACGCCGAGATCGTCCTCGTCCTTGGCGACGAACACCGGGACTCCGAGGATCCGCCCGTAGATGCGGAGCTGATCGACAGCGCCGATCCGGTAGCTGTCTGTGGTCACCAGCGCCACCTGCGACGGACCGTGCTGCAGCGTGCAGCTCGCCGCGATCTTCGCGACAGTGGTGGTCTTGCCGACGCCCGTGGGACCCACCAGCGCGTAGACCCCGCCTCGCGAGACGATGTCATCCCCGGCAGAAACGCACTGAAGACTGTCGACCAGATGCGTCTTCACCCAGCGGATGGCGCGGGGAAGCGTCTCGTCGGAAGCGAGCCTGGACGCGAGATCGCGGGAGAAGGTGCCACCGAATCCGCGGGTGAGGAGTTCGCGCAGGAGCTCCACCTGGATCGGCGCCCGCGCGGCCATCTGGTGCCACGCAAATCCGGAGAGCTGCCCTTCGACCACGCCGCGCAGCTGGCGGATCTCGTCGGCCAATTCGCGGGTGGCGCCGTCGGAGTTGGGCGCCCCAGCTGCGCCGCCACTTGCAGATGACAACGGCTCGGCAGAGCGGTCAGGCGGCGGGGCGGACGGCGTGGAAGATGGCGGGGGAACGACTTGCGGAGCGACAGCGGGCTGGGAAGTCGGCGCCGCGAATCGGGTCGGCGCGACGGCCGCCTCGTAGGTGAGAGCCTCGTCGCGCGGTGACTGGGCGGAGAGAACGTTCGCATTTCCCGTCACCACCGCGACCTCGCGCTCGGAAACGGCCATGATCTCCACGCCACCGGGGACCTGCCGATTGGCCAGGATCAACGCATCCGTACCCAGGGCCTCGCGGACGAGCCGTAGGCATTCGCGCGTGTTCGCGGCGAAGAAGCGCCTAACCACCAAGGCGACCCACTCCGGTTTCGCGCGTCAGCGACACAGTCATGTGCATCGACGGCACGGTGGGGCACGTCACGCCCCCCGGCCTCCGAGAACGGCAACCACCTTGATGGTGCGACTGTCGGGAATTTCTACGTGGGAGATCACTTTGAGTTGCGGCGCTGCGCGTCGCAGGAAACGGGAGAGGAGCGCCCGGATGGGCGCCGGGACCATGAGAATGGCGGGACGGCCTGCGCTTTCCTGATCCTGTGCCAGCTTCGCTGCCTGCTTCAACAGGTTCTCCGCGAGGTTGGGTTCGAGGCCTGCACCTTCCGCGTTTTTCGCCTGGGAGGCCTGTACGAGCACCTGTTCCAGAGCGGGATCCAATGCCATCACCTGAAGGTCTCCACCTCCCGGCGATATGCTTTGGATGATAGCACGCGAGAGTGAAACTCTGACCGCGGCGGTGAGTTCGTCGGGGTCCTGCGTGCGGGCAATATATTCCGCCAGCGTTTCGAGGATGGTCCGCATGTCGCGAATGTGAACGCCTTCGGTGAGAAGGCTCTGCAGGACCTTGTGAAGGGTACCGACCGGGACGACCTTCGGCACCAGTTCCTCGACCAGTTTGGGCGACTCCTTCGAGAGATGCTCGAGGAGACTCTGCACCTCCTCCCGGCCGAGCAATTCGGAGGAATGCGCCTGCACCACGCTCGAGAGATGGGTGGCGATCACAGTCCCGGCATCCACCACCGTGTATCCCATGGCGATGGCCTGCTCCCGGTTCGCTTGCTCGACCCAGACCGCCGGCAGCCCGAATGCCGGGTCCTTGGTCGGGGTGCCATTCAGAGTACCGATTGCCCGTCCGGGATTGATGGCAAGGAACTGCCCCACCAGAACGTCGCCGGCACCGGCCTCCACGCCTTTCAAGGTGATTCGGTAGCCGTTCGGCTTGAGTTCGAGGCTGTCGCGGATGTGGACAGCGGGCACCAGGAACCCGAGATCCTGCGCGATCTTCTTGCGGATGCCGCGGATGCGACGCAGCAGGTCGCCGTCCTGGGCCTTGTCGACCAGCGGGATGAGCCGGTAACCGACCTCGAGCCCGAGCGTATCCACGGCGGCGACATCCTCCCAGCCGACCTCCGCGGCATCGGTGGTCGGAGGTGGTGGCGGAGGGGCAGGCAGAGGCGCCGCGGAGCGCCGCGCGGCGAGATACCCGCCACCGCCCAGGGCGCCGGCGATCAACAGGAAGGCCAGGGTCGGCATGCCCGGGATGATCCCGAGCAAACCGAGGACCGCTGCAGCGATGTAGAGGACAGCCGGCTGCGAGAAGAGCTGGGAGACCAGCTGCTGGGACATGTCCTCGTCGGTGGTGACGCGGCTGACGACGATGCCGGCCGCCGTCGAGATGATCAAGGACGGAATCTGCGCGACCAGGCCGTCGCCGATGGTGAGCAGCGTGTAGTTCTCGGCGGCCGTCGCGAAGTCGAGGCTGTGCTGGGTCATCCCGACCGCGAGACCGCCGACGATATTGATGATCGTAATGATGATGCCGGCAATGGCGTCGCCGCGGACGAACTTGCTGGCACCGTCCATGGAGCCGTAGAAGTCGGCCTCCTGGGAGATCGTCTGTCGGCGATTGCGGGCTTCGTCCTCGCCGATCAGACCGGCGTTCAGGTCTGCATCGATGGCCATCTGCTTGCCGGGCATGGCGTCGAGGGTGAAACGTGCCGACACCTCTGCGATGCGACCGGCACCCTTGGTGATCACGACGAAGTTGATCACCACCAGAATGATGAAGACGACGATCCCGACCGCGTAGTTGCCGCCCACCAGGAAGTCGCCGAAAGCCTCGATCACCTGACCCGCCGCCCCCGGGCCGGTGTGCCCCTCCAGAAGCACAACTCGCGTCGATGCCACGTTCAGCGAGAGGCGTAGCAGCGTCGTGATGAGCAGCACGGTGGGGAACACCGAGAAGTCCAGCGGACGCAGCGCGAAAAGCGCGGCGAGCAACACGATGATCGACATCGCGATGTTGAAGGTGAACAGCAGGTCGAGCAGGATGGTCGGGAGCGGCAGCATCATCATCCCGAGTACCAGGATGATGAGGATCGGACCGGTCAGGGTGCCGATCGAGAGCTTCCCACGTACGACGGCAGCTTCGGCCATCGGTCAGTCCTCCCCGCCGTCGAGCGCCGGGTCCATCTCGGGAGGCACGGGAATCGCCCCGGGCATCTCGGGCGGTTCCCCGCCCTGGAGCCGATAGCGCGACAACTGGTACACGTAGGCCAGGACCTCGGCGACCGCGGTGTACAGGGCCAGCGGGATCTCCTGCCCGAGATCCCCGTGGGCGTGCAGCGCACGTGCCAGAGGCGGTGACCGGAGCACCGGCACATTGTTCTCGCGGGCGAGCGCCACGATGCGCTCCGCGACGTGCGACGAGCCGAGCGCCACCACCATCGGAGCGCGCATCGACCGCTCGCGATAGCGCAACGCCACTGCATAGTGCGTCGGGTTCGTGACCACGACATCCGCCTTCGGGACCTCGGCCATCATCCGGCGCCGCGCGCGCTCGCGCTGCAACTGCCGGATCCGGCCCTTGATGTGCGGATCGCCTTCGCTCTCCTTGTATTCCTGCTTCACCTCCTGCTTGGTCATCCGCAGCTGACGGCGGTGATTCCAGATCTGGAGCGGCACATCGATCGCGACGATCAGGGCCAAGGCGGCGACCACGAAGAGGAAGGTGACGGCGAGCAGATGGCCGAGGTGGGCGATTGCCGGGCGCGTCGACTCCGAGACGAGTCCGAGGATCGGTTCGAGCTCCCCGCGCATGACCGTCACCGCCACGGTTCCTATCACGAGCGTCTTGCCGATCGCCTTGCCCAGTTCACCGAGGCCGCGGGTGGAGAAGATCCGTCCGAGGCCGGACACCAGATTGATGCGCGAGTACTTCGGCGCAACGGCATCGAAGGTGAAGAGCCAGCCCGACACGAGCATGGGGGCCACCAACGCCACCACGAACAGCAGACCGATGAATGGAAGGAAGGTGACCAGCACATCGGACATCGCCTGATACAGGCGGGCGATCATCAATTCGGGCTTCTGCGCATCCGCGCGGTCCAGCGTGAGGCCGGATGACATGAGGCGCTCCATCCCGTCCATGAGGTCCCCCCCAAGGAACAGCAATGCGCTGCCACCTGCCATCAACACGGCGAACGTGGAAAGTTCGGGCGACCGCGGCACCTGGCCGCGCTCGCGGGCCTCGTCCAGCCGCTTCTGCGAGGCTGGTTCGGTACGTTCGAGATCGCTGTCTTCCGCCATGACGTCCCCGAGGGTGGCCGCGAGTCTAGCACGCCCCTTCCGGCATGCCTCGGATGCAATCCTGACGTCATGCCGAAGGGCGCACGGATGCTTTTCCCTTGACCATTAGTTCTAATTCGAACTATTTTCTCTCCCTGCTATTCTCACCTTCATGACCCTTCGAGCCCTCAAGACCATCCGGCGTCTCACGACCGCCTACCAGGCATTCGCCGCCTACTCCGCGGCGCAGGTGCGGGCGCTCGGGCTGACGCCACCCCAGTTCGATGTCCTCGCGACGCTCGGGAATCAGCCGGGGATGACTTGCCGCGAACTGGGCGAGCGGACACTCATCACCAAGGGCACCCTCACGGGCGTGCTCGATCGCATGGAATCCCGAGGCCTGCTCACGCGCGAGTCCCTGGCCCACGATCGCCGCAGCGTCTTCGTGAGCCTGACTCCGACGGGCGAACGGTTGTTCTCGAAGGTGTTCCCAGCCCACGCGCGGCAACTGGGTGACCGCATGGGTGGCTTCGATGCCCGCGACCTCGATCGACTCGATGATCTGCTGGAGCGTGTCGCCGCGGGATTCGACCCCGGCACCGACTCCGAAGAGACATCGGCGACGAGCCCCAAGACACGCATGATCGCGGCCGCCCGCAGATCCCCTTAGAAGGAACCAAGATGAAGCGCTACACCCTGGTCGCGATCCTGCTGCACTGGCTCATCGCGCTCGCGATCTTCGCGAACCTGGCGCTGGGCCTGTACATGGCAGACCTCGCGATTTCGCCCACGAAGCTGCGCCTCTATTCGTATCACAAGTGGGCGGGGCTCAGCATCTTCGCCTTCGTGATCCTGCGCATCCTGTGGCGCCTCACGCACCGCCCGCCAGCGCTGCCGCGCCACATGCCGTCCTGGGAGAAATGGGGGGCGACGATCAGCCACGCCACGCTCTACGGACTGACGCTCGCGGTGCCCATCACCGGATGGCTTTTCAGCTCTGCGAAGGGGTTCAAAACGGTCTGGTTCGGCGTGCTGCCCATTCCGGATCTCATCGCGAAGGACCTCGCTCTCGCCGACATCCTGAAGACGTGGCACGAAGGCCTGAACTACTTCATGGTCGTTCTTGTCGTCCTGCATGTCGCTGCCGCATTGAAGCACCATCTACGGGATCGCGATGACGTCCTGACGCGCATGGCCCCGTGGATCCGTCACCCCTGACTCTGGAGCCCGCATTCCGATGAAGCTTACCGCCCTTCGTACCTTCGCCATGGCCGCCGCCCTCGCGGCGCCGGCACTCCACGCGGCACCACTTGCCGTTGATGTCGCCAAGAGCGAAGTCTCCTTCATGTCGACGCAGATGGGCGTGCCGGTGCCGGGGAAGTTCCGCAAGTTCACCGTGGCCCTCGACTTCGATGCGAAGAAGCCGGAAGCCGCCAAGGCCAGCCTCGAGATCGACATCGGCAGCATCGATGCCGGGAGTCCGGATGCCGATGGCGAGGTGATCCGCAAACCCTGGCTGAATGCGGCACAGTTCCCGAAGGCCACCTTCACGGCGACCGCCGTCAAGGCATTGGGTGGCAACCGTTTCGAGGCGACGGGCCCCCTCACCATAAAGGGCAAGACCAAGACCGTATCTGCTCCATTCACGCTGAAGACCCAAGGCGCCGTGCAGACCTTCGAAGGCGCGATCCAGATCAACCGCAGCGAATTCGGTATCGGTGACGGCCCGTGGAACGACCCGGAGACAGTCGCGTTCGAGGTCCAGATCCGTTTCCGCATCGTTGCCCAGGCGCCAGCCGCCAAGTAGTCTCGAAGCTCAGTTCACCCGGAGACACCCCGCCATGCCCCAGCACTTCCGTGCCATCACACTCAGCGCCGCACTCGGTCTCGTCATCGCCCTCCCCGCCGCAGCCGCACCCGAGAGCTTCACCATCGATGCGCGCCATACGTTCCCTGTGTTCGAGGTGAATCACCTGGGCTTCTCGCTGCAGCGGGGTCGCTTCAACCAGACCACTGGAAAGATCGCGATCGACCGCGAAGCCGGTACCGGCAGCATCGAGGTCACGATCCAGGCGGCGTCCATCGACATGGGGATCGCGAAATGGGACGAAGCCATGCGTGGCGAGGACTACTTCAATACTGAGCAGCATCCGACGATCACCTTCCGCGCAGCCAAGGTCTCGTTCGAGGGCGGGAAGGTTTCCGGGGCTGACGGTGAGCTCACACTGCTCGGCGTCACCAAGCCCGTTCGCGTGGCATTCGAAGGGTTCAGCTGTGGCAATCACCCGATCAACAAACGCGCCCTGTGCGGTGGCAACGCCACGGTGCAGATCAAGCGTTCGGAGTTCGGAATGCTGAAGGGCCTGCCGGGGATCGCGGACGACGTCCGGATCATGATCCCCGTGGAAGCCTTCAAGGATCAGTAGGCACCTCGTGAACACCCTCCATCGCGCTGCCTGCACGGCGGTGTTTCTTGTCGCCAGCGCCCTCGGGCCGCCGGTGGAGGCGCAGGTGTACAAATGGGTCGACGATCAGGGCGTGACGCACTACGGACAACGCCCCGCGAGCGAGGCCGCCTCGCCTGCAAAGAAGCTCGACATCCGGGTCACCGGCAATGACCCGGCCCCGCTTCCCGGGGCGACCTGCTACACGATCCAGTGCCAGTACGAGCGGATGCGTGACGACCGCCTGATTCGCGACGAGGCGTGGCGGCAGGAGATGGATGCTCGTACGAGACTCATCACAGCGCAGAACGAGGCGCGTGCCCGGGACGCTGCTGCGTCACCCGGCCCGATCATCACGGGCGTCCCGGTCGTTGTCGGTCGCCGGGTTCCCTTGCTTCTTCAACACCCTCACGGCGTGCATGGCGGCCGTGGCGTCGGAGCGCCCACGAACCCGCGGGCCCCTCGGCAGCCGGTGGAACCCCAGGTCAGGATTCGCGCCCGCTGACCTCGGCGGAGGAAAGCTCAGTCCCAGCGGTCGTCTCGCACCAGGATCTGGCCACCTTCGATACGCACCGGGAACACCGCCATGGGCTCATACGCAGGTGGCGTGAGCGCCTCGCCGCTGCGGATCGAGAATCGCGCGCCGTGGCGTGGACACACCACCTCACCGCCCTCGATGCACCCTCCGGTCAGTTGTCCGCCATCGTGCGTGCAGACGTCCTCCAGCGCGAAGAACTCACCCGCAACGTTGAACACCGCGATGGCCGTACCGTCGGCATCCACCACGCGAACCTCTCCCGGCTTCACCGCATCCGCTTCTGCTACGACGATCCAGTCGGACATGTCGATCTCCGATCGCGGGCGGTCAGACCGGGACGACTTCGAGGAACGGATCGATCTGGTGTACCAGGCTCTCGATCCCCGCGAGCGTCCCCGACAAAGAACTCGGGCAACTGCCGCACGCACCCTGATAGTGGACCTGGAGCTGGTTGCCCTCGAGGCCGACGATGAACAGGTCGCCGCCGTCACCCTGGAGAAACGGCCGAACGCGCTCGTCGAGCAGGTCGGAGATCGTCTTCAGCTTCTCGCGCTGCTCGGGTGAGAGACGCTCGTCGTCCAACAGCCCGCTGCTGACCGCACCGAACGCCTCCGAACGGTCCTCTGCGGCAGGGGCCTCGCGGATCGGCACCGCAAGCAGCTTCAGCAGCGGCGTCCACTCGGCCCCGCCATCCTGCGTGACCGTGATCCAGTGGTCGACGTAGAACACGTTGGTGACGTGCGGTATGGCGAAAAGGGCCTCGCCCAGAGGGTCTCCGACAGCCTCGGCAGCGTTGTCGTACGAGCGTGCCGTACCCCATGTGAGGGGCTCCCGCAGAATGAACTTGCGGGCGTTCGGATTGGGGGTCGGTTCGACTTCCGCGATCTTGGGCATGCTGGATTCGACAGCCTATGGATGGTGCGCGAAATGGGCGCGAATGGGGTTCGGCAAGGAAAGCGTCACGACGGGGCGCCTCCCATGGGGTCCTGCGCGCCTTCGGTCGTGGCGACCGTTTGCGATCCAAGCGCCGCATGCAGCGTGTGCCACGGCAGGATCGCGCACTTCACGCGCGACGGAAGATCCTTCACGCCCGAGAAGACCGCGAGGCGACCGATCGGATTGCCGGGGGTCGACGGGTCCACCTCACCGGTGACCATGCCGCGGAAAGCGGTCACGAGCGTCTCTGCCTCACCAACGCTGCGGCCCTTGATGGACGCCGTCATCATCGACGCGGACGCCTTGCAGATCGCGCAAGACTGCCCTTCGAACGCCACCGCGTCGATGCGGTCGTCGGCCACACGGAGCCTGAGCCAGATGTGGTCCCCGCACAGCGGGTTGAGCCCCTCGGACACATGGGTGGCGCCCTCCAGCGGACCGTAGTTCCGCGGCTTGCGGTTGTGATCGAGTATCACTTCCTGGTAGAGCTGCTTGCTGTCCATGGAACGCTTGGTCTCTGTGTTTCACCGGCTACCGCAACCGTGCGGCCCCGAAGCGCAAGGAATTCATCGTCGGCTGCCCGGGCCGCGCCGCATTGGGCGGTCACGCCACTCAGCCGAACAGCTTCTGCACCTTGCGAATTGCCTCCACGAGGGCATCGACCTCCGCGAAGGTGTTGTAGAACGCAAACGAGGCACGCACTGTCGCCGGCACGCCGAAGCGCTGCATCACGGGTTGCGCGCAGTGGTGGCCGGTACGAACTGCCACTCCTTCCTCGTCGAGCAGAGTTCCGACGTCGTGCGGGTGAACCTCGCCCACGTAGAACGACAGCACTGCAGCCTTCTCGCGGGCGGTGCCGATGATGCGCACGCCGTCGAGTGCCGAGACCTGCTCGGTGGCGTACTCGAGCAAAGCATGCTCGTGCGCCGCGATGCGATCCATCCCGATCGCCGACAGGTAATCGAGGGCAGCGCCCAGGCCGATCATCGGCATGATCGGCGGCGTGCCCGCCTCGAACTTGTGGGGGATGGTATTGAATGTGGTCTTCTCGAAGGTCACGGAGAGGATCATGTCGCCACCGCCCTTGAACGGCTGCATCTTCTCGAGCAGAGCCGCCTTGCCATACAGCGCGCCGCTGCCCGTAGGGCCGCACACCTTGTGGCCCGAGAAGGCGTAGAAGTCGCAATCGAGCGCCTGCACGTCGACGGCGATGTGAGGCGCTGCCTGCGCGCCATCGACGAGCACGGGAATCCCGCGGGCGTGGGCCACGTCGATCATCCGGCGTACCGGATTGATGGTGCCCAGCGCATTCGAGACGTGCGAGATGGCGACGAACTTCGTGCGCTCGTTGAACAGCGCGTCGTAGGCCTCCTGGATCACCTCGCCGCGATCGTCGATCGGCGCCACCCGCAACTTCGCGCCCTTCTCTTCACACAGCATCTGCCAGGGGACGATGTTCGAGTGGTGCTCGAGATGGGTCACGATGATCTCGTCGCCCGCCCCGATGAACTTGCGGCCGTAGCCGTGCATCACGAGGTTCACACCTTCCGTGCAACCCGTCGTGAAGATGATCTCGCGATCCTCCTTCGCGTTGAGGAAGCGCTGCACGCTGCGTCGCGCGCCTTCGTAGGCCTCGGTCGCCAAGGTCGAGAGGAGGTGCACACCCCGGTGAATGTTCGCGTGCTCGTGCGTTTCGTAGCGGACGATGCGGTCGATCACCTGCTGGGGCATCTGGCTGGACGCCGCGTTGTCCAGGAATGACAAGGGCTTGCCGTGCGGCCTCACGTTGTGAAGGATGGGGAAGTCGGCGCGGATGCGCTCCACGTCGAACGCGGTGTCCGCTGACGGCTTCCGAAGTGGTGTGGCACTCATGCGATCTCCTGTCCACCGGTGTGCTCGAGCAGCCGCGCGGCGAGGCTCTTCACGATGGATGCGATGGGAATACGATTCACGACATCCGCCGCGAATCCGTAGGTGAGCAGATTGCGGGCGGTGCCCTCGGACAGGCCGCGGGTCATCAGGTAGAAGACCTCTTCCGCCTCGAGCTGGCCGACCGTCGCGCCGTGCGCGCATTTCACGTCGTCGGCGAAGATCTCGAGCTGAGGCTTGGTATCCACGTGCGCCTTGTCCGACAGCAGGATGCTCCGGTTCTCCTGGGTCGAATCGGTTTTCTGGGCGCCCTCGCGGACGAGGATCCTGCCGTTGAAGACCGCGTGCGCTCCACCTGCGACCACGCACTTGTGCAGCTGGCGACTGCGACCATGCGCATGAGCGTGGTCTACGAAGGAGTGCGTATCCGCGAGGCTGCGCCCGTCGATGAACGCGAGGCCGTCCAGCTCGAACTCGGTTCCGGTGCCATCCTGGCGGATGTGGATGTTGTTCCGCGAGATCCGGCCACCGAAGGTCACGGCGAGGTTGCTGTAGAAGCCATCGCGCTGGACAGACACCGAAGTCGTCGCGAGGTGGAAGGCCTTGGCACTGTCGCGCTGCACCTTCACGTGGCGCACGCGGGCATTGGCACCCACGGCGACCTCGACCACGGCGTTCACGCAGTACGCGCCTTCCTGCAGGGACACGTAGTCCTCGACGAGTGCGACCTCCGCGCCATCCTCTGCGACCACGAGAATGCGCGGGTGCTGGACGACATCGGCCTGAGTGGCGACGAACAAGCAGTGAATGGTTCGACCGGCAGCCCCGCGACCGGCACGGACGAACACGCCGTCGCGCAACCACGCGGTGTTCACCGCGGCGAACAGGTCGTCATCCACGCTGGCGAGCTTCCCCACATGGGCCTGCACCGCCGCATCCCCGGACGCCATCGCCGCGGCCAGTGTCGTCACCGTGAGTCCCGGCGTGCTGCCGGCAGTCGGAACCGCGGATAGCGATGGCGAGAAACGGCCGTCGACGAACACGAGGCGCGTGGGGACCTCCGGCGCGATCCACGCCGCGATCACATCGGCGGACGGCATCGGGACTTCGTCGACAGGCTTCCTGAGCGCCAACCGGTACAGAGGCGCGAGATCGGTGAAGCGCCATTCTTCGTCGCGCGTGGTCGGAACGGAGAGCGCGTTCGCGCGCTCCAGTGCGTGGCTGCGAAGTGCCACCAGTCCCTCAGTGGGCACGGGTGCCGCACCGGACAGCAGTGCGTCGAGGAATTCCCGGGAAATCTTCGTGACATCCATTGTGTTTCGCTCAGGCAGCCTGCTTGCCGATCCAGTCGTACCCGCGCGCCTCGAGTTCCAGTGCCAGTTCACGGCCACCGGTTTTCACGAGACGCCCACCATCCATCACGTGGACGAAATCGGGAACGATGTAGTTGAGCAGGCGCTGATAGTGAGTGACGAGCACCACGGCGTTGTCGGCGGAGCGTAGGTGGTTCACCCCCTGCGCCACGATGCGAAGGGCATCGATGTCGAGGCCCGAGTCGGTCTCGTCGAGGAAGGCGAGCTTCGGCTCGAGCAGGGCCATCTGCAGGATCTCGTTCCGCTTCTTCTCGCCACCGGAGAAGCCGGTGTTGACGCTGCGGTCGAGGAACGCGGGATCCATCTCGAGAAGCTTCATCTTCTCGCGCACGAAGTCGTCGAATTCGAGCGGATCGAGTTCATCGCGACCGCGGCCACCGAGCACCGTGTTGTAGGCGAGTCGCAGGAACTGGGCGTTCGCGACGCCAGGCACTTCGACGGGATACTGGAAGCTCAGGAAGAAGCCGGAGCGCGCACGCTCCTCGGCGGACAATTCCAGCAGATCTACGCCATCGAACACGGCCGTTCCGCCCGTGACCTCGTACGACGGATGACCTGCGAGGACCTTGGAGAAGGTGCTCTTGCCCGACCCGTTGGGCCCCATGATCGCGTGCACTTCACCCGCACGCACCGTGAAGTCGATCCCCTTCAGGATGGGGACACCCGCCACCGACGCGCAGAGTCCGCGAACGTCGAGGAGGATCTTTCCGGCACCGTTGCTCATCCGACACTCCCTTCCAGCTTGAGCCCGAGGAGGCGACCGGCCTCCACGGCGAATTCCATGGGCAGCTGCGTGAAGACATCCTTCACGAAACCGTTGATGATCATCGAAACCGCTTCCTCAGCATCGATGCCGCGGCTCGCGAAGTAGAACAGTTGATCCTCGCCGATCTTGGAGGTGCTCGCCTCGTGCTCGACCTTCGCGGTGTTGTTCTGCACCTGGATGTACGGGAACGTGTTGGCACCGCACGTCTCGCCGATCAGCATCGAGTCGCATTGCGAGAAGTTGCGCGCGCCTTCGGCCTTCGGACCGATCTTCACGAGACCGCGATAGCTGTTGTTCGAGCGGCCCGCGGAGATGCCCTTCGAAATGATCGTGCTCCGCGTGTTCTTGCCGATATGGACCATCTTCGTGCCGGTGTCAGCCTGCTGCATGTGGTTGGTCAGGGCGACGGAATAGAACTCACCCACCGAGTGGTCCCCCAGCAGCACACAGGACGGGTACTTCCAGGTGATGGCCGAACCGGTCTCGACCTGCGTCCACGAGATCTTCGAGTGGACACCCTTGCACAGCCCGCGCTTGGTGACGAAGTTGTAGATGCCACCCACGCCGTTCTCGTCGCCCGCGTACCAGTTCTGCACCGTGGAGTACTTGATCGACGCGTTGTCGAGCGCGACCAGTTCGACCACCGCTGCATGCAGCTGATTGGTGTCGAACCGCGGCGCCGTACAGCCCTCGAGGTAACTCACCGAGGCACCTTCCTCGGCAATGATGAGCGTGCGCTCGAACTGCCCGGATTCCTGGGTGTTGATTCGGAAGTAGGTCGACAGCTCCATCGGGCACTTCACCCCTTTCGGAATGAAGCAGAACGAACCGTCGGTGAAGACCGCCGAGTTGAGTGCCGCGTAGAAGTTGTCGGAAGTGGGGACGACGGTGCCGAGGTACTTCCGAACGAGTTCAGGGTGCTCGTGCACGGCCTCCGAGAACGAACAGAAGATCACGCCCACGTCGGCCAGCTTCTTCTTGTAGGTGGTCGCGACCGACACGCTGTCGAAGATGACGTCGACCGCCACGCCGGCCAGCGCTGCCTGTTCGTGCATCGGGACCCCGAGTTTCTCGAAGGTCCGGAGCAGTTCGGGATCCACCTCATCCATGGACGCCAGCATCTTCTTCGGCTTGGGCGCCGAGTAGTAGCTGATGTCCTGGAAATCCACCGGGGGATACTTGACGTTGGGCCAGGTGGGTTCCTGCATCGTGAGCCAATGCCGATAAGCGGCCAGGCGGAACTCGAGCAGCCAGTCGGGTTCGTTCTTCTTGTGGGATATGAGACGGATGACGCTTTCATCGAGCCCCTTCGGGACGACGTCCGCCTCGATGTCGGTCACGAACCCGTGCTTGTAGGGCTGGTCGATGAGATTTTGAAGGACGGCACTCATCGGGACTGTTCCTTTTTCATGAGCTTGGCTGGGCGGGCGGCAGACTCAGACACTGAAGCTCTCGCCACAGCCACACTGGTTCTTCACGTTGGGGTTCTCGACGCGGAAGATCTGCTTGAACCCGTCCCGGACGAAATCCAGGGTCGAACCATCGACGATTGGCAGGGCCACCGCATCCACCACCAGTTTCGCATCGTGCGCCTCGAAGAGGTGGTCACCCTCTGCCACCTCCCGGGCCACGTCGAACGTGTATGCGAACCCTGAACAACCCACTTTCTTGATGCCCAGGCGCAATCCAACGCCCCCACGCTTGGCGACGATGGAATCGCGAATCTGCTTCGCCGCCGTCTCCGTCAGTTGAATCGCCACTGTTTCACCTCGTCCTGCTGACTGCTCGGTTGTTCAGGTTGTTCATCCGCTGCGCCTTCGTGCGACATCGACCTCAGGCCGACACTGGCGCTGTCTCGCTCTTGCCACCGCGGTTGCGATCGGCCATCTCGACCACCGCTGGCGCACCTGACCGCATGCGCTCCACACGCTCGATCTGCTCATCCACAAGGCGGGACAGCTTCACGCCCCTGAGGTAATCGAAGATGTGCGAGTTCAGCGCTGTCCAGAGATCGTGGGTCAGGCATTTCTGCTCGTCCACGCAGTTCTCCTTGCCGCCGCACTGGGTCGCATCGATCGGCTCGTCGACGGCCAGGATGATGTCGGCCACCGACACCTCGTTGCTCGGCCGGGCAAGACGGTATCCACCACCCGGTCCGCGCGTGCTCTTCACCAGTGACTGCCGGCGTAGCTTGCCGAACAGCTGCTCGAGGTAAGAGAGCGAGATCTTCTGACGCTGGCTGATCTCGGCCAGGGTTACCGGCCCCCCACTGTCGCGCATGGCAAGGTCGATCATCGCGGTCACTGCAAAACGCCCTTTGGTCGTAAGTCGCATGGTTGCCTCTCTGAAAAGTCGTCGGGACAGGGGGCGCCGCTTATCTTGAGTATTTTCGTCAAGTATAGAGTTCCCGACCGCTTCGATCAACTATTCGGAGATTTGGTTCCCGGTCTTCTGCAACAAATTTGCACTCGCTGGACGAGGCAGGAGTTTCCGCTCCTGGATCGTCGTGAGGAGCCCCCGGAGGATCTGTACCTCCACCTGTTCGAGTCGCGCCCGCGCCACCATCCGACGCAGCCTCGGAATCAGCCGCTTGGGATTGGCGGGGTCGAGGAAACCGATCTCCTCCAGCACCGCCGCCAGATGCCCGTGCAGGCGCTCAATTTCTTCGTGGGACGCCAGGTCCGGCACCTCCGCAGCCACCGGAGACTCAGCAAACGCCGCGAGTCGGGTCTCGTAGGCGAAGATCTGCACGGCCGCCGCGAGGTTGAGCGAGTTGTAGTCGGGGTTGCCAGGGATCCATGCGCAGACGCTGCATAACCTGACCTCTTCCGCAGTGAGCCCACTCGCCTCGGTCCCGAAGACCAGCGCGACATCGCCGGACCGGGCAGTCGCCACAGCGTCTGCCGCAGCTTCCCGACACGTGACGAGCGCGTGGGAGAGATCGTAGGCGTGGCTGACGGTGGCCACCGCCAGGACCGTCCCCTGCAGTGCCTCGGCCAGCGTCTCGACCACCCGCGCCCCGCCGAGCACATCGAGGGCGTTCGAGGAAAGCGCATCCGCTTCCGGATCGGGAAAGCGCTTCGGCCGGACGAGCACGAGATCACGCAGGCCCATGGTCTTCATCGCCCGGGCGGTGGATCCGATGTTCCCGGGGTGGGTGGTCTGGCAGAGCACCACCCGGATGCGGGCGAGAAGTTGTTCGGGCTGCAAAGTGCGGGAGGCGATGGGTGGGACGGCCTGGTGGGCTAGAATCGACGGTTTTCGCGAACGAGATCGAGCGACACACTCGAGCAAAAAGCCATGCACCCCATGCTCAACACGGCAGTGAAGGCGGCACGCCGCGCCGGCGCCATCATCATGCGCGCGTCCGACAACCTCGACGCGCTCACGGTCCGGCACAAGACGCTGAACGATCTCGTCTCCGAGGTGGACCGCGCTGCCGAGGACGCCATCATCGAGGTCCTCAAGACCGCGTACCCGGAGCACGCGATTCTAGCCGAGGAAAGTGGCGCTTCGGGAGATTCCGAGCACGTCTGGATCATCGATCCTCTCGATGGCACGACCAATTTCCTGCACGGCTTCCCGGTCTACTGCGTCTCCATCGCCATGGCCCACAAGGGCGTCCTTACCCACGGGGTGGTGTACGACCCCGTCAAGAACGACCTCTTCACGACCTCCCGCGGCGCCGGGGCCTATCTGAATGACCGCCGGCTGCGGGTCTCGAAGCGGGAAAAACTGATAGACGGCCTGATCGGCACCGGCTTCCCCTTCCGCATGTTCGACCACGCGGACGCCTACATGGCGATGATGCGGGAGGTGATGCAGAAGACCGCAGGGATCCGCCGCCCCGGATCGGCCGCGCTGGACCTGGCCAACGTGGCCGCCGGCCGGCTCGACGGATTCTGGGAGATCGGCCTAGCGCCCTGGGACATGGCCGCGGGCGCACTGCTCGTGACCGAAGCCGGCGGGCTGGTCGGTGACCTGCAAGGAAATCAGGACTTCCTCGAGAGCGGACACATCATTGCGGGCAACCCGCGGATGTTCTCCCAACTGTTGCAACTGCTGGAGGGCCACCTGACCCCGGCACTGCGCGGAGAAGTGCCGACACGGTGATGCCCGGGAAGCGCGATCCCTCAGGCCGAGCGACGGTCTGCCGGATCGCGGAAGAGTGGCGAGACGCCAGCCGCCATGCGGCGCACGTCGCTGATCGGCATCGGGCGCCCGAAGAAGTACCCCTGGACGCCGTCGCAGCCTAGCGCCTTGAGGAGGTCCGCCTGATTCGCGGTCTCGACCCCTTCTGCGATGACGATGTGGCCAAGACTGTGGCCGAGTCCGATCACCGCGTTGGCGATCACCGCATCGTTGCAGTCCTGCCGCAGCTCCTGGATGAACGACTTGTCGATCTTCAGCTTGCGAACCGGGAAGCGGCGCAGATACCCGAGCGACGAGTAGCCCGCCCCGAAATCGTCGATCACCAGGGAGATCCCGTGTCCCGACAGCACGTCGAGGATGGCCGCCGCCCGGTCGACATCTTCCACCAGCACGCCCTCCGTCAGCTCCAGCTCCAGCCGGCATCCGTCCCGCCCACCGAGCGACTTCTGCGCGCGGACGAGCTTGTCGACGAGATGCGGATCGCGGAACTGCTTCGGCGACAGGTTCACCGCGACCCCGGGCATGCGCTGCACACCGGAGTCCCAGTCGTGACAGGCGCGGCAGACCTCGTCCAGCACGAAGTCGCCCAGTTCGGTGATGAGGCCGGTCTCCTCTGCCATCGGGACGAAGTCGCCGGGGTAGATCACCGGGCCGTCGGGCGGCATCCAGCGCACGAGCGCCTCGAGAGCGAGGAGCCGATGGGAGCGCAAGCTCACCTGAGGCTGATAGTGGACCGAGAGGTGCCGATCTCGCAGAGCGCGCCGCAGACCGCGCTCCAGCGCCTCACGCTGGGCCGGCGCCGCCTCCAGGGCCGGTGAGTACAACCGCCAACCTCCGCGCGCCTCCCGCTTCGCGTGGTACATGGCGCGGTCGGCATGGTTCACCAGCACTTTCGGGTCCTCGGTGTCGACGCCGAAGATGCTGACACCGATGCTCGCGCTCGGCTGGATCGTCGCACCCGCCAACACGACAGGCGCGCACAGCGTCGTCGCGATCTTGCCCGCCAGGACCTCGGCGCCGGCCGCGTCGGCCAGATCGGTCTGCAGCACGGCGAACTCGTCGCCACCCAGTCGGGCCGCCGTGTCGCTGCCCCGCAGGCAGGCCTGCAGGCGGCCGGCCATGGCGCGGATCAGCTCGTCGCCCGCCGTGTGCCCGAGGCTGTCGTTCACGCTCTTGAATCGGTCGAGATCAACGATCATCACCGCGAAGCGCCCCTTCTGGCGCCGCGCCTGCTCGCACTGGCGCTCCAGGCGATCGTGAAACAGTGCACGGTTCGGCAGTCCGGTGAGCGCATCGTGGAAGGCAAGATGCCGCACGCGCGCCTCGGCCGACCGCAGCTCCTCGGTCGTCTTGCGCAGGGCCTGCGCCTGTTCCACCAGTTCCCGCTCGCGGACCACGGAGGCCGTCATGTCCATCACCTGGATCACGCATTGCCGGGCGGCTCGCTCGAGCCCCATCGCCTTCACCGACGTCAGTTGATGCATGCGTTGCCCTTCCGCACGGTCCCGCGCGTCGCGATAGAGAGGCATCGGGGGCACGTGCAGGCGCGGTGAGAGCACACTGCTCATGCCCTGCTGCAGCGCCTGTTCGATCGCGTGGTCCAGGCTCCTGTCGAGCGCACGCCCGAAGATCTCGCGCAGGGTGCGCCCGCTGGCTTGGTCGGCATCGACACCGGCCCGCCGGGCCAGCCAGGCGTTCCAGTGGAGCACCCGACCGCTGGCGTCGAGAACAATCATCCCCGACTCGCATGCATCGAGGAGGGCCGCGGGATCCAGGGTCCCTGGCGTGATCGGGATGCTCACGGCTCAGGCTGCCGAGAGACGCTGTGTCGGAAGCGCCCGCAGCAGATCCGCGAGCCCGTGGTCATCGATCACCAGAGCCATGCTGCCGGAGAACGCACGTCCCCGCAGGCAGACGCGAGTCCCGGCCAGCAGGACGACATCGTCGCCCCGGCGCCGCCGGACATCATTGCGCAACAGCTCGAGCGGATCCCCGCGGGAGAACACGGGCAGCTCGCCCGCGAAGTCGCCGCCGACGGATTCCGCCATCACCGTGATGCAGGCATTCAGCCAGACGTTGCCGACCTCGGTGAGAACCTCCTCGACGGCCTCTGACACGCTGTCGTGGGTTGCGCCGTCGGGGAGGATGGCGTGCGCGAGCGCGAGTCCGCTCGCCTCGGAAAACAGGAGTGTCGCGGCGCCGGAGATCGGGCCGGCAAAGGTTTCGGAGATCCCGACGACCGGGCCGGCGGTACCGTCGGTCCACTCATCGCGGCATCCATCCAGAGTGAGCCAGCGAAGCTCGGGAATCGCGGTGACGAAGGGGCTGCCCAACGTGTCGCTCAGCACCTCGGCAGCGCGGTTCGCAGCTCGACCCAGCAGTCGTCCGAGGAGATCACGGTCCGCCTCGGTCGAGATGGCAGTCATGGCGCCTCCCGACGTACCGACTGCGCAACCGAATCCAGGGGCCCGAAGAAATGCGAAGTGGCGTGCGTGCGGCGTGCGGCAGTGGTCATGGCTGTCTCGTCGTCCGTCCCGGCGCGGCATTGCCCCGAGGCTTCATCGGGGGCCTCGAACAGTGGCCCCGTGGTCATGGGGTAACGACGGAGGGCCTGCCAACTTGAGCAACCGCCCCGACACCGACCCGCCAAGCCACCAGGGGTCGCACGGCGGGGCTGGCTTCGGCGCAGGACCCCGCGCGTCACGGCGCCTCGCGCTCGCGGCCCCGGCCGGCGTCGACTACGATACGCGCCCTCCCGCCGCTCTCCGCGGCGCCCCTGCACTCCCCTCGATCCGATGAGCACCGCCAGCCCCGCCCAGCACACGCCCGTGATGCAGCAGTACCTGCGAATCAAGTCCCAGCATCCGGACAAGCTGCTCTTCTATCGCATGGGCGATTTCTACGAACTCTTCTTCGAGGACGCAGAGCGCGCCGCGCGTCTGCTCGACATCACGCTCACGAAACGCGGGAGCACCGCGGGCGAGCCCATCAAGATGGCGGGGGTCCCGTTCCACTCCGTCGAGCAGTACCTGGCGCGCCTGGTGAAGATGGGCGAGTCGGTCGCCATCTGCGAGCAGATCGGGGACCCCGCGACCTCGAAGGGTCCGGTCGAGCGCAAGGTCGCGCGGGTCGTGACGCCGGGGACGCTCACCGACGCCGCCCTGCTCGACGATCGGCGCGACAACGTCCTGCTCGCCGTCGTCCCGGTGAAAGGACGCGCCGGGCTGGCCTGGCTGTCGCTCGCCTCGGGCAGCCTGAAGGCGATGGACACCACGCTGGCCGCCCTGCCCTCCGAGCTGGCCCGTCTCGGTCCCGCGGAGATCCTCGTCCCGGACACCGCATCGATCGCCACACTCGAGGAGACCGGGATCGCGACGCACCGCCTGCCCGACTGGCACTTCGACGTCGAATCGGCGACGCGGATGCTGTCGGAGCACTTCGGCACGCGAGACCTCACCGGCTTCGGCGCCGACACCGTGGAACTCGCGATCGGCGCTGCAGGCGCATTGCTGCAATACGCGCAGACGACGCAGGGCACGGCCATCCGCCACGTGACGGCGCTCGTCGTCGAGCATCCAGAGACCTTCGTCGTGCTCGATGCCGTCACGCGCCGCAATCTCGAGATCAGCGAGACACTCCGCGGCGAAACCTCCCCGACGCTGCTCTCGACGCTCGACACTTGTGCGTCCTCCATGGGCAGCCGCCTGCTGCGCCACTGGCTGCACCATCCGCTGCGGGACCGCGCGCCGCTCCGCGCGCGGCTCGACGCCATCGATCGACTGCGACAGGGCCGCGCCGACGACCTGCGGGCACTGCTTGGCGAGATCTCGGACATCGAACGTATCGTCTCGCGTATCGCGCTGCGCTCCGCGCGTCCGCGCGATCTCTCCGGCCTTCGCGACACCCTGCGATCGCTTCCAGCGGTACAGGCCGCGGTGTCGACCATCGACAGTCCCCGCATCGACGCACTACGCGCAACACTGCAGGCGGATCCGGCGATCACCGCACTCCTCGTCCGCGCGCTCCACGAGACGCCCGCGGCCGTGATCCGCGAAGGCGGCGTGATCGCCGACGGCTACGACGCGGACCTCGACGAACTCCGCGGCCTCCAGAACAACGCCGCAGGCTACCTGCTCGACCTCGAACAGCGCGAGCGCGCGCGCACCGGCATCGCCAGCCTCAAGGTCGAGTACAACCGCGTGCACGGGTTCTACATCGAGGTCACGCACGCGCACGTCGACCGCATCCCCGACGACTATCGCCGCCGGCAGACGCTGAAGAACGCCGAGCGCTACATCACGCCGGAACTGAAGACGTTCGAGGACAAGGCGCTGTCCGCGCAGGACCGCGCGCTCGCCCGCGAGAAGCTGCTCTACGAAGGCCTGCTCGACGCGCTGCTGCCGCACATCGGCACGCTGCAGGCAACGGCAGTCGCCCTCGCGGAACTGGATGTCCTCGCCGCACTCGCCGAACGCGCCGAAGCCCTGGACCTCGTCGCGCCGGAACTCGTCGACGACGAGGTGCTGCACATCGAGGCCGGCCGGCACCCCGTCGTCGAAGGTCAGGTGGACCGCTTCGTCGCGAACGACGCGGTGCTGTCCCCGACCCGGCGGATGCTGCTGATCACCGGTCCGAACATGGGCGGCAAGTCGACCTACATGCGGCAGGTGGCGCTCATTGCCTTGCTCGCAAGCTGTGGTGCGTTCGTCCCCGCGAAGCACGCCCGCGTGGGTCCGCTCGACCGCATCTTCACGCGCATCGGTGCGGCCGACGACCTCGCGGGCGGACGCTCGACGTTCATGGTCGAGATGACCGAAGCCGCGAACATCCTGCACAACGCGACCTCGCGCTCGCTCGTCCTCATGGACGAGATCGGCCGCGGCACGTCGACGTTCGACGGGCTCTCGCTCGCATGGGCCATCGCGCGGCATCTCGTCGAACGCAACCGCTGCGCGACGCTGTTCGCCACGCACTACTTCGAACTCACTCGCCTGGGCGAGGAGTTCCGCGAGGTGGCGAACGTGCATCTGGATGCCATCGAGCACAAGGACCGCATCGTGTTCCTCCACGCGGTGGAGGAAGGGCCGGCGTCGCGAAGCTATGGCCTTCAGGTGGCGCAGCTGGCGGGGGTTCCCGGAAGCGTGATCCGCGCGGCGCGGCGGAAACTCGGAGATCTCGAAACGGCCGCGACGCCGCAGGCGGATCTCTTCAGCGGCGCACCCGCGCTGCCTGCGGAGCCGATCACACCGCCGATGTCTGCTGTCGAGGAACGCCTGGCGGCGGTGGACCCGGACGCGCTGAGTCCTCGCGGGGCGCTGGACTTGTTGTACGAGTTGCAGAAGATGCTGAAGCTGGACTGAGGGCCGTGGTGCGGGGTCGAGGCGTGGGTCGGGCTGCAGCCCGACGTGGCTTCGACCAGGGTCAACGAGGTGGGTCAAGGGACCATGGGCGTCGGACGGAGTCCGACCCACGGGTGGCCTACCTCACCGACACTGCCTCCAGCACGCTGGTCTTCGTGGGTCGAGCTATAGCTCGACGCGGCGGCGACCAGAGTCACCAAAGTGGTCACGCCATCATGGGCGTCGGGCGAAGCCCGACCCACGGGCGGCCTTCTTCACCGGCGCCGGCTCCAGCACGCTGGTCTTCGTGGGTCGAGCTATAGCTCGACGCGGCGGCGACCAGAGTCACCAAGGTGGTCAAGCGACCATGGGCGTCGGACGGAGTCCGACCCACGGGCGGCCTTCTTCACGGGCGCCGGCTTCAGCACGTTGGTCTTCGTGGGTCGAGCTATAGCTCGACGCGGCGGCGACCAGGGTCACCAAGGTGGTCAAGTGACCATGGGCGTCGGACAGAGTCCGACCCACGGGTGGCCTACTTCACCGACACTGCCTCCAGCACGCTGGTCTTCGTGGGTCGAGCTATAGCTCGACGCGGCGGCGACCAGAGTCACCAAGGTGGTCAAGTGACCATCGGCGTCGCACGAAGTCCGACCCACGGGTGGTTGTTTGCAGCGCCATCGACGCCCCCTCACCTCGCCGGCAACACCGTTCCCCGCACTTCCCCGAACCCGATACGCACCGCGCCCGGCTTCTCGCACCAGCCGCGCATCACGACGGCATCACCATCCTCGAGAAACGTCCGCGTCTCGCCATCGGGCAGCGTGATCGCCTGCTTGCCGCCGCCGGTCAGCTCAACGAGGGACCCCGCCTCCTCCGCCATCGGCCCCGACTGCGTGCCCGTCCCGAGCAGATCACCCGGCTGAAGGTTGCAGCCGTTCACCGTGTGGTGCGCAATCATCTGCGCCGCGGTCCAGTAGGCATGACGGTAGCTCGACAGCGACAGCCGGGCCGGGGTCTCGTGGCGGGTGCGCATGGCGGCGGTCTCCAGCGCCACTTCGACGCGGATGTCGATGCCACCTTGCGCGCGATTCGCTGCCGACTCGAGATAGGGGACGGGCTGCGGTTCGTCCTCGGCACGGGTCCATGCCGTGCGGAACGGTGCGAGTGCCGCCATCGTCACGATCCACGGCGAGATGGTCGTAGCGAAATTCTTCGCGAGGAACGGACCGAGCGGCTGGTACTCCCAGCCTTGCAGATCGCGCGCCGACCAGTCGTTCAGCAGCACGATCCCGAAGGCGTGCGACTCGGCATCGTCGAGGGCGATCCGGTCACCGGCCGCGTTCCCCGGGCCGATGAAGACGCCCAGCTCCATCTCGTAATCCACGCGCCGGCTCGGCCCCACCACGGGTACGGTCGCGCCCGGCGGCATCGTCTGTCCGATCGGCCGCGGGAACATCTGCCCGGACACGCCGATGGACGACGCACGACCGTGGTAGCCGATGGGCACCCAGCGATAGTTGGGCAGCAGTGGATTGTCGGGGCGGAAGAGGCGTCCGATGGCAGTCGCGTGATGGATCGATGTGTAGAAGTCTGTGTAGTCACCGATGGTCGCCGGCAGCGCATACTCGGCTTCCGACTGCGGGACGAGACATGCGCGCAGCGCCGCCTGCGAAGGCGCATCCGTGCGAAGCGCGCGCGACAGCGCAAGCCGCAACGCGGACCACGCCGACGCGCCCTGCGCCATGAACGCGTTGAGCGTGGCGCCAGTGCAGGCCACCGCTGCGGTCATCGCCTCGCCGTCGAACACGCCCGCGCGCACTGCGGCGTCGAGGTCGACGATCGCTTCGCCAATCGCGACACCCCCGCGGAACGGACCGCCACCCCCCCGTCGACGGAACACGCCGAAGGGCAGGTTCTGGATCGGGAAATCGGTATCCGCGGCATTCGCGGACTCGACCCAGCAGCGGAGGGCGGGATCGTGGGTTTCGTCGAGCATCGTCATCGGGAGATTCCGGTCAGGGTCGCGTCGGGTCGAAGTGCTTCTTCAGACCCTGCCAGCACTCGTGATAGCGCGGCTGGAGCTGCGGGGATTCGAGGGCGTGGGCCGTGGGACGGATCGCGCAGCGCGTCTCGAACATGAAGGCCATCGTGTCGCGGATATAGTCGGGCTTCGAGACGTCGGCGGCCGTGGCCTTCTCGAAGGTGCCGGCATCGGGACCGTGCCCGCTCATGCAGTTGTGGAGCGACGCGCCCCCCGGCTGGAAGCCCTCGGCCTTCGCGTCGTACACGCCATGGATGAGACCCATGAACTCCGCCGCGATGTTGCGGTGGTACCAGGGCGGGCGGAACGTGTGCTCCATCGCGAGGATGCGCGGCGGGAAGATCACGAAGTCGATCGTGTCGACGCCCGGCGTGTCCGACAGCGACTGGAGCACGAGGAAGATCGACGGGTCCGGATGATCGTGGCTGATGGAGCCGATGGTGTTGAAGCGCGCGAGGTCGTACTTGTAGGGCGCGTGGTTGCCGTGCCACGCCACGACGTCGAGCGGGGAGTGATCCATCTCCGCCGCCCACAGGTGCCCCATGAACTTCGCCACCAGCTCGAACGCGCCGTCGCGATCCTCGTACCATGCGACCGGCGACAGGAAATCGCGCGGGTTCGCGAGGCCGTTGGAGCCGATGGGTCCGAGATCCGGCAGCCGGAACGGCGCGCCGAAGTTCTCGCATACGTAGCCGCGCACGGGACCGTCGGGCAGTTCCACCCGGAAGCGCACGCCGCGCGGAATCACGGCGATCTCGCGCGGCGCCACGAGAAGGACACCCAGTTCCGTCACGAGCCGCAGACGACCCTGCTGCGGGACGATCAGCAGTTCGCCGTCGGCGTCGTAGAACACGCGATCGGTCATCGACCGGTTCGCCGCGTAGAGATGGATGCCACACCCCGTCTGTGCGTGCGGATCGCCGTTGCCCGCATACGTCACGAGCCCTTCGACGAAGTCGGTCGCGCCGGCCGGCATCGGCAGCGGATCCCAGCGCAACTGGTTCGGGGTGGCCGGCACCTCGGTGAAGTCGCTCACGAGATGGCCATCGTCGATCCGGCGGAATGGTCGGTGCATGGCAGCGGGCCGGATGCGGTACAGCCACGTGCGGCGGTTCGCTCCGCGGGGTGCCGTGAATGCCGTGCCGGAGAGCTGCTCCGCGTAGAGCCCGTAGGGACAGCGCTGCGGCGAGTTCTGACCGACGGGCAGTGCGCCGGGCAGCGCCTCGGTCGCGAACTCGTTGCCGAACCCGGACTGGTAGTGGAGGTTCGCGTCGTCGATCGTGGGCGCGGGGGGCGATGTGGTCATCATGCGGGCCTCGTCGATACGTCGGAAGACGTGGGCACCAGAGCGCGCGCCCGCTGCATCGCCTCCCGCAGCACGGCCTCGTCGCCCACGTGGTTCGCGAGCAGCAGGATCAGGTGCGCGTTCGCCATGCGACTCTGCTCCGCATCGAGATCGCGATGCATGTCGATCAGCGCCTCGTAGAAGTCGTCCGGCTGCGCGATGTTCGGTTCGATGTTGAGGATGGCCATGGGAGGACTCGCTCAGTCGTTGCAGGTGGCGCGCGCCACGGCGGCACGCACGCGGTCGGCGTCGAAGGTGCGCCAGCGTGCGCACACGTGCTGATCGGGGCGGAGGAGATAGCAGGTACCGGGCCGAGCATCGAGGCGCGCGGCGACGGCGCCATCGTCGTCTGCGAAGTAGTCGATGCCGTCGACGCTGGGCACCGTTGCGCCGGCCGCCGTCACGATCAGAACCTTCACCGGAATCCCATCGGTGCCGAGCGCACGGATCGCGGCAATCGTCGCTTCGTCGAACCCGCGATCGCCCGCGAACAGGATGGCCGTGAAGACGTCCCCCGTGCACGAGAGCAGCCACGCCGGGTGCCCGCGCATGGTCCCCGGTGCATCCGTCATCGGCGAGCCCGGGACCATGGCGCCGCCAAACGCCTCCGCGTCCGGCGTGTTCAGCGCGGACCCGTGGAGCGTGGCCGGTGTCGACAGCCGGCCGCTGTTCACCAGGCGACGGGCGAACGGGTGATCCTTCGCGAGGCGCAGCACCGCGTCGCGGAACACGCGGCTCTCATCGCTCTTCGGCGTGATGAAGTCGGTGGCACGCGTGGAGTTCAGGATGTTCTCGTCGGCGGCGTACTCGCGCTCGGTGCCGTACGTGTCGAGCAGGCGGTCCGGGGCCTTCCCTGCGAGGACGAGCGCGAGCTTCCACGCGAGGTTGTCGGCGTCCTGCACGCCCGAGTTCGCACCACGCGCGCCGAACGGCGACACGCCGTGGGCGGAATCGCCCGCGAAGATCACGCGGCCATGGCGGAAGCGCTCCATGCGCAGGCAGGCGAACGTGTAGACGCTGATCCATTCGAACTCGAACTCGGCGTCCTCACCGAGGAGCGCACGGATGCGGGGCCGCACGCGCTCCGGCTGACGTTCGAGATCGGGGTCGGCATCCCAGCCCAGCTGGAAGTCGATGCGCCAGACGTTGTCGGGCTGCCGGTGCAGCAGCACCGACTGGTTCGGATGGAACGGCGGATCGAACCAGAACCAGCGCTCGGCCGGAAAATCCGCCTTCATCCTCACGTCCGCGATGAGGAAGCGGTCGCGAAACACGCGTCCCTTGCTCTCCAGGCCCATCAAGGAGCGCACCGCCGACCGCGAACCATCGCACGCGATCACGTGGTCCGCGCGCAGCGCGTACGGGCCGTCGGGCGTGTCGATCGCGAGAGTCACGCCTTCGGCATCCGGGGTGACACCGGTCACGCGATTGCGCCATCGCAGATCGACGGCCGGCAGCACCGCCGTGCGCTCGTGGAGATAGCCCTCGCAGTAGTACTGCTGGAGATTGATGAACGCCGGCCGCCGATGGCCGCTGTCGGGCAGCAGGTCGAAGCTGTACACGCGTTCGTCCTGGAAGAAGACGCGGCCGACGTTCCACGACACGCCCTTCTCCACCATCTGGTCGCCGCAATCCAGGCGGTCCCATATCTCCAGCGTGCGCTTGGCGAAGCAGATCGCCCGCGAGCCGACCGACAGCTTGTGGTCGTCATCCAGCACGACCACCGGCACGCCGCGCCGCGCGAGATCGATCGCCGCGGTGAGGCCCACCGGACCCGCACCCACCACGACCACCGGATGCCGCACCGCCACCCTGGCGTCCTGATCGGGCGAGCGCACGTAGTCGAACGCCAGCCCCTGGTATTCCCGATCCACGTTTGCCACTTGCACTGCCTCCTGCAGCCGTCGGCGCGCCGCGCGTTGGAATCCCGGATCTCAGCGGTGACCGGTCTGGCCTTCGAGGGTCTCCCACATCTCGCGGTCGCGCTCGGCCGTCCAGATGCGCGGGTCGGCGTGGCCCTTCGCGAGGTCGTAGGCGCGCGACACGTCGAAGGGCATGCAGTGGTCGAAGATCACCCAATGCCCGTACTTCTCCTTCAGCTGCGCGTACGTCTCGCGGTAGACGGCCCCCAGCTCGGCGCCCTTCGCCGCAGCCGCCTTCACGCTCGCGTACAACTCGGTGACGAAGGCCCGGGTGCCGGCAAGACCCGCGGCGACTTCGTCGGGCGTCTTGAGCGCCGCCCCCCGACCGGGCACCAGCTTCTCGGGCTTCAGCGCCGCGAGTGCGTCGAGCGTGTGCGGCCAGTCCTCGTAGTACGCGTCGCCGCAGTAGGGCGTCGCGTCGTACTCCACCAGATCGCCCGAGAAGAGCACCTTCTGCTGCGGCAACCAGACCACCGTGTCGCCCTTCGTGTGACCGCGACCCAGCTGCATCAGCTTCACTTCCAGCTTGCCGAGCCAGAGCGTCATCTCGCCCTTGAACGTCATCGTGGGCCACGTGAGGCCGGGCACGGACTCGACGGATCGGAAGAGGCGCGGGAACCGTTCGATCTCGCTCTTCATGTCCTGCGCGCCGCGCTCGACGATGAGGTCGTAGGTGTCCTGACTCGCGAGGATCTGCTGCGGCTGGTACGCCGTGGCGCCCAGCACGCGCACGGCGTGGTAATGCGTCATCACGACGTACTTGATGGGCTTGTCCGTCACCTCGCGGATGCGGCGGATGACATCCTGCGCCATCACGGGGGTGGCCTGCGTGTCGGCCACCAGCACCGCATCGTCGCCGATCACGATGCCCGTGTTCGGATCGCCCTCGGCCGTGTAGGCGTACGCGTTCTCGGACAACTGCTCGAACGTGACCTTCTTCTCCTCGAGGTCCGCCTGCGATGCGAATTTCTTGCTCATGGTGATCTCCGTGATCTCGACGGACCGGCTGACGTTCCGCACGGGCTGCGGTCTGCCCCTTGCCCCTGACCGCACAGTCTACCGACCAGATTCGCCATTGCGCAATCGCTTCGTCTACACTGAATTCCCTTGGAAAGTCCCCGACGACCTGCGCGATGAAGAAGCCTGTCCCGACACCTTCGCCCCTGCGACCGTCCGCCCCGCCCCCCGAGGCCGGTGACGCACGGGGCCGCCGCGGCATCCAGTCCATCGAGGTGGGGGGCCAGCTGCTGCGAGCCCTGTCTGCCCAGGGAAGCCCGATGATGCTGCGGGACCTCGCCCTCGCCGCCGGGATGCCTGCAGCCAAGGCCCATCCCTACCTCGTCAGCTTCGGGAAGCTGGGGCTGGTCGCGCAGGACACCGCGACCAACCGCTATCGCCTGGGCCCCCTGGCCCTGCAGATGGGCCTCGCAAGCCTCGCGCAGCTCGACCCGGTCCGGGAAGCGCTCCCCGCGATCGCAGCACTGGCCGGCGCCATCGATCAGACGGTTGCCCTCGCGGTCTGGGGCAACCAGGGCCCCACCATCGTCCGGATCGAGCAGTCGGGCCACCCCCTCCACGTGAACATGCGTACCGGCACGGTGATGTCGTTACTGCAGACGGCGACGGGACGCGTCTTCGCGGCGTTCCTGCCCTCCAAGCTGACGGCGCCCATGATCGACGCCGAATGGCGCGCCCTGCCCGCAGTGGCAGGCAGGCGGACGACGCGGCGCGAGGTGGAGGACGAGCTTGCGGCCGTCCGGCAGCACCGGCTCGCCCAGGCCGTCGGCCAACCCATCCCCGGCATCAACGCCCTTTCGGCGCCTGTGTTCGATCACGGCGGCGGGCTGGAACTCGCCATCACCGCCATGGGCCCCGCAGGGACGTTCGATGCGCAGCTGGACGGCCCGATCGCGGAGGCGCTGACGGCGTGTGCCCGGGACCTGTCGGTGCGGCTGGGGTACGCCGAATCGTAGGGACCCGGGACGATCACGGTCAGCGGATGCGCCACGAACCGTAGGGGCCCACGACCGCGAAAGCGATGGTTCCGGTCGAAGCGTTTCCTCGCATCAACCGCTTTCGGGGGCATGGCCCCCTCCTACAACACCGCCGCCTCAATCACGGATAGTCGATGCGACACGAACCGTAGGAGCGGCCCATGGCCGCGAAAGCGATGGTTCCGGGTGAAGCGCTTCCTTGCATCAACCGCTTTCGGGGGCATGGCCCCCTCCTACAACACCGCCGCCTCAATCACGGATAGTCGATGCGCCACGAACCGTAGGGGCCCACGACCGCGAAAGCGATGGTTCCGGGTGAAGCGTTTCCTTGCATCAACCGCTTTCGGGGGCATGGCCCCCTCCTACAACACCGCCGCCTCAATCACGGATAGTCGATGCGCCACGAACTGTAGGAGCGGCCCATGGCCGCGAAAGCGATGGTTCCGGGTGAAGCGTTTCCTTGCATCAACCGCTTTCGGGGGCATGGCCCCCTCCTACAACACCGCCGCCGGCCCCTACGGCATCCGCGAAGAATGGTGACTCACGATGGTCCACCCACCGTCCCGCTTCGCGAGCACGAACGTGAATCGCAGGGGTGTGAGCACGTCGCCGCCCTCTTGCGGATCGACCGCCGTGTAGCGGCCCGATACGCACGCCGCGTCGCCCAGCATGCGTACATGGCGCTCGCCCAGCTGCATACGCAACCGGGGGCGCTTCGTGGTCGATTCCATGAAGTAGGCGAGCACCTCCTCCGGCGTCGTGCGGAGGGTCGTCGACACCGTCCCCCAGAACACCGCGTCGGGCGCGTACAGCGCCGCAACCCGCGCTGCGTCTCTCGCATCGAAGGCCGCGATCCAGGCATCGATGACCGACATGGCATCGCCCTCCTCGTCCGCCGCGGCGGCAGGACCACCCGCGACGATGCCCAGCAGACCAGCCCCCATGCCCATCAGCAGCGTTCTTCTCATCATAGGATCCTGTCGGTCTTGGGTGGTCGATAGCGAAACGGTGGAAGAGCGAGGACAGATTCTGACGAATTCGACGAACGTATCGGGAATACGTGAGGAGAA
>LNEE01000024.1 GCA_001464895.1 Betaproteobacteria bacterium Ga0077532
GGACAGATTCTGACGAATTCGACGAACGTATCGGGAATACGTGAGGAGAAAGCGGCGGAATATGGACCGCTCTCCCGCCGTTGCAGCCGAATCATCCCAAGTCCGACAGGGTCCTCGTCCCTTCGAAATCGCGAGCGCGCCGCGGATCGCGCGAGAATAGCGCCTGCCCCACCCCGCCCGGAACCCGAATTGTCCCGACTCGTCGCCCACCTCGACATGGATGCCTTCTACGCGTCCGTGGAACTGCTGCGTTATCCGGATCTGGTCGGACAGCCAGTGGTGATCGGGGGCGGGCGGCGGCACCAGCCGGTCCCGGCGGACGATGGCACGCGAACCTACGCCACCCTGCGCAACTACGTCGGCCGCGGCGTGATCACGACGGCCACGTATGCCGCGCGGGCCTTCGGCGTGCACTCCGGGATGGGGCTGATGAAGGCCGCCGCCCTGTGTCCGCAAGCGGTGCTCCTGCCGGTGGATTTCGATCAGTACCGGCACTACTCGCGCCTTTTCAAGGCCGCAGTGGCGGAAATCTCGCCGGTCATCGAGGACCGCGGCATCGACGAGATATACATCGACATGGCCGACGTCCCGGGCATCGACCTCGACGGCGGCCGCGAGGTCGCACGTCGCATCAAGGCTCGGGTACGCGAAGTCACGGGGTTGTCGTGCTCCATCGGTCTCGCGCCCAACAAGCTGCTCGCGAAGATCTGCTCCGACCTCGACAAGCCCGACGGGATCACCGTGGTGACCGCCGAAGACATCCCCGCTCGCATCTGGCCGCTCCCCGCGAAGCGCATCAACGGCATCGGTCCGAAGGCGAATGCGAAGCTCGACGCCATGGGCATACGTACCATCGGCGATCTCGCCGCCGCCGACCCCGCGTTGCTCGTGGCGCGCTTCGGCAGCGCCTACGGCGCATGGATGCACGAGGCCGCCCACGGGCGGGACGATCGTCCGGTGGTGACCTACCGCGAACCGAAGTCGTTCAGCCGCGAGACCACGTTCGAACACGATCTGCACGTGAAGCACGACCGCGAGGCGCTCTCTGCAATCTTCACGCGACTGTGCGAACAGGTGGCGGCGGACCTCGCACGGAAGGGGTTCGTGGGCCGGACCATCGGGATCAAGCTGCGGTACGACAACTTCGAGACGGTGACCCGCGACCGCAGCATCGACCACTTCACCGCAGACGCCGCAGTGATACGGCGCACGGCAGGCGAATGCCTGAAGCGCGTGCCGCTGGAGCGGCGGTTGCGCCTGCTGGGCGTGCGCGTAGGTGCAGTGATGAAAGCCGACGAGGCCGCAGCCCAAGCCGGCCGCCACGCCGGTGAAGCAGAGGTTCCGTACGCCGCGACGTTGCCGTTGTTCGAGACGTAGGCGAGACGCGCCAGGGCGAGGCGCTTGGACCGAAGCGATCGCTTTCGCGGGCATGGCCCGCTCCTACAAGAGCACGGCCCACGCCGACATCGGCCGCGCATCAACGGGGGATATACAAGGGGCCCTCCCCTTGTTGGTAGCTCTACGCGGGCCCCCGCAGCGGGCCGTCAGGCCCGAGAGGGGCCCATGGCCCCGAAAGCGGTCGATGCAAGGAGGCGCTTCGACCGGAACGGGCGCTCTCGCGGGCATGGCCCGCTCCTACAACAGCGTGCCGCATCCACTCGTCCGCCCTACATCCGCTTCGCCACTTCCTCCAGCAACACCTCCGTCGCCCCGCCGCCGATGGCCTGCACCCGCGCGTCGCGCGACATCCGTTCGATGGCGCTCTCGCGCATGTAACCCATCCCGCCGTGGAACTGCAGGCAGTCGTACATCACCTCGTTCACCAGCGTTCCCGCCAGCGCCTTGATCATCGACACCTCCTTCACCACCTGCTGACCCTGCGCGTCGCGCCACGCGGTCTGGTGAATGAGCGCCCGGGCTGCCTCCACCTGGGACAGGCGCTGCGCAAGCCGCTGGCGGATCACCTGCTTGTCCCACAGCGCGGCACCGAAGGCCTTCCGCTGCTTCACCCAGTCGATCGTGATCTCGATGGCCTTCGCGGCCTCGCCCATCGCCTGCGCGCCAAGCACGATGCGTTCGTTCTGCAGGTTCTTCACGAGGGACCGGAAGCCGCCGTTCTCCTCGCCCAGCAGATTCGCGGCCGGGACACGGCAGTCCTCGAACACGAGTTCCGCGGTGTCGCTCGACAACCAGCCCTGCTTGTCGAGCGGCCGCGCCACGCGGAAACCCGGCGTGCCCTTCTCGACGATGAACATCGACATCTGGTGATTGCGCCCCGGCTCGCCGGTCTTGGCAGCGACGAAGTACACGTCGGCGTACACGCCGTTCGTGATGAACATCTTCGTGCCGTTCAGCACCCAGTGGTCGCCGTCGCGCCGCGCCGTCGTGCGCATCGAAGCGAGGTCTGAGCCGGCATCGGGCTCGGTCATCGCGACGGCAGCGATCTTCCGGCCGGCCACGAGGTCCGGCATGAAGCGCGCCTTCTGCTCGGCATTGCCCGCGTGCTGAAGGTGCGGCGTGGCCATGTCGGTGTGGACCAGTACGGTGATCGCGAAGCCACCGTATGTGGACCGCCCCAGTTCCTCGGCCAGAACGACGGTGGCGAGCGTGTCGAGGCCGCTGCCGCCGTGCTCCGGATCGAAGCGGATGCCGAAGAGGCCGAGCTCGCCCATCTCGCGGAGGATCTCGCGGGGGACGAAGCCCGCTGACTCCCAGGCGTCGGCGTGCGGGATCACGCGCTCGGCGACGAATCGGCGGACGGTGTCGCGCAGCAGTTCGTGGTCGTGATCGAAGAAGGGGTTGGCGGCGATTCCCGCCGGGGCCGTGGGTGCATTCATGGGGATACTCGGAGCCGGAGAATCCCGAAGATACCCCGGGTCGTCGCCGCTGGGCACCCCGACGCGCGCGCCGGCACGGTCATGCGGTCCGCGAATCCATGGAAGTGCTCAAGATCGCACCGACCTGACCGTTCAGCACGGGACCTCCGCCATGCGGATCCGACCGGTGAGCATACGAATGGAAACACTGACCCGCCCCACTTTCGAAAGCGCCGATCTGCCGGACTGGATGGCCACGTGCCGAGAACAGGAACTCGACGATCTCGACTTCGGCGTGATCGGCTTCGATCTGGACGGTCGCGTGCAGCGCTACAACGCGACCGAATCCCGCCTGGCGGGCCTGGCGACTGCGCGCGTGCTCGGGCAGATGTTCTTCACGAGTGTCGCGCCCTGCATGAACAACTTCATGGTGTGCCAGCGCTTCGAGGACGCGCTGCGCGACGGCACGCCGCTGGACGACACCATCGACTACGTCCTGACGCTGCGCATGCGGCCGGTGAAGGTGAAGCTCCGCCTGCTGGCCCGCCCGGGCGAGGGCTTCCGGTACGTTCTCGTCCAGCGACGCATCTAGCAGCACCGTGGCCTCCGCCATGCATGCACTGGACGACATCGCCGCCGAACACGAGGCGCTGCTGCAGTTCCTCTATCTCGCGCCCGTGGGGATCGTGCAGACGACGCCCGACGGCACGATCGGCATGATCAACCCGCTGTCCGCGCAGTTGCTGATGCCGCTCGCGACCGACGGCAATCTCGTCAACCTCTTCGACGCGCTCGATCCCGTGGCGCCGGAACTCCGTGCCATGGTGGCCGGCTTCACGGCCGCGAGCGGCGCCGTGTGCGACGGACACCGGGTGCAGCTCACCGCCGGCATCCCCGGCCGCGAGGACCCTCGCTTCCTTTCGGTGAGCCTCGTGAAGCTCGACGCCGAGCGCTTCATGGCCGTGCTGTCCGACATCACGCTCGTCATGCGGCGCGAACAGCAGCTCAAGCAGAGCGAGGCGTGGTTCAACGCGATCCTGACGGGCGTGTCCGACTATGCCCTGGTGACGCTCGACGAGGTTGGGCGCATCGAGCGCTGGAACGCGAGCATCGGGCGCGTCACCGGGCTGCGGCGGCAGGAGGTGGAGCGCCAGCCCTTCTCCATCCTGTCTCGACCCGACGAGACCCCGGCGGAGCGCATCGACGACCGGCTGCGGGAGGCCGACGCCAACGGTTGGAGCCTAGAGGACGGTTGGTATCGCCGCGCCGACGAGACCCGTTTCTGGGGCAGCACGATGATCGCCCCGCTCCACGATCCCGTCGCACCCGGCGAGAGCGCGCCGCCAGGCGGCTCCGAGCGGCGGTATGCCCTCATCGTCCGGGACATCACCGACAAGCGCGACGCCGCCGAGGATCTCCGCCGGGCGGCCGTGACCGACCATCTGACGGGCATCGCCAACCGGCGCGCCTTCTTCGACGCCGCCGCCCGCGAACTCGAACGCTGGCGCCGCGCGCCGCGCCCGCTGTCCCTCCTGCTCATCGACGCGGACCACTTCAAGAACGTGAACGACCGGCACGGCCATCCGACCGGCGACGCCGTCCTGCGCGCCATCGCGACCACGCTGTCGGGCACGGCACGCGAGATCGATGTCGTCGCGCGCCTCGGTGGGGAGGAGTTCGTGGTGCTGCTGCCCTCGACCGACGTCGCCGGCGCAGCGGCGGTGGCCGAACGGATCCGCGCCGCGATCGCCGCGATCGCCGTCGAATCGAATGGCACGCTGGTCCGCTGCACCGTCAGCATCGGCATCAGCACGATGGGTCGCGATGTCACCGGTCTCGACGCCCTTATCGAACGCGCCGACGAGGCGCTCTACGTGGCGAAGGCTGCCGGCCGCAACCGGGTCAAGGTGCACGGCGCCTGCATGGCGCCGGCTGTCGGCTGAACGGCCGGGCTGGGGGACACCCCGGCAGAGCCGCCCGCAGCATCCGGAGACCGCGGCACGAACGACACGGGGCCACCGTGCACCGGTGACCCCGTTCGAGAAGACCGCGGCAATACGCGCGCGGATCAGAAGTCGTAGCGGGCGCCGGCGAACACGAGACGCTTCCGGCCGGCCACCATGCCGTCGACCCGGCTCACGAGGTACTCGCGATTGGTCAGATTCTGGCCGCTGAGGAACAAGGTGAGTTTCGAACCCTCGGGCCGGTAGTTGATGGACGCGTTCACCAGTCCGAAACCAGGGATGGACCCGCACACGCCGCTGAGAGGATCCCCATCGCAGTCGCGCGTCGGCGCATCCGGCTCCTGCATGCTCCGGTAGACCACGCCGATCCGGGCATCCAGACCTGCGGTGTGCCGATAGCCGACGCTCAGCGAACCGAGATGGCGCGGCGCATAGGGCAGGCGGCCACCTGCGAAGATGCCGTCGCCGGGGTTCTGCCCGTCCTTGCGGAACTCCGCAACCGCAAGGTTGGTGTAGGCGCCCAGAAGATAGATGTCGTGGGAGATGTTCATCAGCGGTGCGAAATCGATCCGGCCCGCGATCTCGAGACCGGCATGCCGGGACTCGCCGCCATTCACGAACCGGCCGGCCGAGCTCTGGATCACGATCTGGTCGAACTGCGTCAGGAACGCGGTGGCGGTGAGGTCGACACCCGGGACGTAGCGGCTGCGCACCCCCAGTTCCCAGTTCGTGCTTTTCTCGGGCTGCGTGGCATCGATGGTGAAGTCATCGAGATCCCGGCTCGGACGCGGCGGCGCGAAGCCCCGGTGCACACCGCCGAAGATCGTCGTGTCCGCGAGCCCGTTCCACGCCACGCCGAAACCGGGCAGCACCACCGTCTGGTTGTTCGTGAGGCTGGAAAAGCCCGCTGCTCCGCCAGCCCGTGTGACGACGGTCTCCGTTTTCACGTCTTCGATGCGCACGCCCGGGGTGATGGCCCAGTCACCGATGTTGAGGGTGTTCTGCGCGTAGTACGAGAGGGCGCGCACCTCGATCCCGATACGCTCGCGCGGCAGAGAGTTCGCCCGGGCGAACGACAGATCCTGGAAGCTTGCCGTATCGCCCCGGTACTGCTCACGATTCTGGTCCTCCACGTGATAGCGGAAACCCACCACCGCATTGCTCCGCACGCCGAAGAGATCGTGTTCGAAATCGAGCCTGGGTTCGATGCCCGTGTACGCGAAATCCCGCGGTCGCCAGCGGCCACCGCACTGGGCACCGTTCGCGAGGTTGTTGCGGTCGACGCCACCCGGGCAGCGCTCGATCTGCGAGAACCCGTTGTTGCCACCTGGATCGTTGATCTGCCGGAACGACGCCCGGGTGGAATCGACATGGTAGATCTGCGTGGAGAGGGTCATCCGATCGGTGGGGCGCCACAGGTGCTGCAGCTGGATCGCGGTGCGCTCGTGCTGGAAGCGGTCCTGATTTCCCGTCGGCGCCTGAAACTTGTTCTGCGCATACTCCGCCACGCCGAGGCCCGTCTCAGAGATGTGGGAATCCTCTTCGTAGACCGATATCTTGGCGCGCAACTCCTGGGTGTCGGTCAGTGCGAACCGGCCCTTCAGCGCGAAGTCGCGAACGTCGAAGTCGTGGTTCTCGCGTACGCCGTCGCCCTTTCTCTGGAGTGCGTCGATCATGAATCCGGCGCGCTCGTTGCCGTAGCCCACGTTCGCGTGGAGGCTGCGGAAACCCTGGTTGCCGACAGCGCCGGAAACACTGCCCGCCACGCCATCGCGCGGGATCGGGCGCGTGACGAAGTTGATCATGCCGCCCACCGTCTGCGGGCCGTACAGGATCTGTCCGGCACCCTTCACGACCTCGATGCGCTCCACGCGCTCCAGTGGGGTCGAGTAGTGGGCGGACGGATCGCCGTAGGGGCCGAGGAAGATCGGCATGCCGTCCTCGAGCAGCAGCGTGCGGGAGGTCCGCCGCGGGTCGAGACCGCGCACGCCGATGTTGAGCCCGAGACCCATGGAATCCTCGTCCACCACGTGCACGCCGCTCACGCCATCGAGCGCCTCCTTGATGGAGAACGGGGCCCGAGCGTCGAGCGCCTTGCGGTTCACGATCTCGAACGAACCGGGCACCGACTCGAGCCGCTCAGGGAGAATGCCGCGCACCTTCACGGCCGGCGCTTCGAGGGTCCCCTGAGCAAAGACCGTGGCAGGAAGAGCGGCCGACAAGGCGAGCGGCAGCAGGCAACGCATGCGGGAGCGATGAGACATCGGAAGCATCCTGGATCGACAGTGGAACGAGCGCGGAGCGTACGTATCTCCACCGCGAGGGCACCCGGGAACGATTCCTTGTTCTCTGCCTGCGCGTTCCCGAGATCTGCCCGATCCCCACGGGCGCGGGCTGTCTGACGCGCCCCTACGCCTCCACCGCCCGCCACAGATACCACGCTGCCACGCTGCGGTACGGGGCCCACCGCTCCCCGTGCGCGCCCAGTTCGCGAGGCTTGATGTCGTCGCGCCCGCGCGCATGGCGCAGGAAGCCGGCGCGCACCCCGTAGTCGTCGATCGGCAGGACATCGAGGCGGCCGAGGCCGAAGATCAGGAACATCTCGACCGTCCACCGCCCGACTCCACGCACCTGCGTGAACCGCTCGATGATCGCCTCATCGTCGAGGCGGGCGATGCCCGATCGCGACACCGGCACGACACCCGACACTGCCGCCTCGGCGATGGCGCGCACGTACGAGATCTTCTGCCGGGAGAGTCCCGCGCCGCGGAGCGCCTCGTCGGAAGTTCCAAGCACCTCGGCCGGCGCGGGAAAGCCACTGCCCGGATGCAACGCCACGAATCGCGCAAGGATCGCCGCCGCGGCGTTGCCGTGGAGCTGCTGATGCATCACGGCGCGCACGAGGGACTCGTACGGCCCGCGCCGCCAGTGGGGCTTAAGGGTGCAGGGCCCGTGGCGCGCGACCAGGCGGCGCATGAGCGGATCGGCGGCAGCGAGTGCGCGATCGGCAACAGCGAGCGCGGCGAGATGGGCGGCGGGGGTCATGCGTCGACTGTACGACAGCCAGCACTTCCGCAGTCGTGACGTCCGCAGGCCCCGCGGGACTTGACGGGCACCGCGTCTCCGGAGGCATCATCGGCGGGGGAGGCATCGCTGCAGAGGCTCCGCCCGCATCCGCCCGCATCCACACAGGTCCACCCGTCGCGGCATCGACTGAGGAGAAACATCCGATGGCAGCATCCGAAGCCGTGATCCATGCAGCAGCCGCGCGACTCCGGCGCGCCGCGGAAACCGGCATCCCGACCGGCCCCGTGCGCGACGACCTTCCCCCGGGGGACATCGCCGCCGCCTACGCGATCCAGAAGGTGAACACCGACCATGCCCTTGCAGCGGGCCGGCGCCTCGTCGGCCGCAAGATCGGGCTCACGTCGAAGGTTGTCCAGAAGCAGCTGGGCGTCGACTCGCCCGATTTCGGCATGCTGTTCGCCGACATGGCGATGGCCGATGGCGACGAAGTCCCGGCGGGCGGCGTCCTGCAGCCCAAGGTCGAGGCCGAGGTCGCGCTGGTGCTCGGGCGCGATCTCCCGCATGCGGAACCCACCCTTGCCGACGTCATCGCCGCGACGGCCTACGCGCTCCCTGCGATAGAGATCGTTGGCAGCCGCATCGACAAGTGGGATATCCGGCTCGTCGACACCGTTGCCGACAATGCGTCGGCCGGGCTCTTCGTGCTGGGTACGACGCCGGTGAAGCTCGACGGCCTCGACTTGCGTCTCGCGGGCATGGTCATGGAACGCCGAGGCGACCAGATCTCCCTGGGCGCGGGCGCCGCCTGCCTCGGCAACCCGTTGAATGCGGCGCTATGGCTCGCGCGGACGATGGTCGCGGTGGGTGCTCCGCTGAAGGCGGGCGACATCGTGATGACGGGTGCGCTCGGCCCGATGGCGCCGGTGGCACCCGGTGACGTCGTCGACGTGCGCATCGCCGGTCTCGGCAGCGTCCGCGCCGCCTTCGCCTGACCCGAACGGAATCCCGCCCATGACCGACCTCCAGAAGCTCGCCGGTATCGTCGACGCCGCCGCGCACGACGCCCGCGCCATCGCGCAACTCTCCGCCACCGCCACCTTCAAGCTGGACGAGGCCTACGCCATCCAGCGTGTCAGCATCGATCGGCGGCTCGCCCGAGGCGAGCGGCGCGTGGGATTGAAGATGGGGTTCACTAGCCGCGCCAAGGCCGTGCAGATGGGCGTCCACGATGTGATCTGGGGCCGCCTTACGGACGGCATGCTCATCGAGGAAGGCGGCAGCATCGATCTTGCGCGGTACGTGCATCCGCGGGTCGAACCCGAGATCGCGTTCCTGTTGAAGTCCCCGCTGGAAGGTCGCGTGACGGCGATGCAGGCGCTCGCGGCGGTCGATGCCGTGGCGTGCGCGCTGGAGATCATCGATTCCCGCTACGAGAACTTCCGCTTCTCCCTGGAAGATGTCGTCGCTGACAACGCCTCGTCGTCGGGTTTCGTCGTCGGCCCGTGGCGTCCGGCAGATACCGACCTCTCCAACCTCGGCATCGTGATGAGCTTCGACGGGCGACCCGTGCAGATCGGCTCGTCGGCAGCGCTGCTGGGGCATCCGCTGCGGTCCCTGGTGGCCGCCGCCCGCATGGCGGCCGCCGCCGGCGAGCGGCTGGAGGCCGGCAGCATCGTGATGGCCGGCGCCGCGACGGCCGCCGAACCCCTGCGCGCCGGTATGTACGTGGAGGCCGAGGTGCAGAACCTCGGCCGCGTCGCGTTCAGCGTGCGGCCGTGAGTCACCCTCAGTTCAGGCGAGCGCCCCCGCCAACGCCAGCAACTGCGTGTCGTTTCCCGGCGCGCCGATCACGGACAGGCCCAACGGACACCCGTCGATCCGGCCCATCGGCAGCGTGATCTGTGGGCAGCCCGCCATCCCGGCGGCGGCCAGCATCGCAATGCATTGGCCGCGGAAGGCATTCAGGGTGTCCTGAGGCAGGCCACGCATCGGCGCAATGCCGGGCGTCGTGGGCAACACGATCACGGCATCCCCACCCAGGAGGGAGTGGACATGCGCAGCCGATGTCATGCGATGGGCGCGCGCCTTGGTCACGAGCGCCGGCTCCAGGGTCGCGGCGAACGCGAAGCGCTCTTTCACCCCGGGACCGAACTGCGGCTTCACCCGAGTGACCCAATCCCCGTGGGCTTCCCACGCTTCTGCGGACTGAAGCACCCGGAAGTCGTCGATCCATCCGGCGAGACCCTGCGGCGCCAGCGCGACACGCTCCGCGGCGCCGAACAACGATTCGACGCGCGCGACCGCTTCGGCCAGCGCGGCCGTGACGGCGTCTCCGGCCCAGGCAAACGCATCCTCGGCAAGCAGCACGCGCCCGACCGGCCGCGATGGCGAATCGTCCGCCAGCAGCACCCGGCCCACGCGTTCGAGAACATCGGCTTCGCGCGCGAACCATCCGGCAGTGTCGAACGACGGCGCGAGCGCGCAGGCACCTGCTAGCGAGACACGGCCGTGCGATGGCCGCATGCCGAGCACACCGCAGAAACTCGCGGGGAGGCGGACCGAGCCGCCGGTGTCCGAGCCGAGCGCGAAGTCGACGAGTCCGCCCGCGACGGCTGCAGCCGACCCGCTGGAGGACCCGCCGGGCACACGCCCCGGGGCGTTCACGTTCACCGGTGTCCCGTAGTGGGCGTTCTCGCCGAGGAGGCTCCACGCCATCTCGTCGGTGTGCGTTCGGCCGACCATCTCGGCGCCGGCGTCCATCAGTCGCTGCACGGCCACCGCGGTGACGTCCGCCGGGCCATGCGATCCGAGCCAGTCGGGACTCCCGAAGCCGGTGTGCGCACCGGCGATGTCGTAGAGATCCTTCGCGCCGAACGTGAGCCCCGTCAACGACCCGGTGCCGCTCGGCGGCAGCGCAGCGTGGGTGTGGCGCGTGAAGGCGCCAAAGGTGTCGCGGTCGAGGATGGTGGTCATGGCTTCAGGGGCAACCCCACCGCGGCGTCATGGGACCCGGGAGGCGCTGGCGCCCGCCTCAATACTTCGACCAGTTCACGGCCTTGATGCGGCAGAACATGTTCGCGGCGAGTGCAAGCAATCCGACCACGGTGAGCAGGACCTGCACCGACCCGGTGTGCTCGCTGGGGTTCGCGTGATCGATCGCGAAAGTCAGCACGAGGAAGAGGGCACACACGAGGAAGACGCCGAAGGCGTTGTTCGCTTGCCGGGCATAGAAGGACATCGTCGGTTTCTCCGAAGGGGAATCGAACTGGCGGGCGGACTCGCTTCGTCCCGCCGGGAAAACATCCAGACACTGGCGCGGGCGGCACCCGCGCGGCCGCAATGGAGGATACCTCGACATGCGCTGCAGGCGTGCACGGCGGTGCCTGCAGGTACCGATGAATCACGCACCGGTGGCGGCTTCCAGCCGGGTGAGCCACTCGAGCGCCGCCTCGCGGGAATCACCACACATCTCCTCCGACGGCCTCAGACCCGAGCAGCATGCGGGGCGTTCCGGTCGACCGAAGATGGCGCAGCGGTGATCCTCGGTGAGCTGCACGCAGCGCACGCCGGCCGGCTTGCCATGGGGCATACCGGGGATGGGGCTCGAGATGGACGGGGCGATGCAGCAGGCGCCGCAGCCGGATCGGCATTGCATCGGACAGGACCGGTTTCGATGGGATCTTCCGAGAATACTTCGCGCAATCCGCGCTGTCGTTGACGTAACGAATGGCCCGCGGCGATGCTCGCGCCTACGATGGGGATTCCATCCAACCACGGACACCTGCCATGCCGAAACCTGCCGCACTGCTGCTCTCCGCCCTGATGTTCTCCTTCGTGCTGTCGATTCCCGCCGCCCAGGCGAACGAAGACGAAGACGACGCCGGCTTCCGCCGACAGCTCGCGCCGGCGGTCCTCGGCCCCAAGCTCGGCAACACGGCCGCCCGGAAGGAGTTCAATTTCGGCCGATCCGTCGGAAGGGCCTGGCTCGCGCCCGCCGGCGAGCTGCAGCTCGATTCCTGGGTGCAGCATCGCGGCCTGCTGTGCGCCACGTACGAGACCGGGATCCGCTTCGGCGAGGGAGAGAACGGCTGCGCCGATGTGGAGTGGCTCGCGCCGACTCACTGGCTGACCCGGCATCGGCAATGCAACAGCGCACTCATTCACCATGTGGGGACCGATATCGACACGGACATGGTGCGGGTCTTCGACCGCGTGACCTGCGCGCAGCGGCTCGTGCGCTGCACGGGAAGCTGTCCGAAATAGCTCGATGGGTGACGAGATCGTCACGCAGGCCGTCCTCCTGCTTGGGGGCGGCATCGCCGCCGGCCTCGCCATCGGGGGGCTCCTCGGCTGGCGCGCGGGCTTCATGTGGGGGCTCGGCGTCGGCTGCCTGCTGATCGGCGTCGGTGGGCTCGCCGGCGCGGGGCACCTGGGCTGGCATCGGTGGCAGGCGATCGACGGGACCGTCGCGACGACTGGCGTCCTGCTGGACTTCTCTGACGAGACCGTGACCAACGCGGACGGCCGGCGGCTCGTAGTCAGGGTCCCGCTGGTGCGCTTCGTCGCGCATGACGGCACGGAGCATCGCGTGCGGGGCCTCGGCGGCAGCCAGGGCAGCGCCTCGCCCGGGGATCCCGTCACTGTGCGCTACCGGCCGGAAGACCCGTCGCAGGCCATCGTCGCCGACGCCCAGAACCTCTGGGCCGGCGTCTGGGGGCTCGGCATGTTCGGCATCGTCCCCCTGCTGGTCGGCATCGCTGCGACCCCGTGGCGCGGTACGACGGACGCCCCCCAGGCGGTGGCGGTTCGTCCCCGGGGCAAGAAGGCGGTGCGCGCCAGCAAGGCGGCGTCGCGCGGGCGACCGCCGGCCACAACGACGACCAACGAGGCCGCGCAAGGGCTGACCCGACGGCAGCAGCGCGCGATGACCTGGAGCATGGGTATCGGGCATGTGCTCATGGTGGGGGCGTTCGTGGCGGCCTGGCTCCTCTCCGACCACGTCGGACACGCGGTCGCCGCGTGCTTCACGGCGATCACGCCCGCCTTCTTCGCGTACGGCGTGGGCAGTGCGGTTCGCAACGGCACGTGGCACGCAGGTGTCACGCTGGTCATGGCGGGCGTGGTGTTTCTGCTGTTCGCCGTGGGCCTCTGGCTGTTCACCTGAAGCCGCACGAAGCCTGCGGGCGGATGCGGCAGGGAACCCGCCAGGGTTCGGGCGGGTCTCTCCGGCGTCTTCGACGGAGCCCCATCCCTTGAGCCTTGACATCACCCTGACAACCAATGCCGGCATTGCGCCGCCCCGCCCGACCTGGCTCGTCCGCGACCTGCGGTCCGACCACGCCGGGGAGACCGGCGCCGTGTGGATCTACAAGGCCATCCTCACCATTTCGCGCGATGCCGAAGTCCGCGCCTTCGCGACGCGACACCTCGAGACCGAACAGCGGCATCTCGCAGAGATGGAAGTCTGGGTGCCCGCCCACCAACGATCCCGGCTGCTGCCGGTCTGGCGCATCGCGGGCTTCATGACCGGCGCCATCCCCGCGCTCATGGGCCGCGAATGGGTTTTCCACACCATCGAGGCGGTCGAGACCTTCGTCGACCGGCACTACGCAGAGCAGGTCGAGCGCCTCGCCGGGATGCCGGCCTTCGCCGACCTGCGCGATCTCATGGAGACATGCCGCCTCGACGAATGCGAACATCGCGACGAAGCTGCCGAGTCCGTCACGTCACCCGGCGGACCGCTCCTGCGGGCGTGGGCCGCGATCGTCGGGACAGGCTCGGCGATGGCGGTGGAGATCGTGCGGCGGGTGTGAGGCTGGCCGCGGAGGCCCAGGGAGCCTCTGCAGTTGCTGACGCCGATGTATTTCCATCACCGACCTCGGTAACACATCCGGAGATCCGCATGGCGACAACCCTTACCAGCAAAGGCCAGGTCACGATCCCCAAGCGCATTCGTGACGCCATGAAGCTGGTGCCCGGCGCGGCGGTGGAGTTCTCGGTGAATGCTGCCGGCGAGGTGGTTCTTCATCCGCCAAAGGCTGGCAAGGGCAAACGCGCGCCGGCCCGCGATCGATTCGACGCTGTGCGCGGCCGCGCCGACGTGCGCTGGCGGACCGACGAGCTGATGAAGCTGTTGCGCGCCGACGATTGCTGGTCCTTGTCGACACGAACGTCCTGGTGGACGTGCTGCAGAACGATCCGCAATGGGCCGGAAGGTCGATCGCCCAATTCCGCACACAGTCCAAGCTGCATGCCTTGGCGATCAACCCGGTCATCTACGCCGAGATTTCGCTGTCGTTCTCGACGATCGAAGCCCTGGACGACGTGGTGGTGACGATGGCTCTGGATCTGCGCGAGATCCCGCGGCCGGCCCTTTTCCTGGCCGCGAAGGCGTTCGCCCAGTACCGCCGGCGCGGCGGAAAGGCGCAGGTGCTGCCCGACTTCTTCGTCGGCGCGCACGCTGCCGTCGAGGGCTGGCCCTTGCTCACCCGAGACGCCAGCCGCTTCAGAACCTACTTCCCGACGCTGGAGGTCGTGGCCCCTTGATCTCAGGGACCGCGTCGCCGCCGCGAGGCCCGTTTCGGCGTTTCGGGGTCGGACCTACGCAACCCAAGTCTCCCGATCAGTGCCAAGCACCGCGCTTCCCGCATTGGTGGGAAGAGTCAGTGTCGGATCCTCGGAGCACACCGGCATGCGATTGTCACTGGGTCTTCATGCAATGAATGAGGATGAAAAGCCCGCATCACAGGAAGTCCTCTTGAAAGGAGAAGAATTCCTGAAACGAGCGCTCCTCATCGCGGTGCTTTCGATCGCAGTTCTCGCTGGTGTGTTGACCAGCTGGGACTTTCGCCCGGACCGCGAAGAACTGACAACCGTGGCGGAATGCACTCGTCATTGTTCTGCCAAAGGCATGTTTTCCAATCCTGTTCCCGATGGCCCCATGCCAGCCAAACCAATTGGCACGAAATATCGTTGCTTCTGCTACTAGACCAGGCAGGTATCGTTATCGGGCCACGCCCGCGACAGCCATCGCTCCGGTCGAGACGTTTCCGTTCATCGACCGCTTTCGGGGCCATGGGCCCCTCCTGCAAGGGCGGTGGATACGCGGCCGGCCGTGGAAGTGGATCGAGCTGTTGTAGGAGCGGGCCATGCCCGCGAAAGCGATCATCGCGGTCGAGACGTTTCCTGCCGTCGACTGATTTCGTGACCATCGGTCGGTACCGCACCAGCTGCCGATTCGCTCGCAGCGCCGGATCCGAACGCAGCGGGGTGTTGCACAGGTCCGACCCGGAAATCTGCGCGCACCCAGATGCAGGTCGCCGCGCAGACCGCGGTCACGTAAGGCTACGACGACGCCCACCGCATCACCGGCATCACGCAGGGCACGAACGTGGTGGGCTTCCCCGACGACGACGCCAGCCGCCGCACCCAGGCGACGCTACCCAATGGCGTGACCTGCCATCAGGCTTGGTTCAACTTGCAGGCAGCGCGTTCGGTCAAGAGTTTGGCGGCGCCGACTGTCAATGGCACCGATTGCGCCACTACGCTGAAGTAAGGAATCCTTACCATCAAGGTGAAGTCGCCATGCTCGCCAAGATCACCAGCAAGAACCAGCTCACGCTCCCCAAGGCAGTGACCCAGGCCGTGGGTCCGGCCGAATACTTCGAAGTGGAGGCGCGCGACGGGCAGATCGTCCTGACGCCGGTGCGCATCCAGCGTGCGGACGCCGTGCGCGCCAAGCTCGCCGAACTAACCCTGACCGAAGCCGATGTGGCGGACGCCATCGCCTGGGCGCGCAGTGCGGCGCCGGTGACGTCCGGCATCAAGGCAACCAAGACCACTCCGAAGCGACGTACTGGCGCATGACTGCACCGCATCCCGGCCCCCGGCGGGTCCGGCCTTGGCGCGTCGTGTTGGACACGAACATCGTGGTCTCGGCCTTGCTGTTCACGCGCGGTCCTGCAGCACGGGTACGAGAAGCCTGGCACACCGGTCGAGTGCCGCCGCTCGCCAGCCGCGCCACGGTTGCCGAGCTGGTACGGGTGCTCGCCTATCCCAAGTTCAGGCTCTCCGCCGACGAGCAGACCGAACTTCTGGCCGACTACCTGCCTGCCACCAAAGTCGTATCCGTGCCGGAACCCCCGCCCGCGGTTCCTCGATGCCGTGACCTGAACGACCTGCCCTTCCTGCATCTGGCAGCCACAGGCCGCGCCCACGCGTTGGTCACCGGCGACGCCGACCTGCTGGCCCTCGCTGGCGAGACCCGGTGGCGCACTCTCTCGCTGGCTGAACTGCTGGTGCACCTGCCCGACGCAGCCGAGCGCTGATCCTCCTGCGGCACAGCTCAGGGTCGCCGGCCAGAACGCTACTGCGACCGCTGAAGACCGACACCGAGGTGCGCCGCGAGTGTCTGCTGCCGTTCGGCTCGACCGCTTGCGAGACCGGTCCAGAAGGCAACGACTCCGGGGTCGGACCCGCGCAACCTCCTGATACCTGCACCTGGGAGTGCAGGCGTGCAGAGGCTCGCTACCGCCACTGCTTCTCCTGGTGTGCCCACAGCCCGCCCGGGAGGCTCCCCGGCTTGATGAAAGCATCCACCACGTTCGAGAGCACCTTGGAAACGTTGTTGTTGAAACCATCAGCGGGCAGCGCCTGACCGAACGCGATCGAGCCGCCGCAGAACACACCGCCGTCGTTCGGCGAGTTGAAGAACACCATGTCGCCGCGGATGCGGTAGTCCTGCGATCCACTGAGACCCGGGTACGGATACAGGATCTCCTCGACCGACAGCAGGTAGTTGTCACTATGGCCACCCGACGACGCGAGGATCCGCGTGTGCGGCGGCGTGCCGAGGGTCAGGTCGTACCGGTCCAGTTCGATACCGGCGGCGCCGCCGTACGCGAGTCCGCTCTCGCCGATCATCTCGCCCTCGACGCCTTCCATGATCCAGTCGACGGTGCGGTGATAGCTGTCAGGCATGCGCCGGTATGGGCGGCTCGTCTCGAAACCCTCGGCGATGAAGCCGATGCCCACCATCTTCTGCGGGGGGCGGCCCAGGTTCTTCCACAGGCCGCTCTTCATGCCGGTGGTCGCGAGATAGTGCTCGCCGGGCCTCGCGTTCCAGGCGCGCATCCCGGAATCGAGCTTGCGCACTTCCATGATCCACGGCTCGTCGGGCCGGAACGCGACGTTCCAGTAGTACCCGTTGCCGCCCATGTAGATGTAGCGCCCGCCGCTCGCGATGTAGTCCTCGGTGGCGTCGAGCATCTCCTCGGAGTAGTACTCGGGGTGCGTGCCGCTGATCACGCAGCGGTACGGCTTCAGCGCTTCGATGCCCTCGCGGTGGAGGTCCTCGTCGGTGAGCACCTCGTAGTCGTAGCCCTTGTGCTCCAGCCACGCGACGATCGAGAGGTCCGCCGGAAACTGCCACGTGATGCCCATGCTCGAGATGCGATGCTTCGGCCGCATGTTCACGATGGGCCGGTGATACGAGCTATAGCACACACCGTTGCCGTCCTCCCACGCGTCGTACGTGGAGAGTCCGAACTCCTTGTTCTTGTACATCTCGATGTCGATGTCCGTGATGATCGGCGGCTGGCCGGTCATCGGCTGGATGATCTGCGCGTCGAAGCTGAGGTGCTCGTTCGCGTAGGCGAGATAGCTCGCCGTCGGGAACAGGAATGCGATCGGCGCCTTCGGCACCGCGGCGCGGACGAAGAAGACGACGTACTCCTCGCCGAGCCCCCTTCCCGTGCCGGCGCGCAGGCGCATCGCGTAGGCGCCGCTCTTCAGCGTCGTCGGCAGCTTCACGCTGCGGGTGACGTCCCAGTTGGACGAGATCATCACCTCGTAGTGGAACTCGATCCCGCCGTACTCGTGCGGTGCGAGGCGGAAGCAGTCGTTGCGGCCGCTCCAGTTCCAGCCGGTCTGCCCGCGCACCGGGCGGTTGTAGCCCTCGGCGTGCAGCCTGTGAGGCCCGACATCCACGACGGTGTCGCCGATGCCGCGCTCGGTGTAGCCGGCACTCGTATCCCAGAAAGCGACGAGCCCCTCGCGCGATGGCTCGCCGCCCTGCGCGATCTTCAGCAGTTCCTCCCACGCGAGCGGCCGGTCGTAGAGCATCGGGCGGTCGAGCTTGCCGCAGAAGGTCTGCGACACGAACTCGCCGCGCGTCTCGTGGAAGTCGCGCGAGCCCGCCATCAGGAACGGCGTTTCGGGGAGATGCTTCTGCCGGAAGCGGAACACCTCGCTCACGTGCGAGCGGTAGTCGATGGGGCTCACGCGCCCGAGCAGGCTGTTGTAGCGGTTGGCCACGCTCTCCTGGTGCACCGTGGCCCGGCCGGTCTTCGCATCGAACGACGCGGCGACGAAGTACCACATCTCCGGCAGGAGGGCGACCTCGGTCTGGACGTAGTCGACCTCGTCGCCCTGCCCCACCCAGAACTCGATGTGGCCGCGCTGCGTGATCCCCAGGCAGTAGCCGAAGTTGCGCTGGTTGTGCCAGCGGCCCACGAGCGCCTGACGGAGCCCGGCGAGCGGCAGACTCGAGTACACGAAGGCGCAGATCGTGAGGCTGCCTTCGAGTGCAAGCTTGCGGTCCGGGTCCGCCACCTCCAGGAACGAGCCGAGCTGCGTGTACTGCTTGCGCACGGCCCACTCGCCGTTCGCGTCGCAGGCGATCTCCTCCTCGATCATGCCGGGGCCGGCGGGATGCTCGTCGCCGTGGATCAACCGGACCAGCTGTGCCTGCGCCTGCGTGGTGCCGTCGGCATTGACGTGGAAGTCGATGGTGTCCCCGGGTTTGACGGAGATCTTGTTCGTGTAGCCGAACAGCTTTACCTGTGCCATGGGAATCGATGCTCCGGGCTATGACTCGAGGAGGTCCTGCACGCGGCGCATGAAGATGCCGTGGTAGGCCTCCTCCTGCGATGCGTAGATCCTGTCCTCGACGATGCGTGGCGCCACACCGCGCTGGCCCGACAGCGCGACGATGCGGTAGGCCTTGAAGGGCTCGACGGCGATGATCGCGTACTTGTCCGACAGCGGCGCGCGGCGGAAGTAGAGCAGCAGGCGCTCCAGCGCCTCGCTGTGCTGGCCCAGCGGCGACTTCCGGTGTTCCTCGATGACCTCGGGCGACACCAGCTTCTTCAGGAAGTCGCGCTGCATCTTGTCGTAGCGACGCCAGTAGATGAGGTCCTTGTCACGGGTCTCGGTGGCTTCTTCCGGCAGCATCTCGCCTCCTTTCTCGGCACGGGTGGATCGGCGCTCGCTCTTCTTCTTGTCGCGCCACGCGCGAAACTGCGGCTTGATGCCGAAAAGACCGCCGCGCAGGAACAGGACGACGCCCAGCATGATCGTGCCGATGATGATCAGCCGGATGGGTCCGAGGGACAGCAGCGCCTTGTCGAGGAAGATCACGATGGCCGCACCGGCCACCGCTCCTTCCGCACGGCCGATGCCGCCGATCACCAGCATCGCGACACCGAGCAGCACGGTGTCGAAGCTGAAGATCGAGAACGACACGCCGCGGTAGTGCGCCGTGTAGAAGCCGCCGATGAACCCGAGCGCGATCGACGACACGACGAACACCATGATCCGCGCCTGCCGGAAGTTGACGCCGGTGGCCTCGGCGAAGGCCTCGCGCTTCTCGGGCGCCATGCGCAGCACGCGGCCTATGCGCTTGCCGTTCACGAACCGGAAGAGCACGAGTGCCAGCACCATGAGGGTCAGACACGCGAAATACGCGACGAGCGACTGCGTGGTGTCGTCCCAGTGCTCCGAGATGTAGGTGTCGGCTCCGTAGAGGCCACCCGTCGAAGACCCGAAGATCTTCGACTGCAGCGCGTATACACGACAAAGCTCGTTGAGGCCGAGCGTGAGCAGCGCGTAGTAGAAGCCGTCCAGCCGTGTCGCGGGAATCGCGATGATGAGTCCGAAGACGAGCCCGATGGCCGAACCGATGAACGGCAGCACGTACCACGGCACGCCGAGGTTGATCGACAGCCACGCCGTACCGAAGCCGGCCGCGCCGACCACCGCGTACGTCGCGAGCGAGTAGATGCCCGCGGTGCCGATGACCAGCATCCAGACGAGATTGATCGCCGCGTAGATCGCGAAGGTGGCGCCCGCGGTGAGCAGCGTGGTCTGGAAATCCTCGGGCATCACCCACGGCGCGATGACCATGAACGACAGCGCCATCACCCACCAGAGCGGACGCTTGTCGACGATGGTCTTCTCGCGCCGCATCGTCTTCGGGTTGTACTCGCCGCGGATGTTCAGCAGGCGTCGGCGCGTGGGCCAGTAGCGCTTGCGGTTCCAGGTCCAGCCGCCGTGGCCCGGCCACTTGTAGTAGAGGCGCGGGCGGCCCACCGGGAACATCTCGACCTTCGACTTGCGGTTCTCGTCCCACGGCTCCTGCGGAGGACGATGGGGCAGCGTCGGCTGAGATTCCTCGGCCCGGTCCACGCCCCAGCCGAACAGCGGATTGCGCCAGAAATTTGCCATGTCAGGCCTCCCTCGCCCGGTCGAGGATGCCGGCGATGCCGCGGGGCCGCACGAGCAGGATGCCGATGATCAGGATGAACTGCGTGATGAGGACGTACTGGCCGCCCAGCGTGACGCTCGTGATCGCCTCGTTGAGGCCGAGGATCATGGCGGCGATCACCGCACCCTGTACGCTGCCCAGGCCGCCGCAGAGCGCGATGCTCACGCCCTTGATCATCGGCGTGAGCCCGCCGAACGGCGAGATGTAGTACGTCTGCGAGAGCAGCACCGCGGCAAGCCCTGCCATCCCGCCGGTGATGGCCATCACGTAGAAGCCGGTGCTGCGTACGCCGATGCCCACGATGGAGGCCGCGTGCGGATTCATCATCATCGCGCGGATCTCCAGGCCGCGGCGGCTGCTGCGCATCCACAGCACGACCGCCGCGACGAACGCGATCGACGTCACGACGTTGCCGATCTTGTCGGCCGTGAGCGCCATGTCGCCAAGCATCACGCTCCAGCTGCCGAAGATGTCCGGCAGATTCTTGGAGCGCGGGCCGAACCACCACATGAGCCCCTGCGTGCCGATGAGGCTGATCGCGAGCGTGGCGATGAGGCCGCGCACGTTGAAGTTCGGCTTGTCGTGGATGGGGATGAACGCGAGCGCGCAGACCACTATGCCCGCGAACGCGCCCGAGAGGATGCCGGCCGCCAGCACGATGGCACCGTTCTCGGACAAGAACTGCGCCGTGTACCAGGCCCCGTAGCCGGCGAACGCGAAGATGAAGCCGTACGAGAGGTTGATGAGCCCGACGCTGGACCACGTGATCGAGATGCCGATCGCGAGCGTGCCGTAGATGCACGAGAGCACGATCGCGTTGGTGATGATGAACCCGAGATCCATCGTCACAGCTCCCGAATGGTATGCAGGGACATCGACGCGCCGGCTTCGCCCTTCAGCTTGCCTACGTGCATCCCGATGATCCGGTCCACGCGGCCTTCGAGGAGCGACACGTTCTGCTCCGCGATCACCATGGCCGACTGACCGAGATCGACGCCCATGAGGGCATCCATCACGCCCTTGCCGATCTTCGGCGCGAGACCCAGCGACGGTTCGTCGACGAGGAAGAGCGCCGCCTCCGCCATCAGACCGCGGCCGATGGACACCATGCGACGCTCGCCACCGGAGAGGCGCCCGACGGGCGTGCGCATCAGCTTGTGCAACGGCGGGAAGATCTCGAGCACGCGCGCCTTCCGTTGGGCGCGCTCTTTCCATGCCCGCGGCGTGAACGCGCCGGAGTCGAGATGCTCCTCGACCGTGAGGCCGTGGAAGATCTCGTCCCCTTGGGGAATCAACGCGAGACCCTGACGTACCACTTCGTGCGTGTAACGCCCGGGGCCCTGGCTGCGGGTGCGACCGACCTCGACACCGTTCAGCAGGATCGAGCCGCGCTGCCAGCCCGTGAGGCCGGCGATCGCGTAGAAGAGCGTCGACTTGCCATGGCCGTTCAGACCGACGATGCCGAGGCGCTCGCCGGCATGCACGACGAGATCGAGGTCGTGCAGCACACGCATCGGTCCGTAGCCGGCGGACAAGCCCTTCACGCGGAGAACGGCGGCGCGCTCACTCATCGAGGCTTCCCTCCACGACGTTCTCGAAGTACGCGGCGTGCACCTTCGGATCCGTGAGCACGTCCGCGAGCGAGCCCTGCGCGATGGTCTCGCCCGCGTCCATCACCATGACGCGGTCGGCGATCGTCTCGAGCAGTTCGATACGGTGCTCGACGATGATGACGCTGATGTTCATCTCCTTCGACAGCAGGCGGATCAGATGGTCGATCTCGTCGACCTCCGAGTTGATGAGGCCCGCCGCGGGCTCGTCCATCAGCAGCAGCTTCGGCCGCCGCATGAGCAGGCATGCGAGCAGCAGCTTGCGGCGGTTCAACGTTTCGAGCTTCACCGTGGGTTCGTCCGGCGCCACCTTGAAGCCCACCAGTTCGGCGCCGTACTCGGCATCGAAGCGCGTGAGATACGGCGCGAAAGCCTGCCGGGCCGCCTTGAAGGTCTCGCCCACGGTCAGCTCGTCGGGCACGACGGGCGTCTGATACGTGCGGCCGATGCCGAGGCGCGCCCGGGCATACAGCGGCAGCTTCGTGATGTCGGCGCCCTCGTACGTCACGCGACCGCTCTTCGGCTGGATGCGGCCCGAGAGCACCTCGAAGAGGCTCGTCTTGCCCGCGCCGTTGGGGCCGATGATCCCGAGCACCTCGCCGCGGTCCACGTGCAGGCCGATGCCGTGCAGGATCTCGCGACCGCCGAGATCGAGATGGATGCCGTCGCACGCGAAGAGCGCCGCTGCGGGGCGTTCGATGGGTTGAGTCAAGACAGGGCCCGTGAATGGATCCAGGAAGGTGATACGACGTCTTCACGCGGATCGCGCGCCGCACCGCGGACCCCCGAAGGTCCGCGGCGCGACAGCGCTGCCTGCACCGGGACTTCCCGGGTCAGGTCCACCAGGGCGCTTTCATCAGCCCCGATTCCTTGATCTCGTACGGATAGATGATCTTGTGCTCCTTGTTCTGCACCTGGACGTAGAGCTGGCTCATCCCCTTCTCGAGTTCCTTCGCCGTCACCTCGAACCCGTTGTCCGGGAAGTGCGCGGCTTCCTGCCACGGATTGCGCATGTCCATCAGACCGCACACACCGCGGTACGGATTGGCGCGGATCCAGTCGCACACCGCCTTGAAGTTGTTGGGGTCCTTGGTGGCCTCCCATGCGGCCTTCAGGTAGTAGGCGATGTCGTAGCCGTTGCCGGTGTAGACGAGGCCCATGATCCCCGGGAAGCGCTTCTTGTACTTCGCGCGGAAGGCGTTGCCCTTCTCGTCGGCGTAGACGCCGAGCACCGTGCTCCAGCAGAAGCCGTTGGCGGCCTCACCGGCGAGCGTGAGGAACTCGGGTTGCGAGGGGCCGTACTGCAGGTACACGAGGGAGTCCTTCACGGGGTTCGCGCGGAACTGCTTGCAGAACGCGGCGTACTCGGCGGCGACCCAGTGGTCGATCATGATGGCGCCGGCATCCACTTCCTTCAGCTTCTGGATGACCGGGGCCCAGTCCTGCACCGGGAACTGGATGTCGGTGACGGCAGCCACCTGGAAGTTGCTCTTCTTCAGCGCCGCCTGGGCCGCCTTCGAGATCGTCTGGCAGTACGCGACCTGCTCCTGGACGATGTGCACCTTCCGGTTCTTCGGCTTCCACTTGCCCGAGGCTTCCATCGCGGCCAGCCAGATCGGATACGTGTACCCGTAATGCACCTCGGACGGGTCGGTCTGGAAGATGTGGCTGTACTTCACCGGGTTCGCCTTGAACGCCTCGGTGGCGGCGCGCTGCGTGTTGCCCTGGAGATACGGCGCCTTGTACTTGGCCGACGCATCCATGGCGGGGATCGGCACGAACAGAAACGCGTTCGAGATCGCGTGGACCTTCGCGTCGACGCAGGCGGCGATGGCCTGCTGGCAGCTCTCGGGGGAGAGCTTGTCGACATCGGTCACGAAGAGCTTCAACGGCCGGCCGAGGATGCCGCCGGCCGCGTTGATCTCCTCCATGGCGAGCGTCGTACCGTTCAGGTGGTCGAGGTCGTCGGCCACGCCGGCGGCGGCGGTCTGCGAAGTGGGCACACCGAGAACGATGGGCGCGCCTGCTGCCTGCGCGGATCGGGGAAGGCTGAAGGGCACCGCGGACGTCGCGAGGCCGGCAGCGGCGCTGCCCAGCAACTGGCGACGGGTGATTTTTCCAGACATGCGTGCAATCTCCTTGGACGTTTCCGTCTGCGAATCGGCCCGTCATCGCGGATGCCGCCGGCACTGGGTGCCGGGCGGGCATTCCGCGGACGATGGGCCGCGCCTTCGAAACTGCATCCGTGACTGCACTGAATCTGGGTGCCGCCGGCGAGAGTGGGAACCGGGCCGGAGCGGGTCGGGCTTTGCCGACCTCGGGACTGCAAATCAGTGGGGGGAAGAGGCATGGATGCGATCGAAAATTGTGCATCACATGCAACTTTTTCCACTTAGGTGAATTTGGCGACATCCAGCCGGATCTGTCAACCATTGCACGCCGATGGCGCGCCGGCGCCTTCTTTGGAGGCATGCCGCCGCCATGTCGCCGTCGGACTGCCCGCGCCCGAAACCCCGCAGAACGGCGTTCGCGTTCGAGTGCCTTTGCGTACTCTCTCCAAGGTCTCGGGATAATCCGGCCTGCCTTCCGAAGTCGGCACCACCGCCTTGGATGGCACCCGCTGCGTCTGGCGCAGCGATTGCAAGACGCGCCCTTTTCCCAACCCAAGACGAGACCCATGCCATGGCCGACGCGCACATCCATCTCCATCCCGACGAACCGCTTGCACAGCAAGGCGGCAAGGGCCACAACCGATGGCATCCGGATATCGCCCCCACGGTGCGCGTGTCTCGCGGTTCGACGGTCGAGATCGAGACCATCGATGCGATGGACCGGCAGATCAAACCGGGCATGACGGGAAAGGACCTGCTATCCGTGGAGATGGGGCGCGTGCATCCGCTGACAGGCCCCGTGTACGTGGAAGGCGCGGAACCCGGCGATCTGCTCGCCGTGAAGGTGGAGGCGATCCAGACGGCATCGCGCGGCTACACCTTCATCGCCCCGGGCTTCGGTTTCCTCCGTGAGCACTTTCCCGATCCGCACCTCGTGCACTGGGAGATGTCGGGCGGGTTCGCGTTCTCGCGCGACCTGCCCGGCGTGCGCATTCCGGGAGCGCCCTTCATGGGGGTGATGGGCGTGGCGCCATCGCACGAACTCCTCGCCCGCATCAACGCCCGCGAGACCGAACTTTCGGGCCGCGGGGGCGCGGTGGTCCTGCCGAGCATGGATGGGGCAGTTCCATCCGATGCGGCGATCGCCAGCGACGCCTTCCGGACGATCGCGCCGCACGAGACCGGCGGGAACATCGACATCAAGCAGCTCACCGCGGGGGCGACGCTCTATCTCCCGGTCTATGTGAAGGGCGCGCTCTTCTCGGTGGGGGACGCGCACTTCGCGCAAGGCGACGGGGAATCGTGCGGCACCGCGGTGGAGACCAGCGCCACGTTCGTCGCGACCTTCGATGTGCTGAAAGGCGAGGCCCATCGGCGCCGCCAGACCGACCCGTCGTTCGAGCACGGCGGCTACTTCACGACGCCCGAGATGGCCGCGCCGAAGCGCTTCTACGCGACGACCGGGATCCCGGTGAGCCGCGATGGCCTGCGCAACGAGTCCGAAGATCTCTCGATGGCCGCGAAGAACGCACTGCTCAACATGGTTGAGTATCTCGTCGACACGCGCGGCCTCACGCGGGAACAGGCGTACTGCCTCACGAGCGTCGCGGTCGATCTCAAGGTGAGCCAGGTGGTGGACGTGCCCAATCTCATCGTATCGGCCGTGCTACCGCTGGACATCTTCGAGAGCTGATCGGCGACGGGCTTCTGCAACATCCACCGCTTTCGGGGGCGTGGCCCCCTCCTACAGGGGCGGTGGATGCGCCACTCACCGTGGATGTGGACGAGGCTGTTGTAGGAGCGGGCCATGCCCGCGAGAGCGATCGTTCCGGGTGAAACGGTTCCGCAGCATCCGTCGCTTTCGGGGCCATGGGCCCCTCCTACAGGGGCGGTGGATGCGCCACTCACCGTGGATGTGGACGAGGCTGTTGTAGGAGCGGGCCATGCCCGCGAGAGCGACCGTTCCGGGTGAAACGCTTCCGCAGCATCCATCGCTTTCGGGGCCATGGGCCCCTCCTACAGGGGCGGTGGATGCGCCACTCACCATGGAGATGGACGAGGCTCTTGTAGGAGCGGGCCATGCCCGCGAGAGCGATCGTTCCGGGTGAAGCGCTTCCGCAGCATCCATCGCTTTCGGGGCCATGGGCCCCTCCTACAGGGGCGGTGGATGCGCCACTCACCGTGGATCTGGACGAGGCTCTTGTAGGAGCGGGCCATGCCCGCGAGAGCGACCGTTCCGGGTGAAACGATTCCGCAGAATCCATCGCTTTCGGGGCCATAGGCCCCTCCTACAGGGGCGGTGGATGCGCCACTCACCGTGGATCTGGGCGAGGCTCTTGTAGGAGCGGGCCATGCCCGCGAGAGCGATCGTTCCGGGTGAACCGGTTCCGCAGCATCCGTCGCTTTCGGGGCCATGGGCCCCTCCTACAGGGGCCGGGGATGCGCCACTCACCGTGGATCTGGGCGAGGCTGTTGTAGGAGCGGGCCATGCCCGCGAAAGCGACCGTTCCGGGTGAAACGCTTCCGCAGCATCCATCGCTTTCGGGGCCATGGGCCCCTCCTACAGGGGCAGTGGATGCGCCACTCACCATGGAGATGGACGACGCTCTTGTAGGAGCGGGCCATGCCCGCGAGAACGATCGTTCCGGGTGAAACGATTCCGCAGCATCCGTCGCTTTCGAGGCCATGGCCCCCTCCTACAGGGGCGGTGGATGCGCCACTCACCAGGGATGTGGACGAGGCCCTTGTAGGAGCGGGCCATGCCCGCGAGAGCGATCGTTCCGGGTGAAGCGCTTCCGCAGCATCCATCGATTTCGGGGCCATGGCCCCCTCCTACAGGGGCGGTGGATGCGCCACCACTCGGAGAACCAACCCGACTCAGCGGTCCCGGTGCGAACGTTGCCCGCTGCGATCGCACCGCATCTCATGCGCCATCGGGTTCTTCGATCCTCGCAAACCTCGGCTGTCGCCGCCCGTCGATCACGACATCCTCGAAGAACATGGCGTGCGGCCGCACCCACATCCCCGAATCGTCGTAGAGGGGGCGGTACAGCACCAGCGGCTCGAGTGTCTCGCTGTGCCGGACAACACCGACGACCTCATAGTCGAGGCCCTTGTAATGACGGTACCGGCCAAGGGGCGTGCGGGGAAGATCTGGGAGATCGTTCATGAGATGTCGGATCCGTCGAGGCGTGGAGAAGCGTAGCGGCACCAGGGTCGGCGGCGTCAGCGATCGCATCGCGCCTGCACCAGCACGGCGATGCACGCAACGAACCCGACACCCGGCAGGAGAGCAAGCGCGGCGAGGATGACACGCTTGATCGTCGACCATTCGAGATCCACCGAGGACCGCCAGACCCCGAAGGCACCGATCAGACCCACCAGCGCGACGAGCGCACGTAACCCGTCCTTGCCGATCGACGGCGCCAGCGCCAGGAGCAAAGCGGTCCCGAGCGCGCCTGCAACGAGCGCCGCGTGGCCGAGGTGCAGGTTTCGGGCGATCTGCGGGTCGTTGTACTGCTCGTCTTCTTCGTCGCGCGAGGTTGCGCCTGACCGGGCGTGTGCCCGAAGCGCCGGCGGAGCCCGCCCGGCAGCAGCACGGCTGTCGAGCCGTGCCGGAAGCCGCCGGCGGTCGGCCGCCCTCTCGCGATGCAGGGCATCGACGGCCGCAGCGTCCGCCGGCGTTGGTGCGAAATCGGGGATCGGATCTCGATTCTGGTCGCGCAACGGACTGTGCAGCGACTGCGAAATCCGGAACGCCGCCTTCGGCGCCACGGGGTCGGACGGACCACCGATGCCCTCGGTGAGGAACAGCGCCAACAGATACCAGCCGTTCCCTGCGCCCTTCGCGGCCGCTCGGGTCGCGCACTCCAACGCAAGCGCCGGTACTCGGCCCAGGCCGCAGCGAAGTCACGTCGGAGCCACGCATCGACGGCACGGACGCAGACATCGGGTTCCCCGAGCGCGAAGACGTCGCCGTTCGCGAGGTAGACCGAACCTTCCTGCATGTCGAAGAGGTGCAGCCCCAGATCGTTCGCCTGGACCACCACATGCGCGTACGCGGCACTCCAGCGGTCGATGCCCGTGGACAGGCCGATGTTGTAGTAAGGATCGTCGCTGTCCGACGCCTGCTCGAGCAGGGCCTGGCCGCTGTCGTAGGTCTGCGCGTCGTCGTCGTTGTCGGGGAAGCGCGCCTCGAGGGTACGGGCCATGGCGAGGAAGGCCGGGGCACGGCGCCCGGGTAGCCCGGCCTGGACCGCATCGAGCTGGACCCCAGCCTCGGCGAGGCTGACAGGCAGCGGCACGCCCTCGGGTTGCCGCCAGGCGGTGAGGACGTAGCTCATGGGTGGGTCCAGTGACCGATGGCCAAAGCGGACGCCTCCCGGATGGGTTGCCGCAGAGCGGACGTGTCAGACGTCATCGAGCGTGTCCGGGACGATCGCCCGGTCGTGGTGATGCAGCAGGAGGATCGCGTCGTCGCCGCTATGGCGTCCGTCGCAGGTGACGATCGAGGCCGCTGCGAGGGCAGGACCGACCGTGTCGTCCCAGAACACCTGGCCCTGGAGGACGGCCCACAGGCGCGCGACGTCGAGGGTCCGGAAATCGAAGTGGAGGAACCCGTCTTCGGCGAGGTCGTCGTCTTCGACACGGTCGTCATGGGTGTCCACGCCGAGGATCTCCAGTTCGGCATCGACGACCTCTGCCGCGCTCGAGAACAGCGCCAGGACTGCGGCGAGGTCCAGTTCGGGAGAGCGATCGGGCTGGATCCGGATGTGGAGGATGGGCATGGATCGATCGCATCGACGGCACCGTCCCGGGTGTCCGGATTCGCGAACTTCAAAGGGATCGTGCGGCGCATTCTACCGGCCGCACGCGCCGCCCCGGGAGGCCTCCGATGGCCGCCGTTCAATGCGTCGGCGGTGTCGCGTCCTGGGGCACTGGAGGGCCCGAAGCCCACTTCGAGAGGATCTCCTGCAACTGCGCACGCGTGAACGGTTTCGACAGGTAGTCGTCCATTCCGCCGGCAAGGCACGCCTCGCGATCGCCAGTCATCGCGTTCGCGGTGAGCGCGACGATCGGCACGCGGGCAGCACCCGAGGCTGCGTCGCGCGCGCGGATTGCTGCGGTGGCCGCGAAGCCGTCCATCTCCGGCATCTGGCAATCCATCAGCACGAGGTCGTAGCACTTCCGGGCCGTGGCATCGACCGCCTCGCGCCCGTTCGCGGCGGTATCGGCGGCGAGGCCGAAGCTGCGGAGCATGGCGAGCGCCACCTGGCGATTGACCGGGTTGTCCTCGGCCAGTAGAACGCGGAAACCGGATATCTCGGACGCTGGCGGGCCGCGACGCGCATCGACGACCGACGGCGCGTCGGTCCCGGCGACCGGAACCTCGCCACCACTCGCCGCGAGTCGCACCGTGAACCAGAAGGTGGCTCCTTGACCGGCCTGGCTGTGAACACCGATCGCGCCCCCCATGAGGTGCACGAGCTGGCGACAGATCGCGAGGCCCAGTCCGGTGCCGCCGTAGCGGCGGCTGGTCCCGCCATCGGCCTGCGCGAACGCGTCGAAGATGTGGGCCTGTGCGTCCGGCGCGACGCCGATCCCGTCGTCCGAAACCTCGAAGCGGATCAACCCGTGGTCGCCCGCGTCTGCGGGACGATCCACTCTGACCTCGACGATGCCTTGCTCGGTGAACTTCACCGCGTTGCCCACGAGATTGGTGAGGATCTGCCTGAGACGCGCGGGATCTCCGTGGAGCTCGCGGGGCACGCCTTCGGCAATGCGTACAGAGATGGGCAGCCCCTTCGCCGCAGCACGACCGCGGAGCAGTTCCACCGTGCTTTCGATGCAGTCCGCGAGGACGAAATCGACCTCCTCCAGTTCCAGGCGGCCTGCCTCCACCTTCGAGAAGTCGAGGATGTCATTGATGATCCGCAGCAGTGCCACGCCCGACCCGTGCACCGTGTCGAGGAAGCCGCGCTGCTCGTGCGTGAGCGGGGTTCCCCGCAGCAACTCCGTCATGCCGAGAACACCGTTCATCGGCGTGCGGATCTCGTGGCTCATCCGCGCGAGGAACTCCGACTTCGCGCGACTGCCGGCTTCTGCAGCCTCCTTGGCCAGGGAGAGTTCGCGCTGCTGCGCCTTCAGGTCCGTGATGTCGCGGATGACGCCCACGAGGACCTGGCGGCCGTCGGGCAGGCGGATCACACGCTTCTTCGTGGAGATCGTGCGGGTCTCGCCGCTCGCTGAGAAGGACTCCTCGTTCACGACATCGGCGTTGGCTGCGAAGGCCTCGTCGTCCTTCGCCCAGAAGACATCGGCCTCCTCCTTCGGGAAGAAATCGTAATCCGACTTGCCGAGCAGATCCTCTCGAGGCCGGTCGAAGAAGGCGCAGGCGGCATCATTGAGCAACATGAAGCGATGCTCACCGTCCTTCACGAAGATCGGATCCGGAACGGCATCGACGAGCTTCGCGAGCACCTCACGGGCATTCAGGGCTTGTTCCTCGGCGTGCTTCAGTCGGGTGATGTCGCGGGTCACGCCGCGGTAGCCGGTGAAGGCCCCGGTTTCGTCGAAGATGGGTGCCCCCGAGACCGAGACGTAGTGGACCTGGCCATCAGGCTGTTCGCGCCTGACGATGACATCCTGGAAAGGTTCGTGCGCGATCATCCGGGCCCGCTGGACTTCCCATGTGTCGTAGAGAAGGCTGCTCCCGCGGATCTCCCATGGGCACCGACCGAGATAGTCCCCGGGCAGGACACCACCCCGCTGGTCCGTCATGTTCGGAGTCGACGTGAAGCGATGATCGGCATCCAGCTCCCAGTACCAGTCGGACGACAGTTCGGCAAAGCGGCGGAAGCGGGTCTCGTTGCGGCGGGCGATGACCTCGGCCTGCTTCTGCGCTGTCACGTCCGCGAGCATCGCGTAGTAGCCGAGCACGCGACCGGTCTCACTGATGTCGGGCAGGAACTCGCAGCTGAAGTGCGACACCGATCCGGATGCGCCGTGATGGGTGCGTTCGAACCGTGTGCGCCGTCCCGCCAGCACCAGGGCGATGTGCGGCCGGATCTGTCCGTAGGTATCGGGCCCGAGAATGTCGCGAACCGTGCGGCCGGAAATGCGACCGTCCGAACCTGCGAAGCACTCCCGGTACGCGCGATTGTGGTACCGGTACGTCTCGCCCGAATCGACATAGGCGATGAGCACGGGCAGCGAATCGTTGACGAGGCGGATCCATCCTTCGCTCTCCGCGAGCGCGGCCTCGGTGCGGATGCGTTCCTCGATTTCCGCCTTGAGGCTGGCGTTCAGCCGTTGCAGCTCCGAGGTGCGCATGCGCACCTTCTCCTCCAGCGCGTCGTTCACGCGCTGCAGGCTATCGTGCAAGCCCTGCATCTCGCGCGACGAGATCGCCATCGAGCGTTCGACCATTTCCCGCGCCTGGTCGGCCTGTGCATAAGCGCCATCGATACGACCGATGAGGCGCGCCCAAGCCTCGGCGTCGGGGGGTGCGTCCGGTGTGAGCCCGAGTCGATCGAGCTGGCGCGCGAGGAGGGGATGCATCTCAGGCTTCCGCCAGCGTCATCAAGGTCATCGTCTGGTTGTGCAGTTCGCACTTGCCGCCGGCGAGCGGCGACAGCTCGCCGTACGAGTAGAAGCCGATCTGCGTGGCGGTGTTCGGCAGGACGTCGGCCGTCGCCTCCACCTCCTCCTCGGCGCGATCACCGAGCACGAGCCGCCGGCCAACGCAGCTCACGGCGATCGCGAGCACGTTGTCGTCACCACCGGCAACCGCTGCGAGCGCGGCGTTGCCCGCGCCATCCACGAGGCGGTCGAAGTTGGCGTACATGAGCTGTGCGTACCAGCCCTCGGGGATGTCGCCGGCGAAGGTCATAGACTGCTTCGCTTCGTCCACCGCCAGGATCGTGCGCACGAGTCGCCGGTCGTCGGCGGTGTCGGCGCGCAACGTGAGGGGGAAGAGCAGTGCCGCGGCCGGGAGTCCGCTCGCGCGGTCTCCCAGGTATTCCTTGTAGAGCGCGAGGGCGGGACGGCCGTCCAGTTCGTAGAGCACGTTGCCTTCGGAGCGCGTGACCCGCCGCTCGACACCGAAGGCGTCCCAGCCGCCCTTGGAACCATGGCCGACCCGGAGAGCGTCGCCGTACAGTCCGACCGCCGAGACGCAGCCTGCACGGAGCCGCCGCTGGTCAAGCACCCACGTGCGCTGGAAACGGTCGCCGTCACCGGCCAGCCCGCCCGAGACGACGACCTCCGGCGGAAGAATGGTATTGAGACCGCGTACGAGTTCGCTGCCATTCACGAGCAGCCCGTCGGAGAAGACGAGCACGGCGCGGAGATCGTCGGCCTGCAACTGCCGCGCGATGGACTCGCCTGCCGAGAACGAATCGGCGGCGGAGGCAACCGGGGCGCTGGCCTCCCGGAGCGCGACGCGATCGAAGCGTGCGACGGCAACGACGAGACTGTCATCGTGGATCCGGGTGCCATGAACCTCGCCCGAGGTCGAGCATCCGAGCACGCGCGCCCGCGGGTAGGCAGCGAGCACGTCTTCCACGGGGCCGGGCGCGTCGAGCAGCCCGGACGCCCCGAAGGCAACGACGAGCGTGTTGTCGGAGTCGAGCGATGAATCCAGTGACATCGACCATCCGGTCGTGGCGAGATGACTGAAGACGCTGACGTGCATGGGTGTCTCTCCTCGAAGTTCCGCTTTCCGGGACGGATCGGCCTGCCACTCACCCCATGTCGACTTGCGACGGGATGCGCACTGGCCGGAGCGTGTCCAACAGGATCTCCATCTCCGGTTCTCGGGAACTGAACGGGTTACGGCGGTGCGCGCGACGGCTTGAGCAGCCGTAATCGCCGGAGGGGCAAAGCGGAGCGCCCCGGTGGCAGGGAACGTCGACCCACGGCAGGAATCGCAGTCGCCCATCCGCGGCAGGATCACATTGGCCTCGCGGTCCGTGAAGCGCTTGCAGCGCCGCTCGAAGGCGGGACCGCCGGGCACCGCGGAGCCCCGGTCTTGTGATATATCTCGTCGCCGGTCGCCGAGAGGCGCCCTGCTCGTCTTCCCACACGACGCCGCCACCTCCGCATCTTGGACACCCACACCGAAGCCTTCCGCCCCGCCCTGGAACGCATGGGGCTCGTTCGCCCCGGCGATGCGCTGGCGCTGGAACCGCTGACCGGCGGCGTGTCGTCGGACATCTTCCACGCGCGGTGGACCGGTGGTGAGGCCTGCGTGAAGCGCGCGCTGCCGAAGCTCAAAGTCAAGGCGGACTGGCAGGCACCCGTGGAGCGCAACCGCTGGGAGGTCGAGTGGATGCGGGTCGCCGGCGCCGTCGTGCCGGATGGCGTGCCCAAGGTGCTGGGCGAGGACCGCGAGGGTGGGTTCTTCGCGATGGCGTATCTCGATCCTGCGGACCATCCGGTGTGGAAGACGCAGCTGCGGGACGGCCTCATCGACCCCGCCGTCGCCCGCGAAGTGGGACGCCGGCTCGCGCGCATCCATGCCGCGACCGCCGGTGACGATTCGGTGGCGGAGCGCTTCGCGACCGATCACATCTTCTTCCCGATCCGGCTGGAACCCTACCTGAGCGCCACGGCGCAGGCGCATCCCGATCTCGCGGGGCAACTCCTCGCGCTGGTGGAGGTCACGGGGAGCACGAAGCGCGCGCTCGTGCACGGCGACGTGAGCCCGAAGAACATCCTCGTGGGACCGAACGGTCCCGTGTTCTTGGATGCGGAATGTGCGTGGTACGGTGATCCGGCCTTCGATCTCGCGTTCTGCCTCAACCATCTGATGCTGAAGTGCCTGTGGCGGCCGCAGTGGTGGGCCCGCTATCTCGACAGCTTCTCGGCGCTCTGCGGCACCTACCTCACGCGGGTCACCTGGGAGCCGCGCGAGGTGCTGGAGGCGCGCGTCGCGCGCCTGCTGGCCGGTCTCTTCCTCGCGCGCGTGGACGGGAAGTCGCCCGTGGAGTACATCACCGACGACGCGCAGCGCGACCAGGTCCGCCGCGTCGCGCGCGAACTGCTGCTCGCTCCCGTCGATACGCTGACGCACGTCAGCCAGACATGGAGCCAGGAACTGCTGCGCACGGCCGGAAGCGTCCGATGACAGCCTCCGCCGTGCGCCCCGAACGAACCACTGGAGCACCATGAACGATTCCATCATCCACCGCGTCGTCGGACGCCGCGTGTGGGATTCCCGCGGGCGCCCGACCGTCGAAGCCGACGTGCATCTGTCCGACGGCACCATCGGGCGCGCCATCGCCCCGGCAGGCGCCTCGCGCGGCACGAACGAGGCGATCGACCTGCGCGACGGCGGCCCGGCGCTCGGCGGGCTCGATGTGATGCACGCCGTCTCGAACGTCAACGGCGAGATCGCGCACTGCCTCGCAGGCCTCGATGCGCGCGACCAGGCCGGCGTGGACGCGGCGCTCATCGCGCTCGACGGCACACCGAACAAGGCGAGGCTGGGCGGCAACGCGACCATCGCCGTGTCGATGGCGGTCCTGCACGCGGCGGCCGCATCGGCGCGGGTGCCGCTGTACCAGCATCTGGCGGCAGGTGGTCCGGTGCGGCTGCCCTTGCCGGAGATCCAGATCTTCGGCGGCGGCGCCCACGCCGGACGGCGCGTCGACATCCAGGACTTCATGGTGATGGCGTTGTCGGCACGCAGCTTCGCCGAGGCGCTCGTGATGACGGCCGAGGTCTACCGCGCCGCAGGAGCCCTGATGCAGGAAGCCGGAAAACTCGCCGGCGTGGCCGACGAAGGGGGCTTCTGGCCACTCTTCGACTCGAACGAGGAGGCCCTCGGGATGCTGGTGCGCGCCATCGAGCGTGCGGGCTACGTGCCCGGCGACGAGGTCGCGATCTCGCTCGACATCGCAGCGTCGGAGTTCGGCCGCGACGGCCGCTACCGGTTCGGTCTGGAGGCACGGGAGCTGGACAGCGACGGGATGATCGAGATGCTGCTCGACTGGTGCCGGCGCTATCCGATCGCCTCCATCGAGGACCCGCTGGCCGAGGACGACCGCAATGGCATGCGTGCCTTCACGAAGGCCGTCGGCCACCGCATCCAGGTGATCGGCGACGACTACCTGGTGACGAATGCCGATCGCGTCCGCGCCGCCGACGTCGATGGCGCATGCAATGCCGTGCTGATCAAGCCGAACCAGGCCGGGACCATCACCGAGACCCGCGCCGCGTGCGTCGCCGGCCAGGACGCACGCTTCGGGACCATCGTCTCCGCCCGCTCCGGGGAGACCGAGGACGTCACGATCGTCCACCTGTCGACGGGGTGGAACGCAGGCCAGTTGAAGGTGGGTTCGTTCACGCGCTCCGAGCGCATGGCCAAGTGGAACGAGGCGCTGCGCCTCGAGGAAGCCCTCGGCGACGCCGCCGGCTTCGCGGGCCGGACCGTGCTGCCGCCGGGCGCCGGTCAGCCGCTCGCCTGACGCACCGCGTGGAGTCCCACCACAAGGACCGCCACCATCTGGCGCGCGGTGTCGGTCTCATCATGATCTCGGTGTTCATGTTCTCGGCCATGGACACCATGGCGAAGCTCGCGCTGAAGTCGTATCCCATCGCGCCGCTCATCTGGGCGCGGTACACGCTGCAGCTCGTGATCATGATCGCGCTCTTCGCACCGCGGATGGGCCTCGGCCTCGCGCGGACCCGCTTCCTCGGGCTGCAGATGCTGCGCGGCATCCTGCTCGTGGGCTCGACGGCGTGCTTCTATCTGTCGCTCAAATTCCTGCCGCTCGCCGAGGCGGCGGCGATCAGCTTCATTGCGCCGGTGCTGGTGACGGCGTTCTCCGGCCACTTCCTCCGCGAGCGCGTGTCCCGCCGGCAGTGGGCGGCCGTCGGCCTCGGGTTCGTCGGCGTGCTGATCATCATCCGGCCGGGAGGCGCGGTGTTCACGCTGGCCGTGGCAATGCCGGTCGCGACGGCTGTCCTGTTCAGTCTCTACCAGATCGCAACCCGCAAGGTGGCCGGCCTGGAGCACCCGCTCACGACGCTCTTCTTCGGCGCGCTCGCCGGTGCCGTCGTGACGACCATCATGCTGCCGTTCACGTGGCAGGCACCGACACTGACCCAGGGCGCACTGATGCTGGGCATCGGTTGTCTGGGCGGTTTCGGCCACTTCCTGCTGATCCGAGCGGTGGAGCATGCGTCGCCGATGGCGCTTTCGCCCTTCGTGTACGTGCAGCTCATCTGGTCGACCGGGCTCGCCTGGCTCGTGTTCGGCGACTTCCCCGACCATGGCACGCTGACCGGCATGGCAGTGATCGTCTCGGCGGGTCTCCTCGCCGTGAACTGGAAGCAGCTTCGGGCGGGGGCCGCGTCGCCGGCTCGCGCCAAAGATCATCCCCCCTCCCAGGAGTGAGTGCCCCGATGACCCGCCCCAAGTCCGATCGCCGCAGCGACTACCGGCATTTCCAGACGATTCCCACGCGGTGGATCGACAACGACGTGTACGGCCACGTGAACAACGTCGTGTACTACCAGTACTTCGACACCGTGGTGAACCAGTACCTGATCGAGCAGGGCGCGCTCGACATCGAGAGAAGCGAGGTCATCGGCCTCGTGGTCGAGACCCACTGCAACTACTTCGCGTCGATCACCTTCCCGGACGTCGTGCACGCCGGTCTGCGCGTGGCACGGCTCGGGTCGACGAGCGTGCGATACGAGATCGGCCTCTTCCGCAATGATGACCAGGAGGCCGCAGCGCAGGGCCATTTCGTCCACGTGTACGTGGACCGCGCCGCGCGTCGCCCCGCGACGCTGCCCAACGTGTTGCGAAAAGCGCTCGCCCCCCTCGTCGTGCCGGAAAGTTGAATGCCGAGATCGGGAGTTTTTCCCGACGCAAGGCGTCCAAATGAGAACGCTTTGCATCTGCGCTGACCATCCGATAGAGTCTTGGGTCTGCTGCAGCCATGTTGGCCGCGTGGGTTCGCAACGTCGTATCGCGAGCCGAACAGCGTGAGCGCAACCTGGCTGCACCCGGCCCTGCCGCCGCCGAGATCCAAGGAAACCCGAACGAAATGCCCGCCGGCCGTCACGCCACCATCTTCTCGCTCATCATCCTCATGCACATCGGCTTCTTCTACGCGATGCAGGCGGGGCTGTTGCGGGAAGCCGGTCGGGTGATCGAGCAGGAAGTCGTCGCGCGACTGATCTCGCCCGAGGCGCCGCCGCCGGAGCCGCCGCCTCCTCCGCCGCCCCCCAAGGTGGTCGTCCCACCCCCGCCTCCCCCGCCGCCCCCGACGGCGACGATCAAACCGGTCGACACCCCGCCGCCGCCCACCGCGATCACACTGCCGCCTGCACCGCCGGAGCCGCCGACCAAGCCTGCCGAACCGGCACCGGTCGTCGTGGCTCCCGGACCACCTGCGCCTCCGGCACCTCCAGCGCCGGTTGTCGCCCCGGCACCGCCGGCTCCGCCCGCCGAGCCGCGGGTGCGAGCGCTGGGCGATCAGGGCATCGAGTACATCAAGGCGCCCAGCCTCAGCTACCCTTCGATCTCCCTGCGCCTCAAGGAGACCGGCGATCTGCTCGTGCGGGTGCTCGTGAACGAGCAGGGTCGGGTCGACAAGGTCGAAGTGCAGAAGAGCAGCGGGTTCCCGCGGCTCGACAATGCCGCGCGCGACGCGGCGATGCGGGCGCAGTTCAAGCCCTACCTCGAGGATGGACGCGCCGTGCCGGTATGGGTGGTCGTACCCTTCTCGTTCAAACTGGATACGTAGCTCGGAGGATAGACCCGTGGGGCAGTTCGGACTGGATCATCTGTGGGCCAACGCCGACCTCGTGCAGCAGGCGGTCGCCGTTCTTCTCGTCATCATGTCGGCGATGTCGTGGTATGTCATCGCACTCAAGTCATGGACACTCGCCCGGCTGCAGAAAGCCGCTGCCGCGGCCCGGGCCGATTTCTGGCAGACGCGCTCGGTGGCCGAGGGCATGGAGACGCTCGGCGGGGACGACAACCCGTTCCGGCAGCTCGCCCAGGCGGGGCTGGATTGCTCGCATCACCATCGTCACCACGAGGGAACCCTCGGCGGCGCGATGGGGCGCAGCGAATGGCTCCTGAGCGGGCTCCGCGCATCGATCGACGAGAGCGCCTCGAAGCTGCAGTCCGGGATGTCGATCCTCGCGTCCGTCTCGTCCACCGCACCGTTCGTCGGCCTCTTCGGAACGGTGTGGGGCATCTACCACGCCCTCGTTGCGATCGGACTGGCAGGCCAGGCCTCGCTCGACAAGGTGGCAGGCCCGGTCGGCGAGGCGCTGATCATGACGGCGCTGGGCCTCGCGGTCGCCATCCCGGCAGCGCTCGGATACAACGCCCTGGTGCGCGGTAACAAGACGCTCGTCTCGAAGTTGAACCGGTTCGGATATGACCTGCACGCCTACTTCCTCACCGGCACCCGCGTCGGCGAGACCGGCGGAACCCCCGCTCCGGAAAGGCTGAAAGCCGTGCCGGTCGCGAAGGTCTGAGGGAGCGCCCGCCATGGCCATGGGCTCGCTGAGCGACGGGGACGACGAACTCAACCCCGAGATGAACACCACGCCGCTGGTGGACGTGATGCTGGTGCTGCTCATCATCTTCATGATCACCATCCCGGTCATGAACCACGCAGTGAAGATCGACCTGCCGCACGCGACGAACAAGCCGAACGACGTGAAGCCCGAGAGCATCAATCTCTCGGTCGACACCGACGCTAAGATCTACTGGAACGCCGAGGAGATCGACGTCGAGGAACTGAAGGCGCGCATCGCCGAGGCGGCCTCGAAGGATCCCCAGCCGGAAATCCACCTGCGTGGCGCCCGGACGGTCCAGTACGAGAAGGTCGCACAGGTGATGGCTGCCGTGCAGTCGGGGGGGCTGAAGAAGATCGGCTTCGTGCTCGACCCGGCGATGCAGTAGCGCCCGACCTCCAGAACGCGCCATGCGCCGCCTGCTCGGCGTGCTCGCCGAGATCCTGGACTGGTGGCGGCTCTACGTCGCCATGCTCGTGTCGTTCGTGATCGCGGGGCTGGTGGTGGGTAGGGTCGACGAAGTGCAGTCGGCCCTGCTGCTATCGGGTGGAACGCTCATCGCCGGTGTCGTCGCCGGGATCCTCTGGCAGGCCCGGTCGGGTAGCGCCTGACACCCACCGCGCTGCAGGAACGCTAGCCCCTCCTCTCGAATCTCACCGTCGAAAACGGCAGGGGCCGCGCCCCGCTCTCTGCGGTCGCGGCCCCTCGAGATGGAACGGGCCTGCACCTTCGCCTTCGCTCGCGCCCCGTGCGGGGCCCGAACGTTTCGTCAGCCGATCATCTTCGCGGTGTGCCCAAGCCCCCGACGATCGCGGAAGCGACGCTCCGGGAAGGAGGTATCGAGCTGACGCTTGCGACGATCGTTTTCACGCTGTTCGCTCTCCACGAGCGGGATCACATTGGCGGCCGGCGCATAGGCGCGGTAGGAAGTCATCAGGGCAAGGTTCAGGAGCTGGAGGCTGCGCCGCGCCGCCATCATCACTTTCGTCTGCAGGCGCTCGTCGGTCGCATGGCGCTTGACGATGTCGAGGGCGATGCGGGGATGCATGTCGTCGTAGTGCGCGTGCGCCCGTGCCCAGCGGGTGGTCTTCACGTTCATGTCGACCCCGGGATGGTCGCGGTACGACTCGAATCCGGTGAGGAGACGACGGGCCAGTTCGCCCGTGACGCCCTCGATCGCGAAGCTCGTGGCGGCCACAGCCTCGGGAAGGGAACCCTTGGCATTGATGTACCAGAGCCAATCGGTCAGGGACTGCACGTCCCGCAGGACGGGCCGGACGCCATCGGCGGTCTCGAGCATCTCCTCGCGGGTGAGGCCGAAACCGACGCCCATCCAGATCCAGTGTTCCGCGTGCGCCTTCTCGACTCGGATGTTGTCGATCAGGAAGGATCGCGCCTCGTCGTCCTCGACCTTGATGAGGGCCTCGGCGAGGAACTTGGGGAAGGCATGGATGAACGGGTAGAGCTGGAGGATCCAGCCCCGCATCTCTTCGATGGTCTGGGAGGCGTCGTTCACGCTACGCGCCCACTCGCCATTGAGGAGATCGTCCCAATAGGGTTCGATGAAATTGTGCAGGGACTGCACCCAGTCGGGCTCCCCTCTGGTCAGCGGCATCACTGCTTGCATTTCGGAAAGTCTCCTGTGCACAACATCGGGAAAGCCAAGCACCACGGCATCGGCTTCCAGCCGTTTCCTGGGTTCGGCGGCTCGCTTCGGTCGGAGGCGGATGACATTGACTGGCTGCACGGTGGGCCTGGTGCTGATCCGTCGAACTCGATATGGTCGAGAATACCGAACCGCCATGTCCGTGTCATCATCGCGCCCCGGCGCGAGGCACTCCCCGGAAGAGGAAGACTGCGTACCCACTGCGTGGCCACTGCGCGCCCTGGAGGGGCACGATGGTTCCGACGCGATACACTGCCGACCTCTTACAGAGTTGAGTGCATGCAGAGCAATTCCCGGGCGCAGCCTCGGTCCCGCGCGCGCAGTTTTGCGCGCAAGGACGGCCGCACGTCATTCCGCAGGATCCACGAGTCAGCAAAGCGCATGAAACTGGTCATCCAAAGGCAGGCATCGAGCGCATCCGCGGCGCCCGCCAACGGCAAACTGTGCCGCCTCGCGCAGCAGCGGCCTGGTGCCAGTGGCCGAGGTGATTCCCGCGACACGTGTCACCCCGATGTCATCTTGGGATCGCGCCCCCCCGCGGAGTCCGCGCGGTGCCGGCGCCATCGTGGCTTGCTCTCGCACCGCGACACTCGGCGCGCTCCCGCCGCCTTCGCCCAAGGGCACTGACGATGCGCCCGATTCAGGACAACCAGGCCACGCGGAACACGGCGCCCACGGCAGCAATCGGTCCGACGGCCCGGGATCGCGCATCCGCACGGCATTTCGACATGTCGAGTGCCCGGCGCCTCCTCCTCATCGTCTGGCCCTTCTTCGCCATCGTCGCGCTGATGCTCGTCATCGCCACGGCCAGCCTCGACATCCTGTCCGGTTGCCGGGCCTACGTCGAGGGCGAGAGCGTGTGGTCGAAGGCCCAGAAGGACGCGGTCTTCCATCTGCTTCGCTACGCCGAGACAGGCAATACCCAGCACTACGAACGCTATGCCGCAGCCGTCGCCATCCCGCTCGGCGTGCAGATCGCCCGGATCGAGATGGGCAAGCCCGACATGGATGCAAAGGTCGTCGAGGCCGGATTCCTGCGGGCTCGCGGGCATCCGGACGACGTCGGCAGTGCGATCCGTCTGTTCAGGACATTCCGCAACGTCGACTACATCGAGCGGGTCGTGGACATCTGGACGCAGGGGGACGCCCTGGTGGCGGAACTGGTGAAGGTCGCGGAGTCGCTGCACGCGAGCATCTCCGCGGGCGACCGCAGCGCCGAGGCGCTGCAGCCGTTCCTGCGCCGGATCCACGAGATCAACGACACGCTGACCCCGCTCGAGGACGACTTCTCCTACACCTTGGGCGAAGCCACGCGCTACACGAAGAAGGTGCTGCTCGTGTTCACCTTCTCCGTGGCGGCGATCCTCGTGCCGATCGGCGTGCTGCTGTCCAGGCGGATGCTCAACAACGCGGTCGCCTTCGAGGATGCCCTTCGAGCGAGCGAGGAGCGCTTCAAGCTCGCCGTGACGGGTAGCAACGACGGCCTCTGGGACTGGGACATCCCGACCCACACCGTTTACTTCTCGCCGCGGTACAAGCAGTTGCTGGGCTATGCCGACGACGAGATGGAGAACACGCTCTCCGCCGTGGTCTCGCTGATGCATCCGGCCGACCGGGACGAGGGCCTGCGCGCCCTGGAGGAGCACCTCGAGAGCGGCGAGAGCTACGACGCCGAGTTCCGGTTGAGAACGCGTGCCGGGGACTACCGCTGGTTCCGGATGCGGGGCCAGTCGGTCCGCGACACCGTCGGCAAGGCGGTCCGGATGGCGGGGTCGATGACGGACATCACGGATCGCAAGCTCGCCGAGGCCCAGCTGTTCGCCGAGAAGGAACGCGCCCTGGTGACCCTGGCCTCGATCGCCGACGCCGTCATCACCACCGACGTCCGCGGGCGCGTCGAGTACCTGAACCCGGTCGCCGAGACGCTCACCGGCTGGCGCACGCACGAAGCCCGCGGCCTCGCGCTCCAGACCGTCGCCTGTCTGCGCGACGAGACGACCCAGGAGATCCCGCCCGACCTCATCGCGCGGGTGCTGCGCGAGGGACGCGCGGTCAAGGAGTCGGCGAAACTGCTCCTCATCCGCCAGGACGGTGGCGAGATCGCCGTCAACGAGTCCGCCTCGCCGATCCGTGATCGCACCGGCGCCATCACCGGTGTCGTGACCGTCTTCCACGATGTCAGCCAGGAACGCCAGTACGCGGCGAAGCTCTCGTACCACGCGAGCCATGACTCCCTCACCGGCCTCATCAACCGCCGCGAGTTCGAGCGCCGCCTGGAAGCCGCGATCAAGAGCGCGAACGACCTCGCCCGCTGCCATGCGGTGATGTATCTCGACCTCGATCAGTTCAAGGTCGTGAACGACACCTGCGGTCACGCTGCGGGCGACGAGCTGATGCGTCAGGTGAGCGTCCTGCTGCAGCAACTGCTGCGCGAGGGGGACACCCTTGCACGCCTGGGCGGCGACGAGTTCGGGGTGCTGCTGGAGAACTGCGCCGAGGAGCACGCCCTGCGCATCGCCGACCAGCTTCGCCAGACCATCGCGGAGTTTCACTTCGTGTGGCACAACCGCTCGTTCACCATCGGCGCGAGCATCGGCCTCATCAATCTGGGCGACGGCATGCTCACGTTGTCCGAGGTGATGCGCGCCGCCGACGCCGCCTGCTACATGGCGAAGGAGAAGGGCCGCAATCGCGTGCAGGTGTATCGGCCCGACGACCACGAACTCTCGACGCGCCAGGGCGAGATGGAATGGATCGGCCTCATTCATCGCGCGCTCGAGGAGAACCGGCTGCTGCTGTACTCCCAGGACATCACGCCGGTGCGCGCCCACGCCACCCACGGCCGGCATTTCGAGCTGCTGCTGCGGATGATGGACGAGCAGGGGCGGCTGGTGCCCCCGATGGCGTTCATCCCGGCGGCCGAGCGCTTCAACCTGATGCCTGCGCTGGACCACTGGGTGGTGCGCACCGCGCTCGACAAGCTGGGCGAGCTGCAGGACGCCGGGCAGCTCACCTCCGACGACACCTGCTCCATCAACGTCTCCGGTGCGTCGATCTCCGACGAGCGCTTTCTCGCGTTCGTGGTGGAGCAGCTGGAGAGTGCCCGGATCCCGCACCAGACGCTGTGCTTCGAGATCACGGAAACGGCCGCCATTGCGAATCTCGCCAAGGCCACGCACTTCATCCAGGAACTCCGGGCGCGCGGCTGCCGGTTCTCGCTCGACGACTTCGGCGCCGGCATGTCGTCGTTCGCATACCTCAAGCATCTGCCCGTGGACTACCTGAAGATCGATGGCAGCTTCGTGAAGGACATGGCCGACGACCCCATCGATCGGGCGATGGTCGAGGCCATCAACAAGATCGGCCACGTGATGGGCAAGCTCACGATCGCCGAGTTCGTCGAGACCGACCGCACGCTGCAGTTGTTGCGCGAGGTCGGCGTCGACTACGCCCAGGGCTTCGCGGTCGGCAAGCCGGTGCCCTTCGCTGTACCCGAGCACATGCGGACCACGGTCGGGATGGCGAAGGTGGATGCGGCGTAAGTTGGCGACAAACCCGCTGTCAGGGACCAAGGGCCAGGGACCAGCGGCCAGGCACTAGGGGCTGAGCCCGCACAGGCGTATCGTCTCCCCTCCAATCCAGAGAGGTGAAGATGTCGTCTCCGTCCGCTGCCCTGCCCGCGTCCATGTCCGCCGTCGAGATCGTCCGTCCGGGTGGTCCCGAGGTGCTCGTCCCCACCACGCGTTCATTGCCGGATCCCGGCCCTGGCGAGGTCCTGATCCGCGTGGCGGCCGCGGGCGTCAACCGGCCCGACGTGCTCCAGCGATTGGGGCTCTACCCGCTGCCTCCCGGCGTCTCGGATCTGCCCGGTCTCGAAGTGGCGGGGACCATCGTGAAGGTCGGCGACGGCGTGCAGCGCTGGCAGGTTGGCGACGCCGTCTGCGCCCTCACGCCGGGCGGCGGGTATGCGGGGTACTGCAAGACGCCCGCGGGGCAATGCCTGCCGGTGCCGGCGGGGCTGTCGATGGTCGAGGCGGCCTCGCTGCCGGAGACCTTCTTCACGGTCTGGATCAACGTGTTCGACCGGGCGCACCTCTCGCCCGGCGAGACGCTGCTGGTGCAAGGCGGCTCGAGCGGCATCGGCGTCACCGCGATCCAGATGGCGCGCGCCTTCGGCCATCGCGTGTTCGTGACGGCAGGCAGCCCCGAGAAATGCCGGGCGTGCGAAGCGCTCGGCGCGGAGCGCGGCATCGACTACAAGCAGGAAGACTTCGTGGCCGTGGTGAAGTCGCTCACGGACGGGCGCGGCGTCGACGTGATTCTCGACATGGTCGGCGGCGCCTACGTGCCGCGCGAACTGAAATGTCTCGCCGTCGACGGTCGCCTCTCGCTGATCGCGTTCCTGGGCGGCACCCGCGCCGAACTCGACATGGGCGACATCCTGTATCGGCGTCTCACGATCACGGGGTCGACGCTGCGCCCACGGTCGGTGGAGTACAAGACCGAAGTCGCGCAGGCGCTGGAGAGCCGGGTGTGGCCGAAGGTGACGGACGGCACGATCAAGCCGGTGATCCACGCCACCTTCCCGCTCGCCGAGGCCGCGAAGGCCCACGAACTCATGGAATCGAGCACGCACGTCGGCAAGATCGTGCTCGAAGTGGCCTGAGGGGAACGCCATGCCGACACCGAACAACGTCCTGCTGGTGGAAGTGGGGATGGGCATCGACCAGCACGGCCAGAACGCCACGAAGGCAGCCGTCCGGGCCTGCCAGAACGCGATCCGCGGCAACGCGCTGCCGGGTCTGAAGCGACTGCTGCCGGACGGCGATCTCCGGCACATGCGCGTGCACGTTACGCTCGGAATTCCGGCCGGTCGGGACACCCTCGACGAAGCTGCCGTGCGGGCCGTCTTTCCGTACGGTGAGGTGAGCGTGACGACCGTGCCGGGCGGCCTCGCAGCCCACAGTCACTCGGTGCTCGCCGACAAGGGCGACAGCAACGACCTGATCTATGCCGTGGTCGCCGCGGTGGAAGTGGGCTGGTGAACGGATTCCGCCGCGCGTGGGTAGGGCTGCTGCTCGCGCTGCTGGCGGGCACCCTCTGGGCGCGGGGTCCGGCCCCGCTCGGCACCATCCCGCAGGATCAACTGCCGCCGGAGGCACGGGCGACGCTGGCGCTGATCCAGGCCGGAGGGCCGTTCCCCTACGATCGCGACGGCATCGTCTTCTCGAACCGGGAACGGTTGCTGCCGTGGCGCCCGCGGGGTTACTACCGCGAGTACACGGTGCCGACGCCCGGTCGCCGCGACCGCGGTCCACGGCGCATCGTGGCCGGCCAACCGTCCGAGTACTACTGGACGACGGACCACTACCGGACCTTCGTCCGGATCCAGGGGGCACGATGACGACTCTCCGCGAGATCCTCGACGGGCGCCGGAGCGGCGTCTACCGCCTGGCAGGGGCGACCAGTCCGAAGACTGTCGCACCCACGGCCAGCATCCCGATCCCCGCCGTCCGCAACAAGACATCCCTGATGGAGGCATTCGCGACGGCCGCCGCCCTGCCCGACTGGTTCGGCCGGAACTGGGACTCCCTGGAAGAATGCCTGCTCGACCTGCCGACCCCGAATCGCGGCGGCGTGGTCGTGACGTTGGCAGAACCGGCGCTGCTGGCGCGCCACGATCCGGACGCCTGGCGCACGTTGCTGGCGTTGCTGGAGGACGTCGCAGCCGCCTGGCAGACGCGCGGCGGCGTGTTCGTGGTGTTGGTGCAGGGTGAGGCGCCGGGTGTGAGAGACCTGCCTATCCTCGCACCGGACTGAGAACGACTTCGCCGGCGTCCCGCCGAAGAATCAGGCCCCGACGGCGGTGGGCACGCCTCCGGACCAGTCGGGATCCGGACGCAGCGAAATGAAGCGGGCCAGTTCCGACAGCGCGGAGTGGTAGACCTCGCGCTTGAAGTCGACGACGTTCTCGAGGGGCACCCAGTAACGGGTCCAGCGCCATGCGTCGAACTCGGGCTTCTCGGAACGCCGCAGGCAGACATCGCAGTCGCGGCCGGTGAGACGCAACAGGAACCAGATCTGCTTCTGCCCCCTGTAAAGGCTCCGGGTGTCACGGCGCACCCAATGCCGGGGGACGTCGTAACGCAGCCAGTCCCGCGTGCGCCCGAGGATCTTCACGTGGTCGGCCTCGAGCCCGACCTCTTCCATGAGTTCGCGGTACATGGCGTCTTCCGGCGATTCGCCGGCCTGGATGCCACCCTGCGGGAACTGCCAGGCATGCTCGCCGACGCGCTTGCCCCAGAACACTTCGTTCCGGCCATTGGCGATGACGATGCCCACATTGGGGCGATAGCCTTCGCGGTCGATCACGGCAGCCTTGTGGAAGGAATTCTCATGGACGAAATTTTTTCATAAATCCCGGCATCGAGGAACAGACGACTGCAGCGGGCGACGTTCAGAGCAGCAGGCGATGCTCGGTGTGGGGGTTCAGGTCGGCGAGTCGACCGACGAACTTCTGGAACTCGATGCCGGTATCGATCTCGAGCAGGCGGGCCTGGGCCTTCAGTTGGTCCCAGCGCAGCAGCGTCGGGCGCCGCTGGAACGCGAACACCGCGACATTGCCCTTGCGCTCCGCGGGCAGGCAGATGACCTGGTTGTCGAAGGCACGCTCGATGCGCTGCAGGAAGACGTCGAAACGCGGATCGGTGCTCCAGAGGTTCACGACGAGCACGCCATCGGCCTCCAGCGCCTCGCGGGCCTTCCGGTAGAAGTCCTCCGTTGCCAGGGCCTCCACCTGCGCCCGGCTGTCGTAAGCGTCGACCATGAGCACATCGCATCCGGACGGGTGGTCGCGAACGTAGTCCCCACCGTCGCCGACGATCACCTGGAGGCGGTCATCGTCGGTCGGAACGTGGAACATGCTCCGCGCGACGGCGATCACCTGGGCGTTGGTCTCGATGACCGTCACACGCGCCTCGGGGAACTGGTGATAGGCGTGCTTCGCGAGCGACCCACCGCCCAGACCGATCATTACGAAGTGCCGGGGCGCGCGATGGAAGAGCAGGAAGCCCATCATCGCGCGGGTGTACGACAGCACCAGCGCGATGGGGTCCGACACCTTCATCGAGCTCTGGATCGTGTCGCTGCCGATGTGCAGCGAGCGGATGCCGCCCTGTTCGCTCACCTCCACCGCCTCCGCGCGCGCGTCGCGGCCCGCCGGCTTTCGGGAGAACCAGTTCAAGCGCGGCCCCGCACGGGAACGCGAGGCCCGCCGTTCCGCATCAAGCGGCAGCGCGTCGGCGCGCCACGGCGATCACGAGCACACCGACACCCATCAGCGCCCAGGTGCCGGGTTCAGGGACGGCAGCCACCGCCATCTGGGCCCCGAGAATGGCATGCACCCTCGCCGTCGGATGGAGGCTGTCCCAGAAGATGTGCTCGTCAGGATTGCCGCAGACGGTGCCGCCGGGGAAGAAGTTGACGTCGTCGCCGGTGAAGCACGCGCCGGTGGTATTGGTGAAGCCATTGGCGGCGGCATTCTGGACGAGGTCGTCGAACAGGCTCCGGAGATCGAAGTCGATCACGTGGCGACCCATCGCACGCTGCTCCGCCACCACGCCCGCGATGCCCGCGTTGATCTGGCCGCTGAAGAAACTGGCAGCCCCCACTGCCAGCGGGCCGAGCGAGGTGATGCGCGGCACGAGGCCGAGATCCGGCAGATTGACGACCATCACGGTCTCAGCGCCATTGGCGAAGAGATCCCCCACGATGCCCTTCAGATCGAGCACGGTCTCGGCGACGGTGCTCGGCGCCCCCAGTGCGTCGTTGCCCGCCGAACGCGAACCGGACAGAAGATCCTGCACATTGTTGCTGCCACCGAAGACCACGTAGAGCGCGTCGCCGTCGAGGCCCCCGGGGTGCCTGGCGAGCAACTGGTCGCGCTGCTGGTTGAGTCCGAGGAACAACGGACTCTTGTCCTGGAGTGCGTGGTAGTCGGTGCGCGCGGCACCGTACGCGTAGTTCGTACCGCCGAGCACCGACGGCATTGCCTGCAGTCCGAGCGCAGCAGCCATCGTGACGGAGTAGTTGGGGCCGTTGCTGAACGTGCCCGGGAAGTAGTTGGCCGAGGGCACAGCCGGAGGATTCTCCGGGACGCTGATGAGCCCGGTGGCGACGCCGATGCCGTAGATCGTGCTGACGTTCCCGGAGTCGGAAAGGCTGTCGCCGAGGATGTACAGATTGCTGTAGGCGGCGGCCTGCGTCGACAGGACGGGGCCGAGCAGGGCGGCACACAGCAGTCCGCGGCAGAAGGTCTGGAGTTTATGGTGCATGGGGGAGGTCTCCTGTTCGGACACGCGATTCGTTCGACCACGGTGCGCGGCATCTTAAAGAACGGGGCTGGCGACGCATAGTGCGACGGGCCTCTCCCGGTAGAATCGCGGCTTTTCCAGGAAGCCAATCCGATGCGCGTCTCCCAGTTCTTTCTCTCCACGCTGAAGGAAGCCCCCGCCGAGGCCGAGTTGGTCAGCCACCGCCTCATGTTGCGCGCCGGCCTCATCCGCAAGCTGGGCAGCGGGCTCTACTCCTGGATGCCGCTGGGGCTGCGGGTGCTGCGCAAAGTGGAAGCGATCGTGCGGGAAGAGATGAACCGCGCCGGCGCCCTGGAGGTGTTCCTCCCGGCCGTGCAACCGGCCGAGCTTTGGCAGGAGACCGGTCGCTGGGCCGTGTTCGGCCCGCAGATGCTGAAGATCCGCGACCGGCACGATCGCGAGTTCTGCTTCGGCCCGACCCACGAGGAGGTCATCACCGACATCGCGCGCCGCGAGATCCGGAGCTATCGCCAGCTGCCCGTGAACTTCTATCAGATCCAGACCAAGTTCCGCGACGAGATCCGGCCACGGTTCGGCGTGATGCGCGCCCGCGAGTTCGTGATGAAGGACGCCTACTCCTTCCACACGAGCTTCGAGGATCTTCAGCGCGAGTACCGCAACATGTACGACGCCTACACCCGCATCTTCGAACGCCTCGGCCTGCGCTTCCGGGCCGTCGCCGCCGACACGGGCGCGATCGGCGGCACGGGCTCCCACGAGTTCCATGTGCTGGCCGACAGCGGGGAGGACGCCATCGCGTTCTGCCCGGCGTCCGACTACGCCGCGAACGTCGAGCTGGCGGAAGGCGTCGCCCCCGCATCGCCGCGCGCGGCACCCTCGCAGCCGATGACCAAGGTCGCCACGCCCGGCAAGACCACGTGCGAGGACGTCGCGGCGCTGCTCGGTCTGCCGCTGACGCAGTCGGTCAAGGCGCTGGCGCTCGTCAACGAAGGTCGCATGTTCCTGCTGCTCCTCCGCGGCGATCACCAGCTGAATGAAGTGAAGGCCGCGAAGATCGAGGGTCTGGACGGCTTCCGCTTCGCGACCGACGCCGAGATCGTCGAACGCCTCGGCTGCAAGCCCGGCTACATCGGCCCGGTGGGCATCCCGGCGGACGTGACGGTCGTCGCCGATCGCACTGTCGCCGTGATGGCCGATTTCGTCTGCGGCGCCAACGAGGCGGGCTTCCACCTGACCGGCGTGAACTTCGGGCGCGATCTCCCGGAACCGTCCCAGGTGGCAGACATCCGGAACGTGGTGGCGGGCGACCCGAGCCCCGACGGCGCCGGCACGCTGGAACTGTGCCGCGGCATCGAGGTGGGTCACGTCTTCCAGCTCCGGTCGAAGTACGCGAAGGCGATGCAGGCCACCTTCCTCGACGAGGCCGGCCAGGCGCAGGTGATGGAGATGGGCTGCTACGGCATCGGCGTGACGCGCATCGTGGCGGCCGCCATCGAGCAGAACCACGACGAGCGCGGCATCGTCTTCCCCGCGAGCATCGCGCCGTTCCAGGTGGCGATCGTGGCGATCGGGCTGAAGAAGAGCGATGCCGTTCGCGCAGCCGCCGAGGAACTCTACGCGGCGCTGACGTCCGCCGGCGTCGAGGTCCTGCTCGACGATCGCGACGAGCGGCCCGGCGTCATGTTCGCGGACATGGAGCTGACCGGCATCCCCTACCGGATCACGGTCGGAGATCGCGGGCTGAAGAACGGCGAGGTGGAGGTGCAGCATCGGCGCGATCCGAAGTCGCAACCGCTGCCGAAGGACGAGGCAGTCGCTTGGGTCCGCGCGCAACTCGGCTGATGCGCCGCACGCTCGGCGCGCTCGCAGGCCTGCTCACCGCGGGCACTGCCTTGGGCGGAGCTCAGCAGTACGAGCCGCTGTCGGCCGCCGTCCAGGCGCGCCTGCAGAGATCGATCTCCGATACGGGCGCACCGCGCCTGTCGTTCGCCGACCCGTACGAGGGTGAGGTCTGGTTGGCAACGATGTCCGCGCGGCTCGCGAAGCGGATGCCCGATGAAGCCACGCGCACCGAGTTCCTCACCACCGTGCACTACGAGGCCACGCGCGCGGGGCTGGATCCGCATCTCGTGCTGGGGCTGATCCAGGTGGAGAGCAATTTTCGCAAGTACGCGCTGTCGTCGGCGGGCGCCCGCGGCTTCATGCAGGTGATGCCGTTCTGGACGAACGTGATCGGCAGCCCCGACCACAATCTCTTCCATCTCCGCACGAGCCTGCGATACGGCTGCACGATCCTGCGGCACTATCTAGACATAGAACGCGGCGACATGACGCGCGCGCTGCTGCGCTACAACGGCAGTCTCGGCAAGCCGGGCGACTACGCGATCAAGGTGCTCGACCGCTGGCGCACGCAGTGGTCACTGGATGCCGCACCCGCACCGTCCGCGACGCGTGTCGGCGCACCCAAGCTCGCCCCCCCAACGCGGCCGATGACCTACCTCGGACCCTCCTACTGAGGGCGCGCACCGGGCAGCGGCAGATCATCCACCGTCAGCGAGCCCGTGATCGCAGGCAGTCCGGCAGCGACGCCCAGATCGGCCGCCTCGCCGGCCAGCGCGTCTCCTCTGAAGAGAAATTCGTCGTAGCACTCGGCGAGGGGAATGGTGCGGGGATCGCGGGAGAGCATCCACAGATCGTCCTCCGTGCGCGTGACCCAGCCCCGGCCCACCATGCGATCGAGCAGGATCTCGGCGTCGTCGTGCGACATGCGGATGGTGCGCGCAGCCTCCCAGGCATCGGTCGCGAGGCCCGTGAGATGCCGGTCCCGCAGGTACCGCAGCAGCGCGAGGGCCTCCACGAGCGTGGCGCCGGGCACGACCGGCCGCAGCCACAGCCCTGCGCGCAGACCGGGCAATGCTGCCGTGATCACGGCGCCCGCCAGCACGATCAGCCACGACACGTAGATCCAGAGCAGGAAGACCGGAAACCCGGCGAATGCGCCGTACACGAGCTGGTAGTTGCCGATGTGCGTGACGAACCATGCGAACGCCGCCTTCATCGCCTCGAACGCCAGACCTGCGGTAGCACCGCCGATCGCAGCTTCGACGGAACTCACCCGCCGGCTGGGCACGGTCCGGTACAGGAGGGCCAGCGCGATGCACGTGAGCGCGACGGAGGTGATCTTCCAGAGAGGTTCGTGGGCGTTCGACCTCTGGACCATGCCGAGCGACAGCGTGACGAGCGAGGACGTGATGTACACACTCGCGCCGATCAGGAGCGGCCCCAGGGTGAGGGCCACCCAGTACACGAGCACACGCTTCAGGAACGGTCGCGGATGGCGTACCCGCCAGATGCGGTTGAACGCCTGCTCGATGGTGAACATGAGCATGATCGCGGTGACCCCCAGCATGCCGATGCCGATGGCTGTGAGGTGCGACGCCTTCTGCACGAACTGCTGCGTGTAGACCGTGATGAGCTTGCTCGCGGCGCCGGGCACGAAGTTGCTGACGATGAAGCTGTGCAGGGTGGCCGTGAAGCGCGCGGACACCGGCAGCGCGGAGATCACCGTGAACACCACCGTGACGAGCGGGATCAGCGAGAGCAGGGTGGTGAAGGTGAGGCTGCCCGCCACCTCGAGGAGATCGTCCTCGCGGAAGCGCTGGACGACATAGCGGACGATCGCGCGGACGCGCGCCGGAAGATCGGGCATGGAAGGCTTGTTCACCGAGGAAACCGGGAACCGCTGGAACGCGGCACGGCTCCTATAATAGCTCTCCACTTCCGCGGCACCCCATGCACGACATCCTCGTTCTCTACTACAGCCACGGCGGTGCCGTGCGCGAGATGGCCCGCCTGATCGCCCGCGGCGTCTCGCAGGTGTCGGGCGCCCAGGCCCGACTGCGTACCGTCCCACGAGTCTCCGCCGTTTGCGAAGCCACCGAGCCCGAAGTCCCCGATCACGGCGCCCCGTATGCGGAGTTGCGCGATCTCGAGGAATGCGTCGGGCTCGCGGTCGGCAGCCCGACCCGCTTCGGCAACATGGCCGCGTCGATGAAGTACTTCTGGGACGGCACCGGAGGTCTCTGGTCGCGCGGGGCACTCGCCGGCAGACCTGCCGCGGTGTTCACGTCGACGTCGAGTCTGCACGGCGGTCAGGAATCCACGCTGTTCTCGATGATGACGCCCCTGCTCCACCACGGGATGCTCATCACCGGCCTGCCGTACACGGAACCCGACATCACGAACACGTCCACCGGCGGCAGCCCGTATGGCGCCACCCATTGGGCCGGACCGCGCAGCGACCGCACCGTCAGCGAGGAAGAGCACCGGCTGTGCATCGCCCTCGGCCGCCGCCTCGCGGAGATCTCCCTGAAGCTCGCCCGATGAATCCCGTCGACCGCTGCACGCTCCCCCTGCGCCACACCGTTGCCACCCGCCGCCCCTGTCATGACCGATGACCGTGCCCGCCCGGGGCGCCTGCTCCTGCGCTGCACGCACCGCGGCGTGCTCTCCACGTTGTCCACGCGCTTCGAGGGTTTCCCCTACGGATCCGCTGTCCCGTTCGTGCTCGATGCGCACGGGTACCCCATCCTCCTCGTGAGCCGTCTTGCCGCCCATACGCAGGACATGCTCCGGAACCCGTCCGCGAGCCTGACCGCCCACGGTGACGACGTCGTCACCGGCGCACGCCTCACCCTGATGGGACGGGTGACCGAGGTGGCGCGCGAGTCGCCCGCAGCCCGTCGCTATCTCGCCCTTCTTCCAGAGGCCGAGGTCTACGCGGGGTTCGGGGACTTCGGCTTCCTGCGGCTGGAACCCGTGGCCGGTCACTACGTGGGCGGCTTCGGCGACATCCGGTGGTTCGATGGCACCGACTACATCCTGCCCGCCGCCCCGCTGGACGATCGCGAGGACGACATCGTCGGACACATGAACGAGGACCACGTCGACACGATGCGGGCGTATTGCTCGCGCCGCCTCGGCACCGCCCCGGCAGCCGTGAAGATGCTCTGCGTCGACGCCGACGGCTTCGATCTGCGCGCGGACGACGCCCTGCTCCGCTTCGAGTTTCCCGAACCGGTGACCGATGCCGACGGCGCCCGGCAGCAGTTCATCCGTATGGCGCGGGAGTGCCGAACCGGATGATCCGCGCCACCTACCTGCTGGCCTGCACCTCCTGGATAGCGCTCACCCTGCTGTGCGTCGCGTGGGAGGGCTTCCTCGCGCCGCTGCGCCCCGGCGGATCGCTGATGACGTTGAAGGCACTTCCTCTGCTAGTGCCGCTCTTCGGCCTCCTGCGCGAACGCCTGTACAGCTATCGATGGACGAGCCTGCTCGTGCTCGCGTACTTCACCGAGGGGGCGGTCCGCGCGTGGTCCGACACCGGGATGTCGAGAGCACTCGCCGTCGGCGAGGCGTCACTGTCCGTCGTGTATTTCGGTGCGTGCCTGCTCTACATCCGGACGCGGCTGGCCGCCGGCCTGCGCACCCCGTGACCGTGGCCACCGGTTACCGGGGCCGCTTCGCACCGACCCCCTCCGGTCCCCTTCACTTCGGTTCGATCGTCGCAGCCACCGGCAGCCGCGTCGACGCCCTTGCGGCCGGCGGCCAGTGGCATCTGCGCATCGACGACCTCGATCCGCCTCGCGTCGCGCCCGGCGCGATCGACGCCATCCTGCGATGCCTGGAATCGCTGGGGTTCGCCTGGGACGGTCCGGTCGTGTACCAGAGCCAGCGCCGCGAAGCCCATCGCCGCGCCTTCGACCAGCTGCGCCTTGCTGCCCCGGTGTATCGATGCACGTGCCCGCGATCTCGCATCGCCCGCGCCGGACTCCCCGGCATCGAGGGCCCTCGCTACCCGGGCACCTGCCGCAACAGCCAGACGGCCTCCGACGGCCCTGGCGCCTGGCGTCTGGACGTGCGCGGCGCGCCCATCGAATTTTTCGATCGACGACTTGGACGCTATGTCCAGGACGTGGAATCCGCGACCGGGGATTTCGTGCTCTGGCGCGCCGACGACATCCCCTCGTATCACCTGGCCTGCGCCGTCGATGACGTGCTGGACGGCTTCACCGACATCGTTCGCGGGGCCGACCTGGCCGCCTCGACGCCGCGCCAGATCCTCGTCCGGCGATGGCTGGGGGCTCCGGAACCTACGTGGATGCACCTGCCGCTGGTGCGCCATCCATCCGGGGAAAAGCTTTCGAAACAGACCCTCGCGGCCGAAGTCGACACGACCCGGCCGGCGACGGTACTGCGCAATGCACTCGCCTTCCTCGGGCATCCCGTCCCGGCTGAACTGGCTGACGCCCCGGTGCCGGAACTCTGGTCGTGGGCCGCGGACCACTGGTCTCCCGACCGTCTGCCTCCGGCACCAGACCCATCCGAAACCGCGGGACGACACAGCGCCTGACGTTTTCTTGCTGCGCCGCATCATTTATTTTCGTGATCAGGGGTCCAAACCCTTGACTTGAGTTTTCACGACCCTATACTCCTTGTTGTGCACTGCAGCAAAGCGATTCCGACATGCCCAGGTGCACCGAGGCATCCCCTCTCACCTGTCGAAGGAGTTCCTGCAATGACAACCACCCCCGAATTCGCCGCGGTCGCCAAAGCCCAGCTCGATACCGCCCTGCGCTTCGCCACCATGACGACCGAAAGCGCCCAGCGTCTGTTCGATCTCAACATGAAGACCGTCCGCAGCTCGTTCGACGAGGCGAGCGCGCAGGTCCGCGCGATTGCCAGCGCGAAGGACCCCGCCGACGTCCAGGCGATCGCCGGCAAGGTGCTGAAGCCCGGCCTCGACAAGGGTCAGGCCTACGCCAAGGAAGTCTACGAAAGCGTGGCAGGCGTCCAGGCCGAAGTCACGGCGCTGATCGAGACGCAGGTCACCGAGTTCCAGAAGCAGATGGTCGTCGCGATGGACAGCCTGCTGAAGAATGCGCCGGCCGGTTCCGAGGCCTTCGTATCCTCGTTCAAGTCCGCCGCCACCACGGCCAACCAAGCCTACGAAACGGCCATGCAGTCGTGGAAGGGTCTGACGGCCCAGTTCGAGCCGGCCACTCCGGCACCGAGCAAGCGCAAGGCCGCCTGACCAGGCAGCTTCGCCAGGCTGTGAATGCACAAGGCCCCGGGGGTGACCCCGGGGCCTTGTCGTTTCTGGTGTCGCGACGGCGGAGGCGGACTCAGATCCGACCCGGTGCGCCCGTCCCGGTACCACTGCTGATGGGGGCCGTCCGGACCACGCCCTGCCCGGCCGCCTGGATGCGGTTGCCACCCAGACGTTGGGCGTGGAACAGCACTTCGTCCGCCGACTTCATGAGGTCGTCCGGCTTCAGCATCGTCGGACTGCGTTCGGCCACGCCGATCGATACCGACATGGGCGTCGCGGACGCGCCGGGATGCGACGGTGCGGAGCAGACCGCCTGACGCAGGCGTTCCGCGAGCCGGATCGCCGCCGGCAGAGGGGTGTCGGGCGAGATGACGAGGAACTCCTCGCCACCGAGGCGACAGATCACGTCTTCCGACCGCGCCGCCTTCCTGAGTGCCATCGCCACCTGGCGCAACACCTGGTCCCCGGCATCGTGCCCGAAGGCGTCGTTGACCGATCGGAACCTGTCGATGTCGACCATCATGACCGTGAACGTACGTTGATTCCGCGTCGCTGCGGACCATTCCTGTTCCAGACGCTCCATCGCGTAACGGCGGTTCGGCAGGCCGGTGAGCGGGTCCGTGAGGGCTGCCTGGCGGAGGCGTCGGTTTGCCACGGCCAGTTCGGTGGCGAAGCGGCGGAGGCTCTGGCTGTCGCGCGCTGCCTCCTGCTGCAGCCGGATCACGCGCTGGCCGGCGCGCAGGCGCGCCAGGAGCACCTTCGCGGAGACGGGCTTGGAAACGAAGTCATCCACGCCCGCATCGAACGCCTCGACCAGGTGCTCCTCCTTCTCGAGTCCGGTGAGCAGGAGGAAGTAGATGTGTCGCCCCTCCTGGGTCTCCCGCAACGCCCGGCAAAGGGTGACGCCGTCCATCTCCGGCATCATCCAGTCGCACACGATGAGCTGCGGATGCTCGCGCATCGCCACGCGGAGCGCCTCCTGTCCGTCGCGGGCCGTCGTGATCTGGTGGCCCTGATCCTGGAGCAGGCGGGAGACGATATGGAGGATCGTGGCGTCGTCGTCGACGACCAGGACGCGCAGGCTGTCGGGCGCGTTCGATGCGATGGTTGCCGACACCACACCGGGGACGTTCGTGCCAGGTGTTGCCCCTGCGCCAACCGATCCGGCAGACCGCTCCGCGCCGCTGTTCACGAGCGTCAGCGTCGGCGCGCGGTCAGCGGATTCGCCGTCGCGAGCCGACTCGGCGATGGTGTGGAACGGCGCGATCTCGGTGGTCCGCACCTCGAGGATCTTGCCCCACTCCTGCCACTCGATGACCACCTGGTCCATGAGCATCGACAACGCCTCGGCATCGATGCCGATCCGGGCGGCTCCGAACACCATGTCCGGCAGCATCTGCCGACGCTCGGGATCCGAAGCCGTGCAGAAGAGTCCGATGGCCGCCGACAGCTGCATCACGTTGCAGAGGATCGACTCGCGGGAGCCGTCGGGATACTGGGCCTCCTGCGGCGCCTCGTGGTGATACACGGCATTCACGAACACGCGCGGCAGCATCCATTCCTCGAGCAACGCTGCGGTGATCTCCAGATGATCGGTGCTCAGCTGCTTGCGCTCGTACTCGAGCAGACGGTCGGGCGTGCTGGCGTTGTTCGCGAGGACGTCACCGTAGCCCTCCGGATAGAGCGATGCGAGCGCGAGGCTTCCGATGCGCAGCAGCAGGCCGCACGTGAAGGCCTCGTCGGCGGCGGCAGCGCGCGTTCGCAGGCACAGGGCGTTGGCGCCGATCGCACTCGCCAGCGACCGGGACCAGAAGACGTTGTAGTCGAAGCCAGGGCAAGCCCCGGCGCGATGCTGACCGAGCACGGAGAACCCCAGCGCGAGCTGGCGGACCGTATTCATACCGAGCACGCGGATCGCATCGGCGATGGCGACGACCGGGCGGCGCGGCCCGGCCATCGCCGAATTGGCGAACTTCACGAGACGACCGGTCAGCGCTGGATCCGCCTGGACGACTTTCGCCAGCTCGGGCACGCCCACGTCATCCTTGCGACAGAGTTCCATGATCCGCAAGGCAACCCCGGACGGGGATGGCAGCTTTCCGGTGGTCTTGAGTTCGTCGAAACCTTGTTTGTCCATGGGATCCGTCTTGTCGCAAGTCAGGGAGCAGGCACGCCGGCGGGTGTCGGCGGTGGTCGCACTGACATCGGGCTTAACGGAGATCGGGGGACCCTTCTTTAGGTGCGGTGGACGGACACGCCGCGCCGGCCTCGGGTGTGGGCAGGTCGGGCGGCAGCGTGACGTCGGGATACCGGCATCGGAGGCGCGCGATCTCGGCGCGTGCGGCCGCGATGCGTCCGGCGTCCAGCAGGGCGCGCACGCGGACGATCCATTCCGCAGGCGTCTCCGCAGTGGAAGGCACGGCATTCGCGGCCCCGGCGTCGCGCGAAGCGGTGTCGGTCGCGCGTTCCCGCGCGGGCGACGCGAGCCGCTTCGCCACGAGGCCCGCCGGCGCCTCCACTGCCATCGGCGCACCAGACGCCGGCGCACCATCCACGCCGGCTGCGCCCGCGGTCGACTCTGCCAACTCCCCAGCCGCGCGCCGCGTCGGGGTGGCCCGGTCCGCGACGGGGGCGGATGGTGCCATCGCACGCGCAGCCTCGGCCTGCCGCAAGGCCTCCCGCCGATCGTCCCGTGCGGCGGCGCGCTCGGAAGCCGCCTCGGCCGCGCGGGTCGCTGACGCAGCTTCCCGTTCGTCGCTCGTGGTTGGAATGGGCGCGCGCGCCCCCGGTGCGTCGACCAGGGCATCGGATCGACGCGCCGCCGCCGGCGCCCCGGGCATGGCGGTGGACGTCTCTGCTGGCGGCGATGGCGCGGCCGGGATCGGGGCTTCAGGTGCGGGCCCGACACGTTCGGGCGTGGCCGACATCGGAGCAGGCGAGGGCCGCGTGGTCGCCCGGACCTCGGACGTCGACTTCGCCCGGGGCAGGTCGACGGTCACCTCGGCCGGCGTGCCGTGCACTTCCCGGGCGATGGTCCTGTCGGCGTTGTCTGCTGGCGCTGCTATGGGCTTCGGGGCCTGTATTGCGGGGGACGAATCGGGCGCCGAAGGCGTGCCGCGCTCTTCGTACACCAGGAAGGAGAGCGACGTCGCGAGGACCATCACGGCCGCCGCCGACAGGGGCATCGCCAGGCGGCGCATGAACCGTGCAGGACGATCGACGCGCTCCGGACCCGCTTTCACCACCTTGCGCGACGCGGCGAGGATCGCGGCGTCGAGCGCTGCCGCGGGTTCGTCACCGACCGATGCTGCCCGATACGCGGCACGCACATCCGCATGGCCGGCCAGCAGGGCGTCGAATTCGCGATCTTCGGATTCAGCCATCGCGCTCTCCCGCCAGGGCCTCGCGCAGCCGACCGAGCGCATAGCGGACGCGGCTCTTGACGGTCTCCCGTCCGACCCCGGTCAGGGTCCCGATCTCCTCGAGCGTGAGTTCGCCCTCCTCGTGGAGCAGGAAGGCTTCCCTTTGCGCATCGGGCAGGGCATCCAGCGCAGCCACCAGGCGCCCCGCGCCCTGCTTCCGCGAAAGCAGGCGCTCCGGTTCATCGCCGGGGTCCGCCGCCAGCGTCGCCGCGAACGCAGCACCGGGTTCGTCGTCGAGGGACATCGTCGTCCGGCGGTCGCGACGCAGCACATCGATCATGCGATTCCGGGCGATCTGATACAGAAATGTCACGAAGCGGGCCTCCACGCGATACCGTTCACGGGCCTGCATCAGCTGCAGCCACGCGTCCTGGAACACCTCCTCCGCGCGCCCGCGATCGCGGCACATGCGCAGGCAGAAGCGATACAGGCCGGCCCGATGCCGCGAATACAGCTCGGGAAAGGCCGCGGCATCGCCCGCCGCATAGCGGAGCATCAGCGCCTCGTCGGTGTCGTCGATGGGCATCTCGTCAGGACCGTGCAGGGACGGTCGGGGCGCTGCGGGTCGGGAACCACGTCGAGGTCGGTGGAGAACGTTGGCGTTTGCAGATCGGTACTCGCTTCAACGCACGCCCGTGGAAAGCGGGGTCAGGCGCGCGCCAGGAAATCTGCCCGTCGAAGAACGGGCGACGGGGGGGGCCGCGCTGCTCCCCCGTCGCGCCAGATCAGCCGCGCAGTGTCTTGCCGATGCCGCGCACCAGTTGCTTCAGGAGACCGCCCCGGGACGACTCGGCCTCCGGCGCGCTGTCGCCCAGGGAGGCGAGCCGGCTGCCGAGATCGCGGGCCCAGGCATCGGCGCGCCAGGCGCTCGCCACGGCGGACGGTGCCGCCGGCGGTGCTGCCACCGGCACCTCGGCAGGCGTCTCCGCGAACGTTGCCCCCCAGTTCACCGTCCTCGCAGCGCTCTGCGAGATCCCCTCCAGCAAAGCCGGGGACGGCGCCGCCGGTGCATCACGCACCTGCACCTGATCCTTCGGAACCGGGATGTCGCCCAGCACCCTCACGAAGCCGTCCGTGGGATCTTCACCCGGTGTCGACACCACGGACTGGCCGATGCGCGTGTCGTTCAGAGCGAGGTACTGCAGATCGATCAGGGTGCCGCCCGCCGGGGCCCGGTCCTGCACGCGGAACTCGAGGTCGACCAGCGAACCCGCGCCGTCCGTCATCGGTTCCAGGCGCGCGAGGTCGATCTCGAGCGTCTGGGTGCCGTCGCCGTTCGTCACCGTCCGGACGCTGCGCCACGCGAAGTCGGCCGTGAGAGCGGGCTTCGCCTGCACGAACTGCAGTCGGCTCGCATCGAAGGTGACCCGGGCACGGACGCTCTCCACCCCGGTGGCCTTGTCGATCGACAGCGGGACGATCACGGTGCCGCCGGGCTCCGCCGCGACCTCCGTGTCCAGGGCTACCGAACGTTCGTCGTTGCCGAAGAAGCGTTCGGGCTCGCTGCCCCGTGGCAACGCCGGAATCTCGGGCCGCAGCGCCCCGAGCACGTGCTGGTACAGCCGCGTGACGTCGAGCGAGGTGAGGCTGCCGCTCCCGTTGATGTCGCCGACGATCGTCGGATCGAAGTTCGGGAAGGTGCCGAAGCCCGTGTCGAGCCCGGTGAGCACGCGCTGCAGGCGCTGCACGTCGAGCATCGTGTAAGCGCCATTGCCGGAGGTATCGCCGAAGAAGCCGGCGATCTGCACGGCGTCGTCGGCCGTGGCGAGAAGCTCCTTCTGCTCGCCGGACAGCACCGACAGCACGCGCAGATCGAGGATCTGCCCGGGGCCGGTCGGCACGTTCTCCGGCACCACGGCATCGAGCCACACCGGCATCGTGTCGGTCGCGCGGAGCGGCTCCGACAGGAACACGCGCAGTTCGAGCCCGTCCTTGGTCGACTCGAGGATCACTTCGCCCTTCAGGCCATCCGCGAGGCGGGCGCCGCGGATGTCGAGCAGCCGGGTGTCGAAATCGAGCGCGAGCGCGAAGGCCTGCACCCCCTCGGGTCGCAGCACCCGCAGTGGCAGCCCCTGGCCCTGCCCCGCGGCGTTGGGCACCAGCACGCGCTGGTTGGCCCCGCGCACGAAGTCCGGCAGGGAGAAGACGATCGCCTCTCGGGTGTCGATGGTGACCCCACCCACGAAATCGTCGCCGGCGATGCCGTCCTCGTTGCCGTCGAGCGCACCACCCCGACGATCGGCCAGTCCGCCCGCACCGCCCCGGAGATTCACGGTGTACTTGCCGCCTTCCAGCGCACCGCCGGTGGCCACGAACCGGAACCCCTGGTTGTCGGCATCGGCGAAGAGCGAACCGGCCACGACGGCGCCCGAGGCACGGCGGAACACGACATCCCCCTGACCGGTGCCGCTGTCCGCACTCGCGTAGAGGTTCAGCGCCTCCACATCGATCTCGCGGTCGAAGCGCACGTAGAATCCGGAAGCCTCGCCCGCGATGGTCGAGACGGACAGGAGATCCGGCACGAGCTGCAGCTCGAACGCGCTGGACGTCCACTCCCCGTCCTCGTCCATCACGGTCGCCACGATCTTCGCGATGCGCGGTTCGGTGATGCCCCTGTAGACATGGCGGAAGACCGCTTCCTCGCCGTCGTCGGAGACCTCTGGCTGGCTGCCGTCGTCCCAGTCGATCTTCCAGGACTTCACGGAATCCGCGCCCGGATCGGTCACGATCGCGGTGAGCCGGAACGGCTGCCCGTCGAGGACCCGCGTCGGTCCGGACAGCGCGATGGACGGCGCCACGTTGGCCACCGTCATCTGTTGCGTGGCGACCGACCGGGCGCCCTCGGCATCCGTCACCGAGACGCTGATGCGGAACACGCCGTCGTCGGCATACCGATGACTCGCGACCACGTAGTAGACGCCGTCTTCCTCGATGAGCATCGCAGGCGCCGGATTCGCGGCACCTTCTTGGAATTGCGCGGCATCGCCCCAGTCGATGGAAACCTCCGCCTTGTCGAGATCGCCGACTCCCGAGTCGCTGACCTGCACCTTCAACTCGACGAGATCCCCTTCATGGCCGTTGCCCTCGGGCGGCAGCGCGATCACCGGCGCGGCGTTCAGCACGGGGAGGTCGAACAGCACGGCATCCTCGCCGCCATCGCCATCCGAAAGGACGAGCTTGAAGCCGAACGTGCCGCGGGCGGCATAGGTGTGGGCCACCCGGACGATGCGCTGGCCTGCGTCGACGAGGATCTCCGCGTCGGCGATGTCGGTACCGTCACCCCAGGTGCCGCTTGCTGTGAAGGTGTCGAAGACGCCGGGATCATCGAAGGCGAAGGCCAGCTCGATGCGCTCGCCTTGAACCGCCTCGGGCGGGCGGAACTCGCGGAACAGCGGCGCCACATTGGCCACCACCGCGAGCAGGCTGCCGGAGGCTTCGAACTCCCCGTCGTTCACGGTGACGGTCAATCGGAACTCTCCATCCTGGCGGTACCGGTGGTCGCCCACGATCTGCCCGCCGACGAACGCGTCGCCGACGAACTCGGCCTCCCAGGCCTCCGTGGTGACCGTGCCATCGCCCCAGTCGACGGTGACGACGTACTCGGCGTCCGGTGAGCGGTCGAAGAAATGGATGTCGAGGGCGCCGAGCGACACGACACCACCCTCGTCGAGGAACACTTGTTCGGGCAGCGGCCCGAGCTCCACCGGAACATTCACCACATCCACCACGAAGCGATCCTCGCCGACGCCGCCGTCGTCGTCCTCCACCGTGACGCGGACTTCGTAGCGCCCCTGCTTCTCGTATACGTGGCTGCCATCCAGCAATGCCGTCACACCCGTGCCATCGGGGCGCTGCACGATCAGGCGCACCTGCTCGACGGTGCCGTCGCCCCAGTCGACCATGGCCGTCAGCTTGTCGTCGCTGCCCGGATCGAAGACCGTGCCTCTCGCGACGTTCGCCGCCGCCGCGAGGGCGAGGGCCTCCGAGCGCCGGCCGAGGAAGAGCCGCTCCCCCTCGGCGAGCGTGATGTCGTCGCCAGCCTCCACCACTGGCGCCACGTTGGCCACCTCGACGGTGAAGCTGTCCGTCGACTGCGCGTCGTCGTCATCGGTCACCGTGACCTGGACGACGTACTTCCCGTTGTCGGCGTACGCGTGTGTCAGATCCGCGAGCACCTCAGCCATGTCGGCCCCGGGCTCGACCGCCACGCTCACCGATGAACCATCGCCCCACTGGACGTCGATCGTGAGCGCATCGACACCGCCCTCGTCGATCACGAGCGCCGAAGCCAGCGAGATGACGTCGCCCTCGTCCACGGCGCGATCCTCGCCGGCCTCCACCGACGGGACACCGTTGATCACCGTCAGATCGAAGGCATAGGGCATCGCAGCGAACGCGACGCCGAAGTCGAACTGGTTCGGTAGCGCCGAGTCCGTCAGGAACGCCGAGCGCGCGAGTCCCTCGCGGGGATCCTCGGGATCGATCTCGAGGCGGAAGCTCGGACCGACCAGCACGCGGAAGCTGCCCTGATCGAGCGGAGCGAAGCGGAACGTGCTGCCGCCACCGCTTTCCACGACGCTGTCGTCGGCATCCAGCACCAGCCAGACGATGTCGAACGGGCCGTCGAAGGCCTCGCCGGTTTCCGGGTCGGTGAGCGTCGCCGTGAACTCGGCGGGCACACCCTCGACGACCGTCGACGGACCGGTCACCGCGATCTCGACGAGATGCTGGTTACCGAAATCGTTGTCCGTCGAGATCTCGCCGTCCGTCGTGAACCGGACCGTGCGCGTGCCCAGCAGACCCGTCGGCAATGCGTCGCCGCCGATCGTCGGCCGCCAGCCCGCGAAGGGCACTTCGACCACGGTGAACGCGGCATCGGCACCCGCATCCACCTGCGCGCCCCCGGGCAGGCCGAGACCGCCCTGGCTGACCGAAGACGACGCCGAGCTGCCACCGAAGATCGATTCGCTGACGACCGCCGTCTCAGTGATCGCCGTCAGCGACAGCGTCGTCGCCCGACCGCCGCCCACCTCGTCGGAGAAGCGCAGCGTGCCATCGGCGTTGACCGACACGCCGACCGGGATGGACTGGGCATCGAGCAGCCGGTTGAGGTCGGCCGCGAGATCGGCGCGGGTGACGTTGCCCGCGACATCTGCGGGACGGAGCGTGATACCCCCGTACGAAAAGCCATTGATCCGGACATCCAGACGCACGGTACGCGTGGTCGTCGTCGTGCCGATGATGATGGGGTTCCCCAAGCCGAGATCGATGACGTCGTTGACGACGGTGACGAACGCCCCGCCGTTCGGCGCCACGAGCGCCGTCGCGTTGACCATCGCCGGTTCCCCGACCGGCTGCGACGCCACGTCGCGGAAGGCGTAGTCCCCGTGGATGTCGGTGTAGACGACGGGCTCGCCGGCATCGAGGCCGCCATTGCCGTTCAGGTCGAGGAAGACCTGCACGCCGTCCTGCGCCCGCTCGCCGGCATCCCGCACACCGTTGCCGTTGACGTCGTCGAACTTCGTCCCGTAGATGGCATTGACGCCTTGCGTGTAGTCGAACCACGCATCGGTCGCCCGCCCCCGGCCGTCGCCGAGCGCACCGTTCTCGTCCGACACGATGACGGAGATGCGTGCGGTGCCGGAACCCGTGCCACCGATGGTGATGTCGCGTCCGACGACCGAGGCCGTGATGCCGGGCGTGTCGGAGACGACCGTGACGTTGAGGGGGTCGCCGTCGGGATCGAACGCAGCGACGTGGATGGGCGCCTGCACGCGTGACACGGCACCGATCAGCGATCCGTTGCGGCCGGTCGCGGAACTGTCCACGGCGAGCGCACCCGACAGCTCGTCGAACTTCCAGTGGCCCACGAGACCGGGCATCTGCGGGATCTCCGCCGCCATGTGCGACCGGATCTCGGCGCCGGTCCGCGCCACGTTCCAGAGGCGCACCTCGTCGATCTGGCCATTGAAGTTCGAGTAGCCTCCGGACGACTCCTGCGTGCCGCCGATCCGCAGTGCCTGGTTGCTCGTCACCCCGTCGGCCGCACTGACCGAGCCGGTGCCCACGATCTGACCGTTCAGGTACAGCCGCATGCTGCCGGTCTCGCGATCGATCACGCCGGCGACGTGGTACCACTCCCCCAGTTCGATCGAGCCGACCGGCGAGTTCACCGCGTACTGCGCGGTGCCATCCGATGTCGTGAAGTGCAGGAAGCCCGCGTTGTTCAGCCACAACGTGTAGTTGCGGGCCAGCGCATCGGTGCCCGCGCCCTTGTAGACGATCGGCATCCACTGGTTGGGGAACGCCTCGGGCTTGATCCACGCCTCGAGCGTGAGGTTCCGCGCCAGATCGAGCGCCGCGATGTCCGCGATCGACACCTGCTCGGTCGCGCTGTCGAGATCGATCGCGTTCGGCGTGTCGCCGCGCGGGGCCATCACCCCGACGACGGGTTGCCGGTCGGGATCGGCAGCGACGTCGATATCGATCGCCAGTGCGGGCAGATGGATGTCGTGCGTGCGGTTGTTGAGCGGATTGCCGGTGACGTCGAGCACGCGGAGGTTCGGGAAGGTCGGCGCATCGACCCGGCGCAGCATCACGCCGTCGGCCGCGATGATCCCCGCCGTGGCTGCGCTGATCGAGACCTCGATCGTGCGGTCGTCGACGCCACCGGGACCCACCTTGATCGTGCCACCCAGGCTCTGCCACGTCGTGCCGTCGAGCGTGAGACCCACGGGATCCTGCGTCTGGTCCACGTTGCCACGCAGACCGGGTTCGCGGACATAGACGACCTGACCGTCGTCGATGATCTCCGGCCGCGCGAAGTACTCGATGCCGTCCCGCTCGGCGCTGAAGAAGAAGTTCTTCGGCTGATCGCCGAACGCATCGTCGCCGGGCAGGTAGTCGTCGTCGTAGATCACCGTCGCATACACGCGGTACGCGCCGAACTCGTGCACCTCGGACGCCTCCACGATGTCCGTGCCGACGGTGACCGTGCCGCTGCCGCCGAACTGCGGATCGTGGGCGATCCCGCCCTGGAGCAGATCGGTGCGGAATCCGGCCTGGCCGATGCCGAGCTTCGGATCCGCGAAGGTGTGGCTCGTGAGGTTCACGACCAGAAGCAGGTCGGCGCCGTCCAGCGCGCCGAACATGCCGGGCAGTGCACCGTCGACGCGGATGATCGCGAACTGCCGATCGCTCGGTCCGGACGTGAAGACGCTCTCGTCCAGAAGATCGCGGGCATCGATGTCGAGGAACCCGTACGCCGCCGCGCCGCCTTCCAGCCCCGGGATGAGCGGTGTGCTGTACGCGAAGGTGCCCGAGGTCGAGCGGAGGAACGGATTCAGCTCGTACGTTCCGAAGACACGTTGTTCCTGCCCGGTCACGGTGAGGCCCGGGATGAGTTCGTAGATGCCGCTGTTGCGGCCGATCACGCCGCGGCCGTCATCGCCGTCGGTCGCCGCGCCCAGCCCGGATCCCCCGGCCGCCGAGAACGTCGCGCCGGTGGCATCCACCTGAGTGCCCACGAGCTTGACCGTGCCGCCACCGCCGCCACCGCCATCGCCGCCGCGCGCGCCCGGCCCGCCGCTGCCGCCTGCACCGCCGGTCCCGCCGTTGCCGCCCGCACCGCCATTGCCGGCGCTGCCCGGACCGAAGCCGCCGGCACCGCCGAGACTGCCCGGCGTGCCCGGGGAGCCCGCCGTCCCGAAGGTGCCGGGAAGACCGGTCCCGCCGTCGGCACCGTCCGCACGCAGCGTGGAACCCGCCGCCAGGATCCGCCCGTTCGCGAGGATCTCGAAGGCACCGCCGCCGCCGCCGCCCACCGCACCGTCGCCACCCAGTGCGCCGTTGCCGCCGACGCCACCAATGCCGCCATTGCCGCCGGTGCCGCCATTGCCGCCGGCCGACGGGAAGAACGACGAGGTGAAGATGCCGGAGAACGACAGCACGCCGGCATCCCCGCCGCCGCCGCCACCGCCACCGGAGCCCCCCCCGCCGGAGCCACCGCCACCACCGCCACCGCCACCGCCGCCGCCACTGCCACCACTGCCGCCGACCAGGCTGCCATAGCCGCCCAGATGTCCGCCGCCGAGGCCGGCGCCGCCCACGAGCGCGGGGGAACCCGCACCGCCGCCACTGCCGAAGCCGTTGCCACCGGCACTGCCGTTGTTGTTGGACGGCGTGCTGCCGCTGCCGCCGAACCCGCCGAACGCGCCGAACCCGTAGAAACCGCCGAAGCCGCCCTGCCCCCCGCCGCCCCCGGTGGCCACGGCATCGACATTGCCGAAGCCTGCGCCGCCTGCGCCACCCGGGGTGCCGTTGGCACCGCTGGCGCCGAACTGTCCGAACGATCCGAACCCGCCCTGCTGTCCCGGCGCGCCTTCGGGTGCACCCAGGAACGGGGAAGCACCGGCCCCACCGGCGCCGCCGAAACCACCAGCCCCGGGAAGCGTGGCGCCGTTGCCGCCCGTCCCGCCGCTGCCCGCCGCGCCGCCCACACCACCGCCCGCCGAAGCATTGCGTCCTGCCGCCGAGGCATCGAGGATCGCGTCCGGCGAGATCCACACGTCGTCGGCGACGACGATCGAGAGCGGACGGCCGCCGACGATGCGGAGCGTGTCCGCGGGAATGGTGAGATCGCCGCGCACGTAGAGACGCGTGATGCCGTCGGCGTCGTCGATGTCGGCCGTGAAGAGCGTCCCGTAGAACCGGTCGGCGAAGGCATCGTCGCCGGTGATCGCGCCGGTGTCGGTGTCGATCGTGACCGAGCGGCCGCCCACGTCGAAGGCAACGGCGTCGGGCGTCGTCGGCGCGAAGATCGTCAGTCCGCTGACGGTCGCCGAGGTGTCCGAACCGCGGACGACGTAGAGCACGTCCTCGCTGCGCGAGTCGGCTTCGGGCCACGTGACGTAGACCTCGTACGTGCCGGGATCGAGGTCGGCGAACGTCCACGTGGGCGTGCTGCCAACGAGATCCGGGCGGAAGAGATAGTCGCCCTCGAAGGCCTGATCGGTGGGCCGCTGGTTCGCGAGCCACGTCCCGATGTCGCCGCCGACGCGGAAGCCGGAGTCCTTGGCGTCGATGACCCCGTCGCCGTTGTCGTCGGTGATCGCATCGCCGTTGTCGATGATGCGGGTGTCGGCCATCCGCTCCAGATCGCGGATGCGATTGCCGTCGAGCCGGAGCACCTCGAGCGCCGGGAGATCGGCGAGCGGACGCACCGTCTCGATGGCCTGCGACTTCAGGCTGAGCACGCGGAGATCCTCGAGCGGCGCGAGCCATGCCGTGTCGGCCACCGGCCTGGGCGTGCTGGTGAAGAGCACGCTCTCGGGAATGACCTGGCGACCGCCGTTCACCGGGTCGTACTCCAGCACCACGCCAGCTGCGCCGGTGCGCTCGAAGTAGTCGACGCGGATCGTGTGGTAACCCTTGGTGAGCGTGATCGGCGCCGAGGCCTTCTCGGACATCGCGTGCAGCCCGTTGTGGTCGATCACGACGTTGCCGTCGATCGTGAGACGGCTGCCGTCGTCGCTGGTCAGGTAGAACGTGACCGGGCCATCCTCCGAGAGGTAGATGGAGCCCTGCCAGATCACGTAGAAGTTGTCGGGCTGCAGACCCGGGAGGAAGCTGCCGGACGTCGACGCGAAGTCGATGTTCGCGTCCACCCGGCTGTTGAAGAACTGCACCTCCGGATTCGCGAGATCCGCGAGATCGTTGATGACCCCGTCCAGCGCCGGGCCAAACCCGGGCACATCGACGCCCCGATAGTAGAAGCCGTTGAGGCCGTTCGTGACCACGTTGTCCATCGACAGCAGATCGAGCGAACGCTGCGTGCCGTCGGGCTGCAGGAAGCGCAGATTCGCTACGTCGTCCTTCAGGCCGTCGAGCGTCGCCTGGCTGGTCGGCATCGATCGGTCGATCGACAGGCGCGCCAGTTCGCGCAGACGGGCGAGATCCTGCAGGTCGCTCGCGCCGGTGTTGAAGTCGAGCGCGAGGTTCTCGAGCGACTTCAGGCCGACCTGGGTGTCTCTACCGTCCTCGGCCACATCCACCACGTACGTCGGGTTCGGACCACTGCCCTCCCGGTCGAACTCGATCGGGGTCGCCTCGGGGCCCGCCTTGCGCTTGCCGAACTGGCCCGGGATGAGGGACTGCAGATCCGACGAGGTGACGCTGTTGTTCGCGAGGTTCAGCGTCTGCAGATTGACCGCGAATTCCAGGCCCTTCAGATCGCTCACATTGCGCGAGCTGGCGTCGAGCATCGCGATCTCCGCGAGATCGCTCGCCCACAGACGTTCGCGGAAGTTGCTGCCGGACGACAGCGAGATCGACGTATTGCCGCTGCCGCTGTCGGGATGGATCAGCGTGCGACCGTTCCAGTCGGTCGTGATGGGCAGGCCGAGCGCCTCGGCGAGCGCCAGCTGCAGCCCCTGGTCGGAAATGGTGACGAGCGCATCGGTCGCCGCGAGCGGCTTGTTGGAGAGTTCCTCGTTGGTGACGACCGGATCGATGGTGTCCTCCGGCTGGAGGTCGCGCACCTCGATCTTCTCGGCGATGAAGGCATCGCGACCGCTGTCGCCGTAGATGCGGTCGAGACCCTTGCCGCCGACGATGAGATCGTCGCCGTCATCGCCGTGGATCGTGTCGCGGTCGTCGTAGTCGTGCGACCAGCCGCGGATCGGCGCGGCGAGCGTCAGCGTGTACTCGGCATCGGCCGCGACCGCACCGCCCGCGCTGTAGACGCGTGCGAAGTAGGTGCCGGCGTCCGAGTTGCGCAGGTCGATGATCGACTTGCCCTTGTCGACCAGCTTGCCGTCCGCCGTATAGAGGTCCACGAGCATCGACGGTCGCGCCGCCTGCACCGCAAGACCGGTGCGGCCCGTCGACGCGCCCCCGGCCACCGCGAAGGCGACCGGCCCCTCGGTGTCGAGTGCATCGACGCGGATGGTGACGCGGCTGTCGCCACGCGCGAGCGCCGCGTTGATGGCCGCGGTGAGATCCACCTGTGCCTGGCCGCCCACCATCGCATAGGCCGTGGTGAATGCCGCCTCCGCCGTGTAGTCGGCCGCGGTCACCCGGTCGTCGCCCTCGGCCGCGAGCACGCTCACGCGGAGATCGATGGGCGGCGGCGAGATGCGATCGATGCTGTACGTGCCGGCCGTCGTGCCGTCGGACACCCAGAGCTTGTCGTCCGCATTGAAGTAGAGCCGCCCGCCGACCGACGCCAGGCCGAACGGCGTGCCGATGGGACCGTTGATCGTCTGGATGTCGCCGACGGCGCCCGAGGTCACCCGCAGGCGGCCGCCCTGGGTGAAGAAGAGGCGATCGCCGGCAGTCGTCCGCACCGCTTCCATGTCGCCCGCGAAGCTGCTCGCCGCGCCGGGCGACAGATCGGCGATCCGCACCGTCCCGCCTGCCGTGCCGTTGGTGCGATACAGCTCGTAGCCGCTCACGCCGTCGTTGGCAGTGAAGTAGGTGAAGTCGCCCGAGGTGATGAAGCCGAACGGATACGAACTGTTGATCTGGCCGGGCTGGGTCGGGAAGAGGATGAGTTCGGTGAAACCACCGCCGAAGACCGGCGCCGCAGGCTGAGCGCCGGGCGCGGCAGGTGAAAGCGGCGAAAGGATGATGTCGTCGAAGAAGAAGCCGCTGCGTGGCGCGGTGTCGGTCGCGATGTTCCGCAGCAGCGAGACGGTCCCGGTGACGGCATCGCCGATCCAGAGCTCGCGGCCCGTCCCGGTGCCGGACGTGTACGGGCCATCGTTCCGATCGCGGGCGGCGAAGATGAACTTGCCCCCGGCGAGCGCGGTGGGCTCGGTCGGATACGACGTCGTCCCGGGGATCGTCGCGAAGGGCGTCACCACGCTCGAGCCTGCGGCGACGCGGTACAACTCGCGGTTGTCGAAGGTGCCACCCGACACCTGCGCAGAGAAGACGAGCGCACCGTCGACCGCGGCGAGTCCGAACGCATTCGTCGCGCCGACAGGCAGCGCCAGTGCGGAGACCGCACCGGCCGAGGCCCGATACAGCACGCCGTTCCCGGCGAGGTAGAGGTCGTCGCCCACAACCGTCAGTTCGAACGGATTGATGCCCGCCCCCCCGGCCACGATCTGCGTGCCGGCCTCGGTGCCGTCCGTCACCCAGAGATCGTTGTCGGTGGACGAGACGCCGAAGTACAGGCGATCACCGGTCCGAATCGAGGCCTGGGAGCCGTCGAGGCCGAGGCTCGCACCGCCGCTCACCGTGAACCCGATGATGCCGTCGTCGGCTGACGCGAAGCGCAGGCTGCCCGCGTTGTCGGCCACGGTCACCGCCTGCGCGCCGAAGCCTGCCGCTGCAAGAGCCACCTGCAGGCGCGCGCCGATGTCGGCGACGAGGTCGGCGAACGTCGAGTTGTCGGAGGTGCGCACGCCAGTGCCCGCGAACGGCACCGTCACCGGCACGGTGGCGACACTGCCATCCGTGCGCGTCACGGTGAGCGTGAACGCGAGCGGGATGACGGGGCGACCGTTGGCGGGGAGCCCCTGCGCGGCCGACACCGTGACGGTGTTGGGCGAGGTCACGTCGGCCGCGAAACCCAGCGACGAGGCGCCTGTGAGGCGGATGCGGACGATGTCGAGACCCGCAACGGTGTTCGCCGCGACCAGTTCCAGGTTGCCGGCGCGGACCACGAACGACACGGCCCCCGCCTGGAATCCCGACGCCGACAGGCGCGTGCTGAGGGCCTGGTTGAGGTCTGCGGCGAGATCGTTCAGCGTGGTGTTGGTCGTCGTGGCCGCGCCGAGCAGCGTGACCGAAAGATCGGTGGTCGTGCCGCCCAGCCGGGTGAGCGCGACCCCGAAAGTGAGGCCCGCCGTCTGCCCGTTCACGGGTCCGGGATCGTCGGCCGCGACCGCGACCTGGTGCACGGCGTTCACGCTGGTGCCGAAGCCCGCGGGATCCGCATCGACGACCCGCATGCGGACGATGGCGTCGTCCGCGACCGAGAACACGAGGCGGCCCCCGACGGGCGTCCTGGTCACCGTGATGTCGGTCGCGTCGAAGCCGCTCGCCACGAGGGCCGCTTCGAGCTGGGTGCGGACTTCGTCCTCGAGCTGCTCGGCCGAGGTGTTGCCGCGCGTCTCGGAGAACGGGACGACCACGGCCACGTTCGTCTGCTGCCCATCCAGCGTGACGAGTTCCAGCGTGAAGCGGAAATCGACCGCGGGCTGACCGTCCGCGGGACCGGCCGCTGCCGCGTCGAGCTGGGCGAGGCCCGTGATCGCCGTCAGGTCGTAGGCCGCGCCGGGGAGGACCGCGACCCGGAGCGTCCCGGCCTCGGTGCCATCGGTCTTCCAGAGTTCCACGCCGGTGAACGTCGGGTTCGCCGTGAAGTAGAGCGTGCCCGCGACGTCCACGAGATCCTGCGGGCTCGACCCGGTGGCTCCGGGATTCAGATCCTTCACGAGCCGCGTGCCGGACTCGGTGCCGTCGGTCACCCACAGCTCCATGCCACGGGCCGCGGTCTGACCGGTGAAGTACATGCGACCGCCCGAGGCCACCAGATTGCCGATGCCCGTCGGTGCGTCGGCGGGCTGGTTGGCGGCGGGGGCATCCAGCGTGAGGACTGCCGAGCCGAGCGCCTGCGTGTCGCCCACCAGGCCGAGGAGTTGTCCGAGATCGAATTCGAGAACGGCACCGCGGGTGACCGTGGCGTTCACGGAATAGGTGCGTGCGAAGCCCGCTGTCGGGCGGAAGGTCGCACCGTCGCGCACCTGGTTCTCGAAGCCGCGATCACCGCCGAACCACTGGATCGGCGTGCCGGGCGACCCGAAGGCGTAGAACGGGTCGAAGGCGATGACGCCCGCGCCATCGGCGCCGACGCTGCCGTCCTTCCAGCCGAGCGTGTACCCCGCGCCGACGGCATCGCTGCCGCTCGTCACGCCGAAGTCGAACTCGTAGGGCTGGTTGCCGGTGACCGCGCGCGTGGTCCCGGTGCCGGTGATCTCGTAGCTGCCGTCGGAGCGCAGCTTGAAGATGACCGGGGTGATGCTCCGCGTGCCCGAGAAGTCCCCGGTGAAGAGCGACCACTTCGCGACCCTGCCCTCCGTGGAGAACCCGTAACCGGAGAAGAGGCTGCCCACGGCCGTGTCGACCAGGCTCCGCGCGATGCTGTCGACGCCGGTGCGCGTCGTCTGCGCCGCGGTCGCGCTGCTGCCCACCGGAGCCACCGCCTCGATGAAGTTGTCGGAGAGCCCCGGGTTCACGCGGATGTAGGTCTCCGCATCGCCATCGCCCAGCGTGGAAAAGCTGTACCACGTCTCGATCTCGCCGGCGCCGAGCGTGCGGTTGTACTCGAGCGGACGGTTCGACCCTGGACGCACGACGAACGCGCCCGTGTCGCTGTTCGCCAGCACGACGATCTCCGAGGCCGCCGGGAGATCCGGCGCGCGGCTCGCGCCGTACGCCACGAAGACCCTGCCCGCCTTGGCCACCGGCCGGGCCGCGACGAGATCGGAGAAGCCGGCACCCACCACGATGTCGTCGATGCCGTCGCCGTCGATGTCGAGACGCGGCGTCGCGGACAGCGTGCCGAAGCGGTCGGTCTCGAACTGGCCCGCGATCCGCACGTCGGCGTCGTCCGGATTCGCCCCCGGATCTGCGCTCGTGAGTGCGAGCTGGCTCGAGCGATTGGTCACGTCGAAGAACACCCACGCACCACCGCGATTGTTCGCATCGAGGTTCGTGGTGCCACCGGCGGCCCGCAGCTGGCTGGACGTCTCGCCGACCAGCAGATCCTGGCGACCGTCGCCGTCGAAGTCGCCGGCCGTCGCCGTCAACGTCCCGATCGTGCTGATGGCCTCGGGGGCCTCGGCGCGCGGCTGACGCGAGATCGTGATGTCGGCGTCGGCGGGCCGCAGCCGGAGCTGCGCGCCACCCGCCCGGTACTCGACGCCACCCTGGAAGACGAACAGGCCGCCTTCACGCAGGAGAGCACTCTCGCCGACGAGTTCGCCATCGCCGGGCAGGCGCGATTCGATGCTTCGGCCGATGGCGAAATCGTCATAGCCGTCGCGGTTCAGGTCACCCAGCTCGGACACCGAGGCCGCGAACGAGAAGTCCTCGATGATCGCCTTCGCCGAGCTCAACTCCTGGCTGCCGCGGGCGGTCATCACGTAGCCACGGCCGTGGGTGATCGCCTGGCCGTTGGGCAGGAACACGCCGAGGAAGCCGGCGTCGCCCACGACGAGATCGTCGCGACCGTTCCCATCGACGTCACCGGCCACCGTCACCCGGTAGTTCGACGGGATGGCCACGAGTCCCGAATTCAACCACGAGGCGCCGCCGAAGAGCTGGGTCGCGTAGGTGAGGCGGTTGGTGGGGTCGATGAAGATGTCCGCCAGCGTCGTGGCCGTGTTCGAGTTCCACAGCGCAGCGCCGGACCACACGCGGGCGATGGTGTCCGCGTTGCCGGCGCCGGTCCGATTGAAGGCCGTCGCCGACGACACGACGATGTCCGCGAAGCCGTCGTCGTTCCAGTTCGCCACCGAGACCACGGGCGCAGCGGCCGTCCGCACCGTCATCCGGCGGACGAGGTTCTGCCCGGGCTGCGCGAGCCTCGCGACCACCCAGGCCTCGTCGATCACCCGCGGCAGTTCCTCGCCCACCACGGCGCCGGAGATGACCGTGATCGTCGAGAAGCCCGTGCTGTCGTTGCGGCGGACGAACACGACGTCGGTGAGGCCCGTGTCGTTGGGGCTCTGGCCGCTCACGTCGCCGAGGCGGTCGGCCACGCGACCGAGATCGCTGCCGAAGATGATGTTGGCTTCGTCCCGGGCGTTGCCGATGGCGTCCAGCTTCAGCGGGCCGAGGATCAGGTAACCGCCCGCGGCACCGGCGACGATGACGTCTCCGCGACGATCCCCGTTGAAGTCCTCCAGGTCGATCACGCGCGAAAGTTGTTCGTTGGTGGCGTCGCCGGTGATGGCGAACGCGTTGCCGAGCGACGGATTGACGTCCTCGGAGATGTCGATGCCCGGGACGGGCGTCGCGCCGAAGGCCGGCGCCACCGGCGTCGCCATCTCGAAGCGGAACGGGCGCGGTGTCTCCTTCGCAACAGGGGCGGTGGTGCCGGTGGCCGGGGCGTCCCCGAACTGGGTGATGTCGTAGAAGCGCAGCGAGTCGCCGAACGGCGCCGAGAGGGCGAGGCGGGTGGAGACGGAATCGTCCCCGGCGCGCACTTCGGCCGTGCCGATGAAGAGCGAGCGCGGCACCGCGACGGATGTGCCGAAGGCGGCACGCTCCGGCTCGAACAGGATGTCGGCGGGCGGCGGCGCGATGAGCGCCCCCGGCGTCGTCTGCGCCAGCTTCGCGACCAGGGCCGGGCGGTTGTCGCCCAGCCAGAGCATCGTGACCTCGCGCTGCTGGAGCACCGCGATCGACTCGTCGATGTTCTGGCTCGCCACCTTCGCGGCCGCGGCGAGATCGCCACGCCCGTCGCCGTTCACGTCGCCGACTGCGACGAAGTCGAGGCGCGGGAGCCGCATCGCGTTGCCGGAAGCCAGCATCGCGGAGAGCGTCGTCCCGGCGCCGAGGCCGCCGCCGTGGAGCAGATAGTTCTGCGTGTTGTTGCCCAGCGACCCAAGCAGGAGGAGATCCGGCGCGCCGTCGCCATCGACGTCGCCTGCCGACTCGAGGCGCATGCCGCCCGCCGCGAGGGCACCCAGTTCGATGTCGATGCTCGAATCGAAGAAGAGCGTGTCGCCGCGGAGGATGCGGACGGTCTCGGCGACGCCGTTGTTGTCGGCGTCGACGAGTGCGGCGACATCCGGCCGCCCGTCGCCGGTGATGTCGCCGATGCCCACCGCGCCATTGCCGTCGAGCGCGAAGTACGGAAGCGTCGCCAAGGGCACGAGATCCGGATCGTCGGCACCGCCGGTGTTGTTGGTGCGCGCATCGGCGATCCACTCGGCGCGGTCGCGGCCACCCCAGTAGCGCAGCTTCTCGCCGGACGAGATCATGAGATCCGAGAGACCGGCGGAGGTGCGCCACAGCAGCGTGTCGGCGGTCGTGGCGTCGCCATCGCCGTTGATGTCGGACAGCAGGCGGAGATCGAGCGCGGCGCCGGGATCGGCATCGTAGGCGAGCAACGCGACGCTGTTGCCCGTGCGGTTCAGCATCTCGAACCGGAAGCTGTTGAATCCGGCCACCAAGTCGACCGTGACCCGCGTGAGCGCGTCGAGGCCCAGCAACTCCACGCCTGCCCGATCCGCCGTATCGCCCACGACCTCGACGCCGTTCAGCGCGAAGCGGACGCGCTCGTCCCCGGCGATGTACAGATCGATGGACGTCGCACCGGGCGAGAGGATCTGGCCGCTCCAACGGAGCAGGTACTGGGCGCCGAGACCGGTGACCCCGTCGATGTTCGTGAGGTCGCCGATGGCGACCGCGTCGGACTCCGTGCGGACCGTCGTCGGCCCGAAGCCGCCGACGTCCTGCACCGTACCGGCACCGGTGAACTGCACCGGCCGGCCGCCGTCGAGGTCGCTGGAGAAGACCACCGCTCGCGCGTCCGAGCCGCTGGTGCCCACTGCCACGCGGACGTGGTCGAGCGCGAACGACTCGATGCTGCCGCCCGTCCAGCCGTCACCATCGGCGAAGAACTCGATGGTGACCGTGGACCCAGTGTGCGCGATGGACTTCAGCGCACTCTCGGCGCCCATGTCGAAGAGCGAGTCGACGGCGAGACCGAAGCCGCGATCCTCGCGATCGATGAGCAGCCCGCCGGCCGGGGGCACGTACGCGAGCGGATCGCCGGCGACGCTGTTGTCGAGGCGCCGCGAGAACACCGACATGCCGTCGACCGTCACGTTGAACTGGTCCGGGCCGTTCGCCCCCCAGGCGCCGATGGCGGCGAGCAGGAACTCGAGATCGAGGAGATCGTGCTCCGGGAGATCCGTCAGCGTGAGCACGGTGTGACCGCTGTCGGAATCGTTGCGCAGGAACTTCCCGTCCGCCACCTCGGGTATCGCTACGGTGTTGGCGGTCTCGGAGAGGTCGAAGAACTCCGAACGCATGCCGAGGCCGTAGAAGTCGGCCATGTTGCCGATGCCGCTCACCGACACCGGGCCGGCTGCCACGCGCAGGAAGACGTTGCGCGAATCGGCGAAGGTCGCGCTGGCGAGATCGACCACCGGCTCCCAGTCGCTGCGACCGAAGAGGATGTATGCCCCCTGCAGTGCCGCGGTGGTCGCACCGTTGGCGGAGACGGCGAAGGCGATGTCGGCGATGCCGTCGCCGTCGAGGTCACCGACCTTCTCGACCTGCGTGCGGTTGAACGCGCTCGCGCCGAGGAACTGCGTGGGTGCCGCCACCGTGACGGTGCGACTCGTGGCGTCGATGCCGCCTGCCCGACCGAACGCGATCGTCGCGTACGACCGCGTCGTGCCGGTGGTGCTGTCGAACACGTTGTCGAGGATCGAGACGACGGCATCCTCGAAGCGGTCGCCGTCGATGTCGCCCAGCGGGATGTACACGGGCTGACCGCCGAGCGCGGTCGCCGACAGCGTGACATCGGCGAGCGAGGCGTCCACCGCCGTGGTGGCACCGAGGGGCGCCTTCACGCGGATGCGGTACTCCACTTCGTCCGTGGTGACCGCCGGGGTGAACTCGTTCACCACGTGCAGCAGATAGTAGTCGGGCACACCCGAGAAGCTGCCGCGCGGCTGGAGCCTGGGCGCATCGACTGTCCCGGTGTTCTCGGCGGCGAAGAGGAAGAACTTCGCCTGGAAAGGTTCCTCCTGCCACACGCCGTTCACGTCACGGCGCGTCTTCACCACATCGAACATGTCCTTCGTGAGCAACGCCTTCGCGCTCTCGCCGAGCGCGTTCAGGGACTCCGGCGTGCGGATCGCGTACCAGTCGCCGGTGTCGCCCAGATGGAAGTTCAGGCCGTCGATCACCGAACCGGCCCGGATGGCAGGCAGGACCGACGCGTAGGTCGATACGTCGTTGCGACCGCGGACGCCCTGGCTCGTCCCGAACTCGTACTGGTCGGGTTCCAGCGTTGCGTAGCCGGAGATGAGATCGTTGCCGCCGCCACCGTTCAGCGAATCGCTGCCGCCGTAGCCGAAGATGATGTCGTCACCTTCGCCGCCGTCGATCACGTCGTCCTGCTCGCCGCCGAACAGGCGGTCGTCGCCGGCGCCACCGAGGATCGTGAGTCCGCCCAGGCGCGCACCCTCCTGGAGATTGCCGCGCTTGATGCCCCATTCGGAGTTGGTGTTCGGGAACTTGTATTCCGGATTGGCGTGGACGGTGTCGTCGCCGGCCCGCAGGTCGAGGACGATGCTCTCGACACCCTGCGTGCGGAAGAACGCGTAATCCTGCGCGAACAGCGGTCGGGCCGCGGACAGCGGCGTGAAGCCCAGCTGGGTCACCACGGCGTTCGCGGGGTCCGCCCGGAGTTCGAGACCATCGCCGCTGGCGCGGAGCCGCAGCACGCCCTCGATGTCCTCGACCTCGACCGTTCCGGCGCCGAAGCGCGCGTCCAGCGCGGCCTGGATGAGCGCCCGCCACGCCGGCATCTTGCCGAAAAAGGCGTCGACGTGGATGTCCTGGAACGTCCCGTCGGTGCCGGGAACGCGGAGCTGGAAGTCGATCGCCTGCCACGCTGTGTCGACGCTCGTGGGCAGTGTGAGGTTCGAGGACACGACGGACTCGCCCACCACGAACTCCTGGTTGGCGGTGTCCCACTGGAGCGCGGTGAACTCGTAGCGCTGGAGGTTGCGGTCCCAGCGGATCGACACGTTGTCGTTCACCGGACGGGACAGGCCGTCGAAATCGCCACCCAGGAACAGCACGCGGTCGTTGCCATCGCCGCCGAACATCTCGTCGGTGAGTTCCGGAACGATGGTCGCATCGTCGGAACCCGCGAAGGAAGGCAGGCGGTCGGGCAGGATCTGGAAGGTGTCGTCGCCGGCACCGCCGAACAAGAGGTCCTCGGCCGAGCGATCGTAGCCGCCGGAGAGCACGTCGTTGCCATCGTCGCCGAACAGCCAGTCCTCGCCCGCGCCACCTTGCAGCACGTCGTTGCCGTTGCCACCCTTCAGGACATCCTGCCGCTCGAGCACGGTCTGGGGTGTCATCAAGACCACCGCCACCGGATCGGCCGGTTCGCCCACCTGGAACGTGAGGTCGTAGACGGTGGGAATGCGGTTCGGCGTGTCGACGCGAACGTAGTAGACGGTGTCGGCCAGCAGACCCGCGAGGGACAGACCGGTCGTGCGCGCACCGCCGAAATCGAGGACGGTGTTGCCGATGTAGTTGCGGTCGTCCTCGTCGGTGGCGAGGTTCGGCACGCCGACGTGGGCGACCAGGTCGTAGCGCGCAGCGCCGCCGCCCGAGACGACCCGCAGCACGTAGTCACCGGCCTCGATGCCCGCGAGGTCGAGCACCTGGCCCAGGACGGAGTTCGACTCGGCTGTCCGGAGCACCTCGCCCGTCGTGCGCAGGAGCGCGAGCGTCAGGCTGGCGTCGGCCAGTTCCTTGATGAGCCCGAAGTAGTCGCCCTCGATGCCGCCAGCGGCCAGATTGATCGCGTAGTGGTCCACGTCGAGCGCGCTGTCGATCGTGAGCCCGCGGATGCGGGCGAAGGTGGTGGGATCGGGCAGGCTGTGCGCGCTCGCCACGCTGCCATTGCCTGTGGGGCCTTCCGCGGCATCGGGTGCGAAGCCGAGCGGTGCGCTGACCACGGGCGCGCCGGCGGGATCCGCGAAGATCGCGAGGCCGAGGCGGTCCAGCTCTGTCGTGCCCGAGAGCTCGAGGAAGCCGCTCGGCGCGGCCTCGGAGAGTTTGAAGGTGAACCAGTCGACGTCGTCCGGGCTGTCGATGGTGAGCTTGCTGAACTTCGTCGCACCCGTGATGGTGTCCCCGCTGCCCGGTGAGGCCAGGCGCTTCGCGAGGTTCACGGTGTCGTTGCGGGAACCTTCCTCCGCGCCATCCACCAGGATGGCGTAACCCGAGGCGACCGTGATGATGTCGTCACCGTCTCCGCCGTCGATCCACACGGTCTTCTGCACCGTGGGGCCGACCTCGATGATGTCGTTGCCTCCCAGGGCATCGATGAGGATCACGTCGAAGGCGCCCTCGCCCGGCAGAATGCCCTCGGCGATGGCGAGATCGCGCGCAGCGATGTCCGCGAGCGTCGGCAAGGCTGCATCGGGATTGGCACCATCGGCCACCACGCCGCTGCTGCGACCTTCCACGTCGTCGGTCTCGATGTCGGAATCGACCGCGTCGAAGGCACCGCCAGCCGCGAGACCAGTGGGGTCCAGGCGCACCTGGGCCGCAAAGCTGTAGACGTCGCCGTTCTTCGTGAGGCGCGTGACGAGGTGGTAGTCGCGCAGCAGGCCGGGCTCGGTCACGTAGTCGACGGTGATGCGATCGTCCGCACCGGAGCCGGCCACGTACCAGACGCTCGAATACTCCTTCGCGTAGTTCTTCCAGTCGTCGCCACCGAGCCCGCCGTCGAGGGACTCGAACAGCGAGCCGTCGGCGCGGAACAGCTTGTCGTTGCCGCCGTTCCCGAACAGGAAGCCGGGGCCGGTGCCGCCGTAGAGCTCGTCGTCCTGCGCGGAGCCCAGCATCCGATCGATACCGGTGTCCTCCAGCGCACGGACAGCCGTGACACCCGCGTCGAGGACGCCGTCGTCGTCGGTGTCGCCGTCGTTGTCGTACAGCAGGCCGGAGGCGTCGGTGAAGATGCCGAACTGGCCGCCCAGCTTGGGATCCTGCGACCACGCGTAGAGGAAGTTGCGGCCGGGCCCGCCGATGAGGTCGTCGTTGCCCTGCCCGCCGAAGATGGTGTCGACGGTCGTGGTGTCGACCGGGACCGGGCTGTCGGTGGGCTTCTCGCCGTAGAGGCGGTCGTTCCCGCCGTAGCCGAAGATCGTGTCGCTGCCGCGGCCGCCGTCGATGCGGTCCCGGGCATCGCCGCCGATCAGCGTGTCGTCGCCCGCGCCACCCTCGATGTGCCCGACGAAATCGTTGCCGCGCGCTGTCAGGTACGAGGTGTCGACCGTGTAGATGTTGCGTGCGGTGTCGTCGCGGCGCAGGAACTCGATGTGATCGTCGCCACCGAGACCCGTGATGCGGATCTGCTCCACGAGCGGAATGCCCGCGGCGTTGCGCCACGGCGCGAGGATCTCGCGACCGTTGTAGTCGAAGTGCAGCTGCCGCGGTCCGCCGGCCACGTCGACCTCGCCCACGACGATGGTGTCGTCGTTGAGATCGATCCCCTTCACCAGCAGGATGTCGGTGGCGTTGTCGTCCTCCACGTCGTCGAAGGACGCGTCGCCGAAGTGCCCGTCGATGATGTCCACGGGCGTCTCGCCGGGGCCGAAGTAGATGGCGTCCACGTCGAGGATCAGGAAGTCGATCCATCCGCCGCCGTACAGGCGGTCGTTGCCCTGCTGACCTTCGAGCCGGTCGCCGTCCGCGCCGCCCCAGAGTTCGTCGTCGCCACCGCCGCCGTAGAGGTCGTCCTGGCCCGACCCGCCGAAGAGCCGGTCCCCCACGACGTAACCCAAGCCGGCGTCGAACGCGGAGCCACCGGTCACATCCGCGAGGAAGTTGGTTGCATAGCTGTTGCCTGCCACGGCTTCGCCATGCAGATAGTCGTTGCCGCTGTCGCCCAGCAGCGTGTCGCGCCGGAGGTTGCCGAAGAGGTAGTCGTTGCCGGCACCGCCGTGCATCTCGTCGCCGATCTTCACGATCTCGGCGGCGTAGTTCGGGGAATCGACGCCCGTGATGTCGGCGTACGCGTAGAGCTGGTCACTGCCGCCACCGCCGTACAGCCGCTGGCCGGCCTGGCTGCCTTCGGGCGCGCTCGCATCGCCCATCTCGCCCGCGGCGCCCTTGCGTCCGGCGTCGCCGTAGAGCACGTCGTCACCATCGTCGCCGTACACCTGGTCGATACCGTCGTTGCCGGACACGGAGTCCTCGCCGGCACCGCCGCGCACGATGTCGTCGCCGGCACCGCCCAGGACGACGTCGAGCCCGCCACCGCCGTCGACGTAGTCGGCGTCGCCGCCCCCGTCGAGCAGCTCGGCGCCGAGCGTGTTGGGGTTGCTGCCGCCGAACAGGAAGTCGACACCGTCGCCGCCGAAGATGGTGTCGCGGCCATCGGCCGTGGGCGCGGTCCCGGGCAGGGCCAGTCCGTCGACCCCGAAGAGGGTCTCGCCGATGCTCTGGCCGAGCACTACCTTGGGGGCGATGCGGGGCGCCACGAAGCCCGTGGGATACAGGGTCTCGTTCAGTTCGAATCCGTCGGGGAGTTCGAAATTGTCGGGGTTCGCGAGATCGAAGAACTGCGGCGCGAAGACCTCGCCGTCGCCCCACAGGATGTCGGACCCGCTACCGCCGTGGATCTCGTCATTGCCGAGACCGCCGATCACGCGGTCGTTGCCCGCCCCCGCGAAGATGATGTCCTGCCCCGCCTCGCCCATGACGAAATCGTTGCCGCCACCGGCCGTGATGTGGTCGTCGCCGTCGCCGCCTTCGATGGTGTCGTTGCCGTCGCCGGAGACGATGGTGTCGTCACCCGCAGCCCCGTATATGAAGTTCGTGCCCGTGCCGACGGTGATCGTGTCGTCGCCGTCGTGACCGCGGACCGTGTTGTTGCCGTTGCCCACGGTGATGACGTCGTTGCCGCCGAAGCCGTGGACCGTACTGTTGCCATTGCCGATGACGATGATGTCGGCACCGTCGTCGGCGGCGTTGCTGTCACCGAGAGCAAGACGCTCGGCCGCGAGCGTGCCGTCGCTCTCGTCGCCGTCGCCGATCACGACGTTGTTGCCGCCACCCACCGTGATCCGGTCGGCGCCCGCGTTGCCGCGGATCACGCTGTTCCCGACGCCTGCGACGATAATGTCGTCGCCCGCCGCGCCGAGGATGAAGTGGCTGCCGTCGCCGGCCGTGATGGTGTCGATCCCGGCATGGCCGAAGATCCGACTGTTGCCGTTGCCCACGGTGATGACGTCGTCGCCGTCGTTGCCGTGGATGATGTTGTTGCCGTCGCCCGCGGAGATGATGTCCGCGCCGCCCTGGCCGTAGATGGTGTCGCTGTCGTTCAGCGCGGTGATGATGTCCGCGCCCTCTGGCCCGGTGCTGTCGCCGGGCTTGTCGTCGCCGTAGATCGTGTTGTTTCCGGCGCCGCCGGTGATGATGTCCGCCCCGCCCCCGCCGTAGATCTTGTCGGGGTCGCTGCCACCGTCGATGGTGTCGTCGCCCTGGTCGCCCCACAGTTCGTCGACACCGGCGCCGCCGGCGATGACGTCGTTGCCCTCGTTGCCGTGGATGCTGTCCTTGCCGGTGCCGCCGCTCAGATTGTCGTTGCCGAGCCCGCCGGTGATGATGTCGTCGTTCGCGCCGCCGTCCACCGTGTCGTCGCCGTCGCCCGCCGTGATGACGTCGAAGCCGTCCTCGCCGAAGATCGTGTCGTTGCCCGTGCCGCCCGACACCTGGTCGTCGCCCTTGCCAGCCCAGATCCGGTCGTTGCCGCGATGGCCGAAGATGACGTCGTGGCCGCTGCCGGTCCCCTTGTTGGTGTCCTCGACGCGGGTGAACGAGGTGAACACGCCCGCGGTGCCCAGCGTCAGCGTGACGCCGTCGCCGAAGATCACGTCGTTGCCGACGAAACCCGTGTCGGTGTCGGGATCATCGGGATCGAGATCGCCGCCGATGCGGTCGCTGCCGCCGCCGCCCACGATGAGATCGTTGCCGTCACCACCCTCGATGTGGTCGCCGCCGTCGGTGAGCCCGGTGCTCGCGGTGAGCACCAGACCGTCTTCCGAGAGCCGTGCCTTGTCGCCGAAGATGACGTCGTTGCCGCCCAGGCCGAGGATGCGATCGGCGCCACCATCGCCGTAGATGATGTCGTCGCCTTCGGAACCGGTGATGGTGTCGTCGCCCTCGCCGCCGCGCACGATGCCGCGCCCCGCGCCGAGGATGATCGTGTCGTTCCCGCCACCGCCGTCGATCTCGTAGATCACGTTGACGTCGGTGATGCCCGAGAGATCGATGATGTCGTCGCCATCGCCGCCCAGCACGATGATACGCGGCGGATTGGCACCGTCCGCGCGGAGGTCGTAGCGCTGGGCCTCGCTCTCGGCGACATCGAGGTTCGGCGCGTAGACCTTCACGCGGCCGGCACCGTCCTGCACCACGACGATGTGCTCGGAGATGTCCTGGTCGTTGCCTTCGAGCCGCTTGTCGGCGAACTTGCCGATGTTGATCTGCAGCACGCTGTCGTTCGACAGTTCCGCGGCCAGCGTGGGCTTCCGCGTGAACGGGATGTCGAAGTCCACCAGCGTGATCTCGGGCGTGATGTCGAACTCCTTGCTGACGAACAGGAACTCGATGTAAGCGAACAGCTTCGCGTACAGCCGGCCGGTCACGTCGAACACGGCGAGCGGCGCCAGCACCGGTTCGCCGTACAGCAGCTCGTTCAGGAAGTTCGTGGCCAGCTCGTGCAGCCGCAGCTTGCCGTCCTCGTTCGGATCGTGGAGGTTGAAGTCGATCTCCGCGAAGATGCCGCCGCCGACACCGCCCTTGGCAATGCCGAGGTTCAGCTCCGCCGCCGCGGTGATGCCGCCGTAGAGCTTCACCTCGGGGATGTCGACGCCGCTCGCATCGTTGTCGCCGATGTAGAAGCCGTTGAAGAGCAGCTCGGGATTGCGGAACCCGGAGTCGAAGAATTCCACCAGGCCCTGAGTGTCGTAGCCGAACGAGAAGTCGATGACCGCACCGAGGCGCCCGCCGATCGCCGCACCGAGCGGGCCCCAGATGGGGAAGAACTGGGAGTACTGGAACTCGAACTTGAGCGGCGCCGGATCGATCACCACGAGGTCGATGTCGGTCTTGCCCATGAGCAGACCGAAGATCTGGCCGGGATCGTTCAGCAGCGGGAACGAGATCATGTCCCCGAAGCTCTGGTTGCCGAGATCCTTCGTGAACGACGAGGTCGAGCTGGCACCCGGCGCGCTCGATCCGATGGCATCGATGGCGCCTTCGAGGTCGAAGTCGGACGTGTCTGGGATCGTGAAGCTGCTCGACAGGCTGCCTGTGGTGAGGCTGCGGCGCAGGTTCGGATCGGTCGACGAATGGTCGAAGATCGTGAAACCACCGAAGGGGATGAACAGCGTCGCGACATCGGTCGGGATGCTGTTGATGAGCGTGATGAAACCCGCGATGTCGCGGATCAGGCCCACGTCGAACTTCTCGGGCGGGGTGATCGCCTGGGCGATGTCGAGCAGCGTGATGGGCGACCCGGCCAGATCGGAGATCACCGGGATCGGCGTGGTCACCACGTCTATGAGCGGCTGGATGGGCTCGGTGATCTTCTGCACCTGCTCGACGATGGGCTTCACGTACTGCGAGATGAAGCTGCCCATGTCGAGGCCGACGTTCTCGAACGCGACGCGCTTCAGGCCGTCCTGGATGGAATCGCCGATGTCGGAGAACGACACGTAATCGCCGGCGCTGCGGTCGCCGATGGCCCACTCGAGCACGAAGTCGGCGGCGACCTTCGGGAACACCGAGTCGGCACCGGGAACGAGATCGCTGTTCAGCTGCAGTTCGAGACCGAGGTCCACGTTCGCCTCGGCGGCGATGCCGGCGTCGAAGCGGATGTTGCCGAAGTCCGCGAGGCCGACGCGCTCGTCGTCACCGTTGCGTTCACGCAGGTTCACCGCGATCGTGGCGCCGAGGCCGGTGCCGCCGTTGTCGTCCGCGTCCAGTTGCAGGAACGCGAGCCGGCCGGTGAGACCGGCGCCGGGCAGGGTCACGTCCACGTCGAGCCGCAGTTCGTCCGCGTCCGACAGGTCGAGGTAGAAGCCCTTGCCGCCGCCGATACCGAAGCCGAGATCGAGGTCCCAGCCGATGTCGACCTTAACGCCGCCGCGGGTTTCGAGCCCGAGGCCGGGGATGCCGAGGTCGAAGTCGATCCCCGTGCCCACGTCGAGCAGCGTGCCGCCCAGCTTCAGGTTCCATTGCATGTAGAGGTTGGCAGGCGAGACACCGGGATCGTCGACGTTGGTGTCGAGCTGGATGTCCTCCACCGTGACTGCACCGTCGCTGTTCACGTCCTGGAGGATCTGTAGCTGGGTGTGCAGCAGGTCGTAGAGCTTCACCGACAGGAAGTTCGCCGTCGGATCGTTGGAGGTCTCGACGATCTCGCGCAGACCGTCGACGATGTCCTCGCGGAAGTCCGCGATGAAGTCGGTGGCCGACGACAGCTCGTCGCCGATGAGCGGCAGGCTGATGCCGCCGACCTCGCCGTCCAGGAGGTCCTGCAGGAAGCCGAGGAAGCCGTCGACACCGTCGATGATGAGCAGAAGGTTGTCGAGTGCGCTGAACTGGCTGAAGTCGAACGACAGAACCTCGGGAGGCACGTACAGGAACTGGTCTCCCGTGGGGCCGGCCGTGCCGGCCACCTCGATGCCCTCGTCGAGCGAGGCGGACAGCGTTCCGCCGATCAGCACGTTGCCGCGGAACAGGGACTCGGTCGGGAAGTAGACGGGCAGTGAGCCGGCGACATCGATGTCGAGGGCCACATCGACCGCATCGCCGAGATCGCCCAGCAGATCGACGAGGAGGATCCGCCGCGCCTCGGGCGCGCCGCCGATCATCGCGGAATCCTTCAGCGTCAGCCCGAAGTTGCCCTCCAGCGAGAGATCGCCGTCGATGATCCGGCCACCCACGAAGGTGCCGCTGTCGGGGTTGCCCAGGCCGATGGTGAAGGCGATGTCCTCGGCCGCCGCCTCGAGATGCCCGGTGATGCCGGTGTCCCGGAAGATCCAGAGCTGGGTCGGATCGCCGAGGTCGATACCGAACGAGAGCCGCAGATCGAGATTGCCCTGGGTGCGCAGATCCGCATTGCCGGACAGCGCGAAGCCCTCGGTGGGGAGTGCGAATCCGATGGGCAGGGAGTCCGAGAAGCCCGGCTTGAACGTGAGGTCGAACCGCAGGATGCGCGTGCTGGCATCGCGGATCAGCTGCAGATCGAGCAGGTCGGACGACTGCGGAATGCCGAAGGCCTCCTTCAGCTTCTGTTCGAGGAACTGCACGGTCGCCGCCGGGTTCGCCTGCACCTCGTCGAGGGCGGCGGCGAACTGGTCGGCGTAGGCCAGCATGTCGTTCACGCTGACGTCGATGACCGGGATCTTCTCGTTCAGGAATCCGAATTCCTCGAACTGCTGCAGGAACGTCACCAGCCCGCGCAGGGCCTGCAGGATGTCCGCGAAACCGATGCTCTCGAAGTTGCCGAGATCCTCGAAGTTCTCGGTGGTGACACGCACCGAGGGCGCCGCCGTGGTGCTGGCCGTGGCCGCGGTGACGGCGCCGATGGGGAGATCGTCGAACACCGTCACCGTGGTGGTGCCACCCGCGAACGCGATCGCGTCCACCTTGGTCGTCGCGGTGCCGCTGCCGGTCGTGAAGACGATGTCGGTGCCGCGCGCGATGCGGTCGAGGAAGTTGCCCGTCAACGTGAAGGTCTTGGCACCCGTGCGTGTCGGGTTCGCGCTGTCGGCCGTGAGGTTCAGCGTGTCCGGCAGCTCGTCGAAGATATCGCCGAGGTTGAGCACCTGCACCTGCACGCGCGGCTCGGAGCCCGTCTGGATGAGCCCGAAGGACGGCGAGAGGTTGACGTCGAACGTGAGATCACCGCCGCCTTCGATGGAAGGCGCATCGATGAGTGTCGTGATGTCGCCGATGCCGTTCAGCAGTTCCTTCAGCGTGATGCGGCCGTCGGCGGCACTCGTGCCGGGGTCCTTGAGCGCGATCGAGACCTCGCCCTCCAGATGCCCGTCGCCGTTCAGCGTGACGCCCACGAAACCGAACGTCGCGCCGAGCGAAACGCCCGTTCCGGGGGTGTCGATCTCGAACCCGACGCTGGCGCTCGCATCCTCGATGAAGAGCCGGTCGAGGACATCGACCCCGCCGAGCGCACCGCCCTCGATGCGGAAGTCGCGCACGAGGTCGGGATCATCGGGATCGGCGACGTCCGCGCCCAGGATGCCGAGCAGGTTCGCCGCGAAGGAGCCGATGGCGTTCTCGACCTGGAAGAGCGCCGTGCCGGAGGGCGACGTGTCGCGCAGCACGAGCCGCGTGTTGTCGTCGGAGAAGTCCACCTGCACGCGACCGGCCGTCTGCGTCTCGATGGCCGAGATGACGTCGCCGAGCGTCGCGGATGCCGAGAGCGCGTCGAACGAGACCGCGCGCCGCACGCCGTCGCGCGTCGTGATGAAGATGTCCGCCGTGCTGCCGGTGTTCGCCGCGGCGAGCCCGAGCTGCGTGACTGCCGGATTGCCCGCGGCAGCCGTGATCGAGAAGCTGTCCGCCGCGGCGTCCTTCGCGGTGATGAGCAGCCGGCGGCCCTGCGACGACACCACGAGCTTGTCGCGCAGCACGTTCACGCCACCGACCTGCGTGTCGTCGATCGACTTCTGGACGTCGTAGACGATGTCGAGGATGTTGCTGTTCTGGGTCGTGTCGGCCGACGGCACGGTCACCGTCACGGGCGCCCCGCCGTCCAGCACCACCTGGAAGACGGCGTCGGACGAGAGCCGACCCACGGCACCCGACACCTCGGCCACCGCGCGCAGCTTCTGCTGACCGCCGACGTCGGCGAGCCCCTGGCCGTCGCGGAAGCCCAGCCGCGTGATGGCCGGCGTGCCGGTGGTGGCGTTCAGGACGAGCGCGGTCACCCCCCCGAGCGGGTTCAGCACGATCCGGTTGCCGTCGCGCGCGGCCTGCACCTGGGCAGCGAGGCCGGCGACGTCCAGCGCGGTGTTGACGTCCGCCACGATGTCGTCGACGGTCGCGTTGGTCGTGGTGTTCGCCGCGAGCACGATGACTTCCGTCGCTGCGCCGCCGTTCACCTTCAGCGTGAACTTCGCGTCGGCGGCGAGCTGGCCGTACAGCGTCGCGACGTCCGCGGGGGCCGCGACGACGATGTCCTTGTTGAAGACGATCGCGCCATCCTTCAGCGACGAGAGGGTCGTGCTCTCGTCCAGTTCGACGAAGCCCTCGTTGCCCAGGTAGATCCCGAGCCGGAGGCTGAGACGCCCGTCGGCGGAGAGATGCAGGGCGCCGTCACTGGTGAGCCCGCCCAGGGGTCCGAGCGTGAGGTCGAGATCCAGCGGGACGTCGACCTCGCCGAAGGTCTCGTCGAGCGTGAAGTCGATCATCAACGACTCGCGCGCGGCGTCCCAGGTGACCGGGCTTCCCGGCCCCAGCACCTCCACCAGCAGTTCGGCCAGCTGCTGCGCGGTCTCGAAGCGCGCCACCCCGCTCGCGTCGACGAGCTTCGCGACGTCGTCGGTGGTGATGTCCTCGGTGTCGTTGTCGTCGTACAGCAGGTTGTCCTGCACGAGATCGCCCAGCTCGATCACGCCGCGCACCACGTCGCCGATGAAGGGGATGTCGACGCTGAAGGCGTCGGTGTTCTTCAGATCGGACAGCCAGCCCGTGATGCTGGCCAGAAGGCTGACCAGCGTGCCCGCGTCCATGTTGGTGAAGCGCGAGAGGTCCGTCAGGGCGGGCGGAATGGTGACGCTGATCGTGTCGGGGTCGGACAGGTTCGACCACTCGAGCGCGATGGCGGTGTCAGGCCCGGGCGCGAGACCGATGAAGGGCGCGCTCACCGGCAGGCTGATGTCGGCGGAACCGGAGAACTGCAGTGTGGTCGTGCCGAGGGCATCGAGCAGTTCGCCGATCTCGATGCGGCCGTTGGCGTTGCCCGATCCGGGCTCGGAGAGGCTCAGCGTGAACGTCGGATCGGCGGTGAGCGTGCCGTCGACGATGCCGATGGACAGGAAGCCGAAGCGCGCGCTGGCGTCGAGATCGGTGGCTTCGAGGTTCAGCGTGGCCGAGGCCGACGGATCGCGCACGAAGATCCACTTCGTGGGATCGCCCGGCGTCGCCAGGAGATCGTCGAAATCGATGCCGAGCTGCACCGCGAATGCGAACTGCCCGGACACCGCCGCGTCGGTCGACACCTCGAAGCCCGCGATGCCGGTCTGCGCGTCGAGACCGAGATCCATCGCCTCGGCGGAGAAGATCTCCTCGACGAACTGCAGATCCCAGGTCAGTTCCTTGGAGGCCGCGTCGTAGCCCAGGCCGAGCGCGGACGGATCGATCCCCAGCTCGTTCGCCAGATTGGCGATCAGTTCCTGGATGGATGCGAAGCGCACGCCGCCGGAGGCCGTGGACAGCGGATCGATGATGTTCTGCTGCAGGAAGTCCGCCACCTGGACGATGGCATCGAGGCTGTCCTGGAGCAGCGGCACGGTCTGCCCATTGAAGCTGACCGAGATGTCGGCGAGACCGCGGACCTGGTCGAGCACCTGCTGCGCGTCGACACGAAGGAAGTTGAGGAGGTCCTCCGCGACGCCGGCACTCGCCGACAGGGCCACGGTCGTGGGGTCGGTGACATCGGCCCAGGTGAAGGTGATGTTGGCCGCGCCGAGATCGAACGGGGCACCGTCGCCGGGCAGGATCGCCGCGACCCGCGCATCGACGGTCAGGGCGAAGTCGTCCGCCGCGGAGCCCGAGACGGTGAAGTCGAGGGCATCGACGAGGGCGGTCGGGCTGCCGCCGGCGTCCTCGAGTTCGTCCAGCCGCAGCTTGCCGCCCGGACCTGCGTCCTGCAGCACGAGGTCGAGGCGCAACGACGGATCGACGGCGAGGCTCGCCTCCGCGAGCGTCACGTCGAGGAAGCCGAGCCGCCCGCCGGCGGTGAGGTCGCCGTCGAGATCGATGTCGCGCACAGTGAGGCGCGAAGCGCCCCCCGCGGTGTCGATGTAGAAGCCGTCGGCATCCACGCCGAAGACGAGGCGCAGCGTCACTTCCGCGCCGACGTGCAGGGCGCCGCCGAGGTCGACCACACCACCCAGCTGCTCGGTGAGGATGTCGAGGTCGGCCTGTCCTTCCAGACGTCTCACGATGGTCGCATCGAACCGCGTGTCGCCGGCGGCCTGCGTCAGTGTGACGTTGCCGGCGACGGTGTCGAGCGCCTCGAGCCTGTCGCGCAACTGCGTCGCGGACAACTCGGAGATGCTGGCGAGGCTGAAGCCGTTCGGCCCCTCCTCGATCAGGCGCTTGAAGCCCGCCAGGGCCGCGGCGGTGGCGTCGGCCGCCTCGGGCGTGCCCGGGACGAGCGGCTCATCAGAGGCCGGCGCGGTGGTGGCGGTGCTCCGGCCGGTGAGGGCCCGCGGCAACGAGTTGCCCAGCAGGGCGATCTCGTCCCACGTTCCGTTGGCCGACGCCTCCAGCACGTTGAACAGCAGGTTGATGCCGACGCCGAACTTTTCCTGCTCGGTGGCAGCGACGATGTTGTTCTGGACGTCCGCCGCGTCGACGTTCTCGTAGGTGACGCGCTGGGTCCTGCCGAAGCGCGTGTCGAGCACCGCGATGGTCGTGCGTGGCCCGACCGTGGTCGTGGTCGTGAGACCGGCCGCCACACCTTCGAGGATGACGCGGTCGTCCGCGCCGGCACCGCCGTCGAAGAAGATGCCGTCGCGCAGGCTGATGGGGCCATCGGTGCTGTCGATCGTCAGCGTGTCGTTGCCGCCGCCGCCGAAGATCTCGATCTTCTGCAACGCGTCGATGGGGACCTGCATGACCAGCGTTTCGAGGAGCCCCGTGCGGATGTCGATGAGGGATGCGTTGTTCGCGTTGCGACGGATCAGGAACTGGTCGTCGCCGGTGCCGCCGTCGATGCGCAACTGGGGCGTGGCCGCCAGGAAGGTGTCGGCCTCGCCGACCGTCCAGGCACCGCGTCCGAGCGTGCCCGCCACCAGGACGTCGTCGCGCGACAGGTTGCGGGGGTTGTCGAACTGCGCGGCGTCGCGCGCGGTGAAGTCGAGGTCGAACACGAGGGCGTTGGGCAGCCCGTTGCCGAACTCGGTCCAGGTGCTCCCGGCCACGGGATCCACTGCGCGGTACACACCGGCGGCGCCGCCCGCCAGGACGACCAGCTGGCCTCCCGTACGGACCGCCTCGATGCTGCGGAGATCGGGGTTGACCATCCGCGCCGAGACCCACACCCAGGTGTTCGGCGCCGTGCGCCGGAACACGCCGGCGTCCGTGGCGGCGAAGGCGACGTCGTGGTTGTCGGGATCGAGCACGATGTCCTGGATGAACGTCGCCGCCGAGATGCGCTCGGTGGTGAAGTCGCCGGCGGCGCCGGTGTCCGCGAAGCGGATCAGCACTTCGTTGCCGCGCACCGCGTAGACGACGTCCTCGTTCGCGACGCCGGCCTTGGTGCCGCCGTAGGCGATGGCGGAGAAGAAGGCGTCGTTGCCGGTGAGCGCATTCGGCAGCGGCACGGCGGCGATGGTGTCGAGACCGTCGTACACGGGTACCGCGGCCGTGCCGATGTTGAGACTCTGATACAAGCCGCCGACCCCGGCCATCATCCGGCTCGAGTTCACCGCGTTGACGACGTACGGCCACTTCAGGAACGTGTCGACGCGGGTGCGGTCGGCGGCGGAGAAGCCGGAGAAGCGGTCGGTGGCGCGAATCTCGCCGGTCCCGGCGCTGGTGAGATTGACGACGGCACCGCCGTTGGCGAACGACACCTGGAACGTGTTGGCGGTCGCATTCACGACGAACATCCGGCCGAACGGGAAGAGGCCGCCCGGCAGGTTGCCGGTGCTCCGCATCCACACCTGCTGCCCGTTCACGAAACCGTGCGCGGCGCTCGTGAGGGCGTCGGTGGCCGCGTTGGCCGTCACGACGCGGCTGTCCGCCACCGCCCCGCTCAGGTTGACGAGCCGGTCAGTGCCGGGCACGAGCTGACCATTCGCATCGAAGGTCCGTACGCCGAGCAGCGACCAGCTGTTCGACATGCTGTAGCGACGCACCTGCTCGAAGGCCGCATCGGCATCGGTGTTCACCGGCACCACGGCCGCCGTGTTGCCGTCACCAGGCCGTGCCGCCACGCGGATCTCGCGCCAGGCGAAGCGCTCGTCGGCTTCGTCGATCACGCCATCGCCGTCGTCGTCGATGCCGTTCGCCGGTGACGGCTGCTCGGCGATACCGTTGTCCTGGGTGCCGCCGAAGACGGCGTTGTTCAGCGGGTCGTACGCGATGGCGAGCATCTCGATCGCGCGGAGGTCGTTGTTCAGGACTTCCCAGCGGCTCGCGGACAAGGTCGCGAGGAAGGTGCCGGTGCCCGCCAGCAGGTTGGCGTTGAGCACATCCGACGGGTCGAGGGTGAGGGTCTGTGCCGCGACGCCGCGGATCGTGTACTGATCGAAGGTCTGCAGATTGCCCACGCCGGCGTTGGCGGTGACGACCAGCGTCTGCCCCACCTGGAAGCCGTCGGTGATGAAGCTGCCCGCGGCACGCGTGATGGTGTCCGTGGCCCCGTTGACGAACGTGAACGTGCCCGACGACACGATGGGCGGCGTCGTCGCGGGATTCGGGAAGCGGTAGAGACCGCCGTCGTCGCCCTGCAGCAGGCGACCGTTCGCATCGAACTCGATGGTGCGTGCGTCGGGGTGGGTGCCGACGGGCACGAAATTCCGCCAGACCTGTCCGCCGGCGCTGTTGTCCCACCAGTACAGATTGGTGCCGCGGCTCGCGGTGTCGCCACCGATGAACACGTTGCCGGCGGCATCGACGTTGAGTGCGGTATTGCGGATGCCCTGGCGCCCGAAATGGATCTGGGGCTGGATGCCCGATGGCGTGGATGCGATCCGCGCACTGCCCGTGACGAGGATGTTGGCCGAGGGCGCCGGCTCGGCGACGAAGGCCGCCGTCGAGCCGTTGGCGCGCTGCAGCGTGATGACGCCACCCGCGACCGCGGTGACGACGAAATCGCCGTTGTTGCTCGCGGTACCGGCGATGGTGGCGATCCCGCCCACCATGAAACCGTCGGCGCCCCACGCGCCGTTGTTACGCGCGACCGTGATGGTGCCGGCGGCCGGCCCGGCGGCCAGCGTGAGGGTCGGATTGCCGACCATGAAGATATCTGCCTCCCGCACCTGCAGGATGCGGATCCCGCCCGCGCCACCAGGGGCGGCCGCTGCGGCCGTGATGCCCGAGCCCGCCTCCAGCGTGAGTGTTGTCGCGGTGACGGATCCGGCCCCCGCGGCGATGCGAAAGTTCCAGCCGTTCGCGCCGGCGGACCGGACGGCGACGATGCGGCCGGGCTGGAAACCGTCGTCCAGGAAGCTGCCCGCGTCCCGCACGATCGTGGGGCTGCCACCGGCGTTGAAGGTGATGTTCGGCGTCCCCTTCATCGTCGCGTCGACGAGGTCGGCATTCGTGCGGGGCGGCGGATTGGTCCCGACCAGCGACCACGCGGCCGCGGCGGGTGCCTTGCGGAACACGCCGGTCAGCCAGTCGGTCACGCCGATCAGCCCCGCGTACACCGCGTTGTTGGCGGATGTGCGGTCCTGCTGGACGGCGAGCACGATCCGAGCGGCGCCCGTGAGTGCCTCGGTGGCGTTGTCGGCACCGCCGACGCCGTCGTTGTCGGCACCATCGGTCTCGAGGCCGAGGCCGGTGTTGATGGGGGCCCAGTTGGCACCGGCGTCGTTCGACTGGTACACGCCGCCGCCGATCACGGCTGCGTACATCCGCGACAGATTGCCGGGGTCCATTGCGAGGTCGGACACCGACCCGACCTGGAACTGGAGCGTGCTCGCGGTGGCCGGCGGCGCGACGATCTCGTTCTTCGTGAAGGTGTCGCCACCGTTCACGCTGCGGAAGACGCCGCCACCCCGGAGCACCTGCTGCTGGATCGCGCCGTTGTCGTCGCGGGTCGTCACGGTGTTGGCGATGGCGCCCACCAGCACGATGTCCTCGGTGCCCACGCGCGTGGCCACCAGCGAGGAGATCGGCAGACCGGCCATCTCGGGCGAACCGACGAGTTCCCAGGTGTCACCGCCGTTGGTGGAGCGCATCAGGCCGACCGACTGGCCACCGGCGAAGAAGTTGCTGAACTGACCGGTACCCGCATAGACGACGAGATTCGACAGGGGCGTCGCGTTGGTGACGAGGTTCCCGCTGTTGTCGTGGGTGCTGATGGCCAGTGCGCCCACGGCGAGCGACGGGAACTGGTCGGTGAGACTCGTCCATGTGGCCCCGCCATCGGTGGTGCGCCACACCCCGCCGTTCACCGACCCTGCAAAGATGATGTTCGCGTTGTCCGGGTGCGGCGCGATCGCCTGGACCGCCCCCGACCAGGGCTGGCCGCGGAAGCGGGGCTGGCCGGTCGCGTTGTCGATGCCGCCGGGCCCCTGCTCCAGCCAGTCGGGCAGGCCATGGGCCTGGAGGTTGAGGTCCGCGCCCGTGACCGTCTCGAAGTTGCGCAGGCGGACGGGCGTGCTGATGCCATCGGTCAGCAGGTAGGTGCCGTCGGAGTAGCGGATCGCGGACATGCCGACGGCCCGCGTGCCGAGATCGAAGGTGTCGTTGCCCTCGCCGCCATCGAACACGAAGGCGTTGTTGTAGAACAGCGCGTCGAACCGCAGGGTGTCGGCGCCAGCGCCGAGATTGATCGTGAAGGTCTGCGTCGCCTCGCGGATCGTGTGGTCCTCGAAGGTCGCGTTCACGCTGTCGATGAGGATCGATTGCGCCGGCGCATCGAAGATGCGGACGATGTCGTCCCCGCCGGTCGCCGAATTGAAGGTCTTCTCGATGGCCACGGTGGCGTCGACCACGGGCTCCATCCCGCGATAGCGGAAGGTGCGGCCGTCGACGGTGATGCTGCCGGCGTCGGGCGCGGTGGCCTCGTGGATGACGACGTTCACCTGCTGGGTACCGATCACGACGCTGTCGAAGCCGCCCGCGCCGCCATCGATGATGCCGCTGACCGAGGCGTCCGGTCCGAGCACGAAGGTGTCGCGATCGTCGGTGCCTCCGACGAGGTCTCCGGTGACCGGACCGCTGATCGTCCAGACGTTCTCCGGCAACCCCGCGAATGCCGCCGGGGTGTCGATGCCGCTGCTCACCGACTGCGGCCCGGGATTCACGTGGACCTGCACCGCCCCCGTGGACTGCGCCGTCTGCGCGAGGATCTGCGGCAGCGGCGCGCCGGGCAGATCGGCCGACAGCAGCAATCGCGGCTCCAGCGCCTCGAAGAGCGCCTTGCGACGGAAGGGGATGCGGCCAGGAACGACTGCCGTGGCTCTGCGACCGCCAAGCAGGCGATGGAGGACATTTCGACCAAGCATGACGAACTCCCGGAGCCGCTCAGCAACGGCTCGACAGTGCTGCGTTCACCCGGTCATCGTGGAGTTGCACACGGAACGTGCACATGGAATGCGCGCCTGGAGGCGCGGCGTTCCCGGCATTCGAGGCCCTCCCCCCGACCGGAACGACAGGTCCACCGCAACGGGCGCAGAGCGTCGCGGCGATGTGATGTGCGCGCGAACAGGAAGCGCGCGGGGCGATGGATCGCCCCAATGATTTCACCCCCGACAAAGCCTCTTGCGTGCTTCAGTTCGGCTGAGGGCGGACGCTTTGGTCGCGTCTCGAAGATGGCCTCCCCAGGCAGATTGAAAAATACTCCCCAGCGTGAGGTTTGTCCATGCCGTCCGAATAGACCATCAGGAAAAAAAGTGCCGAAGATTCGAGGCTTTACATTGCCTTGCGCAGTGGGGAGAATCGAGCGGTCGAACTCACCGAAACCTGACTCGATGAAAAGTATGCGTATTGGCCCGGCGGTGCTGTGGCCGGATTTCGTGCGATCGACCTTCGCGCGATCGACCGTGCTGGTCCTGACCGCATCGGTGTTTGCGGCGTCCCCGGCCGTCGCCGAGGAGCACGATTGCCTCATCGAGGCCCGGGACACCGTCGAGATCCGCAGTTCGGTCGAGGGCATCATCGAGCAGGTGCTGGTGCGTCGCGGCGACCAGGTCCGGAAGGGGCAGGTGCTCGTCATGCTCGAGTCCGGTTCGGAACGGGTAGCCGTCGAGCTGGCCCGGTCGCGGGCCACGATGGAGGGCGCGCTGAAGGCAGCGGAATCCCGCCTCGACTTCGCCGCCAAGAAGGAGCAGCGGTCCATCGAGCTGTTCAAGCAGAACTTCATCGCCGCCGGCGCCCTGGACGAGGCGCGGACGCAGCGCGAGCTGGCGGAATCGGAACTCCGCGAGGCGCGCGAGAACCGCAAGCTGAACGAACTCGAACTGCGCCGCGCCGAGGAACTGCTGAAGCTGCGCAGCCTCCGCAGTCCGTTCGACGGCGTGGTGGTCGAGCGCTATCTGTCCCCCGGCGAGTTCGCCACCTCCAACGTGAAGGACCCCGTGATGAAGATCGCGGAGGTGAATCCGCTCCACGTGGAGGTGGTCCTTTCGGCGTCCTACTACGGCAAGATCCGTCGGGGCGCCAAGGCCACGGTCCGGCCCGAGGCCCCCAATGGCAAGTTCGTTGCAACGGTGACCACGGTCGACTCCATGATCGACGCCGCGAGTGGCACCTTCGGTGTCCGCCTCGAGCTGCCCAACCCCGGGCTGCGCATCCCCGCCGGGGCGAAGTGCAAGATCACGTTCGGCGGCTGATCGCCGCACCCCTGCTCGGCGCCGGGATCGCCTTCGCGATCCTCCTGGTCAGCGTCGCTCCCCAGGCGACCTGGGCGCAGGCGCAAGCGCAGCCCAGACAGGCCAGCCTCTCCACGGAGGTCCCCTCCGGCCAGTTCCGCGGCCTGCGTCTGCGCAATGTCCCGCGAGGTGCCCGCATTGCGATCGCGGCGAAGGCCACGGGGCGCATCGCGGTGTCCCTGCTGAACGCCGCCGACGCCGCAAAGTATCCGACGCCCGGAGAGCCACTGTTCACTGCCCCCGTCGAGAGCGTGCTCTCGTTCTCGGTGGTGATCCCTGCGGCCGGCGACTATGTGCTCATGCTCGACAACTCGCGGGGCGGGGCGCCGAGCAAGGTGAACCTGCTGGTGCGGGCGGCCCGGGGCGACGCCGCGCCGCTGCCACCGGCGGATGCCCCAGATCCGGCCGCGCCACAGCCTCCCGAGGCCGACCGCCCGCGCCTGCGCCCGGCACCGGTCCCGATGCACGAGATGTAGCGGCCGTCGGGTACCGGATCACGCTCCGCCGGACCGGACCCGCCCGAAGAAATCCTCCGCCCCCATCTGCCCGCCCTTCAACACGACCTCCAGGCCATCCCGCGAAGGCGCCTTGGACCACGCGCGGCAGAGCGGTGCCCCGGGCGCGATGCCGGCGGCGATGCTCAATGCCGCGATGTCGAGCGCGCCCGCCACAGCACCGGAACTGTCGCCGCCCGCGACGACGATGCGTCGCAGACCGGAACGATCGAGAAGACGCCGCATGACTTCGGCAAGCGCGTCGCCGACCGCGCGTGCGGCGTCGCCACGGGTGAGCCCTGCTGCGCGCGCGACGGCTTCGAAACCTGTCACCGCGGGATCCTCGGGACCCGCTGCCGAGTACACCAGCGGGCTCTGACCGCGCCCCAGTGCCGCCAGAGCCGCGGCCACCGTCCGCTCGATCTCGGGCTCGCGGGTCGACACGGGCAGCACTCGCGTCAGATCGAGACGCTCCGCGTGGAAGCCGTTGCCGGCCGCCCAGGCGATCTGCGAGGCAGTGGCGGGCGAGCAGCTGCCGCTCACCACGCCGATGGCGTCGACCGCGGAGGCGCGCGGCAGCGACGGTTGCGCAGGCACCCAGCCGCGGCTGCGCCAGTGGGCCGCGAGCGCGTACTGCAATCCCGAGGACGACGCCGAGAAGATGCCCTCGCCGCGCCCTTCCCAGACGAGTCGACCGGCCTCCGCGAGGGTCTCCTCGTCGACGACGTCCAGAAGGACGATCGGCGCGTCATCGGCACAGAGCGCATCGCGCCGCGCCGTCCCGTCGCCCGCCTTCATCGCGACGAGGTCCACGAGTCCCGTGCGACGCGGCGTCTGTTCCGCGAGATGCCGCCGGAGATCGGCCTCGTGCATGGGCGTGACCGGATGCCGGCTCATGGTGGGATGGCGATCGAGGCGATGCGGGACGCCGTCGGCCGCGGCGGCGAAGAGGTTCCCGAACGCCTGCCAGCGCCGCAGTCTCGGCGCACCGACCACCATGGGAGACCAGCGCCCGCCCATGGCCGCGACGCCGAGGTCGATCGCGCGGCCGATGGAGCCGATCTGCGGGGACGAGTCGAACGTGGAGCAAACCTTGTACTGGAGGATCGGCGCGCCGAATGCCTTCAGTCGCGCGTAGGCATCGGGCAGGGCAGCATCCATCCAGTCGGGGGACTGCCCACGGGCTGTCGTCGCGAGGCCGATGCAGCGCATCCCTGCGAACCGCTCGACCCATTCGGGCCCGGGCGGGGCGAGGAACAGCACGGTCGGTACGCCCGCAGCCGTGAACGCCTCCATGACGTCGGTGGAGCCGGTGAAATCGTCGCCGCAATAGGCGAGCAGCGGTCCCACCGGAAGCGCTTCGTCGCGATCGGCCATCGTCATCACCAGAACCCCAGCGCAGCCTTCAACGCGGGGCGGTTGCGCGCAGCCTCTTCGATGGGCACACCGGCCACCGCGGCATCCCACGCCTCGCGCAGCGCCGTCACGCCAGCGGCCACGCCGTCGGGATGACCGAAGATGCCGCCCCCCGCAGCGAAGATGAGGTCGGTGCTGCCGACGGCCTGGTAGGTGTCGGCCGCGACGAGCCCGGTCTGGCCCGAGCTGAAGACGGGCATGGCGGTCATCGGTGCGTCCGGCCAGAGCGGGCTCAGCACCGCGCGCGCGGCGGCGATGACGGTCTCGTCGGGTTCGCTGAACTTGTTCGCGATGCCGTTCACGTGCATGTGGTCGGCGCCGGCCAGACGCCAGATCTTCTGCCAGGGGGCGTACTCCCAGCCGAGCGCCGGGCTGCGGTTGAGATACCCCCAGCCATTGCGATGCGCGTGGATCGGCAGCACCGAGTGGCGCCGCAACTCGCGCAGCCCCACGAGTCCGACGGAATTGAGGCTGACCATCACGCACGTGCCACCTTCGGCCAGGACGAGATCGTGGCGCCGCTTCATGTCGTCCAGCTCACCGGTCAGGTTGAAGGCCACCATCACCTTGCGTCCGAGGCGGTCGGCGCCGGCGTGCACCTCGCGCATCACCGCGCGCACGCGCTCGTCGAACGGACAGTGCGGGCCGTCCGCCTGCAGTTCGTCGTCCTTCACGAAATCGATGCCGCCCGCCACGAGCTTCCGCACTTCGGCCGCGGTCTCGGCGGGATTCATCCCGACGCTCGGCTTCACGATCGTCCCGATGAGCGGGCCGGTCGGCACACCCGCCATACGCCGCGTCCCGGCGATGCCGAACGCCGGCCCGGGATACGCGGCCGCGAAGGACGGCGGCAGGTGCAGATCGAGGATGCGCAGTCCCGAGACGCACTGCAGCTCGAACAGGTTGCCGGCGACGGTCGCCAGGAGGTTGGGCAGGGACGGCCCGAGGTTCGCGATCGGCCACGACAGGTCGAGCAGGCATCGCGTGAATCGGGCGCCGGTCTTGTAGCGGCCTGGCAGGCTGGGCGTGTCGACGGTCTCCAGGACGTCGAGGCGCTCGACGCGGGCGCCAGAGCGCTCCTTGAGTTCGGGCGTCTCGTTCGCGAGTGCGAGGAAGGTGCCGCTCGACTGCTCGCCGGCGATGATGTCGGCCGCACGCTGCGGGTCGATCGGGGTTTCGAGCCAGTAGCTCGCATGGATGCGTTCGGTCATGGCGTTCCGGTGTTCGGGGGTTGCAACGGATTCGTCTTTGGGGATCCGCAGGGTGGCGGCACGCTGATTCGAGGCGCCACTTGCGTGTTTCCCTCGATGCTTCGCCATGATACCGATCGACCATCGACGGGCCGGGACGCGGAACGTCGCCGCCGCTGCCCGTGATCCTTGCCACCGGGACCGAAGGTACCGTGGGAGAATCGGGCAGATGCAACACGACCCCCTGGGAGACGCAGTGAATCGATCGATGTCGCAGAAGAAGTGGCTGGGCGCGCTGACTGCCGCCGCGATGGTCTGCATCGCCGAAGCATGGGGTGCGGACACGCTGTCGGACGACGGTGCGGCGGACTCCGTGGCCGCACCGGCCCGCACCGGGGCGGCGCCGACCTTGCAGCTGCGCGCGGTGGAGATGCGGCGGCGCGCCTTCGAGTCCACGGTGCGCGACGGCCAGACCGTCATCGCGCGCGCCGCCGGTGGTGAGTGTCACTCGCTCGCCGCACGGCGGGTCGACCGCTATCGTGAGGTCCTCGATTCCGCCAACGCGCTGGCCGCCCGCGCCGAGGCCGCGCTCCCGGCCAACCCCGGAAAGGCAGCGACGCTCTACGTGCAGGCCGAGAAGATCGCGCGTGGCGTCGTGAGCAGTGGCGCCGCGGTGGAGTGCACGGCGACGCCGTAGCAGGCATGTCGCCGGCGGGCGGCGCGCCAGACGACGCGCCCGCGGACGCCTACTCGGCCCGCCCCGCGAACGCGAGCATGTCGCCCAGGTAGTCGTCCATCTCCAGCACTTCCTTGCGCATCATCCCGTGGATGCGCTCCGCGCGGTTCTGCGCGAAGCGGAAGAGCGCCGGACCGGTGAGGTCCTTCGCAGGTGCCTTGCCCGCGACGCCGCTTGCGAGGCGCGCGTAGCGGACGATGAGATCGTCCTCGTAGCTCGCGAAGACGTCACAGCTGCCCGGATCGCCCTGTCGCGCGCAGCGGCCGAAGAGCTGACGGTCCACCCGTCCGGACTCGTGCAGTTCGGTGGCGATCACGTGGAGACCCCCGGCCGCGAGGGACGCAGGCGGCAGCTTGATGTCGGTGCCGCGCCCGGCCATGTTGGTGGCGACGGTGATGCGGCCAGGCTGGCCCGCCTGCGACACGATCTCGGCCTCCTCCTTGTCCTGGCGCGCGTTCAGCAGGCTGTGCTCGAGACCGGCCTCGACGAGAAGCGCGGAAAGCTTCTCGGAAGCGACCACGGAACGCGTGCCCACGAGGATCGGCCGGCCGCGCGCGTGTTCGCGCCTGATGGCCTCCACCACGGCCTGCCACTTCTCGTCCTCGGTCGCGAGGATGCGCAGCGGGGCGATCTGCCGGATCACCGGCTTGCGGGTGGGCACCCGCATCACCTTCAGTCCGTACACCGACCAGAGTTCGCCGGAAATCTCCTTCGCCGTGCCGGTCATGCCGGCGAGGCGCAGATAGCGGCGGAAGAACCGCTGGTACGAGATCCGCGCGAGCGTCTCGCGCTGGCCGGTGATCGGGCAACCCTCCTTCACCTCGATCATCTGGTGCAGGCCGCGCTCCCACGAGCGGTCGGGCATCACGCGTCCGGTGAACTCGTCGACGATCTGCACCTTGTCGTCGGTGACGAGGTACTGCTGGTCCCGCTTGAAGAGATGCAGCGCCGTGAGCGCCTGACGCACGAGTTCCTCGCGGCGGTTCGGCCCCGTCCAGACGCCGCGCAATCCGGCGGCAAGCTGCGCGAGGCGGTCCTTGCCTTCCTTCAGGAAGCGGATCGACGTGCGCTGGTGTTCGATCACGAAATCCTTTCCCTCGACCAGCTGCCCCGCGAGCGAGAGACCTTCGCGATAGATGCGTTCGAGGCCTGCGTCGTCGGTCTCCGCCGACAGGATGAGCGGCGTGCGCGCCTCGTCGACCAGGACGCTGTCGATCTCGTCGAGGATCGCGAAGTGCAGCCCGCGCAACGTGAGGCCGGTGTCGCCACCGGTGCCCCCGACCTTCCCCACGGCATAGCGCAGGGCGCGCGGTCGGCCCTTCAACTGCATCCGATCGCGGAGATAGTCGAACGTGACGTCCTTGTTCGTGCAGTAGGTGATGTCGCACGCGTAGTGCGGGGCGCGCTCGTTGGGCGGGATCTTCTGGGTGACGCATCCGACGGTGAGTCCGAGGGCCTGGTAGACCTTGCCCATCTCCTCCGCGTCGCGCTCGGCGAGATAGTCGTTCACCGTCACCACGTGTACCGGCGTGCCAGCCAGCGCGGCGGTGGCGGCGGCGAGCGTGGCGGTGAGCGTCTTGCCCTCCCCGGTTTCCATCTCGGCCACGCGCCCCGTCAGCAGCACGTAGCCACCCGCAAGTTGGACGTCGTAGTGCCGCATGCCGACGGTGGCCTGCGCCGTTGCACGCACGAGCGCGAAGGCCTCACCCACCAGCGCATCGGTGTAGCCCTCGCGCTTCAGCCGCGGGCGGAGATCGTCTGCGTACGCGCGGAGCCCGGCGAGGTCGAGACCATCGATGCGCGGCGCGGCGGCATTCACGGCGGCGATCAACGTGGCGAACCGTCGGCTGCCCTGATCGATGTCGCGTCCGACCCATCGCACCGGCGCGCGCATGGTGCGTTCGAGCCAGTTCTCGCGCTTCTCGACCCGCTCGGGGTAGAAGCCGTAGCCGAGGATGTCGGTGGACATCGCTCAGTCGCTAGCGGCGGATCCAGCGGCTGCCGACCGGTGTGCGCCACCCGCCGACATCAGACACTGAACCTCCGCAGGAACAGCCGCCGGCCTGCGCGCCAGACCTGGAAGGCGACCGGTTCGGCACCGTGATCGAAGCGCACGTGGACGCGTTCGCCGAGGTGCATGGCGCCCTCCGCGGCGGGCAGCCGCAGCTCGAAGTGGAACACCGGGTTCAGCGCGACCGGGCGCTCGGTCTGCCGCGGATCGAGTGCGATCGTCCCGCCGCCGCGTTCGGAGAGTGCGAGGCTCGGCAATTCGCCGGACGCCGCGGGGACCTCGCGCAGGATCTTCGCCGGGAGGCGGTCCTTCACCCGTTCCGCCAGACGCACTTCGATGCCCTCGGTGCGCTGCCGGACGAGATCGACGGAATCCTGATCGACGACAACGCGCACGAGCCGGTCCTCGCGCGGGGTGATGTAGCCGAGATGCTCACCCTTGTGCACGAACCGCTGGGGCATGTCGTCCGGATTCGCGATGACGAAGCGCCCGGCGGCGGGACTCTTCACCGTGAGGCCGGCGATGCGCTCCTGCACGCGCACGAGTTCCTTGCGGGTGTATTCGATCTCCTCGCGGACGATCTGCGTCTGCACGCGATCCTCGACCTGCATCGCGCGCAACCTCGCATCGAGTTCATCGAGACGGGCGGCGAGCAGGCGCTCCTGCGGCACGAGCAGCGGATCCTCCAGACGCAGCAACGTGACGCCGGACGCCACGGCGGCACCGGGCTCGGCATCGAGACTGGAGACGAAGCCGTCGGTCTGCGCGCGCACCACGGACTGTTCGGGCACCCAGAGCACGCCTTCGGTGCGCGTCCACATGGGGAAGGGGATCAGGAAGAGTCCGGCCAGCAGGGCGGCGACGGCCCCGCCCGTCACCCACCACGCCCGCTGGCGATGCCGACGCAGATTGCGGCCGTTGATGACCTGCGCGAGGCCCTTGCCGATGGGCACCACGATCGACGAGATGCCGGCCCAGACGGCGAGCAGCACGCCGAACACGAAGTACTGCGTCGCAACGAACAGGATGATGGCGAACGTGACGAACTGGCGGTAGAGGTACGACGCGATCGAGTAAAAGACGAACCACCGCTTCTCGCCGGGCAGCGCCTCCGGTGCCGTCATCTCGCGGGCGCCGAAGGCGTAGCGCTGGACGAGATAGCCGAGATAGCGATTCGCGCGCGCGCCGAGATTGGGGATCTCGATGAGGTCGGCCAGCATGTAGTAACCGTCGTAGCGGAGGAGCGGATTGCCGTTGAACAGCACCGTCGACACGCCCGCGATCAGCATCACGTTGAAGCAGGCCGCGCGGACGAGGCCGGGCTCGACGCTCACCCAGAGAAACGCCGCGAGCGCTGCCAGCGCCAGCTCCGCCATCATGCCGGCGCCGCCGACCACGAACCGCAACCACTTGCTCGGAAACGCCGACGAGGCCGACGCATCGACGTACGGCACCGGCAGGAACACGAGGAACATCACGCCCATCTCGTGGACCTCGCCCCCGTGGGCCCGAACGGCACAGGCGTGGCCGAACTCGTGGACGATCTTCACGAGCGGGAAGATGAGCAGCATCCCGACGAGGTTGCCCGGCGCGAGGATGCGGTCGGCCATGTTCTCGGTCAGCTCGAGCCAGTGCGACCCCACCACCACGAGGCCGGCAACCACGAGGGCCAGCCAGGCGAGGAAGCCGGCGGGCCGGAAGATCCATGCGTACGCGGGGACGTTCCGGCGGAGCACGGGGTCGGGATCGATGAGCGGGAGCTTCACCGACATGGGGTTGCGCAGGTTGCGCCAGAACTTACCCTTCTCCTGCTTGGCGTAGCGTCGGAGCAGTTCGTCGGCGTCCGGCGCGACCTCGCTCTGCAGCAGGTCGGCGCCGTGCAACTGGCCGAGCAGCCGGATGGTTTCGTCCTGCGTCGGCGCGTCGTCGCCGAGCCGATGGCACGCGAGGTCCCAGGCCTCCTGCACCGTGCGCGAACCGTCCATCAGGCCGATCACCTGCCAGGCGGACGGATTGAAGCGGTACATGCGCCGGGAGGCGCGGTCCTGGAGGACGTACCAGAGCTGTCCGCGGTAGTGGTGCCGGTGCACCTCGGCATGGCTCTTCAGCCGGGGCCGCAGCGCCGCCACCCGGTACCACGACGGGCTGTGGAGATCACCGCTCACGGGCGAACCAAGGCCATTGCCGACTTCGCAGCGGAACTCAAGGCAGCAGCCACCAGAGTTCGAGACGCGCCCAGTCCATCAGGTAGCGCGTCCAGATCCAGATCAGCTTGCGGTCACCGACCGTCACCTTGGCGACGCCTTCCATCCCCGGGCGCATCCGCTCCGCGCCCTGCTGGAGCTTCGCCTCGACTCGGAAGTAGTTGCGGCCATCCTCCGGTGTGGAAACGGGCGTGATGCGCGCCACCTTCACCGGCAGCCTGGTGGACGGCATGGAGGTGAGCACCAGTTCGCCGGCCTGACCCACGAGCAGATCCCGGATGTCGCGTTCGTCGGCCTTCAGCACGACGCGATAGTCCTCGAGCGGTGCGACCTCGAAGAGGACCTGACCGCGCTGGACCGGGGCGCCGAGCTGCTGGGAGAGATCGCCGCTCACGATCACGCCGTCGAACGGCGCGCGGAGTTCGGTGCGGGAGAGCTTCTCGCTGGCGATGGCGAGTTCGGCCTCGGCCTGGTCGATCTGGGAGCCGATCACGCGGATCTGGGTGCGGTCGTGGTTGGCGAGCGCCTCGCGATGCTGCTTCACGAGCTGCTCCCGGCGACTCGCGGCCTTCAGGCGTTCCAGCTGGAGATCGCGATCGTCGAGACGGGCGATCAGGTCACCGTTCTTCACGATGTCGCCCGGACGAACCGCGGCCTCGCGAATGTAACCCTCGAACGGCGCGGCGATGGACCGCTGCACCGCGCCCTCGATCCGCGTGTTGGCGGCGATCCGGTAGTCGCCGGTCGCGAACGAGAAGAAGAGCACGACCAATACGATGATCGCCCCCGCCAACTTCCAGGCCGCGTGACCGGGCCCGAAGAACCGGAACCAGAGCCCCTTCATCGACTGCCAGGCGCGGGCGATCGGACCGCGCTCGGCATCCCGCTGGATCTCGGTGATCGGCCCGAGCAAGGCGGCGAGCCCCTCGACCAGTTCGGTGTCGGCCGTCTCGAAGGGGCGATTGCGCTCCAGACAGAGGGCCCCGACGGTTTCGCCGAGGCGCACCAGCGGCACGGTGAGGACCCCCTTCGCGCCCTGGGTCTGCACGAGCCGCTCGTGGGCGCGCCGCACGAAACCATCGCCTTCCGCGACCGCGGGCCAGACGACCGTGGCCTTCTGGTCCACGGCCTCCTCCATGGCTTCCTCGACCGCCCTGGTCAGTTCGGATTTCTTCTCGAAATTGACCGTGTGGGAGAGGGCCTTCACCCGGGGGCGGCGGCCCTCGATGATCGCCAGCGAGACCCGGTCGCAATCGAGCATCGTCGCCAGTTCGGTGATCGTGGCGGTCGCTGCCGGGACGAACCCGTGGTGTTCGAGCGCCGCGCTGAAGAGATCGAAGACTTTGCGGAGCCGGACGGCAGCCTCCGCCTCCCGGCTGCCGAGCGTGCGGCGAAGCAGCGCCTCCAGCCAGCCGGCGCCCCAGGCGAGTTCGCGGGAGAGCGTCTGCAGTTCACGGTCCTGGCGCGCGACGACATCGACGGCGATGGCGCCGAGGAGCTGCCCTTCGAACTCCACCGGCTGGGCTATGTGCTGACGGCCTTCGCCGAACGGCGCGACCACGAGCGTCCGCTGGGCGAGGCACTGCTCGATGGTCTCGGCGAGCTTGGCGCGATCCCGCCGGCCATCGGGCCAGGCCGCAGCGGGGACGAAACCCTTGCCCTCGGGACTGGCGAGCACCAGGATGCCGTCGGCCGCCTCTGCGCGGATGCAGGTGACGGCGAGCCAGCCGTGACAGAAGGCCTCGACGGAAGCGGCTCCGGAGAACCGGGTCCAGGCGTCGTCCTCGGCGGCGGCCCGCAGGCGTACCGGATCGGCAACCTGGAGATGGGGCCGGCCCTCGGCACTGCCGGTGCTCGAAGTGGTCATGGTCTCGCTCCCTGAGGGCTCTGCTCGAAAGGTGGCGGCGTCGGGATTCCTGACGATGGCGCCACCGTGGCGGGAATTTCACTCGGCAAAGGCAACATCGGTGCCCGTGACGGTGCGGCGCCGGTACTAATCTCGCACTTCGACCGGTTCAGCGCAATGCCAGCGACGGCGGGACTGATTTTCAGCACCCGGCTCGCTACGCGTGGCTGCGACAGCGATTCCCCGCCGCGTTCGCTTCTCCGATAATGCCGCCAGCGCAGGACATGCACATGACTGCGCAGCGTGCCGGCGTCCGGCACCGCCCTTCGGGCTGCGGCCCGCCGGAGGTCCCCAATTGCCCGAATCGTCGCTGCTGGAAAGCCCGCCCGCCGACCCGGGGCCGTCGGCGCGGTCGCGCCCGATCGTCGTCACTGCACTCGCGTCGGCTGCCGCACTGGCGGTGGTGTCGGGTCTCGTCGCAGAAGACCTCCGGACCACGCTGGTCACGGCCCTGGCGGGCGGCGCGATGATCGCCATCGCCTGGTGGACCGGGCGCGCCGGGCGGGCACGGGAGTCGGCCCTTCGCACGCGCCTGGCAACGCTGGAGGCGGAAGCGCAGGCGCGGGAGGTGCGCAGCGAAGCCTTTGTCCGGGCCATGCACGACATCGCGTACCGCCACGTGATCGCGACGGACGAAGTCCGCTGGACCGGAGCCATCGAGGACCTGTTCGACACACTGCCAGAACCGCTTCGTGGGCACCTCGACGGCTGGCGGTCGCTGCTGCACCCCGACGACGTCGCCGTGGCCGAGGCAACCCTCTCGAACCTGCGGACCTCCGACGACACGCGGATCGACAGCGAGTATCGGCTGCGGACCGCCGACGGGTCGTACCGCTGGTTCCACGACCGCGGCGTGGTCCGACGGGATGTCGACGGCTCGGCCCTGGAGATCGAAGGTCTGCTGCGGGACGTGACGAACAGCGTGCGTCTGCGCAACGCCCTTGCCGAGGAACAGGCGCGGATGCAGGCGACGTTCGACCAGACCGCGCTGGGCGTCGCAGAGGGCACGACGGGCGGGCGGCTGACGCGCGTGAACCCGCGGTACTGCGAGATCCTCGGCCGCAGCGAGGAGGAGATCCTCAGCCGCCGGTTCGGCGAATACACGCACCCCGACGACCGGGGCGCCGAGCAGGCGCATCTTCAGATCATGCAACGCGGCACCCCGGTCAGCTACTCGCGGGAGAAGCGGTACCTGCGACCCGACGGCAAGGTGGTCTGGGTCACGATCACGGTCTCGCTCGTCCGGCCGCTCGCGGGCCGCGAACCCTTCTTCTCGGCGATCCTGGAAGACGTCACCGCGCGCCGGGAGGCCGAGCGCGAGGCGGCGGAATCGCGGACGCGGCTCGCCCGGTACGCCGAGACGCTCACCCTGGCGATCGAGGCCGAGCGGACCCGTATCGCACGGGAGATCCACGACGCCCTCGGGCAGGCGCTCACGAGCCTCAAGATGGACATCGCCTGGGTGCGGCGCCGGCTTTCCCGGGATGTCGACGCCGTCACCGGGGCCCCCATCACCGACCGCCTCGACGGCATGGCGACGTTCATCGACGAGACCATCGTCGTGGCGAGGCGCCTGGCGGGCGAGCTGCGTCCGGCGATCCTCGACAGCCTCGGGCTCGCCCCGGCCCTTCGCGCCCACGCCCTCGACTTCGCCCGCCGCACCGAGATCGTCTTCGACTGCGACGTGGCCGAGCTTCCGCTTCCCCGCACCACCGCGACCGCCCTCTATCGCATCGCCCTCGAGGCCTGCACGAACGTGGCGCGCCACGCCCGGGCAACGCACATCTGGCTCTCCCTGCGCGCCGTGGGCGAGGATGCCGTACTCGAGATCCGGGACGACGGCGTGGGGTTCGACCCCGGCAGCCGGTCGGGGTCCGGCATGGGGCTGGTCGGGATCACCGAGCGGGCGATGCTCGCCGGCGGGCAGGCCCGCATCGAGTCGACGCCGGGCCACGGGGCCATCATCCGGGTTCGCGTACCGATCGCGGCCGCGCCTTCCCCGGCCGACGCGCTGGAGGCGCCATGAAGTTCCTCGTGGTCGACGACCATCCACTCATGCGCCGGGGCGTGCGCCAGATCCTCGACGAGGCCTACGTCGACGCGGCCGTGACCGAGGCCGAGAGCGGCGAGCGGGCCGTGGACTGCGTGCGTGCCGAGGGCTTCGACCTGGTGCTGCTCGACATCTCCATGCCCGGGCTCTCGGGGCTCGAGACGATGGAGCGCCTTCACCGGACCCGCCCTGGCCAGCGGGTCCTCGTGCTGAGCATGCACGCGGAGGAGCAGTTCGCCGTGCAGGCGCTCCGCGCAGGCGCATCAGGCTACATGACGAAGGACCACGCGTCGGATCTGCTCCTGGCCGCCATCTCGCGGATCATGTCCGGCGGGCGATACCTCAGCCCCGCCCTCGCCGAGATCCTCGCGGGGCAAGTCGCCGGCGACCTCGACGGTCCGCCCCACGGCAGGCTCTCCGCCCGGGAATTCCGCGTCATGTGCATGCTGGCGGAGGGCCATGGCCTCAGCCACATCGCGAACGAACTGTCCCTCTCGGTGAAGACCATCAGCACGTACCGGACGCGCGTGCTCGAGAAACTCGGGATGGGCTCGAACGCGGAAGTCGCCCGGTACTGCCAGCGGAACGGGCTCGTCGGCTGATGCCCTGCCGACGCCCGGCCCCGGCAGGCCGCACGGCCGCGTCGACGCTACGCGTGCAAATGTAGGAATACGCCTACAAGCAAGTCACCACACCGCCTACACGAAGTCGCGCTCTCGGCCGATGGCAGCGCGCGCTTTGGTGGATCACGCTGGATGCCATACGGGGTCTGCCGTACGCGACGGAGTCAGGATGAAGGTTTACCTGTTCGATCGCCTGGTGGAACGACGAGCCGAGCTTGCGGCGCTCGTCGCGGGCGTACCCAATGCTGAACTGGTGGGCAGTTCGGAGATCGCACCCATGGCCTCGGCCGACGCGATCACGCTGCGCCCGGACGTCTTCGTCCTCGGACTGCATCCCGCCGACGGTTCCGGCCCGGGTCTCGTGGCCGAGATCGAAGAACTCTGCCCGACCGCCATGATCATCGTGGTCGCCGACGACGTCCCCGCCCGCTTCCGGTCGCTGTGCGTGAGCGCCGGCGCCGACAACGTGATCGCCCGCAACGAAGACCCCGGCGCACTGCGGCGACTCCTCGGGAACCTGGCTCACCAGGTCGTGATCCGGACGCAATCCGCGCCCGACGACGCAGAGTCGCGGCGCCTCCGGTCGCTCGAGAGCTACCGGGTGCTCGACACCCCTCCGGAATTCGAGTTCGACGAGATCGTGCGCCTGGCCGCCCTGCTCTGCGGCACACCGGTCGCCCTGATCAGCCTCGTCGACCACGACCGCCAATGGTTCAAGGCACGCATCGGCCTCGACAGCGAGGGGACCTCGCGGGACGTCTCGTTCTGCACCCATGCGATCGAGACCACCGGCGTCATGGTGGTCGAGGATGCGGCCGCGGATCCGCGGTTCCGCCAGAACCCGCTCGTGGTCTCGGAGCCGCGCATCCGCTTCTACGCAGGTGCGCCGCTGCGGGACGCCGATGGGCAGGCCCTCGGGACACTCTGTGTCATCGACCACACGCCTCGCAAACTGCCCCCGCTCATGGTCGAGACACTGGAGATCCTCGCGCGCCAGGTCGTTGCCCGACTCGAACTGCGACGTCAGTTCACCCAACTGGAACGTGAGCTGCGCGCCCGCAGCCAGGCCGAGTCGGCCTTCCGCCAGACCGCCGGATTCCACGAAGCCCTGATCGATGCGATCGATGGTCTCGCTCTGGAGATCGCCTCGCCGTCGCTCGACGTGACCTACATCTCCCGGGGTGCGGAACGGCTGCTCGGCTACCGCCTCGCCTGGTGGCGCGACCAACCGGGTTTCTGGAGCCAGACGCTGCACGAGGACGATCGGAATCGCGTGATGGGCAGCGTGCTCGCGTGCGCCGAGGATGGCGAGGAACGGGCGATCGAGCTGCGCATGCTGAGCGCGCAAGGGGAACCCGTCTGGCTGCGCGGCCGCCTGCAGCGCGTGGTGGCCGGTGCCGGCGGCCGGCGACTGCGCATGCTGCTGGTGAACGTGAGCGAAGTGCGGAGGGCCGAGGCGCGCGCCGAGAGCGTGTCCACGCGCGACGAGCTGACCGGGCTGCCGAATCGCCGCGCTCTCAAGGAACTGCTCCTGAAGGAACTGGCCGACAGCGGCCGGCGCGGCGACAAGCTCGCCTTCCTCTTCATCGACGTCGACCGGTTCAAGCTGGTGAACGAATCGCTGGGCCATGACGCGGGGGACAACCTGATCGTGGGCCTCGGTGGCCGCCTGCACGCAGCGCTGGATGGCAACGACATCGTGGCCCGCATCGGTGACGACGAGTTCGCCGTGGCGTGCACCGGACTGCAGATGGCAGAGGAGGCTGCGCATGTCGCCGAGCGACTGCTGCACGAGATCGCCGAACCCGTGTGGACGGCCGGACACGTGTTCAACGTGTCGTGCAGCATCGGCATCAGCGTGTTCCCCGACGACGGCCGCGATCCCGAGGAGTTGATGCGCCATGCCGATGTCGCCATGCACACCGCGAAGGAGCACGGCGGCAACGGATATCGCTTCTACCTCCCGGGCATGAATGCGCGCGCGGTCGAGCGCCTCAACCTCGAACGCGATCTGCGCCTCGCGCTGGAGCGGCACGAGTTCCGGCTGCACTACCAACCGCAGTTCGACGTGGCCTCCGGCGCATTGATCGGCGCCGAGGCACTCCTGCGCTGGGATCACCCCGTGCACGGTGCGATTCCGCCGGGGCGGTTCATCCCCGTGGCCGAAGAGACCGGACTCATCGTCCAGATCGGGCAATGGGTGATCCGCGAGGCATGCCTGCAACTGGCCACCTGGGGCAAGGAAGGCGCGCAGCTGCCGCGGGTCGCCGTGAACGTGTCGAGTGCGCAGTTCCGGGCCGGCATCTTCGACTCGGTGCAGGATGCCCTCACCGCTTTCGGGCTGGCCCCGGAACGCCTGGAGATCGAGATCACGGAGTCGGTGCTGATGGAGGATCTGCAGCGCGCGCTGCATTCGCTCGACCCGCTGGGGGACCTCGGTGTGCGCGTGGCAATCGACGACTTCGGGACCGGATACTCGTCGCTGGCTTCACTGCGACGGCTGCCCGTCCATGTCCTCAAGCTCGACCGGAGCTTCATCGCCGACGTGGTGGCGGACACCGATGCTCGCGCGATCGTCCAGGCCATCCTCGCGATGGCGAGGTCGCTCGGCCTCTACACCATCGCGGAAGGCGTCGAGCAGACCGCGCAACTCGACGCACTCCGAACTCTCGAATGCAACGCCTTCCAGGGCTGGCTGCGGTCCCCGGCGCTTCCACCGGTGGAGTTCCGCAGCCGGTTCCTTCTGGGGTCCGACCTGGCGGTGGACTCGCCGATCTCCTGACGTTCGTCTCGCGGCCCGCCGTCTGGCTCGACAGAGCGACGAACAACGCACGCGCGTCGGGCGGGCCACGATCGACCCGCCCCAACGCAGGACTTCGGCCTTACTGCGCTTTGTCCTTGCTGGTGTCGCCGATGTCACCCGACCATGTGTACGAGAGCAGCGAGCCCTTCGGGTCGAACTTGATCTGCAGGAGCTTGAAGCGCGTCTCGGAACCGCTCGGCAGCTTGCCGGTGCCGTAGTAGTAGGTCCACTGGTCGTTCTTCTGACCGTCGGCCTCGAGCACCATGCCGGTCCCGGCCGGCGCGCCGAGCCATTCGCGCACCTGATCGCGGGTGGTCTCGCCCTGCTTCGCGCGCGAGACGAAGTCGCCGTAGTTGAAGTCGCGCCCGACGTTCATCGTCGCGCAACCGGCGATCACGCCCACCGCAACCACCGTCGCGACGGTTCGTGCAAACCTTCCCCAATGCTTCATGGTCCTGCCTCCTCGGTGTATGGATGACCGCCCTCGGACCCCGAATCCGCGCGCAAGTTGTTCCCGGCAGGGCCTGTGTGCGTATTCGGTCCGCGGAGCGGCGGATCTCGCTCAGCTCATGATGTACTGCTCGAGCTGCTCGATCATGAACCGTTGCTCGGCAATGGTCTCCTTCACGACGTCGCCGATGGAGATCACTCCCACCACCGCGTTCTCGACCAGCACGGGCAGATGCCGCACGCGCTTGTCGGTCATGAGGGCCATGCACTCGTCGATGGTGTTGGTCGGAAACACGCAGACCACCTTCGACGTCATGATCTCGCTCACCGGCGTGTCGCGGGACGACTTGCCGAGCAGGATGACTTTCCGCGCGTAGTCGCGCTCCGACAGGATGCCGGCCAGATGCGTGCCCTCCAGCACGACGACCGCGCCGACCTCGCGGTCGGCCATGAGCTTCAGCGCGTCGTAGACGGTCGTCTCCGGCGTGACGGAGAGCAGTCCGGCCTGCTTCTTCTCCAGAACCTGCGCCACGGTGGACATGACGTTTCCCCCCGGTATGGTTTGGTGGCCCCAGTGTAGGCGCAAACCCGGGCGGGACGATAGGCGCAGTTCGGCCCGCAGCGCAGCAAAAAAAGCGGGGGCGGCGCATGGCGCCGCCCCCGTTCCGGGTCGAGCTTCCGAGTGCCGGCGATCAGGCCATGCGGCGGCGCGCCAGGAACCCGATCAAGCCAAGGCCCAGACCCATCATGGCGTACGTGCTCGGCTCCGGCACGGCCAGGGCATGCACGGATTCCTCGAAGGCCTCGGAGCCCATGCCGCGGTTCAGCACGAGATAGAACGGATCCGAGCTCTCGTACTGCGGCGACGTGATCTGCAGGCCGATGCGGTAGGCGCCGATGGTCGGCTGGCTGCCGAGCGGCGTCGTCTGGAGGGTGAAGGAGAGGTGCTGGTGGATGCTGCCGGTCGGGCCGCCATCGGAGATGAAGCCGGTGAAGAATTCCGACGGGGTGATCCCGCTGGTGGAGATGGTCACCGTCTCGTCGAGGGAATCGCGGATCACGATGACCTCGCCGTTCGGCACGCTGCTCTCCCAGGAATCACCGTCCCAGAAGGCGAGCGTGCCCCAAACGCTGAAGTACCCCATGTCGGTCGGCTGGAAGGTCCCGGGGGCCGAATCGAAGCCCGGGTTGGTCGTGCGCCAGCGGGGGCCGGCCAGCAACGTCGTGAAGCTGCCTTCGAAGATGGCGTACCCGGTACCGAAGGCCGTCTCGGCAGCACCGTGGACGTGCAGCTTTCCAGCCTCGAGTTCGAGCTCGATGTCACCTTCGTGCAGATGCTCCTGGGCACGCAGTGCACCGGTCTGGCACAGCAGCAAGGCCCCGGCGACGGCGGGCGCCAGGCGGGCAAGTCCCTTCCATTGATTCCACATGATCAGGCTCCTGAAACGAATGATTTGGTCTCTCTCGTGCAGCTATCCGCGAGGGGATGGACACGCCGAGCGCACTGGCAATCTCCCGGGGCTACGTGCTGCCGGATGACTTGTGCGTCCCGCTCTCTTCTGCCCCGCCCTGTCGTCTGCTACTCAGTTGCATGTTAGGTTGCTACACTCGGGGTGTCAACGAAATGCCCGCGGCGCAGCACCGGCCGGACGGGCGTACGGGTGGTCCCACGCAGCCGCCCGCATACAGAGATCAGCTTCGAGACCGACACCGTGCAAGCCCTGCGTGCCCTTCCGCTTCTACTTCCGTTCCTCCTCGCCGGCGTCGCCGCCGCGCAGGACCCCGCCGCCGTGCAGGCGCCCGAGGTGCAGGTGCGCGGGCGCGCGGAGACCGAAGCCGTCCGCGGCGCGCAGCCGGCCGCCACGCTGACCGGCGACACGCTGCGCCGCAGCCTCTCGAACACCCTCGGCGAGACCGTCTCGGAGATGGCGGGGACGCACAACTCGTCCTTCGGACCCGGCGTGGGCGTGCCGGTCATCCGCGGCATGTCGGGGCCGCGGGTCAGGATCGCCGTCGACGGCATCGGCACCCACGATGCGTCCTCCATGAGCCCCGACCACGCGATCACCGTCGAGCCGATGCTCGCCGAGGAGATCCGGGTGCTGCGGGGGCCCGAGACCATCCGCTATGGCAGCGGCGCCATCGGCGGCGCGGTGGAGGTCAGCGACGGTCGCATCGCCCGCCGACGCCTGGACGGTCCGTTCGCCGGCAGCGCCGAGGGTCGGTACGGCACCAACGGGCGCGAGAAGTCCGGGGCCGTGAAGCTGAAGGGCGGGACCGGGCCCATGGTGTTGGAGGTGGACGGATTCTTCCGGGAGCGCGGCAACCTCGGCATCCCGGGGAAGGCCGTCGACGAGGCGGCAGTGGCGAAGCAGTTCGGGCTGACGGGCATCGCCAACTCGACGCACTCGGTTCCCAACACCGACCTGCGCACCCATGGCGGCGGCGCCGGCCTCACCTACGTGGGCGACCGCCTGCTGCTCGGCATCTCCACCGGGTCGATCGAGAACAACTACGGGATTCCCCCCGGCGGGCACGCCCACAACAACACGCCGCTGCTCGACCCGACCATCATCGAGGGCGGCAACGTGCGGATCGACATGCATCAGACCCGCCACGACTACAAGCTGGAATGGAAGCCCGGGCGCCCCTGGCTGGACGCCGTCCGGGCCCGGGGCGGATCGGTGGACTACCGCCACGACGAGGTCGACGGCCCACGCATCGCCACCTCGTTTCTCAACCGCGTGAACGAGTACCGGCTGGAGGCCGACCACCGCATCGGCACGCGCCTGTCCGGGACGCTGGGCGGACATCTCGTCGACCGGAACTTCTCGGCACTGGGAATCGAGGTCTTCGTACCGCGGACTGCAGCGAGAACCCACGCCTTCCATCTCTCGGAGAAGCTGGATCTCGGGCCGATGACGTTCGAGGCCGCCTGGCGTGACGAGCGGCAGTTCATGGATCCGGAAACCATCCAGCGAGGCACCACGGTGGCGGTGTTCCCGGAGATGACCTATCGCGCCCGCAGCGCAGCGGCTTCGGCAACGCTCCGGCTCGGGCCCGACACGCGCCTGACGGGCATGTGGTCCCGCCCCGAGCGGGCACCCGACATCCAGGAGCTGTACTCGCTGGGCCCGCACCTCGCGACGCGCAGCTACAACATCGGCAACCGCCGCCTGGACGTGGAATCGATGCGCCGCACGGATCTCGGCATCACCCACGAGTGGTCGCGCGGCGCCCTCAAGCTGAACGCCTTCCGGTACGAAGCCGACGGGTTCATCTACCTCCGCAACGTCGGCACCTTCTACGACCTCGACCGCCTGAGGATCCTGCGCACCTGCGTCCGACTGGAACGCTGCCTGCCGGTCCTGCAGTACGACCAGCAGGACGCCGTGTTCAACGGCTACGAGGGGGAGTTCCTGATGCGCTTCCCGGACACCCGCTGGGGTGCCTTCGAGACGACGTTCTTCACCGACGCCGTGCGGGCCCGCTTCGTATCGGCGGGTCAGGGGGATGTGCCGCGAATCCCGCCGCGACGCACCGGTGTGGAGGTCACGTGGTTCCGCGACGACGACTGGACGGTGCGGCTGCGGTGGACCCGCGCCGCCGCCCAGGCGAACCCCGGTGTCAACGAAACGTCGACCGAGGGCTACGACCTCGTCAACTTCTCTCTGGACAAACGCTTCGAGCGGAGCGGCGCGTTCTCGTACACGGTCTTCGTGCACGCTCGCAATCTGTTGAACGAGGAGATCCGAAACTCAGCCTCGTTCCTGAGAAGCTTTTCGCCAGAGGCAGGCCGACGCCTGGAGATGGGCGTCCGCGCCGATTTCTGACCCGTTCCGAGACCGGGACTCAGACCTTCCGGCGACGCCGCGCTACCTGCCCGGCCAGCAGAAGTCCACCGAGCGCGCCCATTGCAACCGAGGCCGGTTCCGGAACCGGGGCCGCGACAGGTGCCACGGTGAGCGTCTTCAGCGCATCGGCGTACTGCTCTGTCGTGACGCCATGGTTGAAGAGGATGTGGAACGTCTCGGACGGCAGGTACTTGTCCGCCCCGCCGGCCTTCGCGCTGGAGAACAACTGCATCTCGATCAGGTAGGTGCCCGTGTTGCTACGGGCGGTACCTTCCAGATACCAGTCGAGGTGATAGTGCATCGCCCCGAGTGCCGAGGCGGCGCCGATGGGTGCCATCGTGGGCCCCTGGATGCCTGCGCCCGTGAAGAAGGTGCCACCCTCGTAGAAGAAGTACTCGTCTCCCCGCAATCCGTCGTACACGTATGCGAACACGATGTCGTCGGGGATCGAGCCGTAGAGACGGATGCCGCCGCCGGGCGCAGCTGCCACCCAATCGCTGGCGCCGGGCGCCAGATACTGGAGCGTCCCCGCCACCCGGAACCACATCTCCTCGCCAGCGCCGAAATCGCCCCGGAAGCTCTGGAACCCCGGGTTGTCCGTCGAGAACGGGCCGCCGGCAGCATCGCCGAAGTTGCCCGGGACGATCAGCCGCCCGGTGGCGTGGGCATACGGCAGTGACCCGACGTTCGCCAGGAACCAGTCGACGTCTCCGTAGACGTCCGTGGTGATGGTGCTGCCAGCCACCGGGCCGTTGCTGGTGTCGACCCGCACGTCGAGATGCTGGGCAACGACCGGAGCCGCGAAGGTCAGGGAGAGCAACGCCGCGGACACCAATCCGGACAGGATCGCGAAGCGGTGACGGGCGGACGTGGAATCGGTTTCGGCGAGGAACATCGGAGCAGGTCTCCTGCGTGGTGGTTCGCCGGGGCGGGATGCCCACGGGACCAGCCGTTCGGATGGATGCCGCGAACTTAACGCAGGCCTGCTTCTTTTTCAATCCTGTTGCATGTCCGACCGTCATGCATGGGCGATCGTCGTGCAGCGCATCAAAGTTCCGCCCAGGCCTTCTCCAGCCGCTTGAACGAGATGGGGTACGGCGTCTTCAGCTGCTGGGCCCAGAGCGAGACCCGCAGTTCCTCGAGCATCCAACGGAACTCCTCCAGGCGCGGGTTGCGGATGCCCCGGGCACGGTCGGTGTCGAGCCGTTGCTGCCACTGGCGCGTCCACTGGGCGATGGCGTCCTGCCACTGGGCGTCGCGCGCCGGGTTGGAGGGGAACTTGTCGATCCGCATCCCCATGGCGCGCAGGTAGCGCGGGAACTCCCGAAGCCGCACGTAGGGCGTGGTCACGATGAAGCCGGGCACGAGCAGCGCCTTCTGCTGGGCCTTGAGGTCGGTCATGAACCGCTGCCAGGCCTGGGCGCCGGGCTGTGCCAGCCGCGGGCGCAACTGGTGGACCTCCACGAGGATCTCGCCCACCAGCCGGCAGACTTCGTTCGCGACGTCGACGAGGCGCGTCCGCGCCTTGACCACCCGCGCGTCGAAGACGGCCTGGCTCCGCACGGGTTCGGCGTCGACGAAGAAGGCGCGGTCGCACACGGCCTGCACGATCTCGTCGCCGAGGCGCTCCATCGCGGACGCCTTGTCCTGGCCCTTCCCTTCCAGTTCGGACAGCAGCGAGTAGCGCAGCGCCATCTCCTGGATTCCCGGCAGATGCCGTCCGAGGTACTTCACCTGGTCGACGGCCGAAAGCTGGAAGAGGCGCCGCAATCCGCGCCGCGTCGCCGCCTCGGCCTCGTGCTCGGTGTCGAGCAGCACCAGCGACACCGACTTCCCTTCGTCGACGATGGCGGGGTAGCCGGTGAGCTTCTGCCCGGCGCGGGTGAACTCCACCTGCTCGGGCAGTTCTCCGAAATCCCACCGGGTGACGTCGCGACGCTCGAACGACCCGCGGGCGTTCTCGGTGAACTGGCGGCGCGCCTTCACGCCGAGCTGCAAGCGCAACGCCGGGAGATCGCGGCCCGACGCCACCTCGGCGTTCTTCTCGTCGACGATCCGGAAGTTCATGCGCAGATGGCCGGGCAGGTCGTCGAGATCCCACGCGTCCTTCGGTACCTCCACACCCGTCTGCCTCAGAAGCGATTCCGAGAGGATGTCGGTGAGCGGCACGGCGTCCGGTTCGATCGCGCCGAGCAGTGCCGTCACCACCTGCGGCACGGGAACGAAGTTGCGGCGGATGCCCTTGGGCAGGCCCTTCAGCAGATGCGTCACCTTGTCGCGCAGCAGGCCCGGCACCAGCCATTCGCAGCGCCGCTCGTCCACCTGGTTAAGCAGATGCAGCGGCACGATCATCGTCACGCCGTCCAGCGCGTGCCCGGGTTCGAACCGATAGGCGAGCTTGTACTTCACGCCGTTCATCTCGACCGTGTCGGGGAAGCGCTCGACCGTGATCTCCTCCGCCGCGTGCCGCATGAGGTGCTCGCGCGTCATGAAGAGCAGCTTCGGATTCGCACGCTCGGCGTCCTTGCGCCAGCGCTCGAAGGCCGCGAGGCTGTGGATGCCCTCCGGCACGACGGCCTCGTAGAACGCGACCATGGTCTCCGGATCCACCAGCACGTCGTGGCGGCGGGACTTGTGTTCGAGGTCCTGCACGTCGCGGGCGAGCGACCGGTTCGCGCGGAGGAAGGGCGCGTCGAGATGCACGTCGCCGTCGACCAGCGCGCCGCGGATGAAGAGCCGCCGCGACTCCACCGGGTCGATCGTGCCGTAGCTCACGCGCCGCTTGTGCACGACGGTGAGGCCGTACACCGTCACGCGCTCGTAGGCCACGACCTGCGCGGTGGTCTTCTCCCAATGCGGATCGAAGTAGTGCTTGTGCGCGAGGTGCCCGCCCTGCTGCTCGATCCACTCCGGGTCGATCGCCGCCACGCCGCGCGCGAAAAGCCGCGTCGTCTCGGTGAGTTCCGCCGCCATCACCCACTTCGGCTGCTTCTTCCGCAGGGCCGAGCCGGGGAAGATGTGGAAGCGGATGCCGCGCGCGCCGAGGTACTCGCCGCCCTCCTCGCCCTTCATGCCGATGTTGCCGAGCAGACCGGCGAGCAGCGCCTTGTGGATCTCGGGGTAGGCCGCGGGCTTCGTGTTCTCCTTCCAGCCCATCTCGGACACCAGCGCGTGGAGCTGCCCGTGGAGATCGCGCCATTCACGCAGCCGCAGCCACGAGAGGAAGTTGTCGCGGCATTCCTGCTGCAGCTTGCGCGTCGACTTCTTGTGCTTGAGCAGGTCGTCGTAGAAGTCCCACAGCCGCAGCTGCCCGACGAGGTCCGACCGCTCGTCGGCGAACTTCGCGTGCGCCTGGTCGGCGGCCTCCTGCCGCTCCAGCGGACGATCGCGCGGATCCTGCACCGACAGCGCCGACGCGATCACCAGCATCTCGCGCAGGCAGTCGTGCTTCCTCCCCTCGACGATCATCCGGGCGATGCGCGGGTCGATGGGCAGCTTCGCGAGCTGCGTGCCGACGGGCGTGAGATTGCGGTTGTCGTCGACGGCACCGAGTTCCGTTAGGAGCTGATAGCCGTCCGAGATCATCTTCGGCAGCGGCGGCTCGACGAACGGAAAGCTCTCGGGCTCGCCCAGCTTCAGCGCCTTCATGCGCAGGATCACCGAGGCGAGCGACGACCGCAGGATCTCCGGGTCGGTGAAGGCCGGACGGAGGCCGAAGTCCTCTTCCGAATAGAGCCGCACGCACACGCCGCTCGACACACGACCGCAGCGCCCCGCGCGCTGGTTGGCGGACGCCCGCGACACGGGTTCCACCTGCAGCATCTCGACCTTGTTGCGGTAGCTGTAGCGGTTCAGGCGCGCGACGCCGGGGTCGACCACGTACCGGATCCGCGGCACGGTGAGCGACGTCTCGGCGACGTTCGTGGCGAGCACCACGCGATGGCCCTTGTCCGGCTTGAACACGAGGTCCTGCTCCGCCGCGGACAGCCGCGCGAAGAGCGGCAGGATCTCGACGCCCGCACCGCCCATGCGCAGCCGCCCCGGCGGGTTCTTCCGAAGATGCTCGGCCACGTCGCGGATCTCGCGCTCGCCGGGCAGGAAGACGAGCGCGTCACCCGGCCCGTCGGACGCATAGAGATGATCGAGCGCGTCGCCGATCGCCTCGGGCAGATCGGGGAACTCGCCCGTCTCGTCCTCGACGAGCGGCCGGTAGCGCACCTCCACCGGAAACAGCCTGCCCGACACCTCCACCACCGGCGCGTCGTGGAAGTGCTCGGCAAAGCGCTGCGCATCGATCGTCGCCGACGTGATGATGACCTTGAGATCCGGGCGCTTCGGCAGGAGCTGGTGCAGATAGCCCAACAGGAAGTCGATGTTGAGACTGCGCTCGTGGGCCTCGTCCACGATGATCGTGTCGTAGGCGCGCAGGGCACGGTCCGTGACCGTCTCGGCGAGCAGGATGCCGTCGGTCATGAGCTTCACGAGCGGCTCGCCACCCGTCACCTCGTTGAAGCGCACCTTGTAGCCGACGATGTCGCCGAGGGGAGAAGCGAGTTCCTGCGCGATGCGCGTGGCGACGGTCCGCGCGGCGATGCGTCGCGGCTGCGTGTGCCCGATCGCGCCGGTCACGCCCCGACCCAGTTCGAGGCAGAGCTTCGGCAGCTGCGTCGTCTTGCCCGAGCCGGTCTCGCCGCAGACGATCACGACCTGATGGTTGGCAATGGCCTTGGCGATGTCCTCGCGCCGCTCGCTGACCGGCAGTTCCTCGGGATACGTGACCACCGGCACCCGCGCCCGCCGCGCCGCGACCCGCGCGATCGACGACGCGATGGCCGTCTCGATCTGCGGCAGCTCCGCCTCGCGCAGACGTGCGAGACGCCCGCCGATGCGTCCGCGGTCGGCGAGCATGCAGTCGTCGAGACGGCGGAACAGGGCGGTGATGCGCTGGGCGGGGACGGCGGCGGGGGAGTCGGGCTTGGACAACGGGGAGGCGTGCGGGGCGGGGGAGGCTGGATTCTAGCTGGTGAGCCGGACCAGGGAGCGATGCTTCACGGTCGCTTCGGCCGCCGTTTCGATCGCGGCCGGCGTATGGCCCCGGCCACGGCAGCTTCGACGAACTGCCGGACATCGTCCGGCAGCGCACCCGAAACGCGACGAAGCCGGGTCACCACGGTCGTCGGGCTCCACCGACTGGATGCCGACAGGACGGACGCGCCCTTCATTCCGCCTGTCCAGTCACCCGAGTCCACACGCTGGTGGGTGAATCCGGTCTCCATGCGCCACGTCAGCGCATGCTCCGCCGTCAGCTTGTCATAGCAGAACTGGAATCCGGTCGGTGCGCCGTCGGCGTCGTACCACACGAAGAGATCGGCCGTGTCCGAGGTGAACCACCGCCGCCTGCCGTCGCCGGCGTCCTGACGCACGGCGAGGACTTCCCTCAGCAGAGAGGAAGACGGCGCGCTCACGGCCCCGGCGGCATCGTCCCCGCCACCGACGGCCGCTCGTGCATCCGGTCGAAATGGGCGACGAGGTTCGGATGGCGGTCGCGCCACGGGAATTCCTTGAGCCGCAGATCGAGGTGACCGATTGCCGACACCACGGCGATGTCCGCGAGCGTGAGGCGGTCGCCGTAGCACCAGCGGGCGCTGCCCAGTTCACGGGACATCTCAGCGAGCGACCGGTCGATCTTCGCGGACTGCCACGCGATCCAGCTCTGGCTGATCGTCGCGGGGTCGGTGCGGCGGCGCTCGAAAACGATCACGGCCTGCGCATCCGTGCACCCGTCGGCCAGTGCCTCCCAGCGCTTCACCTCGATGCGGCCAGTGTCATCGGTAGGAACGAACGTGTCTCGGGGCGGCAGCGTCTCGAGGTACTCGACGATGACGCGCGAATCGAAGAGCGTCCGCCCGGCGTCCGTCACGAGGGCCGGCACCTTCCCGAGCGGATTGAACTCCGGCACCCGCGTGTCCGCCGCGAACGGCATGTCGGCGATCCATTCGTAGGGGATGCTCTTCTCGATGAGCAGGATCGATACCTTGCGGGCGAATGGGCTGTTGGGGGAACCGACGAGTTTCATGAGGGTGAGGTCCGAGGAAGAGACGCGTCGGCGAAGGGTATCGCGAAGCGGGAGATCAGCGACATCCTCGGACGCGACGGCTTCGGGCGACGCTGTCCAGCGAATAGCGCTGTGGGGCTGGGCGCCTTGGGCGACCGGTCCGACCGACCGCAAGGTCGGGCCCTGCCACCCACCTTCGAAGCCGAGCGCTACGCCCTCGTCACGACGGTCGCTGCCAGCAAGCCAGAACGCGCAGGCTTGCCGAAGGCGGTGACCACGACATCCAACGTTGTGCACGAACGGCCGGCGAAAGCCGCAGACCGGAACACACTGAACAGCATCGCTTGCCGGCAGTCCCCTGGCTGACCCTGCTAGGCCCCGGGGCGCGCATGGAACCTCCCGGCCGCCTTCACCTCGCGGTACGCATCCGCCAAGCTCTTTCGAATACCAGCACCGAGATGAACGACCCGCGTCACGAGACCGTCGCATACGAACCTGCCAGCGAACTCGACAACCCCGGTCTTGATCAAGACCCCACTGCCCTGGCTGAACTTCCGTATCGGTTCCGTAAGACCTACGACCGCATACGCATCAGACCCCGAGGCGTTCAGGAACAACGAGTACCGCGTCGTGTCGCGAAGGAACACCCAGTCCTGCACCGACAGCGTTCGGAGGGCAGCGATGACGCGTTCGTCGACAGGTTCCGCCTTCGACCTCAGACGTTCAACCGCCTCATCGAGGCGCCGCGGATCTTCGACCAAACGTGCTCGAGCCGCGACAAGGACTGCCAAGACATTCTGATGCTTGGAACCCGAACTCGTACTCCCGATCTCCAGCAAGACGGCCTTATAGCTCTGGATGTAGGTATTGGCGGCCATGGGATCAAGCATCATGGCTGGGACCGTGGCCTACGTGAAGCTCGAGAGGCCGCCCGGCGGCGCAACCGACCGGGTACCGAGAAGCGCCGCTTCTCGGCGGTCCGCTCGAGGCGCGGGTTGGCCTCGCCTCGGTTGCTGAGCTCCGAGCGCGGGGGTACGATGTGTACGTTACTCTTGGATATACACACATGCGGACCAACATTGTGATTGACGACAAGCTCATGGAAGCCACTCTTAAGGCGACTGGCTTGAAGACCAAGCGCGAAGCGGTGGAAGAGGGTTTGCGAACGCTCCTCCGACTGAAACAGCAGACTGAACTGCGCAAGCTGCGCGGCAAATTCGAGTGGGTGGGTGATCTGGATGCGATGAGGCGTGACAAGTGATTCTTGTTGACTCCAGCGTTTGGATCGACTTCTTTCGCAACAAGCCGACAGCGCAGGCGGAGTGGCTCGACCGCAACCTTGGCGTGGAAGGCTTGGTTGTTGGTGATTTGATTCTGACCGAGGTGCTGCAAGGATTTAGGGACGATCGCGGCTTCAATGAAGCCAAGCGACTGCTGGGGAATTTGGAGAAAGTTGAAGTCGCTGGCTTCGACGTTGCCATTGAAGCTGCGCGGAACTACCGAAAGCTTCGGACTTTGGGCGTGACGGTGCGCGGAACCGTCTATGTATTGATAGCCACGCGTTGCCTGACCAGCGGTTTGCGCTTGCTTCACGACGATCGCGACTTTGATGTTTTTGAGAAGCACCTCGCGCTCCGTGTGGTGAACTGCGACGTCTAACCAAGCTGTCCATTAACCCACTTTTTCGTCTGAAGGAGGGGGCAGACCGGACTGCTCCCTCGAAAGATATCTTCTGTGATCGCCGAGCTGCGTCCACAACAGGGGATGCCCAGCGCCACGCCCCGCGCAGCGCGCGCCTGACCCGACGACTCAATGGACACCAGCGGACTCACCATCGCTCTCCGGTGCTGCGACCAGGGACTGCGGTTGCAGAAGAACCACACGCGGTTGCGGCCCAACGTTGCGCATAACCGGCGCGAAACGGCGGTGCGTAGCGTCGCTGTTGAGCGTCCGTGTTCATGCGCGGGTAGCCGTCACTGAGCCTACTCAAGCTTCTCAGTTATGTTCACAAAGGGAGCGAGAATGTTACCGTCTACGCCGCGAAGACCCTCAGCGTAGTAGATCTCCACGGACCGCTTGCCGCTCGAGATCAAGATGGTCTGTTGGAGTACCCCAGGGTCGCGCCGCGCCGAAGTTGTGATGGTTGGTGCAATACCTGTTTCACTGGACATCTGGGCAACGACGGCAAAAAGCGTTCGGGCGAATGGGCCCGGGTCACTGCCTTCATACCCACGAGACCAGTATTTCCGGACAGACTTGATCCGATCCTGTTGGAAATATATGTTCGCGTATGCGTCATACGGCGGGCTGGGCCCTTGAACAAGCAGCGAGTTGCAGTGCGTGATTTCGGAGGCAGGCTCGCCAATGCATTGCAGGCGAAATCCCTTGAGTTCAGCGAGCATAGCCTTACGTTCAGCTCCCAATGCGACTTTGTGGCCAAGCACGTCGAGGGTCGACTGTGCGTGTACGTGACAAACGAAGACACACAGCACCATTCCGATGGCAATGAGTGTTGCATTTCGCACTTGGTGCCGCATGGCTGCTCCTCGTTGTGACGGCTAACCAAGCTGTCCATTAACCCACTTTTTCGTCTGACGGAGCGGGACTACTCCGTCAGACGCAAAGCGGCACAGTCCGGATCGACAACGCGCGTCGACCGACTTCACACCGCCTATGGCCGCCTGCGCGGGCTCGAAGTCCGCTGTGGTCGTTTCCGGGTTCCTCTTCGTCATCGTCTACCGATTCTCCGCGGCCCCGATGCCGGCCTTGGCCAGCTTCTCGATGTTGTGCACCAGGCAGTACAGGTGCCATTGCGTGTTCACCTTCGCCCGGCCTCGCAGGTTGAAGCGGTTGAGCCGCTTGTTGTGCCGAATGTTCGCAAACACCGGCTCGACGGTGCCCATGCGTTGACTGTACAGACGCCGCCCGCGCGGCGAGTCGATCGCTACGCGCATGCGGTCTCCGGGGTGGTTCGGATCGAACGCCGCGGAGCTCTGAACGTGCAGGCTGCGGCGCTGTTGGCTGGGCTTGCGCAGGCATTGGGCCCGCAGCGCGCACTGGGTGCAGTCGCTGGTCTCGGCGCGGTAGTCCTTGCGCGTGCGGCCTCGGCCGACGTCGTACACCTTGCCCTTTCGCTGCAACGCCTTGCCGGCGGGGCACGTGTAGGTGTCGGTGGCTTCGTCGTGGATGAAGTGTTCACGCCGAAAGAAGCTGACCTCCTCGATCTTCCCCCGCTTGTCGTACAGCACATCGTCTTTCGGCTTGTACTTGCTCGTCTCCCGGAAGCGCTCGTCTCGTTGTCGCATGGCGGTGTCGGCAATCAGCGCCGGGATCGCCTGCCGGTGCAGGTAGGCGATGTTGTCCTCGCTGTGGTAGCCCGCATCGGCGGTGTACAACGTGTTCTCGTCTGCCACTGCTCTGGACTGCTCCACCATCGGCTGAAGCATCGCCTGCTCCGACCCGGAGCCGATCACATCGGCCGCCACGATGATCTGGTGCGCACTGTCGACGGCTGCCTGCGCCGCGTAGCCCTGGATAACGCCCTTGGATGTGGCCATCTTGGCGCTGTCGGGGTCGCTCACGTTGCTCTTGATCTCCTGACCCTTCGCATTGAGCCGTCGCGCACGAGTGGCCACGAACTCCCGCATCCGCTTCGCTTCGGCGCTGAGTTCGTCGCGGCGGCGCTGCCGTTGCGCCGGCATCTGCTGTCCTGCATCGCCCTGCTTGTCCTGCGCTTGGTGCTCGGCCACGATCTTCTCGGCGGCGCGCTCCAGGCGCTGCGCCCGGTGCAGCAGTTCGGCATGTGTGCCGCTGCGCTCCTTGCTCGCATTGCTCGGGAGCTTCACCCCGTCGATGGCGAACATCTGCCGCCCGATCAGTCCCTGCGCGTCGCACACCATCAGCACCTGCGAAAACACCGACTTGATCTGCTCGCCCATGCCGCTCACGAACGCCGCCAGGACCGAATGACCAGGCTGTGCGTCCCCGCTGATGGCCATGAACTGCACGTTCACCGCGCACACCCGCTCCATCGCACGGCTGGACACGATGCCCTGGTTGTACGCAAGCAACACGATCTTCAGCAACACCCGTGGGTCATACGCGCTCGCCCCGGCCATCTCGTTCCGATAGCGGGCGTCCAGCGCTGACAGGTCCTACTCGATGTCCACCAGATACTGCAGCGCAAAGGCAAAGCTCCCTGGCACCAGCTGTTCACTCAGAATCACTGGCACCAGCAACCCATTCCTCTCTTGTGCCTTGTAGCGGGGCATCGCGTCCTCCCGGTCGATCAGTTCGGATACTAAGTCTGATCATTCTCTTGGTGGAGGTTTCTGGACAGGCTCAACGTGGAGCTAACCGGCGCCGGAGCGCAGCGGAGGGAACCCAAAAGCGTAGCTTTTGGGCGTCCGGGTTGAGCGCAGAGTTAGAACTCATAGATTTCCCCCGTCGAGTCTGAGCCCGCAATGCATGCATTTTCTTGTGAACTCGTTATATGCCCAGCGTGAGAAAAAACCTGTGCCATAGCGCTTGAAGTGAAATTTCTCGCCACACCTCGGACAAGGGAATGGCCTGACAAAGAAGCTAAGAAAAAACCCGACGAAGGCCCAGAAGAAAAATAGTTGGTATATGGGCATGACCGCCTGCTTGAAGTGCGGCGAAACCACCAGAAAGCTAGCACCGAGAAGAAAGACCACGAGCCACGGAAAATGGCCAATGAACCTCAGTAAGCGCAAGGCCCTTCGCTTTTCTTGGACCTCGGCGGGACTTTTGGGTGCGGGCGACATGCTGAGTTCTAACGACGCTGTAGAAAAAGTCGTCTCTGCGACGACACGCTACCGATCATAGTCCATCCTCTTTTCTGTTGGCCGTAGCGCTCATCACGCCATCTGCGT
>LNEE01000025.1 GCA_001464895.1 Betaproteobacteria bacterium Ga0077532
CACCCCGAAACGTGAATTCCTGTACAGCGACGACATGGCCGACGCGTGCGTGGCGCTCATGAGCCTGCCCGAAGCGAAGTTCGACGAAGTGCTCACCAAGTACCAGCCGCCGCTCATCAACGTGGGTTGCGGCGAAGACGTCACGATCCGCGAGTTGGCCGAGACGGCGGCGAGCGTTGTGGGGTTCGAGGGCAAGCTCGTGTTCGACACGAGCAAGCCCGACGGCACGCCGAGGAAGCTGATGGACGTGAGCCGGATGTTCGAACTGGGGTGGCGGCCGAGGACGAGTCTGCGGGAAGGGATCACGCTGGCGTTGGTGGATTACTTGGGGCGGCGGTAGGTCGAGGTGGCGGGCTGCGCCTTGAGTGCGGCTAGGGCCGCAGGTCGTACCAACAAGGGGAGGACCCCTTGTATATCCCCCCAGTGGCGTGCCACCGACGTCTGATTGGACCGTGCCGTTGTAGGAGCGGCCCATGGCCGCGAAAGCGATGGTTTCGGGTGATGCGTTTCCTTGCGCTCACCGCTTTCGGGGGCATGGCCCCCTCCTACAAGGCCATGGGCCCCTCCTACAGGAACCGTCGCTTCGACTGCGGTCCGTGGATGGCGCATCACGGCCCGCTGCTTGCTCACCACGCGATGTTGCCCCTCGTCCATCGCCCACCCTCATGACCATCCTCGTCACCGGCGGCGCCGGCTTCATCGGCGCCAACTTCGTCCTCGACTGGCTGCGGCTCTCCGATGAGCCCGTCGTCAACCTCGACAAGCTCACCTACGCGGGCAATCTCGGGAACTTCGCTTCCCTGCAGGGGGATGCCCGCCATGTCTTCGTGCAGGGCGATATCGGTGATGCGGCCCTCGTCAGCCGCCTGCTCGCCGAGCACCGCCCGCGCGCCGTGGTCAATTTTGCCGCTGAGAGTCATGTGGACCGCTCGATCCACGGGGCGGCCGAGTTCATCGAGACCAACGTGGTCGGCACTTTCCAGCTCCTCCAGGCGGTGCTCGGGCACTGGCGCGACACGCTCGCGAAAGACGCCTCGTTCCGCTTCCTGCACGTCTCGACGGACGAGGTCTACGGCTCGCTGGGGGCGGACGATCCGGCCTTCACCGAGACCACCCAGTACCAACCCAACAGCCCGTACTCCGCATCGAAGGCCGCGTCCGACCACCTGGTGCGGGCCTGGCACCACACCCACGGCCTACCGGTCCTGACGACGAACTGCTCGAACAACTACGGGCAGCTGCAGTTCCCCGAGAAGCTGATCCCCCTGATGATCCTGAATGCCCTCGCGGGCAAGCCGCTGCCGGTGTATGGCGACGGCTTGAACGTGCGGGATTGGCTGTACGTGGGTGACCACTGCACGGCCATCCGCCGGGTGCTCGAGAAGGGCGTCCCGGGCGAGGTCTACAACGTGGGTGGCAAGAGCGAGCGCCGCAACATCGACGTGGTGAAGATCATCTGCGGCATCCTCGATGAGCTGGTCCCGGGCTCCGCCCATCGGCCGCACGAGAAGCTGATCACCTACGTGAAAGACCGCCCGGGCCACGACCAGCGCTACGCGATCGACACGACGAAGATCGAGCGCGATCTGGGGTGGGAGCCCGAGGTCGGGTTCGAGGAAGGCATCCGTCGGACGGTGCAGTGGTATCTCGACAACACGGGTTGGGTGCAGGGGGTGTTGTCGGGCGAGTACCGGAAGTGGCTCGATACGAATTACGCGGGACGGGTGGCGGCGGCTTGATGCCGTTGTAGGAGGGGACCGACCTTGTAGGAGGGGCCCATGGCCCAGAACCCGGCGGTTCCGTTTTCGGCGTTTCCGCGGCATTCACCGATGTTCGCGGGCATGGCCCGCTCCTACAAGAACAAGATCAAATCACTCTGAGAACAAGACATGACGGCCAAACGTAAAGGCATCATCCTCGCCGGCGGTTCCGGCACGCGGCTCTACCCGGTGACGCAGGCGGTCTCGAAGCAGCTGATGCCGATCTACGACAAGCCGATGATCTACTACCCGTTGTCGACGCTCATGCTGGCGGGCATCCGCGACATCCTGATCATCTCGACCCCGCAAGACACGCCGCGCTTCGAGCAGCTGCTCGGTGACGGCGCGAGCTGGGGTCTGTCGCTGACGTACGCCGTGCAGCCTTCGCCCGATGGTCTCGCGCAGGCGTTCATCATCGGTGAGAAGTTTCTCGACGGCGCACCGAGTGCGCTGGTGTTGGGCGACAACATCTTCTATGGCCACGACCTCGCCTCCGAGCTGCGCGAAGCCGGTCTGCGCGACAAGGGCGCATCGGTGTTCGCGTACCCGGTGACGGACCCCGAGCGCTATGGCGTGGTGTCGTTCGACGCAGACGGCCGGGCCGAGACCATCGAAGAGAAGCCCGCGAAACCGAAGTCGCGCTACGCAGTGACCGGGCTGTACTTCTACGACGAGCGCGTGGTCGAGATCGCGAAGACCATGAAGCCGTCGCCGCGTGGCGAGCTGGAGATCACCGACGTCAACCGCAGGTACCTCGAGTGGGGTGAGCTGAACGTCGTCACGATGGGGCGTGGGCACGCGTGGCTCGATACCGGCACCCACGATTCCCTCATCGAGGCCGCCGTGTTCGTGCAGACGCTGGAAAAGCGTCAAGGCCTCAAGATCGCGTGCCCCGAAGAGATCGCGTGGCGCATGCAGTTCATCGATGGCGCGCAGCTCGAACGCCTCGCCGCACCGCTGCAGAAGAGCGGATACGGCCAGTACCTGCTGCAGGTGCTGCGCGAGAAGGTTTACTGACCATGCAGATCGTCGAGAAGGCGCTGAACGGCGTGGTGCTGCTCGAACCGAAGGTGTTCGGCGACGAGCGCGGCTTCTTCATGGAGACCTTCAATGAGCGGGTCTTCCGGGAGCTGACGGGTGTCACGCTCGACTTCGTGCAGGACAACCATTCGCGGTCCGCGCGGAACGTGTTGCGCGGCCTGCACTACCAGATCCAGCAACCCCAGGGAAAGTTGGTGCGGGTGGTGTCGGGCAGCGTGTTCGACGTGGCGGTGGACATGCGGCGCAGCTCGCCGACCTACGGCCAGTGGTTCGGGGCGGAGCTGACGGCGCAGAACAAGCGGCAACTGTGGGTGCCGCCGGGGTTCGCGCACGGCTTCGTGGTGACGAGCGATACGGCGGATTTTCTGTACAAGACGACGGATTACTGGGCGCCGGAATTCGAGCGGTCGCTCGCGTGGAACGACCCGACGGTGGGGGTCGTGTGGCCCGTCGATGGCGAGCCGTTGTTGTCGGCGAAAGACAAGTCGGGTGCGGCGTTCGGGGTCGCGGAATCGTACGAGTAGGCGAATTTGTAGGAGGGGGCCATGCCCCCGAAAGCGGTGGATGCTGCAGAAACGCCCCACCCGGAACCATCGCTTTCGCGGGCATGGCCCGCTCCTACAGGACGGTGTTGACCTTGTAGGAGGGGCCCATGGCCCCGAAAGCGGTAGATGCTGCAGAAACGCCCCACCCGGAACCATCGCTTTCGCGGGCATGGCCCGCTCCTACAGGATGGTGTTGACCTTGTAGGAGGGGGCCATGCCCCCGAACATCGGTAGATGCTGCAGAAACGCCCCACCCGGAACCATCGCTTTCGCGGGCATGGCCCGCTCCTACAGGACGGTGTTGACTTTGTAGGAGGGGGCCATGCCCCCGAACATCGGTAGATGCTGCAGAAACGCCTCACCCGGAACTGTCGCTTTCGCGGGCATGGCCCGCTCCTACAGGATGGTGTTGACCTTGTAGGAGGGGCCCATGGCCCCGAAAGCGGTGGATGCTGCAGAAACGCCTCACCCGGAAAGAATGCCGTCGCATACACGTTCGGCACCCCCGATTCGCATAGGCACCGCACTTGCCTTTGCTCCACCAACACGACGGGCCTGACCCGCAGGAGAACACGACTTGAAGATTCTGGTAACCGGCGCAGCCGGGCAGGTGGGTTGGGAACTGAACCGGCTGCTCGCGCCGCTCGGCGAGGTGATCGCCATCGACCTCGCCGATCTGGACCTCACCGATGAGGCCGCCTTGCGCGGCTTCATCCAAGCCCGCGCCCCGGACGTCATCGTGAACCCCGCGGCGTACACCGCGGTGGACAAGGCCGAGACCCAACCGGATGTCGCGATGGCTGTGAACGCGCGGGCACCCGCGGTGATGGCCGATGAAATGGCGCGGCGCGGCGGCTTGATGGTTCACTACTCCACCGACTACGTGTTCGACGGCAGCAAATCCGGCCCGTGGGTCGAGACCGACACGCCGAACCCGCTCAGCGTCTACGGCCGCACGAAGCTCGCCGGCGAGGAAGCCGTCCGCGCAGCCGGCGGCGCGCACTACATCTTCCGTACGTCGTGGGTGTATGGCCGCCGCGGCGGAAACTTCATGCTCACGATGATGCGGCTCGCGAAAGAACGCGAGGAACTGCGCATCGTCGCCGACCAGTTCGGCGCGCCGACATGGTGTCGGATGCTCGCCGAGCGCACCCGCGACGTGATCCGCGACACATGGGTGAACACCGACGTGCGGCCGCGGGTGAAGCGCGAGCTGTCGGGGGTGTACCACCTCACGAACGGCGGCCGGACGACGTGGCACGGCTTCGCGAGCACCATCGTGGCGACGGCGCCGGAGCTGACGGATCGCCGCCATGTGAAGGTGACGCCGATCGCGACGACGGACTACCCGCTGCCAGCGCCGCGACCGGCGAATTCGATTCTCGACAACGGGAAGTTCGAACGCACCTTCGGCACGATCGCTCAGCCGTGGGATGGAGCGTTGGCGGAGTGCCTGGCGGATCGGTCGGTGGCGTGACGCAGGTGTAGGAGGGGCCCACGGCCTTTGTAGGAGGGGCCCATGGCCCCGAAAGCGGTAGATGCAAGGAAGCGCCCCACCCGGAACAGACGCTTTCGCGGGCATGGCCCGCTCCTACAATTTCCCCACCCAGCGCCGTTGTAGGAGGGGCCCATGGCCCCGAAAGCGGTGGATGCTCCAGAAGCGCTTCACCCGAAACAGACGCTTTCGCGGGCATGGCCCGCTCCTACAAATTCACCACCCAGCGCGCCGTTGTAGGAGGGGCCCATGGCCCCGAAAGCGGTAGATGCTCCAGAAGCGCCCCACCCGGAACCGGAGCTTTCGCGGGCATGGCCCGCTCCTACAAAAGCTTGGCCCGCTTCTACCGAACATACCCCGCCCCCTTCAGACCTCCCGCGCCCGACCGATTCCTTCGCCTGTACCCTCCGATCGTCCTGACGTCTGTCGACGTCGAGGCAAAGACCTTGCTTCGACCCCCCGGATACCCTTCCCGAGAACCTTGCCCACGATGAACCCCGTCCACCTGATCGCCGGCGCGCGCCCGAACTTCATGAAGATCGCCCCCATCGTGCGGGCGATGCAGGCGCGCGGCATGCCCTACCGGATCATCCATACCGGCCAGCACTACGACCGGGACATGAACGAAGTCTTCTTCGAGGAGCTGGGGATTCCCCAGCCGGACGTGTTCATGGGGGCGGGCGGTGGATCGCACGCCGAGCAGACGGCGCGGATCATGGTGGCGTACGAGAAGTGCATCGTCGATGACCGGCCATCGATGACGCTGGTGGTGGGCGACGTCAACTCGACGCTCGCCTGCGCCATCGTCGCGAAGAAGGCGCAATTGCCCGTGGCGCACGTAGAAGCGGGCCTGCGCAGCGGCGACATGGCGATGCCCGAGGAGATCAACCGGCTCGTCACCGATTCCATCTCCGACGTCTATTTCGCCACCGAGCCCGCGGGGGTTGCGCACCTGCTGCGCGAAGGCAAGGCGAAGGAAGTCGTCCACTACGTCGGCCATGTGATGGTCGACAACCTGCTGTTCCAGGTCGACCAACTGAAGCGCACCGACGCCAACACCCTCGAAGGGGCAGACCTCAAGGCCAAGTACCCGCGCTACGGCGCGGTCACCATGCACCGTCCGTCGAACGTGGACGATCGCGACACCTTCGCCGGCATCGTCGGCGCCCTGCGCGAGATCTCGCAGACCGTGCCCCTCATCTTCCCCGTGCATCCGCGTACGCGTGGCAACCTCGAGAAATTCGGCCTGGACCTCGGCCCGAACGTCATCCTCACGAAGCCGCTGTCGTACATGGCGTTCCTCAACCTGTGGCGCGATGCGGCGGTGGTACTCACCGACAGCGGCGGCCTGCAGGAAGAGACCACAGCCCTGGGCGTGCCGTGCATCACGATGCGCGAGAACACCGAGCGCCCCGTCACCGTGGACGAAGGCACGAACGTGCTGGCGGGGACGGATCCGAAGGCCATTCTGGCGGCGGCAAGCACGGCGCTGTCGAACGGTGGGAAGCAAGGCCGGGTACCGCAGTTCTGGGACGGCAAGGCGGCCGAGCGGATCGTGGCGGTGCTCGAGGGGATGTTGAAGTAGGGCGGCGTCGAGGGTGCGGTCTTGCCCGTGTCGTAGGGGTGATGCCCTTGTAGGAGGGGCCAATGGCCCCTGTAGGAGCGGGCCATGCCCGCGAAAGCGGTAGATGCAAGGAAACGCCTCACCCGGAACAAACGCTTTCGCGGCCATGGGCCGCTCCTACAAACTCACCACTCAGAATGCCCTTGTAGGAGGGGCCAATGGCCCCTGTAGGAGCGGGCCATGCCCGCGAAAGCGGTAGATGCAAGGAAACGCCTCACCCGGAAAAAACGCTTTCGCGGCCATGGGCCGCTCCTACAAATTCACCACCCAGAGTGCCCTTGTAGGAGGGGCCAATGGCCCCTGTAGGGGCGGGCCATGCCCGCGAAAGCGGTACATGCAAGGAAACGCCTCACCCGGAAAAAACGCTTTCGCGGCCATGGGCCGCTCCTACAGAACCAGCACCCACTGCCAAGGCCGGTGGCGCATGAACGGGGGGATATACAAGGGGCTCTCCCCTTGTTGGTACGCCCTGCGGCCAGGCCGCCGTGGGCACCGTGCTAACCTCGCTGCGCTTGATTTCATCCTGGGTGCCGACCATGGGACTTCCGCTTCGCGACAATCTGCGCCATGTGTATGGCGAGTACCTCATGTGGCCGGAGGACGTTCGCTACGAGTTGATCGATGGCGAGGCCTATCAGATGGCCCCGGCCCCATCGGTTACCCACCTGAGAGTCGCCGGGGCGATGTTCCGACAGATCGCTGATGCGCTGGAGGGCGGTGTGTGCGAAGTGTTCATCGCTCCGTTCGACGTGCGGTTGCCGTTGGGCGACGAAGCGGACGAAGATATCGAGACCGTCGTACAGCCCGACCTGACGATTGTGTGCGACCCGCGCAAGATCGACGATCGCGGCTGTCGCGGAGCGCCCGACTGGGTGGTCGAGGTTCTTTCTCCGACGACCGCGGCACACGACCAGACTGTGAAGCTCGCAGCGTTCGAGCGGGCCGGAGTGAAGGAATGCTGGTTCGTCCATCCGACCGATCGAACGGTGTCGGTGTATGTGCTGGCGGGCGCCGTCTACGGACGGGCAGTCATCACCGAGCTGACCGGGATCCTCGCTGCGCACACGCTGCCGTCGGTGACGATCGATTGGTCGCGCGCTATGGGCGAAGACGGCGCACACGATCAAAACGGAACCCCATGAAGAAAACAGCACTCATCACCGGCGTAACCGGCCAGGACGGCGCGTACCTCGCGGAGTTCCTTCTGAAGAAGGGCTACGAAGTGCACGGCATCAAGCGGCGCACGT
>LNEE01000026.1 GCA_001464895.1 Betaproteobacteria bacterium Ga0077532
CGACTGGCTGCGTAGTCGCTGAAAACAACCCCCGTGGGTCGGGCTCCGCCCGACGCCCGCGTGCCTGGATTCGCCGCTGCGCCCAAGCCCACGCCGCGTCGAGCGCAGCTCGACCCACGGAGGGCTCTCGCCTCTGGATTCTTCGACGCTGAAAACAACCCCCGTGGGTCGGGCTCCGCCCGACGCCTGCGTTCCTGGATCCGCCGCTGCGCCCAAGCCCTCGCCGCGTCGAGCGATGCTCGACCCACGGAGGATCTCGCGGCCCTCGCCCTTTCTTGCATCCCCATCGCCCGCGTCCAGGCAATACCGCACAATCCGGCCGTGAACCTCGCGCCCGGCCTTCGACGGCATCGCCTCCACCCTTGGCAGCCCGGGCGACGCGGGTCGCAAGCGGGTCGCGTCACATGCCGCCCGCGCACCCTCACCGTATTCCAGGAGACGACATGCAACAGGCAGTGATCCTTCGCACGCCCGGCGGCCCCGCCGCGCTCGGCATCGAACCCATCGAGGTCGGAGAACCCGGCGCCGGACAGGTCCGGCTGCGCCAGACCTACGTCAGCGTGAACTTCCACGACTGCTACGTGCGTTCCGGCCTCTACAAGACGCTGCCGCTGCCCGGCATCCCGGGGCTCGAAGCAGTGGGTGTGGTCGAGGCTGTAGGCGCCGGCGTCACCAGCGTGAAGCCCGGAGACCGCGTCGCCTATCTGACGCGCGCCTACGGTGGCTACGCTTCCCACCGGCTCATCGACGCGGACATCCTCGTGCGCATCCCCGATGGCATCGAGGACCGCGTCGTGGGCGCCCTCTTCCTGCGCGGCCTCACGGCGATCATGCTCGTGGATCAGGTCTTCCCGGTGCGGGCGGGCCACACGGTGCTCGTGCACGCGGCGGCGGGTGGCGTCGGGCGGCTCGTGTGCCAGCTCGCGAAACATGCCGGTGCGACAGTGATCGGCACCGCGGGCAGCGAGGCGAAGGCCGAGGTCGCGCGCGCGAGCGGCTGCGACCACACGATCCTCTACCGCTCGGTGGACTTCGTCGCGAGCGTCCGCGAACTCACGAACGGGCGCGGCGTGGACGTCGCCTACGACGCCGTCGGCAAGGACACCTTTCAGGGGTCCCTCGAATCGCTGGCGATGCGCGGCCACCTCGTGAACTACGGCCAGGCCTCAGGCCCCATCGCCCCGTTCGAGATCTCGCAGCTCTTCGCGAAGTCGAACTCGGTCTCCCGGCCGGCGGTGTTCCACTACTTCACGGGCGACGACCGCGAGCCCATGGCGAAGCGCTTCTTCGGTGCGTTGGCGGACGGCATCATCACGGCCGACCAGTCCCACGAGTACGCGTTCGCCGATGTGGCCAGGGCGCACGAGGATCTCGAGGCGCGGAAGACGACCGGGGCGGTGCTGCTGAAGGTGTGACGACCGGTCGGGGGCGACGGGGTGGGCCGCGGCTCAGCTGCCGCCTTCCTCCTCGCCCCCGACCGGCCAGCATTGACACACCCGCCGCCGTCGCCTTAGCTTCGACCTCGCGTCGAACCGCCCTTCGCGGTCGCGCGTCTGCACCGGGGTCCTGCCATGCGCGGTACATCGATCCTCACCGGAGACAGTCACGCCTTGCCCACGGCGCGGCTTCCCGCCGAGCGCGTCCGCTCCGACGCGCTGCTGGAACTTTCCACCGACGATGTCCGCCCCACGGAATCGCTCGACTACTGGCGCGAGATGGTCCTGCGGCTCTTCGCCGACGTGCAGATCGCAGCGAAGGTCGAGGACGGCTTCCACGGACACATGCGCTCGCGTTACCTCGGCGGGATGCGCATGACCGTCGTCGACGCGACGTCGCAGGCCGTGGAACGCCGCCATCGCGAGGCGCGCGCGCAGTACGAGGATTGCTACTTCGCCGTGCTGATGCTCGACGGTACCCAGCGGCTGGAGCAGGACGGCCGGCAGGTGCGGCTCGCGCCCGGCGACTTCGCGCTCTACGACGCCGCCCGGCCACACAAGCTCACCTTCAGCCGTCAGTGGGGCGAGATCATCCTGAACATTCCCCGCGCGAGCCTCGACCGGGAACTGGCGGGTGCCCGCCACTGCACAGCGACGCGTGTCGCGAGCGACCACGGCGTGGGCGCCCTGCTTCGGACCTACCTGCACAGCCTCGTGGACGAGATGGGCACGCTGCGCACCGATGAACTCGCCAGGCTGTCGCAGCACACGGTCGGCCTGATCGGCACGGCACTCGCCGGCATCCGCCCGGATGCCACGGCCCTGCCGGGCGGACGGCAGCACTCGCTGGTCCGCGCGAAGGCGCTCGTGGAACAGCATCTGACCGATCCACTGCTCGACACCGCGACGATCGCCGCCGCGCTGCACCTGTCCCCGCGCTATCTCAACAAGCTGTTCGAGGAGGAGCGCACCTCGCTGATGCGGTACGTGTGGGGCCGGCGGCTCGAACGATGCCGCGCGGACCTCCAGGACCCTGCCCGCGCTGCGCTGCGCATCGGCGACATCGCGATGCGCTGGGGCTTCAACGATCTTTCACACTTCAGCCGAGCGTTCCGCGAGCGCTTCGGGCAATCCCCACGCGACTGCCGCCGGACGGCGGGGATCGCGGCGCCCACCGATTGAGTTCCTCGCACCACGCCACATCCACCGCGCGACGCCAATGCACATCGAACCCGCCACACCCTCCGACATCCCGCGTCTCTGCGAACTGCTCACGCTGCTCTTCACGCAGGAGGCCGAGTTCACTCCGGACACGTCGAAGCAGGCTGCCGGGCTGCGTCAGATCATCTCGTCCCCGTCGGTCGGCAGCATCCTCGCGGCGCGGGATGGGCAAGCGATCGTCGGGATGGTGAACGTGCTCTTCACGGTGAGCACGGCGCTGGGCACGCGGGTGGCTTTGCTGGAGGACGTGATCGTCGACCCCGCGCGGCGCGGTCAGGGTTTGGGCGGCCAGCTGATCGACGCCGCCATCGCGTTCGCTCGCGACGCGGGTTGCCGTCGGATCACGCTGATGACCGATGGCGACAATGTGGACGCCCAGCGCCTCTACCGCCGACACGGCTTCGAGGCATCGACGATGCTGACGATGCGGCGGGGCATATAGGACGGACGCAGTTGTAGGAGCGGCCCATGGCCGCGAAAGCGGTGAATGCAGGGAAGCGCTTCCACCAGAACAGACGCTTTCGCGGCCATGGGCCGCTCCTACAGGAATCCGTGGCTTCGATCCCGGAAGGTGGATGCACCGGATCGATCGCCTTCGCGGGCATGGCCCGCTCCTACGAGGATGCGTCCACCGCCTACACCCCGAACTGCAACTCCGCCAGACGCGCGTAGAGCGTGTTCGAAGCCAGCAACTCGTCGTGCGTCCCCGCACCCACCAGCCGGCCGTGATCGATCACCACGATCCGGTCTGCGTTGCGCACCGTCGCGAGCCGGTGCGCGATCACCAGCACGGTGCGGCCCTGCATCAGCCGCTCCAGCGCCATCTGCACCATACGCTCCGATTCCGCGTCGAGCGCGCTCGTCGCCTCGTCGAGCAGCAGGATCGGGCGGTTCGCGAGGATCGCGCGTGCGATCACGAGGCGCTGGCGCTGGCCGCCCGAGAGCCGCATGCCGCGTTCGCCCAGATAACTGTCGAAGCCCTGCGGCAGGCGTTCGATGAACTCGGTCGCAAAGGCGGCCTCGCACGCGGCAGCCACTTCGGCATTCGACGCGTCGGGGCGACCGTAGCGGACGTTGTCCCACACGCTTGCCGCGAAGATCGCAGGCTCCTGCGGCACGACGGCAACGCGGCTGCGGACCTCTGCGGGGTCGGCCTCGCGGAGATCGACACCATCGATGCGGACAGCGCCCGCCACGGGGTCGTAGAAGCGCAGCAACAACTGGAACAGTGTCGACTTGCCGGCCCCTGACGGTCCGACGAGCGCGAGCTTCTCGCCCGGGGTCACGCGGAGAGTGAAGTCCACGAGTGCAGGCGGCTCGGGGCGCGACGGATACTCGAAGCGGACGGCGTCGAACGTCACCTCACCCTTCGACGGCTTCGGCATCGGCTTCACCACCGCGGGGGATGCGATCGCGGGCTCTGCGGCGAGGATCTCGACGAGCCGCTCGGCCGCGCCTGCGCCGCGCTGCAGGTCGCCCATCACCTCGGACAGTGCGCCGGCAGCAGACGCCACCATCGCCGCGTAGAACACGAACGCCGAGAGTTCACCCGCCGAGAGACGGCCGGCCAGCACGTCGTGCCCACCCACCCAAAGGATCACGCAGATCGCCGTGAACACGAGAAAGATCACCGCCGCCACCAGCGAGGCGCGCACACGGATGCGCTGCTTCGCCGCCGCGAAGGTTGCCTCGATGCGTTCGCCGAACGCGAGGTGATCGGCGCGCTCGTGCGTGTATGCCTGCACGGTGCGGATCTCGTGGAGCGTCTCGTCGACGTAGCTGCCCAGATCCGCGACGCGGTCCTGGCTCGCGCGCGACAGCTTCCGCACACGCCGCCCGAACAACACGATGGGCCCCACGACGAGCGGCACGCCGCAGAGCACGAGCAGCGTCAGCTTCCAGCTCGTGAAGAACAGCATCACCAATGCGCCGAGCCCGGACAGCGCATTGCGCGCTGCCATCGACACGCTGGTACCCACCACCTGCTCGAGCAACGCAGTGTCTGCGGTGAGCCGCGAGATCAGCTCGCCGGTCCGCGCCTCCTCGAAGAACGCGGGGGATTGGCGCAGCAGTTTCGCGAAGACGTCGCGGCGGAGATCGGCGATCACGCGCTCGCCCAGCCACGACACGATGTAGAAACGCACGTACACCGCGGCCGCCATCACGCCGACGACAGCCACCATCAGGAAGAGACCCGTGTTGAGCGCAGAGGCATCGCGATTCGCGAAGCCCTCGTCGACGACGTGCTTCAGACCCTGTCCGGTGAGCAGGAACGTGGCCGCGGCGACGAAGAGCGCGAAGAGCGCGATGAACAGACGGGTGCGGTGCGGATCGAGATAGCGCCAGAGGAGCCCGAGATTGGAAAGGCCCGCGCGAGCGGCGGGCGGGGGGGCTTCGGTCATCGATGGGTTCCGTGTTCGGGGTGTTGCGGTACTTCGAGGGATTCGAGGAAGGCGCGTGGTCGTGGTGCCATCGGGCGACCGCCAGGAGGCCAGCCGATCAGGAGTCGGACCACGCTGGCAGCTTCGGGATTGGGTCGACCATCCTCCGGGGACCCGCGCCAACCGGGGCGATACGCTGCTTGCTGGCGAACTCGCCACGCAGTGCCCGTCAGGAGATCCCCGGCCTCCGCGGACACGCGCTCGCTGCGGAGATGGCGCTGATCGAATGGTGACGGGCTGAGCATGGGATTGAGCGGTGTCGGTCTTGAATGGTACGGCCTGCAAGCGGCTCCTGTCGATGAAGGCACAGACGCCGCCGCTGGGCGCCCACCCCAGCACCCGTGGGTCGGGCTGAAGCCCGACGCCCGCGCAACGGGAGCGACGTCGGCACCCATGACCTGTGCCGCGTCTAGCTGCAACTCGACCCACGACACCACCGCCAGATGACCCCGCGGCGGGGCGTGCGGCGCAACCCCATTGCCCAAGCCTATCGCCGGGAAAGTCACATTCGATTGGATCAACGGGCAAGTGCGCGCGATCCTGCACATGTCGATATCTCGCAAGCTAGAGGAGAACGCCATGCACATTCACACAAAGTCCGGGGCCCATCTCGCCAAGACCATGAGCTTCGCGGCCGTCCACTTCAGCGTGGCGTTCTCGCTCGCCTACCTGCTCACGGGGAACTTCGTGTTGAGCGGCACCCTCGCGATCGTGGAGCCGATGGTGAACACGGTGGCGTACTTCTTCCACGAGGTGGTGTGGGCGCGGTGGGGTGCACGCCGCAAGGGGTCCGCCGTCCGTGTGCAGGCGGCGTGAGGCGCGCGACGCAACGGCGACCATGATGGGTGCGCTTCAACCGGAACTCTCGCTCTCGCGGGCATGGCCCGCTCCTACAAGAAGCGTGGTCCGACCCCGCGGCGGCTGACGCATCGACGCGGGATATACAAGGGGCCCTCCCCGTGTTCGTACTCTTCGCGGGCGACCCGCCGTGGGCCATCGACCCGAGAGGCGGGCATGTCCCGCTCCTACAGTTCGTGGTGCACCGACCGGGGCGGATCGAAGCGGCGGTTCCTGTAGGAGGGGCCCATGGCCCCGAAAGCGGTAGATGCTGCGGTAGCGCTTCAACCGGAACAATCGCTTTCGCGGCCATGGGCCCATGGCACTACCT
>LNEE01000027.1 GCA_001464895.1 Betaproteobacteria bacterium Ga0077532
TCGTGCGAGCACTCGCGCACTGCAAATAAAACCTCGCGGTTCTATCCGCAATCAACAAGTACCCACACCTATCGATTGTCCAAACTGTTAAAGAGCGCTGCCCCGCCTCTTCTTGCAGTACTTCACTGCTTGAAGTGCGTGAACCAGAAAACGAATTCTGACATTCGGAGACCCAACCGTCAAGACCCTAGAACGAATCTCCCGGGATTTCCGGAGACTCCAATTCTTGAGGGGATGGGGTCATGAAGATACGGATTAGGTATTCGCCGGAAGTGAGCGAGCGGGCCGTTCGGCTGGTGCTGGAGCGTCAGGTCGAACACGACTCGCAGTGCCCCCCCCCTTTTTTGAATGCGGTGCAATCATAAGTTGGGAGAATCGCCCCCACAGACCTGCCAGGAGTCCATGAAGAAAGCCAATTCATCGACAAGCATCGTGGCCAGACCTTGCGTGGGCGGTCGACTTGGAAGTTCGAGCGGTGCACGCGTCGGATCTGCCCGACGAGCTCGGCGTCCCGACGGCGCCGGTGTGCCACCGGTCGTCGCCCGTCCTTGCGCTTTGTGTTCGTAGCAGACCGATGGGGCGATCGGCAAAATCTCGGAGATCGACCCTACCCCGTACTGACCAAGATGCTCGTCGATGAACGAAATCATCACATCGGTCGGCGGTCGAGCTGCGCCTGAACAAACTACGCCGAGGCCTTGCGCCGGGTCTCGGCGGTACACCCGATCTTCGCCGCAATCGAGCCGATGGCCGCACACTACGAGCCGTGTTCGTCCTGATATTCGAGCACCACCCGAACGGCCCGCTTGCGCACTTCCGGCGAGTACCTAGTCTGTGTCTTCATGACTCCATCCCTCAAGAATTGGAGTCTCCGGAAATCCTCAGGCGATTCACCACGGAGGTCCGGCGCAGATCGGACGGGCGATGCGAACAAAGTCCAAGGACAAAAAAAACCGGCGCACTTGCGTGCGCCGGTTTTTTCATTTTTTGGTTGCGGGGGCAGGATTTGAACCTACGACCTTCGGGTTATGAGCCCGACGAGCTGCCAGACTGCTCCACCCCGCGTCTGAGAACCTCGACTATACGTCAGGCGACCCAGCCCGTCAAGCCAACACATCGCTCATGGCTTCGTTCGCAATCGTGCGCAGAACAAACTCGATAGACTCGTTTCCGGGAACAACACGCATCGCACAGGTCAACGCCTCAAGCGCAGTCGTCAATCGAACCACCAAGGGGTCATGTACTCGCGTTCGATGCAACCTTCAGGTGGCGTTCTTTCTTAGCAGACGCCTCGCCATGCCTGCGAACGCGCTTGCTTTGCGCTCCTGCGCTACCGTCGTCAGGGTCGTCGCGGGAATCCCAACGACCTACCCGCCGACTACCGCCCGCGGGACTGGCAAGCACTCCTTGCCACATCGCTTCGGCGAAGTCCCAGCACGCCTCCTAGCTCGCCATCGCCTTCTGCTTACGTCGCAGGACGACAAAGTCCTGATACGCAATTGACCGACCCTCGATCAAAAAAACGAACCTCGGAACGACTCCGCGGCAAAATCACCGGGACCTCCGACAGAACGACGTCGCTCTCCCCGAGATCTCGCAATCGTGAGCTAGAAGTTCGCAGCCGGAACCGCTCGACGCTCGCGAGGATGTCGTCGGTGGTCTTCGACCAGACGAAGGGCTTCGGATCGTCAGTGTTGACCTTGATGTAGTGCCTGATGGCCTGCTCGAGTTGGCGTGTGGAGCGGTGCGTTCCGCGGCGGATGTACTTATGCGTCAGCGTGACGGACCAGCGTTCGACCTGATTGCGCCACGATGTGGAGGTCGGTGTGAAATGCACATGGAATCGCGGATGCCTGACCAACCGGTTCTTGATGGCGGTGGTCTTCGGGGTGCCGTAGTTGTCCATCACGAGGTGGATATCCAGTATCCGGCGGTACGTTGGCCTCGATGGTTCGCAGAAACTGAAGGAACTCGCCGCTGCGATGCCGGCGATGCAGATCCCGATGACCGATCCGGTGGCGATGTCCAGGGCCGCGAACAGCGTGGTGGTCCCGTGGCGCTCGTATAGCCATGGGCGCGTCGCTCGGGGATGCCCGGAGCCAGCGGCAGCACAAGCTGCGTCCGATCGAGTGCCTGGATCTGACTCTTCTCGTCCACGCACAGCACCATGGCCTTCAGCGGCGGATCCATGTACAGCCCGACGATGTTGCGCACCTTATCGACGAACATCGGATCGCTGGAGAGCTTGAACGTCTCCTGCCGATGCAGCTGCAAGCCGAAGGCTCGCCGGATGCGCGAAACGGCGGTCTGCTACAACCCGCTTTCGCGCGCCGCCTCGTCGTGTGCCTGCGGTACACGACGGACTCTCCCGGGCAACAATGGTGCGACGAACTTCTAACTCAGTACGCTAGCGATGCGTGCGGCCACGGGCAGCGAACTACCAACGGCCGCAGACAACATTGGCAACACGTTCTTCGCAAGCAGCTAAATCAGTCGAGATCATCCATCCACCGGAAAACAGGCTCCCACTGGCGAATCTCGCGCGCTGCAATGTACTCGGGGGCATCGAAGACACTCTGACCGGCAAAAGCCGCGTTCGGATACATCTGGGTATCCCGGAGATACGTGATCACAGGCAGTTCGAACTGCGTCAAGAAAGCTTCCAGCGTGGCCGCGGCGCGGGTGCGCGGATCCACGCGCATTCCAACGATCCCAATGGAACGACGCTTCCTTCCCAGAGTACCCATCAGCGACGAAAGAAACTCACCAGTCGCCGCCATATCGAACAGCGAGGGCTGAACCGGAACCAACACCCCCGCGGCGAGCTTCACGGCATGCGCTAGATTCTTCCCGTGAAGACCTGCAGGTGAGTCGACCACCATCCATCCGTCGCTGCCCTCGCGCCCCCCGGTCCCGCGCCCGTCTCCACCCACGCTCGAAATGCCTGGCAACGAACTCGAACGCAGCCCGAGCCACTGAAGGGCCGACCGTTGCCGATCGAGATCACACAGCGCCACTTTGGCACCGCGGGAGGCCAAGCCTGCCGCCAAATTCACGGCAAACGTCGTCTTCCCTGCCCCACCTTTCGGGTTCGCAACAAGAATGGATCGCATGACTTACCGTTCCTCTCGGCCGCCTTGAATCGCGTCAGTTTTCCAGCGAAGCATCGCCAGGAACGGCGTCCTCGTCGCTCACGGCAACAACCTCATCATCTGCTTCACTGCTCACCCCGGGTGACCGCGATACAAGTTCCGGCTGAATCCGGTCGAGCAGATTTCCCATCTCTTCCAGCGGAGGCAATTCGTCCAACGCCCGGAGAGAGAGATCGTCGAGAAACTGCCGAGTCGTACCATAGAGCACTGGTCGGCCGGGGACCTCCCGGTGTCCAAGACTCTCCACCCACCCCCGACCTTCCAAGGCTTTGAGTACCGTGCTCGCCACGGACACCCCGCGGATGTCCTCTATGTCACCCCGGGTGACTGGCTGGCGGTAGGCAATGATGGCAAGTGTCTCCATGACCGCGCGGGAGTACTTGGGCGGGCGCTGTGGATTCAATCGGTCGACAACATGCTGGTACTGGGGACGAGTCTGAAACCGCCACCCGCTCGCGACCGAAACCAGCTCGACCCCTCTACCATCCCAATCTGAACGCAGATCATCGAGCAGACGACGCACGGTGTCAGCATCCAAATCCTCGTCGAACAACCGCTTCAGCTGCACCAACGAAAGCGGCTCCTGACTCGCCAGTAGCGCCGTCTCCAGGATCAGTTTCGCCTGCTTCGGATCAATCGAAAGAGCTTCCATCCTTGACGCTCACGTAGATTGGGGCAAAGGCCGCCTGCTGAGTGATGGAAACCAGGTACTCCTTGCCCAGTTCCAAAACCGCCAGCAAGGTCACGACCAGCTCGGGGACCCCTCGGTCAGGGTCGAACAGCTCCGTGAACTCCGCGTAGCTTCGCTCTTTCAGAGTCCGGAGAATCCGTGACATATGTTCTCTCACCGAGAGCTGCTCGCGCGTCACCTTGTGGTGGCGGGTCATTCGCGCGCGCGCGAGCAGTCCGAGCCACGCCTGCCTGAGATCCTCAGGGTTCACGTCGGGAACTCGGAGGAACTGACCGGGTTCGGTTGCAACCAGCACCGTAGAGAAGTCACGCCCCGGTTGCGGAAGGCGATCCAAACGCTCAGCCGCAAGCTTCATCTGCTCGTACTCCAGCAGGCGCCTGACCAGTTCCGCTCGGGGATCTTCGGGCTCACTCTCGTCAGTCGCTGCATCAGGCTTGGGTAGCAGCATTCTGGACTTGATCTCGATCAGCACTGCGGCCATCAGCAGATACTCGGCCGCCAACTCCAGGTACCTGTGCCGCATGCCTTCGACGTAGACCAGGTACTGACGGGTCAGCTCCGCCATCGGGATGTCAAGGACGTCCAGATTGTGCCGACGAATCAGGTAGAGAAGCAGATCCAGCGGCCCTTCGAACGACTCCAGGATGATCTCGAGCGCCTCGGGTGGGATGTAGAGATCCGTCGGAACCTCGTGCACGGGGCGCCCATACACATGCGCCACCGCCGAAGCATCCCGCTCGACCTCAGCCGCCACTCCGCCATCGATGAGCGTCAGTTCCACCACGCAGTTCAGTTCCTGATTGTGAAAGGCGAGACGCCGTCCCCAGCGCAGGGCCCCGAAGGGACACCGACGGCGCGAAGAGCTTGATTATCTTGTAAATGCCAAGGCGGCGCCATCACGCTCGATCAGGTCAATGACAGCCGTGCGCCCCGTTAAGGTTTTCGTGGAGACGGCCGTTAGTTCGCACGACGCAGAGAAACCGCGGGTCTCCATCGAGACGCCGGCATATCTGACCACCGCCACTGGACGGCCGGGAACCGCGCCCGCCATCCGCCTGGAGAAGACCGCGATGTCCGAACTGATGAAGACCATCGACGCCCGCACGAAACTGGCGGGCACCAACAAGCTGGAGATTCTTCTGTTCTCCCTGGGAACAGACACGCGGACCGGGCGACGAGAAACCTACGGCATCAACGTGTTCAAGGTTCGCGAGGTGATGCGATCCCCCGAGGTCACCCGCGCCCCGGAGATGCCGTCATCCGTCGAAGGAATGGTCAGCCTTAGAGGCAACCTGGTGCCAGTCGTCGACCTCGCCAAGTACGCTGGGATTCCGGTCGAGGTTCCACCCCAGATCATGATCGTCACAGAGTACAACGGGCACACGCAGGGTTTCCTGGTCGAGGCTGTCGACACGATCCTCCGACTCGACTGGTCCGCGATGAAGGTTCCTCCAGAGATGCTCGTGTCGAAGCTGGGCGGACTCGTCACCGCTGTGACGGAGCTTCAGGATCAGAGGCTGGTGATGATGCTGGACGTCGAGAAGATCCTCGCCGAAACGAGCCGTCAGGATGACGACCATCTGTTCCTGAACATCAAGCATGTGGACGAAGGCACCACTGGCGCTGTGCTCTTCGCCGACGACTCCCCCGTCGCACGCAAGCAGATCACCCGGACCCTCGACGCGATGGGCGTCAAGTACTACTGCGCGCTGAATGGCAATCACGCCTGGCTCGAACTGGACCGGATCGCGGCTGCAGCAGCAACGGCGAAGCGACCGATCACCGACTACGTGTCCGTCGTGCTGACCGACGTCGAGATGCCGGAAATGGACGGCTACATGCTGACCAAGCACATCAAGAGCGACCCTCGGACCGCCAAGCTGCCCGTGATCATGCACTCGTCGCTTTCGGGCATGCAGAACCAACAGCTGGGCCGCTCGGTCGGCGTCGACGAGTACGTCTCCAAGTTCGAACCGATGAAGCTGGCGGAAGCCCTGACCCGCCGCATGACCGGCGCCACCGCCTGAACCCGACCCAACACATGCCCATGGAAACGTCCCTCAGCCAGAACCTGCTCGATGCCGTCGATGCCAGGACCAAACTCGCCGGCTCCAACAAGATGGAGATCCTGCTGTTCTCCCTCGGAACCCGCGAGGTATTCGGGATCAATGTGTTCAAGGTTCGCGAGGTCACGCGAACTCCACCCATCACCCGGACGCCGAACATGCCCTCGGGCGTGGAGGGCGTGATCTCGCTGCGCGGAAACATCATCCCCGTGATCAGCCTTGCGAAGTTCGTGAACATCGCCGGTGCCGGCGACGCGAGCTGCGAAACGATGATGGTCACGGAGTACAGCCGACGCACTCAGGGCTTCCTGGTCCATGACGTCGACCGGATCGTTCGTGTCGACTGGGACCGTGTCAAGGCGCCGGAGTCGGTGCTCTCGGGACAGGAAAGTCTGATTACGGCCATCACCGAACTGCCCGACGGCAAGCTCGTCTCGATCCTCGATGTGGAGCAGATCCTCGTCAGCGCGTTCGGGGAAGAGGCCGTGCCGGAACTCGAGGTGCTGCAGAGCGAGCAGGAACACACGGTCTTCTTCGTCGACGACTCGATGGTCGCGCGGAAGGAGATTTCCCAGGTCCTGGATCGCCTGGGCGTGCGCTACCACCAGGCCAACAACGGCCTCGAGGGCTGGGAGCGCCTGCGAGGACTCGCGAGCCGCGCACAGGCGGAAGGCCGGGACCTCTCCGAGAGCCTCAGCCTCATTCTCCTCGATGCGGAGATGCCCGAAATGGACGGCTACGTGCTCACGCGAAACCTGAAGAGCGACAGTCGCTTCGATCGCATCCCGGTGGTGATGCATTCGTCCCTCTCTTCCGAAGCGAACCGGGCGATGGGAAAGAGCGTCGGCGTCGATGCCTACGTCGCCAAGTTCGATCCGGTCGTTCTCGCCGACACGCTGCGCCCCTTGCTGCAACGTTAGGAAGCAACCCGCCACCACGGGTAGTCACACATTTGCGCCGTATTGGAGACGTTTCAGATGAGTCAAAACATGAAGTTCCTGGTCGTCGATGACTTCTCGACGATGCGCCGGATCATCAGGAATCTGCTGAAGGAACTCGGCTTCACCAACGTGGACGAGGCCGAGGACGGCGTGGCTGCCCTCGCGAAGCTGAAAGGTGGCGGGTTCGAGTTCGTCGTGTCCGACTGGAACATGCCGAACATGACCGGCATCGAACTGCTCCGCGCGATCCGTGCCGACGCCGACCTGAAGCATCTTCCCGTGCTGATGGTCACGGCGGAAGCCAAGAAGGAGAACATCATCGAAGCCGCGCAAGCCGGTGCCAGCGGCTACGTGGTGAAGCCGTTCACAGCGGCGACTCTCGACGAGAAACTCGGCAAGATTCTGCAGAAGCACGGAGTGCCGCAATGAGCACGGGAAATCACGATTCGGACGAACTCGAAGCCCTCTTCGACAGCATCGTTGCCGAGACGACAGTCAAGGAAACCGCGCCCGCTGCCGCACCCGCCCAAGCGGCAGTGCCAGCTGTTGCAGCCGCGCAGGCAACGACGGAACCTCCTGCCACTACCGCCGGAAACGATGCCGCCAACGAGATGATCTCTCGTATCGGTCATCTGACGCGCTCCCTGCACGACAGCCTCCGCGAACTCGGCTACGACCGCATGATCGCCGAAGCCGCCGACGCGATTCCGGACGCGCAGGACAGGCTCCGATACGTCGCCGACATGACGGAGAAGGCAGCCAGCCGGACGCTCGCGGCGACCGAGGCAGCGCAGCCCCTCCAGGAACAGTTGAGCGCGGAGGCGACAGCGCTCTCTGCCGACTGGGAGAAGTTGTACGGCAACGAGCTTTCGGTCGACGACTTCAAGGCACTTGCAGGCCGCACCCGCGACTACCTCCGCGCAGTGCCTGACCGTACCCGCGAGACGAACGCACAGTTGCTCGAAATCATGATGGCCCAGGACTTTCAGGATCTCACCGGGCAGGTCATCAAGAAGATGATGGAGATGACCCACAAGGTCGAGCAGCAACTGCTGGATCTTCTGCTCGAACACATCCCGTCCGAGCGTCGCGCCCAATTGCCTGCCGGGGGCCTCGCGGGTCCGGTCATCCCTGGAAAAGTCGCCGCCGATGCCGTGACCGATCAGAGTGGCGTCGACGAGCTACTCGAAAGCCTGGGCTTCTAGAAGCCTCCCTCCGGACGACACGCGCCATGAGCGATTTCGCAGGAATGGAAGAACTTCTGCAGGACTTCCTGACAGAGGCAAACGAACTCCTGTCCGATGTGGACAACAAGCTGGTCGAACTGGAAAAGCATCCCGACGATGCCAAACTCCTGAACGACATCTTCCGGGGGTTTCACACGATCAAGGGCGGTGCCGGGTTCCTCAACGTGGAGGAACTCGTCAAGCTCTGCCACCTCACGGAGAACCTGTTCGACCGACTCCGCAATCACGAGATACCCCTGAACGCGGAGCTGATGGATGTCATCCTGTCCGCGACCATGGGTGTGCGGGACATGTTCGGCCACCTCGAGCGCCGCGCCCTGCCCCATCCGGCTGACCCCGCATTGCTGGCTGCGCTCAAGGAAGGCGTCGAGGGCAATCTTGGCAAGGCGCCACCGGAGGCGGAATCAGCCCCCGAGCCGACGGCCGCCCCCGCCGTGTCCGTAGGCGAGACGCGGATCGCGCAGCCCGGCGACGAACCAGACTGGCAAAGGCTCTACGACGGACTGCTCGATCGCGCCCCCGCCGAAGCGGCGGTCGTGGCACCGCCGCCTGTGCACGAGGTCCAGACCCGCGGGCCGGGACGCCGCGCATCGGATCAGCCCGAGGGCGAACCTGCGCGGGCCGGTCGCCGGGACAACGACAAGGTCGTCGTCGCCCAGGAAACCACGATCCGCATCGACACCAACCGACTCGACCAGGTGCTCAACCTGTCGGGCGAGATCGGCCTCGCGAAGAACCGCCTCAACTGTCTCAGAACGGACATCCTCGCCGGCAAGACCGATGGAGAGACGCTGCGCGCGCTCGACGAGGCTGTCAGTCACCTCGACCTCCTGGTGGGCGATCTGCAGAACGCGGTGATGAAGACCCGCATGCAGCCCATCGGCCGCCTGTTCCAGAAGTATCCGCGGGTCGCGCGCGACATGGCGCGGCAACTGGGCAAGAACGTCGAACTCGTGCTGGATGGCGAGGAGACCGAGCTCGACAAGACGATGATCGAGGAGCTTGGCGACCCGCTCATCCACCTCGTTCGCAACGCGGTGGACCACGGCCTCGAGTCTCCCGAGGAACGCCGGGCCGCAGGCAAGCCCGAGACGGCCACCGTGAAGCTCTCGGCCCAGCAGCTGGGCGATCACATCGTGCTGTCCATCAGCGACGACGGGCGCGGCATGCGGCCCGACGTGCTGAAGCAGAAGGCGCTGGAGAAGGGCCTGATCGACTCCGACACCGCAGCCAACATGGACGACAAGCACGCGCTGCATCTCGTCTTCATGCCGGGCTTCTCCACGAAGGATCAGGTCAGCAGCTTCTCCGGCCGCGGCGTCGGCATGGACGTGGTCAAGACCAACATCCAGAAGCTGAACGGTCGCATCGAGATCAAGTCGATCGTCGGCCAGGGCACCACGTTCTCGATCTCCCTTCCTCTGACCCTCGCGATACTTCCCGTGCTGGTCGTGCGGATCGGAACGCAGCCTTTCGCCGTGCCGCTGTCCCTCGTGCGCGAGATCATCACGATCCGTCCGGACGAAGTGCAGGAGGTCTCCGGGCGTGCCACGTTGCTGGTGCGGGACGAGGCACTGCAGATCCGCTCCCTCGCAGGTCTGCTGGGTTGGCAGCAGGAGCGCCCGCCTGCCTACGGCGTACTGATGCAGACCACCATCAACAGCTTCATCCTCGCCGTGGACGGCTTCGTGGGCCGGGACGACGTGGTCATCAAGCCGCTGGAGGACATCAAGCCCAAGGGCGTGGCGGGTGCGACGCTTTCCGGCGATGGGTCCGTCGTCCTGGTGCTCGACATGGAACAGTTGCTCGCCGACCCGCCCATCGAGAAGCGAAACGACCTCTTCGACATGGCGGCGTGATCGCTGCCACGCCGGCCCGATGGCCGGCGCCCTGACCACCGATGAACTCCGAAGCCCTGCTCCTGCGCAGTCCCCTGCTGGCCCGCGACAGTGCATTCCGCGGCTACCGCTTCCGCTCCTCGAAGCACGGCGCGACCCAGCCGTTCCAGCAGCTCATCGCCGCCATCGCTGCGGGCCGACGCGCTCACGGCCTCTGCATGATCGACGATCCCGGCCCCGGCATGGACGATCTCCTGCCGGACATCCCGGAGGGCGTCATCCTGTCGGTCAAACCCGAACGCGCCGACACCATCCCGGGCATGAGGGCCAGGAAGCAGATCCCTTGCGCGCACATCGACGAAAGTGACGCCGCGCTGCCAGAGGCGTTCGCAGACACCGAGTACGTGTGGTGGGAATGCAGGCCCCACACGAATCTCCAGGCTCTCGCGAAGCGATCGCAGCGGTTGTCCGGCAAGAGAATCGCCGGCGGCATCACCGGACGGGAGCAACTGGCCGACGCACGCGAACTCGGCGTCGGATTCTTCGAGGGCGACTGGTACGAGCGTATCCAGGGCAACAGCAAGAGCGTGGCGCCGTCGCAGGCGACCGTGATCGAACTGATCGACCTCGTGCGGACCGAGGCTCCGATCGGGCGGATCGAACCGCTCCTCAAACGCGACGCAACGCTTTCGTTCCGTCTTCTCCGCTACATCAACTCGGCCGGTTTCGGCCTGTCGTGCGAGATCCAGTCGTTCAAGCACGCCGTGTCCATTCTCGGCTACCAGAACCTCACGCGATGGCTCTCGCTCCTCCTTGCCACTGCGGGCGCCACACCGGCGGCACCGGTGCTGATGCGCGAGGCCGCGACCCGCGGCCGGTTGATGGAGTTGCTGGGCGAGGCTTGCGTCTCGGCCGATGAGCGCGACAACCTGTTCATCGTGGGTGTCTTCTCGATGCTGCCGTCCATACTGCAGGTCCCGATGCCGGCACTGATGGAACAGCTCCACCTCGCCGAGACGATCACCGATGCCCTGCTCACGCGCGGCGGACTGTTCGGACCCATTCTGACCGTCGCGGAAGGCGTCGAGGGCGATGCATCCCCGTCGCTCCACCACACCGTCACTGACCTGCAGCTCTCCACGGCCCAGGTCAACCGCTTCCACCTGGAAGCGATCGCCTGGGCCGAGCAGATCACGGCGTAATCGCCCCCTTCGAGAACTCGAAGACGCCGTTGCGGCAGTCCACGCGAATCGTGTCCTTCGGGCCGAATGCGCTCTCGAGGATCTGCTTCGCGAGCGGGTTCTCGATGTGCGACTGGATGGACCGCTTCAGCGGACGCGCCCCGTACACCGGATCGAATCCCGACAGCGCAAGCTCTGCGAGCGCGGCCTCGGAAACATCGAGCTTCATCTCCAGGTGCGCCAGACGCTTCTCCAGATGCCGGAGCTGGATGTTGGCGATCGACTGGATGTGCCGCTCGTCGAGCGAGTGGAAGACGACGACCTCGTCGATCCGGTTGATGAACTCCGGCCGGAACTGCGTCTTCACCTCGGCCATCACCGCGAGCTTCACCACGCCGTAGTCGCTGCCCGTCATCTGCTGGATCATCTGCGAACCCAGGTTCGACGTCATCACCACCACGGTGTTGCGGAAGTCCACGGTGCGCCCTTGCCCATCCGTCAGCCGCCCATCGTCCAGCACCTGCAGCAGGACGTTGAAGACGTCCGGATGCGCCTTCTCCACCTCGTCCAGCAGGATCACCGCATACGGCTTGCGACGCACGGCCTCGGTGAGGTACCCGCCCTCCTCGTACCCGACGTATCCGGGCGGCGCGCCGATCAGTCGCGCAACGGAGTGCTTCTCCATGAACTCGCTCATGTCGATGCGGATGAGGTGCTCGTTGGAATCGAACAGGAACTCCGCGAGCGCCTTGCACAGCTCCGTCTTGCCGACACCCGTCGGTCCGAGGAAGAGGAACGAGCCGTACGGACGGTTCGGATCGGAGAGCCCCGCGCGGGACCGGCGGATCGCATCCGACACGAGCCGCACCGCCTCGTCCTGACCGACCACGCGCTCGTGCAGCTTCGCCTCCATCGCGAGCAGCTTGTCGCGTTCTCCCTGCATCATCTTCGAGACCGGGATGCCGGTCGCGCGCGAGACCACTTCGGCGATCTCTTCCGCGCCCACCTGCGTGCGCAGCAGCCGGTTCTTCACCGTACCCTCGCCCTGCGCCTCGGCCGTGTGCAGCTGGGCTTCCAACTGTGGCAATCGTCCGTACTGGATCTCGGCCAACTTGTCGAACTGGCCGTTGCGCTGGAACTCGGCCATCTGCAAACGCAGACCATCGATTTCCTCCTTGATCTGCGCCGACCCGAGCGCCGCCGACTTCTCGGCCTTCCAGACCTCCTCGAGATCGGAGTACTCCGCCGACAGGCGGGCGATCTCCTCCTCGATCATCCCAAGCCGCTTCTGCGAGGCCTCGTCCTTCTCCTTCCGCACGGCCTCCCGCTCGATCTTCAGCTGGATCAGGCGACGGTCGAGCTTGTCCATCGACTCGGGCTTCGAATCGATCTCCATCTTGATACGCGCGGCGGCTTCGTCGATGAGGTCGATCGCCTTGTCCGGCAGGAAGCGATCGGTGATGTAGCGCTGCGACAGCTCGGCCGCGGCGACGATGGCGGGGTCCGTGATCTCGACACCGTGGTGGACCTCGTACTTCTCCTGCAGGCCGCGCAGGATGGCGATGGTGTCCTCCACGCTCGGCTCGCCCACGAGCACCTTCTGGAAGCGGCGCTCCAGCGCGGCATCCTTTTCGATGTACTTCCGGTACTCGTCGAGCGTGGTGGCCCCCACGCAATGCAGTTCGCCACGAGCCAGCGCCGGCTTCAGCATGTTGCCCGCGTCGATCGCGCCCTCGGCCTTGCCGGCCCCGACCATCGTGTGGATCTCATCGATGAACACGATGATCCGGCCCTCGTCCTGCGACACCTCCTTCAACACGGCCTTCAGCCGCTCCTCGAACTCGCCGCGGTACTTGGCACCCGCCAGCAGTGACGCCATGTCGAGCACCAGCACGCGCTTGCCCTTGAGGGACTCCGGCACCTCGCCGTTCACGATGCGCTGCGCGAGGCCCTCGACGATCGCGGTCTTGCCCACGCCCGGCTCGCCGATCAATACCGGATTGTTCTTGCTACGACGCTGGAGGATCTGGATGACGCGTCGGATCTCGTCGTCACGCCCGATCACGGGGTCCAGCTTTCCGGCACGCGCCCGCTCGGTGAGGTCGAGCGTGTACTTCTTCAACGCTTCGCGACTGCCCTCGGCCTCCTGGCTCTGGACCGATTCACCGCCGCGCACCGACGAGATCGCCTGTTCGATGCCGGCCTTGGTACCGCCGTGCTGCTTGAGCAGCCGGCCTGCCTCGCCCTTGTCCTCCGTGAGCGCGAGCAGGAACAACTCGGACGCGATGAACTGGTCGTTGCGCTTGCGCGCTTCCTTGTCGGTGAGATTCAGCAGCGCCGACAGTTCGCGCGAGGCACCGATCTCGCCGCCGGTGCCCTCGACCCGCGGCATGCGCGCGACGCCCGCCTCCAGCGCCGTGGCGAGCGCCGACACGTTGGTGCCGGCCCGCTGAAGAATGGACGCCGTGCCGCCGTCCTCCTGACGCAGCAGCGCCAGGAGCAGGTGCTGCGGCTCGATGTAAGGGGCATCGTTCCCGACGGCAAGACTCTGGGCGTCGGCAAGGGCCTGTTGGAAGCGGGTGGTGAGTCGGTCGAAGCGCATGGATCCCCCGGAACAGTAGGTTGGTTGATCCGGCAGGTGGGGGCAGGACGCCACCGTTTCAACGCCCGCGAAGGGGCTTTGCCTCGCAGAACGAACGTGGCACATTCGAAGGCGGAGACCTCACCCGGAGAATCACGATGGCGTCACGAACCTGGTCTGTTCTTCTCACGCTCGCGAGCCTCGCCTTCCATGGCGCAGCGACCGCGAACGACACGGAGGCCGCCACCGCGCAGGCCCGCCAGTGGGCCACCCAGCTCGTCCAGCAGACGGGCGCGGCGCTCAAGAAGGAGCTGGCCGCATCGGGCCCGGAGGGGGCCATCGGGGTTTGCAAGCAGGTCGCGCCTGAGATCGCCGGCAACCTCTCGCGCGAGAACGGGGTGCGCGTTGCACGCGTCAGCCTCAAGGTGCGCAACGCCGTGCTGGGGCATCCCGACGCCTGGGAGCAGGCCGTCCTCGCGGACTTCGACAGCCGTGCCGCGGCTGGCGAGAAGCCCGAGGCGATGGAGCGTGCCGAGATCGTCTCGGAGCCCGCGGGACGCTATTTCCGATACATGAAGGCGATCCCGACGCAGCCGATGTGTCTCGCCTGCCACGGCGCCCCCGAGGCGCTGGCCCCGTCGATCGTCGAGAAGCTGGCCGCGGAGTACCCGAAGGACCGCGCGACCGGCTACGCTGTGGGCCAGATCCGCGGGGCGGTCACCGTGAAGCGCCTGCTGGACACGCCATGATCTTCCGTCAGCTCTTCGACCCGGAGTCGTCGACCTACACCTACATCGTCGGTGACCCCGACAAGGGTGAATCGGTGATCGTCGATCCGGTCCGCGAACACGTGGCGCGCGATCTCGAGGTCATCGGGGCCATGGGCATGCGGCTCGTCTGGATCCTCGAGACCCACGTGCACGCCGACCACATCACGGGTGCGCGCGCCCTGCGGGATCGCACCGGCGCACGCTCCGCGGTGAACCAGCATTGCGGCGCCACGGGCTTCGATCGGCTGATGGACGACGGCGACATCGTGGTCTTCGGCAACGAACTCATCCGCGTGATCTCGACGCCCGGCCACACGCCCGGCTCCTCGTGCTTCCTGTGGCGCGATCGCCTGTTGACGGGCGACACGCTCCTGATCGGCGGCTGCGGCCGGACGGACTTCCAGAACGGCAGCGCCGCCGCGCTCTACGACAGCATCACCCGGAAGCTCTTCACGCTTCCCGACGACACGCTCGTCTACCCGGGTCACGACTACAAGGGGCGTCGCGTTTCCACCATCGGTGAGGAGAAAGCGACGAACCCGCGGCTTGCCGGCAAGACCCGGGACGAGTTCATCGCGATCATGGAAAGCCTCGGGCTGCCGGAGCCGCGACGAATCGGGGAAGCGGTGCCGGCCAATCTCGGGGGCGGGACAGCGTAGGCGACTCGGATTCGTTCGCAGGGTCGCGAATCCATCAGAGTCTCCCTAGACGTCGCTGCCCGACATCAGTGGTGGATCCTGGGGTCGCCACCGTGAAGTCCGGGCGGACGTCAGACTGATCAGTGCCGCCTTGCGGATGCGATTGTCGGTGTTTCGCATTGCCTCGGCGGCCAGCACCACGCCAGCCAATGCCCGTTGGGTACGGACCGACGCCTCTCCGGGCTTATCCATCACCCGGGCGACCACCGCATCGATCCCATCGGCAAGCGCACGGAACTCGCGCGCGGCGGGGTGTCCGCTCTCCGCAGCGAGCGAGGCACGCCTGCAAAGTGCAACGACCTCGCCAAACGTACCGTTCAGTTCCTGATCCACCGCACCATCTTCGAGTGCGCCAGACAAGATCGCTGTGACCGAACGGTCGTCCGCACCATACGCCATGGGACCTGCGAAGAACGCAAGCACCGTCACAAAAAGAGCCGGCCATTGCCGGAGGGTACGTAGCTTCATTAAGGGATTCCTTTGGAACGCAGCGATGCGCTGGAGGCCATCACGACCGAACCGCGTAGTTGTGGCCGCCCCTCCGGGAATTCAACACGCGACATCTGCACTTGCGCACTTGCCACCTGCAGCGCGCCACGAGGCGGCCGCCGCACGGGGCTGGTCCGACATCGGGGTCGGTCACGCAGCGACAGCGCAAAGCATCGCAGGCGCCAGGCCGTCCGTGCACCTCTCTTATCAACGATGAGTTCCGACTTCCATCGACGCAACGCAGCGGATGCTGACGGCAATCGTCGGTCCGCCGCTCAACCTGCCCCTCTGGGCGCCTGACGGGTTGCCTGGCGGTGCGGGCCCCGCGCATACTCACTCACTAGGTAAGCGATCCTGTAGGTCCGCATGCGCTCGCTGCCCAGGTCGTTGATGGCTGCAGCGCCACCCTCGAGCTTCCACGACTGGAGGAGCGTGAGTCAGATGACCCGCAATACAGCCCCGAGAAACGCCAGGAGCATTCCGACCAGCTTTCCGGCGTCGGCGCGAAAGACCCTCGGGGCCCGGTTGCGCTTCGCGGCGTCGGGACGGGACTCCCAGGAGTTGCGGTCGTGGGCATGACGCCGATGCCAGCCCAGGAAGGGGTGGCATTCTCGACATGAGTCAAGCCGACGGAACCCGCGGGGCTTCCACGCGTCGGAACCGGCGCTCCGCCGGCGTCGTGATCGTCCGGAACCGCGAGGCGGGATGGCAGTTCCTGGTGCTTCGCGCCTACACCTACTGGGATTTCCCGAAGGGCGGCATCGAACCGGGCGAGTCGCCGATCGAGGCGGCCCGCCGGGAGGCACGCGAGGAGACCAGCCTGACCGACCTCGCATTCCGCTGGGGAGACGACTGGATAGAGACGGAACCCTACGCCAGCGGCAAGATTGCCCGTTACTATCTGGCGGAGGCTCTCTCCGGCGATGTCCGGTTGGAGCCGGCACCGGGCGCGAGGTATCCGGAGCACCACGAATACCGCTGGATCGATCGGCGCGAGGCTGAAGGGATGCTCGTGCCAAGGATGCTCAGGGTCCTCGACTGGGCGGAAAGCCGCCTCCGTCAGGACACCGGTACATCTTAGGAACCGTCGACGCACCGACCTCAGCGCCGAGGGGCAACGGTGGGCTCAGATGTAACAAGCGTCACAAGCAGGTACGAGAATGATCTTGGCAACCGGCTGCAACGCACTCGATGAACGACGACCCCGGGGTCGTTTTGCATGTTCGGGCACGCCTTGTGCACCGGAAGCCCTTGTAGAGCGCGTGAGTTGCAGCGCGGCTCACCAGACGGAATCGGGAAGCAGGATTTGCAGAGCACATTGAATATCTGGGTCTTCCGACTGCTTGGCACCATCGTCCTGGCCATATCACTCCTCGCCGGGTCCGAGCCGTCGCCCCTCATCGAGCCCGATCCGCTTGCGGACGAGGTCGCCGTAGGCGCCCTCGAAGTCTCGGTGGAGGCCCCGATCCCGCTGGGCAGCCTTGATCCCGAGTCGATCACCGCACCGCTGTTCATCGAGGGCGAGCACCCGCTCCAAACCTCGCACCTCGCAGTCCCCCCCCAGGCACACCTGCCCTCGCTGCGTGCACCGCCACGCCGTCCACCACGCCTCCTGGGCTGAGGCCCGACCCGAGGCCAGCCCTCGCAATGCGCGCTCCGTCGCCGTTCAAGCTGACGGACACGAGGCACCGGTTCGGTGCCTCTCGCTCTTTGCGAAGAACCACCGGTCGCGGTTCGATTTCACGCGCGCACTTCGACGGAGCGCGTCCCTGGCGACACGCCAGATGTTCATGAATACGGGAATCTCCGAATGTCGATACCTGACCGCCGAGCCTGGTCTGCATGGCTGCTCGGTCTGATCCTGGGCTTGCCGCTGGCCAGCCAGGCCGAAACACTCACTCTCGGGCACGCCCTCGATCTCGCTGAGCGCCACAGCCCCCGCCTGCAGAGCGCGCTGGCAGAGATCGAGCGCAGTCGCAGCGGCATCCGCACCGCCCGGGCTTATCCCAATCCAGAGATCCAAGCCTCGACCGGGGGGGTACGCGGGCGCCTTGCGAGTGTGCCGTCGGGCCGCGGCGACAACGTCGTGATAGGACAACCGATCGACCTCCCCAGCCAGCGCGCGCCGCGGATCCGCGCGGCGGAAGCCGGGTTCGAGGGCAGCCGCTTCGCCGCCGACGAGGCCCGTCTCCTGCTCCGGGCTGACGTCAAGCAGGCGTTCTACACGGCACTCCGGCGCAAGGCCGAGTACCTCCTCTTCCTCGACAACCAGAAGCTGCTGGAACAGATCCGCGAACGGATCGAGCTGTCCGTTCGGGTCGGCGAGCGCCCGAAGTTCGAGCTGGTACGGGTGGACGCCGAACTGTCGAGCGCCACCAACCAGGCCACCAGCGCGCGCCTGCGCATCAAGCAGGCGCTGGCGGCACTGCGCACGCTGATCGGCGCGCCACTGCCACCCGAGTTCGATGTGGCCGGTGAACTCGGCTCGGAAACCATGAGCAGCACCTACGAGAATCTCCAATCGCAGGTACTGGAGCGACATCCCGCCCTGAAGCGCGCCCGCGCCGACCTTACCCGGGCCGAGAACCGCCTGGAAGCGGAACGCGCACTGAAGATTCCCCGGCCAACGCTGTTCGCGGGCATCGATCGCGATCCGGAACTGAGCCGGGCGCAGTTCGGCGTCTCCATTCCGCTGCCCGTCTGGGATCAGCGGCAGGGCCCGATCGGCGAGGCGGTCGCTCTCTTCCAGCAGAGCGGTTTCGCCCAGGAGCAGACGCGGATCGAGCTGCTCGGCGAGCTGGAGATCAACTACAACCGGCTTCTCGTCGCGAGGCAGCAGATCGCCGCGTACGAAGGTGGACTCATCCGCCAGGCGGAGAACGCACTCAAGGTGGCCGAGGCTGCCTTCAAATTCGGCGAACGCGGCTTCATCGAAGTCCTGGACGCGCAACGCGTCCTGCGCACCATTCGCGCTGAATTCCTCAATGCACGCTTCGAAAAACAGTCGGCGGTCGTGGAACTCGAACGGCTGATCGCCCAGGACTCCGCAGGAGAGAGCAAATGATCCGGTTTTCCCAGTCCGTCGTCCTCATGGCGATCGCCGTCACCCTCGCCGGCTGCGGCAAGGACGAAGGTGCGAAGGACGGTGCGGCCAAGTCCGCCCAGGCCGGCGCCGCCCCGGCTGCCAAGCCCGCGGCCGATCCACTGGCGGTGGAGGCCGACGCCGAAACGCTGAAGTGGCTGGAAAGCGCATCGCCCCAGGGGGTGGAGTTCCGCGAGATGCTCCGGGTGCCGGCCGCCGCCAGCGTCGACGAAACACGGGTGGCGCGGATCGGCGCCTCGGTGACGGGCCGGATCACCGATCTGAAAGCGATCGTCGGTCAGAACGTCGTGCGCGGCCAGGTCCTCGCGACGCTGAACAGCACCGAACTCTCCACGGCCCAGCTGTCGTTTCTCAAGGCCTATTCGGCCAAGCTGCTGGCGGAACGCGCCGCGCAGCGGGCGAAGCTGCTCTTCGAGGCCGACGTCATCGGGGAAGCCGAGTTCCAGCGCCGCGAGACCGAACTGTCGCAGGCGCAGGCCGAGATGAGTGCCTCCCACGACCAGCTGGTGGTGCTCGGCATGTCCGAGAAGGGGATCGCACGGCTCGAGGAATCGCGGACGGTCAACTCGCAGTCGTTCGTGGTCGCGTCGATCAGCGGGACGGTGATCGAGCGCACCGTGGCGCAGGGACAGGTCGTGCAGCCCGCCGACGCCGTCTTCACGGTCGCCGATCTCTCCCGGCTCTGGGTGCAGGCGGAAGTCCCCGAGAAGCAGTCCGATCTCGTGAAAGTGGGTGATACGGTGAAGGTGCAGATCCCCGCGCTCGACAACCGAGCGATCGACGGACGCATCGTGTTCGTCAGCTCCACGGTGAATCCGGAGACGCGCACCGTCACGGCCCGCACCGAGGTGGACAACACGGACCGCTCGATCCGGCCAGCGATGCTCGCGAGCATGCTGATCCAGGATCGTCCGCAGCGGCGCCTCGTGGTGCCGGTGGACGCCGTGGTGCGCGAGAACAACCGCGACTACCTCTTCGTGACCAGCGGCAAGAACCGCTTCCGGCTCGTGCAGGTCGATCTCGGCGCGGAATCGAACGGCGTGCGGCCTGTGATCGGCGGCATCAAGCCCGAGGACACGATCGTCACCAAGGGTGCCTTCCACCTCAACAACGAGCGTAAGCAGAACCTCCAGTAGCCCCGCTCGCACGCGGCGCGGACCGATCCGTCGGGTCGCGTGATTCGCGCTGCGTGTAGCCCATCGGATATCTCTTCGAATGCTCAACGCCATCGTTCGCTTCTCGCTGCAGCAGCGGATCATTCTCGTGGTCGTGGCTCTCGCCGCGGTCGTGCTCGGGATGCAGTCGCTGCAAAGCCTGTCCGTGGATGCCTTCCCGGACGTCACCAACGTGCAGGTGCAGATCGCCTCGGAAGCGCCGGGACGTTCGCCGGAAGAGGTGGAGCGGTTCATCACCGTGCCCCTCGAGATCGCGATGACCGGCCTGCCCGGTCTGACCGAGATGCGCTCCCTCAATCGCAATGCACTGTCTCTCATCACGCTCGTGTTCCGGGACGATGTCGACGTGTTCTTCGCCCGCCAGCTGGTGATGGAGCGGATCATCGAGGCGCGCTCGCGCCTGCCGGCAAGCATCTCGCCGGTCCTGGGCCCGGTGAGCACGGGGCTCGGTGAGGTCTACCAGTACACCCTCGAGAAACCCGACGACAAGGGCAAGGCCCTCGACGAGCAGGAGCTGATGGATCGCCGCACGGCGCAGGACTGGGTCGTTCGCCCACTGCTGCGTTCCATCCAGGGCGTCGCCGAGATCAACTCGCAGGGGGGCTACGAGCGTCAGTACCAGGCGCTCGTGAACCCGGACCGCATGCGCCACTACAAGGTGTCGCTCGCGGACATTCTCGAGGCCCTCGACCGCAACAACGCCAACTCGGGCGGCGGCATCCTGCCCACCGGTGACGAGCAGTACCTGATCCGCGGGGTCGGCCTAATCGGTGGCATCGAGGACATCCAGAACATCGTGTTGAAGGAGGAAGGTGGCACGCCGGTGTTCATCCGGGACATCGCGGAGGTGAAGATCGGTTCGGCCGTGCGCGTCGGTGCGCTCATCAAGAACGGCGAGACCGAGGCCGTCGGCGGCATCGTCATGATGCTGCGCGGCGGCAACGCCAAGGACGTCGTGACCCGCGTCAAGGAGCGCGTCGCAGAGATCAACAACAAGGGGATGCTGCCCGGCGGCCTGCAGATCGTCCCCTTCTACGACCGTACCGAACTGGTCGACTCCGCGCTCTGGACCGTCGTCAAGGTGCTGATGGAGGGCATCGCACTGGTGGTCGTGGTGCTCTTCGTGTTCCTCGGCGACCTGCGATCCAGCCTGATCGTCGTGGCATCGCTGTGCCTCGCGCCGTTGATCACGTTCATGGCCATGAACCAGCTCGGAATCTCCGCGAACCTGATGTCGCTGGGTGGCCTTGCGATCGCCATCGGCCTCATCGTCGACGGCTCGGTCGTCGTGGTGGAGAACGCCTTCGGACAGCTCTCGCACCGCAAGGGCGAAGGCAAGCTCCGGATCATTCTCGAGGCAGTGCAGCAGGTCGCGAAGCCCGTGGTCTACGGCGTGGGCATCATCATCCTGGTGTTCCTGCCCCTCATGACGCTGGAGGGCATGGAAGGCAAGATGTTCGCTCCGCTCGCCTACACGATCGCCATCGCCTTGACCGCGTCGCTGCTGCTCGCGCTGACGCTCACCCCCGCATTGTGCGCGTACTTCCTGAAGGGTGGCCACGAGGAGGACACCCCGCCGATCCGGTTCGTCAAGCGGTACTACCTCATCCTGCTCGGCAGCGCCCTGCGCAAGCCGAAGGTGACCGTGCTCGTGTCCGTCGCACTGCTTGTCTTGTCGGTGAGCCTGTTCCCGCTGCTCGGGAAGTCGTTCATCCCGACGCTGAAGGAGAACACGATCACGCCCGCGATCTCGCGGATGCCGAACATGTCGTTCGACGAGGTGCTCCGGCTCGAACTGGAGGCGTCGAAACGGATCATGACCGTCCCGGGCATCCGCATGGTGGTGAACAAGATCGGTCGGGGAGAGTCACCCGCGGATCCCCAGCCGCACAGCGACTCGGATCCGGTGGTGTCGCTGCTCCCCCGGGACCAATGGCCCGCCGGCTGGACCCAGGAGACGTTCGAAGGCGAGATCCGCGAGAAGCTGAAGGACCTCCCCGGCATCAGCCTGATCATGCACCAGCCGATCGCCCAGCGCGTCGACGAGATGGTGACAGGCGTGCGCTCGCAGGTCGCGATCAAGATCTTCGGGGACGACCTCGACGAGCTGAAGCGCGTCGGCGACGACATCGCGCGCGTGATGAACAAGATCCGCGGCACGCAGGACCTCCGGATCGAACGCCTGACGGGCCAGCAATACCTCACCATCGACATCCGTCGCCGCACGATGGCCCGCTACGGCCTCAATGCGGCCGATGTGCACGACGTCATCGAGACTGCGCTGGGTGGCCGGGTGGCGACGGAGATCTACGAGGGCGAGCGACGCTTCCCGGCGGTCGTGCGGTTCCCGGAGGAGTTCCGCGACAAGGCCGAGACCATCGGCGACACGCTGCTCGCCGGCCCCAGCGGTGCGCTCGTGGCGTTGCGTGAGATCGCCGACGTCAAGGTGGTGGATGGCCCGGTGCAGATCAGCCGCGAGAGCGGCAAGCGCCGGATCGTCGTGGGCTCGAACGTCTCTGGCCGCGACATCGGCAGCTATGTGAAGGAGGCCCAGGGCCGCATCGACGCGGAGGTGAAACTACCCGAGGGCTACTTCATCCAGTGGGGCGGCCAGTTCGAGAACATGGAGCGCGCCACGAAGCGACTGGCGATCATCGTGCCCGTCACCATCCTTGCCATCTTCTTCCTGCTCTTCACGCTGTTCAACTCGCTGCGGTACGCGACGCTCATCATCACCGTGCTGCCGTTCGCCTCCATCGGCGGGATCATCGCGCTCTTCGTGACCGGGGAGTACCTCTCGGTGCCGGCGTCCGTGGGGTTCATCGCACTCTGGGGCATTGCTGTGCTGAACGGTGTGGTGCTCGTCTCGTACATCCGATCACTGCGCCAGGAAGGCCTGGAACAGGACGACGCCATCCGGCAGGGTTGCGTGATGCGATTCCGACCGGTGCTGATGACGGCAACGGTCGCGATGCTGGGCCTCATCCCGTTCCTGTTCGCCACGGGCCCTGGCTCCGAGGTGCAGCGCCCGCTTGCGATCGTCGTGATCGGCGGGCTCATCACATCGACACTTCTCACACTCGTCGTGGTACCTACGCTCTATCGATGGTTCGAAGGCAAAGGGGCGGTGACCTGAGCGGGCGCGGGCAGGCTCCGCACATTCACACCCGCCTCCGCCTGCCATCGCCGTCCGCGGTCCCACTTCGCCCGCCCCATCCACCGGAGACATCGATGACGCGTGCCCACCCCATACCCGACATCCTCCGGCGCCTGTGCGCGACGCTCTGCATCGGTCTGCTACCCATGGGCATGGCAGCGCAGGCCGAGACCGCGGTCACGTACGGCGCAGAACTGGAAGGCTTCGAGTACCCGTTCCCCGTGGAGCGATTCACCTTCCCGTCACAGGGACGGACGCTGTCGATGGCATTCATGGACGTCGCACCGTCGGCGCCCAACGGGCAGACAGTCGTGCTCCTGCACGGCAAGAACTTCTGCGGTGCCACCTGGGAAGCCACGATCCAGGCGCTCGGCCAGGCGGGGTACCGGGTCATCGCCCCGGATCAGATCGGCTTCTGCAGGTCCACGAAACCAGACCACTACCAGTACACGTTCCATCAGCTGGCGACGAACACCAGGGCGCTGCTGGCCTCCCGCGGTGTGGAGCGGGCAGTGGTCGTGGGCCACTCGATGGGTGGGATGATCGCGGCCCGGTACGCGTTGATGTTTCCGGAGGCCGTCTCGCGCCTCGTGATGATCAATCCGCTGGGGCTGGAAGACTGGAAGGCCGAAGGCGTGCCGTACGCGACGGTCGATCAGAACCTCCAGTCCGAACTGCGCACGACCGCGGAGACCATCCGCAACTACCAGCTCCGCTACTACTACAACGGCGTCTGGAAACCCGAGTACGACCGCTGGGTCGGGATGGCTGCAGGGCTCTACGCAGGCAGCGGACGGGCGCTCGTCACGTGGAACCAGGCGCTGACGTCCGACATGATCTTCACGCAGCCGGTCGTGCACGAGTTCGGCAAGCTTCGCGTGCCGACGCTGCTCATGATCGGCGGGATGGACCGCACCGCACCGGGGGCGGGGCGCGCGTCCCCGGACGTCGCGAAGCGGCTCGGCAACTATCCCGAACTGGGTCGCCGTGCCGCGGCAAACATCCCCGGCGCAGTGCTGGTGGAGTTTCCCGACCTGGGTCACTCACCCCAGGTCGAGGCCCCGGCGCGGTTCCACGCGGAGTTCCTGAAGGCGCTCGCGCGGTAGCTGCAGTAGCTTCGCGAACCAGCGCCGCCACCGACTGATGGCCGATGGCGACGGAAAGTACTTGGGAGAGCCTCGCGTGCCGGTCCACTCACCGCTCCCTCCGGTAAGCCTGCGATGCCGCTGCGACGTCGGTCGGTGAGAAGCGCATCTCTCATTCCAAGAGACTTCTGCCCCGCCATCGTCCGTTCGGACCAACCGATACCTAAGTCTTCTTGATTCCGCACGAGACCGGCGACTAACATGCTGTCCGGGTACGAGTCCTGTCACGACCATCGGGGCCTTCCGGGACCCGCAGACCACGTTTCGCAGGAGTCGCACGATGGATCTTGGCGAGCACGCGCATGTCGATCGGGGCCTCTCGGCCCGCGCCTATCGCACGATGGTCACGCGCGCGCCGGATGTCTGCATGACCCTCCAGTTGGGCAGCGGCACGATCCTCGACTGCAACGACGCCGTGCGGACGACCCTCGGTTATGCCCCGGCCGAGGTGGTTGGCCGGTCGATCCTCGCATTCGCCCTCCAGGACGGCTCGGACGCCACGCGCGACTCCTGGCAGCTCCTTGCGACCCATGCCGATCTGCGTGCGTCGAACATGCAGGTGAAGCGCAAGGACGGCTGTGCGGTCGATGTCTGTCTGAGTGCCCGCGGCGTCCGCGATGACACCGGCCGCATCGCCTTCGGGCTGGCCGTGCTCCGTATGCGCGGCACGGACCGACGCGCCGGTGCCGAAGCCCAGGCGCACGACATGGCCCGCCTCAAGGGGCTCCTGTATGCGATCTCCGTGGCGGAGGAACGCGAGCGCCGACGCATCGCGGCAGGGCTCCACGACGAGCTCGGTCAACTTCTCGCGATCGCCAAGCTGAAGCTGGGGCGCCTCGGCACGACCAACGACGTGGCCGATCGCGCACAACTCACCACCGATCTCGGCGCGCTGATCGACCAGGCATCACGCGCCGCCCGCGCCTCCACGTTCGAACTCAGCTCACCCGTGCTGCAGCAGTTCGGGCTCGACGCAGCGATCGAAAGTCTCGGAGAGCGCATGCAGCGGATGGCGGGTATTGCCTTCCGCTTCGAATCCGACGGCGTCCCGTGCACGCTCCCCGACGATGTGCCGGTCGTGTTGCTGCGCGTGGTGCGTGAACTGCTGTTCAACGTGCAGAAGCATGCCGAGGCAGGATCCGTGAACGTCAGCGTGCGACGCTGCACCTCCGCCTGCACCATCGTGGTGGAGGACGACGGCGTCGGCTTCCAGCCCACCGGAGTCTCCACCTTCACCCCGGCTGGCGGCTACGGCCTCTTCAGTGCCCAGGCACAGATCGAATCCGTCGGTGGGCGCTTCGCCATCGGCCCGCACCCCGGCGGCGGCACCCGGGCCACCCTCATAGTGCCCTTGCCTGCGCCGTCCTGACATCGCCGACGCCATCGCCCATCAGGCACGGCCGTCCCGCGACAGATGCCACGAACCCGCCCCCGCCATTACCTGGAGCCCCGCATGAGCACCCGCATCATCCTTGCCGACGACCATCGCATCCTGCGTGAAGGCATCGCCGCCATGCTGCGCCAGGTCCCGGCGTTCGAGATCGTGGGCGAAGCAAGCGACGGCAATGAAACGGTCCGCCTCGCCCGCGAACTGCGACCCGACCTCGTGGTGACCGACGTCTCCATGCCCGGCATGAACGGCATCGAGGCGATCCGGCGCATCGTCGAGGACGTCCCGGGCGTGCGGACGTTGTGCCTGTCGGTGCACGACGAGAAGCGGCTCGTCTCGGCCGTGATGGACGCCGGCGCCTCCGGCTACCTCCTGAAGGACTGCGCCTTCGACGAGCTGCTCCGGGCCGTGCGTGCCGTGATGGCGGGCCAGGTCTGGATCAGCCCCGCGATCGCCGGTGTGCTGATGGAGGACTACCGCAACCGGCGTGCCGGAACTACAACACCGTCCGCCTTCTCCGAACTCACCGCGCGCGAGCGCGAGGTCATCCAGCTCATCGCGGAGGGTTGCTCGACCCGCGAGATCGCCGAACGCCTGCATGTGAGTGCGAAGACCGTCGGGACGCATCGCGAGCACCTGATGGCCAAGCTCCGAGTGAACGGCACGGCGGAACTGACGCGGTATGCCATCCGCGAAGGCCTCACCACACTCGACGCCCACGTTACGCGCCGCGACGACCGCAGCACCTGACGCTTTCCCGCTTTCCCGCTTTCCCGCTTTCCCGCTTTCCCGCTTTCCCGCTTTCCTCCCTCCCGCCCCGTCCCCCACGAAACGCGGTCATCCCGCGCCACGCCCCGTTTCCGCCCGCCGCCCGATTCAGCATTCCGCCCCCTTCGCATCAGGCAATCGCTGATTGTTAGGACCCGCCCGCCCGGATGAGGCTATCGGGGCTGGGAACGACACCGGACATCCGGAACCGCACAGGGGTCTCCACGGCCCCTGGTACGTGCGCATGCGCCGGGCTGCGTTCCAGGCAGAGAGGCCGCCTCCACGCCCCGCCAGGGAACGAAGGTAGTCCATGGACCCAACGAATCGACAGTCGGCCGCGCCCGCCACCGGGGCACGACCTGCAGGAGGCTTCGATTGAACGCACCACCGGGACGCTTCGGCGGCCAGCAGTCATCGGAATGCACGCAGGCGCGGAGCGCGCGGACATGACCATACGCATCGTCCTCGCCGACGACCACGCCTCCTATCGCGCCACTGTGCGCGAGATGATCGAACACGAGCCCGACCTCGAGGTCGTCGCGGAAGCGAGCGACGGGGCCGGCGCCATCGCCGCGGAGCGGGACCAGACCCCGGACATCGTCGTGATCGACGTCGAGATGCCTCGGATGGATGGCATAGAGGCCACGCGCCGCATCCTGGAGCAGCACCCCGCCGCACGCGTACTCGCCCTCACGCTGCACACCGAGGCCTGCTACGTCGACAGCATGCTCGCCGCAGGCGCCAACGGGTACGTACTGAAGCAGGATGCCTTCGCGGCGCTGCTGCAGGGCATCCGCGAGGTGGCCGCCGGGCGCCGATACGTGAGCCCGACGCTCGGCGAAGACCGGACCGGACATCCGTCTCCGGACCGGAGCAATCACTGATGCGTACGGCATCCGGGAAGCGCCGTCTCGGATTTCCAGAAGCCACAGGTCAGCATTCTCCCGATTGGCATCGGCGGCGCGCGGCAGGACGATCCGTTCCGAAGGCGATCAGGTACGGATCGCCCGCCGAAGCTGGCACGGTCGACCCATCGGGTCGGTCCCGGAGCAACAACCGAGGTATCGCACGCATGGGGAAGGGGATGTCGATCTGGAGGCTTTCGGTCATGCAGGGTGGTCAGACCCGCGGATCGACGCGCACCTTTGGTGTCCTCGCATCGGCGTGCCAGCGTCGCGGTGACGAGTGAGCCACGACGGTGACGCGCGATGATCGACTCGGCGGTGACCCAGGTGGCCAGCCGCCTGAACGAGTTCCTGAAGCGCCACGCCAATGTCGCCTACGACATCGTCCGGACCTCGAACCTCTCGGAGCTGGATGGCACTGCAGTGACGGACACCGAGAACAAGGTGCTCGTCTTCCTCGTGAACGTGGAGAAGGAGACGCTGCCGTTCAACGCCCTGCCCGCGCGGTCGGGCGGGTTCTCCCGCTCGGCAGACAGCAGCCCCTCGGTGCACCTGACGCTTTCGATCATGGTGGCGGCGAACTTCAGTGGCCGCCACTATCCGGACGCCCTGAAGTTTCTTGCCAACTCGGTGAGCTTCTTCCAGCGGAACCCGATCTTCGATCACTCGAACACGCCGGACCTCGAGAGTCGCATCGACCGTCTCGTGCTCGACATCGAGAACCTCAGCATCACGGACTTGAGCAACCTCTGGGGCATCCTCGGTGGCAAGTACGTGCCGTCCATTCTCTACAAGATGCGCATGGTCACGTTCAACGCGCGCGACGTCATCAGCCAGACGCCGCCGATCAGCGCCTCCGACACCGCGGCGGGGCCGGCATGAGCGGTCGCACGCTGGAGCGCTGGACGCCCGCCTTCACGCTCGAGGCACGGCACGCCTTCTTCGGTGACACGCCCTGCCCGTCGGTCGCCTTCGAGCCGGTGGAGGAGACCCGGGCCCGTCTCGCGAACCTCGGTCTGCTGTGCCGCGACGGCCCCGGCACGCTCACCACGTTCCGTTCCGATCGCACGGGATCCGACGGCGCCGCCGATCTGACATTCCGCCTCGTGGCCACCGACGCGGCGTTCGCCAACTACACCCGCCTCGACGGCGCGGATGCGCGCTCCACGCTGTGGTTCGACACCGCGACGGCAGCCCCTTCGGACACCGGCAACGGGCGCCGCCTGCACATTGGCCCCACCGTCGCCGCCACCGATCGCGTCGCCCTGGACGCGCCGTCCCTGCTGGGCTCGACGACGCCGCGCGACCTCGCCACCCCGCCGCTCGGATTCGTGCGCGTGCGAATGCACCAGGGCGACCCATCGGTGACGTGGGTCATCGCCTTCGACGCGCGGACCACCGTATGGAAGTACTACGTGCTCGGCGCGTCCGATGCCATGCCGACCATCCGCGATGCGGACGGCGAAATCGAGTTCGAACCGGCCGCCCCGACGGTGCTGCCGGGCAACAGGCGCGCGGTGGTGCTGCGCTCCAAGGTTCCCATCCCGTTGCGGGATCGCCCGACACAGCGCTTCCAGCTGCGTGTGGCGACTCCGGCCGGTGAGCGCGTGCTGGTCAGGCGACTGGCGCTCGCATCGCCGACCCGGCTCGGGAAGGACACCGTCGATGGCCGTGAAGTCACGGTCTCCGAGATCTACGTCAATCTCTGACGCAACCCTCAGCTCAACCTCCAGCCACTGAAGGAAAACCCCATGGGACAGATGAAGACACCGGGCGTGTATATCGTCGAGAAGAACGCCTTCCCGAATTCCGTGGTCGAGGTCGCCACCGCGGTGCCGGCGTTCATCGGCTACACCGAGAAGGCCGAGAACCGCGGCAACTCGCTCACGAACAAGCCGTGGCGCATCACGTCGATGGCCGAGTTCCACCAGTACTTCGGGTTCGGCCCAACCCGTGAGCTGACGCGCTTCAGCCTCACGAAGGTGACGGGTACCGTGCCCGCCGCTGCCGCGACACCGCTCGCCGCGCGTGACGCCGTGCCGATGACCTCGCGCAAGACCGGCTATCTCATCGCGCAGACCCGCGGCTTCTATCTCCTCTACTACAGCATGCTGCACTTCTTCCAGAACGGCGGCGGCCCGTGCTACGTGGTTTCGGTGGGCGGCTACAAGGAGGACGCGGGCATCCAGATCGAGGCGAAGCCGCTGACCGACGGCATCAAGGAACTCGAGAAGGAACAGGAGCCCACGATCGTCGTCATCCCCGAGGCGGTGCTGCTGCCCAAGGCGGACTGCGACAGCGTGCAGCAGGCCGCCCTCCTGCACTGCGGCCAGGTGATGAAGAACCGCATCGCGATCCTCGACATCTGGGAGGGCTATCAGGACCGCAGCGCGCAGCCCGACTGCGTGGCCGGCTTCCGCGACGCGATCGGCATCAACGACCTCGGGTTCGGAACTGCGTACTACCCGTGGGTCAACACGACGATCGTGCAGGACCAGGACCTGAGCTACGCGAACATCGACGACGACAGCCTCGACGCGCTCATCGACTGCATCAAGCAGGAACTGGCGGGCTACGACATGCCAGCCGCGAAGCTCGCGCAGCAGACCGCCGAGGTCGAGAAGATCAAGACGCTCGAGAAGGAGAAGCTCTCCGAGGTGGCGCTGCTCGCGAAGAGCCTGACCACCATCAGCCCGTTCTTCGTGAGCGTGCTGACGGAGATGCGCAAGCGTCTCAACGTGCTGCCGCCGAGTGCCGCGATGGCCGGCGTGTACACGATGGTCGACAACTCCCGCGGCGTCTGGAAGGCACCCGCCAACGTGAGCCTGAACAGCGTCGTGTCGCCGACCGTGAGCATCTCCAGCGAGCAGCAGGAGGACCTCAACGTCACGGCGCAGGGCAAGTCGATCAACGCCATCCGCAGCTTCATCGGCGAGGGCACGCTCGTATGGGGCGCCCGCACGCTGGACGGCAACAGCCTCGACTGGCGCTACATCAACGTGCGCCGGACGATGATCATGCTCGAGGAGTCCATCCGCCTCGCCTCGAAGGCGCTCGTGTTCGAGCCCAACGTCGCGAACACCTGGGTGACCATGAAAAGCATGATCGCCAACTTCCTCACCGGCGTCTGGAAGCGCGGCGGTCTGGCGGGCGCGGTGCCGGACGATGCCTTCAGCGTCCACGTCGGCCTCGGCGAGACGATGACACCCGAGGACATCCTCGAGGGGATCCTCCGCGTGACCGTGCTGGTGGCGATCACCCGCCCGGCCGAATTCATCGAGATCACCTTCCAGCAGCAGATGCAGAAATCCTGACGATCATCCGGCGTCGGCCCGCCCCGATAGGCGCCGGCGCAGACGCGCAACGATCCAAACCAATCTTGGAGGCAAGTCATGGCAGACGACGGCTCGGCTCAGTCCGGCACAGTGTGGCCCATTCCGAAGTTCCGCTTCGAGGTGAAGTGGGATTCCGCGGTGATGTCTTTCCAGGAGGTCTCGGGTCTCGACGTCGAGGCCCAGCCCATCGAGTACCGGCATGGCGACAGTCCGGCGTTCTCGGTCATCAAGATGCCCGGCATCAAGAAGTACGGGAACGTGACCATGAAGAAGGGCGTCTTCTCGAAAGATAACAAGTTCTGGGACTGGTTCAACCAGATCAAGATGAACACGGTGAAGCGCATTCCCGTGACCATCAGCCTGCTGGACGAGGCCGGTGCACCGACGATGGTCTGGACCCTCGCGAACGCGTGGCCCACGAAGATCACCGGCACCGATCTCAAGTCCGACGGCAACGAGGTGGCGGTCGAGTCCATCGAGATCGCCCACGAAGGCCTCACGGTCGCCAACGGATGATCGCGTACCCGCCGGTGGCGTTCCACTTCAAGGTGACCTTCGGCGGCATCGGTTCCGCCGCGGATGCCTCGTTCCAGGAAGTGAGCGGCATCGGCGCGAAGATCGAGACGGAGGAAGTGGTCGAGGGTGGCGAGAACGCCTTCGTCCACATGCTCCCGAAAAAGGTGACGCACACCAACCTCGTGCTGAAGCGCGGCATCGCGCCCATCGATTCGGAACTGGTGACCTGGTGCCAGGACACCATGGTGGGCGGGCTCTCCGGCATCGAGCCGAAGCTGGTCCACGTGCACCTGCTCGACGCCGAACGCAATCCATTGCACGGCTGGACGTTCGCGAACGCGTACCCGGTCCGATGGGAGCTGGGGGCGTTCAACGCGGAGGAGAACAAGGTGGCCGTCGAGACCATCGAGCTCGCCTACGCGTACTGGATGCGGGAGATCTGAGTCCGTGACGATCGAGGTACGACAGATGGTGATCCGCTCGTCCGTGGAGACGCGGCGCCCGGCGTCCCAGCCGCTCGACGAGCAGCGCGCTGCGGCGACGATGGAACGGTTGAAGGGCGAGATCCTCACCGAGTGCAAGGAGTGGCTGCGGGAGCGACTGCAGGAAGGACGCGAACGCTGAGGGCGCTCAGGCAGCGATGACGCAAAGCGGTGGCGCAGCGGGTGCCGCCCGGATCAGGCCAACCAGGACATCAGATGCCCGACCAGAAGACGCGGCTCACCATGACCCGCTACAACATCGCGGCCGGCGGCTCGGTGACGATAGACCGGTCCAAGACGTTCTCGGTGATGATCAACCCCGCCGAGTTCAAGCAGGAGTACTCGATCGAGTACAGCCCGCAGAAGACGCTCGGCCAGATCGGCTCCGACAACAAGTTCAGCGCGGTGAACTCCGACAAGGTGAGCTTCTCGCTCGTGCTCGACGGCACCGGTGCGGTCTCCGCCGCCACCGCGGGCACCGCCCCGGCCGACGTCAAGACGCAGATGAACAACATGCTCGCCGTCGTCTATCAGTACGACGGCGAGACCCACGAGCCGGGGCGCGTGCGCCTGCTGTGGGGGTCGCTCATCTTCTTCGGCCGCATGACGACGATGTCGACGCAGTACACGCTCTTCAAGGCGAGCGGCGCACCGCTTCGCGCGAAGGTGGATCTCCAGTTCGTGGGGTCCATGAGCAAGAGCGAGGAGCAGCTCGTCTCGAACCGCTCGTCGCCGGATCTGAGTCACATCGTCCTCGTGCGCGAAGGCGACACGCTGCCACTGCTCTGCGCCTCGATCTACGGGGATCCGTCGTACTACCCCGACGTCGCGCGCTTCAACGGCCTGCTCGAGTTCCGCGATCTGAAGCCGGGCGCCAAGCTGCACTTCCCGCCGCTCGAATAGCAATGCCCACCTCTCCCGCCCAGGACGCCGATGGCGTCGTGACGATCAGCATCTCGAGCAACGGAGCCGCGCTCGCCGACAGTGTCGAGGTCGTGTCGGTGGAAGTGTCGCGCACGGCCAACGCCGTGCCGATCGCACGCATCGTCCTGAACGACGGCAACATCGCGCAGCAGTCGTTCGAGCTGAGCGGCGCAGCGACCTTCAAGCCTGGCGCCACGATCTCCATCTCGGCCGGCTACGACTCGACGAACAGCGTCATCTTCGAGGGTGTCGTCATCCGGCACGGCATCAAGATCACCGGCGCCAACCAGAGCCGGCTCGTGATCGAGTGCCGCGACAAGGCGGTCGCCATGACGATCGGTCGGAAGAACGCGAACTACATCGACAAGAAGGACAGCGACATCGTCGCCGCGCTCATCGGGACCTACCCGCTCACCGCCGACGTCGAGGCGACCACCGAGAGCCACAAGGAACTGGTGCAGTACTACTGCACCGACTGGGACTTCATGCTGGCGCGCGCCGAGGCGAACGGGCAACTCGTGATCGTGGTCGATGGCACCGTCAGCGTGAAGGCACCCGCCGCGTCGTCCGAACCGGTCCTGTCGGTGGCCTACGGCGTCGACCTCATCGAGTTCCACGGCGACATCGACGCCCGCACGCAATACACCGCCGTGGGCGCGACCGGATGGGACCTCAAGACCCAGAAGGTGGTGGAGGCGGAATCAGCCCCGGTCACCCTGAACACCCAGGGCGACCTCACATCGGCAACGCTCGCCGACGTGGTCGGGCTCGCCCGCTACGAGCTTCACTCGGCGGTGCCCCTCACGTCCGCGTCGCTCTCGAGCTGGGCCAAGGCCCAGCAGGTGAAGTCGGGACTCGCCCGTCTGCAGGGGCGCATGAAATTCCAGGGCAGCGCCCGCGCCAACGTCGGAACGCTCATCGAACTCGCCGGCGTCGGCACCCGCTTCTCGGGCAACGTCTTCGTGGGCGCAGTGCGCCACGAGATCGCCGATGGCGAGTGGATCACGGAGGTGTCGTTCGGACTCCCGGCGCAGTGGATCACGGAGCGCTCCGACGTGATGGCACCCGCGGCCTCGGGCTGGCTCCCCGGCGTCGGTGGACTGCAGGTGGGCATCGTGAAGAAGCTCGATGCCGACCCCGAGGGTGAACAGCGCGTGCAGGTGTCGGTCCCCGTGATGAAGGCCGCGACCGACGAGGTCTGGGCGCGCCTCGCCAACTTCTACGGCTCCTCGGGGTTCGGGGCGTTCTTCCTCCCGGAGATCGGCGACGAGGTGGTGCTCGGCTACTTCAACGACGACCCGTCGCACCCGGTGATCCTCGGCAGCCTGTACAGCAGCAAACGCGCGCCGCCTTACGCGCTGACCGCGGAGAACAACACGAAGGCGATCGTCACACGGTCGAAAACGAAGATCGAGTTCGACGACGACAAGAAGGTCATCACCATCACCACGCCGGCGAAGAACAAGATCGTGCTGAGCGACGACGCCAAGTCGATCCTCGTGCAGGACCAGAACAACAACAAGGTCGAGCTGGGCACCGGCGGCATCACGCTCGACAGCCCGAAGGACATCAAGATCACCGCGAAGGGCGGCATCACCATCGATGCCGTCGGCGCGATCTCGATCTCGTCGAAGGCCGACGTGAAGACCACGGGCCTCAATGTGAACAACGAGGCGCAGGTGGGCTTCGTGGCGAAGGGCGCAGCGAGCGCCGAACTGTCCGCCTCCGGTCAGACGACCGTGAAGGGCGCGATGGTGATGATCAACTGAACCCGACCCGGAAACCCGCGCGATGCCTCCTGCCGCCCGCATCACCGATCTTCACACCTGCCCGATGGTGACCCCGGGTCTGCCGCCGATCCCGCACGTGGGCGGGCCGGTCATCGGCCCGGGTGTGCCGACGGTGCTGATCGGCAAGCTGCCAGCCGCGGTGGTCGGGGACAACGCCGTCTGCGTGGGCCCGCCCGACACCATCGCGAAGGGTTCTGCGACGGTGATGATCGGCAAGAAGCCGGCCGCCCGCATCGGCGACACGACAGCCCACGGCGGCAGCATCGTGCTGGGCTGCTTCACCGTGATGATCGGCGGCTGACCCCTGCGAGAGGAGACGCACCCCATGGACATCGACATGGCCGGCAACACGAGCACCGGCGCCCTGGACGACACCGACCGCACGTTCCTCGGGACCGGCTGGAGCTTTCCGCCCGCCTTCGACCCGCACACGCGCGCCGCGGTCATGGTCTCGCGCGAGCAGGACATCTCGCAGAGCCTCTACATCCTGCTCTCCACGGTTCCCGGCGAGCGCGTGATGCATCCGACGTTCGGCTGCGGTCTGAAGCAGATGGTCTTCGAGCACATGAACGAGAGCACGATCACGGAGATCCGCGACATCGTGCGGCGGGCCGTCCTCTTCTTCGAACCGCGCATCACGCTGGACCACATCGAGGTCGACACCGCAGGCATGCCGGACGGCGTGCTGCGGCTGCGGCTGGACTACACGGTCCGCACCACGAACTCGCGGGCCAACATGGTGTTCCCGCTGTATCTGACCGAAGGCAACCAGGCGGGGCAGGACCGCCTGTCGGCCTGAAGCGGATGTCGAGGACCCTCGCCCCGTGAACACGCGCCCGCGCTGGCAGGCGAACCCCGGCACCGCCCAGAACGAGCGGCTGCCGGTCGCGCTCGATCCGTCCGACAGCCGGTACTTCCGGGTGGACGAGCGCAGCCTCCCGGACCTCGTCGAGAACGCCGCCACGTCGTCGCGGCATCTCGTCTTCCGCGACCTGCGCAACCGCGACGGCGGTCGATGGGACCGCTGGTTCGAGAAGGATGACGCGTTCGTCCTCGCGCGGATCGTGAGCGTTGACGTCGATCGCCTCCGCGAGGAATTCCTGAACGCCCTCGAGGCCAGTGCGCCTGCGCTGCTCACGCTGCGCATCCTCGCGCTGGCGCATCGGATCGACGAATGGCACCGGGCACTGGCGGTGGTCGACCGGCCCGCCTGCGTCGCGCTGTGCGCGCACATCCACCGGCTCGTCTCGGAACGTCTCGCTGGCCTGCTGCAATGGACCCTCGCGCAGGCGGCAGACGACGCCACCGTGACGCGCTTCGCCCAGCGCCTCGATCCGATCTGGACGCTGCCAGGCAATGCGCCGCCACCGGCGGGTGCGAGCGGCGGACGCAGCCGCACCCGGGTCGTGTTCTTCACGTTCCTCGATGCCATCGCCCAGCTGCGGAAGCGGGCGCTGGCGGACCTCCCGCAGACGCTCGCGAGCGACGGACACGAGCCGTCGGCCGCCCTATTCCTGTCGTTCCTGCAGCTCTACGGGACGATCCAGGAGCAGATGAACACGTTCACGGCGCGGCACACCGACTTCTACTATCGCGACTGCCTGCGGATGGCGCCGCGCCCTGCGGAACCGGATAGCGTTCACGTGGTGTGCCGTCGCGTGCCCGGCATGGAGGGGGACGTCATCCTGCCCGCCGGCACACCGGTCGCCATCGACAAGGACAGTCAGGGCCGCGAGTTCGTCTACCGGACCGACGAGTCCCTCGCCGTCACCGATGCCACGGTCGCGGCGCTCTACACGCTGCGGATGGAACGGGATCCACTCATCTCGCCGGAACGGGAACTGGGGTACGTCACCCGGGCGAAGGCCCAGCGCGTACTGCACGGCGACGGATCGACCGCGGCACGCCACGGCCATGGGCCGCTGTTCGGCGGCACGGGCCCGCGCGTCGGCGTCCACGGAGCCGAGGATGCCGAGGTCGGACTCGCACTGGCGAGTTCCCTGCTCCTGCTGGCCGAAGGTGAGCGCGAGGTCCGCATCTCGCTCGAGTTCCAACAGCCGGCCGATCGCGATGCGGGGGCCACCGAGGCCGTCCTGCGATTCGCGAAGGAAGGGCCCGCCGGTGGGGCGTCCGGAACGTTCCCGGAACTGCTGGAGCGACTGTTCACGCGCTTCGGCGAACTGGAGCCGCGGGGCGCGCGGAGCGAAGCCGCACCGCCCTCCGCACGCACTCTGGCGGACGGTGCCGCACCGAGGATCGCGACGGACGCCCTCATCCGCCGGATCCATGCGCTCACGGACGAGCAGGCGTGGACGCTCCGGCACAGCCTCTCGAACTCGCCCGGTCAGGCGGTCCTGCGCAGCCGGGTGGAACTGCCGATCCGCCTGCGGGCCGGCATCCGGCGCGCACTGCATCGACGACTGGGACGGCGAGAGAGGGAGGCGATCGACCTCCGATTCGAGACGGCGGGGGACGCCCGGATCGAGGTGCAACTGCTCGTGAACGGCTACGACGTTATGCCCGGCGGGCTCGCGGCACAGCGTGCGCTGTATACCGTGCCGGTCCTCTACAGCGCCTACCTGGTCCAGCGTCTGCTGCACACCGGCTCGGAGCCCGAGTTCTTCGTCCGCTTCGGGCAGCTCTTCTGCCGCTGGATGCTCATCGATCAGAACACGCTCGGCGCCGAGGACATCCGCGCACTGAAGGCCGCCCTGCGCCGGGTTCCGCGGCCGCGGAACCCGCCGCGACTGCCGCAGAGACGCAAGGCGGAGGACATCGCCGCGCCCGATCGCGCCGACGTGATGGCCTGCCTGCGCGGCCGCAAGCGGCCGGTGCGCGACTACCTCTTCAACAAGTTGTTCGCGAACCTCGCGGAGGTGCGGCTCACCGGAACCGACGGCTGGTTCTCGCCTGCCGATGGCTTCGTCCTCGGCGCAGAACCCGGCGTCGATGCGCGCGGCCGGAGCGATCTCACGGTGGTGTTCCGGCTGCGCCCGGACGCCCCGTCCGTGGTGCCCTACGCCGATGCGGTGCACGGTGGTGGATGGCGCACTTCGTTGCCCGTCGTGCGCCTGCGGCTGCGCCAGGGCAGCTCGCTCTTCCCGTACTCGGCACTTGCCGATCTCGTGCTCGTTGCCGTGCGCATCGACGTCGAGGTGAGCGGTGTGCGGGACCTCGTGCTCCACAACAACTTCGGCCGCCTCGATCCGTCGAAGGCCTTCAATCCGTTCGGCCCCCTCCCCGCCCGCGGTTCCTACCTCGTCTTCGGCAGCCCGGAACTCGCGCGAAAGCCACTGACCGCGCTGTCACTCAACGTCGAGTGGGGCCAGCTTCCCGAGGACGACGGCGGATTCGCAGCGCACTACCGCGGCTATCCCGGCACGTTCCACAACAGGAGCATGCAGGCCGAGGTGACGATCCTGCGCGATGGCCGATGGGAGCCCCGCAACGGCGGCGCCAGTTCGATGCCGCTCTTCGCCACCGACGCCGACGAAGGCCGCGTACCGCGCCATGCCACGCTCGACGTGCCCGCCACGGACCTGCGCAATCACTTCCGGACATCACGCGCCGTGCCCGAGGGCGAATCGTTCCAGTTCGATCTCGGGGCACGGGCCGGATTCTTCAGACTCGAGTTGACCGAGCCCGCCGACCCCTTCGGACATCGCGAGTACCCCGGGCTCCTCACGCGCGTCGTGACGGCCAACGCAAAGCGGCGCCATCCGCTGCCGCTGCCGAACGGTCCGTACACCCCGCTGATCGAGCGCCTCACCGTGGACTACCGCGCGAGCAGCAGCGTGAATCTCGCGAACGAGATCCCGGAGGAGCGCGGCGGCAACGACGATCAGATCTTCCTCGTGCATCCCTTCGGCGTGGAGGAGATCTACCCGGCGATCCGCGGCGTGCCTGCCGGGCCGCTGCCCCGCTACGACGCTGACGGCAATCTCTTCATCGGGCTCCGCGCCGGCTCGCTCGCCGGTCCGCTGTCCCTCATGTTCCACCTGCGCGACGAGACCGCACGCCGCCGGGCCGACCGACGCGAGCGCCCGCGCTTCCAGTGGTCGTACCTCGCGTCGAACCGCTGGCGCGTGCTCGCGCCGGCGCGGGTGGTGTCCGACACCACCCAGGGCTTCCTCACGTCGGGGATCGTGCATCTCGACATCCCCGACGACATCGACCGGAACAATACGGTGCTCCCGTCGGATCTCTTCTGGCTGCGGCTCACCGCGAGCGATCGCCTCGACAGCGTAGCCGGTCTCCATGGGGTCCATGCCCAGGCGGTACGGTGCACGCGCGACCTGGCGGCCTTGACCGATCCGACAGAGACGCCTCACGACGGCGCGGTGGCGCGTCCGCGCGTCTCGGTGCCCGGACTCGCGAGCGCGGAACAGATCGGCGCCTCGTTCGGCGGGCGCCCCATGGAGACGGAACTGCAGGTGCGCTGCCGCACCGGCGAGCGGGTGCGGCACAAGAACCGCGCAACCGTGCACTGGGATTACGAGCGCCTCGTGCTCGAACGCTTTCCGAAGGTCTTCAAGGTCAAGTGCTTCGCCAGCATGGCGGGTGACGCCCTCGGGCCGCGGCCGGGCGGTGTTCTCGTCGTCGTGCTTCCCCACCCGGAGCGCGGCTCGACCGGCGGAACGCGGGCGCCGAAGATGAACGCGACAGAACTGGAACGCATCCAGGCATTCGTCGCGGAGCGCGCCTCCCCGTTCGCCGACATCGTCGTGCGCAACGCCACGTACGAACGCATCCAGGTGCGCTGCGCCGTGCGGTTCCGGGCGGGCGCGCAGAGCGGCCTCCATCTGCAGCGCCTGAACGCCGACATCATCGACCGCCTGTCGCCGTGGCGCGGCGACGGCGCCGGTGCCCAGTTCGACTGGAACCTGCGCAAGGAGGAGGTGGAGGCCTGGATCCGCGAGTTCGACTACGTGGCCTCCGTGGCGCGGGTGTCGCTGCTCCAGGTGGCCGAAGCCGACGAGGGCGACCACTGGCTCGGCGATTCCGCGCGGATCGACCAGGAGATGACCGCCACGGGCCTCTGGACGGGCAAACCGAGCGACGTCGTTCCCGGCACGCTGCGTCCGCGCTTTCCGTGGAGCATTGCGCTGCCTGCGCGCCTTCACGCCCTGGAACCGATGACCGACTCGACGCACGACGCGGCCTCGGCCACGGGCATCGCCGGACTCGAGATCGGCAGCACCTTCGTCGTGGGTGGAGCGCGCGATGGCTAGACAGAACCGCGCGACGCTGCGCAACTACTTCCGCGCCGGGCGCCTGCCCACCGAGGATCATTTCGGCGATCTGATCGACTCGTCGCTCAACATGGTGGACGAGGGCTATCGCAAGTCGCCCGAGAACGGTGTCGAGATCACCGCCCTCGGCGCGGCCAATGCCCTGGTGAGTTTCTACACACAGCGCGATCCGCACAACGCGCAGTGGTCGATCGCGTACGGCAGCGACACGAACGACGGCACCGGCAAGCGACTCGTCTTCGGTGCGCAATCGGTGGAGCAGGCCGGCCCCTGCGTGCTCGCGCTCGACCCGCTCGGCCGGGTGGGCGTGGGGACCGACACACCGCGTCACGCGCTCGACGTCAACGGGGTCATCCGCAGCGCGGGTCGCCTCGGCGGCTACGAACCCGAGGCCCCCACGGGGGATCAGGCCGAGGAGGATTCCGGTTACGAGAAGGGCCCGGTGCTCGCCGACGGCAAGTGGCACGACATCAGCGGCTGGCTGCGCGGCTGCCACGCGTTCGAGGTGATGGCCGGGGTCGGCGACCGCCAGGGTGCCGGACGTTACGCACTGCTCCACGCGGTGGCCCTCAACACCTTCAATCCGGCGCGCAGCCTGCTCGATCTCTTCCGTCCGCGGCGGCGGATCCGCGAGACCGTGGCGCACTTCGGCAGCCGCTGCGATCGCATCGAACTGCGCTGGGAGGGGACCAGCGGTCGCGATGCCAGATACCGCCTCATGCTCCGCACGCGCTGCCCGTACGGCGAGGGCGTGCGCGTCCAGTTCTTCATCACCCGGCTCTGGTTCGATCCGACCATGCAGGGTTCGGCCCCGCCGGCGCGCTGACGATGGCCACGGCCCCACGTCCCTCCGGCACGACGCCGCCCTCGGGCAGGCGCCAGAGCATCCGCCGCCGTACCGGACCGGCATCGCCCGTCAGCTTCGACGGTCTGCGCAGCGAGGGCGTGCGCCGCGTCCAGGCCCTGAGCGGCCTCACTTGGTCCGACTACAACCTGCACGATCCCGGCGTCACGATCCTCGAGCAGCTCTGCTACGCACTCACCGATCTCGTGTACCGCATCGGCTTCCCGATCGCGGATCACCTGGCCGGCCCCGATGACCGCATCGACTTCGGGGCGCTCGCCCTCCACGGTCCGGCGCAGGTGTTCCCGTGCCGGCCGACCACGATCGCGGACTATCGCCGCGCGCTGCTCGACACGCTCGATGCCCTCGACAATGCGTGGGTCGGCACCGACATCCCGCAGAGCGGTCCGTCGGCGGGAGTGAACGGGCTCTTCCGCATCGCGCTGGAACACGCCGAACAGGTGAACGACGAGGCCGTCCGCTCTGCGGCACGCGAGGCGGCCGGCGCGCTGTACCGTCGTCAGCGAAACCTGTGCGAGGACCTCGACGAGGTCACGAGCGTCGCCGCGGTGGACTGCCATCTCCAGGGCGCCTTCGAGATCGGCGGCGCGCGGGCGCCGGAGGATATCCTGGCCGACATCCTCGACGAGTGCGCGCGCGCGATCGCGGGCAGTGTCGCCTTCCGCTCCTTCCAGGCAGCCCTGGCGGGTGGCGCATCGCTGGACGACATCCTCGATGCGTCCCACACCCGGCGTGGCGTCATCGCGCCCGCGGCCCTGCGCGATGCGGATCGCGACGACCTCTTCGTCGGGGACCTCGTGGCCCGGCTCTGCACCATCGAAGGCGTGCGCGCCGTGCGCCACCTCGCCGTCGCGAAAGGGGACGATCCCGCGACCGGCGGCTCGATCCGCTGGGCGTTGCGCCAGGAGGCGCTGCGGCTCCGGCTGCCGTCGGACGCGCAGATGCCCGAGCACCTCCGCCTCATCCGTGCGGGCAGCACCGTCGCGGTGTCGGCGCCCGAGGTGCGCGAGAAGTACCTCGATCTGCGCACCGGACGCGAAGCGCGGAGGCACGGCCTTCAGGAGATCTCGACCCTGGTGCCGCCCCCGTCGGGGACGCATCGCGACCTGCGTCGGTACTTCTCGATCCAGAATCATTTCCCGGCCGTGTACGGCATCAACGCGCACGGCCTGCCCGCCTCCGCCACGCCGGAAGCGCGGGCGATGGCGGCCCAGTTGAAGACCTACCTCGCGATGTTCGAGCAGGTCATCGCCGACGGTGCCGCCCACCTGCACCACCTGCGCGATCTCTTCTCGGCGCGGAGCGATGTCCGTCGAACATACTGGTGGCAGCCGCTGGGCGACGACATCGTGCCGGGTCTCGGCGCGCTGCTCGCCGGCACACCGGAGGAGCACCTCGCGACGCCCGACAGCCGCACGCGCCACGACGCGTTCTACGGTCGCCGGCACCGCGTGCTCGATCACCTGCTCGCCCTGCACGGCGAGACCTACACGCAGAACACGCTGCGGCAGCTCGCCTGCTACTACGGACCGGCCGAACTGGAGGAGATGCTGCTCGCCAACAAGCTCGCGTATCTCGGTCACATCCTCCACATCGGGCGCAATCGCGGCAGCGGCTTCAACTACGGCGCGGCCTCCTGGGATGTCGCGCCCGACCGCGACACCGGCGGCACCACACCCTCCCCGGCGTCGGCCGGCTCGCGTGCCGCGACGGGCATGCCGCCCCGCCATGCGGACGACGACGCAGCCGAGGGGGAGGCCAACGTCTCGGGCTTCCAGCTCCGGTCCAGCCTGCTGCTGGGATTCCGGCACCAGCACAGCCGGCCGCTCACGCGGGCGCTCCGCGAGGCTGCGGTCGAGATCCACGCGGGCACCACCTCGGATCGCGACGCCGACCCGCTGGTGGGTGGCGTCTCCATCGTCGCCGACGAACAGAGCGAAGTGCTGCAGCGCATCCCGACGGAGCCACGGTTGCCGCCCGGAAGCACGGAGCCGGCACACACGTTCGAGTCGCTCCGCACGGATCACGGGCTGCTCGGCCTCGCCAGCACACGCGTGAGCCTCGCCCTCCTGCAGCATGGGGTCGACCTCGCCAACTACCGGGTGGGCAGGACCGGTGGCACCGCCGGCTTCCCGCTCCTTTTCCGACCGGAGCAGGCGCGGCGGTGGTGGATCCTCGGCACCTACGACACGATCGCCGCCGCGAACCGCGCCGCGAACCACCTCCGCCGCTTTCTCGTGCACCTCAACGTCGAGAGCGAAGGCATGCACGTGGTCGAGCACGTGCTCCTGCGTCCATCGCGCCGGCTTCCAGAGGGCGTCGCGCCCATCCCGCCCGCGTTCCATTCGCTGCGCCTCACCGTCGTCCTGCCAGCCTGGACGGCCCGCGGACAGACCGCCGGCTTCCGGCGACTCGCGGAAGAGACCGTGCACATCAACTGCCCTGCCCACGTGCTGCCCGGCATCCTGTGGCTGGGTTACGCCGACATGGTGTCGTTCGAGGAGCGCTACGAGCGCTGGCTGGAAGCGAAGCTCGCAGCCTGCCAAGCCGAACGGCACCCCGATGCACGCACCCGGGCGCGTGCACTCGTCGAAGCGGACGTCGCTGGCCGCGCGGTGGCCGAGTTCCTGATGCGCAAGGGGGTCGATGCGACCCCGGGGGCGCGCCATGCGTGAGCGCCACGTCATCGACGAACTGCGACTGGAACTCGCGTTTCCCGACGAGGCCGCCGCGTTCGACGGTCAGCCCCGGTGGGAGACCCTCGTGAGCCGCCATCTGCTCGCCGTGGCGGACGAGGTCTTCGCGGATTTCTGCGGGCCCGGCGAGGTGCGACGCTACGACCGCATCGAGGTCGATCTGGGCGCGCTGCCCACGGACGTCTCGACCGCGGAGGCCGAGCGGCGCTTCCGCGAGGGCCTCCTGCTGGCGCTCTCGCGCACCCCATCCGAAGACCCGTCCACCGCCACCGACGGGCCCCGCGTGCTCTCGCTCGCGCGCTCGGACCTCGAACGCTTCACGTATTTCCTGACCCATGGGCGGCTGCCCTGGCATGCCGCCGCGGGCGCCACGCTGGACCCGGCCGCGCTCGCATGGGAGGTGCTGCACACCCACGCGAGCGCGTTCACCGACTGGCTTCGGCACTCGCCCGATCGCGACCGCGCGGTGCGACGCCTGGTCCAGCAATGCGGTACCGGAGTCGCGGCGCGTCTGATGGCGTATATCGCCCGGATGGCACCCGACCGGATCGCGGACCTCACCGCGTTCCTCGGCCGCGCCTTCACCGACACGACATCGAACGCGGGTGAAGCGCCTGTCGGGAGCGCGGTGCACGAGGCAATCCTCCTCGCGCTGCTGTCGCCCGGTGCGTCGACCACGAGCGTCGACGCGCTGGTGCGGGACGCCTTCAAGCGGGTCGCACGGCAGTTGGGAGGCACCCATTCAGGCACCGCGGCGCGGGTGCGCGCCGCACTCGCACGATTGGAGTCGATGCCGATGCCGACGGATGGCCAACGGCAAGCGCATCAGGCCCTGCACGAAGCCGTCGGCAGGGAGACGGCGCGCCACCCCGCCGGGAGGCCCGGCGCCGCGAACGACCGCGGCCCCGGGCAGGCGGACGACGCCGGCGAGGGCGCGATGCCGACGCCCGCGCCACGCGATGCGACGCGATGGGCCGACGCACTGTCCGCCGCCTTCACCCGCGGGGATGCCATCGCCGTGTCCCCCCACTGGCCGCTCTTGCTGCGCGATCACGCTCCGATGGTGACCGCTGCGCTCCGGCGCCACGGCCTGTCGGCAAGGCATCGCCGCCGCATGGCCACGCATCTGCCGCTGCCGATGCTGCGCGACCTCGCGCGGCTGCTCGCCCCGGCGCACGGCGACTTCCTCGACGCCGTCACGAAGCATCCAGGCTGGTTCGATCCCGTCGACGACGATGCCGAAGCGGCCGGACGATCGCTCTGGTTCACGGTGCTGGGGCATCTCGTTCTCGACGCCGAGCCGCGCTTCGACCGCGCTGCCTGCCTCGAAGCCATCGTGCGCGATCGCGCCGACCGCGCGGGCGTGATGGCTTCGACGATGCTGGCCGAGGTCATCGAGCGCGCGACGCGTCCGGGCACCGCCGACGCCCCCGCGCGCGCGATCCTCGCGATGCTGCAGGGGCTTGCCGCCGGTCCTGCGTCGGCGCTTCAGGTCACCGATGGCGCAGAAGCCTCAGCGGTTGACCAGGACCCGCCCGAGCAATGGCCGCCGCCCATCCAACCGGCCATACAGGGGCCGGCACCGACGGGCGTCGGGACACCCGGCACCATCGACGCCATCGAGCAGCAGCTCGGGCGCTGGCTCGCCCGCGGCACGGTCGAAGCGGGTGACGACACCTGGACCCGGATGGTCGCGGAGCACCCCGCCCCGCTGCGCACGGCACTGCGGCGGATGGTGAGCACCAAGGGCGCTCCCCGCGCGATCGAGCAGGTCTTCTCCGCGCCGATGGTCGACGACGTCGTGCGGCTCTTCGCGCCGGCCGGTGCCCCGTTCCTCTCGGAGGTGCTGCACCATCCCGGACGCTTCGACCCGGGCCGCGGCGTCGGTGCGCCGGCCCAGCGGGCGCGCCACGTGCGGGAGTTCACCCTGGCGTACCTGCTCGCCGAGCGCGGCAGCACGTTCAACAACCGGATGTACCTCGGCAACCTCGTGCGCCGGATGGCGGCCGACTCCAACCTCCACTACGCCGAAGTGCTGGCGACACTGGTCGACGCACTCGCGATGTCTCCGGAGACCTCTGGGGTGCCGCAGGAGATGCTCGCGCTGCTGCGGAGCCTGGCGAACGATGCCGACCTGCCCTTGCCGACGCCACGCGGTCGGCCACATGGAACGATCCCGGAGCGGCCAGCGCGCACCCGTCGGCCCGAGGCCTCGCAGATCGCATCCGATACGTCGCGCCGCGGACGATCCGCCACACCGGAGCTTCCCCGCGCCGCCAATGCGCCGCTCCACGCCAGGCCCGCCGGCGCACGCAAGCAGCAGCCACCGGCACCCGGGCGTCCGACACCGCCGCCCAGGGTCGATCCGACGTTGGCGGATCTCACCCGCGTCGCCGTGGCGCTTGCCCGGGGCCGCACGATCGCCGCCGAGGATCCGGCGCGCACCGATGCGCGGGTGCAGCGCCTCCTGCAGTCGTCACCCACAGCGCTGCGCGGGCTGTTCGACCGCCTGCTGGAGGACCGTCACACCATCGAGCGCACCGTCGACGTACTGCCGGAGCCGACGCTCCTCCGCGTGCTCGCGCTCCTGCGCCCAGGCCCCTTCGGCGAGGCCCGGCGCTGCGCGGAGATCGTGGCCGATGCCTGCGCGGACGCCGGAATCGGCATCACGGGTGCGGAGCTTCGCAAGCTGCGGTGGCGCTTCGTGTTCGAGCATCTGATCGCCGAGGGGCGATCGTTCCGCCTCGGCGAGTTCGTGCGCGGCCTGCTGGCGAGCATCGGGGCGCGGCTGCCATCGATCCGGCTCGGTCGCTGGCGGACGCGGGCCATCGACAAGCTGCGCGAGGAGCACCTCGCATCGGAACGCGGGCGCGTGAACGCGATCCTCGCGGCCCTCGCGCCCGAAGGAGGCAATCGCATCGATCCACCCGTCCGACCGGAGACGACGAGCATCGCGTCGTCCCTGCCCGCACCGGGCGAAGCACTGCAGATCGCGAACGCGGGCATGGTGATCGCCGCACCCTACCTGCCCCGACTCTTCGGCATGCTGGGTCTGCTCAACGGCAGCGCGTTCGTCGACGAGGCTGCCGCGGCGCGCGCGATCCACGTGTTGCAGTTCCTGGTGGACGGAAAGGTGGAGCCGCCCGAGCACCTGCTGATCCTCAACAAGCTTCTCTGCGGCGTGCCGCTCGACCGGCCCGTGCCGCGCGACATCGCGCTCACCGACGCCGAGCGCCAGGCGGTCGACGGCCTCATCGCGGGGATGATCGGCAACTGGACCGCGATCGGCCACACCTCCGTGGCCGGCATGCGCGAGTCGTTCCTGCAACGCGAGGGCCGCATCACGCTTGAACGCGATGCGTGGAAGCTCCTGGTCGAGCCGCGCGCATTCGACATGCTGCTGGACCGCCTGCCCTGGAGCATCGCGACGTTGCGGCTGCCCTGGATGGACCGCGTGCTCCACGTGGACTGGCGCTGACGACCATGGATCCCGTGCACGCCAACGCCATCACGCTCGCCGCCGAACTCGACTGGTTCGAGCGCGTGCTGGAGGCGCGAATCGCGCTCCACTTCGAGCAGCCTGCGGCCGTGGCCGACATCCACGACCTGACGCCGCCCGACCTGACCGGCGATCCGTCGGAGTACGCCGCCGTCGTGCACGAGCAGGCGATGGGGTTCGACGAACGCCTGCTGCTCATGCTGGCCCTGGTGCCGCACATCCGGCCGCAGGTGCTCGATCTGCTCTACGTGCGAAACCGCAATCTCGATCGCGGCTTCACGGAGTTCGGTGGCTGGAAGGGCAAGAGCCACGGCGGCTTCCTCCCGACGTGCGAGACGGCCGCCTTCCTGATCGCCGGCGAGGACCTCCGCGCACGCTTCGAGGTGATGAAGCTCTTCGAGGAGGATCACTACTTCCGCACGCACGACATGCTCCGCGTGGAGCACGCCGACGGCGAGGAGCCGTTCTTCAGCGGCGCGCTGCGCCTCACGGTGGAGGCGCTGCACCGACTCACGTCGGGCGACCGCCGCAAGCCCGACTACGGCGTCGCGTTCCCGGCGAAGCGGATCACGACGAGCCTCGAATGGGATGACCTCGTCGTCGCCCACGAAGTGCAGGACGAGATCGGCGCCATCAATGCGTGGATCCGCCACGGCCCGGCGCTGCTGGACGACTGGGGCCTCGCGAAGTCGATCAAGCCCGGCTATCGCAGCCTCTTCTACGGCCCGCCGGGCACGGGCAAGACGCTCACCGCCACGTTGATCGGCAAGCAGGCCGCGGCGGACGTCTATCGGATCGACCTCTCGATGGTGGTCTCGAAGTACATCGGCGAGACGGAGAAGAATCTCGCGAACGTGTTCGACCAGGCGCAGAACCGGCACTGGATCCTGTTCTTCGACGAAGCGGATGCGCTCTTCGGCAAGCGCACCGAGACGTCCAGCTCGAACGACCGGCACGCGAACCAGGAAGTGTCGTATCTCCTGCAGCGGGTCGAGGACTTCCCGGGCGTGGTGATCCTTGCGACGAACCTCAAGGCCAACATCGACGAGGCCTTCGCGCGCCGCTTCCAGTCGCTCGTGTACTTCCCCATGCCCGACGCCGACCAGCGCCTGCGCCTCTGGAAAGGCATGGTCGAGAGCGGATGCCGCCTCGCGGACGACGTCGATCTCGCCATGCTCGCGCAGGACCACGAACTCTCGGGCGGCGCCATCGCCAACGTCATCCGCCACGCCGCGCTCTGCGCGCTGCGGACGGATCGCGACGCCATCGCCCAGGCGGATCTCCTCCAGGGCATCCGCAAGGAACTCATCAAGGACGGGTGGACCGCGTGAACCTTCCCGCCCGACGCCGTCCGGTGATCCATCGCCTGCTTGGCGGCGTGCTCGCGATCGCCTGCGCCACCGGCACGTGGACCGGTGCGGCAACGCCCGAAGCGAAGACCGCTGCCCCACCACCGACGCAGGCGCGGGTCGCGACCGCGAAGCACGACGCCGCGTGCGCGACCCTGACGTCGCCGACCGCCATCGCCTCGCTCGATCGACGGGAAGGGCTCGAACTCCAGCAGCGGCTGCGCGACGTCTACCGTGGAGATCCGCAACTGCAGACCAGCCCGGCGAGTGGCCGGAAGCCGCTCATGGACGGCGTGATCGGGCCGGTCACGCTCACCTGGCTGCAGCGCTTCTGTGTCGAGTTCGATGTGCCCGATCTCGCGGACGGATCCCCAGGCCTCGTCGATACCGTGCACGCGTTCGCGGCGACGCTCGAAGCTCACGACCGGCATCGCGACGTCCTCGTCGGCGCGGATCTCGGTCGCTGGATCGCGTCGCTGCCGGCCGCAAAGCGCACGCGGGCCGTGACCTCCCGCCTCTTCGGCGGAAACGACGAGATCGTCCAGTTGATGTCGGCATTCGCCGCGCAGGGACCGGAGGCTCCCCCGCGGGAGATCGACGAGGCCGCGGTCTACTACGAACTGACCGCGGCGAATCTCGCCACGCTGGCGGCGCCGCGCGTGGCGCTCGACGCGATCGCGAAACTGGCGGATCAGCCGCCCCTCAACGCCGAGGCGTTCGACACCACGGTCACCGGCCTGCTCGAGGCAGCCGGGCTGCCGGCCGCCGATCTCCTGCCGACGGTCCGCCGCCACGCCGAACTGCGCACCACGCACCAGATCACTGCCGACGTGATCCAGAGCCTGAAGGTACGTCGCCTGCCGCCGGCCGCGATCGCCCTCGCGCAAGCGGTGCAGGACCTGCCGTTCCCCGAGCGCGCGGACCTCGCCGGCGCGCTGGACGATGCGATCAAGGCGGCCGCCGACGCTGCACCGGCAGAGGCGCCGATGGAGGCACCGTTGGTGGCTCCGACGGCAACCCCCAGTGCACCACCCGCGAGCGCGGCGCCGGAGAAGCCGGCGGCCGCGGCGGACGGCACTCCGACAGTGTCAGCGCCCCCGCCCGCTCCGGTGGTGGCGCCACCGCCACCGGCTCCGCGTCCGCCCGTGGCACAGAACCTTGCGCCGTTCGCTAAGGAGATCGTCAAGGCATCGGTCATCCGCAGATCTTTCCAGGTGACCGAAGCCACGGTGGAGGCGCTGGCGGCCGACCCGGACTTCGGAGCGCTGCCGGTATTCCTCGTCGAAACCCTGAAGAAGCTGCAGGACGTCGAGTACCCCACCGACGCGCTCTTCCGCGCCGCGGTGAATGCCCGGATCGTCGATGCGTTCCTCGACGCCAGCCCGAACTCGCGCTCCGACAAGACGCTGAAGGCGATGAAGGACATCGAGACGATGGCCCCGCCCGCGGCGTATCTGGACGTCGCCCGGGGCATCGCACGCGAGATCGCCCTCGATCGGTACAAGTCGAACCGCGAGATCCGGGACGATCTCGCGAAGAAGATCGCGATCCTCGTGCAGCCGCACCTCACGGCCATCGAGAAGGTCGCCCGCCAGCGCCACTTCTTCATCCAGGACAAGGTGAGCGTCTGGAACGGCGGCGGATGCGGTTGCGTGCTGGACGATCGCCTGCCCGGGGGCGGCTCGACGCTCGGCGGACGCACGAGTTCCGGCATCGTCTACGGCCTCTTTCCGGTGTGGCAGACCGGCCGCGAGCAATTGATCGACTTCTCCGTGCTGTCGAGCGTCGGCTACTACGCCGTGCCGTTCGACGACACGGGCGCCCTGCAGGACCCACTGTCCAAGCTGGCCAGGAATGACAAGCGCCTCGACTTCGTCGACACGGCACACCAGCACGGCGTGCGGGTCGACTGGATCGTGCGACGGGTCGACTGGTCGTCGTGGACGGCGTTGGCCCTGGAGGCGCGGACGCGGGCCTTCGACAACCTGATCGACAACATCGAGAAGATGCTGGGGGAGACCAGCGGTCACTGGATGCGGCGGCTCGCGTCCACGCTGTCCCTGGGGGCCATTCCTGCCCCGCACCGCGGCGATGGCGTCACCCTCTACTTCGACAACTATCCGGACGATCCTCCGTCGATCCAAGCCTTCAAGAACTTCCACCAGAACCTGCACGATCGGTTGCGGATGTCGGTCGGGGAGAAATACTCCGTCAACCTTCTTTTTCCGGCTTCCGCGCTGGGTACGGGCATCCACGAGTGCGAGCACCTCGCCGAACTGCTGTACGGCCCATCGGGCACGAAGCCGACGAACACGGGCAAGTTCCTCGTCTTCCTGAGCGAACCGTCCATCGACCGCAAGAAGGACCTGCGCAAGACCATCGAGGACTGCGCATCGGGCAAGCTTCGCAAGGACCTCCAGCAGAACATCGTCCCGATCATCCAGTACAACGGGTACGACGAACACCAGTTGAAGGACGACGTCGTGTACTTCGACTTCAACTTCGGTGGCATCGGGCTGTGGCCGCACCCGGTGGCGTCGGACATGCCTGACGCCGGCGCCCCCAAGGCGCACGTCACCGCCGAGCAGATCGGCGGCGACATCCGCGAGATCCTGACCGGTGACCGCACCCAGGGCGGCACCGCGCAGAAGAGTCTCGATCGCGTCTGCACGTTCGTGTGCCCCAATCGATGGGTGTTCCGCGGGCTCTTCGAGATCTTCCTGGCGATCCTGGCGATCTCGTTCGTCGTGCGGCTGACGAACTGCCGGCTCAACTTCGCACTGCAGGCCAGACCCGCGTACTTCTACCTGTACATGGGCGGAATCGTCGCGCCGACGCTCGTGCTGTTCCTGGCCCTGCTCTACTGCGACCCCGCCTGGGAGAGCATCCGCGAGGGCAACATCCCGTTCCTGCTGCTCGCGGTCACGTTCATCGGCTTCGTCATCTGGCTCTACATCGACGCGCGGCGCCAGGCGTCGAAACCGTAGCGCACATCGCCATGGATCCCGTCGCCCGCGCCACCGTGCTCGATTTCCACCGCCACCGCATCGGCGTGTTCGGCGCCGGTTCGGTCGAGAGCCTGGGCTGGCGCGACGCCGCCAGTCAGCAGCGCCGCTTTTCCGTGATCGCCGACGCCTGCGACTTCGACGGCACCAGCGTGCTCGACATCGGCTGCGGCCGAGGCGATCTCAGGGCGTTCCTCGACGCGCGGGCCCACGACTTCTCGTACCTCGGACTCGAGCACGTTCCGGCGTTCGTCGAGGAAGCACGCAGCAGGTACGCAATGCATCCTCGTACCATGTTCGTGCAATGCGATTTCAGCGCCGTGGCGCTCCCATCCGCCGACCACGTCGTGGCATCCGGCGCGTTGGCGTATCGCTGCCCCGACCCCGACTTCCACCTGACGATGATCCGGCGCATGTTCGAGGCAGCGCGGCACACCGTCGTCTTCAATCTCCTCGACGCCACTGCCTTCCCCGAGCATCCGCTGCTCGTGGGCCGTGACCGGCGGGAGGTCCTCGAACTCTGTCGATCGCTCTCGCCGCACGTCGAATTGATCGACGGATATCTCGAAGAAGATTTCACCATCTGTGTACGACGAGCCCCCACCGAGGCAGGCCCCGGGGACCTCAATTCGACGGAGAACCCACGATGAGCAAGTCGGCGAAGACGAGCGAACAGTCCGCGACATCGCAGCGCGCCGCTGCCCACGGCAACGCCGCGAAGCAGCCACTCCATGCAGCCGGGCCGGCCGACGCGATCCACGAAAGCCCGCGCATGACGGCGCAGCGCCAGCGCGCCATGGCCGCGTTCGGCGAGACCGCGCAGCGGGTGGAGGACGAGGAACCGTTGCAGGGGAAATTCGAAGCCGCGCAGCGCGTGGAGGAAGAGGAGCCGTTGCAGGGGAAGTTCGAGACCGCGCAGCGCGTGGAGGAAGAGGAACCGTTGCAGGGCAAGTTCGAAGCCGCCCAGCGCGTGGAGGAAGAGGAACCGTTGCAGGGCAAGTTCGAGCCCGCGCAGCGCGTGGAGGAAGAAGAACCGTTGCAGGGAAGGTTCGAAACCGCGCAGCGCATGGAGGAAGAGGAACCGTTGCAGGGGAAATTCGACGCTGCGCAGCGCATGGAAGAAGAGGAACCGTTGCAGGGCAAGTTCGAGCCCGCGCAGCGCGTGGAGGAAGAGGAGCCGCTGCAAGGGAAGTTCGACACCGCGCAGCGCGTTGAGGAAGAGGAACCGTTGCAGGCCAAGGAGACAGGCGCACCCGCGAACAAGACAGGCATGCCCGACGACCTCAAGACCGGCATCGAATCCATGTCGGGGATGGATCTCTCCGACGTGAAGGTCCACCGCAACTCGGGCAAGGCCGCGGAACTGCAGGCACACGCCTACGCGCAGGGCAACGACATCCACGTGGCACCGGGGCAGGAGAAGCATCTGCCGCACGAGGCCTGGCACGTGGTGCAGCAGCGCCAGGGGCGCGTGAAGCCGACGATGCAGTTACAGGGGGTCGCGGTGAACGACGACGCAGGTCTGGAGCAGGAAGCCGACGTGATGGGGGCGAAGGCGCTGCAGCGGGTGGCGACCAACACGGACCATGCGCGCGGAATCTCCCATGGAAGCCAGGGCTTGCCGGTGGCGCAACGTCTGTTGCGAACACACAAGATCAAGAACGACGACGGCAAGCTCGTCCAGGAGATCACAGGGGACGACTTCCTTGTGAAGTACGGGCAGCTGATGGCGGGCGACACGTCCGTGCTTGTGGACGGTGATCCTGTTGGCGAAACAGGCCTGAAGAAGACACTTCTGGAGGACGAAGTCGCAGGCGGCGCACTTTCCACGGATTTTGTCGAATCCATCATGGGTAGAGACTCCTGGCTTCCGAATGACGAACAGCTCCAGCAGTCGCTCGTGGACTATGTGCGATCTGAGAACACGCACCTTCCGGAAGTCGGCTCCGAGGAGGGCGACGAGGACGAAACGAACGAGCAATACATGAGGGCCTTGGATTTCGGCACCGATTACGCGGAGCACGTCAAGCAGTGGATCAGCGACACCGCCGACCTCGATGGGGCCACGACAGTCGCAGAGGTCGATGAAATCGCGGAAGCGGTTCCGGCAGTCTGGAGATTCGAAATCCCCTCCCTCGTCTACGAACAGACGAGGACGCGTTACTACGGCCCCGACGTCGCGCCTGCTTACGTGGCGCCGTTCAAGAAGATGATCGGGGATACGAACTCGAACGCCATCACGAGCTACGAGTTTGTCGAGAAGTACGGCTCGGAAGCGGCCGGCACCCTCGGCGCGGAGTTCAAGGTGGCAGCGCCTGCCGAGATGGTGGGCAAGTACAACGACAAGGCCGTGCTGCACACCCACTACGCCACCGAGGACTCGCCACCGAACTACGGGCATACCAAGCCGTACGAGCAACGGTTCGCAAAGGGGTTCGGCTATACGATGGTCAAGACATCGGCCATCAAGGCGGTCGACGATTCGAGCAAGACGTACGACGAACTGTAGTCGCGGGGGTCTGGCGGCGACCTCGACACCCGCGCGGCATTCAAGGGCTAGTGGTAACCGTCAGCGGCAACAGAGTCGGATCGCCATACCACGCCGTCACAGACTCCCCCGTGTTGTCGGTGTCGGTGGCCACGGCCACCGCGATGATCGGTGGGGCTTCCTCCCCAAAGGCCGCGCGGAAGTCCGCGGCAACGTCGCGCTCCACCGTCACCCACTGCCCGGCGCGCGTCGCCCCTGACGTCGCGACGATCATGCGCATCCGATCGGTGAACGGGCTCCACGCGGACGAACCCTCGGGCGCCCGCGCATCCCAGACGTAGCAGAGCGCAGCGGCCGGGACGGCGTCGCCGTACAGCGTCCGCGCGAGTTTCAGCTTCATCCGGGTCGCGAAGGGAAGTCTCGTCACGTCGTAGTCGAACAGCACGTACACGCGCGCCGCGAAGTCGTCGCCGCGCTTCGTTCCGAACACACCCTGGTCCACGACGCGGCTCACCTTCCATCGCCAGGTGAGGCGAGGGTTCGCTCGGGGATCGACACGAAGACGATGCGTGAGGCCCGCCATCGATGCCTGTGCATCGGCCTGCAGTACGCGGACACCTCCGTCGTCCACGATCCGGTAGATCGTCGTGCGCGGCACCTTCGGCAGCTTCGTCACTTCCCAGCCGGGTGGCACATCCGCTTCCAGAGGTGCGGTTGCGAACGGCGCGATGTGCAGCCCCTCCGCAAGCGCTGCGGGCCCCATCGTCGAAGCCACGCAGACGGCGCACGCCGTCGCAACGCGTGCGACACGGCTCCACACCCGCGCGGAAACGAAAACGGGCCCCGAGGGCCCGTTCCGATCATCGTGGCGAGTGCCGATCAACCGAGATTCACCATCACGTGGCGCACGACCGTGTAGTCCTCGAGGCCGTACATCGACATGTCCTTCCCGTAGCCGGACTGCTTCATGCCGCCGTGGGGCATCTCGTTGGTGAGCATGAAGTGGGTGTTGATCCACGTCGCACCGTACTGCAGCCGGGAGGCCACCTTCATCGCGCGCGAGACGTCGCGCGTCCACACGGACGACGCGAGGCCGTAGTCGGAATCGTTGGCCCAGGCCACCGCGTCGTCGGCATCGGTGAAGCGGGTCACGGACACGACGGGGCCGAAGACCTCGCGACGCACGATCTCGTCGTCCTGCAACGCACCCGCGACGACGGTGGGTTCGTAAAAGAAGCCCGCGCCGGCGACCGTCGTGCCACCGGTCACGACTTCCATGTGCTTGGTGGCGGCCGCACGATCGACGAAGCCCGCGACGCGCTCGCGCTGCCGGGCGGAGATGACCGGCCCAAGCTCGGTCGCATCGTCCTCCGGGGCACCGACCTTCAGGGTGCCGACCGCCGAAGCGAGGTCCGCCACCAGCTTGTCGTAGATCTTCGCGCCAGCATAGACGCGGCAGGCGGCCGTGCAGTCCTGGCCCGCGTTGTAGAAGCCGAACGTGCGCAGACCGTTCACCACGGCGTCCAGATCGGCGTCGTCGAAGACGATCACCGGGGCCTTGCCGCCGAGTTCGAGATGAGTGCGCTTCAGCGTGGGCACGGCGGCCTGCAGCACGGCCTGACCCGTGGCAACGCTGCCGGTCAGCGAAACCATGGCGACCTTCGCATGGGAGATGAGCGGTTGACCGACCGTGGCGCCGCGACCGTGCACGACGTTGACCACCCCGGGCGGGAAGACGTCCGCGAGGATCTTCGCGACCTTCAGCGTGGAGAGCGGCGTCAGTTCGGAGGGCTTCAGGATGATCGTGTTGCCGGCCGCCAGGGCAGGCGCGATCTTCCAGGCAGCCATCATGAGCGGGTAGTTCCAGGGGGCGATCTGGGCGACGACCCCGATCGGATCGCGCCGGATCATGCTCGTGTGACCCGCGAGGTACTCCTTGGTCGCACTGCCCGACAGGCAACGGGCCGCACCGGCGAAGTAGCGGAACACATCGGCGACGGCGGGCAGTTCGTCACCGAGCGCGCGGGCGAGCGGCTTGCCGCAGTTGAGGGACTCGATCCGCGCGATGGCGTCGGCCTCGTCGTCGATCCGTTGCGCGAGTTTCAGCAGCAGCATCGAGCGCTCGGCGGGGGTCGTCCAGGCCCAGGTGTCGAAGGCCTTCGCCGCCGCCGACACCGCGGCGTCTATCTGGCCAGGGCTCGCCTCCGCGATGCTCACGATGGGCTTGCCCGTCGCAGGATTGAGGACCGGCAGGCTCTCGCCGTCGCCCGTCACGAACTTGCCGCCGATCAGCAGTTGGGTATCCATGGGTCTTCCTCTCTCAGCTTCGAATGGGTCCCGGCGCGCTCACTTCACGCTGCCGGCGACGTCCTGGGTGTCACGGGTCAGCCAGAAGGCGCCGACGATGGGCAGGAAGGTCACGGCGATCACGAACACGGCCACGACGTTCGTCACCGGACGATCCCGCGGGCGTACCAGTTCCGACAGCATCCAGATGGGCAGCGTGCTCTGCTGCCCCGCCGTGAAGGTCGTCACGATCACCTCGTCGAACGACAGCGCGAAGGCAAGCATGCCGCCTGCCAGAAGTGCCGTCGCGATGTTTGGAAGGATCACATGCCGGAGCGTCTGGAACGCGTCGGCACCGAGATCCATCGAGGCTTCGATCAGCGCACGGCTCGTGCGGCGGAACCGCGCAAGCACGTTGTTGTAGACCACCACGATGCAGAACGTCGCGTGGCCGATCACGATGGTCCAGAAGCTGAACGGGATCTCGGTCAGGCTGATGGCCGATCGCAGCGCGATGCCCGTGATGATGCCTGGCAGCGCAATGGGCAGCACCACGAGCAGCGAGACGGCCTCGCGTCCGAAGAAGCGGCTGCGCCACACCGCGGCGGCCGCGAGCGTGCCCAGCACCAGTGCTACCGCGGTCGAGGTCGCCGCAACCTGCACCGAGAGGGTGAGCGCTTCGCGGATGTCGTTCCGCTGCAGGGCGACGCCGAACCATTTCGTCGTGAACCCGGGGATCGGGAAGACGAAGCTCTTCGACTCCGAACTGAACGCGTAGAGCACGATGATCGCGAGCGGGACGTGCAGGAACAGGAGTCCCGCGAGTGCGGCCACCTTGAGAGGAATGCCGGCGCGGGGACCACGGCGGGTGTCAGAGCGCATCGAAGGCCCCCAGCCGTTTCGCGATCGAGAGGTACACGCCCATGATCACGATGGGCACGATGGTGAACGCCGCCGCCATCGGGATGTTGCCCGCCACGCCCTGATGCGAGTAGACGGCCTGCCCCAGGAACGGCGTGGACTGCCCGATGATCCCGGGGATGATGTAGTCGCCCAGCGTGAGCGAGAAAGTGAAGATCGACCCCGCGACCACGCCGGGAAACGCCAGCGGCAGGATCACGTGGCGGAAGGTACTGCCGGGCGTGGCGCCGAGATCCCCGGACGCCTCGATGACGGACGCCGGCACCCGCTCGAGCGCCGCGATGATCGGCAGGATCATGAAGGGTACCCAGATGTACACGAACACGATGAAGGTGCCGAGGTACGACGTCGACAGCGACGGCCCGCCGACGACGGGGAGATCGAGCACCGCTGCCAGCACACCATCGAGCCCGAGGTGCACGGCGAACCAGTTCACGATGCCTTCCTTCGCGAGGATCAGCTTCCACGAGTACACGCGCACGAGGTAGCTCGACCAGAGCGGCAGCATCACGCCGAGGTAGATGAGAGCCTTGAGTTTCGGACCGGCGTACCGCACGGCGTAGTACGCGATCGGGAAAGCGACGAACGTGCAGCCGACGGTGACGCACGCGGCCATCACGACCGTGCGGATCACGATGTCGTGATTGGCCGGATTGGTGACGAACTCTCGGTACGTGGACAACGAGAACTCGCGGATCACCACGCCCGAGAACTCGTCGATGGAGAAGAAGCTCTGTGCGAGCAGGGAGAAGAGCGATCCGAGATAGACGATGCCGAGCCACGCGAGCGGCGGCGCGAGCAGCAGAAAAAGCGTGAGGCGATGGTCCAGGTAGAGACGCGTGGACAGCCGCCGCAAGGGCCCGCCGGCCGGGAACGTGACCGACGCTGTCATGCGCTCTCCGAGAGCGGCTGCACGTGCCGGCGTTCCACCTGCAGTTGCACGGGCGCACCGGGCTCGCGCCCGGGCCGCGCCGCACCACCGTCGAGATTCTGCTCGACGACGGCGAGTTCGCCACCCTCCACTTCCACCACGACGCGCACGGTGGCGCCGAGATAGGTGGTACCCGTCACGCGCCCCTCCAGCCACACGTGGCCGGGCTCGGGCGGCGCGTCGGCGGCGACGATGCGGATACGCTCGGGCCGCACGGCGTACTGACCCGGAAAGCCACCGAGGCGCTGCGCGAGGTAGCCTTCCACCAGGTTGGTCTGGCCGACGAAGCCGGCCACGAAGGCGCTCGCCGGATGGTCGTACACCTCGGCGGGCGTGCCGATCTGCTCGATGCGCCCGCGATTGAACACGGCCAGGCGATCGCTCATCGCAAGCGCTTCGCCCTGGTCGTGGGTGACGTAGATGAACGTGATGCCGACGCGACGCTGCAGGCTCTTCAGCTCGTGCTGCATCTGTTCGCGCAGCTTGAGATCGAGCGCACCGAGCGGTTCGTCGAGCAGGAGCACGCGCGGATGATTCACCAGCGCCCGCGCCAAAGCCACACGCTGCCGCTGTCCGCCCGAGAGCTGACTCGGCTTGCGATCGCGATAGCCCTCCAGCCGCACCATCGCGAGCATCTCGTCCGCCAAACGCGCCCGCTCCGCCTTCGCGACCTTGCGGATCATGGGTCCGTACTCCACGTTCTCCCCCACGGTCATGTGGGGGAAGAGCGCGTAGTCCTGGAACACCGTGTTCACGTCGCGCAGGTACGGCGGCGTGCCCGAAACGTCGGCACCGTGGACGGCGATGGTGCCGCGCGTGGGCTGCTCGAATCCGGCAATGAGCCTCAGGCAGGTGGTCTTGCCCGAGCCCGAGGGGCCCAGCATCGAGAAGAACTCGCCGTCGGCGATGTCGAAACTGACATCGTCGACGGCGCGAACATCCCCGAAGAGGCGGCTGACACCGGTGAAGCGGACGGCCGGCGTGCCGTCACCCGGCCCGGGTGACGGTCCGTGGTGGGGAGACTGCACGTCTCATCGCCCGCCGAGGATGGCGATGTAGTCCGACACCCAGCGGTAGTACGGCACGCAGCCCTTCGGGTCGGCGCACTTCGCGACCGGCGTGCGCCAGAACGAGATGCGTTCGAACTCCTTGTAGCCGTTGTTATCGCAACCACCGTCGCCCAGCAGCGCATTGCCCTTGCACGCGGCCGGCACGGCGGGGACGGAACCGAACCAGGCGGCGAGATCACCCTGCAGTTTCGGGTTCACCGAGTGCTCCATCCACATGTAGGCGCAGTTCGGATGCTTGGCATTGGCGTGGAGCATCGTGGTGTCGGCCCAGCCCGTTGCGCCCTCGACCGGGACGACGCTGGCGATGGGCTGCTTGTCTCCCTGCAGGAGATTCACCTGGAAGCCCCAGGCGGACGAAGCGACGACGCCTTCGTTCTTGAAGTCGTCGATCTGAACCATGGCATCGTGCCAGTACCGGGCCACGAGCTTGCGCTGTTGACGGAGCAGATCGAGCGCAGCCTTGTACTGGTCCTCGTTCAGCTCGTAGGGATCCTTGATGCCCAGCTCGGGCTTCGTCGACTTCAGGTACAGCGCCGCGTCCGCGATGTAGATCGGGCCGTCGAAGGCCTGCACGCGGCCCTTGTTCGACTTGCCGTCGTCGAGCGTCATCTCCTCGAAGACGACCTTCCAGCTGGTGGGCGCGGTCTTGAAGGCCTTGGTGTTGTACGCCAGCACGTTGTAGCCCCACTGATACGGCACCCCGTAGTGCTTGCCGTCGACGTAATGCCAGCGGGCCTTCTGCAGGCGCGGGTCCACGGTCTTGTAGCTCGGGATCAGATCGACGTTGATCTCCTGCACGCGCTTGCCAGCGATGAGCCGCATGCTGGCGTCGCCGGAGGCCGTCACCAGATCGAAGCCGCCCTCGTTCATCAGCGCCACCATTTCGTCGGAGGTGCCCGCGGTCTTCACCTTCACCTTGCAGCCGGTCTTCTTCTCGAAACCCGTGACCCAGTCGAAGCCCTTGTCGGTCTCGCCGCGCTCGATGTAGCCGGGCCACGCGACGATGTCGACCTGCCCTTCTCCCTTGCCGACCTTAGACAGGGGACCTGCGTGGGCGGCGCTCAAGCCGACGCCCAGTGCCGCCGCGACGGCGACGACGGAAGTCCGTACGAGCTTGCGGGTGAACGACCGGGACTGGCGGGAGGATGCTGCGTGGTTCATGGCGAATCTCCTGGGGTGGCTGGGAACGAACCTGTCAGGGCTGGGAACTGCCGGCGCCGGAAGCGCCTGACACCGGACAATAGAAGAAAGGTGCGGTGAAAGGTACGCCGGAACCGCTGGTGACGACACGCCTCTGCGGGCGCTTGCGGGTGTGAAGGAAATGGGTCGGGGGCATGATCGGCCGGACGATCGTCGGGGGCTATTCCGCCCGCGCCGTGGCGAACGTGACGGGCTTCAGCCGGAACACCGGCCTCGGGCTGCGATCCTCGAAATAGGGAAGCATCTGCGGCACGAGGGCGGCCAGCGCCTCCTGGCGCTTCTCCGGCGCCGGGTGCGTGCTGAGGAAATCGCTCTTGCCCGAACCACCGGAGACCTTGGCCATCTTCTGCCAGAGGGTGACGGCCGAGCGCGGATCGTAGCCGGCGCGCGCGGCCAGTTCGATGCCGATCCGGTCGGCTTCGGATTCGGCCTCCCGACTGTTGGGCAGTGTGAGCGCGACCTGGGCAGCGGAGTTGGCCGCCTGCATCGCGAGCCCGGAGAACTTGGGCCCCGCCAGCACCCCGACGACATTGAGCCCGACCTGCTTGGCCATGGTCTGCGACATCTTCTCCGCCTGGTGCTTCGCGAGCGCGTGCGCGATCTCGTGCCCCATCACCTGCGCGATCTCGTCGTCGGTCGGCTTAAGCGCCACGATGAGACCCGTGTAGAAGGCCATCCGCCCGCCCGCCATGCACCAGGCGTTCACGGTCTTGGGGTCGTCGATGACCTTCACGCTCCACTGCCACTCGGCAGTCTCGGGGCGGTAGTTGATCGCGTGAGGCACGAGCCGCTCGGTGATCGTGACGATGCGTTTGGTGACGGCGGGGTCGTTGTCGAGCTTCCCCTGCTTCTGCAGGGGCGAAAGCATCTGCATGTACGCGGTCTGGGAAGACGCGATGGCCGTCTCCTCGGGCACGATGAGGAGCTGGCTGCGACCGGTGACCGGAGCGCTCTGGCACGCCGCGAGCAGCACGGCCGCGAGCACCGGCACGATGACCGGACGGAAGACGCGAGGAGCGGCACGGCGGACGGCGCCCAAGGTGGCGGCAGTTACGACAGGGCTGGCAATGGCGGCCGCCGGGGTGAGACGTGGCATGAAGGGTTTCCTGTTCAAGCGTGGAGACGGCTGTATCTCGGCACCTTCGCCATGAGGTACTGCATCTGGTCCTGCAGGATCCTGCGATTCTGGAGGATGAGGTGTTCGTGCCGGTTGGGCACGTACGGGGCGTAAAGCAGCGGCATCCCCGCTGCCTCCGGGGTACGTCCGCCCTTTCGGATGTTGCAGACACGGCAGGCGGTGACGACGTTCATCCACCGATCGCGCCCGCCGCGGTACACCGGCACGACGTGATCCCTGGAGAGGTCTCGCTCGCGGAAGTGGTCCCCGCAGTACGCGCACAGATGGAGATCGCGGGCGAAGAGAGACACGTTCGTGAGGGGAGGTTCCCCGTGGAGATGCCCCGGAAGCTCCGACGCGCCCTTGATCGCGATGATGCTGGAGGTGCTGAGCGACGACCGTTCGCCCGTGATGCGTGAGACCCCGCCATGATAGGTCGCCACGACATCGCCGAGCGACCACGCGACCATGCGTCGCGCGTGATAGGTGATGGCCTCCTCGATCGGCAGCCAGCGTCCCGGCTGGCCAGCCATGTCGAGCGCGAGAATCAACGCCACAATCCGGTCTCCTGCTTGGTCGGTCGTGTTGCTGGGTCGGTCGTCTTCTTCTGATCTGGGCTGCGCGAGACGCCGGCACCGCGCGCCCGGACCCGCGCCGATCACGCTCCGCCGCCCCCGCGACTGGTTCGAGTATAAGGTTTGCCTAAGGCCGTGCAAACGGGCGGAAGGCGGGCGGAAGGCGGGCGGAAGGCGGGCCGAAGGCGGGCCGAAGGTCGCCCCAAGGCGGCCCAGGCTACCCCATCAAGCGCCCCGTCGGAATCGCTACGGGAGTGCCTCGACCACCGGGGTGACGCGCTGGATGGTGATCGCGTTGACCGGGCATGCCGCCTCGCAGCGGCCGCAGCGGACGCACTGATCCTGGTCGATCCAGAGACGGTTGTAGTAGAGCGAATCGGTTTCGCCCTGGCGGATCCGCTCGTGACCCGTGATGCGCCCTGCGTCGTCGCGCAACAGGGCGGCGACCTCCACGATGCAGCCGTCCACGGGCTTCACCTTGATGCATTCGTCGCACAGCACGCACTTGCTGTCGATGATCTCGAACTTGTAGTGACAGAGGTAGCAGCGGGAAGCCGCCTCGCGCGCCACCACTTCCGGATAGCCGGTCTCGACCTCGTCAGTCAGCCCTCTCGCGGCCTGCGGGAGCACGGGCATCGGATGGATCGGGATGTCGTTCATTGCAGCCGTCCGACCGGTGGTGCGTGCGCCCGGCCCCTTCGACAGGAACGCCGGCTCGACCTGGACACGTTCGCGCAGCCGATCGCGCCGGCTCAGGAACCGGTCGACCGCCTGCACGCATTCCTTCGCATGCCCGATCGCGCGAATGAGCGTCGTCGCACCCTGGGCGAAATCCCCGGCGACGAAGAGCCCCGGGATCCGGGTGTCGCGGGCCTTGCCCGACGCGAGCCAACCCTCGGCGTCGACGATCTCGGACGCCAGGGCGGCGTCGATCCACCCGGTATCCGGCACCTGCCCCGTCGCGAAGATGACCCGGTCGGCCGGCATGTCGAACTCGCTCTCCGGGATCGCTTCGAAGCCGCGCCGGCCATCGGCACCGGTGACCGTCGCCCGCGTACGCGCGAATCGCACCGCGATGACACGCCCGGTCGCGTCGCCCAGAACGGCAACGGGGGCGACGTCGTTCTCCAGCCGCCCCCCCTCCTCCAGATACTCCTCGATCTCGCCCGGAAGCACGACCATGTCGGCCCGGGGGCGCCGATAGCAGACGGTGACGTCCGCTCCGAGGCGCACGGCCGTCCGCGCGCAATCCATGGCGGTGTAGCCGCCGCCGATCACGAGCGTGCGGTGCCCGGCATCACGGCGTCCGCGCTCGTTCACCTGCAGCAGGAAATCGAGCCCGTGTTCGACGCCATCGAGATCGGCACCGGGAATCGCGGGCCGGTGCGGCCGCAGGGTGCCGGCGGCCAGCACCACGGCGTCGTTGTCGGCCATCAGCTGCGCGAGGGTCACATCGCGACCCACGTCCACGCCACAGCGCAGATCGACGCCGTTCGCCAGCGTCTGCGCCACTTCGCGGTCGACGAGATCCCGCGGCAGCCGGAACGCGGGGATGCCCTGGTTCAGCATGCCGCCGGGCCGGTCGTGCTTCTCGAGCACGGTGACGCGATGCCCCCGACGGGCAAGTTCCCGTGCGACGGTGAGCCCCGCGACGCCCGCACCGATCACGGTCACGCGCCGGCCGCTGTCGGGAAAGAGCGAAGGCAGGGTCACGGGCGGCAGACCGGAGAGGTCGGCGGCGGACCGCTTCGAGAAGCAGATCGCGACAGTCTCGCCGTTGCCGGGGCGCCCGTGCCGGCAGGCATCCTCGCAGGGGCGCGAGCAGACGCGACCGAGGATGCCGGGGAAGACGTTGTCGCGCAGATTGATGTGGTAGGCGTCGGCGTGACGCCCTTCGTGGATCGCTTCGAGATAGCCGGGGATGTCGGTCCCGGCGGGGCAGGCCGTGCGGCACGGGATGTTGCGCTCGAGCCAGTGGACGTCCTGCGGTGCGTCCGACCGGACCGTCACGGTCGAGGCCGGGCTGACCGTGAGCGCCGTCAGCGCCTTGAAGACCGTGCGATCCCGTTGCATGACAATGCCCCCTAGAAGAGCCCGACCACGCGGCCGTCCGACCCGAGCCCGATCTTGGTGGCCGACGGCACCTTCGGCAGACCGGGCATCGTCATGATGTCGCCGCACACGGCCACCACGAACTCGGCGCCCGCCGACAGCCGGATCTCGCGCACATGAACGGTGTGCCCGGAGGGTGCGCCACGGGCGGTCGCGTCGGTCGAGAACGAGTACTGCGTCTTCGCGATGCAGACCGGGTAATGACCGAAACCGTCCTCCTGCAGCCGCTGCAGCTGGGTGCGCACCTTCGCGTCGGCCGTGATGCCAGTCGCCCCGTAGATCTTGCGGGCCACCGACTCGATCTTCTCCCAGAGCGGCGCGCTGTCCTCGTAGACGAACTTCATCTCGCCGGGCGCGTTCTCGATCACGTCGACGACGGCATGGGCGAGGTCCTCCGCCCCCTTGCCGCCCTCCGCCCAGTGGCGCGCGAGGACCACCCGCACGCCGAGGGCCTCCATGCGTGCCTGGATCGCTGCGTGTTCGGCCGCGGTGTCGTTGGTGAAATGGTTGATGGCGACGACGCACGCGAGCCCGTAGTGCTCGCGCACATTGCGCACGTGCCGTTCGAGGTTGGCGAGCCCGCGCTCGACCGCGGCGACGTTCTCCTCGTCGAGTGCCTTCTTCTCGACACCACCGTGGTACTTGAGGGCACGGACGGTGGCCACGACCACCGCGACACTGGGCCGCAGACCGGACTTGCGGCACTTGATGTCGACGAACTTCTCGGCGCCCAGATCGGCCCCGAAGCCGGCTTCCGTCACGACATAGTCCGCGAGCTTCAGCGCGCTGCGCGTGGCGATGACCGAATTGCAGCCGTGCGCGATGTTCGCGAAGGGACCGCCGTGGATGAACGCCGGATTGTTCTCGAGCGTCTGCACCAGGTTGGGCTTGAGGGCGTCCTTCAGCAGCACCGTCATGGCGCCGTCGGCCTCGAGGTCGCGGGCGCGGACGGGTGTCTGGTCACGGGTGTAGCCCACCACGATGTTGCCGAGGCGCTCGCCGAGATCCTTCAGCGATGTCGCGAGGCAGAAGATCGCCATCACCTCGGACGCCACGACGATGTCGAAGCCGTCCTCGCGCGGGAAGCCGTTCGCCGTGCCGCCCAGGGCCACGACCGTGTCGCGCAGCGCCCGGTCGTTCATGTCGAGCACGCGCTTCCACGTGATGCGGCGGATATCGATGCCCAGCTCGTTGCCGTGATGGATGTGGTTGTCGATCAGTGCCGCCAGCAGATTGTTGGCCAGCTGGATGGCGTTGAAGTCCCCGGTGAAATGGAGGTTGATGTCCTCCATGGGCACCACCTGCGCGCGTCCCCCGCCCGCCGCCCCGCCCTTGATGCCGAAGACCGGTCCCAGCGAGGGTTCCCGCAGGCAGATGAGCGCCCGCTTGCCGATGCGGTTCAGCGCATCGCCGAGCCCCACGGTGGTGGTGGTCTTGCCCTCCCCCGCCGGGGTCGGGCTGATGGCGGTGACGAGGATCAGCTTGCCGTCCGGGCGATCGGCGAGCGACTCGAGATAGTCGAGCGAGATCTTCGCCTTGTAGTGCCCGTAGGGTTCCAGATGCTCGTCAGGGATGCCGAGGCGCTTCTCGGCGAGGGGGATGATGCGTTCGAGCCGGGCCCGCTGCGCGATGTCGATGTCGGAGAGCACGATTCTTCCTGTTGGCCCCGGCCGCGCGGTGCGGCGCCAGGGGTGGAGGCATGGGGAGAAGTGGAACGGCAGGCGGCGGCCGAAAACGGCACCACCCGTCGACCCAAGTGGGCGTGCGGCGCGCGGACCAGCCGCAGACGCCGAACGACCTCCGCGTGGTCAGTCCTTGCGCTTCAGGCCGTCGCCGGTACGGCCAAGCTCGGGCGCGAAGAACGTGGTGCCGCTCGGACCGATACCGGCGATCTGGACGATCACCTCGTCGTCCTTCGCGCCGTCGTAGTGCCCCTCACCGGCCGGGTGCTTCATGAAGCTACCCGCCGGCAGCGGCACGGTGTCCCAAGGTTCGAAGGTCTTGCCGGTGCCGGAATACCAGGTGCCCTTGATGACCGTCACGAGGCGGTCCTCGGGATGCAGATGGGGCATGCTCATCGTGCCCTTGGCGAACTTCACCCGGATCACGTACGGCCCCGGCTTGCTCGGATCGCCCTCGAGGACCATGCGCTGGATGCCCGGGATGCCGGGGTACTCGGTCCAGACCTCGTCACCCAGTTTCACGATCACGAAGCCGTGGCTGTCGGGCACGACATCCGCCGCGAGCGCCTGGCTGGCGGGAAGAACGAGGCTGGCGGCGAGACTCACGCCGACCAGACACGGGAACAGCTTCATGGGTTGGCTCCTCTGCGAAAGCGCGCGAGTGTAGCGCAGGGCGTCGTGGCGCCCCGGATCGGTGCGCGTCAGGGCTTCACGAACTTGATCGTCATGCGATCACTCTCGCCGATTGCGAGGTACTTCTCGCGATCCTTGTCCCCCAGCGCGAGGGTCGGCGGCAGGGTCCAGACGCCGGACGGGTGGTCCTTGGTGTCCTTCGGATTCGCGTTGATCTCCGACTTGCCGGCGAACCGGAAGCCCGCCCGCTCGGCCGCCTCGATCACGTATTGCTCGGTCATGTAGCCCGTGCGGATCTGGTCCTCGACCGAGGTGCCGGGCTTCGCACGGTGCTCCTCCACGCCCAGGATTCCGCCGGAACGCAGCAGGCCATGGAAGGTTGCGAACATCGCATCGGTGCGGCCGGCCTTCGCCCAGTTGTGGACGTTGCGGAAGGTCAGTACGAGATCGGCGCTGCCCTTGGGTGCGGCGTCCGTGAAGTCCGGGGCGAGCAGTTCGGTCGTCACGACGCTGCCATAGACGTCCGGCCGGGCGGCGAGGCCGGCGACGAACACCTTGTCGCGGGTCTTCAGCACCTCGGGGGCCTTCTCCCAGCTGACGGCGTAGCGCGCCGCGTACAGCTTGCCGCGACCGAGCACGACCGGCGCGATCACCTCGGTGAACCAGCCGGCGGAGGGCCAGATCTCGACCACGGTCTGCTCGGGCCGGAGCCCGAAGAACATCAGTGTCTCCTTCGGATGGCGGAACGCGTCGCGGGCCCGGTTGGCGTCGCTGCGGTGATCACCGGCCAGCGCCCGGTCGATGAGAGTGCCCACGTCATCCGCGGCCTGCAGGGATGGCGGCACGAGGGAGCAGACCAGTGCCAGTGCGGCGAGACGGAATCGGAACATGACGGCAATCCTCCAGAAGGCGTTGCGCGGGCTGTGCGCATCGGGAAGCCGAGTCTAACGACGGGAGCCGTCCCGGGTCCACCGCCGGCAGGCCGGCCGGAGGGGTCCGGCGGCGGGGCTACAATCCGGGTCCGATTCACAGCGCCGCCCCCCGGGATCGCAGGCCGCCGCCCCCAGAGGAGCGCCCGCCATCCCACCCCACCGAGCCAGCCCGACCGTCCATGAATGCCCCAGCCCATCGCGCCATCCCGGTCACGGTGCTCACCGGTTTCCTCGGCAGCGGCAAGACCACGCTGCTGAACCGGCTTCTGGCCGATCACCACGGGCAGCGCCTGGCGGTGATCGAGAACGAGTTCGGAGCCGTGGGCGTGGATGGCCGGATCCTGGTCCGGGATGCCGCCGAGGAGGTGGTCGAGACCGAGAATGGCTGCCTGTGCTGCACGGTCCGGGGGGATCTGAAACGGGGACTCGTGGATCTGCACAAGCGGCGGATGGCGGGCGAGATCGCGTTCGACCGCGTCGTGATCGAGACGAGCGGCCTGGCGCAACCGGCCCCGGTGGTTCAGACCCTTCTGGTGGACGCCTACCTGGGTGCCCACTACCGGCTGGACGGCATCGTGACGCTCGTGGACGCCCGCCATGGGCCGGAACAGCTCGACCGGCATCCCGAGGCCCAGGAGCAGGTGGGATTCGCCGACCGGCTGATCCTCACCAAGCCGGACCTCGTGGACGCGGCGGGACTCGAATCGCTGAGCAACCGCCTGAAGGACATGAACCCGCGCGCCGAATTGCGGGTGGCGAGCTTCGGGGATGCTCCGGTGGACTGGGTGCTGGATGTGGGCGGATTCGACCCCGGATCCGTGCTGGCGCTGCATCCGGGGTTCCCGCGGTACGCGATGCCGACGGTCCACACGTCGCACGTGGAGTCGATGGTGTACCGCACGTCGCGTCCCTTCGACCGGGAACGTCTCGACTACCTGCTGGAGATGATCCTCGAGTGGTACGGCGCGGATCTGCTGCGCTACAAGGGCGTGCTGGCCTTCGAGGGGGACCCGAGACGCTGGATCTTCCAGGGCGTGCACCGACAGCGGACCCTCTCGCTGGGCGAACCCTGGCAGGCGGACGAGCCCCGCGAGAGCGTGCTGGTCTGGATCGGAGTGAAGCTGCCTCGCGAAGCGTTGCAGCAGGGATTGGAGAAATGTCTGGCGGACGTCGCCCTCACCTGAGGCGACCGACGCGGGCGGCAAGGAATCGAAACAGATGATCGTGTACGACTTGATCTGCGAGGCGGAACACCGCTTCGAGGCGTGGTTCTCCTCGATGGAGGACTTCGAACGCCAGGCCGGTACCCCGATGCTGGTGTGCCCCGTCTGCGGCAGCGGCGAGGTTCGACGCGCGCCCGCGGGGATCCATACCCGCAGACCCGGCGGACGCGCGGACCCATCCACGTCCGGCATGCCCGGGGCCATGGAGAGCGTGGACGCCACCGACACCGAACCGGATCACGGCCACGTGGCAGCTTTCCCCGATCCGAAGCAGGTGGTGCAGGCGCTGCGTCGCATCCTGAAGAACGCCGAGAACGTCGGCGAGCGCTTCCCGGAGGAAGCCCGCCGGATCCACTACGGCGAAGCCCCGAAGCGGATCATCCGCGGCCAAGCGTCCCGGGAGGACACCGACGCTCTGCGCGAGGAAGGCATCGAAGTCGTGAACCTGCCAGTGCCGCCGGTGGAGGATCTTCACTAGAGAGATTCGCTGGGGCGCCCCCCTGCTCGCAGGGTCAGACGTAGGTCGGGCTCCGCCCGACGCCCGGGTTCCTGGATTCGCCGCTGTACCCAAGCCATCGCCGCGTCGAGCGGTGCTCGACCCACGAAGGGCTTTCGCTCCTGGATATCTCGGCGCTGAAAACAACCCCCGTGGGTCGGGCTCCGCCCGACGCCCGCGTTGCTGGATTCGCCGCTGCGCCCAAGCCATCGCCGCGTCGAGCAATGCTCGACCCACGAAGGGTCTTTGCAATTGGATACCTCGGCGCCGAGAACACCCCCCGTGGGTCGGGCTCCGCCCGACGCCCGCGTTCCTGGATTCGCCGCTGCGCCCAAGCCCACGCCGCGTCGAGCGTAGCTCGACCCACGAAGGGCCTTCGGGACGGGATGCCTCGGCGCTGAAAACAATCCCCGTGGGTCGGGCTTCGCCCGACGCCCGCGTTCCTGGATTCATCGCTGAACCCAAGCCATCGCCGCGTCGAGCGATGCTCGACCCACGAAGGGTCTTTGCAATTGGATACCTCGGTTCCGGAAACACCCCCCGTGGGTCGGGCTCCGCCCGACGCCCGCGTTCCTGGATTCATCGCTGCACCCAAGCCCTCGCCGCGTCGAGCGATGCTCGACCCACGAAGGGCCTCGCCACTGGATTCCTCGGTTCCGGAAACACCCCCCGTGGGTCGGGCTCCGCCCGACGCCCGCGTTCCTGGATTCGCCGCTGCACCCAAGCCATCGCCGCGTCGAGCGATGCTCGACCCACGAAGGGCCTTCGCGACGGGATGCCTCGGCGCTGGAAACACCCCCCGTGGGTCGGGCTCCGCCCGACGCCCGCGTTCCTCGATTCATCGCTGCACCCAAGCCCCCGCCGCGTCGAGCGATGCTCGACCCACGAAGGGTCTTTGCGATTGGATGCCTCGGCGCTGAAAACAATCCCGGTGGGTCGGGCTCCGCCCGACGCCCGCGTTCCTGGATTCATCGCTGCACCCAAGCCATCGCCGCGTCGAACGATGCTCGACCCACGAAGGGCCTTCACAACGGGATGCCTCGGCGCTGGAAACACCCCCCGTGGGTCGGGCTCCGCCCGACGCCCGCGTTCCCGAACTAGTCTCGGCACGCAAAGCCTCACCGCGCCAGCCAGGAGAACAAGCCACCCCCCCCCCTGCTCATTCCTCGTTCCCTGCAAGTAGCACTTGCCAAGCGATGGGGCACTGTATGAAACTACACCTGTACATTACGTCAGGGACGTGCACCATGGATCACGATCGGATGCTCGCTGTTCTTGCCAGTCTTGCCGACGGAATCGACCCCGCGAGCGGAACAGCCTTCCCAGCTGACAGCCCATACCAGCACCCCGAGACCGTACGCGCGCTGTTCCTCGCGATCCGGCGCCTAGACGCCGCAGAATCGGCGTCTACGTTCCCTGCCGCAGGATCGGCGTCTACGTTCCCTGCCGCAGGATCGGCGTCCACACTCCCCGCGGCAGGATCAGCGCAAATCACTAATGCTGCTGCCCCATCGACTCCGACCGATGCCTCTCCCATCGCGCGAAAACCGTCGGCCAACAGCAGCACTCCCAGCAAGGCTGGCAATGCAGGAAAGGCATGGACGGCCGAGGAAGATCAACGTCTTGCCGCCGCCTTCGATGCCGGCGAGGACATCGGCGGCCTGACGAAAGCCCACGGCCGCTCCCGCCTGGCCCTGGAGATTCGGCTGGCCAAACTCGGTCGCTTGCCCATGCCCGAGAAAACCCTGTACGGCAACAAACCGCAGCCTAACGAACTTTCACAGACCGTCCCGTCCGCAGACGTTCGGCCGGGAGACGTTCGGCCAGCAAAGGCGAAGTCGGCCAGCGCCTCCCGACGGGCCTCGGAATCCGGAGGTCTGCGGTACCACGTGACAACGTCGATCGCGCCCGCCGGGCTCCGGATCTGACCGCCCCCGCCTGACCGCCCCCGCCTGACAGCCCCCGTCTGACCGCCCCTGTCTGACACCCCCACGGCCCCGTTCACCCGCCAGCGAGACAGCCATGAGCGAACGTCCCCTCACCCCGCGCCAGAGCGAGATCCTCCAGCTGATCCGCGACAGCGTGGCCGCCACTGGTCTTCCGCCCACCCGCGCCGAGATCTGCCAGGCATTCGGCTTTGCATCGCCCAACGCTGCGGAGGAGCACCTCCGGGCCCTGGCCCGAAAGGGAGCCATCGAACTCACCGACGGCATCGCGCGAGGCATCCGCCTGACCGAACCCCCGGGCCTGCCACTCATTGGCCGCGTGGCGGCCGGTCGGCCCATCCTCGCCGAGCAGCATATCCAGGGGCGCTATCAGGTGGACCCTTCCCTTTTCAAACCCCACGCCGACTACCTGCTGAAGGTGCGCGGCGCGAGCATGCGCGACGCCGGCATCCACGATGGTGATCTGCTCGCCGTGCACCGCACCCAGGAAGTCCGCAGCGGACAGATCATCGTGGCCCGCCTGCAGGACGAAGTCACCGTGAAGCGCCTGCGCCGCCAAGGCGCAATCGTGGAACTGCTGCCCGAGAACCCGGAGTTCGAACCCATCGTGGTGGATCTCCGCGAAGACGCCTTCGAGATCGAAGGTCTGGCTGTCGGATTGATCCGCAACGGGAGGTTGTCATGAGCATCGTCGTCGAACCCTTCATCCGGCAGCTTCAGCGCAGAGGTGAGTACACCCCGGCACCGCAGGCGCGGCCGCACATCCAGCGACAGCTGCGCAGCGCTGCCGAACGCCTGCTGTGGAATCTTCTCCGCGACCGTCGTCTCGATGGTCACAAGTTCCGCCGCCAGTACCTGATCGAAACCTGGCTGGCCGACTTCGTCTGCCTCGAAACCGGCCTCGTGGTGGAAGTGCACAGCACACTGACACCGGCACTCGCGGCCCACGCGGATGCCCGCCGCAGCTTCCTAGAATCCCGGGGGTTCAAGGTGCTGCAGTTGCGCGATCGCGATGTCTTGGTCGAAACCCGCGCCGTGCTCGACATGCTGCGCACGGCCCTCGGCTGGGATGCTGCGGGCGAGGGTAGATCCTCCTAGGGAGACGCTCTGGTCGGCGCACACGGCATCGATACCGGTACCTGGCACCGACAACCCAGTACGCTGGACGGATCCCGCCATGCGGACCCGGCTCTCGTCTCGACACGGACGTTCGCATGCATTGATCGCAATTGCGGCATCGGTGAGCGGAGAAAATTGGACCATGAGTGAGCACCGCGTTGGTCCGGCGTCGGAGCGCGACACGGGGCGTCAGGCAGGGCGCGAACCACAGCCAGATTGGACATCTGGCGAGTATTCGCAACGCCGCAATTCGCAACGCCGCAATTCGCAGCGTCGCGGTTCGCAGTTCGCAGTTCGCAGTTCGCAACGTCGCGGTTCCCAGCGTCACATGGCGCCGCGCGGCGCGTTCCGAAGTTGCGGCACTTCCGTGTCGAGACACTATTACGCTGTGTGGATCCCCGCGCCAGCGGGTTCGAGGCCGACGCGCACGGAAAGCGTTGTGGACAGGTTCTTCATCGGGAGGGCGTTGCCATGCACATTCCGCGGGTCACCGCACTGACGCTCGGCGTCTCGGACCTCGCTGCCGCCACGGTTTTCTACGAGACCGTCTTCGGAGTGAAGCGCCTGCCCGAACATGAAGGCATTGCCTTCTTCACGTTGCCTGGTGTCTGGTTGATGCTCTATCCGCTGGTGGCGCTCGCTGCCGACATCTCGCCGGATCTTCCCCCGCAGCGGGGCGGTTTCAGCGGCATCACACTGGCCCATAACGCCCGAAGTCGAGAGGAAGTCCTGGCCATCTTCGATCGCGTGGCCTCGGCCGGTGCGCGGATCGTGAAGTCACCCCACGACACCTTCTGGGGCGGCTTCGGCGGCTACTTCGCCGACCTGGACGGTCACTACTGGGAGGTGGTCTGGGGGCCCATGTTCGCGTTCGACGAAATGGGCGGGCTGCTCCCTACGTCTTGACGAGGCCACGGAGGCGGCAGTCGACAGACTGCGACGTCTCCTGTCGGAGGCAGGCCTCCTCGAAGCTGCTACGAGAAGCCCTGGCGCGCAGTTTCCGATGCCATGGCGGTCATCAACGCCATCTCCGCCATCGACACGATCTTCGCCATCGTCACGCGCCACCATGGTCGTCGCCCCCACCTCCCGGCATTCGCCACTGGTATCACCGCGCCCATCCATGCATGCATTCATGCTGCCTTGGGCACGATTTTCACCGACCAGCTTTTGACCGACCTGCTTTGTCATCGACCCACTTCTGCCCGCCCCCATCGCTTCCGAACTCTCCTCGCATCGCTCACCTCACGATGCTCGCCACTGACCCACAGATCGAATCCCTGCTGCTGCGCTCGCAACTGTGGCGAGGCGATCGTCGTGCGGAGGTGGCTGTGCCGAGCGAGTCGACTGGTCATGCGTCGCTGGATGCCCTGCTGCCTGGAGGCGGCTGGCCGCGGGCTGCGCTCACCGAGTTGCTGGTACGGACGGCTGGCATCGGAGAACTATCGCTGCTCGCACCGATGCTGGCCCGCCTGTCCCGGCAGGACACCTGGATCGCGCTCGTAGCCCCACCTCACCTGCCCTATGCGCCGGCACTGGCGGCGGCAGGAGTCGCTTTGTCACGGCTGCTGCTGATCCAGACCGAGCAGGGGGCAGATCGCTTGTGGGCGATGGAGCAGGCTCTCGCGTCCGGGGCCTGCAGTGCGGTGATCGGCTGGCCCGCGTTCGTGCACGAGCGCGGGCTGCGGCGGCTGCAACTGGCGGCCGAGCACGGTCAGTCCCTGGGCATCTTCTTCTCGTCCGGTCAGGCCACCAGCAGCTCGCTCGCCGCCCTGAGACTGGAACTGCATCCGGCAGATGCGCGAGGGTCAATCCCGGGGAACGATACCGCTCCGGCGCGCCTGGGCGTGCGGGTACTGAAGGTCCGAGGCCCGGGGATCGGCAATGCTCTGGTGCTCGATGTACGGCCAGGCATGCCCGTCACGCCGCAAGAGCCATCACAGCCACCTGCCCCATGGCAGCGCACGGCCTGAGCCGCATCGCTCCCCGGCTTTCGCCATGTTGTGGCTCGCGTTGCATCTGCCCCTCCTGCCGATCGAAGTCTTCCTGCGTGGTCACTCAGACACCCCGGAAGCATCTGGATCGACGGTGCCTCCGTTTGCTGTGGCCGAGGGCCACCCTCCCAGACGGATACTGCTGCCCGATCGCAAGGCCCTGCGCTGCGGTGTGCTGCCGGACATGGGCGTCTCGGCCGCGTACGGTCTGGCGCCGGATCTGCTCGTCCGCTCACGGGACATCGTCCAGGAGACGGCCGCCCTGGAGGGACTCGCCCTGTGGGCCGAACAGTTCACCCCCGTCGTGCACGTGGCCGAACCCGACGCCCTGCTGCTGGAGATCGGGGGCTGCCTCCGATTGTTCGAGGGCCTCGAGAATCTGACGGCCCTGGTGCGGGAAGGTCTGGGCGCGCTGGGATTCACGGCCACGCTCGCCTGCGCCCCCACACCCACCGGTGCGCTTATCCTTGCCCGCCATGGGCTGGAAACTGCATTCACCGATCTCCCGACCCTTCGGATCCATCTGGCGCGCCTGCCTCTGGACGGACTCGATGTCACACCGGCCACGCTGACCGCCCTGCGCGACATGGGGGTGCGCACCCTCGGTGAATGCCTGCGCCTGCCGCGGGACGGACTCGCACGCCGTTTCGGCCCCGCCTTGCTGGTCACACTGGACCGCGCCTTCGGTCATCGCCCCGATCCGCGCGCGCCGTTCGTGCCGCCGCCACGCTTCCGGAGTCGCCTCACCCTGCCGGTCCCCGTGCCAGACGTGGAGCCCCTGCTGTTCGGCGCGCGTCGACTGGTCGGCGAACTCACCGGATTCCTCACGGGCCGTGGCGCCGGCGTGACGCGCTTCCTCTTCCGGCTCGAGCACGATGGCCGTCCGGCCACCGGAGTCGCGATCGAACTCTCGATGCCGAGCCGCGACGCCACACACCTCAGCGCGCTGGTCCGGGAGCGCTTCTCGCGGACGATGTTGCCGGCCCCCGTGGAAGCCATGGTGCTCGACTGCGAGGAGACGATGCAGTTGGCGCCTCGCAACTTCTCGCTGTTCGCCTCAGACGCCACCGGCACCGAACAACGGACCGCGCTCGTCGAACGTCTGCGGGCCCGTCTGGGACGGGAGGCGATCCATGGGCTTGCACTGGTGCCGGAGCATCGCCCCGAGCTGGCATTCCGCGAGGCGGAACCCGGGACGATGAGCACCACGGAATCGGCGAACGCCATGGGATCGGTCGGCGACCTGGGCTCCGCAGCCGCTTCGGCGCCCAGGCCCCTATGGCTGCTCTCCAAGCCGGAGCCGGTTGCGGAAGCGGCCCTGAGATTCCTGTCGGGGCCCGAACGCATCGAGTCCGGTTGGTGGGACGGTCGCGATGCGCGCCGCGACTACTTCATTGCCCAGCGGGGCAATGGTGCCCTCGTCTGGGCCTATCGGGAGCACACTACGGACGAGAGCACCACGAAGTGGTACGTCCACGGCCTCTTCGCCTGATGTCACCGTCGACCGATGTCACCGTCGACCGATGTCCCACCGTAGACCGAGGTGCCCGCGTCGACCGGTCGGACGGCGGGATCCAGCGGGTACATGAGCAGCACAAGGTGTGCGCCGTCGCCATCTCAGCCCTCGAATGCAAACAGGCCGGACGAGCCGGCCTGTTCCTACTGCGACGAACGAGACTTCGGTGGTCAGACGCAGCGGCCGCCATCCACCTCGATGCACGTGCCAGTGATGAACTCCGCCTCGTCGGATGCCAGCCAGAGCGCCGTGTTCGCGATGTCCAGCGGCTTCGAGAACCGGCCGAGCGGAATCACGGAGACGAACTTGGCGCGGATCTCGGGGGTGTCCTGCCCCATGAACTCCGACAGCAGGGGCGTCTCGCCGGCGACCGGATTGATCACGCACACACGGATCTTGTCCGGCGCCAGTTCCACCGCCATGGAACGGCTGGTCGTGATGGCGGCGCCCTTCGATCCGTTGTACCAGGTGAGTCCTGGACGGGGACGCACACCGGCCGTCGAGCAGACATTCACGAACACACCGCCACCCACCTTGCGGAAATGCGGAACGCAATGCTTCGTGCTGTGGAAGATGCTCTTCACGTTCACGGCGTAGACCCGATCGAAGATCTCTTCCGTCACGTCGGTGAGCGGCTGGTTGCGGTGCGTGACACCCGCGTTATTTATGACCGTCGTCAGCCCGCCGAACGCATCGAGCGTGGCCTTCACCAGAACGGCCCAGTCGGCGTCCTTCGTCACGTCGGCGTGCTGAAAGCGGGCCTGCCCGCCGGCCGCCACGATCTCGGCAACCACGCGGTTCCCGCCTTCGTCGTTGATGTCCGCCACCATCACCTTGCAGCCCTCTTCGGCAAAGCGCTTGGCGATACCCTCTCCGAAGCCGGAGCCACCGCCCGTGACGATTGCGATCTTCTGATCCAGTCTCAAAGCCATCTCCTCGTGATGTCCGGGGCCGAGCGCCCCACTCAAACGACACGGGAGCCACACGAGGCTCCCGCAAAGAAAACAAAGAGCGCCATCTCGCCACTGGCCGTCGGGCCAGTCGATGGCGGGAAGCGCCCTACATGCACACCGTCTGCGATGCCTGCGGATCGAGGGTCTTGATGCCGACACTCTCGAGTGCGACACCGTGTCGAACGGCCGTCATCTCCGCGATGATGGCCACCGCGATTTCGGGTGGTGTCTTGCTGCCGATGCGAAGACCGACCGGACCATGCAGGCGGGCCAGTTCCTCCTGCGAAAGATCGAACTGGGCGAGCCGCTCGCGTCGCTTCTGCGTGTTGAGCCGCGAACCGAGCGCGCCCACGTAGAACGACGGCGACTTCAGCGCCTCGATGAGCGCGAGGTCGTCCAGCTTCGGATCGTGGGTGACGGCCACCACGGCGCTGTGGCTGTCGAGATTCAGTTCCGTGACGACGTCGTCGGGCATGTCGCGAGTGAGGCGGGCCCCGGGGACATCCCACGTGACCGCATATTCCTCACGTGGATCGCAGACGATGACCTCGTAGTCGAGGGCCTGGGCCATCATGGCCACGTAACGGGAGAGTTGCCCTGCCCCGATGATTAGCACTCGCCAGCGCGGGCCGTGTACGGTTGTGAGATGGTTGTCGTCGAAGGCGAGCACATCGTTGCGGGACGCGCGGTCCAGCGTGGCCACACCCGTTTTCATGTCGAGCCTGCGGGCGATCAGTTCGTGTCGTGCGATGCCGTCCAGAACACCCTGCAGCGTCGCGACGTCCTGCACGGGCTCCAGCACCAGTTGCAGGCGACCACCGCAAGGCAGCCCGAAGCGTTGCGCGTCTTCCTTGCTGATCCCGTAGATCGTGGTCTCGGGTTTGTCGGTGGCCAGGGAACACTCCCGGACCTTGTCGATGAGATCGTCCTCGACGCACCCGCCCGACACAGAGCCCGCCACGAGACCGTCCCCGCGTACGGCGAGCATGGCGCCCGGCGGACGAGGCGACGAACCCCAGGTCTCCGTCACCGTCGCCAGCACCACGCGGTGCCCCTCGGCCCGCCAAGCGGCGGCACTCTTCAAGACCTGCAGATCGACGCTATCCATGCTGTTCCGTCCGTGGTTCCCACCCTGCGACCGACATCCTGTGCCGGCGTTTCATCGACCCGGCGCAACACCAGGGAACAAGTGCCCCCACGTGTCGCCTTCAGAGACCGTCGATGCCACCGTCGGCCCCCACACCAGCGCCTCGGCCGAGCATGCCCGAAAAAGAAACTGGCCTCAACGGCCACGCCCTGAGGCGAGGTGTTGAGGCCAGTGGCGGTCCGATGAATCTGGACCGACTCGCATTCGACCCGGCTTCCACCGGGTCGAACCGAACCCTTGTTACAGGTTCGTCGGCTTCATCGTGTGACGCGGATCCGCAAACGCCTTGATGTTCTCGGGCGAGAACGGGAGACGACGTACGCGGATGCCGCTGGCGGAGAAGATCGCGTTGCCGATCGCCGCCGTCACGACCGCCGTGGCCGGCTCGCCCAGACCACCGGGCGGCTGATCCTTGGCTGCCGGGATCCAGTGGATCGCGATGGACTTCGGTGCTTCGTTCATGCGAACGACGCGGTACTGATCGAAGTTCATCTGCTCGACACCACCGTTCTTCACGGTGATCTCGCCGTACAGCGCTGCGGACTGACCGAAGATCGTGCTGCTTTCAACCTGCGCAGCGGCCTGGTCCGGGTGGATCAGAGGACCGGCATCGACCGAGTAGGTCACCTTGTCGACGGTCACGTCGTAGTTCTTGGAGATCGTGACATCAACCACCGCGGCCATCACCGTGTTGTAGCCTTCCATCACGGCCACGCCACGACCCTTTCCGTCGGGCAGCTTGGCACCCCAGCCGGACTTGGCCTTCACGTCTTCCAGAACACGCTTCATGCGGCCACCCACAGCCTGCCCGGCAGACAGCCCCGACCACTTGTGCTTCTCTTCCGAGTACTCGAGGTTGTCGATACGGAACTGGATCGGGTCCTTGCCCAGAGCGTGCGCCACTTCGTCGATGAAGCCTTCCACCACGTAGCAGTTCTGGTTGTGCGACACACCGCGCCAGTAGCCCGGCGTGATGCCAGCATCGAACATCTGGTACGTGAGCTTGTGGTTCGGCACAGCGTACGGGAAGTTGTCGATGGCTTCGACCGAGAACGGGTCGATGCCGTCCTTCACGATGCTCGGGAAGAGACGCGAAGAAATCGACGGGCTGGTGCCGTGGTAGCGGTAAGCGACCAGCTTGCCGGCCGCGTCCACGCCCATCTTCACCTTGTAGATGCCACCCGGACGATACGAGTCGTGCGTCATGTCGTCTTCACGGCTCCAGACCATCTTCACCGGAGCGCCGACTGCCTTGGAGATTTCCGCGGCGTCGATCGTGTAGTCGACTTCCACACGACGGCCGAAGCCACCGCCGAGGAACGTCGTGATCACGTTGATCTGCTCGGGCTTCAGGCCCGTCGCACCGGCCACCACGAACGGCACCAGCTGCTGGAACTGGGTCGGGGTGATGATGGTGGCGCCGTCCGCACGCACGTGGGCGACGGTGTTCATCGGCTCCATGGGCGAGTGGGACAGGAACGGCAGCTCGTAGGTGGCTTCGTACAGCTTCGCAACCGAACCGAGCGCGCCATCGGCGTCACCGTGTTCGCGGAACACCGCACCCGGCTGTGCTGCGGCGTCGCGCATTCCGCCCCACACCTTGCGCATGTCGTTGTTCGCGTTCGGGCCTTCGTTCCAGGAGATCTCCAGGAGGTCCTTGGCCTTCTTCGCCTGCCAGTAGGAATCAGCCACCACAGCGACACCGCGGCTGTACTGAACGACAGCCTTCACGCCGGGCATGTTCTTGGCGCGCTCGTCATCGTAGCTGGCGACCGTGCCGCCGATCATCGGGGGCATGGCAACAGCAGCGTACAGCATGTCGGGGACGCGAACGTCGATACCGAACGTGGCCGTCGCGGCCACCTTCGCCGGGGTGTCGAGGCGCTTCTGCTTCATGTTGCCGATCTGCTTCCACTCGGCATTGGGCTTGAGCGGAACATCCTTCGGCACTTCCATCTTCGAAGCGGATTCGGCGAGTTGACCGTAGGTCGCGCGCTTTCCGCCAGGGCCCGTCACTGCACCACCAACTGCCTTGCACTGTGCAGCGTCGACGTTCCACTGAGCAGCGGCGGCACCGACCAGCATCATCCGCGCGGAGGCACCAGCCTTGCGCAGCTTTTCCCAGGCGTCACGGACGGAGGTGGAGCCACCGGTGATCTGACCACCGAGCAGCGCGTTGATGTAAGCCTCGGCAGGAGGAGCGAACTCGACCTTGACCTTGTTCACGTCCACTTCGAGTTCCTCGGCGATCAGCATCGCGAGGGAGGTGTAGACGTCCTGACCCATTTCCGAGCGGGCGCACATGATCGTGACCGAGTTGTCGGTACCGATCTTGATCCAGGCGTTCGGGGAGTGAGTGGCTGCCTGAGCTTCCGCAACCTTGGAGGCGCCGGGCAGGTAGAAACCGAGGGAGAGGCCACCGCCGACAGCAGCGGTTGCCTTGAGGAAATCACGACGAGCAGTCATCTTGATGTTTTCCATGGTCTAGGGCTCCTCCGTTACGCCTTCGCGGCGGCCTTGATGGCGGCGCGAATACGCGGGTAGGTGCCGCAACGGCAGATGTTCCCGGACATCCACGCATCGATGTCGGCATCGGACGGCGACTTGTTGTTCGCGAGCAGCGCGGAGGCCTGCATCATCTGGCCCGGCTGGCAGTAGCCGCACTGCGGCACGTCCAGGGCGACCCACGCCTTCTTCACGGGGTGATTCGCGGCAAGGCCTTCGATCGTCGTGACCTTCTGACCGGCGACGGAGCCGATCGGGGTCTGACAGGAACGGACGGCTTGACCATTCAGGTGCACGGTACAGGCGCCACACAGCGCCTTGCCACAACCGAACTTGGTGCCGGTCATGCCCAGGGTGTCGCGCAGGACCCACAGCAAAGGCGTGTCGGGTGCGACATCCGCCATTGCTTGTTTCCCGTTCAGGTTAAAAGAGATTGCCATTTGAAAACTCCCCCTTCGGTCGGAAGCGTGAGGTTGGAAGACTGCGATGTCCTACGACTGCAAGACGCGCGGAAATTACACGAACTACCTAGGCAGTTCAACACACTTTCCGATCCGACTGAACACCTTGATATGCCTTATGTTTTGATCGATACAGCGTGACTGCAGCAGGGGTGGATTCAGCACCCGACCCACCCCGGGAGGGATCGTTGGGCAATCAGGAAGTTGCACCGTTGTTGCATCGCAACATGGGCCCTTGGACAGTTTTCGCGCGTGCGATTCCGCACACTGCACCGCGGATCCGTCCGACCCGGTCTCGCACCCGGACTTCTCCGGATGCCGACCGGAATGGGCCCACCGCTCGAGTGCCACCTGAACGCCTCCGGTTCGCCTCCCGACCCATGGGACATCCGGATGCTTCCTTGGCAACACTCTCGAGCCGCCGGCGGTATGGGTGAAGGTTCGATCGTTCGAGCGCCGTGGCGCAAAAGTGGATCGACGCCGGGCCGGCCGAAGTCATCACTTCGGGTCGGACCAGACCAAGAAAACATCACGCGCACCGGATCAGGCCCGGGACGCAGAGGCCAGGACTCTCGCCAAGACTCGCAAGTGGTCGGGCGATTCCTGGAGAGCCGTCCCGCACCTCCGGCCCTGACGAATGCCCGCCGTGCACTTCCAGATCCTCGGCCGGCTCGGCCGCGGCGCCCCGTTTACGACGGGATGATCCAGTCCATCGTCTGGTCGTTCGCGTCCGGGTATGTGATCCTTGCGCCGCCCGTGCGCGCAATGCCGGGCATCGCAGAAGGTCCGAACACAGAAGGTCCGAACACAGTTGGAAAGCGTTCCCATGGCTCATGCAGCAGTTGCCCAAGCCCGGAGTTTTCGAGGACGTGCTCGCGAGACGCATCGTCCCGGCGCACCACATCTGCGGATTCGCCGGGCCCGCTTCCACGGCTCGGATGACGTACGCCGCCGCCCATGCACGACGTAGCTGTGATCGGTGGCGGGGTGGTGGGGTGCGCCCTGCTGCGCCGACTCGCGCTGCACGGGCTCGATGCAGTGCTGCTGGAGCGCGGTCGGGACATTCTCTCCGGCGCCAGCAAGGCCAACAGCGCTCTGCTCCACACCGGATTCGATGCCCCCGCGAACAGTCTTGAACTGTCGTGCATTCGCGCCGGGTATAGCGAGTACTTCGATATCCACGAAAGCCTCGGCCTGCCACTTGTGCAGACCGGGGCAGTCATGGTCGCGTGGAACGAAACCCAGCAGGCACGTCTTCCCTCGCTTCTCGCAAAAGCCCACGCCAACGGCATCCTGGACGTCAGGGCCATCAGCCCTGCCGAGATCGACAGGCTGCAGCCCGGGCTCGCACCGGGTGCGCTCGCCGGACTCCACATCCCCGGCGAGCACGTGATCGACCCGTGGTCCGCACCGCTCGCGTACGTGCGCCAGGCCATGGCCCACGGCGCAACCGTGATCCGCGACTGCGAGGTCCTCGACGGCGTTCTCGAAGACGGCATCTGGCGCCTCGTCACCCCTAGGGGCGACGTCCAAGCGCGGATCGTCGTCAATGCGGCCGGACTCTACGGCGATCTCGTCGAGCGACTCGCGCGCATCCCACCATTCGAGATCCGCCCCCGCAAAGGCCAGTTCGTCGTGCTCGACAAGAGCGCCCACGCCGCGGTCCGCACCATCGTGCTGCCTGTCCCCGATGAGCGTACGAAAGGGATCATCGTCTGCCCCACGGCCTTCGGAAACGTGATCGTCGGCCCGACGGCCGAGGAGCAGACCGCGCGGGACCAAGCCGCCACCGACACCGCCACCCTGGAGGCCCTCGTCGCGCGCGGCCGGGAGATCCTGCCCGCGCTCGCCGGGCACGCCGTGACCGCCACGTACGCCGGCCTGCGCCCCGCCACGGAGCGTTCCGAGTACCGCATCGAAGCGCTGCCGGACCAGCAATGGATCAGCGTCGCGGGCATCCGCTCCACCGGCCTCACGGCGGCCCTGGGCATCGCACGCCACGTCCTCGACCTCTTCCGGCGCCACTTCGGTCCGGTGGCCGACGAGGCGGTGCCGGTCAGCACGCCGGTACCGAACCTGTGCGAGTCCCTCCCCCGTCGCTGGATGCAACCGGATGCCGGAGAGATCGTGTGCCACTGCGAGCGAGTCACACGGTCGGAGATCGAGGCAGCCCTGTCCGGACCGCTGCCGGCAGGCGACCTCGGAGGCCTGCGCCGCCGGACCCGCGCCATGCTCGGCCGCTGCCAGGGTTTCCATTGCGCCGGACGGGTCGCAAGACTCGCCGCGGGGCGCCTCCCCGAGTTCCCGGAGAACCAGCCCTGAACGCCGTCGATCACGAGGTCGTCATCATCGGCGCCGGCGTCGCGGGTCTCTCGGCGGCGGCAGAGCTGATGCGGCTCGGCATCCGCGACATCGTCGTCCTCGAACGCGACGCCGAAGGGGGCGGGATCCCGCGTCTGTGCGCGCATCCCGGCTTCGGCCTGAAGGAGTTCCACCGCATCCTGCACGGCCCCGAGTACGCACGGCGCCTCGTGGCCGCGGCAGCCGGGATCGACCTGCGCACCGGGCACGCGCTGCTCGGCGTGGACCCGGACGGCACGCTGCGCATCGCGGGCCCGGACGGCCCGGGCGTCCTCCGCGCCCGCGCCGTCCTGCTCGCACTGGGGACGCGTGAGACGCCCCGATCCGCGCGCCTGGTGGGCGGATCGCGCCCCTGGGGCGTCTTCACCACCGGGGCGCTGCAGCAACTGGTGCACGGTGCGCATCAGCGCCCATGCCGCCGCGCCGTCATCGTGGGCTCGGAACTCGTCGCGCTCTCGAACCTGCTCACGTTCCGGCACGCCGGGATCACTCCGGTGGCAATCGTCGAGGAGGCGAGCCACACCCTCGCGCCCCGGGCGCTCGCGTGGGCGGCAGGCGTCGCATTCCGAACCCCGGTGCTGACCGATGCGCGTCCGGTCGCCATCCACGGGACGCACCGCGTCGAGGCGCTGGAGATCGATCACCACGGCCACCGTCGGCTGCTCGCGTGCGACGGCGTGATATTCACGGGCCGCTTCGTGCCCGACGCCGCTCCGCTGGTGGGGTCGTCGATCACGATGGACGCCGGCACGGGCGGCCCTGTCGTGGATCAATACGGACGGACCGCGATCCCCACGATCTTCGCTGCCGGCAACGTGCTGCGGCCGGTGGAACCCTCCTGGACGGCGTGGACGGAAGGCCGCGCCGTCGCGCAGGCGATGGCCGGGCAGCTCGCCGGTCGGCTCCCCGTCCCGACCCACCGCACGACGCTGTCGGCCGCGCCGCCGTTGCGCTTCGTCTGTCCGCAGCAGTGGAGCGAGCCGTCGCCGCTGCAGGTCGCGCTGCCCATGCAGGTACGAAGCGGCGATGACGTCTCGGGACGACTCCGGCTCACGGCGCATGGTGAGGAGCTCTGGGGGCACCGTGCCCGACTCCGCACCGGGCGACGGATCCCGGTCGGTGGCCGCCTCGACGACGTCGCACCCGGCGCGGAAGTCCTCGTGGAGGTCGTGCGCCCGAATTGATCCGCATCAGATGTCGGGTTCCCGATCCGTGGGATCTTCCGACCTGCCGCGATCCGACGGTAACTGCACACGACGATTCCACGATGGCCAAGGCACCCCGCTTCGTGGTGGGCATCGACCAGGGAACGACCTCGACCAAGGCCTTCCGGCTACGCCAGGATGGCGAGCTCGTTCCGCTCTGCAACGTCGAGCACCGCCAGTTCTACCCGCAGGCCGGGTGGGTGGAACACGATCCGCTGGAGCTGCTCGCGGCGGTCGAGCAGTGCCTCGACGCATCCGCTGGCGCAGCCGGGGTGGGCCTCGACAATCAGGGCGAGACCGTGGTCGCCTGGCACGCCAAAACAGGCACTCCGCTCTACCGCGCCATCGTCTGGCAGGACAACCGGACACGCACCCAGGTCGAGCAGTTGCGTCACGACGGCGCCGAGGCGCTGACCCGGTCCCGGGCGGGGTTGCCTCTCGATGCGTACTTCGCCGCCTCGAAGTTGCGCTGGCTTCTCGACCACGCGCCGGATGCGCGTCGCCTCGCACGACAGGGGCTGCTGCGGCTCGGGACGTCCGATGCCTTCTTCCTCGACCGCCTCTGCGGCGTCTACGCCACGGACATCACGACCGCGTCCCGCACGAGCCTGATGAACCTCGCCACCGGCATGTGGGATCCCGAACTCTGCCGGCTCTTCGGCGTCCCGATCGGTCTGCTGCCCCCCATCCTGCCCTCTGTACATCCCTTCGGCGAGATCCGCGGGCGCGGGCTTCCGCTCACGGCCGCCATCGTCGACCAGCAGGCCGCCCTGTTCGGTCACGGATGCCATCTGCCTGGCGACATCAAGATCACCTTCGGCACCGGTGCGTTTGCCCTTGCCGTCGCCGGTGACAAGCCGCCCGCGGGCGACGGCGGCATGCTGCCGACGGTGGCCTGGCGGATCGGCGACCGCACCGCGTATGCGATGGACGGCGGCGTCTACAACGCTGCATCGGCGCTCAACTGGGTGCGCGGCCTCGGACTCTTCACGGACCTGCGCGAGATCGACAGCTTCCAGGGCCCCGCCGCACTCGAACGCGGGCTCGCCTTCGTACCCGCCCTGTCCGGGCTCGCCTGCCCCTACTGGGATCGCTCGGCGGCCGGACTCTGGCTGGGCATGGGTCTCGAGACCACCCGGGACCACATGCTGCAGGCCGTCCTGGAGGGCATCGCGATGCGCAGTGCGCAGGCACTGGCGGCCATGGACACCCAGATCCCCCTGGCCCGATCGGTATCGGTCGATGGCGGCCTTGCCCGGAACCGCTATTTCTGCGACTTCCTGGCCCGCGCGCTCGGCCGGCAGATCGTGATCCCGTCCGCGCCGGAGCTGACCGGGCTGGGCTGTGCCCAGCTCGCCTACATCGGCGCAGGCCTCGGGCCGCTGGACGGGCTGCCGCCCGTGGCCCGCCCGGAACGGGTGATCGCGGCTGCCGAGCCGCTCCCGGCGGCCCTGCACGCCCGATACGCAGACGCCGTCGCGCGTAGTCGAGGCTGGCGGACGGACTGACCTGCGCCGGGGCGCTGCCTGCTCCGCATTCCCGGGGCGCAGGCGCACTCCTCCGCATCCACGCGGCGCAGGCGGATCCCGCGTGTTCCGGCGCAGGCGGGTCCCCAGTGTTCCGGCGCAATGCGCCACTGCGGTCTTGCTTACCACGAAGGGATGGCCGAACGCCCCGGCCGGGTGCACCCGTTCCCCGCCGGAATCGGGGCGGGTACCATCGAAAGCATCCTCCCGATACCGGTGTCGTGCGGGTCATCGCCCCTGGCACCCCGAAATCACCATGGCCGTTTACACCCATATCGTCGGCGCCGTCACGTACCGCTTCGAAGACCTTCGCACACTGCTCGCCAAGGCGACCCCCGCCCGGTCGGGTGACCGCCTCGCCGGCATCGCTGCCGCGACCGCCGAGGAACGCGTCGCCGCGCAGATGACCCTGGCCGAAGTGCCCCTCGCCCGCTTCCTCGACGAGGCCGTCGTTCCGTACGAGACCGACGAGATCACCCGCCTCATCATCGACACGCACGACGCCGCGGCCTTCGCGCCGATCGCGCATCTCACCGTGGGGGATTTCCGCGACTGGCTGCTCTCGTACGAGGTGGACGGCGCCGCTCTCACCGCGCTGGCGCCGGGGCTCACGCCCGAAATGGTGGCGGCCGTATCGAAGCTGATGCGCATCCAGGACATGGTGCTGGTCGCGCGGAAGGTGCGCGTGGTCACGGCGTTCCGCGACACGCTCGGGCTACCCGGACGCCTGTCGTGCCGCCTCCAGCCGAACCACCCGACCGACGACACGCGCGGCATCGCGGCGGCCGTCCTCGACGGGCTGCTCTACGGCTGCGGCGATGCGGTCATCGGCATCAACCCCGCCACCGACAATCTCGAACAGGTCACCCGACTCCTGCTGCTTCTCGACGAGGTGATCCAGACCTACAGAATCCCGACGCAGAGCTGCATCCTCACGCACGTCACGACGTCCATGGACGCCATGCGGCGCGGCGCACCGATGGACCTCGTCTTCCAGTCGATCGGCGGCACGGAGGCCGTGAACCGCAGCTTCGGCGTGCACGCCGCGATGCTGGGCGAGGCCGACGCCATGGCGCGCGCCCTCGGTCGCGGTACCGTCGGCGACAACGTCATGTACTTCGAGACCGGCCAGGGCAGCGCGCTCTCCGCCAACGCGCACCACGGCGTCGACCAGCAGACCATCGAGGCGCGCGCGTACGGCCTGGCCCGGCAGTACCGGCCGCTGCTCGTGAACAGCGTCGTGGGGTTCATCGGCCCCGAGTACCTGAACGGGCGCGAGATCATCCGCGCGGGCGTCGAGGACCACTTCTGCGGCAAGCTGCTGGGCCTGCCGATGGGCATGGACGTCTGCTACACGAACCACGCGGACGCCGACCAGGACGACATGGACACCCTGCTCACGCTGCTCGGCACGGCCGGCGTGAACTACATCATGGGCGTGCCGGGCGCCGACGACATCATGCTCAACTACCAGAGCACCTCGTTCCACGACACGCTGTACCTCCGCCAGACCCTCGGGCTCCGCCCGGCACCGGAGTTCGAGGACTGGCTCGCGCGGATGGGCATCCTGGAAGACGGGCTCCGGCTCGCCCCGGCGAACGCATCGCATCCGTTGCTCGCCCTCGCCGACACGGCGGCCGCATGAGCAACGTCCCGCGCAAGCCTGCGGGCCCGGTCGGCATCCCCGACCCCTGGAACATCCTCGGAAAGTTCACCGCGGCGCGCATCGGGCTGGGCCGGGCCGGCGGGAGCGTGCCGACACGACCGCTGCTCGATTTCCAGCTTTCGCACGCCCGCGCCCGGGACGCCGTCCATCACACCCTGGATGTGCAGGCCCTGGCGGTGCGGCTTCGCGAGACCGGACGCGAAGTGCTGACCCTCTTGAGCGCCGCGCCCGACCGGTCGACCTTCATCGCGCGCCCCGATCTCGGCCGAATCCTGGGCGCTTCATCCAAGGCAGCTCTGGAAGCGAAGGCGCTGCCCAACGAGCCCTTCGACGTCGCTTTCGTGGTGGCTGACGGACTCTCCGCAATGGCGGTCGAGGCCCATGCCGCCGCGTTCCTCGACACGATCCTCCCGCGCCTCGACGCCGACGGGTGGCGCATCGCGCCGCTGGCGATCGTCGAGCAGGGCCGCGTGGCGGTGGCCGACGAGGTCGGCGCGCTGCTGCACGCGAAGCTGTCGGTGATCCTGATCGGCGAGCGTCCGGGGCTCTCGTCGCCCGACAGTCTGGGCCTCTACCTCACGTGGGATCCGCTACCGGGCCGCAGCAATGCCGAGCGCAACTGCATCTCGAACATCCGTCCACCGGAGGGCCTGTCGTACGCGCTCGCCGCCCACAAGCTGCACTTCCTCATGACCGAATCGCGGCGGCGGAAGCTCTCGGGGGTCGATCTCAAGGAAGACGCGCCGGCGCTCGCTTCGACGGGCGCACCGGACCGGCTGGAACAGGCGGGCTGACCGGCAGGCTGGAAGGCGGGCCGGAAGGCGGCGTTTCAGTCGATCTTGAAGGCATGCACGCAGTAGCCCTCGCGCAGGTTGCGCAGGAACCACCGCATGACCCACGCACGCGTCGATATCGCCCGGTATTCGGCAGCCCGCAACGGGATGGACACGCGGGCAGCCTCCCGATAGCCGAGCGACATGAACAGCGCCGCGGGATTCTTGGGTGTCCAGGTGAATCGGGCGCCGAGGCGTTCGATCTCAGCGTGGATCTCCTGACCGTACTGCCGGAAGAACTTCTCCGACATGAGGTCACAAAGCAGGCTGTGGTTCGGGAAGAGCTTCTTGAGCACAGCGCAGGTCCGCCGGATGGTGGGCTCGTCGAGGTACATGAGCACGCCTTCCATCACGACGCTCATCCGCTCGGTCGTCGCGAAGGGTGCGAGCTTCGCCTCGAGGGAATCGGTGGAGAAATCGATGGCGATGCGCGTGAGCGACGTCGGGCATGTCGACGCCGGCAGCAGGCGCTCCTTGCGTTCGATGATCGGCGCTTCGTCCAGCTCGACCCAGCGCCCGGAGCCCAGCCGGAACGGCCGGCTGTCGAGGCCGGCACCGAGCAGCACGGTGAGGCGGAGCGGCTGCCCCTTGAAGCGGTCGCGCAGCATGTCGTCGAGGATGCGATGGCGGGTGACGTTGCTGCCGTTCTGATTCGCGAACCGTTCGAAGGCCGCGAAGATGCGCCGGCCGTCGTCGCCCATCAGCGTCGCGGCATGGCGGTCGCCCACCACGGGCACGGGGTTCTCCGCATCGACCATGCGTACGCCGCCGCAGTAGAAGGCCGTCGGCGACACCGGGTTGCTCATGCATATCCTCCTTGGGTCATCGGCGGGGCGTGTCAGAAGACGTCGCCCGGATGACAGTTCGCGCCACACACGATCACGCCGACGCGCTCGCCCGGCGCCGCGACATAGCTGCCGGACAGCAGCGCTGCCGTGGCGGCAGCCCCACCCGGCTCGGCCACGACGCGGAGGTCGCGCCAGAGGAGCCGGCGAGCGGCGATGATATCCGCGTCGTCGACCAGCACGACGCGTTCCACCTGCGTGCGGGCAATCTTGAAGGCGATCGATCCGATGCGGCGCGCCCCGAGGGAGTCCGCGGCGACCCCCGAAACCGGGACGTCCACCGGGTTGCCGGCTTCGAGCGCCGCGTGCAGGGCCCGCGAAGTCGTCGGCTCGACACCGACCACTTTCACGCGCCCGTCGAACCACGCGGCGACGCCACCGATCAATCCGCCGCCGCCCACCGCGACGAGCACGGTGTCGAGGTCGGGCACCTGGGTCTCGAATTCCCGCCCGGTGGTGCCCTGCCCGGCCACGACTTCCGGCTGATCGTAGGCATGCACCCGCAGGGCCCCCGTCTCGGCACGTCGCGCCTCGCTCGCCTCGTAGGCCTCGGCGTAGTCGCGGCCGACCACGTTCACCGTGGCGCCCTGCGCCTTCAGGGCTTCGATCTTCACCGGGTTGGAGATCTCGGGCACGAATATCTCGGCACGGTGACCCAGCACGCGGGCAGCGTAGGCGACGGCGAGACCATGGTTCCCGCCGGACGCGGCGATCACGCCCGCCGGCACTGCATCGGCGCCCAGGATGCGGTTGAAGGCACCGCGCGCCTTGAACGAACCGGTGTGCTGCAACTGTTCCAGCTTGAGCGTGATGTCCGCCGGCGTGAGGTCTGACCAGACCCCCGGGCGGAGGACCGGCGTGACGCGCACATGCCCGGCGATCCGCGCCGCCGCTGCCTCGATGACGTCGCGCCCGATCATGGCGTCGGGCCCGCCACGGCAAGCGCCTCTTCCATCGCATCGACCAGCACTTCGGCCGGCTGCGCACCCGACACGGCCAGACGGCGCTCGAAGATGAAGAACGGCACTCCCTGCACGCCGATCTGCCGGGCCATGTGCTCGTCGGCCGCGACGTCGTCGAGCAGCGCGTCCGACTGCAGGAAGGCCAGCGCGGCGTCGGCGTCGAGCCCGGCTTCGCCCGCCAGCCCAGCGAGCACCTGGTCGTCCGTGAAATCCCGCGCCTCCAGGAAGTAGCCGCGGAAGAGCGCTTCCACGAGGGGCCCGGCGTCGCCTGCCTGCGTCGCCCATGCCACCAGACGATGGGCCTGGATCGTGTTGGGCTGGATCTGCATGCGCGCGAACTCGAACGGGATGCCCACCTCGCGACCAGCCTGCTCGACGCGGGCGTAGATCTCGCGCGCTCGCTCGGGGCCGCCGAACTTCTGCTCGAGATAGTCCTTGCGACCGACGCCGGCGCGGGGCATGTCGGGGTTCAGCTGGTAGGCGTGCCACGTGACCGTCACCGGCGTGTCGGGATGCCGCCGGGCCCAGAGCGCGAGCGCCTGTTCGAGGCGGCGCTTGCCGATGTAGCACCACGGGCAGACCACGTCGGACACGATGTCGAGGGCGAGCGCCATGCGCAAAGCTCCAGTAGGGGAAGTGGGCGTCGATGATACCCGTCGCCCATTCACGAAAATCGCCTGGAGCCTGTCGGGCTTGGGTGGTCGAAAGCGAGACGGCGGGAGAGCGAGGACAGATCTTGACGATTTCGACGAACGTATCGGGAATACGTGAGGAGAAAGCGGCGGGATATGGACCGCTCCCCCACCGTCGCAGCCGACGCATCCCAAGTCCGACAGGCTCCCGAGGAACCGCTATGATGCCGACGCCTTCACGCCCCGGAACGCTCCGCATGCCGCACCGGACTCCACCGTCCCGCATCGTTCGGCTCCACCTTGCACGGCTCGTCATCGCATCGTTGCTGACCGCCGTGGCGTGGATGGCCGGCACGACGATGGCGCAGGCGGCAAAGGTCTATCGCTGCCCCGACGGCTCGTATGCCGACAAGCCCTGCGGCGAAGGTCAGCGCGTGGTGACCACGACGCGGCGCTACACGGCCGTCCCCGGCGAGGACAAGGAATGCGTGGCGATGGCCGACGACGCCGAGGAGCTCGCCAACGCGAAGGCGGGCGGCGTCACCTCCGCCCAGGCGCTGAAGCGCGTCGACGAGGCCGGCCTCCCCTACGAGCAGCGCACCCTGCGCAAGAAGTTCGTCGTGAAGATCTACCAGACCAACGGGTCGCCCGCCGAGGTCCGCTCCCTCGTCGAGGCCGACTGCGTCTCCGACAAGAAGACCGCCGCGAAAGCCTCGGCCGACAAAGCTGCAGCAGACAAGGCCGCCGCCGAGCAGGCTGCCCGCGCCGCCAGCACCCAGACTGCGAACACCGGCACCGCGGCACCCGTCGGTGGCCCCAGCAAGGCCCAGTGCGAGGAACTGAAGCGCACGCTCGCCATGCTCCGCAACCGGCAGCGCGACGGCGGTACCGGTGGCGACATGGAGCAGATGCGGGGCGACCAGCGCGACACCGAGAAACAACTCGCGGGGCTCTGTCCACAGTGACCACCGCCGCCCCCGCCTACGAACGCGCCACGAGCCTCGCGCTCGCGCTGGACCGACTCGGCGCCGGGGGCGTCACCATCATCGCCGGGGGGACTGACTACTACCCGTCCCGCGTCGGGCGCCCCACCGACGCCGCGCTGCTCGACATCGCGGACCTCCCGGAACTCCGGGGCATCACCAGCGAGATCGACCACTGGCGCATCGGCGCCGCAGCCACCTGGGCCGACCTCCTCGACGCGCCGCTGCCTGCCGCATTCGACGGCCTCCGCCAGGCCGCGCGCGAGGTGGGCGGGCTCCAGATCCAGAACGCCGGCACGATCGGCGGCAACCTCTGCAACGCGTCCCCGGCCGCCGACGGCATCCCCGCCCTCCTCGCCCTCGACGCGACCGTCGAACTCCGCTCCAGCGCCGCCACGACGACCATCCCGCTCTCGTCGTTCATCCTCGGGCCACGCCGGACGCGCCGCACGCCGGACCAGCTGGTCACCGCCGTGCTCGTCCCGCACGCGCGGCACGCCGTCACCAGCCGCTTCGTGAAGCTGGGCGCGCGCCGCTACCTGGTGATCTCGATCGTGATGGCCTCGGCCTGCCTGGAAGTGAACGACGCCGGGAAGATCACCGCAGCCCGCGTGGCCGTGGGCGCGTGTTCGCCCGTGGCGCGGCGTCTGCCGACCCTCGAACAGCGTCTCGTCGGCACGCGTTTCGGATCAGGCCTGGGCGGACTCGTCGCCCACGATCACCTCGCCCCGCTCTCCCCCATCGATGACGTGCGGGCCAGCCGGGCGTACCGCATCGACGCGGCGCGCACCGTGGTCGCACGACTGCTCGACGATCTGCCCACACCGCGATGAACGCTCCGACACCTCTCACCGCACTCGCCTGGACCGTGAACGGTCGCACCGTCGCCATGCCCGCCGACGGGCGCCGTCGCCTCGCCGACGTCCTGCGCGACGACCTCGGCCTCACCGGCACGAAGATCGGATGCAACGCCGGCGACTGCGGCGCCTGCACCGTGCTGCTCGACGGCCGCCAGGTGTGCGCGTGCCTGACGCCCGTGGGGCGCGTGGCCGACCGCGAGGTCACCACCATCGAAGGCTTCGCGGACCAGCCCGACCTCGCGCGGCTGCAGCGCGCCTTCCACGTGCACCTCGCCACGCAGTGCGGCATCTGCACGCCCGGGATGATCGTCGCCGCGGCCGACCTCCTGCGCCGGAACCCGAACCCCGACGAGGCCGCGATCCTCGACGCGCTGGGCGGCGTGCTCTGCCGCTGCACGGGTTACCGCAACATCATCACGGCCGTGCAGGCGTGCGTCGCCGAAGTCACGATGCCCGCCGCGCCTGCCGCCGGACACGCACTCGGCAGCCGCGCTGCGAAGGTCGACGGCGCCGCGAAGGTCACGGGCGCAGAGCGCTTCGGCGCCGACGGCATCCCCGCCGACGCCCTCTGGCTGCGCGTCGTGCGCTCGCCCCACGCGCGGGCCCGCTTCACCCTCGGCGATCTCGACGCCATGCAGGCGCGCTTCCCGGGGCTCGTGCGCATCCTCACCGCGGCCGACGTCCCATCGAACGGCTACGGCATCTACCCCGACGTGAAGGACCAGCCCGTGCTCGCCGACGGCCAGGTGCGCCATCGTGGCGAAGCGGTCGTCGCGCTCGTCGGGCCGCGCGCGGTGGTCGAGGCGATCCCCGACGACGCCGTGCCGATCCGCTACGACATCGAGACCCCCGTCATCGGCCTCGACGCCGCCATGCGCGACGGCGCACCGCTCGTGCAGGCCGCGAAGCCCGGCAACTTCCTCGTGCAGGGGCGCGTGCACCGCGGCGACCCCGCCGGCGCATTCGCGAACTGCGCGGCCATCGCCGAGGGCACGTTCACCACACGCTACGTCGAGCACGCGTACATCGAACCCGAGGCCGGCTGGGCCAGACGCGTCGGCGACCGCGTCGAGATCCACGTCACCACGCAGACGCCGTACATGGACCGCGACGAGGTCGCGATCGTGATGCGCATGGCGCCGGACCAGATCCGCATCGTGCCCACCGCGTGCGGCGGCGGCTTCGGCGGCAAGCTCGATCTCTCGGTGCAGCCGCTCATCGCCCTCGCGGCGTGGCTCACCGACCAGCCGGTGGCGTGCGTCTACACCCGCCCGGAAAGCATGATGGCCACGACGAAGCGGCACCCGGCCCGCATCCGCGCCCGCTTCGGCGCCGACAGCTCGGGGCGCCTGCAGGCCGTCGACGTCGACGCGCTCTTCGACACCGGCGCCTACGCGAGCTGGGGGCCGACGGTCGCGAACCGCGTCCCGGTGCACGCGACCGGCCCCTACGCCGTCCCGCACGTCACGACGCGCGGCCGCGCGTTCCTCACCAACGAACCGGTGGCCGGCGCCTTCCGCGGCTTCGGCGTCCCGCAGGGCGCGATCGCGCACGAAGCGCTGATGGACGACCTCGCGGCACAACTCGCCATCGACCGCCTCGAGATCCGCCGCCGCAACGCGCTACGCGTCGGCGACACCACCGCCACCGGCCAGCGCCTCGACGCGAGCTGCGGCCTCGTCGCCTGCCTCGACGCCCTGGAGCCCCACTGGCACACCGCCCTCGCTGCCGCCGAACGCTTCAACGAGACCAGCACGCGCACGCGCCGCGGCGTCGGCATCGGCTGCATGTGGTACGGCATCGGGAACACCGCGCTGTCGAACCCCTCGACCATGCGCATCGGCATCGCGGCAGACGGCACGGTCACGTTCTACAACGGCTGCGCCGACATCGGCCAGGGCACCACGACCACGATGCTGCAGGTCGTCGCCGATGGCGCAGGCCTGCCGATGGACACCATCCGCTCCGTGGTCGCCGACACCGACCTCACGCTCGACGCCGGCAAATCGTCGGCGTCACGCCAAGCATTCGTGTCGGGCAAGGCCGCGGAACTCGCCGGCCGCGCGCTGCGCGAACACATCCTCGAACGCGTCGGCGCCGTCGAACCCGCAACCATCACCATCGACGGCGCCCGCCTCGTCGTCACCGACCCCGCGGGCGAACACCTCTTCGACCTCGCAGCGCTGATCCCCAACGAACGCGGCGACGTCCTCGAAGGCATCGGCCGCTTCGACCCGCCCACGACCCCGCTCGACGCCGACGGCCAGGGCGTCCCGTACGCCACCTATGCCTTCGCCGCGCAGATGGCCGAAGTCGAAGTCGACCTGGACCTCGGCACCACCCGCGTCACCCGCATCGTCGCCGCCCACGACGTCGGCCGATCGCTCAACCCGCAACAGGTGGAAGGCCAGATCCACGGCGGCATCGCCCAGGGCCTCGGCCTCGCGCTGATGGAGGAGTACCGCACCGGCCGCACCGAGAACCTGCACGACTACCTGATCCCGACCATCGGCGACATCCCGCCCATCGAAACCATCCTCATCGAAGACCGCGAACCCCTCGGCCCCGGCGGCGCGAAGGGCGTAGGCGAACCGGCGCTGATCCCGACGCCGCCCGCGATCCTCGGCGCCATCCGCCACGCGACGGGCGTGCGGATGGACGAGGTGCCGGTGTTGCCGCATCGGTTGCGGGGTAGGTTGCGGGTGGAATGAGAGGCGCGACGAGCATGGGCTTTCTACACTGGATTTGCGGGACTCAGCACCGATCTGGAAAGTGAACGCTGCCAAGCTAGCCTTGATGCTTAGCGCGTTCAACACAGGGGCTCAGCGCCACGCTTGACGGCATGAACAGCAGGTCCTCGGTACCGGGCAGCATGACGGCGGGCGTCGAGAATGAACCAACGACTTTGCTTGGGACGACGTCACAACGATTCGGAGTCATGCTATGAGCATCCAGGCCCAGTATTTCATCCCTGAAGAGGACACTCTCCGCGAGATCGGACGCATGCAGGTACTTCACGGTCACCTTGACCACTCACTCAGACTTTCCATCAAGCGCATTCTTGGCATCTCAGTTGACGACCCCGGCTACTGGAACGAAACGCGCGGTATGGCAAAGAATCTGCGCGACAAAGTGCGAGGTCTGATTGCTGAGAAGTGCGACAACGACGACGACCGCGCCGTAGTCCTGAACAAGGTACTCGACGACGCCGACGGAGCAACTGAGCTGCGCAACCGCGCGCTCCACAGCGTCTGGATGAAGGAGCCACGCGGAGATCCGTTCCTCCACGACCGCGACATGGCCTCGAAAAGCCACGTCAACTATCTACCTCCCTCCAAATCGGACTTGGAAGCCCTCAGTGCACGAATTCAGCGGATTCATCGCGTACTCGACGGGGTTACGCGTGACCTTCAATGGTGACACTGCATGCCTCCGCTTGCGGTGGCCATCCACATTAGGAAGAACCTGAGTTATGGATCTCGAACTCCGCTGGGTTGAACCTTACAAGCTTGCAAATGGAAAGCGGGAGGGACTGATCTACAAGGTCCCTGATCTGGACGAAGTATCGACGGGTCCGGGCGTCTATGTTTTCACCCGTGTCCATGGAAAAGCAGTTTTCCCGCTGTACATCGGCAAAGCCACAAACCTGCGACGCAGGATCGAGCAACACATCAAGAGCAACGTCAGGCTCATGCGCGGAATCGAAGACGCCCCCGCTGGTTACCGACGTTTGCACATTGGCGAGCTCGTACCGAAGGGAGGACAGGTCGCTGAGAAGGCCGTTCGGATCATCGAGAGCGCATTGATCCGTGCCGCCCTTGCCGATGGCTACGACATCTTCAACATCAAGGGCACCAAGGCTCTGGTGCATACGATCTCGAATCGCGGCAATCGGGATGCACGACTATGGCTTCGAAGCACCAGCTTGAAGGTAGAGCGTGCATAGTTGCGTCTGACACCAAACTTTCAACCTTCGGGGTCCGGCCTGGCCGCGTCGTCGAGGCGCCAATTGATGCGCGCGCAATCTGGTCCGTAGGCGCGACGAGATGCCACCTGATCCGCAAGCCGCCTGAATCGACGAGCCACCCTCCGCCCCCGTTTCCCACTCACCCCATGCGCGAAGACACCACCCCCGAATCCGCCGACACCCTCGACACCCCGGTCCCTGCCGGCAACGTCCGCTGCGATGCCTGCCCCGTGCTCTGCATCATCCGCCCCGGCAAGACCGGTGCGTGTGACCGCTACGCGAACGTCGACGGCAATCTCGCCCGCGTCGACCCGCTGGTGATCGCACAGCGCGTCGAGGGCAACGGTGGTGCCGTCGTGCGTTTCCTCGACCGTGCCGACGAATGGCGCGGAGAGGTGCTCGCCGATGCGCCCGTCTTCGTGACCGGCGTCGGTGCCGGTACCACCTACCCCGACTACAAGCCCGCGCCCTTCATCGTGTCGAGCAGGCACGCGGGGGTCGACATGGTCACCGTCGTGACCGAAGGCATCTTCAGTTACTGCGGCGCGAAGGTGAAGATCGACACCGACCGCTACCTCGGCCCGGAGCAGGCCGCGATCCGCGTGGATGGGGAACAGGTAGGCCACGTCACCACCGCGGAGTACGGCTCGCAGATGCTGGCGCTGGGCGGCGTGCGCCATCTCACCGGCGGCACCAAGCGCGAGGGCCGCGTCGCGTGCGACGTGCTGGAGAAGCTCTGCAACCGCGAGGCCGTGGAACTCGTCATCGACGGCGGTTCGCGCGTCGTCGTGCAGTCGGGCATGCCGCCCATCGTCGACGGCGAGCGCGAAGACCGCATGCGCGTCGGCTGCGGCTCCGCCACCATCGGCATGTTCGCGCAGCAGTGGCTGGGCCACGCCGACGAGGTGATCGTCGTCGACGACCACATCACTGGCGTGCTCTCGGAACACCAGGCCGGCCGCTTCCTCGCGATGCGCCCGGCCGGCATCAAGGTCCGCGGCCGCAAATCCACGCCGGGCCGCTACTTCCGCGTGGCGGAGCCGGGCTCCGGCTGGGGCGGCACCAACGTCACCGATCCGCTGGAGATCATCGAACACATCGACCCCGCCACCGCGTGGCCGGGGCTCACGCTGCTGATGGTCTCCACCACCGGCGAACAGGCCGCGTGGTTCGTCCTCGACGAAGCCCTCCGCCCCCAACCCGCCCCGCTGCCCGACGCCATCGCGAAGGCCGTGGCGCGCATCGCCGAGAACTGCGAACCCGCGCTTTGCACCGTGCTCTTCATGGGCGGCGCCGGCGGCAGCCTGCGCTCCGGCGTCACCGAGAACCCCGTGCAGCTCACACGCTCGGTGAAGGACACCCTCACCCGCGTGACCTGCGGCGGCGCCCCGGTCTACGTCTGGCCGGGCGGCGGCATCACCATCCTCGTCGACGTCGCCTCGATGCCAGCGAAGTCATTCGGCTCGGTGCCGACACCCGCGCTCGTGGTCCCAATCGAGTTCACCATTCGCCTGGACCACTACGCGCAACTGGGCGGCCACATGGGCAGCGTGGTGAAACTGGAAGACGTGCTCGCGCGCGACCGGCGTATCGGGACGGACTGGGTGGCGGGGAATCCGTGGCCGTTCGGTTGAGGGTGCGACGCAGACCCTACGGCAGGACCGCGCTCTCGCGGGCAGGACCCGCTCCTACAGACGCGTGATCCATTCCGACCGTCGGCGGGAGGCAAGAGGTCCTCCCTTCGCTTTCGCGCACCACACGCGCCCTCGCCTGCCGACCCGATGCATGCCGCACCACAACGGCTCGACCGGCGATCGAAGCGCACACCCAGTGGGCATGCGCGGGATACGGCCAACGGACGGCATCGACACGCGGTCACCAAGGCATGCCGACGTCCACCATCGCATTCCCCCGTGCGCTCCTTCTTTGCGACGTATCCGAGGGCCCCAGCGCGAGAAACATTGCCGGATGACCGTCGCCGTTCACGGACCTTGCTAAAGAACGGGATGCGCACCTCCGCGCGCTCACCCCGAGAGGTTCCCGTGATGCCTGCCCGTTGGAAATGGTTGAGATTCACCGCCGGCGTCATCGCCGGCCTGACCCTGGCCGGTGCTGCCTTCGCCGGCAAGATGAGCATCGGTCACACGACCTGGGTCGGCTACGGCCCGCTCTACTTGGCTCGCGACCTCGGCTACTTCAAGGCCGCGGGGCTCGACCTCGATCTGAAGGTGATCGAGGAAGGCTCGCTCATCATGACCGCCATGGCCGGCAACAACCTCGACGGCGATGCGTCGACGCTGGACGAGATCATGAAGTACCGCGCGCCGGACTTCTGCTTCAAGGTCGTGCTGGTGCTCGACGAGAGCCATGGCGGTGACGGCGTGCTCGTGGCCGGGAACGAGAAATCGATTAAGGACCTCAAGGGCAAAACCGTCGCGCTGAACGAAGGATCCACGTCACAGTTCTGGTTCAGCATCCTGCTCGCCAAGGAGGGCATGACGCCCGCCGACGTGAAGGTCGCGAACATGACCGCCGATGACGCCGCGGCCGCCTTCCTGGCGAAGCGCGTCCCGGTCGCCGTGACGTGGGAGCCGCATCTCTCGCTCGCGAAGAAGAAGAAACAGGGGCGCGTGCTGATCGACAGCTCGGCGACGCCGGGCACCATCGTCGACGTCGTGGCGCTGCGGTGCGACTACATCGAGAAGCATCCCGCCGAGGTAGCGGCGCTGGTCAGTGGCTACTACAAGGCCATCGACTACATGAAGAAGAACCAGACCAAGGCCTACGCGATCATGGCGAAAGGCGTGGGTGGCTTCCTGAAGGACCCGAAGGACTTCGCCGATGCCGCGAAGGGCGTGCGGTTCTTCGACAAGCCCATGAACGCCGCCTTCCTCGGCACCGCCGAGAAGCCCGGCGCCTCCGCCGAACTGCTGATCCTGGGCAGCAAGGTCTGGAGCCAGTTGGGCAAGCTGAAGATGGAAATCGACCACGCGACGCTGATCGAACCGAAGTTCGCCGTGCAGTGACGGAACGGCCGGCGGCTCAGGCCGCCGGCCACCCCTCTCCAAGACGCGCCGCGATCCCCTGCAGGAACCGCAGACAGCGGCGCAACTCCTCGCGGGTCACGTACTCGTCGGGCTTGTGTCCCTGGTCCATGCTCCCCGGGCCGCACACCACCGCGGGAATGCCAGCCGCGGCGAAGAGCCCGCCCTCCGATCCGAAGCTGATGACGCCCGTCTGCGACTCGCCGGACGCCGCGATCGCCAGCGCCACCACCGCATCGTCTTCTGCCGACCGCAGGCCGGGGTACCGCGTCAGCAGTTCGAAGCGCACGTCCGCCTCGGGCGCCACAGCGCGCATCGCGGGCAGCACGTCGCGCGCCGCTTTCGTGGACACCGCCTCCAGAAAGCGATCGAGTTCCGCCTCGTCAGTGGACCGCGCCTCGAAGCTGAAACTGCAGCGCGACGGGACGACGTTCACGCTGATGCCGCCGGCGACCACGCCCGTCTGGGCCGTCGCGAACGGCGGATCGAAGCGGTCGTCGCGCGGACCGCGCTCTGCGAAGTCGTGCGCGAGATCCTCGATGGCGACGATGAGTCGCGCGGCCTTCTCCACCGCGTTGACGCCGTCAGGCGTGTGGGCGGAATGGCAGGCGCGCCCGACCACGTCGCACCGCATCGCGAGCTTCCCCTTGTGCGCCGTCACCGGCTGGCCGCTGGTGGGCTCGCCGATCACGACGCCCAGGGGCTTCGGCTCGCGCTTCGCGATCTCCTCCAGCATCGGACGCACGCCGAGGCACCCGATCTCCTCGTCGTACGAGAACGCGATATGCACGGGCAACGGCAGGCGGTGCGAGGAGAACACCGGCACCATCGCCAGCACGCACGCGAGGAACCCCTTCATGTCTGCCGTGCCGCGACCGTACAGGCGCTCGCCTTCGTCGGTCAGCGCGAACGGCGGACGGGTCCACGACTGTCCCGCCACCGGCACGACGTCCGTGTGGCCGGAGAGCACGATGCCAGGCGACGACGCATCGCCGATCGTCGCCCAAAGGCTCGCCTTCGAGCCCGCGGCATCGGGGAAGAGTTCGCTGGTGACACCGTGCTCCGCGAGATATCCACGCACGAACTCGATGAGCGGCAGGTTGCTGTCGGCGCTGACGGTCGGGAAGGCGATGAGCCGTTCGAGAATCGCGACGCTGGCCGCGAGCAACTCCTCGACATCGTCGGCGGCGTGGGTGGTCATGGGCATCACTCCGTCAGAGGCAGGACCGCGCGTCCGGCCGCCGGATCGGCGAGGTCCGCAAGCCCGGTGATCTCGCGGCGGAACGGCACGGTGTCGCCATCGTGTTCGGGAAGATCGAACTCCTCGGCGAAGCGCCGGCCCGCGTATACCGCCGCGGCGATCGTCCCCGGGGCCCACGCATCGCCGATCGCGTGCACGCGGACGATGCCGGCATCGCGCCAGTCGGGCTCCCGCGCCATCAGATCGGCGAACAGTCGATCATCGGGAAGCCGGGCGGTCACGGGCACCAGTGCATCGCAGGCAACGATCTCCTCGCGCCCCGTGAACTTGCAGACCAGCGCCACGCCACCCGGGACCGTCGCGCGCACACCACGATTGGCATCGACGACGACGCCCAGTTCGAGCAGCCGCGCCTGGATGCGATGCTGCTCCATCGTGTGATACGTCCAGTCCGCCGCGCGCGAGGCCATCGTGACCAAGCGCACGCGATGCCCGTCGGCGACGAGCAACTCGGCGAGCACCGAGGCCATGTAGTAGTGGTCGTCGTCGAACACCACGACCTCGCGACCGGGTGGTCGACCGCCCGCCATCAGATCGTCGGGCGTGAGAACGGGCACCGAAGCGTCGAGCGGAATCGGCTTCGTGTGCAGGCGCCCCACCCCGTCGCGGCGCCACGACGAGCCCGTCGCGATCGCCACGTGGGCGAAGCCGAAACCCAGCACGTCCTCTGCGGTCAGCGGGCTCGCGAGGTACGTCTGCACCGTCGGCATCTGCGCGATCTGGTACGTGCGGTAGTCGCGCACCCGTGCCCAGGCCGAGAGCCCCGGCAACCGCGACTCCCGCGACACGCGTCCGCCGAGCGCGTCACCGGCGTCGGCCAGTGCCACCTCGTAACCGCGTCGCCCGAGCATCATCGCGGCCTCCAGCCCCGCGGGGCCGCCGCCCACCACGAGCACGGTGTCGTCCGAGGACTTGCGACGGATGCGCTCCGGATGCCAGCCGCGCCGCCACTCCTCGCCCATCGACGGGTTCTGCGTGCAGCGGATCGGCGACATCGTGAAATCGCCCGAGACGCAGATGTTGCAGCCGATGCACTCCCGGATGTCGTCGACACGCCCTTCCTCCACCTTCCTCGGCAGGAACGGATCGGCGATCGACGGCCGCGCGCAGCCGATGAGATCGAGGATGCCCGCCTTCACCTGCCGGACCATCGTGTCGGGCGACGTGAAACGGCCCACGCCCACCACCGGCTTCGTCGTGAGTCGTTTGAAGCCGGTGACGAACGGTTCCTGGAACCCCTCGTCGGCGAAGCGCGACGTGCGGCTGTCGTCCTCCCAGCTGCCCAGCACGAGGTCCCAGAGATCGGGCAGATCGCCGAGCAGACCGAAGGCGTCTTCCATCTCGGCCTTCGAGAGACCCTCATCGCCGAGCAGCTCGTCCACTGTCACGCGTACCGCCACGGCCGATCGGTCGCCGACGGCGTCCCGTGTGTCCTCGATCACCTCGCGCAGCAGCCGCACGCGGTTCTCCAGACTGCCGCCGTACTCGTCGGTGCGGTCGTTGTAGCGCCGCGAGAGGAAGTGGTGGAGCCCGCCGAGGGCGTGGCCCGCGTACACGTAGATGATGTCGAAGTCGGCACGCTTCGCCCGCACCGCCGCCGCCCGATGCCAGCGCCGCAGCGACGCGATGTCACGCTTGCTCATCGCCCGCGCCTGCACGGGGTCGTAGGTGAACGTCGCGACCGGCAGATGCGCGGGCCCCATCGGGATCTCGCGCGAATAGAGGTTCGACCCGTTCATCCCGTTGTAGCAAAGCTCGATGCCAGCGAGCGCGCCGTGCGCGTGGACGGCGTCGGCCATGCGGACGAGCCCCGGCATGTCGCGGTCGTCCCACAGGCGCAACTCGATGAACGGCGTGATCTCGGACGAGTAGTGGATCTCCACCTGCTCGGTGCACACCACCGCCCACCCGCCTTCGGCCTTGATGCCCCGCATCGCGGCGAGTGCGGTCGGATCGCGATAGCCCATCCCGTTGCAGTGGGGCACCTGGTAGAAGCGGTTGCGAGCGACGACCGGGCCGATCTGCACCGGCTCGAAGAGGATGTCGAAACGGGGATCGCGGCTCATCGGTTCCGTGGCAGGACTGCGTGGGTCAGAGATCTGCCATGCCCGGCACGCCATCGCGACCGAACGCGTCGCGGCAGAACGCCTGGAAGGCCGCGACGACGCGGGGCGTGCGGGGCGACTTCAGCGTCGCGATGCCCAGCACCATCGGCCGGTAGCGATTGTCGAGCGGGACGTACGCGAGCGGCTGGCCGTCGAGCGCGGCGCGATTGCGCGGCCGGACGTTGGCCAGCCCGAACCCGTGCCCCGCCGCGACGAGCGAGCGCAGGACGTCCGTGTGCGCCGAGCGCGCGACCACCTTCGGCGTGACGTTCTCCTGCATGAAGAGCCCGAGGAAGTACTCGCGGCTCTGCGGCAGGTCGAGCATCACGTAGGGCTCGTCGGCGAGGTCGGGCAGCGTCAGGCGATCGCGCCCCGCGAGCGGATGATCGGCGCGGAGCAGCACGTAGGGCGGCAGCGACGCCAGCCGCTCGAACGCCACTTCGGTCGGTAGATCGAGATCGTAGGTGAGCGCCGCGGAGAGCCGCCCGCTGCGCAGGCGCTCCATGAGCCCGGCGTGGTGATCCTCCAGCACTTCGAGCTGTACGCGATCGTGGCGGGCGACGAATCCGCGCGTGACTTCGGGGATGAGCATGGGCGCCAGCGTGACGAGGAAACCGATCGCGATGCTGCCGGCGATGCCGTCGGCCAGTTCGCCCGCGATGACCGAGATGTCTTCGGCGTGGGAGAGCAGCGCCCGCGCCTCGCGCAGCAGGCGCTCGCCAGCCGGCGTCAGTGCCAGGCCTTGCGCGTGATAGCGGACGAAGAGCTGGACCCCGAAGACTTCCTCGAGATGGGCAATTGCCGCCGAGACCGACGGCTGCGAGATGTTCACCCGCTCCGCCGCATGGCGCACGCTGCCGGTCTCGCCGGCGGCCACGAAGTATTCGAGCTGGCGAAGGGTGAAGCGCATGCGATGGGATTCGGCGCTGGACTCGGGTGCGGTCGAGGTTAGCACGCGGCCGGCACGCGGACGGCTTTCCGCAAAGACAGCGTCAGGGATCACCCGGGACTCCGTACGCGGGCGCCTTGCCGGGCTCCAGCGCGCGGGCCACGTAGTCGTGCATCTGCGGCTTCCACATCGTCCACAGCGCCGCCAGTTCGGCGATGGGGCAACCCTCGGTCCAGTCGACCCGCAGGTCCGCGATGGGCCACGAGACGCGATGGACGATCAGCATTCCCGCGGAGTGCACGGGCCCGGCCTCGCCACCGGCCGCCAGCCCGGCCTGCATCGCGGCGATGATGCGGTCGCCGAGATCCTGGTCGAGCGTCGCCTCGAACGCCTGGACGATGGCCGCCGGGACGCCGGTGCCGCTCAGCAGGTTGCCCGCCGCCGCGACGTCGCGCCCCTGGGCCGACGCGTGCGTCCCGAGCGTTTGCTTCCCGGAGAACACGGCCGTGTGCCCCGCCGCGTCGATCAGCATGAGCTGCCGGTACTCCAGATGCATCGCTTCCGTGCTCAACTTCTCCAGCACCTGCGCCGCACCGTGGCCGCGCGCGAGCAGATCGAGCCCCTTCGGCCCCAGCGACGGGTCGGTGATGTTCTGCGTCGCGACCGCACCGGCGCCCGCCCGCGCATGGGCGCACCGTGCCGCCACTGCGGGACTCGACGACGACACGGCCATCCCGAACATGCCGGTCCGGGCGCAGCGGGCGACCACGGAGAAGGTCATCGCACACCCCCGTCCGGGATCACTGCGGTCACGTCGATCTCGACGAGCCACTCGGGCCGCGCGAGGGCCGTCACGACCAGGCCCGTCGACACGGGGAACACGCCCTTCAGCGAGCGCCCCACCACGCGGTACACGGCCTCGCGGTACCGCGGATCGGTCAGGTAGATGTTGATCTTGCAGATGTGCTCCAGCCGGCTGCCGGCTTCTTCGAGCAGCACCTTGATGTTGTGCATCGCCTGCTCGGCCTGGCCTGCGGCATCGCCGATCGCGACGCTCGCGGCCGTGTCGAGGTCCTGCCCGACCTGACCTCGCACGAAGACCATTGCGCCGCGCGCCACGACCACGTGGCAGAGATCGTTGTCGAGCTTCTGCTCCGGGTACGTGTCGCGCGTGTTGAACGGCCGGATGCGCTTGTGCGTGGTCATGCCGAGGCCTTCGTGGGCGCGGGTGCGGGCGCTGCGGCTGGCGCCCGACCCAGCACGCGCTCGGACAGGCCGGCGGACTTCACGACCGTCGCGGCGGCGGCGTCCCAGTCGTAGTTGCGATACACGGCGGCGAGGTGCGCGAAGGGCGGCGACTGCGCGAAGAGCTGGAACGTGAGGCGATGGCCCGCGTAGTCCGAGTTCAGCATGTCGCGCGCGAAGGCGAGCAGCTTCCGGCGGTCGTCGGACACCCAGTTCTCGTTCACGCTGTAGAACTTCTCGAGCCACGGCGCGGTTTCCGGATGCTTGAAGGCCGCCGCGTCGGGTGTCACGCAGATCTGGCCCCCGCAGAGTTCGCGGGCGATGTGCATCATCTCGTGGAGCTGCGAGCACGCCGCCACGCGGCCGGTGAAGAGCAGCGACTGATTGGGCATCAGCAGTCCCGCCGGGCTGCGCTCGGCCATCGCGATCGACGCCGTGAGGTGCGCGTTGATGCCTTCGCGGTACACGGCGAGCGTGGCGAGCTTCTCCTGCACCGCCTGCTGCTTGTCGAGGCCCGTCTGGCGCGCGTTCAGGAGCGCCGCGCCGATCATCATGTCCGCCAGCTTGATGTTGCGCTGGACGAACGCGAAGGCGCTGTAGCGGTGCAGCGTCGCGCGGATGAACGTCGCGGCACGCGTGTGGCGGTAGAAGAGCACGTTCTCCCACGGGATCAGCACGTCGTCGAAGATGACCAGCGTGTCGACCTCGTCGAAGCGGTTCGACAGCGGATAGTCCTCGATCGGCGCACGGCCTGCGAAGCCGGTGCGGCAGATGAACTTGAGGTTGGGGGAGCCCAGATCGCAGATGAAGCCGACGGCGTAGTCGGAGAGCTGCGAGTCACCCCAGTTGGCGATGGTGGGCTTCGTGAACGCCTGGTTGGCGTACGCCGCGGCCGTCTCGTACTTGGCGCCGCGCACCACGATGCCGGCGTCGGTCTCCTTCACGACGTGCAGCAGCATGTCGGGGTCTTGATCCTGCGGGCGCTTCGAGCGGTCGCCCTTCGGATCGGTGTTCGCGGACACGTGGAACGGATCGGCCTGGATGGTCCGGTCGATGTGGCGCTTGATGTTCGCGGAGAACTGCGGATCCACCTCGTTGAGGACATCCTGCCCGTCGTACAGGGACCACATCTCGCCGACCGTCTCGTCGCCGACGCGGGTGACGACACCGCCGACGTCGTCCAGCACCGCATCAGTGGCGCGCCGCTTCGCGTGCCAGTCGTCCTGGGTGTAGGGCAGCTTGTTGCCGATGGCGCAGATCTCGCCGGTCACCGGATCGCTGTAGCTCATGACGTCGCGCGTGGCGGCATCGTGCTGCATGTCGTAGATGCGGGCGCGGATGTCCACGAGCGGCTTGAACATCGGGTGCGACGGCACGTCGCGGACGCGTTCGCCGTTGATGTAGACCATCCGTCCGTCGCGGATGCTGTCGATGTACTGCTGACCGGTGCGGATCATGGGGAAGGTGTCCTTGAATGCGGAAACGTGGCGTTCGGTGCCGGGCTCAGTTGCCGAGCGGCTTCGCGCGGGCGTAGGCGCGGTCGGTGTATCCGAGGGGCGAACCCGTCGCGCGGATGGCCGACACGACGGACCCGATCAGGATCGTGTGCGTCCCGGCTTCCACGCTGGAGGAGAGCACGCAGTCGAATCCGGCCGCCGCGCGCACGAGAAGCGGCGCGCCCGTCACGTCGGTGCGCCACTCGGCCCGGTCGAAATCGTGCGGCATGCCCGCCGCGGGCCGGCCGGCGAAGACGTCCGCGAGATCCGCCTGGTCGTCGGTGAGCAGGCTGAGCGCGAAGTGGCCGCTGGCCAGCACGGCGTCCCGGACGCGGTGCCGGCTGTTCACGCAGGCGAGCACCATGGGCGGATCGGCCGACACCGACGACACGGCGCTGACCGTGAGGGCGACGCGCCCCTCGGGGCCGTCGGTCGCGAGGATCCAGACGCCGGTCAGCGCGCGAGCCATGGCGGCGACGAAGACATCGCGGTCCACGGCGCGGGGGGCGACGACGAGGTCGGGCGCGGCAGCGAGGCGGGGCTGCATCGCGGACGGACGTTCACAGAGGGCGACAGGGCTCATGGAGGCTTCCGGTACCGGGCTTCGCCCGACGATGCCCGAAGTGTGTCGCCACCCTCTTGCCAAGTAAATTCGTTTCTTCTTCGCATCGGATTCATGATTTCCGAAGCAAGAGGGGATTTGCCGGCAGGGCACGTCTTCCCCTCACCCCGACCCGATCCACCTCGACCGGAATCATCGCTTTCGCGGGCATGGCCCGCTCCTACAGAGAGCGCGGCCCGTTCCCACGACGGATGGCTCATCCACCACCCCTGTAGGAGCGGCCCATGGCCGCGAAAGCGGTGGATGCAAGGAAGCGTATCAACCGGAACGATCGCTTTCGCGGGCATGGCCCGCTCCTACAGAAAGCGTGGCGAGTTCCCTCGGCGGATGGCGCATCCACCACCCCTGTAGGAGCGGCCCATGGCCGCGAAAGCGGTGAGTGAGGGTGGACACAGGACAGTGCCTCCCGAATCCGAAGCGCTCTGAAGCGAGGTGGATAGAGCATCAGAGACAGGAAAGCCCGACGGGAGCGCCCCCCGCCGGGCTGCCCGGCCCACCGGCGCGGCCCGGGCGCCACGGTCACGGGAAGACCGTGCCCGTCAGGTCCGCCCCGGTGAAATCCGCCCCGGCGAGCGACGCCCCCGTGAAGTCGGCGTTCGTGAGGACGGCATTCACGAAGATGGACAGGTCGTTCCCGGTGCCAGTGAGGTCGGCGTCGATGAACACGGCGCTCGTGAAATCGCCCCCGGACAGGTCGGCGCCCGTGAAGTCCGTCTTGCTGAGGTCCGCACTCACGAACGTGCTGTTGCGGAGCGTCGCCCCGGCCAGCACGGAATCGATGAACGAGCTGCTGGTGAAGTCCGCCCCGTTGCCCTGGAGGTTGCTGAGGTCGGTCTTGTTCAGCACGGAGCCGAAGACGAAGGTGTCGGTGAGGTTCGCACCGGCCAGGCTCGCATCGATGAAGGTCGTGCTGACGAGCGAGGCGCCGTGGGTGTCCGCATCGTCGCCGTCGCCGAAGTCAGCCCCTGCCATGTTGGCGAACACGAACGTGGCGCTCGTCAGGTCGGTGTCGCGGAAGTCGGCGCCCGCGAAGTTCGACACATCAAAGATCGCGTCCTTCAGTTCCGCGCCGACGAAACTGGTGGTGGCGTCGCCCGTGGCGAGCCCGAGGTTGGCGTTGTTCAGGACGGCCCCGGTGAGGTCGGCCCCGACCAGGATGGCCTCGGTCAGGATCGCCCCGGTCAGGTCCGCACCGCGGAAGTTGGCGCCGGTGAGATCCGCACCGTTGAAGTTGGCCCCCGTGAGGTTCGCCCCGCTGAAGTCCGCGCCGGTCAGATCGGCGTCCTCGAAGAACGACTCGACCGCCTCGACGCCGGTGAAGAGCGCGCCCGCCATGTCGCTGTCGGCGAAGTTGGCGCCGTTCATCTTGGTGGGGTTGCTCTCGTCGTACGCCCGGAAGTCGGCGTTCACGAAGTTGCTGTCCTCGGACGAGAAGTTCGTGAGGTCGGCGCCGCGGAAGCTCAGATTGGTCGCGGTGGCGCCGTTGGCGGGCGACGTGTCGGTCCACGACATGTCGGCCATCTTCGCGAGGTCGAAGATCGCGTTCAGGATGTCGGCGTCGGTGAAGCCCACGTCGGTGAAGTCGACGCCGGTGAAGTCCGTGCCGACCGCGAGGATCCCTTCGAGATTGGTCCCGACGAGCTTCGCACCGACGAAGCTAGCGTTGGTGAGGTCGGCATCGCTGAGGCTCGCCATGGTGAGGTCAGCGCCATCGAACCGCGTGCCGCGCAGATTGGCGCCGGTCGTGCCGTCACCGCTCAGCGTAGCCATCACCAGGGTCGCACCGGTCAGATCGGCGTTGCTCAGGTTGATCGCGAAGGTGGTCAGCTCCGACATGTCGGCGCCGCGGAGGTTGGCGCCGCTCAGGTTGACGTTCTGCAATGATGCGCGGAGGAAGCTCGTCTGCGAGAAGGCGCCGTTCGAGAGGAAGTTCGCGCCGCTCGCGTTCACGTTGTTCCAGACGGAACCCTCGAAATTGGTGCCCTCGAGCTTCGCGTTGACGAATCGGACGTTCGTGAGCACCGCGTCCTTGAAGGTCGAACCGTTGAGATCGCGGCCGTTGAAGTTGCGGCCGGTGAGTACACGTCCTTCGAAGTTCATGACTGCCATGGTCATCTCCTGGGGTGAGGATGGAACCCGTCGGCCGGAGCCGGGGGCTGGGGGGGAAAGCGGGTGACCGGTGGGCCGGTCGACTGCCGTTCTGCGACGGCGTGGTCAGGGCTCCCGCGCGCCACGGCGGAGCACATCCGCCACGGGCTGGGTGAGGTATTCCAGCGGCGTGCGCTCGCGGCCGCGGATGATCACTTCGGCGGGCATGCCCGCCTGCAGCTCGGGCGCGTCGGCACGCGCCAGGGCCCCGGTGTCGATCTCGACCTGCGCGACGTAGTGGGCAGTGCGCGTCTGCGGGTCCACGAGCCGGTCGGCGGACACATAGGTGACGTGCCCTTCCACGGATGGGGTCGTGCGCGGATTGAACGCGGTGAAGCGGATGTCCGCCGCGAGCCCGCGGCGCACCTGTTCGATGTCCTCGGGGCGCACCTGCGCCTCGACGAGCAGCTTGGGTGCCGACGGCACGATGACGGCGATGGTCTCGCGCGGCGCGATCACCCCGCCGGGGGCGTGGAACTTCAGGTCCATCACCTCGCCGTCGACCGGCGCCACGATCACCTGCCGCGCCGCGGCGTCGGCGGGCTTGCGCAACTCCTCGCGCAGTTCCGCCAGTCGATGCGTCGCGATCTTCAACTGGTCGCTCGCCTGCTGCCGGTAGTCGTTGCCGAGCGTGCGCACCCGCAGATCGATGTCGATGCGGCGCTGCTCGGCCCGGGCGCGCTCGGATTCCCGCTCCGCCAGCTTCACGCCGTAGTCGGCCACCGTCGCCTGCAACTGACCCACGCGTGCCGCGGACACGAATCCATCGGAGACCAGCGAGCGGTTCGTGGCGAGTTCCTCCCGCTGGTGTCCGAGCGACCGCCTCGCCTCGACGATCTGCGCCTCGACGGACTGCAGCTCCTGCGTGATCTTGTCGCGCTGCGCGCGCAGAAGCGCCACCTGCTCCACCAGGGCCTCGCGCTTCGCAGCGAAGAGCGCACGCTCGTTGTCGACGAGTTGCTGGAGCCGGGGATCCTGACGCGCCGCGGCTGCCAGCCCCGCAGGAATGGTCATGGACGCCAGACCCGCCTGCTCCGCCTCCAGACGCGCGATCGCCACCTCCTCGGCCCGCACGCGATAGTTCCAGCGGTCGATGTCGGCGGACACCGCGACGTCGCCCAGCACGACCAGCGGATCGCCCTGACGCACCCGCTGCCCGTTGCGAACGCGCACCTCCGCGACCTGCCCGCCCTCGGCGTGCTGTACCGGCCGCCGATTGAGGTCGACGGTCACGACACCGGGCACCACGACCGCCGACGCCAGCGGGGCGAACGTGAGCCACGCGGCGGACGGCGCGATCGCCAGCAGGAACACCAGCCCGGCAGCCCGCGTGAGGAGGGACATCTCGCGCCGGTGCGATTCGACGAGGCCCTCGCTCGCCAGGTGGATGGGGATGTCGAGCACGTTCATCGTGCGGCTCCTTCGAGTCGATCGGTGCGGGGCACGGGCGCGATGTGCGCCACGCTCTTCGATGCGCCGGACAGCGCGGCCAGCACCTCGGCGACCGGTCCCTCGCGCTTCGTCCTGCCGGCGTCGAGAACGAGCAGGCGATCCATGTGCTGCACGAGGCTGGTCCGATGGGTGACGGCGATGACGGTGATCTCGCCGCGGAGCGCCTTCAGCGCCTCGCCGAGCGCGATCTCGCCGTCACCGTCGAGGCTCGCGTTGGGTTCGTCGAGCACCAGCAGCCGGGGATTGCCGTAGAGCGCGCGCGCCAGCGCGATCCGCTGCCGCTGCCCGGGCGAGATGAGCGCACTGTTCGCTTCGACCACGGTCTCGTAGCCGTCGCGCAGCGTGAGGATCATGTCGTGCACGCCCGCACGACGCGCCGCTTCGAGCACCTTCTCGGAATCCACGATGCCGAGCCGGGCGATGTTCTCCGCGACGGTGCCTGCGAAGAGCTGGACATCCTGCGGGACGTAACCGATCGACGGGCCGACCTCGGCGCGCGACCACTGCGCGAGGTCCACGCCGTCGAGCCGTACGATGCCGCCGCCGGGTTTCCACACGCCGACGAGCAGGCGCGCGAGCGTGGACTTCCCGGATCCGCTCGGGCCGATGATCGCCATGGATTCCCCCGGCGCGAGTTCGAGCGAGACGCCCGAGAGCGTCGCGCGGTCGCTGCCCGGCGGCTGATAGGAAAGCTCGTGCGCCTCCAGCCGCCCGAGCGGCGCCGGGAGGGCCATGTGTTGCGCAGGCGCGGCGCTGCGCGCCAGGAGTGTCTGCAGACGTAGCCAGGCGGCCCGGGCATCGACCAGCAGCGACCAGTTGGCCACCAGCTGCTCGACCGGCGCGAGCGCCCGACCCAGGAGCACCGTCGTCGCGATCATCACGCCCGGGGACGCACGCTGTTCGATCACCAGCCACGCCCCCACCGCCAGCATCGCCACCTGCACCGACTGCCGCAGCGTGCGGGCGAGCGCCGCGGTCCAGGCCGAGCGACGTACGACGGCACCCTGCGTGGCGAGCACCCGCTCGTTCATCGCGGCCCAGCGCCCGAGCACCGGCGCCGCGAGTCCGAGCGCACGCGACACCTCCGCATTGCGCATGGTGTCCTCGAGCCACTGCTGGGCGTGCGCGGCATCGGTCTGCCCCTGCGCGAGCCGAGACTTCGTGAGCAGACTCGTCGCGAGCGCCAGACCGAGCATCAGCGCCGCCGCGATGGTCGCCGTGACGCCGAGCATCGGATGCGCGAGCGCGATCACCGCGACGTACACGAACAGCCAGGGCGCGTCGAACACGGCGAGCACGCCATTCGCCGCAAAGGCGCGGCGCAATGTGGCAACGTCGCGCAGCGCGGTGGACGCACCGGCCGAACGCAAGGATCCACCGTCGATCAGCCCGCCCGCCACCGCGGGCATGAGCGCATCGCCGATCACCTGCCCGAGCAGGCCCTGCAGACGCGTCCGGACGTAGTCGAGCACAAAGAGGAGCATCAACGCGATCGCCGTCCCGGCCAGCAGGACGAGCAGCGTGTCCATGCTGCGACTCACGAGGACGCGATCGAACACCTGCAGCATGAAGATCGACGGGGCGAGCACCAGGAGGTTCATCGCCACGGACAGCAACACGGTCCAACGAAGCGGACCGTGCAGATGCCGGCCCAGGGAGGACGTCCCGCGGGAACCGCACTCCGCCCGGTCGATCATGGGACCCGCATCCGCGCCCGTCATGGACGGCACCCCACGCGCGCGGCGAACATGCCAGACCTGCGCGCCGGACACTGCAGATGGCAAGCCTTTCCGGACGAGCGCGGTGGGACACGAGGCCCGGCGGGGGATCGGCGTGGCGTCCACGCGTGAAGCAGAGCGGTCGTCGATGCGAAGGAACCGTGCAGATCGGAACGGTTGCAACACATGGTGCGGATCTCCTGCCGGCACATCGCCGGAACACGCTGAGCGGATTCGAATGGGCTTTCCCGGAGGCAGTCGCCGTCTCCTTCCAGGTCGGACGGCCATGCCGGAAGGACCCGTAGCGCCGTCTTCCGGATGGCCTGTCCCCCGAAGACGCGTGACCACCGCGAGTTATTTCCCACGGGCGAATAAATGTTTCGGAAGGGGAATGCGTGGATGGGCCATCGTTCGTAGGAACGGGCGATGCCCACCTCTCGGGCCGGTCGGCCCGCGGCGGGGGGCCCGCGTGGAGTACCAACAAGGGGAGGACCCCTTGTATATCCCCCCGTGGTGCATCGCCCGCTTTCGGGATCGGCCACGCTTTTGTAGGAGCGGGCCATGCCCGCGAAAGAGATGGTTCCGGTCGCGGCGTTTCCTTGCACTCACCGCGGGCGGCGGACACACCATCAGCCGTGGCCATGGGCGAGCTTCTGTAGGAGCGGGCCATGCCCGCGAAAGCGATCGTTCCGGTCGATGCGCTTCCTGGCATCCACCGCTTTCGGGGCCATGGGCCCCTCCTACAAGGGCGGGGCCCCTCCTACAAGGGCTTGGCCCCTCGTACAGTGGCCGTGGACATGCCAGCCCCTGCCGGGAAGCCTGCACAAGCCTCGCTTCGACGGACGAACCCCGGGCGCCCCGGTTCCGATCATCCCGGCAGCCCTCAGCTCAGCAGAAAGTAAGCGGCGTGGGAAAGCGTTCCGTCCTCGGCACACGCCGACAGCGAGCGGTTCGACCCGACGATCCCGTGACAGGCGATGTCGATCGGCCGCTCGCACGCGTGCGCCAGGTCATGCATTGCCGCCGACCACTCGTGGGCCGTCGGTCGCCGGCGGACGGAAGCGATGGGCACCGCCGGGGGATCGTCTGCGCTCCAGACGCGAATCGGCATGCTGAGGAAAGCGACGCCGGGTTCCGCGGTGGCGAGCCCGCCGAGGCCTTCGGGGTAGGGAACTGCAGGGTCGGGCAGCGGGAGCCGTCGCGGATGGCACAGCGCAAGGCGCGACACCCGCGCCGGGCGGGCCGCGGCGTAACGCAGCGCGAAGTCAGCCCCGATGCCGTGACCGAACAGTCGGAGCGGCCTCGGGGCCAGGCTGGTCAGCATCCAGACCTGCGCGAGCATCGCGTCGAGGGCGGTGTCCGCTTCGACGCGCCCGGTGCCCACTGCGATGCGATCGAAGCGCCGATACCGTTCCAGGCCGAAGACCGGCGCGACCAGCACCGCTCCATAGGCCTCGGCCACGTGTACGAACCACGTGGAGAGTTCTACGACATCCCGCGCACCGCCGTGCACGGCCACGAGGACCGGTGCCGATTCGTTCAGCGTGTGCGGCGTGTAGAGCAGGTACCACTGCTGAGGGTCCGATGCGAGCGAACGCGTGATCAGCGTACCGCGCTCGTGCGACTGCAAGGGGTAGTTGCTGAAGCGCGAGAGCCCGCCGGGCGAGATCAGGCGTTGTGGCGTGCGGAACGTCATTCCGTCCCCTCTGCGCAGCGCGCTGCCACGTCCATGAACAGCGTCTCGGCCCGGCGGGGTTGCGCGAGTTCCTCGAACCGCAGGCAGGCGAGCCCGCTGGCGCTGAAAGCCACACGCACGGCGAGCGGCGAGCGCATCAGCATGCCGCTGAGGGCGATCACCGGCACGCCCGCGCGGTCGAGCATGCGCGCCCCCGCGACAGCGCCTGCCGCATCGGGCGCTGCGATGATCGCGCCATCGACGAGGTCCGCGAAGGGTGCCGTCCGGATCAGTGTTCCGGAGTCGGCTTCGCACAGCGGGCTCGCGAGTTCGACCACGATCACGTCCAGCAGATGCTGACCGAGGTGGGTGAGGATCCCGGTCATCAGTTCGACGAGCGCCACCTGATCGAGCGTGGCGGTCGAGACGTGTCCCAGGTCGGTCGGATCGACCACCACCTCCGCGCCGGCGTCCTGCAGGAGCCAACGCTCCGAGCCCGATGCGACGGCGGTCACTCGTGCAACGCCAACGCGGCAGCGCGCACGGACCAGTCCGCGGACGAGTCGGGACGTCGCCTGCATCGCACCGGCGTTCGAGGCAGTCCCGACGCAGGCGATGACCGGCGGCAGGGGGCCGGCCGGCGTACCCGGACGCAGTGCGAATCCGGACACGTTCAGCAGCGCGCCGTCGCTGGCCGCCAGCAACCCCAGCGGGGTGATGCGCGTCGGGCTCAGGCTTCCTTCGCAGGCCGTCGCCACGAGCGAAGCGACGCCGCCCGTCGCGACGAGGTGGCAGGGTCCCAGGTTCGGCGGGACGTAGGCCTCGAAGCGCTCCGGCGACAGATCGTCGCCGTAGGCCACGACGATCTCGTCGCCCTCGAACAATGCGCACGTCCGGCCGGTGGCGAGATCGAGACGGTCGGGTTCGCCCACGTGGTCGACGCGGGCGAGCACCACATCGCCCGACCTCGGCACGAGGCCCGGTCCGTTCACAGGGCTGCCGAACGCCGCTGTGTCGACCCGTCGGACACTGTCTGCAATCCGCACATGGCGCGGCGGACCGGATGGGTCGGATGGCTGGGCGTGGGGGCTGGGCGCGCTCCAGACGAGGCGAGTGCGGGTCATTACGGTCTCCGTTGTTGTGTGTTGCCACACGACAACGGCACAGCCGACCCGATATTCCCGCCGGCGCAGGCCTCGGTGTGCGCTAACGCAACAGGGGAACCGCCGTGGTCCGACAGTGGGCGACGGCCTGGAGAAGTCCGTGGCCGAAGATGGCGTCATGGCCGGGGTCACCGAGATCGCGGGTGCGGCCCGACAACTGCCGGCGCACTTCTCCGGGGCCGAGCCGGGGATGCGCCCCCAGCAGCCGCGCCACGGAGGCGGTGACGAACGGCGCTGCGATCGATGTGCCCGACTGCGTGGTCGTCTTGCGGGCCAGCCAGCCGCCCGTGTTCGCCACCGGGATGTCGACGCCGGGTGCGGCCAGCGTCACGTGTGTGCCCTGGCCCGCCCAGCGATACACGCGCAGCGCTTCGTCGACAGCCGTCACGCCGATCACGGATGGATACGCCGCGGGATACCGAGGCGCCGCGCGGGGCCCCGCGTTGCCGACCGCAGCGATGAGCACGGCGCCGCGGCGCTCTGCCGTCTGGACCGCCTGTTCGACGAGGGCGTTGGCTGGCCCCGCGAAGCTGAGATTGATGACTCGGACGCGGAGGGCCAGCAGTTGATCGAGTGCCGCGAGCAGATCGAACGCGTCCATGCGATCCCCACCCGACCCGGCATGGAAGGCATCGACCGCCACGAGGCGCGCCGAAGGGAGCAATCCGACCACCTCTCCCGGCGCACGGCCGACGAGCACGGAAGCGACCGCCGTACCGTGGCTCCTGCCGCCGGGTCTGCGGTCGGCGCCGCGCGCCACATGGGTCTCGATGCGGCTGCCGCGCAGCGTCGGGTGATCGGTGGCGATCGCGGTGTCGATGAGTCCCACGGTGATGTCGGCTTCGCAAGGGTCCGCGAGCGGCGCCCAGGCAACCAGTTGCCTCGCACGGCAGGCGCGTCCGGCGCAGGGGTCCGCCGCGGGGCGATAGAGGTGATTGGCGTCGACGGTCGCGCCTCCGGCGATGTCCCGGACGAGTTGCGCAGCGCTCGCCACCGAGTAGGCGCGGGGTACGCGGAACCGGACCTCCTCGACGTCCAGGGTGGCGAGGCGACGGCGTTGCAGGGTGAAGAAGCCGCGCGCCTGCAGACGGTCGATGTCACCCGGGCTGAGCCCCGAAGCGACGATCTCGTCGCGTTCGAAGTCGATCGGCACGCCCGCACCACCGCCGGGATCGGGGAAGGCCTCGCCCCGCCCGTCCATGCGATCGTCGATGTCGCGGCTCTCCCACCGGTCGTCGTCGAATGCATCGCGACCGCCACGATCGTCATCGTCCGCGCGCGCATCGGGAGCACTGCCCAGGAGGGCGCCGCCGGTCAGCAGAACGGCCGCAAGCAACGCAAGTGCGAGGACGAACCGGCGCACGCGAGCGCCGTCCGCAGCCGCCCCGCGCCGCGCGCCATCACCGTGCCCCACCCGAGGGAGTTCCCGCATAATCCGACCCTTGCAAAGTTCCGTTGCGATCGTCGCTGCCTGTGCCGTTCTCCGATCCCGGCAGCCCGGACACCCATCGGAACCCATGCGCCCCGCCCCGGCCCGGCGCCGGAATGTCATGCAGAACACGCGTTGCAACGGCCGTCTCTTCCCACCTCCGGGAATAAATGCGGCGGTTCGCGCGATTACAACACGACGAGGAGTGTGGTCCGTGTCCAGCATCGGTGCCGAACTGATCGCCCTGCTGCCCCGGTTGCGGCGCTACGCCCTCAAGGTGTCCCGCTCTCCCGAAGCGGCCGACGATCTCGTCCAGGCCGCTTGCGAACGCGCCCTTCTGGGGGCCGAGAGAGCGGCGGGCGCACCCTTCGACGTGTGGATGTTCTGCATCATGCGCAACCTGCACATCGATCTGCTGCGTCGCCAGAAGACCAGGGGCGAGACGGTCGATGTGGACGATCAACCCGAGGTCGCCGGCGAAGACGGGCGACTCGTCACGGAGTCCAGGCTCATGCTCGACCGGGTCTCCCGGGCAATCGATGCACTCCCCGAGGAATTCCGGGATGTCGTGTTGCTGGTCTGCGTGGAAGAGTTCAGCTACCGGGAAGCCGCGGAGATTCTCGGGATCCCGATCGGAACAGTCATGAGCCGGCTCGCGCGAGCCCGGCTGCGGCTCGCGGAGGCGACGGGGATGGATGGGCAGGACGAAGGCATCATTGCAGGGGCGCGGGCATGAGCGACGAGCAGTTCGACGAAGAGACACTGATGGCGTACGCGGACGGGGAACTCGACCCCGAGCGGGCGGCCGCGATCGAGGCGGCCATGGCTCGCGATCCAGCCGTCGCGAGGACGGTCCGCATGTTCCGCAGCACCTCCGTCGCAGCGCGCGCCGCCGTGGAGGCCGGGACGCCGCCCGTACCGGATGCGCTGCGGGCCAGCGTCGAACAGGCGATCGCCCGGGCCAGCGAGGCTGCGGCGCGTGCACCTGCCGAGGGCATCGCCCCGCCACCGTTCGTGAACGTGCCGTCCCGGTCCGCCGCGAACAACCCGTCGTACGCCATCGCCGCGTCGGTCGCGCTCATCGCCGTCGCCTTGGGCGCCTATTTCGCAGGCGCCCACCGGAGCGATATGCCATTCCCCCCGGGTCTCGCGGTCGTCACGCCGGCGGAGCACCCCGTGTTCGAAGGCGCCCTGTCGGTGGCGCCTGCCGGGAGCGCGCGGACGCTGCAGTCCGGCGGTTCGGTCGCGCTCACCGCCACCTTCCGGGACGGCGGCGGTCAGCTCTGCCGCGAGTTCCGGGTGGAGCGGGAGGGCACGGATGCCGTGGCAGGCGTCGCATGCCGGGCAGACGGAAAGTGGACCGTGGCCTTCGCCGTGACCCAGCCCGTTGGCGGTGACACCTTCAGCCCCGCTGCCGGCAACACCCTGGTCGATGCTTTCCTGGCGGAGCGCGGCGCCAGCCCGCCGCTCGAAGGCGAGGACGAAGCCAAAGCGCTGCGTAGCGCCGATCCGCCGCGCTGATCGCCCGGATGGGGGTGCGCAGCGTATATTCGGCGCAGCCCAAATCCTGGAGACCTTCGCCTTGACCCGCTCGCGCCCCGGCATCCCCCAATCGTCTGCGGGATGGCCCGCCGCCCTGCTCGCCCTCGCGACGTTCTCCCCTCTCCCGGCGCATGCCCAGACCACATTCAGCGGTGGCCTGGAAATGCGCAGTGGCGACTATGGCCGCAGCAGCAGCACCGAGGAACTCCGCCTTCCTTTCGCCATCCGCCACGCAACCGGATCCTGGGTGCTTCGTGCAGGCGCGGACTTCTCGCGCGTCCAGGGAGTGGCCAACGCGATCGAACGGGAAGCCAGGCGTACCGCCGATCCGACGCTGAGCCCCGACGATGACGACGACGATGATGACGATGACAACAGCGGCGGGGGTGGTGGCGGTGGTGGTGGACCCGCGATTAGTGCCGCAGACGCCGCCCGCACGGCGACGGGCCTGGGCGACGGGCAGTTCTCTGCCTTCTACAAGGCGCTTTCGCCCGCCGAGGCAGGCTTCGGTCTGGAGGTGGGTGGCCGCATGAAGGTGCCGCTGTCCTCCGCCGACGAATGCTTCATCACCAATGGCGAGATCGACTATTCAGTGGAGGCCCGGGTTTCGCGCCCGGTGGGGCGCGTCGAACCGTCGTTCACGCTCGGATGGACGAAACGCGGCGACCCGGTCCGCCGGGATTCCCTCTGCCAGCCCATCGGCAATCGCCGCGTGGACTTCCGCGATCCGTTCTACTTCGGGATCGGCGTCGGGGCCGACCTCTCGGCCATGACCACGCTGGACATCGACTATTTCTACCGGGAAAAGCTCCTGCCCCAAAGCGCGCCGTTGAGCCTGCTTCGCGCGACGGTGCAGTTCCGGCTGTCCGACCTGATGCGACTCGGCGTGTACGGCGCCACGGGGTTCACGGACGCCTCGCCGGACTGGATCCTCGGCACGAGCGTCGGCGTCCGGTTCTGATGTTGGTGGCGTGGCTGTGGACGCGCGATCCGGCGAGGGAACGGACCACGGGTTTGTAGGAGCGGGCCATGCCGCCGCGGGCCGCAGGCCCGAGAGGCGGCCATGGGCCCCTCCTACAGCGGCGGTGGACACACCATCAGCCGTGGCCATGGGCGAGCTTGTGTAGGAGCGGCCCATGGCCGCGAAAGCGATCGTTCCGGGTGAAGCGCGTCCACAGCATCAACCGCTTTCGGGGCCATGGACCCCTCCTACAGAACCTTCGCCCATTGCCACCGCCGGTGGCACGCCACAGGGGGATATACAAGGGGCCCTCCCCTTGTTGGTACTCCACGCGGCCATGCCGCCGCGGGCCGTCAGGCCCGAGAGGCGGCCATGGGCCTCTCCTACAGCCGCGGTGGACACACCATCAGCCGTGGCCATGGGCGAGCTTGTGTAGGAACGGCCCATGGCCGCGAAAGCGATCGTTCCGGGTGAAGCGCGTCCACAGCATCAACCGCTTTCGGGGCCATGGGCCCCTCCTACAGAACCTTCGCCCATTGCCACCGCCGGTGGCACGCCACAGGGGGATATACAAGGGGCCCTCCCCTTGTTGGTACTCCAGACGGCCATGCCGCCGCGGGCCGTCGCCACGATCCCCTCTTGCACGGGCTGCGGGCCCTCACACCACGGCCCCGCTCAGATCACGGCACCAGGAACGTCCTCACCGCGCCCAGCGACATCTCCGGCGCCTCCTCCTGCGGGATGTGACCCACGCCGGGGAAGATCACCAGTTGCGCGTTCTTCATCACCTTCTGATAGTCAGCGGCGTTCGAAACCGGAATCAGGGCGTCCTTCTCGCCCCACATCAGCAGCGTTGGCGCCGTGATCGACGCGAGCTTCGCAACGGGATCGTGCTTCACCACCTGCCCCAACCGTTCCAGCAGCGCGGCGCGAACGCCGGGCAGCAGCATGAGGTCGTGGTACCGGGTCACGACGTCATCGGAGAGCTTGTCCGGGTCTGCGTACGCCGGCACGAGGTTCATGCGAAGGAGCGCCTTGGGCATCACGTAGCGCATCAGCTGCATCGCTGCGGGGACGTCCGGCTTCTGGTCGTACTCGAAGCCCGGGCTCGCGAAACCGTCCGGGGCCACGAGCACCAGACGATCGACCCGATCGGGATGCTCCGCCGCGAACCGCCACGCGACGCGGCCGCCCATCGAGTGTCCGACGATGCTGGCCCGCGCGATGCCGAGACGGTCCATGAGTGCGATGAGCAACTGCATCGCACGCTCGTCGGTGTAGTCGCCGGTGGGATCAGGGCCGGTGAGCCCCGCCCCGGTGAGGTCGTAGCGGATCACCCGGAGGTGCTCCGCCAGGGGAGCGGCCCAGGGCTCCCAGGTGTGGAGACTCGCGCCGAACCCGTGGAGCAGGATCACCGCCGGGGCGTCCTTCGCCCCGCTGTCGCGCACGTGCAGGCGCACGCCTCCCGCTTCGACGAAGTCCGTCGGCGCATTGGCGTAGCGTGCCTCCAGTTCGGCGCGGTTCTTGTCGGGGGTCCATAGCCACAAACCCAGTGCGCCCAGCGCGACCGAGACCAGACCGGCCCCGATCGCGAACCTTCGACCGGAAAACTTCAATCGTCGACTCCATGGATATGCCATGCGATTCGACCACAACGGCGGCGGGTGCGCGAGTGCCCGAACGCCACCGGCCCTCCCGCCTCGCCCTGAGCAAGCCTCCGGATACCGGTGGTCAAACCAGCGCAGCGATACTCGAGAGGCGGACGGCATTGCCGGCGCTGATCACCCGGAACGGTTCGCTGACCCTTCTGTCCTTCGCCGCGCGGGACCAGAAGGCGATTGCGGCGACGCATGCCGTCTCCCAATACGCCCGCACGGACGGCAGGGGCAATGGCGGGTCGAACGTTCGCCCCGGCACCTCCCCGCCCGCCAGCGGCGCGTAGAGCATCGGCACCATGTCGTAGGTGGGCGCCAGCGCCAGCGCCCCGGCGGGCCGGAAGCCGAGATTGCCGAGATGCATATCCGTGTTGGCGATGAGACGACCGAACCACCAGAGATGTCGCACCCGTTCGACATCCGCTGCCGACAGCAGACCCATCAGAGCCAGACGATCGGCGAGCGCCGGCCAGTCCGTCGACGAGGCACCGAGCAGCGCCGCATTCAGGGTCTCGAGACTGACGAGGCGGGACCGCCCGTGCAAGCCGTGCCGGTCGAACCGCTCGACCTCGAGGAACGTGCGACCCGCCGCCTGCACGATCCGGCTGGCCGCGCTGGCAACCCCGGGCAGCGTCGCAGCCGTCTCCAGTGCGAGATGCTCGCAGACGAGCAGATCCGACCAGCGCGTGACGGCCGCCGAACCGTCGGCACCGGAGAACTTCACGATGACGTGGGGCGTCCCGCTGCCGGGGAGTTCTCGCAGAGCTGTGAACTTCGGGAATTCACCCGCGGCACTCGACCCTGCCACGCCCGTCGCGATCGCCATCTCCGCCAGGGCGGCGTATCCCACCGCCACGCGATTCGTGCGGAGCGGCGCGGGTGGCGCCATCTTGGCGGCCATCCAGCGCTCCGCCGAAGCATCGCCCACGATCAGGCTGCCACTCAGGTCGTGTCCGAGGCGGGACAGGACCACGAGCACGTCGTCGTCCGACCAGGCATTCGGATCGGACGGCACGCCCAGGGCATCGTGCTGACTGCGCGCGAACTGGCGCCCCATGTAGCCCTGCGGCCGCATGTCGTGGAAGGGATACGGCAGCCCGTGCCACCAGCCGTCGCGCGTTGCCTCGGGCACCGGCCAGCCGGAGGAGGCAAGATCCAGCCATGTCCCCTCGGGATACACGGGGGCGAGCGTTCCCACCTGACTTGCGCGACCATCGGCATCGACTTCGTGCACCGCCAGACCCGCCAGATCGCCGCGAAGCGGACGCCGGAGGGCATACCGGGCACGACGGGCACGGCCCGCCGCCACCACGTGGCTTCCCACCTCGGCCAGCAGTCGATGCAGCGTTGCCACGCTCACGCCCACCTGGGTCGCGAGCGTCGCTGCGCCAGACATACCCTCGCGCGCCAGCACGGCGTAGAGTCGATCCCGGGTGGCTTGATTCTTCGTTCTCATGGCGATAATGAGAAGATTTTCGAGAACATTTTATCGACGGCCCTCCTAGCAACGCGAGTCCTTTCTTCCGCGATTATGAGAAGATTTTCTAGCCTATTCTCTGCCAGATGGACCGGCTCTGGACCGGGCGCGGTTCGATGAGTGCCGCGTCGCCGCCCGGCCCTGCCGGCACCAGTCACCCCGCCCCCCGCCTCCACCTCCACCAGGGCCCCATCGACCTCGTCATCGAGGCCTTCGCGGACGACGCCACTGCCGTCGACGCCGCCTACGCCGCTGCCCGCGCGCGTTTCGCCGACATCCTCACCGTCCTCGTCTCGGAACTCCCGCTGCTGCGCACGCCGCTCGGCATCGAACCACCGCCGCTGACCGGCCCCGTCGCCCGCCGTATGCTCGCCGCCTGCTGGCCGTACCGCGACGTGTTCATCACGCCCATGGCAGCCGTCGCGGGATCGGTCGCCGACGAGGTGCTCGCCGCGATGGTCACCGGCGCCGCTCTCCGCCGCGCGTACGTGAACAACGGCGGCGACATCGCCCTGCACCTTGCGCCGGGCGAATCGTTCCGCGTCGGCCTTGCCGGCATCGAGGACGCAGCCCTGCACGGCACGCTGGACCTCCGCGCGGACGACGCCGCGCGGGGCGTCGCCACCTCGGGCTGGCGTGGGCGATCGATGTCGATGGGCATCGCGGATGCCGTGACGGTGGTGGCCGCCAATGCGGCTGCCGCGGACGCCGCAGCCACGCTTGTCGCCAATGCCGTGAACGTGGATCATCGGTCGATCGAACGTCGGCCCGCCTGCGACGTCCGCGACGACACCGATCTCGGCGCGTTGCCGGTGACGGTCACTGTCGGGCCGCTGCCCGAAGATGCCGTGCACGAGGCGCTCGCGCGCGGCGTTGCGAGGGCGCAGGGGATGGTCGATCGCGGCCTGATCCGCGCGGCCTGCCTGCGGCTCGCGGGCGAAGTGCGCGTCGTCGGCGTCGAGGCCGGCAAGCTCGTTCCGGGTTCGATCGTCCCAGTCAACGGAGAAACGCTCGCATGAGCACCAGCACCGCTGCACCGTCCGCCCTCGCCGCCGTCGAAGTCCGCAAGGTCTGCACGATCATCGAAGAGGCCTACCACGACGGCGGGCCGCCCTCCGCCGCGCCGCGCCGCAAGGGCGCCGTCGTCGCGGTGATCCGCAATCCGTTCGCGGGCCGCTACGTCGAGACGATCGAACCCTTCATGGAGGCGCTGAAGCCGCTGGGCCTCGAGATGGCGATGCGCCTGCTGGCCGCGCTCGGCGGAGACCCTAAGCGCATCGAGTCGTACGGCAAGGGTACGATCGTCGGCGTGAACGGCGAGCACGAGCACGGCGCCTTCTGGCACGTGCCGGGCGGATACGCGATGCGCGAGGCCCTCGGCGGCGCGAAGGCCATCGTGCCTTCGACCACCAAGCTCGCGAGTGCCGGCGCGCGCCTCGACGTGCCGCTCCACCACATCAACGCCGCGTACGTCCGCAGCCACTTCGACGCGATGGAGGTCGGCGTGTCAGACGGTCCGCGGCCCGATGAACTCGCTCTGATCCTCGCCATGTGCGACGGCCCGCGCGTCCACGCCCGCATGGGTGGCCTGAAGGCCGCCGACATCAGCGTCTGGGACGGCCAGCGATGAACATGCGCCGCACCTTCCTTGCGCTGGCACTCGCCGCGCTCTGCGCCACCGGCACGGCCCAGGCCGACGGCCCCATCCGCATCGGCGAACTCAATTCGTACAAGGCCTTCCCCGCCTTCCTCGAGCCCTATCGCAAGGGCTGGACGCTGGCGCTGGAAGAGATCAACGCGGCGGGCGGCGTGAACGGTCGGAAAATCGAAGTCATCTCGCGCGACGACAACGGCAACCCCGGCGACGCCGTGCGCGTGGCCGAAGAACTGGTGAGCCGCGAACAGGTGTCGATGCTGATGGGCACCTTCGCGAGCAACGTGGGCCTCGCGGTGAGCGACCTCGCGAAGCAGCGCAAGCTCCCGTTCCTCGCCGCCGAACCGCTCTCGGACAAGCTCACCTGGGAGAACGGCAACCGCTACACGTTCCGGCTGCGCGCCTCGACGTACATGCAGACGGCGATGCTGATCCCCGAGGCCGCCGCGATGAAGAAGAAGCGCTGGGCGCTCGTGTATCCGAACTACGAGTACGGGCAGTCGGCGGCCAACGCCTTCAAGAAGTTGCTGAAGGCCCGCCAGCCCGACGTCGAGTTCGTGCTGGAGCAGGCGCCGCCGCTCGGCAAGCTCGACGCCGGCGCCACCGTCCAGGCGCTCTCCGCTGCGAAGCCCGACGCCATCTTCAGCGCCCTCTTCGGCCCCGATCTCGCGAAGTTCGTGCGCGAGGGCAACACGCGCGGTCTGTTCCGCGGTCGCGAGGTCTTCAACCTGCTGGGCGGCGAACCGGAGTACCTCGACCCGTTGAAGGACGAGACGCCCGACGGCTGGTACGTGACGGGCTACCCTTGGGCCGACATCGCGTCGCCCGAGCACAGGCGCTTCCTTGCGGCCTACCAGAAGCGCTGGAACGACTATCCGCGCCTCGGGTCCGTCGTCGGCTACAGCGCGATGCAGAGCGTGGCGGCGGCGATGAAGAAGGCCGGCGGCACCGACACCGAGAAGGTCATCGCCGCGATGAAGGGTCTCGCCGTCGAAACACCGTTCGGCAAGGTCACGTACCGCGCGATCGACCACCAATCGACCATGGGCGCGTACGTCGGCCGGCTCGCGAAGCGCGACGGCAAGGGCGTGATGGTGGACTGGGTGTACCGCGACGGGCAGAGCTACCTGCCGCCCGATGACGAGGTGAAGAAGCTGCGCCTGGAGTAGCCGACGCCGGCTCGCCGGGCGCGCTCAAGGCGCCTTTCGGCGGGGCGCTTCGGTCCTGCACCCGGGCGGCGACTCACCCTCGGACTCGCATCCACCGCGCGCATCGGCATCGTCGGCAACTTTCGGTGCGCGGTCCGGCGCCGGTTCTGCCGCTGGTACCTTCGGGCCGTCGTACGGAACGCCGTACACGGTGGTCGCCATGTCCCGCGCGAGATCGTGATGGGCGTCCCCCATCGCAAGGGCGCTCCCCGGCGCAAGGAACGCAGGTGACAACAGCGCCGACGCCAACAGCGCGCCGCGCGTGCAAACCGTGATCGTGTTCATGACATCCCCTCCTCGACTACGCGGGGATCGCGACGATGCGGTCCCGAGGAGTAGACCGTGCCTGGGCCGGATCGTCTCGTCTGTGCGCGAACCACCGCAGCATTCGCGCCGGATCGCTCGCACCGCAATGCCAGGGGCTGTTACCGGAGAGGTGGCGTCACCATCGCCGCCGGCGAGTTCCGATCCGGATCCCGCCCCCGCGCCGCGGCCAGCATCAGCAGCCACGCGTAGGCCGAGTGCATCGTCACGAGTGGCTGCAGCCACGGGTGGATGCCCGGCGCCGCCCGTGTGCCGATGCGGACGACCGGCGACCCCGCCTCGACGAATCGCGCCACCGCCGCCTCGACCGAGGCACGCGTGGCCGCATCCGGCTCGAACACGATCACCGGCAACTGCGGTGACGCCAGCGCGATCGGGCCGTGCAGCACCTCGGCGGCGCTGAACGCCTCGGCGTGGATTCCGCACACCTCCTTCAGCTTCAGTGCCAGCTCCCGCGCCATCGGCAACGCCGGCCCGCGGGCGATCACGTACGCGCTCTCGCGCTTCGCGAGGGTCATGAGCAGCGCATCGCGCGCGGGCTCGTTGGTGTCGGCGAGCGCCTCGTGCATCCGCGCGAGCGACGCCGAGAGCGCCGCGCCGCCGGACCACGTCGCGATCAGTTGTGCGAGCGTGAACACCGTCAACACGAAGGTCCGCGTGGCGATGGCCGACGTCTCCTCGCCCGCACCGATCTCGAGCACGTCGTCCGCCATGGCCTCGACGGGAGACCCGGACGCGTTCACGAGTCCGAGGGCCGTGGCGCCCCCACGCTGCACCATCCCGATCGATGTCAGCAGGTCGGTGCCGTCCCCGACAGGCGCCACCGCGATCGCGAGGGCACGTTCCAGGCGAAGCGTTCGTGCGTGCGCAGAGGCCAGCACCATCGGCAACGGCGCGGTGGGCAGCCCGAGGCGCAACTCCGCCAGCGCCGCACCGTAGGCCGCCGCGTGGTTGGCGCTTCCGCGGGCGAGCGTGACGAGGATCGTGGGTGCCATCGCCCGGAGACGCTCCACCAGCGGCGGCAGCACCATCGCGAGGGTGGCATGGTGGTCCGCGACCAGATCGGGAATCCCGACCACGTCGACCTCCATGCGGGACCGGGGGATGGGGATGCGCATCAGGTGTCGATGGTGCGGATGTGGGATGCGGCGTCGGCCGGGGTCCTGGAGGCGGGGCGATCCCCCGCGGCGCGTTCACCGTTCATGCGCCGTATCGTCGCACACGCGATCGGCATGCTGCGAGGGGCAAGCAAGCGCTTCGCGACCATGGCGGGACGTCTGTCGTGGGTCGGGCTTCGCCCGACGCGGTGGTCATTGGAACCCACCTCCGCGTGCCACGAGCGCGCTTCTCGTGGGTCGGGCTGCAGCTCGACGCGGTGGTCATTGGAAGCAATGCAGGAGTGCCACGGCCGCGTCGGGCAGTGCCCGACCCACGAACACCGCCGCCCTGATCCACCCGCATGGCAACCACAACGCCCGTGGGTCGAGCTACGCTCGACGCGGCGATGGCTTGGGGACGACAGCGCATCCAGGCCGCGCGGGCAGTGCCCGACCCACGGGACACCCCCCTACCCCCGCAATCGCGCCGACGCCTCCACGATCGCCCTCAGCTTCTTCTCCGCCACCGCCGCCGACGTCACCGGGTTGTCCGCGAACGTCGCGAAGCCGCAATCCGGCGTGAGCAGCACACGCTCCGCGCCGAAGATGCGGATCGCCGCCTCGGCCTTCGCCACGATCTCTTCCACGGTCTCGATCCGCGCCTGCTTCTGGTTCACCACGCCGACGCCCACACGGCGGTCGTCGGGCAGGCCGCGCAGGATCTCGACTTCGCCGGCGCGCGGCGTGCACAGCTCCAGGAACACGGTGCCGACCCGCATCGCGGCGAGCGTCGGCACCAGCGGCGTGTAGTCGCCAGCGAGGCAGGTCGTTTCGTCCGGCGTCCAGTTGCCGCGACACATGTGCACCGCGGTGCGATCCATCGCAAAGCCGTCGGTCACGGCGTTCATGAGATCGCGGGCGAACGCCAGTTCGGTGGCGGCATCGCCCTTCTCGGACAACGCACCGCACATGAAGCTGCGCGACTGGCTCGGCCCCGTGAACACGACCTCCGACAGCACCGGCTCGTCGAACTGCACGAGCGCCGCGCCCTCGGCCAACAGGAAGGCGAGTTCCTCGCGGAGCACGCGCACGATGTCCACGGCGATCGCCTCGCGCGACGCGTAGGCGCGATCCGAGATGCACTCCATCCACATCGTCCGCGTCAGGAGATACGGTCCCGGCAGCGCCACCTTCACGGGGCGGTCGGTGAGCGTCCGCACGAAGGCAAGCTCGTGCACCGCCAGCGGCTTCGATCGTCCCAGCGGCCCGAACACGGCGGGGTGGCGGACGTCGCCCGCGGGCACGTCCAGCGCGCGCAACTCTTCGGCGAATTCGTCCGGGTCATCGACGAGCGGCAGCAGGTCGGTCAACGGGATCAGCTGGCAGTTGTCGAGGCGGCCGCCGACGAAGCTCGCGTAGCTGTCGCGCCGCTGCTCGCCGTCGGTGACGACGTCGCAGCCCGCGCGCAGTTGCGCCTCGACCACGAGCCGCACGGCGTCGTCGGCCGTCGCCTCGAAGTCCGCCTCGGGCAGGCGCCCCTCCATGCGTTCGTGCAGCGCCTGCACCATCCAGCGCGGTCGGGGCCAACTGCCGAGCCCCATCACGCCGAGCGCCGGGATCGCCGGTGCAGGTGCCGCATCCGGGAGACGGTCGGGAATGACGATCGCCTTCACCGGCTGCACGATCGGGCTCGTCGCGACGACGGGCGCAGCGACCACCTTCCGCTCCACCAACGCGCCCTTGCACACGAGGAACGATGTTCCCGCCCCCGCGGCTGCCACCGACACGAGTTCGTTGCCGGTCATGCGGCACCACGCCGGGAGATCCTCGCGCACCGAGGTCTCGGTGGAGAGGATCTCCAGCAGGCCACCTCTCGGCAGCGGGTCGATGTGGCTGCGGATCATGAGCAGCAATCCGTTGCCGCAGTCGAGATCGCCGCCGTCGAAGCTGGTGTCCGGCGGATGGGGATGGGCTGCCGTCATCGTTGATGCCTCGTGCTGATCAGAACGACAGGCAAGGCGTGCCGTCCGACAGGAACTCGACCAGCTTGGCGCCGCCGACGATCGTCGCACCCTCGATCAGCGCGCCCTCGTCGAGCGTGCGCTTCTTGAAGCACGGCGAGCAGACCCAGATCTTGCCGCCCGCCTTCACGAAGTTGGCGACCAGTTCCCCCAGGGGCGCGAAGCCTTCCTCGTGGATGGTCTCGGCGACGCCCTTCTGCGAGAGGCGCACGCCCTCGATGGACAGGAACACGAGGGTGTCCTGGCTCGACGCGACGGCGGCGTTGGCGACGACGAACGCGACCGTCGCCTTGTCGGTGTTGTCGAGCGAGAAGCTGAGGGAGACGCAGAACTTTCCGGTACCGGCCATGGTGAGGCTCCTTGAGGTGAGGTGGGAACGGATCGCTGGCGTGGCGGACTCACCCGCCGCGCCGGATCCAGAAGAGGTGCTGTTCGAGATCGTGGTGCACGAGCGTCTCGCGCGTCATGCGACACCACGCAGGCAGATCGTGGCGCGCGCCGGAATCGGTCGCGTGCACCCGGATCACCTCGCCGGCTGCCATCTCCTTCATCAGGAAACGCAGTTGGATGACGAGGTCGCCGCAACCGAGGTCGCCGGCGTCCCATTCGCGCTGATGTTCAGGAGGGGGTTGCATGGGTCGTGCGCTCATGTCGGGTCGTCGAGCGTATCGGCCACCGCCGCGCGTGGCAATCGGGACTTCCGATCGCGCCCGACGATGGCCGCACGGCGCCGAGGGTCTCGTATCATCCGCCCCACCCCCACCCAGGAAGCGAGACGCGAGGCATGGACGACTACCAGCGCGGTTACGAGATGTTCCGGAAGATGGTCGGTGACGACCGCATCGACGCGCTGGTCGCGCGCTTCGGGGCCGTGTGCCCGGACTTCCGCACGGAGGTCGTGTCGGTCGTGGGTGGCCGCATGTGGAGCCGCGGCGGCATCGATCTGAAGACCCGCTCGCTCTGCAGCATCTGCACGCTGGCAGCCCAGGGTCGGACCAACGCCCTGAAGCTCAATTTCGAGATGGCGATGAACAACGGGGCATCGATCGAGGAGATCTTCGAGGCGCTGTTCGTAGTGGCGGCGTACGCGGGGTATCCGGCCATGTGGGATGCCCTGGTGAAGTTCGAGGAAGTGCTCGCGGAACGCGCCGCGCGCTGAGGCCACACCCCCCATGGCGCGCCCCGGCACCGCCGCGACACTGATCGCCACCACGCGGCCGGCATTCCTGCTGCTGGCGCCTGCCTGCATGCTCGTCGGTATCGGGACTGCCGTACGCAGCGGTGTGCCGGTCACCGCGATCGACATCCTGCTGGCGCTGCTCGGCGGCATCGCGGCGCACGCAGCCGTCAACGCCCTCAACGAGTACTTCGACTTCCGCAGCGGTCTCGATGCCATGACCGATCGCACGCCGTTCAGCGGCGGCAGCGGCGCCCTGCCCGCCAGGCCGGACCTCGCCCCCGCGACGCTCGCGCTGGCGTGCGTCGCCCTTGCGATCGCCTGCGCCGTGGGGATCTGGTTCGTGATGCTGCGCGGGACGGCGCTCCTGCCGGTGGGCCTTCTGGGAATCGCCGTCGTGGTGGCGTATACGCCCTGGACCACACGGCACCCGGTGGCCTGCCTGCTCGCGCCGGGCATCGGCTTCGGCCCCGCCATGGTCGTCGGCACCCACGTGGCACTGACGGGGGCCCATGCGGCGACGCCGTGGATCGCGTCGATCGTGCCGTTCTTTCTCGTGAACGCCCTGCTGCTGCTCAATCAGTTCCCTGACGTGGAGGCCGACCGGCGCGTCGGACGCCGACACCTGCCGATGCTGCTGGGGCGGCCGCGCGCCGCGGGCATCTATGCGGGGTTGTTGGGGGCGGCCTTCGGGTGGTTGGCGATCGCGGTGCTCGCAGGCCTGCTGCCGATGGGCTGCGCAGCGGGACTGCTCGCCGCCCCGCTCGGCTACGCAGCTGTCCGGCGGGCGCTTCGCGACGCCGATGACATGCCAGCGCTGATGCCGGCGATGGCGCTCAACGTCGCGATCAACCTGGCGACGCCGGTGTTGATGGGAGTCGGCCTGCTGCTCGCTTCGTAGCCTGGCGAAGGACGGTCAGTTCGGTCCGAGGCCCAGATGCCCGCGGAAGCGCGACTTGATCCAGCTGCCGTCCCGCGCCGGCAACGCCCGCGGCGTTTCGACATGGGCGATGCGCACGGTGATGAAGCGCGGGCCGCCGCCGACCGTCCCGATCGCTTCACGCGCTGCGGCGAGGTCGGATTCCTCGACGACATCCATCACCGCCGTGAAACCAGTGGCGGCCGCCACGCGGCCCAGATCGATGCCGGCACCGCTGTGGCTGAGCTGGCCGCCCGTCTCGCCGTAATGGCCGTTGTCGAGCACGACGATCGACAGGTTCTTCGGCGCACTCACCGCGATGGTCGCGAGGCCGCCCAGACCCATCAGCTGCTCGCCGTCGCCCGTGATGACGGTGACAGGGCGATCCGGCTGCGCGAGTGCCAGCCCGAGGCCCATCAGCGCCGCGCCGCCCATCGCACCCCAGAGATAGAAGTTGCCGTCGTGATCGCCAGCCGCGAACGTGTCGTAGGTGGGCGAACCGAGCCCGCTCACCACGAGCATCCGCCCGCGGTTCTCCAGCAACGCAGCGACGGCCTCGCGCCGGTCGAGCTTTCCCGGCGCCGGCGCTGGCAGGGCGCCACTCATTCCTTCACCCATTTCTTCGCTCCCAGCAGTTGCTGCGACAAGAGGATCGCGATCGCCTGATCGCCGCTGAACGCCATCGTCGTGGCCGACGCCATCTGCGCGGCGAGATCCTCCAGCCGGTCGATGCGGATGGTGCGCACGCCCATCAGGTTCAGCGACGGCTCGGTGGCGCTGCCCATCGGCACCTGCCACGGATTGAACTCCGAGAACTCGCCACGCATGGTCACGACGGCGAGGAACGGCATCCGGCAGGCGGCGATCAGCGACAGCATGTTGATGCAGTTCCCCACCCCGCTCGACTGCATCAGCAGCGCGGCACGCTGCCCGCCCGCCCACGCGCCGGCGGCGATGGCGACGCCCTCCTCCTCGGTGGTGAGCACGGTCGTGACGACGTCCGGCGTGTCACGCAACATCTCGATGAGACGCGCGTGGCCAGCATCGGGAACGTACGTCACGTGGCGCACGTCCGCGGCGAGCAGCGCGGCGTGGATGATGGGGGCCCAGGGGGAATCGGTTCGTTCGGCGGTATCCATAGCTCAGGGCGCTTCCGGGGGAAACTCGACGTGCTTCATGAACACAATGCGCCCGCCCTCGTTACGCACGATGCGGTACCCGTGCAGGCCATCGCCGAACTTGTCGAAGGTGTAGTTGCCCTCCACACCCGTGTAACCCTTCACCGCGAGGACGGCATTGCGCACGCTCTCCGGCGCGGTGGAGTTCGCGCTGCGGATGGCGTTCGCCAGGATGTGCATGGCGTCGTAAGACCAGCTCGCATACGTGTCGGGGTTGACGCCGTAGCGCTCGCGGTACTTCTTCGTGAAGGCCCGCGTGGCGTCGGTCGCATCGGTGGTGAAGTCGGTGATGGAGTACGCGCCGTGCAGCGCCTCACCGGCGAGGTTCAACGTCGTCACGGCGATGGTCGTCGGCGATCCGATCCAGGCGACCTTCACGCCGAGCTGGCGCATCTGCTTCGCGAAGATGCCCTGGTCGTTCGGGTTGGTCATGTACGTGCCCATGACGTCCGCGCCGGACTTCTTCACCGCGAGCACGATGGGCGTGAAGTCCTGCGAATTGTTCGTGTAGCCCTGCACGAGCAGCGGCTTGATGCCGAGTTTCTCCAGTTCCGTGACGAGGGCCGTCTTGCCACCAGCCCCGAACGCATCGGTGGAGTGCACGATCGCCCACTTCCTCAACTTGAGCGTGTTGGTCCCGAAGTCGGCGATGACTCTCGACGAGTAGCTGTCGTTCGGACGGATGCGGAACACCCAGCGGTTGTTCACGTGCGTGAGGCTGACGTCGCTGCCGCCGATCATCGTCGGGATGCCGGCCTTCGCGATGGTGGGCGAAGCCGCCTGGATCTGCGTGCTGCGGATCGGTCCGATGATCCCGGCGATGCCACCGCCGCTGATGAGTTTCGAGAAGGCGAGGACGGTGCCCGGATTCGTGCTCGCGTTGTCCTCGACGTGGAGTTCCAGCGGACGGCCGAGTGCTCCGCCCGACTTGTTGACCTCGTCCAGCGCGAGCTTGATGCCGTTCAGCGTGAACTGGCCCGCCTCGGCCTGCGTCCCGGTGACCTCGGCGACGACGCCGATGCGGATCGGTTCGGCGGCGCCCGCCGGCATCGCGACGGCGGCGATCCAGGCGAACAGGGTGATGCACAACACTCTCATGGCAGTTGCTCCGGGGTTGGAATGTCGATGTACATGGATCACGCGGGCGGACGCACCTGGGCCCAGGGACGCGCCTGCTCGAACGCGCGCGACGCCTGCAGCACCCGGAGATCCCGGAAGCGCCCGGCGACGATCTGCAGCCCCACCGGGAGGCCCGCATCGGTGAACCCACAGGGCACCGTGGCCGCAGGCAACCCGGTCAGGTTGAACGGATAGCTGAAGCCGGCCCAGCGCAGCCAGTCCCACGGATGCTGTTCCCAATGCGCCGGGATGAGCCGCGTGGCGTCGAAGGCCGCGACGGACAGCGACGGCGTGAGCAGCAGGTCGTAGCGCTGGAAGAACGCGTTCACGCGGTCGTAGTACGCGAGGCGCTCGGCCTGGGCCCGGCAGTAGTCGGCGGCGGAGTACGTGAGGCCATGGCGCGTGATCGCGACGAGGCCCGGGTCCATGCGATCGGCCCACTGGTCCAGCAGGTTTCCCAGCATCCCCGCATAGTTCGACGAGAAGTGGCAGTGCACGATGTCGGTGGCGTCGCCCCACCCGGGGTTCACCTCCTCCACGCTGCAGCCGAGCGATTCGAACGCCAGCGCGGCGATCTTCACGCGGTCGGCCACTTCGCGGTCCACGCGCAAGTAGCCGAGGTCGGGGCTGTACGCCACCCGGAGCCCCGCGATGCCCTCGTCGAGCCGGCCGAGGAAGTCCTCCGGCGTGGCCTCGAGGCTCGCCTGGTCGCGGTCGTCGGGGCCGGACATCACCTGGAGCATCAGCGCCGCATCGGCCACGGTGCGGGTCATCGGGCCCACGTGCGAGATGCCGCCGTTGCTCGGCATCGGCCAGTAGGGGATGCGACCGAACGTGGGCTTCAGACCGTAGATCCCGCAGAACGCGGCGGGCATGCGGATCGAGCCGGCACCGTCGGACCCCTGGTGCAGCGGCGCGATCCCGGCCGCTGCACACGCCGCCGCGCCCGCGCTGGATCCGCCGGCATTCATGCCGTGCTTCCACGGGTTGTGGGTGATGCCGGTGACGGGGCTGTCGCCGTTGCCCTTCCACCCCAGCTCCGGCACGGTGGTCTTGCCGATGCTGATGCCACCGGCGGCTTCGAGGCGCTCCACGTGCACGTGATCGATGGTCGGTACGCGGTCGCGATGGATCCATGAACCGCCCATGCTGCGCACACCCTTCGTGAGCGCGAGATCCTTGATGGTGAGGGGCAGGCCGTGCAGCGCACCGAGCGCGTCGCCCCGCATGACTGCGGCCTCGGCGGCGCGGGCAGCGGCTCGGGCAGTGTCGAACGTCGGCGTGCAGATCGCGTTCAGCTTCGGCTCGAGCGCCTCCGCACGGGCAAGCACGGCGTCCATGATCTCGACCGGCGAGAGGCTCCGGTCACGGATGCGGCGGGCAAGCTCGATGGCAGGCGTGAAGCAGAGGTCTTCCTGGTTCATGGGAACGCCTTCGACGGAGCGACCGACAGTGGCACGCGGGCGCCACCATATCACCGCGCGCGTCCGCAAAGCGCGCGCGGCAGCGAGCATTCGGTGCGGCACCGCGTCATCCGGCCGCGTGCGCGCAGAGGGGCGTGGCATGATGGGCTCGCTTGGCCCCGACCCTGGTGACCCCGATCCTCGGTGCGTCCGCCCCGCGCGCAAGCCACCCTGCGCGCGCCCTGCCATGTCCATCCCGCGGAGCACCTGCATGAATGAACCACTGTCGAAGCATCACGAGTCCCCGCGCGGCGCGCTGTCCGCCATCGGCCGGCCCGCATGATCCGCGAGGTCGTCCTCGTGGCCTTCCGGGAGGGCGTCCCGGCCGAGCGCCTGCGTGCGTTCGAAACGGCGTTCACGGCGCTGCGCCAACAGATCGACGAAATCCGCGAACTCGAGTGGGGCTTGAACGCCAGTCGCGAGAACCTGGCGGCGGGCTTCTCCCACTGTTTCCTCGTGACCTTCGACAACCTCGCCGCCCGCGACCGCTACGTCGACCATCCGGACCATCGGGCCGTGCTGGCGATGATGGACCCGTGGATCGAACGGCGGCTGGTGGTGGACTACAAGCCGAGGAATGGGTTGGCTTGAGGCTGGCGGTGGAGGTCGACGCGTTTCCTCGCATCGACCGCTTTGGGAGGCTGCGTCTTTAGGACACGGGGCTATACAAGGGGCCCTCCCCTTGTTGGTACACCGCGCGGCCAAGCCGCCGCGGGCCATGCCCCTGTAGGAGGGGGCCATGCCCCCGAAAGCGGTGGATGCAAGGAAACGCCTCAACCGGAGCCATCGCTTTCGCGGGCATGGCCCGCTCCTACAAATGCGCGGCCCATTCCCTCGGTAGTGGCGCATCCGCGGGGGATATACAAGGGGCTCTCCCCTTGTTGGTACACCGCGCGGCCAAGCCGCCGCGGGCCGTCAGGCCCGAGAGGCGGGCCATGGGCCCCTCCTACAGAGGCAAACCATCCAGCAACCGGCACGTCACGAACGTGAGCCGTCGCTCGATGGCCGCTGCCTCCTCCCGGAACCGCGCGACCAGCGGTCCCTCGCGATGCGCCTGGAACGCCGCCTCGTCTTCGTAGACCTCGTACAGCATCAGGTTGTGGTCGGGCTGCAGCACTTCGAACCGCAAGGTGCCGGGTTCCTGGGCGAGACATCGGTCACGATGCGCGAAGAGCAGCGGGAGGAAATCGGCGATCTTCTCCGGCGCGATCTCGTACGTGGCGACTACGGCGAACTTTGCCATCGGGGGTTACCAGGTTGGATGCGGCCGGCGGCCGTGGATTGGGTGAGGATCGGGGCAAGGCGGCCTCAGCCGCCACGCGCCACGATGTCGGTGGAGAGCCCGTCGATGCTGTGCTGGTTCTTCTCGGCCCAGTATCGCTTCACGCCCTCCGCGCCCTGCCGGACGGCCCAATCGCTGAGCAGCGGGCGATCCTCGACGTACGACATCATCGGGACAGCCATCCCGCACGACGTCTGCACGAGGTCGACGGCGAGATCGAAGATCTGCCGCGCGCCAGGCAGCGGTGCGAACCTGGGGAACAGGTCGGTCCATTCCGGATCCACGGGGTGGATCACCCTGGCAGACCCGTACAACCGCAGGATCATCGGCGGGCCCTCGAACGCACAGAACATGATGGTCATCCGTGATTGCCGCTGCACGTGCGCCGATGTCTCGTTGCCGCTGCCCGTGACGTTCAACCACGCGACCCGCTTGGGGCCCAGCACCCGGAAGGCGTCCATGCCCTTGGGCGAGACGTTCACGCGGCTGTCCGCGGTGGCGGTACCGACGAAGAACATCTTCTGCGCCACGATGAACTCGACGTGGCGATCGGACATCGCCTCGAACTTCTTCCCCATGATGACTTCCTTTCGTTGCCGGACGAATGCCCGGATGACGCCACGTGCCGGGTCAGGCGGCCTGCCCAGTTGCCGGCGCCGCGCCGTACACGGTGCCGTTCTTCCAGCTGTCGACGTACGCCTCGATCGACAGCTTCCACGGGTTCCGCATGTGTTCGTCGAAGTACTCGAAGAGCACTCCCTCGTGGGCGATCATCGAGAGCAGCACGGTGGCCCCATCGTCCCCGCCCCACTCGTCGTGCGGATGCGCGTCCGCCGGCGAGAGCGCGTAGGCCCCCGCCTTCCGACGCACCATTCGCGTCGCGCCATCGGGCAGCAACTCGTTCAGGAACTGCTCGCCTTCGAGGACCATCGTGACGGTGGACGCGACATGGCGATGCCGGCGGCAGTGCCCGCCCTTGCCATAGCGGAGCAGCATGTCGAGCCGGCCGGTCGAAAGGTCGTAGCCCAGGAGGCTGTACTCGAAGTCGACGCGGAAGGCCGTGCAGGACGGATCGGTAACCCGCCGCCACGCGACGGTGTCGAGATCGAAAGTGCTGACGATGGCAGGCATGGAGGATTGCTCGGCGGGAACAGGCTGAGGAGTGTGCCGCAGGCGACGGCGGTGGAGAACCTGAATCGGATTCGCCGCTGCGCCAAAGCCCGCGCCGCGTCGAGCGATGCTCGACCCACGAAGGGCCTAGGTTACTGGAACCCGCAGCGCTGGAAACCAACCCCCGTGGGTCGAGCTTCGCTCGACGCCCGCGTCCCTGGATTCGCCGCTGTGCCCAAGCCATCGCTGTGTCGAGCGATGCTCGACCCACGAAGGGCCTTCGCGACGGGATGCCTCAGCGCTGAAAACAACCCCCGTGGGTCGGGCACTGCCCGACGCCCGCGTCCCTGGATTCGCCGCGCGCCCAAGCCATCGCCGCGTCGAGCGGTGCTCGACCCACGAAAGACTTCGCTACTGGAATCCGCAACGCTGAAAACAACCACCGTGGGTCGGGCTCCGCCCGACGCCCGCGTCCCTGGATTCGCCGCTGTGCCCAAGCCCTGATCGCGTCGAGCCGAAGCTCGAATCAGCCGGGATACCCGACCGTCACCTCGCTGATCTGCAACACCGGGGACAGGTCCGTGTAGTTCGGGATGTCCGCCATGATCTCCTTGGCGTGCGGCCCGAAACCCGCCTGGAAATCGTCGACGGAATCGCAGTAGATGTGGCACATGCCGATGTACGTGGGCGGCGAGCCCGGGGCGCCGCCAGCCAGCCCCTGGTCGACCGTGTAGTACCTGCACTTGTCGCCCATGCGCGCCTTGACCAGCGGCATGTGCGTGTCGCGGTAGTACGCGTGATCGAATCGCGCGCCGGGGGTGTTGGGGTACATCACGCTCACCTTGATCATGGTTTCCGTCTCCTGAGGTCTAGCGGGATTCACCAGCGCCACGCCGACGCAGCAAGGTCGGCGGAGCGAAGGTGTCGAACTGGGGGATGTCGTCGTCGATCGGCTCCCACTGCGCCTTGTCCGAGACCCAGGTGTGGGCCAGCGGCTGGCGCAGGAACGGGGTGTCGAGCGACCCGAGACGCAGGCGGAGCACGTCCGGTGCGGCGCCCAGGTAGGCGTAGATCGGACTGCCGCAGTGGCCGCAGAAGACGCGGAACTTGCCCGGCGAGGATTCGTATTCGCGCAGCAACGCTGCGCCGTGCTCGAGATGGAAATCCGCCCGCCCGATCGGCGCGTTGGCCGAATGCCCCGCCCCACCCGCCTTGCGGCAGCTCGCGCAATGGCAGTAGCCGAAATCACCGGGCTCGGCCGAGAGTCTGTATCGGATGCCACCGCAGAGGCAGCTGCCTTCGAACACTTTCGTCTCCTTGCAACCGCCCGCATCCTGGCGAGAACCCGCACCGCGATCGGTGTCGGGACGGCGGAGGATAGCCATCGACGATTCCCCAGCGCAATGCGCATGCGCCGAGCCGCACCGTGCCCGGGTTTTCTCCGCGCGCCGCCTCCGGCCATAATGCGGCATGGTCCGACCTGCCCAGCAACTCCACGCCCCACGCCCTCCCGTCACCCCGCGCCCGGCCGCCACCGTACTGCTGCTGCGCGATGGACCGCAGGGTCTCGAAGTCCTGATGACACGCCGCGCAATGACCGCGAGCTTCGCGCCCGGCGCCTACGTGTTCCCCGGCGGCGGGATCGAAGCCGCCGATGCGTCGCCGAACACCTTCGCCCAGACACGCCGCCGCCCGACGCAGGACGACACGCGCCTCGTCCAGGCCATCGCCGCCATCCGTGAGAGCTTCGAGGAACTGGGGGTTCTGCTGGCGCGTCACGTCGACGGGCGTCACGCGACGACCGCGGACGTCGCAGCCCTGGATCGCCACGGACCCTTCGTCGCACAGTGCGTCGCCCGGGGACTCACGCTCGCCGCCGACGAGGTGTTCATCCTGGCGCACTGGATCACCGACCGCGACCTACCCCGCCGCTTCGACGTGCCGTTCCTCGTGGCGCGCGTGCCGGAGGACCAGGAACCCGTCGCGGACGAGAAGGAGCAGTTCGAGCCCGTCTGGGTGCGCCCGGCCGATGCGCTGGAGCGGCATCGCGCGGGGCAGTTCTTCATCATCTTCCCGACCATCCGCACGCTGGAGCGACTGCAGGCGTTCGCGCGCGTCGACGAAGTACTGGCGAGCTGCGCCGGCGAGCAACCCTGGTTCGTGAGCTGTCCGCGCGCGGGGATCCTCGCGGGCAAGGAGCAACGGTTCATGGAGCACGAGCCGCCCTTCGGCGAACTCGCGCTCGTGTGCCCCGAGGGGCAGATGGTGCATCACCTCGACTGGCAGTCGGACCATCCGGTGCCCCTGCTGCGCAACGTGCAGCGGCTGACCTGCGGGAACCCGGGCGTGATGACCGGCCCCGGCACGAACAGCTACGTCGTCGGCGACCCCGACACCGGCCACATCGTGATCGACCCCGGTCCCGAGGATGCCGAACACCAGGAACGCCTCTGGCGCGCCGCCGGCGGCGACATCCGCCTCATCGTCTGCACGCATTCGCATCCCGATCACTCGCCCGGCGCGCGCCCGCTGCAGGCCCTGTGCGAACGCCACGGCCACAAGCCGCCGCTGCTAGGCCTGTCGTCGCTGCCGACCGCACGCGCCGCGAGCCACTTCGTCCCGGACCGCGAACTCGCCGACGGTGAACGCCTGGTGCTCGAAGGTCCCGATCACCGCCACACGCTGCGCGTGATCCACACGCCTGGCCACGCTGCCAACCACCTGTGCCTCGTCCTCGAAGAAGACGGCCTGCTCTTCAGCGGCGATCACGTGCTGAACGGCAGCACCACGGTGATCGATCCGCCCGACGGCCACATGAGCGACTACCTCGCCTCGCTCGACCGCCTGGAGGCCGCGTGCGCCACCGACCACATCGAGTTCATCCTCCCCGCGCACGGATACGTGCTGGGCAACGTGTTCGGCGACGCGCACGACGCGACGGACGTCATCCGCCGATTGCGCCTGCACCGCCTGCAACGCGAGGCGAAGATCCTCGCCGTGATGCGCGCCCTGCCGGAAGGCACGATGCAGGACTGGCTGGCGCAGGCCTACGACGACGTACCGTCGCGGATGTGGCCGGTGGCGATGCGGTCACTCACGGCGCACGTGGAGCGGCTGCGGGAGTTGATGTGATCCGTGGCGCTCACCGACCCACCCACCCGCCACACACCGGAAACACCTGCCCGACGAAACAGTCCGCCGCGCTGCTGCACAGGTAGGCGGCGAACTGCGCGTCCTCGCGCGCCGACACCAGCCGGCCGAGTGGCACCTCGCGCGCGAGCCGCTCCTGGAACTTCGGATTCGCCTGCACTTCGGCCGGGAAGTAGGTCGGGTTGTCGACGAAGTTCTGCGCGATGGCATTGACCTGCACGTTGTGCGGTGCCATCTCGATGCCCACCGCCTGCACGTAGGCGAGCTGCGCGCCGCGCGCCGCGCTGTAGGTGGACGTGCGCTTCATGCCGCGCAGGGCGGAAGCGCTCCCCATCACGAGGATCTTGCCGGCACGCCTCGCCACCATGTCCGGCGTGGCCGCGCGCACCAGACGCGGCAGCGGGTCCACGAGCGCTGCGAAGACTTCGCGCCATTCGTCTTCCGTGACCTCCGCCGCGGGCGTGGACGGCGCCTTCAGCGCGAGATTCGCCACGAGCACGTCGATGCGCCCCGCCTCGCGCACCACGCGCTCGGCCGCCCCGGGGTCGGACAGGGCGTCGTTGCTGGCCACGACGTCCGCCCCCTGTTCCCGGAAGACTTCGCAGAGCACGGGACCCATGAACTCCGTCGCCTGGGTGATGAGGACACGCTTGCCGTCGAGGGTGTTCTGCATGGATCGATTCCTGGTGGACAGGGTATGCCCGATTGTGCCCTGCGCTGCCCGACCGCGGACCAGTGCCCGGCGTGGATCCGCCCGTCAGGGAAGCGCCGACGCGTTGCCACCCTCGCCCGCGGCGTCGAGCGCCACGAACACCTCCGACCGGATCAGCCACCGGCCGTCCCGCTTGACCCACTGCGCCGCGTAGCGCCCCGTCACCACCGGCGCATCGGAGACGTCGCCCGCGTACCCGGCCCATCGGCCTTCCTCGTACGCGAGCGGCCAGACCGTGCTCACCTCGACGGTGACGGCCTCGCGTTGATACACGAGCTTTCCAGCGCCGGCGCCCGCGTCGAGCATCTCGCGCGCCGCGGCGATGCCGTCGACCGGATGCCCAAGCCCGCGCCGGATGGTGATGTCGTCGGTCCAGTAGCTCGCGACGAGATCGAGATCGCCGGCCGCGATGGCACGCGTCTGGGCAAGTCGCGCAAGCCGGATGGCGGTTTCGTCGTCGCCCGATCCACGCGAAGGCATCGTCATCCTTCGCCGCCGTGGGCGAGGTTGATCGCGGTCGTGTATCGGGAGGCGCGCCCGTCAGCCAGCTTAGCCATCGCCATCACGACACCGCAGGCAGCGGTGGCAGGCCGATGCTCGGCGCGTGCCCCCGGAAGTTCTCGAGCCACCAGCGCCAGTCCTCCGGCACGAGCGAGAACGGGGCATCGTGTCCCAGCTCGCGCGCCGCCCAGACCGGCCAGTGCGGATTGGACAGCGCTGGGCGACCGATGAACACGAGGTCGATGCGTTCTTCGCGGATGACACGGTCGGCGTACTGCGGCACGCCGAGGTTCCAGCTCGTCGCCACCGGCAGGCCCACCTCGCACCGCACCCGATGGGCGCGCTCGATCATGAATCCCTGGCGGTCCATGGGCCGGTCGATCATCTCGTCGGTGTTGAAGCCGAGGGAAAGGTCCGCGAGGTCGAGCCCGCGTGCCTTCATCATGTGGATGGCCGCGATCGAATCCTCGAACTGCGTGCCCTTCGGATTCAGATCATCGCAGCCGAGGCGCATCGTCAGCGGGTACTGCTCCGGCCAGACGGCGCGGACGGCGTCGATCGCCTCCAGCAGGAAACGCGCACGGTTGGCGACGCTGCCGCCGTACGCATCGGTACGCTGGTTGGCCAGCGGCGAAAAGAAGCTCGCGCCGAGATAGCCGTGTGCGAAGTGCAGCTCCAGCCACTGGTACCCCGCATCGCGGGCGCGCACGGCAGCATCGGCGTAGCGGCGGTGCAGTGCATGGATCTCTTCGACCGTCAGCGCATGCACCGGGTAGACGTGACCAGCGAATCCGTAGGGGATGGCCGACGGCGCCACGCACGTCCACCCATCCGGATGATCCGGCGGCAGCTGCTTCTTTGTGCGATCGGCGTTCACACCCTTGTGCGGCGGCAGTTCACTGCCCTTCCGCCCGGTATGCCCCAACTGGATCGCCGGCACCGCGCCCATCCGCTTGATCATCGCTGTCACGCGGGCATGGCCCTCGATCTGACCGTCGTCCCAGATGCCGGCACAGGACGTCGTGGTCCGCCCGTCGGGCGTGATGGCCATCTGCTCGCCGAAGACCAACGCGAACCCACCGGCCGCGCGCGCACCCAGATAGCTGACGTGATAGTCGTCGAGACGGCCATCGATCGAGCTGTACATCGTCATCGGCGACATCACGATGCGATTGCGGAGGGTCACGCCCTTGAGGGTGAACGGGGAGAAGAGATCGGGCATGCGGGGATCGACGAGTCACGTTGCGGGATGCGCGATGGTCGCTTTTTTCAGGAGACTCTGCATCTTGTGTCAAAGGGGTTGCGTGTTGCCACGGCCAACGAGCCTTGCGTGGGTCGAGCATCGCTCGACGCTGCGAGGGCTTGGGCATCGCGGCGAATCCAGGAACGCAGGCGTCGGGCGAAGCCCGACCCACTGGGGTTGTTCTCAGCGCCGAGGCATCCACTCGCGAAGGCCCTTCGTGGGTCGAGCATCGCTCGACGCGGCGTGGGCTTGGGCTCAGCGACGAATCCAGGAACACGGGCGTCGGGCGAAGCCCGACCCACGGGGGGTGTTGTCAGCGCCGGGGAATCCAGTGGCGATGACTTTCGTGGGTCGAGCATCGCTCGACGCGGCGAGGGCGTGGACACCGCGGCGAATCCAGGAACGCAGGCGTCGGGCGAAGCCCGACCCACGGGGGGTGTTGTCAGCGCCAAGGCATCCAGTCGCGAAGGCCCTTCGTGGGTCGAGCATCGCTCGACGCGGCGAGGGCGTGGGCTCAGCGACGAATCCGGGAACGCGGGCGTCGGGCGAAGCCCGACCCACGGGGGGTGTTGTCAGCGCCGCCGCCTCCAGTCGCGAAGGCCCCTCGTGGGTCGAGCATCGCTCGACGCTGCGTTGGCTTGGACACCGCGGCGAATCCAGGAACGCAGGCGTCGGGCGAAGCCCGACCCACGGGGGGTGTTGTCAGCGCCAAGGCATCCACTCGCGAAGGCCCTTCGTGGGTCGAGCATCGCTGGACGCTACGAGGGCTTGGGCTCAGCGACGAATCCAGGAACGCGGGCGTCGAGCGAAGCTCGACCCACGGGGGGTGTTGTCAGCGCCGCCGCCTCCAGTCGCGAAGGCCCCTCGTGGGTCGAGCATCGCTCGACGCTGCGTGGGCTTGGGCGCAGCGGCGAATCCAGGAACCCAGGCGTCGGGCAGTGCCCGACCCACGGGGGGTGTTGTCAGCGCCGGCGAATCCAGTCGCGAAAGCCCTTCGTGGGTCGAGCATCGCTCGACGCTGCGTTGGCTTGGACACCGCGGCGAATCCAGGAACGCGGGCGTCGGGCAGTGCCCGACCCACGGGGGGTGTTGCCAACGCTGGGGAATGCCGCGGCGATGCCATGGGCACTGCGACGACCGACCGCGCCGGGTCAGCATCACCGCACTGCACACCGGCCTCGAAGGGAACCGCAGCGACCCGGGACCCGCCGTCTCGGACGACGAAGGCTTCACGGGGCGGTCAGGCTGGGTGTCGTCTGACGCGCGTACTCCTCCGCGTCGTACCAGCCTCGGGACACGACGACCCGCCGCTCCGCATCGAGGTCCCACTCCTCCCAGCCCGACACGCGCAGCGCGTTCCCCGTCGTCGCGTGGGTCCCCGTGAAGGTCCAGAAGTACGCGACATGCGTCCCCGCGGCCCGCACGTCGTCACAGACCAGCACGAGATCGGGAACATCGGCGAAGAACCCGGCCGCCATCTCGGCAACGGCTTGCCTGCCGACCCAAGGCGTACCGCGATTCACGATGCTCTGACCGTCTGCCGCGTAGAACCCGGCCACCGCTTCGGGTGAACCCGAGTTCCACGCTGCCGTGTAGGCGGCTGCCAACGCCCTCACTTCCTTCTGATCGACCGACAATCTGTTTCTCCTCCGAACAGCGGGCATGGTGCCCGTGGGACCGATGACGGCCATGGGCGCATCCACGGGATGGACGTCCGCCATCCTGCGCGACACCACCCGCGGATTTCACTCAGTGATCATCGCCCGCATAGACCCACATGGGCTCGGTCCTGCCGGCGCGAGTGAAGCCGCATTTCTCGTAGAACTCGATCGCCCGGCCATCGGCAATCAGTACGTGCTGGTGGAAGTCTCGATACTTCGCCGTCAGCCGCCGCACGAGTTCCGATCCTATGCCCCTCCCCTGGTGATCCGGGTGCACGAGCAGATGGGGGTAGTAGACGACGAGCGCCCCATCGGAAATCGCATACCCGAGGCCGAGGAGTGCGGCGTCCGACCAGGCCGACACGACCGTGTCCGCGTTCCGAAGTGCGGTGCGCAGTTGCACGGGCTTGTGAGCCGATGACCAGGCATTGGCGCGATAGAGGCGGATGAGTTCCCGCAACGGGATGTTGCGTCGCTCGCTGTACTTGATCGTTGCAGGGGGGGCCATGGGGGCAGGACGGCTACCGAAGAACATCACGAAGAAACGACGGTGAAGCGATGCGGCCGTCGATGTCGAGGCGGGTGTGCGAGTCGGACGGCATCCGCACGGAACAATCTCCGCTCACGAAAAGATACAGGGCACGGCACCGCCTGGTCCAGCCACGCACCAGGGCATCTCGACGGCGTGCTCACCGCAGTGGCTCAAGGTGCCCCGGGCCGCGTAGCCAACCTGCCCGCCGAGAACTGCCGCCCAACCGATGCCGCGCAGGTCCGGCGCCCGCTGCCGACGGCGCCGCGCGGCCCTAGAACATCGTGTTCCCATGCTTCGCCTCGGTCGGCACCACCTGCAGCACGTCCCAGTGCTCCACGATCTTCCCGTCCGGATCGAAGCGGAAGATGTCGATCCCCGCCCAGTCAGGGTTCTGGTCCGTGGGCCAGTGCTGATGGCAGTGCAGCACCACGAGATCCCCCTCCGCGACAACGCGCTTGAACGTGACGCGCTTGCCTGGATACTCGCGCGCCATCCGCTCGAAGTACTCGATGAACGCCTGCGGACCGTCGGCGACGTGCGGATTGTGTTGCCGATAGGTCGCCGCGACGAATCGCGCCACCGCTTCCGCCGGTCGGCACTCGTTGAACATGAGTTCGTAGAAGGCCATGGCGTTCGCCTTGTTCTGCTCGGTCGTGGATTTCATGCGTGCCCTCTGGCGTTGGGAGGTGACAAGACGTGCGATGACGGCCGGTGGAGGCCTTTCTCGAACCACCGGTTCAGACCCCATCCTTCTGCATGAAGACGCTGTTCGGATCTTCGATGTAGTCGCCGAACGGCCCGCAGCGTACGTAGCCGCAACGGAGGTACAGCGAGATCGCCTCCGGCTGAAGGTATCCGGTTTCGAGCGCGAATCGGGAGCAGCCTCGGGCTCTTGCCTCCGATTCGAGGAAGTCGAGAAGCGCCCGCCCGATCCCTCTGCCGCGGTGGGAGGGACTCGTGTACATCCGCTTCAGCTCGCCATAGGCGTGCCCCAGAACGATGGCGCCACAGGCCGCGGCGTGGCCCTCGGCATCGCGCGCCACTGCGAACAGAACGTTCGGCGCCAACAGCGCGGCGAGGTCGATGCCGTGATGGCTCTCGGCCGGATACAGAGGTTTCTGATACGCGTCCAACGCATCGATGAGTCGGAGCACTTCTGGTTGATCGGGAGACTCGAGCGAGATGTGCATGGGTGGGTTCAGAGTTCACGTCGCAGGGACCGGTACACGGCGGCATCGCTGCTGCCTGGTTCATCGAACATCGGAGCACCTCGATGTCGCCGCCAAAGCTGTGCAATCAGTTCTGCCGCCGCGCGCGAGGGCTCGTCGTACTGTATCCAATGCGACACCCCCGGCAGCACGACACATCGCCAGGTTTTGCAGAAGCGCAGGCTTTCCTCGGCCATCTCGCGTGACAGCCCCACCCCCGCCCATCAGAGGATCAGGACCGGCGTGACGATCCTCCGTTCCGTCGGCCTCGGTTCGGGGAGCCCGTGACGGAGGGCGGCCGGGTACGAAGGAATCACCGCCCGCACGCCCGCCCCCCGGAATGGACAACGCCCGCCTGTACTCGTCGAGGCCGTCACGGCCGGAGGGTCCGCGTCGACTGGTGGCCAGGAGGACCTGAGCACCGGCGCAGTGGGAGCGACGCGACAACCGCCCCTCGCTCACTTCTCCTGTTCGCTCCAGGGGGAGCAGATGTCCACCAGGCAGCCGCTGGGGTCCACCAGGAGAAAGCGTCGCTGACCGTAGAACTCGTTCCGTGGCTCCTGCAGGATCCGTGTGCCCATCGACACGGCCTTGCTGAAGAGCGCATCCACGTCCGGAACCACGAAGGTCACGTACATCCCCGACGGCGCAGTCTGGTACTGAGGGGGCACGAGTGCGTGGGTGCGCTGGATGATGCCGAACTCCTGCTCCGGCGACTCCGGGTTTCGAAGCTGCACGTACCAGTCGCTGTCGTAGTTGACCGCGAACCCGAGCAGCTCGACGTAGAAGTGGCGGCTTGCGGCAAGGTCATCCGAACAGATGTTCGTGAGGATTCGACTGAAGGACATTCGACAAGGCCCTCTCGCGGGATGTGTGCCAGGGCCGAACGATGCGCCGCCGCAACCAACCGAAGCATCGTCGATGCTGACCAGGCAAGACAGGCACCTGCCGAGATCGAAGTTTGCGAAGTGGGTTGGGTGCGTGTCGCGAGCCCTACGTCTTTTTGGAGTTTAGCGGAGGGTTGGTCACGATTCACTCCCGCCATGCCAGGCATCTTCGTTCTCGCCCACGGACACCTGCTCGACCGCGGCACAGGACCGGAGCCACGCCCCCACCGCCTGACGATCTTCCCCGGTGGTGGATCCACGCCCTGCCTTCGTGACGAACGCGGTCTCCCCACCACCGAACAGGAGACCGCGCGCCTCGATGGCTTCACGGATGAACTGCATCAGGACGGCAAGCTGCTCGTCGTCGGTGAGGCCAGACTTGAACCTGAAGTGGATCCCGAATCCTTCCTCCACGAACTCACCGATACGGAGCTTCTTGCGAAGCCTTCGACTGCGTCTCGTGTTTGGTGAAGGGGGCTTGTTGTTCATCGGGATTCCTTCGATCAGCGCCATGCAGGAGGGCAATGTCTTTTGCCTGGTCGGTCGCACCGACAACCGTGGCGGGCGTGATCGCTCTCAGACGCAAGACCCTCCGCGCAGGCCCATGTTTGGCACCCTACCCTACTCGACACGCGCATCGACACCGGAATCCAGAAACCGGAAGTTCTCCTCCCGGATGCGACGTGCCGCCTCGTCGTAGAGAAACGGGAGGAACATGAAGCGACGTCCGCGCGTGACCGTCGTGGCCTCGTGCAGCAATGAACAGGAGAACACCACCGCCCCGCCCGCGGGGGCCGAGTAGAGCGCGCTCCCGAACTCCGGAAACCGCAGGAACCCGCCCTCGTAGGCCCCGGTGTTGAGGAACAACGAAACAGCAAACCGACGGTGCGCCGTACCCTTCGTCGTGTTGTCACGATGCGGACGAAAATGCGCCTCTTCCGTGGCGTCGTAACAGGCCACGAGGTAGCGCTCCATCCGAGTCACTTCGAACTGGAAAGCCTTTCGAATCTCCGGCACCAGTCTGTCGTGAATGCGCACCATGCATTCACGGCGCAGCGCCTCCGTCTCGATGGTGCAGTCCCGGCGGCGCTTGTGGCCGTAGTCGATGATCTTCGTCGTCCTGCCGTTGACGTCGCGCATGAATCCGGAGTCTTCCCCGCCGCGCGCGTCGTAGTAGGCGATGAGCTCCTGACACAGCGATGCCTCGAACACTCTCGGCAGAACGAGAACGGGTGCCTGGACCGGCGCCACGTGGACGGGAGACGTCCTGGGCAAGCGATCGAGCAGTGCGAAGAGCGAGGCCACATGAGCGCCGCGGGGGGCGCCAGGTGTGAACACGGCCACAACCCGCAGGAGGGGATCGAGCACGTAGGTGATCGGACGGTATCCGCCCTCCGGCGATACGGCGCCGTACTGCGCGCTTATCGCCCGATCGAAGTCCCAGAAGTACCGGACACCCGGTACCGAATCTCGCAACTCGTGCGTCCGTTCGTCATCCGGATCGACCGAGACGCCAAAGAAACACAGGTCGACATCGTTGAAGCGTTCCCGGAACGATTCGATGTGGCGCATCAGTTCCGCAGTTTCGGGGTGAGCGGCTGACCCGAAGAAGGCCAGAACGATGTAGCGGCCACCGACGGAGTCGAACACAAAGCGCTCCCGCGACGGGGTCCGACACTGAAACCAGGGAGCAGGCTCTCCGACTTCGAGTGGTGTCGTTCTCATCGGACCATCGCCCTCACTTCCGCTGCAGTCCTTCTCACTGAACGACGCCGTTCAGACGGCCGCTTCGGCGACTACCGGCAGGGCCCGTCGGTCCAGGGAGGTTCGACGGTGTCCGCTGCGCCATTGACGCGCCCCCGCCGTGAGCGCAAGGCCGGCGAGGAGGAGCACCGCGGTCGCCGGCTCCGGCACCGCGGCGGGTGGTGTCTGACCGAATCGGATCGAGTCCATCGCGACGTTGTCCTGGATGCCAGACCCCAGGTTCGAAAGGTCCACCTCCAGGAGAAGGTCGGGCGCTGAGAGCGGCGTGGCGAACACGAAGGCCGTGTGCCGTGGGCCGGTCAGGTCGCCCTGTACCAGTACGTTGGCCTCGTGGAACAGCGTCGTCGCACCCGCCAGGACAGAGACGCCGGCGATGACGTAGTCCCGCCCGAAGCCGGCCAGCACGAAGCCGTAGAGATCCACCACGTAGCCGGGCGCCGCCACGAGCCGCACGCTCAGCAGCCGCGCGCCGGACGTCCCCGGTCCGTCGGCGTAGATCACGTTGACGAGATCCCCATAGCCGCTCTGCCAGAGATTCACGCCGGAATCGGTCGCGGTCGCCGCAGCAGAGAAGATGTCGACGCTGACGTCGGGCGTGAAGCCCTCACCTCCGTCTCCGTAGGTGAAGACCCCGCCGGGAACGGCCACGACCGCGCCAGTCACCTGGTCACCGTAGTCCGCTGGGTACCTGCCCCCGCTCGAAGTCGGGCCCACCGCCGAAACGGTCCCGGCATCGCGCGCCTGGTCGAAGAGGAAGATCGTCGCCTGTGAGAGGGCCGGCAACGCGGCGAGAAACGCCACCATGACAACTCGAAAAAGAACGCGACGCATGGAATCGCTCCTCTCTTGCCGCCGAACGAAGCTGTCGAACCAGCTCGCCCAACCACCATGGCGGAAAGCACCGATGGTAACGCTGCACGCCTCGACCGCGAATCTCCAGCAGCCCACGACCACACCACCCCGTCGAGCGGATTCGTCGGCATCACACCGTCTGACGGTGCAGGGGACGGAACGAGGGTTTCCTACCGGCTCGACGTCACGTGACAGTGGCTGGAACCGAACGACATCACGGTCCGATCCGCACTGCTCGCGCGACGAGCACGCCAGGCTTGGGCGCCTCGAGGCCCGTACGTACGGTCGACCCGCTCATGCCTCATCGACCGCTTCGTACGAACGCAACGACGCCAGAGACGATCGCCCCGACAGGTCCAAGAAAGAAGATCGAGGTCATGGCCGCTTCGACGGAGCGATCGTGTTGATTGGAGGACAGCGTCGAGATCAGGAAGTAACCCACGACGGCCACGACAAGAAAGCCGATGGCTGCGAAGAGAAGGACGTGAACGAATCTACGCATTCTGATGCTGAGGTTGTGCGGCGAATCCACACGTCGAAGAAGCCCCCGGCGCCTGAGGAACGCACGGTGAAGAATCGACCATGCTTGCAGGGACACGTTCTCTCGATGACCGGTTGGACGTGACTGCACGCCGGGGGGCCAACTCAAGCTGGCGGGGAATGACACACCACACAGAGCTTGTTCCCGTCGGGATCTCGAAAGTACGCGCCATAGTAGTGCTCGTGGTACTCGGGCCTCAACCCCGGCGCCCCTTCCGATGTGCCGCCGTGGGCAAGAGCGACACTGAACGCTTGGTCTACGGTTGCTCGACTCTCCGCGAGGAACGCGACCATGTTCCCGTTGCCCGGCTGCGGCGAGAGCTGATCATGGGGCTTCCCCACCAGGAAGAGGGGTCTCGGGCCTGGCGTGGATTGCCATCCAGCCCACGGTCGGCTTCTTTCACAGAAGCGCGCCTCGATTCCGAGTGACATCATCAATGGGTTGTAGAACGCGAGAGCGCGCTCGAAGTCGCTGACGCCGACGAAGACATGTGAGAACACGACAACCTCCGAATCGGATTCGATGGCGCCCACCGTCTGAGATGAACGGACCGTTGAGGTACTTGGCCAACGGCTCCGCCTGAAGTGGCGAGCCTTTCGGAACATGCTGCAATGGGTCTGGTTGTGCGTAAATCGAACGCCCAACGAGGCGCTAGCCGGCGCGCGACGGTTTGACGCCCTGGCCGTGCTGCGCATGATGAACAGGTGCGCCGAGCGGCCTGTGAATTCTCGCCTGATGGGCTGTGGAATCGAAAGAACCTCCGCAGAGCCACCGATTCGGCAGCACGTGGCGCAAGAGTTGGTCACGCCGGAGATCGAACGCGATCAATGCAGCGGAAACGAACACCGTCGGATCGGCATTGCGTACCCGCGGGCGCCGCTTCGCACCCGATTCGAGGGTGTTGCGGCCATCATGGACGCACGCAACAACACCACCGGGCGTGGCACCACTCTTGACTAGTGCTGTTGGCACTCAAGCCGCAGTTGTCGGCTCGACTGGGCCGCGGCTTTGCGCTCCTGCATCGCCGCTTGTTGTCGTACCCGACGCTCTTCGGCGCTCAGCCTGCGGTTGGCCTGCTGCTCGGATCGACGCTGCTCCCGGGTCTGACCCTCGGCTTCCGCCATGGCTTGCTGTGCATCCTTCTGCTGGCGGTAGGCGAGCGCATCATGCATGAACGCCTGCTGGCTGTAGGCTCGCGCCTTTAGCACCAGACTGTTGCTGTCAACGCAGTGCTTGGCGTCGGCTTGCTGCTGGCACATCTGGCGCAGCATCCGGTCGTTGGCGTATAGGCGCAGCGGGTCGTTGTCGCGTTCGCAGGCCTGAACGGCCTGGGCAGCCGCCTCCCGTTGCGAGCGCGTCAACGGGACAGACGCGCAGTGCGGCGGACGCAAGGCGCGCTGACGCCGTTCACACTGGTGCTTGACCATCTCACGGATGTAGGCGATGTCCTGATTGCGCTCACGCTCGGCCTCGATCTGGCGGCCACCCTGTTCGATGCCCTTGAGCATGCCCACGCCCAGTTCCTCGATGCTGCCGTACTGCGATAGTCCCATATGCGCCAAAGCAGCACGCTCGGCCGCTTTCACCACGCGGTCGGTCTCGCGCCAGTATTCAAGGGCAGAGACGATGCGCGCGCGTTCCGGACAGGCGCCGCATTCAGCCAACCGGCTTTCCAGTTTCGCAATACTCTGCTGCCGTTCCGCCTTCAGACGGTTGCGCTGGTCCAGCCCTTCGCCCAGGCCCTTGGCCTGATCGGCCAACATCTCAGCCAAGCTCGGCGGGTCATCGGGGTCAAAGGCGCTGGCGCTGCCAGCCAGCGCGCTCAGCATCACGACCTGCACCAGGCGGCGCAGTGAAGAAAGCACGAGACGAAGCGACGTGCAGGCATGGGCAGAGACGAAATGTTGTTCCTCACTCATCTCACCTATCCTCCGGCTCATTTTCCAAGCTGCGTAGTCTGGCTTGACTCTAATCCACCACTGGGCCATGTCAATGTGCGCCTGCAGTCATTGCGGCGCCTCCATCGACTCAACGGGAACGTAGATGATTCTGTAGAAGCGTTTCGTGCACAGCAGGCAATTTAGGAGGTCGACCTGTGGGTGCTTGTGACGCCCAACGACGCTGTAGAAAAAGTCGTCTCTGCGACGACACGCTACCGATCATAGTCCATCCTCTTTTCTGTTGGCCGTAGCGCTCATCACGCCATCTGCGT
>LNEE01000028.1 GCA_001464895.1 Betaproteobacteria bacterium Ga0077532
GCGGCCCGTCAACGGGGGGATATACAAGGGGCCCTCCCCTTGTTGGTACGCCATGCGGCCAAGCCGCCGCGGGCCATCGGCCCGAGAGGCGGCCATGGCCCGCTCCTACAAAAAGCTCGCCCATGGCCACGGCTCGCGGTGCATCCACGGGGGTACCAGGATCAGCCGTCTCCGTCCCCTCCAAGCGCCACCTCCAGCCGCGCGAGCCTATCCCGCAGCTCGGCCACTTCGTCGCGCAGGGCCGCCACCTCCGCCCGGAGATCTGCCCGGGAGCCACCGCCTTCGGACGGTGCGGGCGTAGCTTCATCGTCGATCGCCACAGGTCCGCCCACCAGGTGGGCCCAGCGTTGCTCCCGCGCCCCATACTGTCTCGGCAGCTTCACCACAAGGGGCACGACGGCGCGGGGGATCATGTCTTCCAGGTAGGCCTCGACGCTGGAGATGTCCGCGAACTTGTAGAGGCGATCGCAGGCGCTGCGTAGCTCACCCGGGGTGAGTGGACCTCGCAGCATCAGCGATGCGAGGAGTGCCTGCATGGGCGGGCCGATGCCGAGCACCTTGCCGATGTTGTGGGCGTAGCGCAGCACCCGCCCGGAGGCGCCGTAGGTCTCGATGACCATCGACCGGGCCTTCAGGCCATTCATGGTGGCGGTGACGTCGCTCTCGGTGACCTCCATCACGGGATGGCGGCTGGTCTTCTGGTTGCAGCCCGCCGTGATCGAATTCACGGTGAGCGGATAGGCATCGGGGGTCACGAATTGCTTCTCCACGAGCACGCCGAGCACGCGGATCTCGAGAGGGGTGAGCGGGGCGGTGTCGAAGTCGATCATCGATGTCATTCCGGAACAGTCGGGGGACGCGATTCCCCGCGCGGCACCTGGGCGCGTCGCTGCGGCCGGGTGCCGGCGGAGCACGGCATTCGGAAGGTTGGCTTCCCGCAGCGGCATTGGCAAGCGACAATCGGCGCTTGCCTTCAGCGTGCTCCGCGCTCGGGCGATGCAGAGGGCCCATTGCATGCCAACGGATTACATCGACCTCTACTGCGAGCGGACCGCCCCGGGCCTGCTGGGCGAACCGCTCAACACGCTCGGCAATCTCGGCTTTCTGGTGGCGGCGCTCTGGCTCGCCCTGCGGCTGCGCCGCGAGGGGCGCGCGCAGATCGACGAGTGGGTGCTGGTGACACTCGCAGCGCTCGTGGGCGTGGGCAGTCTGGTGTTCCACATGTTCGCGACGCGCTCGACAGCGATCCTCGATCAGGTGTTCATCGCCATCTTCGTGCTGATGTTCTTCCACCGCTGGCTCGCGCGGATCATGGGGTTGGGCGGCGGGCTCGCGAGCGTGGGCGTTCTTCTTCTGATGCTCGCGATCGTCGGCGTCCGCCTGGCTGCGCCGCAAGGACTCCTGAACGGTTCGATCATCTATGTGCCGGTGCTGGTGGCCATGCTCGGCATGGCGTGGTGGGCCCGGCGACAACGCCATCCGACCGCGCCGTTCGCCACTGCGGTGGTGGTCGTGTTCTCCGTCGCGATCACGTGCAGGACTGTGGACCTCGCTGTGTGCGAAGCATTTCCGTACGGCACCCACTGGCTGTGGCACTTGCTGAACGCAATGGTGATTGCGATCGCTTGCCGGAGCCTGAGGCCGCGGAAGCGGTAGCGGTAGCGGTTCGGGGCTTCGTCGCCCAGGCCGGCGCAGCGTCGAGCGGAGCTCGACCCACGACAGTCATCGCGACTGGATGCTTCTGCGCTCGCAACAACCCCCGTGGGTCGGGCTTCGCTCGACGCCTGCGTTCCTGGATTCGCCGCTGTACCCAAGCTGGCGCAGCGTCGAGCGGAGCTCGACCCACGACAGTCATCGCGACTGGATGCTTCTGTGCTCGCAACAACCCCCGTGGGTCGGGCTTCGCCCGACGCCTGCGTTCCTGGATTCGCCGCTGTACCCAAGCCGGCGCAGCGTCGAGCGGAGCTCGACCCACGAAGGGCCTTCGCCATTGGAACCTTCAGCGCTGAACACAACCCCCGTGGGTCGGGCTTCGCCCGACGCGCGCGTTCCTGGATTCGCTGCTGTACCCAAGCCAGCGCAGCGTCGAGCTGGTGCTCGACCGACGAACACCTTCGCGGCTGGATTCCTCGGCGCTGGCAACAACCCCCGTGGGTCGGGCTACGCCCGACGCCCGCGTTCCTGGATCCGCCGCAGTGCCCAAGCCAGCGCAGCGTCGAGCTGGTGCTCGACCCACGAAAACCGTCGCCCTCGCCGCTACGCGCCAGGCCTCTTCCGCCGCCGCCCGATGAATACGTAGTACGGGGCGCGCAGGCCCGCGAGTCCGGGGATCGGCGCCTTGCGCTCGAGCACCACACCGGGGTCGAAGCGGTGCAGCAGATACGGCAGGTGGTCCGGATTCGGGCGCACGCCGTCGTGACCGAACCACAGCGGCCAGAACATCCGGGTGGCAAAGCCGTGTCGTTCCAGACCCACCGGCGGATCGCGGCGCGACACGTGGAAGTCGGTGACGCCGATGACGCCGCCCGGCTTCAGCATCGCGCAGGCGTTGTCCACGGCGCGGAACCAGTCGGGGATCATCGTCAGGGCGTACGAGAGCACGACGGCGTCGACCGGTTCGTCGGGCTGCCAGCTGGCAGCATCGGCCTCGACGACCGTCACGTTCGGGCGTCCGGCCGCGCGGCGGCGGGCCACTGCGAGGAGCGGCGCACACACGTCCACGAGCGAGATTCTCCCGAGGCCGTTGGCGCGGCTGCCCAGGCGATCGAGGATGGCCCCGGTCCCGGCGCCGAGTTCCACGAGATGCCCGCCCGGCGGGAGGTCCAGCAGTTCCAGCATCGGGCGTCGCCCGCGCAGCAGCGACTCCCGCGTCGCGTCGTAGCGATCCGCCTGGGGACCGTAGAACTTCGCGAGTCGCTGTGCTGGGGTGCCATGCCGTGGAATCCCGCGCAGCAGGCGCCACAGCACCCGCGGTTCCAGGAGAAGCGTCACGCGGGGACCCCGGGCAGGTCGGCGATGTGGAATCCGGCGTACGTGTGCACGCGGTCCTGCCGGGTGAGCGCACGGGCGCGTTCGTGGTGGAAGACGAGAAGATCGCGAAGCGGCTTGCGTTCGCGCCCGTGCTGCACCGGGATCCCGTCGAGATAGTGCGGGCGTGCATGGGCGCTGCGGAAGATCGCCCGCGCCCCGGGACGGGCGCGATCGAGGAGCAGGCTCCACTCCTCGGCCAGGGCCTCGGGGTAGTAGCCGGACATCCAGTCCATGTGATCGAGCAGCACGATCTTGGAAGGTGCCTCCGGCGCGCGCCGGAGGAAGTCCGTGACCGTGCACGTGTGCGGCACGATGCGGTCGGCGAGACCCGCCTTCAACCGCTCGAAGCCCGTCGGTTCGAGATACCGCGGGCTGCATCCCGGCGCGTAGCGTCCCGTGAGGTACACGCGCCAGAAGTGGTTGGTCGCGAGCGGGAAATTCCGCGCCACGTAGTCGATGGCACCCACCACGTAGCCGGCCACGCCGTCTGGATGCTGGGCCTGGACCTCGCGGCGCTGCGGATGGGGAACCCCGAGGAGCGAGAGCGTCAGCTGGCGGGACAGCACCCATCGCGTCGCGCCGTTCCAGAGCCGCGGACGCAGGGCCGATTCGTACACGTCGCGCTGCGTCTGAAGATCCGGCGCGGCGATCATGGCCTCGACGGCGCGACGCGCCTCGGGGCGCCAGTGCAGATAGCTGCGGAAGCCGCGCGCGACGAGACCCGACAGGCCGTGGAAGTAGAAGCTGCCGCGGTCATCCGCATGCATGAACCAGTGCAGACGGCGATCCCACCACGTCTGCGCGAATGGCGAGAGTTCGGCGCGCAGGCTGTCGCGGTACAGCTCGGCAAAGCGGGGGTGCCGCCCCTCGCCGAAGATCGCGAAGAAGTCCGGGTGCTGCAGGCGGCGGATGGCCGCGAGCTTCAGTTCGAGCAGGGCCGTCTGCCGGGGATTCGCATCGACCGCATGAATGCAGCGCGGGGCGGACAGCGCGTAGTCGAGGACATTGCAGCCGGCGCTCGTGATGACGAGCATCACGTCGTCGGGCTGGATGGCGAGCGCCTCGCGGTCCACGGCGGGATCCTCCCAGCACGTGTTGTAGACCAGTGAACGCGAGTAGATCGCGTCGAAGACCTTCTGGTCCAGACGGTCCATCAGGGTGAGTGCGTCGCGGCGCATGGGAGGCGCTCCGTGCTCGTCGGGACGTCGATGTTGGTGGTCGACCGTGACATCGCCGTGAAGAATGCGCGACAGGTTGATTGCGGTCTCGCGGCGACCGACCACGCACGGCGCATCGTGCCGTCGCCCCGGGGCGACATGTTGCAAATCGGGCCAGGCCGCTTTAGAACTTTTGCTCGGCGACGGCTCGACAGCCTGCGTTGAAGCACGAGCACCGCCGGCCACGTCCCCACTTGTCGGAGGAATCGCCATGGCTTCATTGCATCGGAACCTTCCCGGACGTTCGATCCCACCAAGGCTGGCAATGGCTCGATGGCTCGCCGGGATCATCCTCGCCTCGCTGGCCCCCGCGGGGGGCGCGCAGGCACCCAGCCCGCTCGTGAAGACTTATCCGCTCGGATTCGGTGGCACCGCAACGCTGACGTCATCGGTGGACTGCGGGATCTTGAAGTGCGAGATCACCCACTTGATTCAATCTACGCCGGTGGACCGCTACGTGGAGCTGACGTGGCGGGACGCCCAGGGCAACCCCCTGGTGTCGGCGGACAATTCGTACTTCGCGAATCTCTGGAACCCCAAGCTCAGAGCCGGCTATCTCGATGGAAGCGAGCACAGTTCCGAGTTCACGCGGGCCTTCGCGATCCGGGACGCCATCGGCATCGCCGATTTCACGGGCACCCAGCCGCTAGCGACCACGCCTTGCAGCCTCGCGAACGGCAACGGATACATCTGCAAGGGGCCGGCCGAAGGTCCCGGCTACTACTACTTCCCGGCCAGCCCTTTCGCAGCCCCCGCAGGTGGCGGCAGTCCACCAGCTCCGGGTACGTTCACGGAGATCGGTCGGATCACCACGCGATTCTCGAGCGTCGCCATCGACCCGGCGACGATGACCATACCGGACGACGGCCGATTCACGTTCCTCGAGTTCGCCAGTACGGTGTCCGTCGACAACGGCACGTACATCTACGCGCACGAGGTCACCAATCACACCGAACTCGACATCCCGATCGTCTGGACCGGAGCCGGCATCGACGAGACGGTCGGTCGCCTGTCGACGAAGCGCGTCGAACTGCACTCGCCGCTCGCGCCCGCGGCGCTCCAGAGCGTCATCGCCTACCGCTTGGAGAACGAGGAGTTCGGCTTCTTGTTCACTGACGATCAGGTGGCCGGCGCCATGATCTTCGCGCCGGTGCCCGAACCGGCGACGATGGCCACGCTCGGTGCCGGGCTCGCCGTGCTGATGTGGCGGGGCCGACGTCGGACCCGCCTGCACTGACGACCACAGCATCCCGGCAGCCCCGCGCTGCCGGGCGGTGCTATCGTCGATGCCATCGACCCGTCCCGTCCCCACGCCATGGCATCCACCGCCCCGTCGCTCGACCCTGTCACCCTGACCGTCCTCCAGAGCGGCCTCCAGCAGGTCTGCAACGAGATGGACCTCGCGTTCGTGCGGTCGGCGTTCAGCCCGGTCATTGCCGAGGCGCTGGACCGCTCGGACGGCATCTACCATCGCGACACCGGCGAACTCATCGCCCAGGGGGACCTCGGCCTGCCGGTGTTCGTCGGCACGATGCAGTTCTCGACGCAGGCCGTGATCGAGCGGGCGCGGGATCTCTCGCCGGGTGACGTCTACATCGTCAACGACCCGTATCTCGGCGGCACGCATCTCATGGACGTGAAGTTCGTGAAGCCCTTCTTCTACCGGGACCGCCTCTGGTGCTGGCTAGCCAACACCGGGCACTGGCCGGACACCGGCGGGATGGTGCCGGGCGGGTTCTCCGCCAACGCGACCGAGGTGGAACAGGAAGGCCTGCGGCTGCCGCCCGTGAAGCTGTTCAAGCGCGGCGTGCTGGACGAGGAGATCCTGTCGATCATCCTCTCGAACATCCGGCTGGCGGACCAGCGCATCGGCGACATCCAGGCGCAGGCCGCAGCGCTGGCGGTGGGAGAGAAACGCCTCACGGACCTGCTCGATCGCTACGGCGCCGACACCGTCGATGCCGCGATCGTGGAACTGAAGTCTCGCGCGGCCCGGCAGATGCGCGCGAAAATCGCGACGATCCCCGACGGCGTCTACCGCGGCGAAGCGTGGGTCGACTCCGACGGCGTGGACCCCGATCCGCTGCGCATTGCGATGGCCGTCACGAAATCGGGCGAGACGCTCTCGTTCGACATGACCGGCTCCTCGCCGCCCTGCCGCGGCCCGATGAACAGCGTGATCGCCACGACGCGTTCGTCGATCTACCTCGCGGTGAAGCACATCTTCCCGGAGGTGCCGATCAACGCGGGCACGTTCGAGCCGCTGCACATCGTCGACCCCGAAGACACGTTCCTCTACGCGAAGTACCCGCGCCCGGTCTCGGGCTGCGCGGCCGAGGTGAGCCAGCGCATCGCTGAATCGGTGTTCGACGCCCTGGTGATCGCCCTCCCCGATCGCCTGTTCGCCGCGCCGGCCGGCACGTCGGGCAATTTCGCGCTCGGCGGATTCGATCCGGAACGGGGACGGCCTTACGTGATGTACGTGATCTCGGGCGGCGGCTACGGCGGCTCGCCCTCGGGCGACGGCATCTCCAACGGCTGCTCGACCATCGGCATCTCGAAGACGACGCCGATCGAAGTGATGGAACAGCGCTATCCCGTGCTCTTCGACCGCTTCGAACTGCACGAAGGCTCCGGCGGCGCCGGCGAGCACCGCGGCGGTTTCGGCGTCACCTACGGCGTGACGCTGCGGCGCGGGACGGCGCGCGCATCGATGGTCATGGACCACGGCCGCTTCGGTCCGCAGGGTGCCCTGGGCGGCGAGAACGGCGGGACCAACCGGGTGCACGTCACGCTGAACGGCCAGGGTTACGTGCCGCCCCACCTGTCGAAGGACCAGGACATCGCGATGGCCGCGGGCGACACCGTGACGGTGTCCACCCCAGGTGGGGGCGGATACGGAAGCGCCTTCCGACGGGATCCTGCACTGGTCGCCCGGGACGTCGGCCGCGGCTATTACACGGCGGCCGAGGCAGCGGCGCGCTTCGCGGTGATCGTCACCGCCGACGGCACCGTGGACACGACCGCCACCGCGCACGCACGGGCGGAGCGATCGTCGGTCGGTGGAGTCCGCAACCACCTCTGACACCGAAGAACGCGCCGCGGCGCTGCCCGTTGCGCGCCCGCTGGCGAGAGACCAGAATCGTTGCAACCGGCGCGGAGGGATCCCGTGACCGCGCCGCCACTCATCCATCGTCGTCTTCACAACAGATTGGGGAGCCCACATGTCCGGAATCGATCGCCGCAGTTTCCTGAAATTCGCCTCCGGCGCCGCCCTCGCGACCGGTGGCGCCGGCTATCTCGCCGAAGCGCTGGCCCAGGGCAAGATCACGCCCGGGCCGAAGGATGTCTTCATCGTCGTCGACGTGCAGAAGTGCTTCATCCCCGGGGGGTCGCTCGCCGTCGAGAAGGGCGACGAGATCGTCCCGCTCATCAACGCCATCGCGAAGAAGTTCGAGAACGTCGTGATGACGCAGGACTGGCACACCGCCGACCACGTGTCGTTCGCATCGCAGCACGAAGGCAAGAAGCCCTTCGAGACCGTGCAGCTCGCCTACGGCACGCAGGTGCTCTGGCCGGACCACTGCGTGCAGGGCACCGAAGGTGCGGAGTTCGCGCCAGGGCTCGACATCCCGCACGCCACGCTCGTGATCCGCAAGGGCTACCACCGCGATGTGGACAGCTATTCGACGTTCCTCGAAGCTGACAAGAAGACGCCGACCGGCCTCACCGGCTACCTGAAGGCCCGCGGCATCAAGCGCGCGTATCTCGCGGGCCTGGCAACGGACTTCTGCGTGGGCTGGAGCGCCATCGACGCACGCGCGGCAGGCTTCAAGGCCGCGGTCATCGAGGACGCCTGCCGCGGTATCAACCTGGGCGGCACGGGCCTCGAAGCGGCGTGGAAGGAGATGGTCGCGAAGGGCGTCGCGCGAATCCAGTCGACGGATCTCGCCTGAGCGTCGCCATCGTTCGATGTACGGCCGACGGTGTCGGCCCTGTCCCGAAACAACGAGGCCCGCTTGTGCGGGCCTCGTTGTTTTCGGCGGACGCCAGAAAGCGTCAGTCTTCCTTGTAGAGCATGAACTCGATCTCGACGGTGGCACCGAGCGGCAATGCCGCGACACCGATGGATGTCCTGGCAGGCGGCTCGACGGAGGGCACGAAGACCTCCTCCCACGCCCGGTTGATCTCCGAGAACTGATCCATGCGCGTGGTGTAGATGCGCGCCGAGGCGATGTTCTCCAGGGTGAGCCCCCAGTCGGGCAGCGCGGCGACCATCAACTGCATGATCTGCCGGGCCTCGCCGTAGGTGCCGGTGCCGACGAGCTGGTTGGTCGCAGGGTCCAACGCGACCATCCCGGACATCGAGTACCACCGGCCTGTCTTGACGCACGGGCTGTAGCGGAACTTCGGCGTATAGAGCTTCGACGATTTCAGGATCTGGCGGGGCATGGGGAGTCCTCTGGGTGCATCGGGTTGCGACGTGATTCAGGGCGACGAGCAGGCGCAGGAACAATGTACCCCGAAGCGTCGGGGCGGCGGAACGGTGGTGGTCGTCGCGAAAGCACAAGTGCGGTCGAGGCGTTTCCATGCATCAACCGCTTTCGCGGCCATGGGCCACCTCTCGGGCCGGGGGCCCGCGGCGGCTTGGCCGCGTGGCGTACCAACAAGGGGAGGGCCCCTTGTATATCCCCCCGTGGTGCGCCACCGACCGCGGACATGGCCACGCTTTCTGTAGGAGCGGCCCATGCCCGCGAAAGCGATCGATCCGGTCGAAACGCTTCCTGGCACGTACCGCTTTCGCGGCCATGGGCCGCCTCTCGGGCCGGGGGCCCGCGGCGGCTTGGCCGCGTGGCGTACCAACAAGGGGAGGGCCCCTTGTATATCCCCCCGTGGTGCACCACCGACCGCGGACATGGCCACGCTTTCTGTAGGAGCGGGCCATGCCCGCGAAAGCGATCGATCCGGTCGAAACGCTTCCTGGCACGTACCGCTTTCGCGGCCATGGGCCGCTCCTAAAAGAGCGGTGGCGCACCACCGACCGCGGACATGGCCACGCTTTCTGTAGGAGCGGGCCATGCCCGCGAAAGCGATCGATCCGGTCGAAGCGCTTCCTAGCACGTACCGCTTTCGCGGCCATAGGCCGCTCCTACGATAGCCGTCGCTTCGGTCTCGCGCGGCGGGGCCTTCACCCCGCCCGGTACGCCCTGCCGATCGCCTGCGACAGCTGCCACACGGCAAGCGCGTAATTCTGGCTGCGGTTGTACCGCGTGATCACCCGGAAATTGGGCATGCCCAGCCAATACTCGTCGCCCGACTCCCCCTCGAAACGCAGCAGCGCCGCGCGTTCGTCCGGACGCAACGGGCGACCCTCCACGACGCCGGCAGCCGCCAGGCGTTCCGGCGGGATCTGCGGCTCCACGCCCATCGCCACCAGCACGTCGGCTGCGGCGACATCCGTCACACGGAACGGCAGGACGACGTCGCCGCCCGTCTGCCAGCCGAACGACCGGAAGTAGTTGCCGACGCTGCCGGTGATATCGGGGATGCTGGTCCACAGATCGATGCGCCCGTCGCCGTCGAAATCGTGGCCCCAGCGGCGCAGGCTGGACGGCATGAACTGGGGCCAACCCATCGCGCCGGCGTAGGAACCTCTCGCCTTGAAGGGGTCGACCACCCCCTCGCGGGCCAGCTGCAGGAACTCCTCCAGCTCGGTCTGGAAGAACGGTGTGCGGTTCTGACCCTGGAAACCCAGCGTGACCAGCGCGTCGAGCACGCGGAAGCTGCCGGTCTGCCGACCATAGACGGTCTCGACGCCGATGATGGCGACCACCACTTCCTCGGGGACGCCGAACCGTGCGCTGACGGCGCCGAGCTGCACCGCGTTCTCACGCCAGAAGCGCACGCCGCCGTCGATGCGGGTGCGATGCACGTAATCCTTGCGGAAGACCCGCCAGGGGCGAGCGGTCCCGGGTGCCGCCATCGCGCGGAGCACGCCGAACTGGAGGCGCGCGTCCAGCAGCACCTCGGTGATCCAGTCGATCTCGATCCCGCGCCGCGCGGCCGTCTGTTGCGCGAAGTCCGCCAGGTCGGGTCTCAGCAGGCCCGGGGGCTCCGCGGCCCGGACCGGGAGACTGGCCGCAGCGAGCCACGCGAGGACCTGCCGCCGGCAGGTCACGGCGTCTTGCGATCGATGACGAGATCGAGCCCGCCCGCCCCGGGCTTCACCGCAGCGGTCGTGCCCTCGAGATCGCCGGACTGCGGGGTCGCACTCCCGGAGATCGACACGCGGGCACCGATCACGACGCTTTCGAAGGCGGAGATCTTCATCCCCGGGGCCATCGCAGTCGAATCGTCGAGCGCGAACGCGGCGGGGAGATCCTTCACGCGCAGGCGCTGCACGGCGAGCGGCATCCGCGGACCCTCAGCCGCGCGGGCGAAGACGAAGACCACCGCGTCCGGCGGCGCAGACGCGGCCAGCGCGGGAGCGATGGACACCTTGCCGGTGATGCGCGATGCAGGGGCGGACTTCGCGGCCTCCAGGCCGGCGCGCGCTTCGGCGAGACCGCCTTCCACCGCCTTGGCGAAGTCCGTCCCCGGCTCGGCGAGCGCGAGGAGTCGCTCCCAGTAGTCGACGGCAGCGCGAAAATCGCCCGCCTCGAAGGCGACCGTGCCCAGCAGGGCCAACGCCTTGTCGTTCTTCGGATCCAGCGCGAGGGCGCGCTTCGCGAACGCGAGCGGCTCGCCGTCGAAGCGTCCACCCTGGGCCATGCCGAGCGACTCGGCGTATTCGACGAGGATCTCGGGGTCGTCGCCCTTCAGCTGGACCGATCGGCCATACGCGCGGGCAGCCTCGGGCACCTTGCCGAGCATGCGGTAGGCGCGCCCCAGCATCGCCCAGCCAACGGGGTCATCGGGCTGCTCCTTCGCCCGCGCGGCAAGCTTCGCGGTCATCTCGAGCATCTTGGTGCGGCCGGCGGCCTGTTCGACCGTCATGCCGAGGCGGGTCTCGGGGTCGAGCGCCTCGGGCTTGCCGAGGAGCACGTAGCCACCGATGGCGATCAGCGGAACCGCGACGGTGAGAACGATCGCCACGGCGCGGGACGGACGGGCCGCCGGCGCCGGCTGCGAAGAAGCGCCGAGGTCTTCGGCCAGACGCCGCTCGATCTCCAGACGCGCCTGCGCGCTCTGCGCCTCGGTGATGACGCCGCGGCGCACGTCCGCTTCCAGCTCGGCGAGCTGATCCCGGTAGACGGAGATGTTGGCGGCATCGGTCGTGACGCCCGCGGTGGGCGCGCGCCGCAGGAGAGGCGGCAGGAGGAAGGCGAGTGCCAGGACGACAAGCGCCGCGGCGACGAGAGCGAAGACCGGCATGGATCGGGTTCGGTGGGGCCGAGCATGGCCCCGAGGCGGGAAAGCGCCGGATTATACGGGTGGACCCTGTCGGCATCGGCCCTGAAAGACCTGCGAGCGGCAGCGCTGCGCCTCAGAGCCCCGCGAGAGGGAGCGCGGTCTGGTACTTCACCTGCTTCAGCGCGAAGCTCGACTGGATGTTGCCCACGCCGGGCACCCGCGAGAGGAAGTTCACGATGAAGTCCTGCAGCGCCTGGATGTCGTTGACCACCACGCGCAGCAGGTAGTCGGCGTCGCCGGTCATGAGGTAGCACTCCATCACCTCGGGGCGTTCCTGCATCGCGCGCTCGAAGCGGTCGAGGGCCGTCTCCACCTGGCGCTCCAACCGCACCTGGATGAAGACGCTCACCTGCAGCCCGAGCCGCAGCGGATCCAGCAGCGTGACGTAACCGGCGATGTACCCGGCCTTCTCCAACGCACGCACGCGGGCGAGACACGGCGAGGGCGACAGATTGATGGCGCGCGCGAGATCCACGTTCGTGATCCGCGCGTCCTTCTGCAGCACGTCCAGGATCTTCCAGTCGATCGCATCGAGATCCCGCAGGTCCGCCATGCCCTTCCCCTCGCTTGTCCGGACCCGGATGGTAAGTGAAGGCTGGTGTCGCGACATACACTTGCCGCATGGATCCCACGCCATCGAACACACCACCTCTGCTCGCACGCCTCGGCCTCGCCCCCGACCCGCACGGCGGGCAGCGTGCCGACGAGACCAACGCGGCACTCGTCGCCTTCCTGTTCCGGAACATGCCGGCCGCGCTCGCGACACACCTGTTGGTGCCTGTGCTCGTTGCGATCGTCCTGCGCGACTCGGTGCCGCTGGTGGTGCTCGCGCCCTGGCTCGCGTTCACGCTCCTGCAGGTACCCATCCGGACGCTGATCTGGCATCGCTATCGGCAGCACGAACGGATGCCGGCGGAAGCCCACCGATGGGTGCGGCTCGCGACGATGGGTACCACGTGGGCGGGCATCGCGTGGGGTATCGGAGGCATCGTGCTGTTCGTGCCGGAGCGGCTCGATTTCCAGCTGCTGCTGCTCGCGGTGCAGATCGGGCTGGCGATGGGCGCCGTGTTCTCCGGTGGCTCGCACCTGTCGACGGTCTTCTCCTACTTCTACCCGGCCACCGTGCCCTTCTGCATCCGGCTCTTCTACGAGGGGGATCCGCTGCATTTCGCCCTCGGCGCCATGTGCGTGCTCTTCATCGTCGCCGTGTCCTGGCTGGCGCTCGGATTCCGCAAGACGTTGCGGGAGTCGGTGGTGCTGCGCTTCGAGAACCTCGAACTCGTGCAGGAACTGCGGCATCAGAAGGACGCCGCGGAGCAGGCCAACCGCGCGAAGTCGAGCTTCCTCGCCGCCGCGAGCCATGACCTGCGACAGCCGCTGCAGGCGCTGACCCTCTTCAACGAGACGCTGCGCCGACGCGATCTCCCTGCGCCCGAGCGCGCCATCGTCGAGGACATGGCGACGTCGATCGGCGCGCTCGACGGCCTGTTCAATGCGCTGCTCGACATCTCCCGGCTCGACGCCGGCGTGGTCACACCGAACATCGAGACTTTCCCGCTCGCCCCGCTGTTCCAGCGCATCGCGACCGAGTTCGGCCCGGCCGCCGAGGCCAAGGGACTCCGATTCGCCGTGGCACCCACGCGGAGGTACGTGGTGAGCGATCCGATCCTCGTCGAGCGCGTCCTCCGGAACCTGGTCGCGAACAGCGTGCGCTACACGTACATCGGCGGCATCGTCCTCGGCTGCCGATGGCACGGCCCGGGGCAGGTGCGCGTCGAGGTGCGCGACAGCGGCATCGGCATCCCCGCCGACAAGCATGCGGCCGTGTTCGCGGAGTTCTACCAGCTGGGCAATCCGCAGCGCGATCGCACACAAGGCCTCGGGTTGGGCCTCGCCATCGTCGATCGGCTGACGAAGCTGCTGGGGCATCCACTCGAACTGCGGTCCGAGGTCGGGCGCGGCACAACCTTCACGCTGGAACTGCCCGCCGGATTCGCCCGGGATCATCGGGCGACGGTGATGCACGACACTGGCGCGGTCCGCCTCGACGGCGTGCTGGCGCTGGTCATCGACGACGAGCCGCACATCCTGCGCGGCATGCAGATGCTCCTGGAGAGCTGGCACTGCAAGGTGATGGTCGCGCCGTCGCTGGAGACATTCCTCTCCGAGAACGCGATGCGCGGCGCCGTGCCCGACATCATCCTGTCGGACTACCGGCTCGCGGACGGCAAGTCGGGGGTCGATGCCATCGCGGCACTGCGGGAGGAGTTCAACCGCGACATCCCCGCGATGGTGATTTCGGGCGACATCGCGGCAGACCGGCTGCGCGAGGCCCAGGCCGCCGGTCTCACGCTGATGCACAAACCGATCGAGCCGGACCGGTTGCTGGCGTCGATGGCGGCCCTGCTGGGACGGGGCTAGCGGGAAGCTACGGCGGCGGCAGCAGCCCTAGCTTCGTCGCCGCGAGCACCGCCTGGGTGCGGCTGGTCACCCGCAGCGCCCGGAAGATCGCGCTGACGTGCGCCTTCACCGTCTGCTCGGCCAGGCCGAGCATCGCGCAGATTTCCTTGTTGCTTCGTCCCTCGCACACCAGCGCGAGCACCTCGATCTGGCGCGTAGTGAGACCTTCAGTGTCTAGGTGCCCGGGTGCGTTGCCACGCTCCGACGGGGCGTCGGGGGGAAAGGCCTCCGCAGGCATGTGGCGCTTCAGGGTATCGATCATCAGGGCCGCGCTTGCCGACTTAGGCAGGAAAGCGGACGCACCCGCCGCCTTCACGGACCGCACGATGTCGTCGCCTTCCGAACCGGAGATGACCACCACCGGCAGCTTCGGCCGCAGCCGCCGCACTTCGCGCACCAGGCCGAGTCCGTCCGGATCGCCTGGAAGCCCGAGGTCCACCAACGCGAGGGCGATGTCGCCGTGCCCTCGGATCATCGCAAGGCCCTGGGCGCCATCGCCGGCCTGCAGCAGCAGCGGACGGGGGAATACCGTCTCGATGAGTCTGGCCAGCCCGGAGCGGAACACCGGATGGTCATCCACGAGCAATACTTTCATGGCGATGCGTGACGGGCCAAGGGGAATGCCTCGGTAGGGACCTGGGACTCGGGACGTGGCGGTCCCGGGCGCAGATGCTTGCACGACTTGCGCCCGGACGGAACCATTCCGCGATTCCGCTTTTTCCGTCCGTTGGCCGCCGCGGCCCACCCCCAACCCCCATCCTTGGGGCGATACGGATTGACCATGCGGAAGGCGCTTCGCAGCATAACAATCTGACGAAATACGCCCAGACAGCTGTTTCTGCTTCCCATGAAGGACTGCGTCAACAGTTTCGAAACCCCATGCGCAGACGTCCGCGCTACGATTCCGTCTCTCGCGGGCGGGATCACCGCCTCTCCGATCACAGGCTGGAGTGCACCGACATGACCGATCTTTCCGACGTCCGCCAACTGGACTGGTCCGCCTTCTGGCGCGTCCTGCCGAAGGACATGGACCCCGTCGAAACCCGCGAATGGCTGGAGTCGCTCGATGCCGTGATCCAGAGCGAGGGGAAGGAGCGGGCGACCTACCTCCTGCGGAAGCTTCTCGACCACGCGCGCGATGCCCGCGTACCGATGCCGCCGGTGCTGAACACGCCCTATCGCAACACGATCCCGCTCGCCGAGCAGCCGCAGTTTCCCGGCAATCTCGAGACCGAGCAGCGCCTGATCGCACTGGTGCGCTGGAACGCACTCGCGATGGTGGTCCGAGCCAACAAGGCGCACGCCGAACTGGGCGGCCACATCGCAAGCTATGCGTCGGCGGCCGAACTCTTCGAAGTGGGCTTCAACCACTTCTTCCGCGCCGGGCAGCAGGGCGACCTCATCTACTTCCAGCCGCACTCGGCGCCGGGCGTGTACTCCCGCGCATATCTCGAAGGGCGGCTGCAGGAAAGCCACATCGACAACTATCGGCGCGAGACGGCCGGCAAGGGGCTCTCGTCCTACTGCCATCCGTACCTCATGCCGGAGTTCTGGCAGTTCCCCACCGGGTCGATGGGCCTCGGCCCGCTGAACGCGATCTACCAGGCGCGCTTCATGAGGTACCTGGAGAACCGCGGCATCCTGAAGACCGAAGGCCGCAAGGTGTGGTCCTTCCCCGGTGACGGCGAGATGGACGAGCCCGAGTCGCTCGCCGGCCTGTCGCTCGCCGCGCGCGAGAATCTCGACAACCTCGTCTTCGTCGTGAACTGCAACCTGCAGCGGCTCGACGGCCCGGTGCGCGGCAACGGCAGCGTGGTGCAGGAGCTCGAAGGCCTGTTCGCCGGCGCCGGCTGGAACGTCATCAAGCTGCTGTGGGGCTCGGACTGGGATCCCCTCTTCGCCCGCGACCACGACAACGTGATCGTGAAGCGCCTCCACGAGACGGTCGACGGCGAGTTCCAGAAGTACGCCGCCACCGACGGTCGCTTCAACCGGGAGCAGTTCTTCAACAAGTACCCCGAGCTTCAGGCGCTGGTGCAGGGGATGTCCGACGCCGACATCGACCGCCTGCGTCGCGGCGGCCACGACCCCGTGAAGATCTACGCGGCTTACCACGCGGCCATGCATCACAAGGGCCAGCCCACCGTGATCCTTGCCCAGACGAAGAAGGGCTACGGCATGGGCCACTGGGGCCAGGGCAAGATGACCACGCACCAGCAGAAGAAGCTGGACGACGAGGCGCTCATCGCCTTCCGCGACCGCTTCTCGCTGCCGCTCACGGACGAGCAGGTCACGAAGATCGAGTTCCACCGCCCGCCCGCCGACAGCCCGGAGATGAAGTACCTCCACGCGCGTCGCGAGGAACTCGGCGGCTATCTGCCGACGCGCATCGGCAAGAGCACGACGCTGCCGGTGCCGTCGGTCGAATCGCTGCAAAAGATTCTCGATGGCACGAACGGCCGCGAACTGTCGACCACGATGGTCTTCGTGCAGATCCTCACGCAATGGCTGAAGGACCCCGCGATCGGCAAGCACATCGTGCCGATCGTCGCCGACGAGGCACGCACGTTCGGCATGCAGGCGCTGTTCCGCCAGGTGGCGATCTACTCCTCCGTGGGCCAGCTCTACGACCCCGAGGACAAGGACGAGCTGCTGTACTACAAGGAATCGAAGGACGGCCAGATCCTCGAGGAAGGCATCAGCGAGGCCGGCGCGCTGTCGTCCTGGATCGCCGCGGCGACGAGCTACAGCGCGCACGGCGTGCCGATGCTGCCGTTCTACATCTTCTACTCGTGCTTCGGCTTCCAGCGCATCGGCGATCTCGTGTGGGCCGCCGGTGACTCGCGCTCCCGCGGCTTTCTGCTCGGCGCGACGGCCGGCCGCACGACGCTCTCCGGCGAAGGGCTGCAGCACGAGGACGGCTCCAGTCACCTGCTCTTCTCCACCGTCCCGAACTGCGTGGCGTACGACCCGGCGTTCGGTTACGAAGTGGCGCTGATCATCCAGGACGGCGCGCGCCGGATGCTCCAGGAGCAGGAGGACGTCTTCTACTACGTCACCGTGATGAACGAGAACTACGCGCATCCGGCCATGCCTGCGGGCGCGGAGACCGGCATCCTGAAGGGCATGTACAAGCTGCGTGCCGGTGCGGACGAGGGCAAGAAGAGCAAGAGCGCGAAGCCCCGTGCGCAACTGCTGGGCTCGGGAACCATACTCCGCGAAGTGATCGCTGCGGCGGATCTGCTCGAGCAGGACTGGGGCGTCGCGAGCGACGTCTGGAGCGTCACGAGTTTCACGGAGTTGCGACGCGACGGTCTGGCCGTGGAACGCGACAACCGCTTCCATCCCGAAGCCCCCGCGAAGAAGACCTGGGTCGAGCAGTGTCTCGACGACACGCAGGGCCCGGTCATCGCTGCCACCGACTACATGCGCGCCGTGGCCGATTCGATCCGCACATGGGTCCCGCGCAAGTACGTGACGCTCGGCACCGACGGCTTCGGCCGCAGCGACACACGTGCCGCGCTGCGCGACTTCTTCGAGGTGGACCGCCATCACGTGGTCGTCGCGACGCTGCGGGCACTGATGGACGAAGGCAGCGTAAAACCCGAGATCGTGAAGCAGGCCATCGACAAGTACGGCCTCGCGACCGAGCGCGCGAACCCCTGGGATCACTGACCCGGCTCTGGCAGAGTCCGTGATGTCTGCCAAGGCGCGACCGGCGCGCTTCGAGGATCTCCTCGACCGCTACGACGCGCTGCTCTTCGATGCCTATGGCGTCCTCGTCCACGGCACCGGTGTCATGCTGGGCGCCGTGGAGACGGTCGCCGCGCTCGAACGCTCCGGCAAGCCGTGGTACGTGGTGACGAACGACGCCTCGACGTTGCCGGCCAACGCGGCAGCGCGATACCGGCAACGGGGGCTGTCGCTGGACCCGGCACGCATCGTCACCTCGGGGATGCTGCTGCGGCCATGGTTCGAGACACAGGATCTCCGCGGCGCGCGCTGTGCCGTGCTGGGTCCGCCCGACGGCGTGGCGTACGTGGCGCTTGCGGGCGGCGTCCCCGTCGGCATGGGCGAGCCCTTCGACGTGCTGGTGATCGCCGACGAGTCGGGCTTCCCGTTCCTCGAATGGATGGATGCGACGCTCACGATGCTGATCCGGCAGATCGACGCCGGTCGGACGCCGCACCTGCTGCTTCCCAACCCCGACATCCTGTATCCGAACGGTACGAACGCGTTCGGGTTCGCGGCGGGCAGCATCGCCCTCATGTTCGAGGCCGCCCTCGCCCGACGCTATCCGCAGCGAACGGACCTCACGTTCGTGCGCCTCGGCAAGCCGGAGCCGCACCTGTACGAACACGCGCTCGCGCTCGCCGGCACGCGCAACGCGGTGATGTTCGGCGATCAGATCGAGACGGACATCGCCGGCGCCATCGCGGCCGGCATCGATTCGGCACTGCTCACCCTGGGGGTGAGCCTGGAAGACATGGCGTCCGTACCCGAGGCGCAGCGGCCCACCTGGGTACTCGGGCGCCTGGCCGGTTAGTCGAGACGACGCCCCGCACACCGAGCGCAAGGCTGCTCCGCCCTGCGGACGTCGCTGGCCGATGCGCTCGGCGAAGTCGTTGGTGATCGTGGCGGAGCGTGAGGGATGCCGTAAGCTCCGCGGTCGCCCGCTCTCCCGATAGCATCCCCATGCCCGACATCCGCAGTCCCGTCGACACCCGCATCGCGCTGCTGATGGCCTTCCTGTGCTCGCTCTGGGGGTTCACGCACATCACGACGAAGGTCGCGGCGCCCGACATCTCGGAGGTCATGCAGGGTGGCCTGCGGTCCGCGCTGGCAGCGGTCCTGCTGTTCATCTGGGCGCGCATCCGCGGGACACCACTCTTCGGTCGCGACGGCACCCTCGTCGCGGGGATCATCGCCGGCCTCATGTTCGCAGGCGAGTTCGCGTTCGTCTTCGCGGGGCTGGCCCGCACGGGGGCGTCGAGGCTGGTCGTGTTCCTGTACGTGGCACCCTGCCTCACCGCGCTGGGGCTGCACATCTTCGTCCCCGGCGAGCGCCTGCGACCATTGCAGTGGGGCGGCGTGGCTCTCGCGTTCGCAGGGATCATCGCGGCATTCGGCGACAGCTTCACGACTGCGAAGGCGTCGCTCACGGGCGACCTCTTCGGCGTCGCCGCGGCGGTGCTCTGGGCGGCGACGACCGTGTTCATCCGAGCCACCCGACTCTCGAACATCAGTGCGGCGAAGGTGCTTTTCTACCAGCTCGCGGTGTCGGGGCTGCTGCTGCCGGTGCTTTCGATGGCGATGGGCGAACCTGGCGTGGTCCGCATGTCGGCCATGGCGATCGCCAGCCTGGCGTTCCAGGGCATCGTGGTCGCGTTCGCCAGCTATCTCGCATGGTTCTGGTTGCTCACGCGATATCTCGCCAGCCAGCTCGCGGTGTTCAGCTTCCTCACGCCTCTCTTCGGTGTCGCGTTCGGCGTCGTGCTGCTCGACGAACCCGTGACGTTGCCATTCCTCGTCGCGGTGATCCTGGTGGGCGCCGGCATCGCGATGGTGAGCCGGCGGGAGTGAACGGTTTGGTCGCGTCAGGCGCTGTGGGCTGGGGTTTCGTAGGAGCGGGCCATGCCCGCGAAAGCGATGGTTCCGGTCGATTTGCTTCCACGGCATTGACTGCTTTCTCGGCCATGGGCCGCTCCTACAGGGGCCGTGGATGCGCCACCCGCCATGGGATCGGACCGCGCTTCTTGTAGGAGCGGGCCATGCCCGCGAAAGCGATCGTTCCGGTTGAAGCGGTTCCGTGCGCTCACCGCTTTCGGGGGCATGGCCCCCTCCTACAAAGCCATGGGCCCCTCCCACAATGGCCTGGCCCCCTACACGGATACCGATCCCCGTGGCCTCGCGAAGAGCCACCGCACGGCGACTGCCGACAATCCACACGCCGCGACGACCACCGCCATGGGCAGGGCCGTGCCGTCGTGGAGACGGCCCGCGAGCGTGCCGGCGATGGCGGCGAGCGCAAACTGGATCGTGCCGAAGAGCGACGACGCCGTCGCGGCCTGCCGGGGGAACGATGCCATCGAGGCGGCCGCAGAGTTCGGGAAGGTGAGTCCCAGCGAGGCGATGTAGCCGAAGAGCGGCACCATCAGCAGCGGGAGCCCTCCGACCCCGCTCGCTGCGACTGCCACCAGCATCACGCCGCAGAGGGCGTTGACTGCGTGGGCGCGTCTCAGGACCGGTTCCATCGTTCCCCTGGAGAGCAGACGGCGATTCCACTGCGACGCGGCGATCAGCCCGAGCGCGTTGCTGCCGAAGAGCCAGCCGTAGGCCCCTGCAGGCACGCCATAGACCTCGATGAACACGAACGGGGACGCCGAGATGTAGGCGAACATCCCGGCCTGCGCGAGTGCGCCGCCCAGCGCCGGCCGGAGGAATCGGCGATCCGCGAGGAGTCGGTACCAAGCCACCCGAGACGCGTCCTGGGCGCCCCGCGCGGGCATGGCGGGTCGCGTCTCCGGGAGCCAGGCCAGCACGGCCGCCAGACAGGCGAGTCCGAACGCCACGAGGACCCAGAAGATGGCGCGCCACCCGGCACGCTCCAGCACCCAGCCGCCCGCGAGCGGCGCAAGGATCGGGGCGAGACCCATGACCAGCATGAGCAGGGACAGCACGCGCACGGCCTCCTCGGGCGCATGCCTGTCGCGGACCACGGCGCGGGAGATCACCATGCCAGCACAGGCGCCGGCCGCCTGCAGCGCACGCCATGCGATCAGGGAATCAAGGGTGCTCGCCATGGCGCATCCCGCGCTTGCCACCACGAAGAGGGCGATACCGGCGATCAGCGGAGGACGACGGCCGATGCGGTCGGCGAGCGGGCCATATGCGAGCTGACCGAGCGAGAGCCCGATGAAGAACGAGGAGAGCGTGAGCTGCACGCCCGCGGCATCGGACTCGAGGTTCCGGGCGAGCGCGGGAAGCGCGGGGAGATACATGTCGATCGACATCGGACCGAACGCGGTCAGCATGCCGAGGACGAGCAGGAGACGGAGACGGCCTGCGTCGGTCATGCGGCGAACCTGGCAGGACGCGCTGCATCCGTCACCGGAACAGCACGGTGGGTGATCTCACTGCGTCTTCGTCGCGGGCGCGTGAAAACGGACGAACAACCCCGAGCTGCGAAACAAGCCATCTTTCCCTGTTGCTCTGAAGGTGGACCACGTCGGACGATCCGATTGGCGAGCCTGCATCGACCGGCGCCGTCCAGAAACACCAATTTCGAAGCTTCACACACCTGGCCGCTCGCTACACTACGCCCCATGAACACGCCCTTCGAACGAATCGACTTCCACGGCCTTCCCGCGCTGCGTCTCACAGGCCGCGACGGTGCCACTGCAATCGTCACGGACTACGGCGCCCACGTCGCGTCGTGGCAACCGGCCCGCGGCGGTGAACGGCTGTACCTGAGCGACCGCTCGCCGTACGGCAACGGGCGACCGATCCGGGGCGGCATCCCCGTGATCTTTCCGCAGTTCGGCCCCGAGGGTCCGCTTCCGCGCCACGGCTTCGGGAGGGTGATGGACTGGGTGCAGGCGGAGACCCACGACGGCGGGGATTTCGTGCGGGCAACCTGGCGACTCACCGACACCCCGGAAACGCACCGGGTCTGGCCATTCGGATTCGCGGCGGAGCTGACGGTTCTGCTGGAGGGGGGCCGCATCGACGTGGAGCTTTCCGTCGAGAACACCGGCACCGGCACTTTCGACTTCACGGCGGCATTGCACACGTATTGCCGGGTGCCGGACGTGGAGCTGGCCACGCTCGAAGGCCTCTGCGATGCCCGATACCGCGATCAGACGGATCGCCATCGGCGGCGCGAAGACCGCGACGAAGTGCTTCGGGTGGCGGCCGAGGTCGACCGCATCTACGAGAAGCCGGCGGAGGCGCAGCGCCTCGTCACCGGCGCCGGTGTGCTGACGATCAGTCGGGAAGGATTCCCGGACGTCGTGGTGTGGAACCCGTGGGAAGAGAAGTGCGCCGCGCTCACCGACATGCCGCCCGATGGGTTCCGCCGCATGTTGTGCGTGGAAGCCGCAGCGGTCGCCCAGCCGATCGCTCTGGCTGCCGGAATGGAATGGAGCGGCCGACAGAGCCTCGACGCCGGCTGACCAACCCCCCGGCGCCAGGCTGCCGGGGAGCGTCCGCGCGCCGGCGCCCCGGCGCGCGGAACCCCTACATCCGTGCCGCGAAATGCTCCACAAGACGATGCAGGGCCTGCGACGTCGCGGCCAGTTCGGTGGAGGCCGACGCGACGTCCCGGATGCTCTGGACGTTGTTCTCGTTCATCGCATTCATGCGCTCCATGCTCGTGGCAACCTCCTGCGAGGCCTGGGACTGTTGCTGGAGCATGGCCGCGATATCGCGCGCCGAGGAGGCCACGCCGCGGCTCGCCTCGGTGATCGACCCGAGGCTGTCGCTCGAGGCGCGGATGAGGTCGGTCCCGCGGTGCACCTCCTGCACGGCAGCGTCCATCGTCCGGGTCGCGTCCGCAGTACCGGCCTGCACCTCGCGCACCGTGGCAGCGATGTCGACGGTGCTGGCGCGGGTGCGCTCGGCGAGTTGTCTGACTTCGTCGGCCACGACCGCGAAACCGCGACCCTGCTCGCCCGCACGCGCCGCCTCGATGGCGGCGTTGAGCGCGAGCAGGTTGGTCTGATCCGCGATCTCCTGGATGGTGCGGGTCACGGAGGAGATCTTCTCGACCGCGGCACCCAGGCTCTCGATTCGGGTTCGTGCCGCATCGACCACACCCACGACCTCTTCGGTGGCTGCCGCGGATTTCGCGATGTTGGACACGCCTTGGTCGACCACCTCGATGGTGGTCTGGGCGTGCTGGGAGCTGCGGCCGGTGGCCTCCGAGATCTCGGACATGGAGGTCGTCAACTCCTCGAGGGCGCTCGCGACACCGTTGATCCCGTCGGCCTGGTGATTCGATCGATCCAGCAGTTCGGCAGCACTGGCCTGCAGTCGGGCCGCATCGGCCTGCACCGACACGGACGCAGCGACGACGTCGCTCATGATCGCGCGGAGATTCACCTGCATCGTCTGCAGCCCGGCCAGCACCTCGGCGAACTCCGCGCTGCCCGTCATGGCGACGTCTGCGCGGAAGTCGCCCTCCGAGAGACGTACCAGGGCCGCCCGGATGTCGGCGAGCGGTGAGGCGATCTCGTGACGTAACCAGAAGTAGCCGCCCGCGGCGGCGAGCACACCGGCCGCGCCGGCGATCCAACTCCATGGCGAAGGCAGGAAAGTCGCTGCGACGTTCGTGCCTGCGAACAAGGCGAAGAAGGCTCCCATCTTGACGCCGAGGGAGCGGCCCGCCCGGATCGGTGTGGGAGGGAATTTGGCGCGCCCGGCGCGGACCTCGGCGTAATGCCGCTCGGCTTCGTCCTTCTGCGACTGCGAGGGGCGTGTCCTCACCGACATGTAGCCCGTGTGCCGACCGCTCTCGGTGAGTGGCGAGACGTAGGCGTCGACCCAGTAATAGTCTCCGTTCTTGGCGCGATTCTTCACGCGCCCTCGCCACGGCACGCCGGCCCGGACCGTATTCCAGAGATCGGCGAACGCCTCCCGCGGCATGTCGGGATGGCGGACGACGTTGTGGGGCTGACCGATCAATTCATCGTGCGTGAAGCCGCTGATCTCGACGAATGCGGGGTTGGCGTAGGTGATCTTGCCCTTGAGATCGGTCTTGGTGACGATCGGTCGGTGGGCGGATAGCTCGCGCTCGACCTGGGTGGTGGCGGCGCTCATGCGGGCCGCCCGGCCGCGCAATTCTTCGGTGGACATCGTGTTGGGGCCTCCTGAGACCGGATGCGGATCTGCCAAGGGACGGCGGATTCGTCACGCGCATTTGTCGGCAGCGCAGGTCCGGCCTTGAGGCCCGGTTACCCATCACGGTGGATCAGGGCGCGTCCGGCTGGCCTCCACTTTCGAGGACGACCGGGAACCCCGCAGCCTCGATCGTCGCCGCGACCTGCCGGGCATGCTCGAACCCGCGTGTCTCGAGCACGAACTGCACTTCCGCGTCCTGCAGTGGCAGATTCGTGAAGGCCCGCTGGTGATGTACCTCCTCGATGTTCGCATTCGCCTCACCGATGGCGGCGGTCACGCGCGCCAGCGAGCCCGGCAGATCGCGAAGCCGCACCGTGAGCCGCGCAAGGCGTCCGGTCCGGACCATGCCGCGCTGAATGACGTCCGCCAGCGTCAGCGGATCGATGTTGCCACCACAGATCACGATGCCCACGCGCCGCCCGGCGAAGCGCTCGCGATGCCGCATGAGCGTTGCCAGCCCGACGGCACCCGCGCCTTCGGCCACGGTCTTCTCGATCTCCAGGAGCAGCAGGATGGCGCGTTCGATATCGCCTTCCCCCACGAGGAGGACGTCCGAGACGAGGCGACGGACGACCTCGAGCGTCAGGACACCGGGGACCTTCACGGCGATCCCCTCGGCCAGCGTGCTGGGACCGAACACCGGCGTGCTGCCGTCGAGGGCACAGCGCATCGACGGGAAACGCTCGGCTTCGGCGCCGATGATCTCGATACCGGGCCGCAGCGCCTTCGCCGCCGTGGCGATACCCGAGATCATGCCGCCCCCTCCGATGGGAACGACGAGTGTGTCGAGTTCGGGCGCCGCCGCCAGCATCTCCAGTGCGATGGTGCCCTGCCCCGCCATCACGAGGGGATCGTCGTACGGATGCACCAGCGTCAGCCTGCGCTCGTCGGCAATCCGCAGCGCATGGGCCTTGGCCTCGTCGAAATCGTCCCCGACCAGGATCACTTCTGCGCCATGGACCCGCGTGTGTTCCACCTTCACGTGCGGCGTGTGGCGCGGCATCACGATCACTGCCGGAATCCCGAGCCGGTTGGCGTGGAAGGCAACCCCCTGCGCGTGATTGCCTGCGGAGACCGCTATGACGCCGGCGGCCCGCTGTACCGCATCGAGGGAAGCCAGTTTCACGAGGGCCCCGCGCTCCTTGAACGACGCCGTGAACTGGTGGTTCTCGAACTTCAACCACACCTCGGCGCCGACGATGGCCGACAGCGTGCGCGACTTCAGGCAAGGCGTGACGACGACCTGACCCTCGATCACTCGTGCCGCCGCTCGGACGTCATCCAGGGTCAGCGACACGCAGGTCTCCGGACGCCACTGGAGCGCAGCCGTCGATACGCGCTGTGAACGTCGTTCATAGTTCGATTTTTGTTCATGACTTAGTGTCGCGCATCTGGATGGCGCAGGGCAACCTGCCAAGATCAACGAGGCTGCGTCAGGACGCATCGAGACATCGGTACACCCTGTGGGGAGAGCGCCGATTGCGACGGTCTCCTCGCATCACGGTGGGCAATGGGGCGGCAACGATGCACGCCAACACCATGGAGCAACACGGTGGACACAAAAAAACCCGCCGGGGCGGGAACACTTACAAAAAAACCCGCCGAGGCGGCAACACTTACAAAAAAACCCGCCGAGGCGGGTTTTGTCAGGCGCTGCTGGCAGCCCTCGAAATCAAAGTGACTGAATGTTGGAAGCCTGCTTGCCCTTCGGGCCGCTCGTCACCTCGAAGCTGACGCGCTGACCTTCCTTCAGGGTCTTGAAACCGTTCATCTTGATGGCGGAGAAGTGCGCAAACACGTCTTCGCTCTTGTCATCCGGGGTGATGAAACCGAACCCCTTCGAATCGTTGAACCACTTCACGGTACCGGTTGCCATTAGTATCTCCTGTGTCTTTTTCTCGGGCTGCCACCCGCGCTCATGTTTGGGTGGCAAGACCGTGCTTGGCACTCCCGTACCGCCGACTACCTGACCCCAAAACACGCGCAAATGATACCCGCCCATATGGAGTACGCAAGCATTTTTGAAGTCCTCGTCGAAGGGTCTTCCAAGTCCTCCATAGAAGTCCCGAAAGTCCCCCATTGAAAGCCCTCTCCCACTCATTTTTTCGCACTGCAGCGAGCGATCGGCGCGCTGCCGCATGGGCCTCGGCCACGTTCTTCCTGCTGCTCGCTGCGTACTATGTCCTGCGACCGCTGCGCGACGAGATGGCCGTGCGGGTCGGCACCTCGCGACTCGGCATGCTGTTCTCCGCCACGTTCATCGGAATGCTGTGCGCTGCACCACTCTTCGGATGGTGTGCGGCTCGGATCCGACCTGCGAGGCTGGTGCCCGGCGTCTTCGGTTTCTTCGCCATTCAGCTCGCGCTCTTCAATGTTGCGATGCAAGACTCCGGCTTCGGGTTGGCGGGGTCCGCGGTGTTCTTCGTGTGGATCAGCATCTTCAACGTGTTCGCCGTATCGGTGTTCTGGAGCCTCCTGACCGACCGCTTCGGACTCGATGCCGCCGAGCGACTCTTCGGCCCGATCTCGGTGGGCGGCAGTCTCGGCGCCATCGTCGGACCCAGCCTGACGGCATTCCTCGCGGAGCCCCTCGGCGTGGCGCGCCTGCCGCTCGTCTCCATGGCATTGCTGATCGGCGCCGTCGGCTGTGCGATCCGCCTCACCCGCGTCGAGATCCCCGGCACGGCCACAGCGCGGGTGGCGTCCGACGCACCGGCGGTCGGCGGCAGTGCCTGGGAGGGCCTGGCGCTGATCGCGCGCTCCCCCGTGCTCAGGCTCTTCTGCGTCTACCTTGTGCTGCACGCACTGCTCGGCACGGTGCTCTACTTCGAACAGACCCGGCTGGCAGCCGCAGCCTTTGCCACAGCAGAGGCACGCACCAGCTTCTTCGCACGGATCGATCTCGTGGTGAACATCCTCACGGTCATCACCCAGGCCGTCGGCACCAGCGCACTCGTGCGACGATTCGGGCTCGCCGTCGCCCTGGCGCTGTTGCCGATGCTGTCCGCGATCGGTTTCAGCGCACTCGGCATGGCCCCTACGCTCACGGTGCTCGTCGTGGTCGGCGTGGTGCGGCGGGCCGGGGAGTACGCGATCGCACGTCCGGCCCGGGAGATGGTCTTCACCGTGCTGCCGCGGAACGTGAAGTACAAGGCAAAGAATTTTCTCGACACGGTCGTGGTGCGCGGCGCCGATGCCGCAAGCAGCTGGCTGGTGGAAGCCGCGAGAGTCATGGCCGTCGTCGGTGCGCCGCTGGCACTCGCGGCCGTGCCCGTCGCCCTTCTCGGCGCCGCAACCGGCTGGCGTCTCGCCCGACACCCGACCATCCCGATTCACGAGGAGGAACAGCATGACCCGACGCAACCCGCAGACCGAACCGATGCCAGACCGGGCGCGCCGCCGCTGGACGGCCGCCATGGGGCTGCTGCCGCTCGCGGCGATGACTGAGCAGGCGCGCAGCGCCGAGGCCGCGACACCACAGGTGTTGCGGCGGAGAATCCCGTCGTCCGGCGAGCAGTTGCCCGTGATCGGACTCGGTACCTATCAGGCGCTGGACGTCGGCAGCGGCGCGGCTGAGCAGGCCCCACTGCTCGACGTCGTGCGCGCCCTCACCGACCAAGGCGGCACCCTCATCGACAGCTCCCCGATGTACGGCCGGGCGGAGAGCGTTGCAGGCGACCTGGTCGCGACGCTGTCGGCGCGATCCAAGGTGTTCCTCGCGACGAAGGTCTGGACCACCGGCCGCGAGAGTGGCATCCGGCAGATGGAGGAGTCGTTCCGTCGGATGCGCACCGACCGGATGGACCTCATGCAGGTGCACAACCTCCAGGACTGGCGCACGCACGCCGAGACGCTCGACCGCTGGAAGGCCGATGGGCGCATCCGCTACACGGGCATCACGCACTACCACGAAGGCGCGTACGGCGAACTCGAAAAGGTGATGCGTGCCCGGCGCTGGGACTTCGTGCAGCTCAACTACTCGCTGGCCGAGCCTGCAGCGGCCGAGCGGATGCTGCCGCTCGCCGCCGAACTTGGTGTGGCGGTGATCGCCAACCGGCCCTTCGCACAGGGCGCTCTCTTCTCGCGCGTGAAGGGCAAGACCTTGCCAGGCTGGGCGGCGGATATCGACTGCGCGAGCTGGGCGCAGGTGTTCCTGAAATGGATCGTGTCCCACCCGGCCGTGAACTGCGCGATTCCCGCGTCGAGCAAGGCCACGCACACCGTGCAGAACATGCTGGCCGGCACGGGTCGCATGCCGGATGCTGCCCTGCGCGCTCGCATCGCAAAGGACTTCGACGCGCTCTGAACCGAGCCCTGCGGGCTCAGGATTGCTCGTCGTCCGTGGGTTCCAGCCCGTAGGGCCGTACCAGCGACCACAGATGCTTCGGCATCATGTGCTTCAGGAGACGCGGGCGTTCCCGTCGAAGGTGCACGACGGTCTCCAGCGCCTTCATCTCCACCCGCGCACGCGCGAACTCGATGCCCCGGGGCCCGATGCGCGGCATGAGCCAGCCGACGATCGGGCGCAGCCATTCCGGCATCCGGCGCAGCGGCAGCCCCCCGGCCGCGCGCTGGATGTTGCCGAGGAACCCCTTCACGGGCGCGCGGCGGTTGCCGGCGCTCCCGGGCATCGACGTGCGAATCTCGTCGCCCAGCAATCCGAGGAGTTCCTCGCCACGGGCGTTGCGCACGAGCAGCCACTGCTCGCCCTGCCCACCCATGTAGCCGACGGTGATGTCGGCGAGCACGTTGGTGTAGTCGACGCACGTCCTGCAGGTCAGCGGAAAGAAATCGTTCGGCAGTTGCGAGAGCGGAAGCTGCAGGAACGGGATCGCCTTGACGCGTCCATCCGTGAAACGCAACTCCACGTGATAGTCGGCGCGGAATTCGAGGTAGGTGATCGTGTCGGGATCCGCCGCGAGCAGTTCGAGGAACCGGTGGAAGTTCTCGGTGGTGGTGTTGTCCGAGCACGGCGTGCCGATCACGTACAGCCGCTCGAACCCCAGCTCCGCTTCGAGCGCGCGCAACGCGTAGACCTGACACGGAATCCCCACCACCGCGAGGCGCTTGTAGCCCTTCGCGCGCGCCGGCTCGAGCAACGCAAGCAACGGCGCGTAGCCCATGCGCATGCCGCGGCACTGCGCCATACCCGCCGCGGAAGTCACAAGCACCGGCACGGGCCGCCAGCGGTCCTCCGGATCAGGCGCCATCGCGAGGACGGCATCCACCGCACCGGTCTCCAGCAGGCGCTCCGCGATGCGCGTGGTGATGCCCGTCCACTGCGCGCCGGGCAGCGGGTTCGCGAGGCCCGCACGCAGCATCTGGCGGAACGGTCCGAAATGGACCTCGTCGGGCTTCGAGAGGTCACGGCTGCGACCATGCACCCGCGCCTCCAGGCCAGCGTGGTCGGGCTTGATGAACTGGCACGCGCGGCCGCAGCGCTTGGCGTCGTCGGTGCGCGAGATGCCGCAGTCGGTGCAGAGGTCACGCGGCGCAGCCGGGCCGACGATCGGCCGCCACACCGGGGCGCCCGCGCGAGGCTCGGCGGTGGCCGCGAGATCATCCGGAGGACGTGAGGCGTCCAAGGAAGCTCCTGGATCGAGGGTCGTGTGACGAGAGAATCGAGCGTGGAGCGGGGCCCGTGGCGGACCCCGCCGCGCGTCAGATGAGGCCGCGCTCCGAGAGATTGCGCATCAGCGCCGTCACGCCGAAGGTCCACGGCGGGATGCGATGGCAGTGGTTCACGCGATTCACCAGGGTACCGAGCGGGTTCGCGCGGATCGACACGACGTCACCCAGCCGGTGCGTGAAGCCGCGCCCCGGCGCCTCGCGGTCCTGCGTGGGCGCGAAAGCCGTCCCGAGAAACAGCATCATCCCGTCCGGATACTGATGGTGCGTGCCCATCGCGTGCCGGACGAGCTCCAGCGGATCCCGACTGATCTGCGTGAGCGCATAACGCCCCTCGACGGTGAAGCCTTCCGGCCCGTCGACCCGTGTCTCGATCTCGATGCGTCGAAGATCCTGGACGCCGAAACGCTCGTCGAGCAGCCGGATGAACGGGCCGATCGCACAGCTCGCATTGTTGTCCTTCGCGCGGCCGAGCAGCAGCGCGCTGCGGCCCTCGAAGTCGCGGAGGTTCACGTCGTTGCCGAGCGCCGCACCGACGACCTCGCCGCGGGGGTTCACCGCGAGTACGAGTTCCGGCTCGGGGTTGTTCCACGACGATGCTTCGAGGATCCCAACCTCGGCCCCCAGCCCCACCGCCGACAACGGCTGGGCCTTGTTGAACACCTCGGCGTCCGGTCCGATGCCCACCTCGAGGTACTGCGACCAGAGTCCGCGCTCGACGAGCAGCGCCTTCACGCGCTGTGCACCCGCGGAGCCGGGCTTCACGCTCGAGAGCGAGGCGCCGATCTCGCGTCCGAGCGTGGCACGGATCTCGTCGGCCTGCGCGGCATCGCCCTTCGCGTGTTCCTCGATCACGCGCTCCAGCATGCTCGCGACGAACGTCACGCCGCAGGCGCGCACCGCCTGCAGATCGCAGGGCGCGAGCAGGTAAGGACGATTCGGATCGCGTCGATCGGCGTGGCTATTGGCGATGAGCGACGCGACGTCGCCCAGCGGCCGGGTGCGGCCATCGTCGAGCGCGCGCAGCAGGCGCGGCACGAGTTCGTCCGCGGCGAGCAGATCGGAAGTGGTCGGTGCGATGTGCGAGACGTCCAGCACCTGCCCTTTGCGGACCACTATGGGGCTCGGTCCGGCGAGTGGCCCCGGCACCCAGGCGCGGCCCAGCAGGAGGGCGTCGTCGCTGTCGTCGGGGAGAATTCGGTCAGCCGAAAGTTGCATGGGGACTCCGGGTCAGCGCGGTGCGCGCTCGATGAGGAAGGCGTACTCGGGACGACAGTCGGGCACACAGGGAATGGCCCAGCGGAGGTCGTCCGAGACGGTCGGAAAGTAGACATCCATGGTGTGACCGAGACTGTTCTGCATCGTCATCCGATGCATGGCGATCGGGCGTGTCTCGACGTGGAAGCGATACGTTGCGGACTCGCGCATCAGCTTCTCGTGCCCGGCGTCGATGCCCTGTGCGTCGAGTTCGACGATCTCCAACTTCACGAAGTGCTTCGGTCCGGGGAGCGTGAACGATGCGGCCGGCGCCCAGGCCGGCAGTTCCGGCCGGTTGAGCCAGCTCGCGGGAAACCGCCATCGCCACGGCAGCTTCGCGACGAGCTTCTGGCCGGCGGCCGTGCATTCGAGCTTCGCCCAGCCGTCGAGCGGGGACGGGAGCGACGTCAGCGCCCCGGCGGGCAGATGCTCGCAGTCGAAGAAGCCGACGTCACCGGCATCGTCGTGATCCGAATCGCTGTGTGCGTGAGCACCAAGGGACATCGCGACGAAAACGACGCCGACGAACATGCGCCAGCCCGGAAGACCACAAGGGAACATCGGAACACTCCAGACGAAACAGGGCGCCGATTATGGCACCGGGGCGAGGCGGGAACGGCCTGGAAATGGGGGGGCACGCCACCACCACCCGAGCGCGTGGCGATGCGCGCGCTGCGCCAGGCATCAAACCCGCGGAAGGCGCCTGAGGAATGTGGCGACGAGATGATTGAAGGTCTCGGGCTGCTCCAGATTCGAGAGATGCGACGCCGACGGAATCACCGCCAACTGCGCACCGGGGATCGCCTGATGGATCGCGCGCGATGCCTCAACGGGTGTCCCGACATCCTGATCACCGACGACCACGAGCGTCGGCACATCGATGCCGCCGAGTCGGTCGGTGAGGTCGAGCGCCTGGATCGCGTGGCAGCACCCCGCGTAGCCGGCGGGGGGCGTCGCGCGGATCATGGCACCGACACTCGCGAGGACGTCGGGATGCGTCCGGTGGAACGCCGGCGTGAACCACCGCGCGAGCGTCGGCTCCACGATCGGTGCCATGCCCTGCGCCTCGACGGTTGCGATGCGCTGCGACCAGATCGGGCGCGCCTCCGGTCCGATGCGGCTGGTGGTGTCGCACAGAGACAGACTCTCGAAGCGCCCGGGATGTCGCAACGCGTGGGTCATCCCGATCATGCCGCCCATCGACAGGCCCATGTAGTGACAGCGACCGATGCCGAGCGCGGTCAGCATCTCCTCGAGATCGTCGGCCAGGAGGTCGAGCGTGTACGCACCGTCCGTCACCTCGGTGCCACCGTGTCCGCGGGTGTCGAACGCGAGCACGCGAAACCGATCCCGCAGCGCCGCCACCTGCGGCGCCCACATGGCGCCTGCGCACGCGAGCGAATGACTCAGGACGAGCCACGGGCCTGCGCCCGCGACGCTGTACTCGATCTGGATGCCGTTGGCCGTGACCTGCATGCGCTTTCTCCTCGTGTCTTCGGGCGTGTCGTCGCCGATCGCCGCGAGAGTACAGGAGGTGAAGGTGACGTTGCTTGACCGGTCGCGCGCCTTCGGGGGATCCTCGACCCTCCGGAACAATGGCGCGGCACAGCGCCCGGGGGGAGGATCGTGAGGCTCGTTCAATACGCCGGCCGGGATGGCCAACGACACGTGGGGCGGGTCACCGACGACGACGCCATCGAGCCGCTCGACGGCATCGACCGCGTCTACCGGCTCGCACTCGAAGCGCTGCGTTCCGGGCGCTCACTCGAAGCGATCGCGGCGGCCCGCGCCTCCGGGCGCCGCGAGGACTACGACGCCATCGTCGCGGAGCATCGCCTGCTGCCGCCGCTGGATCATCCCGATCCCGCACGCTGCCTCGTGACGGGCACGGGACTCTCCCACCTCGGCAGCGCTGCCGCGCGCGATTCGATGCACGCGAAGCTGCAGCAGTCGGACGACGCGCTCACCGACTCCATGAAGATGTTCAAGTGGGGAATCGAAGGCGGGAAGCCGGCAACCGGCGAGATCGGAACCGCACCCGAGTGGTTCTACAAGGGCGACGGCCGCTGGGTCGTGCCGCCGGGCGGCGCCCTGGAGTTGCCGGCCTTCGCGGCCGACGGCGGCGAGGAAGTGGAGGTCGCGGGCCTCTACGTGATCGCGGACGACGGCTCGCCGGTGCGCCTTGGTTTCGCGCTCGGCAACGAGTACTCCGACCACGTCACCGAGCGCCGCAACTACCTCTACCTCGCGCACTCGAAGTTGCGCGAGAGCAGCTTCGGCCCGGAACTGCGCACGGGGCCGCTACCAGCGTCGGTCCGCGGACAGGCGCGACTGGTGCGCGATGGCGAGGTGATCTGGTCCTCCGAATGGCTGTCGGGCGAGGACAACATGTGTCACTCGGTCGCGAACCTCGAGCACCATCATTTCCGCTATCGCCAGTTCCGCACACCCGGTGACGTCCATGTGCATTACTTCGGCGCAGCCACCGGCAGCTTCACGCAGAACGTGAAGACATCGCCGGGCGACGTCTTCGAGATCTCGGCGGACGGCTTCGGCCGGCCGCTGCGCAACACCCTCGGCAAACCTGCCGAGCCCTTGCGCCACTTCGCCGTGCGCGCCCTCTGAACCACCACCCGCTCTGAACCACCACTTCCAGGAACCTCTTCGCATGATCCACGAACTGCGCATCTACCATTGCCTGCCCGGCAAGCTGCCCGAACTCAACCGCCGCTTCGAAACCATCACGCTGAAGATCTGGGAGCGGCACGGCATCCGCCAGGCCGGCTTCTGGACCGTGCTCGTGGGCGATTCGAACGTGGACCTCTACTACCTTCTCGAATGGAAGGACATGGCGGAACGCGAGCGCGTGTGGGGCGGATTCATGGCCGATCCCGAGTGGATCGAGAAGCGCGCCGAGACCGAGAAGAACGGCCCGATCGTCGCGAAGATCACCAACTACTTCCTGCAGCCTACGAGCTACTCGAAGGTGAAGTAGTCAATTCCCGGGGTGGCTGCGCAGCCACCCCGCTGTCCCGTCCGGCGGACGCTCAGTGGACTTCCTTCACCAGGCGGGCGTGGGCCGGCTGGATGGGCCGGGCGTTGTTCTCGTACAACCGACCGAAGACGTTCACCTGCGCGCGGGATACCTGCACCGGGGTACGCATCACGATCCACCGGACGCCCTCCGAGCACGGCGGCGTCGTCATGGATCCCATGTACGTGAAGTACCCACGGATCTTCGGCAGCAACTGCATCGCGTCGATCGTGACGCCGGCGGGCGCCTCTTCCATGCCGACATCGAGCGGCAGATGGTTCCAGAGGTTCTTGATGAAGGGGTTCTCGTCACCCGCCATCATGAGCACTGCCACCTCGGCGATCGCCCCTTCCTTCGACTTGTGCACGAGGTGCGCCACCATGTCGAAGGGGCGTCCGTTGACCCGCTCCTCCGCGGGCCGGTGGAAGTGGAAGTTGATGAGTTCGAACGTCGTGCCGCCGACGGTGATCGAACTGCCCGGATCGTAGGCCACCTGGATCGTGTGGCCGTTGTTGAGCACCCTCAGCGCCGACGGCTTGTAGTCGAACTTGATGCCGTCCAGCGTGACGCGGATGCCATCCTTGATGTCGATGGGGGACTGCCGCTGGCCGTGCCCGCACAGAGCGTAGTCGGGCGAGAGCTTGTGCCAGTTGACCGCCCCGGTAGGCCCTGCGTAGCTCCAGCGCGTCGGCTGCGCAGCCTTGTCGCCTTTCTCGGCCTTGTCGGCAGCGTCCTTCTCGACATCCGGTTTCGTGGCGGGTTTGTCGGCCTTGGCGCGCGCGTCGGGCTTGGCCGCTTCGGTGGGCTTTCCTTGCGCATCCGGCTTCGGCGCGACGGCAGCCTTCTCCGCGGCAGGCTTGGCCTTGGCATCCGCGGCCGGCGCGGGAGGCTTGGCTGGCGCTTTCGCGGGAGCAGCCTTCGTGGCATCGGTCTTGGGAGCGTCGGTCTTGGTCGGCTCTTCGGGCTTCTTGGCGGCGTCGCCCTCCGCCTTGGGCGCGGGCTTGGCCGCCGGCTTGTCCGACTTCGGCTTGGCGACCTCGGGCGGCTGCGCGACGCCGTCGGCTGCCATCACACTCGTCTTGATCGGCGCCGTCTGCGCTGGCGCGGCACCGCGCGCCTTGCAGGCGATCGCAAGCATGCCCTCGCGCGGAGTGTCCGGCACCACCGGCTGCGGAAGTTCGGCGCCTTCCAGGTACGAACGCTGGATCTCGACGCCATCGGCGCGGGCGAAGACCCGCAAGAGCGGGACGACGGTCCGCCGGACGCAGTCATATCGAACGAGGGTCTTGGCGATGTGAAAAGCGACGTCGCCACTGCCGGGGCCGCCTTGCTCCATCGCGTGGGTGGCACGATCCCACCCGCGGGCCACCTCGCCATCGCGGACAGCGCTGCCCTTGTCGAACTCGATCGTCACGTCGGGAAGGCGCGTGATCGTGATCCAGTCGGCTGCGGGAGCGGCCATCGGCATGAGCAGGGGGCAGAGCAGGAGGAGTCGTTTCATGTCAGCTGTGTCGGCGCGCATCGGGAGGCATATCGGCGTGCGCCCGCTGTCATTGAGGTTGTCTCTCTGCCGACGGCTACGCCGCATCTGCTGCCTCCCGTAGAATCCGACCTCTCGGCCGCCAGTGCTGGCGGCCGCTTTCGACTCGGGGATGCCGTCATGCAGGAACATCAGATCCAGAACACCAACGTCGTCGCGCAGGATGTCCTCGCGACCCCGGAAGAGATCCGGCGCCGCATACCGCTGACGGAGCGCGCCAGTCAGACCGTCGTCGAGGGCCGTGGCACGGTCGAACGCATCCTCGATCGCACGGATCACCGGCTGCTGGTGGTGGTGGGTCCCTGCTCCATCCACGACCCCGTGGCAGCCATCGACTACGCACGCCGCCTGAAGGCGCTCGCGGACGAGCTGAGCGATTCGCTGTATCTCGTGATGCGCGTCTACTTCGAGAAGCCCCGCACCACCACTGGTTGGAAGGGGCTCATCAACGACCCGCACATGAATGACTCGTTCGACATCGAGCACGGCCTCCAGCTCGCGCGGAAGGTGTTGCTCGACATCAACGAACTGGGTCTTCCCACCGGCACCGAGGCGCTCGACCCCATCAGCCCGCAGTACCTGGGCGACCTCGTGAGCTGGAGCGCGATCGGCGCCCGCACGACGGAATCCCAGACGCACCGCGAGATGGCGAGCGGCCTGTCGACCCCCGTGGGATTCAAGAACGGCACCGACGGCGGACTGCAGGTCGCGATCAACGCGCTTCTTTCCGTCTCGCGGCCCCACAGCTTCCTCGGCATCAATTCGGAGGGTGCCGTCGCGATCATCCGCACCGGCGGCAACCGCTACGGGCACATCGTGCTCCGCGGTGGATCGAAGGGTCCGAACTACGACTCCGTGACCATCGCGCTCGTCGAGCAGGCGCTCGCGAAGAGTCAGTTGCCTGGCAACATCATCGTCGACGCGAGCCACGCGAACTCGAACAAGGACGCGGCGCTGCAGCCGCTCGTGATGCACGACATCGCGGCGCAGATTGCCGACGGCAACCAGTCGATCGTGGGCGTGATGATCGAGAGCAACATCGGCTTCGGCAGTCAGTCGATTCCGGCGGATCTCTCGCAACTGCGCTACGGCGTCTCGGTCACCGACGCATGCCTCGACTGGGAGCGCACCGAGAAGGTGTTGCGGGAAGTGCGCGCGAAGATCCGCGATCCGCTGCGCAGGCGCGCGCATCCTGAAGGTGCCGAGGTCGTGAACCTGCGCTGACCTATCGCGGGATCACTCGCAGTCCATGATCCCGCAGTACTCCTCGTCGGCGATCCGGGTGGCCCAACGGTCGGCGGCGGCGAAGGAAATCTTGGTCGCCTTCAGGACGATCTCGCATGCGAGTTCGGCATCGTCGGAGAGGCCCTGGCGTCCCGCCTCCTGCCGCGCGGTGATGTCGGCGCGCTCCATCTCGAGCCACGGCACGGCCGCCTCGAAGATCTCGCGCCATGCCTTGTCGTGCTTCGCGAGCACCTTCGGATCGGCCTCGCAGCGCTCCAGCGCCTCCTGGAACTGCGCGGTCCGGAACGCAAGCTTGTAGATCTCGCGGCGGGTGGAGTCCGCTTGGAAGTCGTCGCAACCCGCGAGGAGCGTTGCGACGGACAGCCAGATGAAAGGACGACGGAGGGACAGCATCGCGGACCGGTCGAAGGGGACAGCCCCTTGTAACGGCAGCCCGCGGGGGGGCTGGAGGGTCAGCCGCCGCCGGGCGCCATGCCAGTACGCGCCTTCCCGACGGGGATGTCGTCGGCACGAAGCATCTGCGCATCGCGAAAGACAGGCGCGCCGCGCAAGTAGTCGAGCGCCATGTCGGTGGCGTCCTCGCCCCAGAAGAGTTCCCCGTCGGGCGTCCTGAGCGTCGGCACACCGAACACGCCGAGCGCCACCGCCCGCTCCGTGGCGGCACGCAGCCCCGCCTTGACGTCGTCCCGGGTGACCAGCGCATCCCCGTCCGCGACACCCAGCGATCCGCACAGCGCAGCCCAGTCGGCGGGCTCCGTGGTCGACCGCCCTTCGGCCCAGACGAACCGACAGATGGCGCTGACCGCATCGGGGCGGCCCTCGAGCGCCACGGCGAGGCGCAACAGCTTCAAAGGATCGAACGGATGCGCGGGCGGCAGACGCATCGGCACACCCAGGGCCTGGGCCCGCCACATCGCGAAGCGATAGGTGAATCGGCGCTTCGGCCCGATTTCGGCCGGCCCCTTCTGCCCCCAGTGGCCGAGCAGCCCGGCGAACAGGACCGGGATTCGGAGCACGTCGGCGACGGCCTCGATCTCGGGCAGACGTTCGCATTGCAGATAGGCGAAGGGCGAGATGGGGTCGAAGTACCACTCGAGTTGGGGACGGGGGTGCATGGATGGTCTCCTCGGGACCATGGAATGGTACGCCTCGGAGCATGCGCCACCGGCCCTTCAGCAATGTGCGTTCGCACATTAAGTTGTGCGCCTTTTCCGAGCAAATTTCCGGCGCAACGGCGACGATATGTTTGCGTTTTCACACATCAGGTTCTACGCTCTTCCAACCCAGATCCGGAATCGGTCCGATGCCACGTCGGCGGGACAAGTCCACATCCAGCTTCGATCTCGACGGCCACCTGTTCTTCTGGGTGACGCAGGTTCAGGCACTTCGCGACCTGCGGGTGGCCGAAGCGCTCGAACCCCACGGCCTTCGCGTGCCGGCATGGCGCACCCTCGCATCACTGCGGGCCCGCGATCGCTGCACGATGAACGAGCTGGCCGAACTGACGGCGCTCGAGCGCAGCACCCTCTCCAGAACGGTGGACCGCATGGTCGCGGACGATCTCGTGGCACGCCTGCCGGACGAGCGCGATCTTCGCATCGTGCGTCTGGCCCTGACGCCGGCGGGCCGGCGCCTCTTCGACGAGATCTTCCCACGCATCGACGCACTGAACCGCGCGGCGGTGGCAGGCCTTCCAGAGGGCATGGAAGGCGTGCTGCGATGGGCGCTGCAACAGGTGCGCGCGAACCTCGCCGACCCCGCCACCCAGAACACCCACTGAATCCGATGTCCTCGATGGAGCCACGCATGCTGCCACCCTCCCCCGACCTGTCGACCTACGTCGAACCCGATCGCGTCCGTCGCGAGGTCTACAGCGACCCGGCGATCTTCGCCCTCGAGATGGAGCGCATCCACGAACGGGTGTGGATCTACTGCGGGCACGAATCGCAGGTGCCGAACCCCGGCGACTACGTGACGCTGCAGATCGGCCGGCAGCCCATGGTGATGGTTCGGACTGCAGACGGTGTGCGCGTGCTGCACAACCGCTGCCCGCATCGCGGCGCGATGATCTGCGGCGACCACACGGGCAACACCGGCGAGTTCTTCCGCTGCTCCTACCACGCGTGGACGTTCCATCACGACGGCAGCCTGAAGAACATCCCGATGATGGATTCCGGCTACGCCGGCACGAACTGGAACCGCGACAACCCCGACTGCCGGATGAAGGCGGCGGCGCGCGTGGCGTCGTATCGCGGCTTCGTGTTCGCGTCGCTGGCGGCGGACGGCCCCTCTCTGGAGGATTTCCTCGGCGAGTCGAAGATCGCGTTCGACGACATGTGCGACCGCGCGCCCGGCGGGGAGGTGGAGATCGTTCCGCACTGCTTCCGCGTGATCCAGCGCTCGAACTGGAAGATCTTCCTCGAGAACCAGCTCGACGCGCTGCATCCGTCAGTGACGCACCAGTCCACGGGGCGCGCCGCGCGCGACGTGGAAACGGAGATCGAGAAGCGCACCGGCAAGGCACCGCTCTCGTACCACATGCTCTCCGCGTTCTCGACGGTGACCATCGACAAGTGGGACAACTTCCGCACGCTCAACTACCCGCACGGGCACTGCATCCTGACCGGGTACATGGGGCTGCGTCCGTCAGACCCCGACACGCTCGAGTACGAGGCCGCGCTCGCCGCTGCGGTGGGTGAGGCGCGCAAGGAGGCGATCCTCTCCACCGACATCCATCACGTGCTGATCTACCCGGGGCTGTCGGTGCAGTCGCCGCTGCAGCAGCTGCGCGTCGTGCGCCCGCTCGGCGTGGACCGCACCCTCACCGAGATCTGGCATTTCCGGCTGAAGGGCGCACCGGAGCCCATCTACCGCCGCGCGCTGGCGTACTACAACCTCGTGAACTCGCCGTCGACGCTGATCAACGCGGACGATCTCGAGAACTTCTGGAAGTGCCAGCAGGGTCTCGCCTCGGATGGCGGCGACTGGGTGAGCTTCCATCGCCATTTCGGCCGTGACATCGAGCGCCCCGGCATCACCGAAACCGCCGACGGCATGGGCACCTCAGAGGCCCCCATGCGCAACCAGATGAAGGCGTGGGTCGACTTCATGACCCGCGCCTCCTGAGCAGCATGCAAGGACGATGACGATGACAGATACCACGCAGACCCCTTCGCTCCACCTTGCGCTCCAGCACGAGGTGGAGCAGTTCCTGTACGCCCAGGCGGAACTGCTGGACGACAAGCGATGGCAGGACTGGATCGACCTCTTCACGGAGGACGGCATCTACTGGATGCCCGCACGCCCGGAGCACACCACGTGGGACGGCGTGCCATCGATCTTCGCGGAGGACCGCGACCTGATGACCGTACGCATGAAGCGCGTGCTGCATCCGGACGCGTGGTCGCAGCGGCCGCTCTGGGGGACGAATCACATCGTCGGCAACGTCACGGTCCAGAGCGTCGACGAAGCGGCCGGCGTCGTGGTCGTCCGCTCGCGGTTCCACATGATGGAGCTGCGGCGCGACGACGCGCGCCATTTCGCGGGTCGCTATCTCCACACGCTGGTACTCACCCCGGACGGCCTGCGCATCCGCCATCAACGCGTCGACATGACCAACGCGCAGGCGGCCTTCGACTACGTGCTGCAGGTGTGGGTCTGACGCAGATGTGGGTCTGACACGACTGCGGCGTCAGGGCGAGACGAGGTAGCGTTCGACGTTCGGCCGGAGGTCCTCGGGAATCGGCACAGCGGTGACCGTGTCGAGGTCCATGAACACGATGGTCTGCAGGATGCGCAGATGCAGTTCGCCGTCCTTCAGACCCGTGTAGTCGAGGTCCACGGACGACCGCCCCATCCGCGCCACGCGCAGTTCGAAGCGCAGGGTGTCGCCATGACGCAGCGGCTTCGCGAAGTCGCAGCGGATGTGGACGGTCGGCGTACCGACGCGGCGCTCGCGGATCATCACGGCCATGGGCACACCCAGCGCCTGGGTGATCCAGTCCTCCTTCACGGAGTGGGCCATGTCGAAGAAACGCGGGAAGTAGACGATGCCCGCTGGGTCGCAGTGCGCGAAGCGCACCGGCTGGTCGTGGACGAAGATCTCGTTCATGGGGCGATGATACCGGCGCCGCGCGTGCCTGGGCGCACGTGCTCGGGGCCTTGCGATACCATCGACCGCGTCTCGTCACCTGCCGGCTGCCCATGACCCTGGCCACATCCCTGAATCATCCGCAGCGGCTCGCCCTGGCGAGCGAAGTCCACGCGCGCCCGTTCCTGTCGCTCGAGGCGCCCGCCCGCGTCTCGCATCTGGCCATCCACGTGGGCCACGACCGCGAACGCCCGCACCAGATCATCGCCGCGTACTGCGCACGCTTCGGCGTCGCGCCGCCAGCCGCAGGCGCCCAGCATTTCGTGCACGACTTCGGTCACCTGCGGTTGAAATGGGAACGGCACGCGGAGTTCTGCACCTGCACGTTCATCGAGCCGGGCGTCCCCGCGGAGGACCCCTTCGCGGAGCCCGCGATCCGGCACGCGCCCGCCGACTGGCTGGAGATGCTGACGGGCTCGGTGCTGGTGGCATGCCACATCGCGGTGGAGCTGGGCGACGCCCTCGATTTCCGCAGTACCCGCCTCCAGCGGATCTTCCCGGCCCCGCCACTGGTCGGCAGTCAGGTGCTGACGGGCGGAGAGGTCTGGACCGACTTCCAGGTGGGGCCGGGCGGATTCTCCCGATTCCTGCTGCGCAACATCCGTCTCCGCGAGACCCAGACGGGCCGGCTCGTGCAACGCCTCTGCGAGATCGAGACATACCGGATGATGGCGCTGCTGGCGCTGCCGATCGCGCGGGACAGCGCGCAGACGCTGGGCGCGATGGAGGAGGAGCTGACCGAACTCTCGGCCGGCATGATGCAGCCCGGGCACCGGCTGTCCGACGCCACGCTGCTCGCGCGGCTGTCCAGCCTCGCCGCGCGGGTGGAGGCGCTGTCGCTGCGTACGAACTATCGCTTCAGTGCGGCGCAGGCGTACTACCGGATCGTGAAGGCACGCATCGAGGCGCTGCGCGAGACCCGCATCGAGGGCGTCCCGACGATAGGCGAGTTCATGGACCGCAGGCTCGCACCGGCGCTGGAGACCTGCGTGTCGGCCGCGAACCGGCAGGAGACCCTCGCCGCGAAAGTCGGCCGCACGAACGACCTGCTCCGGACCGGCGTGTCGCTCGCGCAGGAGCAACACAACCAGCACATCCTCGAACAGATGAATCGCAACGCGCAGCTGCAACTCCAGCTGCAGCACGCCGTCGAGGGATTGTCGGTGGTGGCCATCACCTACTACGTGGTGGGCCTCGCAGGCTACGTGCTGAAGGCGGGGAAATTCTTCGGGCTGCGGGTGGAGGTCGATGCGACGCTGGGCATCATGATGCCGATCGTGTGCGGCATCACATGGTTCGGTCTGCGCCGCCTGCACCATCGGATCGCGACGGACGGGCCGGGGGCGTCCTGACCCCGACCTCGACGGCGCTCAGCGGATCGCGACAGGCGCCACGGTTGATCCTGTCCCGCCCTTGATCTTGAGCGGCTGCACGGCGAACGCGAACTCGTAGGTACGGCTCGCGGCCAACTCGTCCAGCTTCATGTTCTCGAGCAGGAAGATGCCGTGCACGACGAGCGCGATCTGGTGCACGGGCAGGCTCAGCGACTTGTCCGGATTGGGGGTCACCTCGACCCCGAAGGTGTCCGCCCCGAAGAGCATCACGTTCTTCTTTGCCAGCCATTCCGCCGCGGGAGCACCGATGCCCGGCGTGCTGCCGTTGTACTTCGCGTTGTCGACGCCCCAGAGCCGGCCGTAGCCGGAGTGGATCAGCACGGCATCGCCGGCGCCGATGGTCACGCCCTGGCGCGCAGCCGTGGCCTCCAAGTCGGCGACGGTGATCTCGTAACCACCGTCCAGCATGTCGACACCCTTCATCGCTGCGACGTCGAGCAACACACCGCGCGTGAAGAGCATGCCGATCTTCTCGACGCCCAGCTTGGTGAATCCGTTGCGCGTGCCGATCTCGTCGGAGTCGATGCAGTTGTAGAGCAAGTTGCCGATGGTCTGGTGCGAGAACATGTCGAACTGCGTGCCCACCTGGCCGATCTCGGTGATCACCAGTTCCTCGTTGCTCCGGCGCTTGTTGGCGCCCAGCGACGGCCCGGTGCGCTTCGTGAGGACCTCGAACTTGCGCGTCCCGAAGAGCGGCATGCCCGATTCGAGGACGCGGCCCAGCTCGACGATCTCACCGGTCTTCACGAGCCGCGCGGCCTGCAGCACGCGCGCCGGGGTCATGTGATTGGCCGCACCGCGCTCGTCGGCCGCCCCCCACTGCGACGGGCAACGCTGGTCCGCGGTAGGCACCTGCCAGCCGTCGGCGGCGTGTGCCGAGGCAGCGATGGCGGAAAGGAGCACGGCGGCTCCGGCGAAGATGTGCTTCATGGATCCTCTCTCCCTGTGGTTCTCGTGTCCGCATTCGGACGTCGTGCGGGGGCGCCGTCGATTCGGCGCATTCTCCGCTCGGCGGCACCGTGGATCCGGCACATCGCCCGACGACCCGAGGATAAGCCGAAGCGGGTCGCGTGTCCCGATACACCGCGACCGGCGGAGGGCTATCGGACCGTCACCCGCACACGCGGGCCCTTCACGAGCAGGTTGAGCACGAAGCTGCAGAACGAGATGAACAGCGCCGCCCCGACGGTCTGCCAGAAGGTGCCCACGTGGAAACCCGGCACGACCCACTCGACGAAGTACAGGATCATCGCGTTCAGCACCGGCACGAAGAGGCCGAGCGTGAGGACGGTGATGGGCAGGGTGAGCAGCAGCAGGACGGGTTTCAGCACCGTGTTGGCGACGCCGAAGACGAGCCCCGAGAGCAGCAGCGCCTCGATGCCGTCGATGCGCACGCTGTCGAGGATCGACGAGGCCACCCACAGGATGATGACCTCCAGCCCCCAGAAGATGAGGAACCGCTGGATGCCGGCGAGCCAGGCGCGGGACGGCGGCGGGGGATCGTGTTCGTAGACAGCCATCGGCGGAGGGACGAACCCCGCTCCCGGGATCCGTGAAGGCGCGGCGGACTGCCGCCGTCCGAGTATGTGCGGACGACAGGGCGGTCCACAAGGGATGCGCCGCAGCATCGCGGGGGCACGATCGTTCCCCTTCGTCCATGACCGGCAGCTAACATCGGCCCTTCCCCGATCCGAAGGCTCCCATGTCCCGAGACCACAGCACCCTGCCGCGCACCACCTGGTGGCTGCTCGCCGCCCTCACCCTCGGCTGGGGCATGAACTGGCCCATGATGAAGATCGCCCTCGCGGAGATCCCGGTCTGGACCTTCCGCTGCCTGAGCGTGGTGGGCGGTGGCGTCGCGATGTTCGTGGTGGCCCGCCTCGCCGGCGACAGGCTCCGGATTCCGAGGGACGAACTGCGGATGCTCGTCATCACCGCGCTCTTCAACGTCACGCTGTGGAACGTGTTCGTGGGCTACGGCGTGCGCGCCCTGCCAGCCGGACGGGCAGTGATATTGGCCTTCACGATGCCGGTGTGGACCGTGCTCATCTCGGCGTTCGTGCTGCGGGAGCGGCTCACGCGCCGGAAGATCACCGGTGTGGCGCTCGGGATGGCTGGCCTTGTTGTGCTGCTGGGGGACTCGCTGAAGGTACTCGGCGAGGCGCCCTTCGGATCGGCGATGGTGATGCTGGCGGCAGTCTCCTGGGCTTGCGGCACGGTGCTGATGAAGCGGTATCCATCGACCCTGTCGACCAGCGCGTTCACGGCGTGGAGCCTCGTGATCGGCGGGCTGCCTCTGGCCATCGGCACGGCTCTTCTGGACGGCATTTCGCTGCGGCCCATGAGCGACGCGGCGATGGGCGCACTGCTCTACAACATCTTCATCGCCTTCCTGCTTTGCTACTGGCTCTGGTTCCGGATCGTCACGCTGGCGCCGGCCGGCGTCTCGGCGCTCGGCACGTTGATGATTCCGGTGGTGGGCATCACGAGCGGGATGCTCATCCTCGGGGAACGGCCGGGGCTCGCCGACCTCGGCGCGATGGCCCTGGTGATGGCCGCGCTGGCGACGGTGCTGATCCCTGGTCGGGCGACTCCGGCTCAAGCCGGCGCCGCCGCCGACCGTTAGCGGACCATGACCGCGGTGGCAGGCTTGTTGCACTTCACTCCATCGAGACCTCCCGGTTCCGGCCTGTCAGGTCGATTTCCGGACACAACCCGCTGACGAATCGACGGAAACCCATGCGCCTCGTGCCGAATCGATCTCTGTTGCAGCTGTCCCTGGGCGGCATCCTGCTGACCCTGGCCGCTGCAGCGCAGGCCGACATCTACCGTTGCACGGGCGAGGATGGCGTCCCGCTCTTCACGAATATTCCGAACGACCGGCGCTGCATGGTCGTGATCAAGTCGAAGAGCTCGGCACCCGATCCGGTGGCGGCACTGGTCCTCGACCGCTCGGCACGCCGGATCGGCAAGGTCACCCGCGAACGGTTCGAAGAGCACGTGCAGGCCGCCGCCCGCGAGCATCAGGTGGAGGCGGCGCTGATCCACGCCGTGATCTCCGCGGAATCCGCCTACAACCCGCTGGCGCGTTCCACCAAGGGCGCGCGCGGCCTGATGCAACTGATCCCGGAGACGGGAGCCCGCTACGGCGCCACCAACCTCCTCGACCCGAAACAGAACATCGATGCCGGCACGCGCTACCTGAAGGACCTCATGGCGATGTTCGGCAACGACCTCAAGCTCGCCATCGCGGCCTACAACGCCGGGGAAGGTGCAGTGCAGCGCTACGGCACCATCCCGCCGTATGCCGAGACCCGCAACTACGTACCGAAGGTGCTGGCCTACTACAAGCGGTATCGCGATGCCGCGATGAAGACCGCCGACCGAAGCCCCCGGCACGCGGCAAGCTAGATCCCCAGCGGCCCCAACCGGCTGGCGAACCGGCGCGCGCAGTCCAGGCCGAAAGCGGTCGGCACCATCGCCGGGGACCGGTCGACGACCTCACCGAGTCCGAGCCGCAGCGCCACCATCCGCTTGCCGTAGCAGATGAGGGCATCGAGGGACTGCATGCCGAACAAGATGGCCGGCAACACCTCCCGATAGAGCGCCTCCGCTTCGTCCTCCCGCCCCGCCCGCATCGCCTCGTAGACCCGCACCTGGACATCGAAGGTGTCGATGGCCGGGATCATCCCGGCACACCCGGCCCGTAGGTTGTCGGGCAATTCCTGACCGTTGCGACCGTTGAACACCGCGACCTCCCCGCGGGTCGCGTCGATCGCGGCCTGCACGACGGTGACCGGCCCCTCGCCCTTGAGCACCCGAAAGTTCGGGTGTGCCCGTGCCAGTGCCGCGATGGCTGGCGCCGACAGTCCGACGCCGGTGTACTCGGGGGCATTCTGGATCGCGACCGGCCGATCGAGGGCCGCCATGACCGCACCGAAGTGCCGCGCGTAGTGCGCTTCGGATTCTCCCCGTTCGGGAGGCGGCTGGAGGATCACCCAGTCGGCGCCTGCTGCCGCAGCGGCTTTGCCGGCGACGACCTGATCCTCGACGCTTCCGGGCGCGATCGTCACGGCGAGCGGCAGGCGACCCGCGAGATCTTCCGCCACCCAGTCCACCAGACGTGCGCGCTCGTCGGGCGAAAGCTTGCCGACCTCGGTGGCGAGGCCGAGGACAGCGACGCCATGGGCCCCGCCAGCCAGGGCCGCCTGGACCTGCCGACGCATGGCGTCACGATCGAGACTGCCGTCCGCGCGGAAGAAGGCGTAGAGCATCGGATAGATGCCATGCGGGGGATCGGGGTTGGGCACCGGGGGAGTCTCCGGAAATGGGATGGATCGACCAGGGGAAGGATACCGGGGCCTGCCTGGACAGCGTTCGACAAGCCGGGCGCTGCCGGCCGACGCACGCGTCGTATCATCCCTTCCCTGCTCGTCCTCCACGGAGTCCTGTCCCATGCGCAGACGGTTCGGTCTTGCCCTGTTGCTCGCGCTCATCTCGGCGTCGGCCCATGCCCTCACCCCCGACGAGATCATCGCGGTCCTGAAGGATCCGGTGCACAGCACCGGAAACGTCGCCGACGCCGTCGACGAGGCCACCGGCGCGCGGGGCTGGATGAATTCCGACATGAAGCCGATCATCGATACCAAGATGGTGGGCCGCGCCGCCACGGCGTTGATGCGCCCGGTGCTCCGGAACGACGGGCGCAAGTACCCGAACCACCATCTCGAGATCCTCGATCAGGCGGAACCCGGGAGCGTGCTCGTCTACTTGATGCAGGACGCGCCGGACATCGCCGCGATCGGCAACCTGATGGCGACGACCGCGAAGGTCCGCGGGCTCGCCGGTGTGGTGATCGACGGCGCCGTGCGCGACATCACGGAAATCCGCCAGATCGGTCTGCCGGTGTGGTCACGACGGGTCAGCCCTGCAACCTCGGTGGGACGCATGGTGAGCGTCGACAAGCAGATCCCCGTGATGTGCGGCGGGATCGAGGTCCACCCCGGTGACTACCTGGTCGCGGACGCCGATGGCGTCGTCGTCGTGCCGCAGGGTGCGGCCGAACAGGTCGTGGGCTTCCTGAAGCAGTACGCCGACAAGGAGGCTCGGATGCTGCCGATCATCCAGGAGAAGAAGTCGATCCTGAAGGCGATCGAGATCTACAACCGCTACTGATGCTGCCGATCCGCGCCCAGACCGCGCGCCGTCTCTCCATGGCGCTTCCGGAGCCTGCCCTGCCGCGCCGCCGACTCCTCGGCGCCGGCGCAGCCGTCGTGCTCACACCCGCGCTCGCTCTCGCCGCTGTCGCCGGCCCGGGCGCTCCAGCCACACCGGCCCAGATGCAGGGCCCGTTCTATCCGCTGGCGCTGCCGCTGGACCAGGACAACGATCTCACCCAGGTGCGCGGGCGCACGGGACGCGCGAAAGGCGTCGTCACGGACATCGGGGGCGTCGTCGTCGATCTGCGCGGGCAGCCGGTGGCCGATGTCGCCCTCGAGATCTGGCAGGTGAATGGGTTCGGGCGGTACCACCACCCCGACGACGACAGCGATCTGCCGGTCGATCCGAACTTCCAGGGGTTCGGGCGCACCGTGACGGCCCGGGATGGCACCTACCGTTTCCGCACGATCCGGCCACTGCCGTATCCGGGTCGGGCACCGCACATCCACTTCGCGCTGAAGGGCCGCGGATTCGGACCGTTCTATACCCAGATGTATCTGGCCGGCGCCCCGGAGAACGCGACCGACTTTCTGCTGACGCGCGTGCGGGACCCGCGCGAACGCGACCTGCTGATCGTGGCGCTCGAGGGGCCGACGGACGGTACCTCGCCGATGACCGGGCGCTTCGACATCGTGCTGGGCCACGCCATGCTGCAACGGGAGAGATGATGGAAGGAGAACCCGAGGCCTACGAGGCCATCCTCCACCAACTGGCTGCACTCAAGGTGGAACATCGAGATCTCGACGAGGCGATCGCCAGGATGGTCGAATCGCCGCTGCAGGACGAGCTTCAGGTGCGACGCCTGAAACGTCGCAAGCTTCTTCTGAAGGATCAGATCGTGTGGCTCGAGCGGCAACTGGCGCCCGACGACCGGGCCTGACCCGACCGGTCATCGGGAGCGGCGCGCCGACCGCCCGCGGGACGGGCAGCGATCAGTGCGGAACCTTGTAGTGCCGGTTCGCGAGAAACTCGGCAACACTCTCGATGTCCTGCGGGCTCCATCGCAACCGGGCGTTGCCCTGCCAGCGCTCCACCTGCTGACGGATCTCGAGGTAGGTATTGGCGAGACGGTCTTCGCGCTGGTAGAGCGCGGGCTCGTGACAGGCGACACAGAAGGTGTCGTGCAGGGCCTGCCCGCGGCCCAGATCGCCGGCATTTGCGGCACCCGAGAACAGCGCGCTGCCGGAGAAGAGCGCAGCTCCGAGGAATGCCCAGGCGCGTGCTACGGGAGTAAAGGATTTCTGACGCATGTTCGACTCCAGGTTTCGATACCCCGACCCGACGGGGCTCCTTCGAGTGTAAGCCCGGCGCGCAGCGCCGTGACGATGAACCGGTGATCCGCCGCGCACTCCAACCACCCGAGACATATCGACGATCCCCATGCCCAGAACCAGCAGCCCGCCAGCCTTCGCCCTTCTGCTCTTCACCTCGACGGCGCTCGCCGTCGGCACCCACGTCGCTGTCATCGCTATCGGATTCCTCTGGGCCAGCTGGCAGGCCGGTGCCAGCGCGGGCGGCATGACGGGCGTCTTCTTCGCGCCCTTCTGTCTGCTGGCCCTGCTCGTCCCGCTCGGGACGGGCTCCCTTGCCAGACGCTGGTTTCCGGGGCCACAGTCGGCAGCGGACGGTACGGGTACAGTCGGCCTGTTCCTGTGGTTCTTCGTCGGTGCGGAGTTGCTCCTGGCCGGATTGATGTCTCTCGGGGCACCACCGAGCCCGTCGACTGTCCTTCCCCACGCGGTGCTGGCAGCCTACGCGCTGCGCGCCGCCCTCACCCTTGCGAGGAGACCCGATGATGCCGAGCTTCCACCGGCGGTCGATGCCGCCCCCTGACCGGACCGGCCGGATCCGCCGGGCCCTGATCGCCTGCACAGCGCTGGCCGTTCTTTCTGGTTGTGCGGGCGTGATGAAGCGACCGGATCCGCTGACCACCGACGACATCGTCCGCCTCGTGAAGGCAGAAACCCCGTCCTCCGACATCATCCAGCGCCTGCGCGAGACGCGCACCGTGCTGCCGCTGACCGGATCCCAGTTCGCCAAGCTTCGCGAGCAAGGCGTGCCTGACGAAGTGCTGGACCATCTGCAGCAAGCCTATCTCGGTGCCGTCGAGTTCGACGCCCGCATGCGCTACCAGGGTCTGTACTGGGGTGGCTGGGGCGGCTGGGGTCCGCCCTTCCCCCATGCGGGCTTCCGAGGGCCACTACCCTACTGGTACTACTGGTGATGCCTCAACCCCGGCGCCTGCCATCCGATAAGCGTCGAACGGCAGACGCTGACAACGGGGGAGATGCATGGGATACAGCGCAATGCAGGGGAGTGCACCGATCGCGTCGACCACGCTGCGCGGACTGCAGGACCAGTTCGCCGAGCTCGACACCGAACTGGACCAGCTCCGGGGGATTATCTCCAGCACCGTCGCGGCGCTCTCCAACAGCTTCGCCGGCATCGAACCCCACACCCGCGCGGACGACGACACCGGGCTCCTGTTGCGGGAGCACTTCTCGACGGGCATCTCCACTTTGCAGTTCGAGGACATGGCAAGCCAGCTGATCGAGCACGTCCGGCGTCGGAAGGCCGTGGTCCACGAGCTCGTCACCCGCCTCTCGGTCGCCGTGGAGCATTGCAGCGATCCACTGTCGCTGCGCGACGCCCTCTCGTCGATGCACACGGACGCCGAAGTGCTGTTCCAGTCGGTGTCCCACAAGAGCGTGGCGCAGACCGACATCGATTCGGGCGAGATCGAGTTGTTCTGACCCCCGCAGCGCGGCTCAGCCCGAGCCTTTGTCGCGCCGCAGCGAGGCCCTGAGGGCCGCGCCGTTCACGAGAAGCAGCGATCCGATGATGCCGGCCAGCCCCACGGCGAGACGCCAGGTCACGGGCTCCTGCAGAACGAATGCGCCGAGGATGGCAGCGGCGAGCGGATTGAAGGTCACTGCCAGAGCCACCCGGGATGGCGCCGTGTGCTCCAGCGCCCAGATCCAGAGAAAGAACGTCCCCGCCCCGCCGAACGTCATCAGCCACACCACCGCCGTCCACCCGGACGCATCGATCCGCGCGAATCCCGAGTAGTCCCCCTGCCAGACGAGCATGGCCGCGATCGCGATCGCGCCGGTGGGCAGCATCACCGACGCCGCGACGAGCGCCCGGTACTTCCTGAGCGCATAGCTCGCAGCCACGTTGTAGACGGACCCGGAAAGGGCCGCGCCGAACATGTACGCGTCCCCGCGCCACGCGTCACTGCCACTGGCCTCCACGCGATCGCCCAGTGCAAAGACCACAGCCACCAGTGCCAGCAGACCACCAGCCACCTTCGTTGGCGTGATCCGCTCTCGCCCCGCCAGGGCCGCGAAGACGAGCGTGATGAGCGGCTGGGTCGACAGCACCAGCGCGCCGCGCGCTGCGGGGATGTAGGTGAGGCTCTGCGTGAAGCACCACGGGAAGAGAACGAACTGCATCAGTGCCAGGCCACAGACGATCGGGAGATCCCGCGCCTTCACCTCGAGCCGCATGCGGGGCAGCGTGATCGCCAGCATGATCAGGGCGGCGCCGGCGAACCTCAGGAAGATGGTCGGAAGCACACCTGCGTCCGGCACGACGAAGCGGGTGGCGACGATGGCCGAACCGCCCAGCGTGCTGGAGGCGACCGCCGCGAACACGCCGAGCAGGGAGGGGGGAAGATGCTTCATGAAGTCGGGCTCACCGGAAAACGAAACCCCCCAGGCCGCCGGGATGCGCGAGGCACCCGGCAGCGATGGGGGGTTCCGGACGGCGGTTCGGGGAGGGTCAGGACTGGTCCGTCACCGCGCCCTTGGAGGCCGTCGACACGAGCTTGATGAACTTGCCCATCAGGCCACGCTTGTAGCGCGGCTCAGGCTGCTTCCATTCGGCCCGGCGCTTCGCGAGTTCCTCGTCGGAGATGTTCACCTGGATGAGGAGCTTGTGCGCATCGATCGTGATGGAATCGCCGTCCTTCACGAGCGCGATGTTGCCGCCCACGAAGGCTTCGGGTGCGACATGACCCACGACCATGCCCCAAGTCGCGCCGGAGAAGCGGCCATCGGTGATGAGACCCACGGACTCCCCAAGGCCCTGACCGATCAGCGCCGACGTCGGTGCCAGCATCTCCTGCATGCCGGGTCCGCCCTTCGGGCCTTCGTAGCGGATCACGACCACATCGCCTGCCTTGACCTTGCCGGCGACGATCGCTTCCATCGTCTCGTTCTCGGAGTCGTAGACGCGGGCCGGACCGGTGATTGCCGGGTTCTTCAGACCGGTGATCTTCGCGACGCAACCTTCGGTGGCGAGGTTGCCCTTCAGGATCGCCAGGTGACCCTGCTTGTACATCGGGTTATCCCAGGCGCGGATCACCTCCTGGTCATCGCGGCGCACCGGGTTCATCGCCTTCAGTTCCTCGCCGATGGTGCGGCCGGTGATCGTCATGCAGTCACCATGCAGCAGACCGTGGTCGAGGAGCATCTTCAGCACGACGGGCACGCCACCGGCACGGTGAAAGTCGGTGGCGACGAAACGGCCGGAGGGCTTGAGGTCGCACAGCACCGGCGTGACCTTGCGCACGCGCTCGAAGTCGTCGATCGACCACTCGACCTCGGCGGCCGAGGCGATGGCCAGGAAATGGAGTACTGCGTTGGTGGAACCGCCCGTCGCCATGATGAGCGACACGGCGTTCTCGATGGACTTCCGCGTGATGATGTCGCGCGGCTTCAGGCCCTTCTTGACGGCCTCGACCAGCACCTTGGCGGATGCCTCGGCGGAGTCGGCCTTCTCGGGGTCGGGGGATGCCATCTGCGACGAACCGAGCAGGCTCATGCCCAGGGCCTCGAACGAGGACGACATCGTGTTGGCGGTGTACATGCCACCACACGCGCCGACCGTCGGACAGGCATTGCGCTCGATACCGTCGTAGTCTTCCTTCGACATCTTGCCCGCGGTGTACGCGCCCACGGCTTCGAAGGCGCTGACGATCGTGAGGTCCTGGCCCTTCCACTTGCCCGGCTTGATGGTGCCGCCGTACACATAGATCGCGGGCACGTTCATGCGCGCGATGGCCATCATGCCGCCGGGCATGTTCTTGTCGCAGGCACCGACCACGAGGACGCCGTCCATCATCTGACCGTTGGTTGCGGTCTCGATCGCATCGGCGATCACCTCGCGCGACACGAGCGAGTACTTCATGCCCTCGGTGCCCATGCCGATGCCGTCGGTGACGGTCGGCACGCCGAACACCTGGGGCATCGCGCCGGCGTCATGCAGCGCCGCCATGGCGCGATCGACGAGCGGCTGGATGCCGGCGTTGCACGGGTTCATGTTGGAGTGACCGTTGGCCACACCTACGATGGGCTTCTGGAAGTCGTCGTCGCCGAAGCCTACGGCTCTGAGCATCGCGCGGTTCGGGGAACGGTTGATGCCACCCGTGATCAGTTTCGAACGCCAGTTGTCCGCCATGGAACACCTCCGCCTTGTTGTCGTCTTGGATTGGGCGCCAACCGGTGTCGATCGACGCAGCCTCGCAGTTTGCGGCCCCCGGCGATCAGGCGTCTAATATATTGTCGATCGCTTTTCGATACTTTCTGGCTATGAATCTGGAACTGCGCCACCTTCGGTACTTCGTGGCCGTGGCGGAGGAACTCCACTTCGGTCGCGCCGCAGTGCGCCTCCACATCTCCCAACCTCCGCTGTCGATGCAGATCCGCGCGCTGGAGGAGATGGTGGGCGCGCGCCTGCTCGAACGTACGCAGCGGAAGGTGGAACTCACGAAGGCCGGCGAGGTGTTCCTGCGCGAGGCGCGACAGATCCTCGAACGCGCCGCCGATGCCGTCCTCGCCGCCCAGCGGGCGAGCCGGGGTGAAGCAGGCGAGCTGGCGCTGGGATTCGTCAGCGTGGCCGACTACAACGTGCTGCCGCCCCTGCTCCACGATTTCCGTGTGCGCGCGCCGGGCGTACGCCTCACGTTGCGCGAAGCGACGACGGACCTGCTCGTGCAGGATCTCTCCGATGGCCGCATCGATCTCGCGTTCGTGCTCCCTCCGGTCGACGAGGCATCGCTCGAGATCCGGCCCGTGCACCGCGAGCCGCTCGTCGTCGCACTGCCCGCACGTCATCCGCTGGCCGCCACATCCGGTCCGATCCGACTCGCGGCACTGGCCGACGCGCCCTTCATCTTCACGCCACGCCGCATGTCACCCGGACTGCACGACGACATCCTCGCCTTCTGCCGACGGGTCGGATTCAGTCCGCGGCTGGAACAGGAAGCCATCCAGATGCAGACCATCGTCAGCCTGGTGTCAGCAGAGATCGGGGTGGCACTCATTCCCGCATCCATGGAACACATGGGACGCACTGGCGTCGTGTATCGCCCGCTGGTCGAGAAGAGCCCGCTCACGGAGGTCGGCCTCGCTTGGCGCCGAGGCGACGACCTGCCGACCCTCCAGATGTTTCTCGAAGTGGTCGATGCCTATGTCGTGAAGCATCCCGTGGGAAGCAGGCGATGACGAAGGCCCCCGCCACCCTCACCCTGACACTCGCCGACGAGTCGGACACGCTCGACCTCGGTCGCCGGCTGGCACAGGGCCTCTCCCCCTCGTGCCGGCTGTACCTCCACGGAGACCTGGGCGCTGGCAAGACAACCCTGGTGAGAGGTCTGCTCAGGGCCCTCGGATTCGAGGGCCGGGTGAAGAGTCCGACGTTTTCTCTGGTTGAACCTTACGAGTTTTCTAGTTTATCCTTGTACCACTTTGATTTTTATAGATTCGACGAGCCCACCGAATTACGCGACTCCGGGCTCCTCGAACACTTCGACGGCCCGTCGATCTGCATCGTCGAGTGGCCTTCGAAAGCAGGTCCGCAATTGCCGCCGCCGGATCTCGAAATCGACCTTTCGCCGAGGGATGACGGAGGTCGTTCAGCCGTTCTGGTGGCGCGTTCGAACCGAGGTGAGCATTGGCTGGAGCAGACACTGAGATGATGGTTTCCGGACCGAGGCACGCATGGGCGGCGCGTGGTTGCGCTGCGCTGATGCTGGCCGCGCTCTGCCTGTCCGGGACCGTCAGCGCCGCGCCATCGATCACCGCTGCGCGGGTTGCCCCTGGAGCTGGCACCACGCGCCTCACCCTCGAATCGAGCACGCCGCTCACCTATCGGATGTTCACCATCCCCGATCCCGCCAGGGTCGTGGTCGACATCGAGTCGACCGAGGATCTCCGTGTACTCGAAAGCCTCGCCTCCCAGGTGATTGGTGGCGATCCCTTGGTGAAAGCAGTCCGCGTGGGCCGTTTCCGGCCAGGGATCCTCAGGGTCGTGATCGACCTCAAGACCGATGTGCAGCCGAAGGCGACCCAGCAGAAACCCGAGGGCCGCACCGCACCGCATCGGATGGTTCTCGAACTCCTGCCTCGCGAGCACAAGGACCCCCTAATGGCGCTCCTCGAGGCCAAGGCACCCCAGGTCGCGCCCCTCGCCGCGCCGGTGCCGCAAGAACCTGCGATCGATCGTGCGCCCCCCGCCGACCGTGGCCCTGCCGTTGCAGCGCCCTCCGAGACCCCACCATCGTCGGCCCGGGCGTCCGATGCCACCCCCGAACCCCCGACGCCCACGGTCGCGAAGAAGACCGACAAGCCCGCGGATACCTCACCAGACAAGTCGCAGGCGAAGCCTGTTGCAACACCCGTCGCAGCCAAGCCCTCGACGGTTGAACCACCCGCTGCCGAACAACGCGTCGAGCGGCTCGTCACCGTCGCAGTCGACGCTGGCCATGGTGGCGAAGATCCAGGCGCGAAGGGCCACAACGGGACGTTCGAGAAACACGTCACGCTCGCCATCGCCAGGAAGCTGAAGGAGGTGGTCGACGGCATGCCCAACATGCGTGCTGTGCTCGTGCGCGATGCCGACTATTTCGTGCCGCTCCAGGCCCGCGTGGTGAAGGCGCGGTCGGTCCAGGCAGATCTCTTCGTATCGATCCACGCGGACGCCTTCGTGAAGCCGAATGCCCGCGGATCCTCGGTGTTCGCGCTTTCAGAGCGGGGCGCCACGTCGGCGGCGGCACGCTGGATCGCCAAGCGCGAGAACGACGCGGACCTCATCGGTGGCGTGAACATCGATGTACCGGATCCCTTCCTGAAGAAGGTCCTGCTCGATCTCTCCCAGACCGCCACGATCAACGACAGCCTGAAACTCGGACGCGCAGTGCTCGGTGAACTCGGCACCGTGAACTCGTTGCACAAGTCGCGCGTGGAACAGGCGGGTTTCGCGGTCCTGAAGGCACCGGACATGCCGTCGATCCTCATCGAGACCGCATTCATCAGCAATCCCGAGGAAGAGGCTCGACTCACGGACGACGCCTACCAGGAGAAACTTGCCCGGGCCATCGCCGGCGGCATCAAGCGGTACTTCGCACGCAATCCGCCGCTGGCCCGCGCGCACCTGGCACGCTCCGACACACCCGGCCCGCTGCCAGGCCTGGCCGAGTCCGCGGAAACCGGTGGACGCGGTCGATCGGTCGGTGCGGAGGGCACAGGGATGCAGTTCGCCGTCTTCGACGCGAGCCGCATGGGGGATCGACCGGCACGCTCGATGCCACCTCGCGCCGAGTCTCGTCCGTCGACGGTGCGATCGACCGGGACGAAGAAATCGGTCGCCGCCAGCCCCAGAAAACGCACCACCCCGGCGTGCAAGGTCGAGGTCGCAAAGGCCACTCGCCCGCCCTCCTGCCCATCCCGTCCCGCTGCGCGTCCCGCGCGCCGCTGACCGCTGGTCCCGGAAAAGAGCCATGACCGTGAAAGGTGTGTTGCTCGCGGCGGGACAAGGAAGCCGCTTCGGTGGCGGCAAGCTGTTGCATCCCTGCGGCCCAGCGGGTGAAGCCCTTTCGGTGGTCGCGTGGCGGCATCTTCGAGAAGCGCTGCCCGACACCGTCGTCGTGGTACGCGAGGATGATCTGCCCGTGCGAGCCCTCTTCGAAAGCGTCGGTGCCGAGATCGCGCTCTGCGCAGATGCCCGCGAAGGCATGGGTCGCAGTATCGCGTGCGGCATTCGGGCGGCGCCTGATGCGGATGGCTGGATCGTCGCGCTCGGGGACATGCCACTGCTCGATCCTGCGACCGCGCGCTCCGTACTCGCCCGGCTCGACGCCGGGGCATCGATCGTCGTGCCGACCTGTGGTGGGCGCCGCGGTCATCCAGTCGGGTTCAGTGGCAGGCACGGTCCGGCACTTCAGAGGCTGGCCGGCGACGAAGGAGCCCGTCGCATCCTCTTCGAACATCGCGACGATGTCGTGGAGGTGCCTGTGGACGACGTCGGCATCCATGCCGACGTCGACACGCGGGACGATGCTGCGAGACTCCTCACAGCCGTGTCGCGGCCCCGCTGACGCGCGAGACCATCGGACACCGGTGTTCCGGATCAGCCCCTGATCAGGGCTTGAGCGCCACGGATTTCAGTTTGCCGGCCACGGTGTAGCTGCTCCGGATGGGATTCGCCGGGCCTTCGAGCTGCAGCAGGATGCGTCCACCGACGTCCTGCTCCGGTCCGATGTCGAAGGAGCCGGTCGCGACCATCACACCAGACTTCATTCGCAGATCGCGGTACTGATACCGACCGCCCGACACGGAAAGATTGCCCGTGAGATCGTCGAATCGCGTCTTGCCACCGAACACGCCTTCGGTCTTGGGGGTCTGCAGTGCACGCACCATGTCGACCCCGTCGAGCGTTCCCTTGTGCACGGTGAAGGACGACTGCACCTGCGGCGCCGAGTACAGCCTCGAGAAGTCGGGCGATGTCATCGCGAACTTCACCTTGGCCTCGAGATCCCCCGATGTGCGGGCATCGCGCGTGACGCCTTCCATGAACGAGTAGAGCTGCACGCGCTGCAGTGAAAGCTCGCCGCGCAGCGTCCACGCGGTGTTCCACTCCAGTGTCGCGGAGCCCTTGGCCGAGCCTCCGTACAACTGGGCGTCCACGGCATCGAGCTTGACGGTGTTGCCGCTGACCGAGCCCTTGGCCAGGAACTCGTCCAGCACGATGCCCGGCCCGTACGACGGCTTCCAGTTGCGCCCCTTGACCGTCACGACCACGCTCTCGTCGCTCGGCGTGAATTCGGCCGCCAGCGTTCCATCCGAGAATCTGAGATCACCGCCCCGGAAAGTGCCATCCGGCGCGAGGAGGACGTCGGCGTCCAGATTCGGGACCGACACGTCGGGAACCGAGAGCTTTGCCGACCTGAACACGACCCGCCGTACCTCGACTCCGGGTTCGCTCCCTCCGGCCCGCGCCCAGGCTGCGATCCTTGGGAGAGCGTCTGCGGACGCCGTCATGTTCTCGACCACGACTCGCTTCGCGCGAACCGGTGAGGAGAAGAGCGACAGGATGTCCGGCTCCATCGAGACGGTCGCTGCCCGGACGTCGAATTGCGCACCGATCCTGACGTCCTCCATGGTGAGGACCGGTGTCGGAAAGACCGCGATCCGCAAGGCGCCGACAGCCACCGGTTCGCCGATCCGCTTCGAGACGATCTGCGCGACGGCGGGTGCGTAGAAGGACACGGGGACGAGGTGCAGCAGCCCGAGGGTCAGTGCCAGTACAGCAGCGATGCCGAGGACCGCCGGACGCAAGCGCGTCCAGGGCGATCTCCGGCTGGCCTCGAGTAGCGCCTTGCGCGCGGATTGCTGGCGGTACTTCTCCTCCTGTTCGGCCCGCTGCTTGGTCAGCGCCTGTTCGCGCAGATTGCGTTCGGTGTCATGACGAAGGAGATCCGCCCGCCGCTTGGCCTCCTCCTCCTTCTGCCGGCGCTCCTCCTTCTCCCGCTGACGTTTCTCCGCCTCCTGCCGGGCACGGACGACGGCTTCCTCGCGGGCGCGTTGTTCCTCCTCGGCACGAATGCGAAGCTCTGCCTCTTCACGGGCCACATGCTCGGCCAGCTCTCGCTCGCGGGCCTCGCGCTCTGCGCGTTCCATCGCCTTCCGCGCTTCTTCCTCGAAGGCCTTCCGCTGCCGCTGAGTGGCATCGAACTCACTCTCGATGTCGGCGAACTGCGGTTCGGCCACTGGTAGCTCCCCAGGACCCTCGGCATCCCCGAGATCGAGCGACGGAAGATCGATCGGCGCCAGCAGATCGGCGTCATCCACAGGCGTCGGCGGTGCCTCGGCGAGGTCGTCCAGACCGAGGACGGGAATGGATGTGTCCACTTCGGAGTCCGGTGCCGGGAGGGAGGCTTCCGGTGCGAGCCCCAGTTCGGCAAAGAGCAGCGCCTCGAGATCGGCCCGCTTGCGCGCATCGGCGGGAGTCTCCGCGATCTCGCCGATCACGACTTCGGGCAAGGCCGAAATCATGTCCGGTACCACGTCACGCGGGACCGCTGCTGCCAGGCGTGCCTCGTCGATCTCGCGCCGAACACGGGCGTCCTCGGCGCGTCGTCGGCCGTCCTCCTCGCGACGACGCTCATCCTCGACACGTCGGCGCTCGTCCTCCTCCTCGCGCCGTCGACGTGCCTCCGCAGCCTTCAAGGCCTCCTCGCGCTCCCGCAGCGCAGCCTCCTCGGCGTCGCGACGCTGACGCTGCTGCTCGAGACGCTCAGCCTCCAACTGGGCTTTGCGGGCTTCCTCCGCTTCCCGAATCGCGCGCTCCTCCGCCTCGCGACGCAACTTTGCTTCTTCGGCGAGACGTACCTGTTCGGCCAATCGGGCCTGCTCGGCAAGTCGTGCCTCTTCGGCGAGGCGGGCTTCCTCGGCGAGGCGGGCTTCTTCGGCGAGGCGGGCTTCTTCGGCGAGGCGGCCTTCTTCGGCGAGGCGGGCTTCCTCGGCGAGGCGGGCTTCTTCGGCGAGGCGGGCTTCTTCGGCGCGGCGTGCCTCCTCGGCGAGGCGGGCTTCCTCGGCGAGGCGGGCTTCTTCGGCGAGGCGGGCTTCTTCGGCGAGGCGGGCTTCCTCGGCGAGGCGGGCTTCCTCGGCGAG
>LNEE01000029.1 GCA_001464895.1 Betaproteobacteria bacterium Ga0077532
TGCGCTCGATCCTGCAGCGCTTGCTGCGCGCTGCCGTCCTCACCCCGCCAACCCCGGACCAGTCCATTCGGCGGACTGAGGCTCGTCGCTAATCAGGTCCCCCGTTGATGCGCCACCGACCTTGGAAACTGGCACGCAGTTGTAGGAGAGCGGCCCATGGCCGCGAAAGCGATTGGCGCACGGTACGTGCACCAATCGCCGCCAGCGCCGCGCCGGAGGGGGTTCTCTCAAGCCCCCGGCACCCGCCCCTCAGAACAGAAAATACCTCTGCGCCATCGGCAGCACCTTCGCTGGTTCACAGCGCAACAGCACGCCATCGGCACGCACGTCGTACGTCTGCGCGTTCACTTCCATCTTCGGCATCGCGCCGTTGTGCGGCAGATCGGATTTCCGCAGCGTCCGCGTCCCGCGCACCGGTACCACGCGCTTCGCCAGGCCGAGCTGCTGCGCGATGCCAGCCTCCGCTGCGAGGGCCGAGACGAACGTCACGCTGGTGGAGGCAAGCGCACGGCCGTACGCCGCGAACATGGGACGGAAGTGCACGGGCTGCGGTGTCGGGATCGACGCATTGGGATCGCCCATCGCGGCCGCGGCGATCGCACCGCCCTTCAGGATCAGGCTGGGCTTCACGCCGAAGAACGCGGGCTTCCAGAGCACGAGGTCCGCGAGCTTGCCGGGTTCGATCGACCCGACTTCGTGGGCGATGCCGTGGGACAGCGCCGGGTTGATCGTGTACTTCGCGATGTAGCGCTTCACGCGCGCGTTGTCGTTGTCGCCGCGCTCGCCGGGCAGTGCACCGCGTTGCACCTTCATCTTGTGCGCGGTCTGCCACGTCCGCAGCACGACCTCGCCCACGCGGCCCATCGCCTGGGAGTCGGACGACATCATCGAGATGGCACCCATGTCGTGGAGGATGTCCTCCGCGGCGATGGTCTGCGGACGGATACGCGATTCCGCGAACGCGACGTCCTCGGGGATCGCAGGGTCGAGGTGATGGCACACCATCAGCATGTCGAGATGTTCCTCGAGCGTGTTGATGGTGAAGGGGCGCGTGGGGTTGGTGGAAGACGGCAGGACGTTCGCCTCGCCGACGACCTTGATGATGTCTGGCGCGTGGCCACCGCCTGCACCCTCGGTGTGGAACGTATGGATCGTGCGGCCCTTGAAGGCCGCGATGGTGGTCTCGACGAAGCCCGACTCGTTCAGCGTGTCGGTGTGGATCGCCACCTGCACGTCGGTACGGTCCGCGACTTCGAGACATGCATCGATGGCGGCGGGCGTCGTCCCCCAGTCCTCGTGCAGCTTGAGCGACATGGCACCGGCCGCGACCTGCTCCTCGATCGGACCGGTCAGGCTGGCGTTGCCCTTGCCCATGAAGCCGAGGTTCATCGGGAACGCCTCGGCGGCTTCCAGCATGCGGTGGATATGCCACGGCCCGGGCGTGCAGGTCGTCGCGTTGGTGCCTGTCGCAGGCCCGGTGCCACCGCCCAGCATCGTGGTGACGCCGGACATCAACGCTTCTTCGATCTGCTGCGGGCAGATGAAGTGGATGTGCGAGTCGATGCCGCCGGCGGTGACGATCATGCCCTCGCCCGCGATCACTTCGGTCGCGGCACCGACCGGGATGGTGACGCCGGGTTGCACGTCCGGATTGCCCGCCTTGCCGATGCGCCAGATGCGTCCGCCCTTCAGACCGATGTCGGCCTTCACGATGCCCGTGTAGTCGACGATGAGCGCGTTGGTGATCACGGTGTCGGCGACGTCGGCGGACATCCGCTGGCCCTGCCCCATGCCGTCGCGGATCACCTTGCCGCCGCCGAACTTCACTTCCTCGCCGTAGATCGTGTGGTCGTGCTCGACCTCGATCCAGAGATCGGTGTCGGCGAGCCGCACCTTGTCGCCCGTGGTCGGGCCGTACATGCCTGCATAGGAGGCGCGATCGATGCGGGTGCTCATGGCTCCAGCCTCCCGGCGACGCGGCCCTGGAAGCCGTGGACGATGCGGTCACCGGCGTAGGCCACGAGCGTGACCTCGCGCGTCTGACCCGGCTCGAAGCGCACCGCGGTGCCGGCCGGGATGTCGAGGCGCATGCCCCGCGCTGCCGAGCGATCGAAGGCGAGCGCGTCGTTGGTTTCGAAGAAGTGGTAGTGCGAACCGACCTGCACGGGGCGATCGCCACCGTTCGTGACCGACAGCGTCACGGTGGGGCGACCGGCATTGAGTTCGATGTGGCCGGGGGCTGTCCTGACTTCACCAGGGATCATGGCTTGCGCGCTCCGTTGGCGGATGATCGGCGGGGGTGGCGGGAGAGCGCGCGCGGACCGCGCCGACGCTGCCGGCACCGCCCGGACTTCACGGGATGGGGTTGTGGACCGTCACCAGCTTGGTGCCGTCGGGAAACGTGGCCTCCACCTGGATGTCGGGGATCAGCTCCGGCACGCCTTCCATGACCTCGTCGCGGGCGAGCAACGTGGTGCCGTAGCTCATGAGATCGGCGACAGAACGGCCATCTCGCGCGCCTTCCATGACGCCAGCCGTGATGAATGCCACGGCCTCGGGGTAGTTCAGCTTCAGGCCGCGCGCCTTGCGCCGTTCGGCGAGCAGGGCGGCGGTGAAGATCAGCAGCTTGTCCTTGTCTCTCGGGGACAGATCCATCGTTCCGGACTCCAGGCGTCGGTGAACCTCGGGACAGAAAATGGAGACCCCATCCGGGATCCCGACTACACGGCGAGCAGCGAGCGCACGTTCTCGCGCTCCATCTCCTCACCCGCTCCGCTTTTTACCACGACGCCCCGGTTGAGGACCACGTAGTGATCAGCAAGATCGCGCGCGAAGTCGTAGTACTGCTCGACGAGCAGGATCGCCATGTCGCCGCGCTGCGCGAGCTTGCGGATCGCGCGCTCGATGTCCTTGATGATCGACGGCTGGATGCCTTCCGTCGGCTCGTCGAGGATCAGCACCCGCGGCCGCATCGCGAGCGCGCGACCGATGGCGAGCTGCTGTTGCTGACCACCGGAGAGATCGCCACCGCGCCGCTGCCGCATGTCGTTCAGCACGGGGAACATCTCCCAGATCTCGGGCGGGAGGTCCTTCAATGCGCCGGAAGGCTTGCCCGCCAGGCCCATGAGCAGGTTCTCCTCGACGCTCAACCGCGGAAAGATCTCGCGGCCCTGCGGGACGTAGCCCACGCCGAGCCGGGCTCGCGCGTAGGGCGAGAGCGTGGTGATGTCCTGCCCTTCCAACGTGATCTTCCCGGAGCGGACCTTCTCGACGCCCATCAGGCACTTCAGCAGCGTCGTCTTGCCGACGCCGTTGCGGCCGAGAAGCGTCGTGACGGCACCCACCGGAACGTCGAACGAGACATCGCGCAACGTGTGGCTGCTGCCGTAGTAATGGTCGAGATGCGAGAGGCTCAGCATGGGGCGTCTCCCGAGCGCAGGTGGCTAGCGTCCAAGGTACACCTCGATCACGCGGTCGTTGTTCTTCACCTCGTCCAGCGTGCCTTCCGCCAGGACCGAGCCCTCGTGCAGTACCGTCACCGTCTTGGCGATCGTGCCGATGAAGTCCATGTCGTGCTCGACGACGATGAGTGTGTGGCTGCCAGCCAGCGTGAGGAAAAGCTCGGCGGTGCGCGCCGTCTCGTGATCGGTCATGCCGGCTGCGGGCTCGTCGAGCAGCAGCAGCTTGGGTTCCTGCATGAGCAGCATCCCGATCTCGAGCCATTGCTTCTGTCCGTGCGACAGCGTGCCCGCCGGGCGACCGGCCTCGTCCTGCAGGCGGATCATCTCGAGCGTCTCGCCGATGTGCGCGAGGTCCTCGCCCGACAGCTTCGCGCGAAGACTCGCGCGGACGCGCTTGTCCGTCTTCATCGCGAGTTCCAGGTTCTCGACCACGGAGAGGTTCTCGAACACCGTGGGCTTCTGGAACTTGCGGCCGATGCCCTCGTGGGCGATCTCCGCCTCGGTGAGCCGCGTGAGGTCGATGGTCTGGCCGAAGTAGGCGGTCCCCTCGTCGGGACGAGTCTTGCCGGTGATGACGTCCATCATGGTCGTCTTGCCGGCCCCGTTGGGCCCGATGATGCAGCGCAGTTCACCCGTCTCGATGGTGAGCGTCAGCTTGTTGAGCGCACGGAAGCCGTCGAAGCTGACACCGATGTCCTCGAGATACAGGATCGGGCCGTGGCTCGTGTCGACGCCCTTGCCCATCATCCGGCCCTGCGAGGTGGTGCCGCTCTTCAGCTCGTCGGTGATGTCGATGGCCGGGTTCATTTGGCGGCGCCCCCCTTCGTTCTGCGGTTGATCCAGCCCGCGATGCCGTGCGGCAGGAAGAGCGTGACGGCGACGAACAGGATGCCCAGGAAGAACAGCCAGTACTCGGGGAACGACTGCGTGAAGAAGCTCTTCGCGCCGTTGACGACGCCGGCGCCGATGATCGGACCGAGCAGCGTGCCGCGCCCGCCCACCGCCACCCAGATCGCGATCTCGATGGAGTTCGCGGCGGACATCTCGCTGGGGTTGATGATGCCGACCTGCGGAACGTACAGCGCCCCCGCGATGCCGCAGAGCACGGCAGACAACGTCCAGATCGAGAGCTTGTACCAGAGCGGGTTGTAGCCGGAGAACATCAGCCGGCTCTCGGAATCGCGGATCGCCGTCAGCACGCGCCCGAACTTCGAACGCACGAGGGCCCGCGTCAGGATCAGGCACCCGGCGAGGTACAACCCCGACAGGCCGAACAGCGCGGCGCGGGTGCTCGGGTCCGAGATGCGGAATCCGAGAATGCGCTTGAAGTCGGTGAACCCGTTGTTGCCGCCGAAGCCCGTGTCGTTGCGGAAGAAGAGCAGCATGAAGGCGAAGGTGAGCGCCTGCGTGATGATCGAGAAGTACACGCCCTTGATCCGCGAGCGGAAGGCGAAGTAGCCGAACACGAACGCAAGCAGCCCGGGCACGAGGATCACGAGCAGCGCCGCGTACCAGAAGTGGTCGGTGAACGACCAGTACCAGGGGTATGACTTCCAGTCGAGGAACACCATGAAGTCCGGCAGGTCGCTCTGGTACTGGCCCTCGCGCCCGATCATCCGCATGAGATACATGCCGAAGGCGTAGCCGCCGAGCGCGAAGAACACGCCGTGGCCCAGGCTGAGAATGCCGGTGTAGCCCCAGATGAGGTTCATCGCGACGGCCACCACGCAGTAGCACATGATCTTGCCGATCAGCGTGACGAAGTAGGCCGACAGGTGGAACGGGCTCGACTCCGGTACCGCGAGGAACAGCACCGGGACGAGCACGGCCACCGCGAGCACGAAGGCGATGAGCGCCGCCCATCCCTTGCCGGTGAAGAGAGGCTCGACGCCCGGGATCTTGAAGGTTGTCGTCATCTCAGGCCTCCACGGACCGGCCCTTCAGGGCGAACAGCCCCTGAGGACGCTTCTGGATGAACGCGATGATGAGCACGAGGATCAGGATCTTCGTGGGCACGGCGCCGACGAACGGCTCCAGGAACTTGGCGGCGACGCCCAGACCCAGCGCCGCGTACACGGTCCCGATCAGTTGGCCCACGCCGCCCAGCACCACCACCATGAACGAATCGATGATGTAGCTCTGGCCGAGATCGGGGCCGACGTTGCCCACCTGCGAGAGAGCGCATCCGGCGAGACCGCCGATGCCCGATCCGAGACCGAACGCCATCAGGTCCACGCGCCCGGTGTGCACGCCCATGCACGAAGCCATTGCCCGGTTCTGCGTCACGCTGCGCACGAAGAGGCCGAGGCGCGTGCGGGTCAGCATCAACCACACGAGCACGAGCACGACGACCGAGAAGGCGATGATCACGATGCGGTTGTAGGGCAGCACGAGGCTGGAGAGCTCGATGCCGCCGCTCATCCAGCTGGGATTCGCCACCTCGACGTTCTGCGCGCCGAAGAGCGTGCGGACGAGCTGGATCAGGAAGAGGCTGATGCCCCAGGTGGCGAGAAGCGTCTCGAGCGGCCGCCCGTAGAGCCAGCGGATGACCGTGCGCTCCAGCGCCATGCCGACGAGGGCCGCCGCGAGGAAGGCAACGGGAAGCGCTGCGGGCAGGTACCAGTCGATGGCATCCGGGAAGTGGGTGCGGAACACCTGCTGCGTGGCGTAGGTGGCGTACGCGCCGATCATCAGCATCTCGCCGTGGGCCATGTTGATGACGCCGAGCAGGCCGTACGTGATCGCGAGTCCGAGCGCGGCCAGCAGCAGGATGCTGCCGAGGCTGACGCCCGCGAACAGGCGGCCAGCGTAGTCGTACGCAAGGAGACGGCGTTCGACGGCCCCCATCGCGGTGGCGGCAGCCTCGCGTACCTGGAGATCGGACTCGCGCCACTCGCCGGCGTCGGTCTTCTCGATGAGCGGCTGCAGCAGCGTCTTCACCTTGCCGTCGCGGGCCTCGGCCAGCACGGCGATCGCCTCGAGACGGCGCTTCGGGTCGGTGCTCACGAGCTTCGCAGCCGCCTCGGATTGGCGCAGCACCTCGCGGATCTCCGGCACCGTCTCGGCAGCGAGGGCCTTGGCGATCACCGGGAGCACGGCCTCGGTGGGCTCGATACCGCGGGCGGCCGCAAGGCGCTCCTTCGGGTCCTTCGACAGGATGCGCAGCACCGCAACGGCGGACTCCACTTGCGCGCGGAGACGGTTGTTGATGGTGACCTTTTCGAGGTCGTCGGGCTCGCTGTCGAGCGGCTGACCCGTCAGCGCATCGATGAAGCTGCCGCGCTCCTTGATGACGTACTGCTTGGAGGGCGTGACGCGAAGAAGCCCGTCGCGAAGGGCCGAAAGAAAGGCGAGCGCCTGCGGATCACCCGAGGCGGCGATCGCCTCGATGGCCGCAGCGCGATCCGAGGATTCCTCGGAGAGCAGACCTGCAGCGGTGGCGCCATCGACCGCGGCGCCAGCATGGCCGGACAGAAGCATGGCAAACGTCAGCGCCAGCAGCGCGCAGACGCGATGCCACCGCTCCCGGAATGTCGGGATGGTAGGCACGATTTCCCCTGTGACGATCCGCACGCCGCCAACCGGCGCGCGGATCCGTCATTTTCGAACTCCGTAACGGGGAGGCACCGGGGTGCCTCCCATCTCGGCGCATTGCGCGCCGTTCGCTCAGAGCTTCTGCTTGTTTTCGTTACCAGCGATGAACGGGCTCCACGGCTGCGCGCGGATCGGACCCTTCGTCGCCCATACCACGTCGAACTGACCGTCATCCTGCACTTCACCGATCATCACCGGCTTGTGGAGGTGATGGTTGGTCTCGTCCATCTTCAGCACGAAGCCGGACGGGGCCTTGAACGTCTGGCCGGCCATCGCCTTGCGGACCTTGTCGACGTCGACGGAACCCGCCTTCTTCGCAGCCTGCGCCCACATGTGGATACCGACGTACGTGGCTTCCATCGGGTCGTTGGTCACGACGGTGTCGAGGTTCGGCACGTTATTGGCCTTGGCCCACGCCTTGTATTGCTTGATGAAGGCGGTGTTCTGCGGGTTCTTCACCGACATGAAGTAGTTCCATGCGGCCAGGTGACCCACCAGCGGCTTCGTGTCGACGCCACGCAGTTCTTCCTCACCCACCGAGAAGGCGACGACCGGCACGTCGGTGGCCTTCAGGCCCTGGTTGCCCAGTTCCTTGTAGAAGGGCACGTTGGAGTCGCCGTTGATGGTGGAGATCACTGCCGTCTTCTTGCCCTCGCCGGCGAACTTCTTGATCTTCGCGATGATGGTCTGGTAGTCGCTGTGACCGAAGGGCGTGTAGTCCTCCATGATGTCGGCTTCGGCGATACCCTTGCTCTTCAGGAACGCCCGAAGAATCTTGTTCGTCGTGCGCGGGTACACGTAGTCGGTGCCGAGGAGCACGAAGCGCTTGGCGGAGCCGCCGTCCTTGCTCATCAGGTACTCGACGGCGGGGATGGCCTGCTGGTTCGGAGCCGCGCCGGTGTAGAAGACGTTCTGGGACAGTTCCTCACCCTCGTACTGCACCGGATAGAACAGCAGGCTGTTCAGTTCCTCGAACACCGGCAGCACGGACTTGCGCGACACGGACGTCCAGCAGCCGAAGACGACGGACACCTTGTCCTGCGTGATCAGCTGACGGGCCTTCTCGGCGAACAGCGGCCAGTTGGAGGCGGGGTCGACGACGACGGCCTCGAGCTTCTTGCCGAGCACGCCGCCGGCGGCGTTGATCTCGTCGATGGTCATGAGGACGGTGTTCTTCAGCGCGGTCTCGCTGATGGCCATGGTGCCGGACAGAGAATGCAACACACCCACCTTGATCGTGTCGGCGGCGGACGTGACTCCGGCCGCGGACAGCAGCAGTGCGCCGGCAACGGCAGCGACGCCGGCCTTCAGGACGTGACGACGGTTCATTGGTATTGACTCCCAGTTGAGATGGTTGGTGTAGCAAGGGATCCGGTTTCCCCTGGGCGGCGCACTGCGCTGCCAGCCGGATCGCTCGACCAACCTCTTCCGCAATCGATGTGCCACGACATTGGCAATCCCCCGAAACCCGCACCGTTGCTGACGCTTCAGCCAATCGATGTTTGCGAGGCAGCCAATCCCATGCACTGCATCGGGTCGTTGACGCACTGTTGCAATGCGGAAAAACTCCGGGGACGCACCGCGGCGGTGCGTGCATCGAACCAAGGTCAATCACCCCCGCCCCGAAGATCGCGGACACCGAAAACGCGACAGCCGGCGATAGCCGGCTGTCGGGAACATGGAAGGTGGCGTTCGTGGACGCTGTGCAAGCGGGCCGCGCCCGCGTCGTTCAGGCCGAGCGGCCCGACGCCTTGTCGAGATCCTTTTCCACGAGGGGACGCACGAGTTCGAGGGCCTCGCGCAGGAGTTCCTCGGGAAGGGTGTCGAGGGACTTCGCGAGGACATCCGCGGCATCGTAGGCGGCTTCGGGAAGTTCGTCGGCACTCAGATTCGCGAAGAAGACCGAGGCTGCGCCGATCGTGCGCAGAAGGATCTCGCGCTCACTCATGAGGGCCTCGATCTCGGCGACGAGACCGACGCCATCATCGTTGGTACGGGCCATGGGGCGCTCCGGGCGTGGGTTGAACGAACCGAATCTTGCCACACGGATGCTCGTCACCGGTGCATCCCGGACGCGTACGGCCGGCGATGCGGCGCTCTCAGCGTAGGTTCACCACGTTGTCGTAGGCGGGCGGACGCGCGACGGGAGCGATATGAACGGCGAGGACGCGACGGCCGAGCAGCGTGACGCTGCCCTTGCGCCGATCGCTGCCGGTCTCGCTGTACTCGAAGTCGTAGACGCGATGCACCCGCAGACGTCCGTCGTCATCGCGTCCGAACCGCAGGCGCGACTGCGCAACGGTCCAGTCGAGGAACTGGAGCCCCTCGGCCTCGCATGCACGCTGTCCGGCGGCGAGCGCGACCTCGCGGGCGCCGAGCGTGTCGATCCAGAACCAGCCGATGGCAACGGCCACGACCAGGGCGAGCAGTTCGATCATCGGGGACTCTCTGGCAGTGACGTGTCGGATTGCGGGGGTCGAATGGCAGTCGTCACGAGCCGTCGTCCTCGATGCCGACCGACACCAGAACCGGCTTCAGCACGCGGACGGCTTCCGCGGGCGCGATGCCCACGAGGTAGCCGCGCTTGCCGCCGTTGATGTAGATGCGTGGGAGATCGAGGATCGTGCGCTCCATGTAGACGGGCATGGGCTTGCGGGTGCCGAAGGGCGACGTGCCGCCGACCATGTAACCCGAGTGCCGGTTCGCCGTCTCGGGATTGCACGGCTGTATCGTCTTCACACCGATGGTGCGCGCGAGTTCCTTGGTGGACACCTTGCGATCGCCGTGCATCAGCACGACCAGCGGCCGCCTGGCGTCGTCCTCCATGACGAGCGTCTTCACGACGGCATGCTCGTCGACACCAAGCTCCCGGGCGGAGACGGCGGTCCCCCCACGCTCCTCGTAGTCGTAGAGATGATCGGTGAAGGCCACGCTGTGATCGCGCAGCATCCGCACCGCTGGAGAGACAGGAGTCTTGTCCTTGGCCATCAGGGTCTTCCGAGCATCCGGTAGAGGCAGTGAAGCATGCCGGCGGTCGCGCCCCAGATGTTGCGGTCGCCGTACGGCATGGAATAGTAGTGACGCAGCCGGCCATCGCGCTGGTCGCTGTGACGACGATGATTCGCGGGGTCGAGGATGAAGGCGAGCGGCACCTCGAAGATGTCTGCCACCTCGAAGGGGTCCGGCGCGAGCGGGAACGGGGGCTCGACCCAGCCGACGACGGGGGTCACGCGAAAGCCGGTCATGATGTCGTAGTCGGGCAGGAACCCGAGGGGCTCGACCTGATGCCGCGGGAGTCCGGTTTCCTCGAGGGTCTCCCGCAGGGCCGTGTCGATGCGGTCGACGTCGCCCGGGTCCACGCGCCCGCCGGGGAAGCTGATCTGGCCCGCGTGCGCGTGGAGGTGCGCGGTGCGCTGGGTCAGCAGGATGGTCACGCCGGCCTCGCGGTTCACGAGCGGCACCAGGACCGCGGCGGGCACAGGCACGTGATCATCGGGATGCCGGAAGAGCGGCAGATCTTCTTCCGAGCTTTCCAGTGCGCCCCCTTCGCGGAGGCGGTGCGCGACCCAGTCGCGGGTGAGGATGAGAGAACTGTCGGGCACGCTGTTTCCGTAGTGGGCCGTGCGCAACGCGCGGACGGCGGTGTCGATTCTAAGCGTCTGCGCTCCGGGGGCGCCGGGGGAACTCGTGGCGGATGTGCGGTCTATACTCGACCCGCCAGCGGAGCCGCCTCCCGCGGTCCGGCAGCGGCGATCCGACAGGAGCCTCCCATGAAGATTCATGCCTTTCTAGCCGCCATCGCGCTCACCTGCGCCACGTCCCTCGCCTCTGCGAATCACTGCCCGGCCGACATGAAGGCCATCGACGAAGCGATGTCGAAGCAGCCTGCCATCGCTGCAGCGGAACTCGACGAAGCCGCCCGACTTCGCGCCGAAGGCGAGGCCTTCCACAAGGCCGGCAAGCACAAGGAGTCGATGGAGTCCCTCGCCCGCGCCCGCAAGATCCTGGGCATCTGACCGGGCCTCACCGCTTCCTGCACCTCGACGCCATGCGCCTCACGACCTTCGTCCTCACCACCGTGCTCGGGCTCGCCTCCACTCCCGTCTTCGCCGACTGCCGGCTGGAGATCGAGCTGCTCGGCACGGATCTCAAGGGGGTCCGGATGACGGAACCCCAGAAACAGCGGGTCGCCCCGCTGATCGACGAGGCTCTGAAGCGGTGTCGGGTGGCGCAGGAGGCGGCCTCCCTGGGATTCATCGCGAAAGCCCGCAAGGCTGCAGGCATCGAAGAGCGGGACGACGACCCCGACGCATCACCGCGCAAGCCCTGAGCGGGCGTAGCGAGACTCCGAGCACTACGGGCGCTCGATGTCGACCTCGCTGCCGATCCGGACGATGCCGCCGGCGAGCACCGTGGCGGTGAGTCCGCCGCGATCGCGCAGGGCCTCGAATCCGCCGTCGCCCAGAGCCTCCTCCATGCGTGCGCACGGATCGCACGGGCCGGTGATCACAAGCAACACCTCGCCCACACGCAGCCGCTGACCGCGCGCCGCGGAGAAATCGACGCCCTCCACGACGAGGTTCCGGCGCAGCAGCGCCGGGTCCACCGTCGGCAGTCCGAGCTGTACCGCGGCAGCCGAGATCGCCGCTGCATCGATGAGCGTGACCTGACGCACCCGACTGGGACGGACCTCACCGCGGTCGCCAACGAGACCGCGTCCGGCAACCGCCTGCGCCTCGGTCACGACCACCGGCGCACGCCGCCGCGCGGGGCGCAGTCCGATCCAGACCACCCGACCCGACATGGGAGCGGCAGCGCTCAGCGTTGCGAGGCAGCGTCCACGGACGCGAGCGCCGCCATGTTCACCAACCGCCGGACGGTGGCCGTCGGCGTGATGATGTGCACCGTCTTGGCAGCGCCAAGCAGGATCGGACCGACGGTGATGCCGTCCCCGCTGACGACCTTCAGCAGGTTGAACGCGATGTTGGCCGCGTCGAGCGTCGGCATGATGAGGAGGTTCGCCTCGCCCTTCAGCTTCGAGTTCGGGAACAGCGCCAGACGGATCGCTTCGTCGAGGGCGGCATCGCCATGCATCTCGCCCTCCACTTCGAGGGTCGGGTCGAACTGCTCGATGATCTCTCGGGCCCGTGCCATTTTCGTGGCGGACGGCGACGCGACCGAACCGAAGTTGGAGTGCGACAGCAGCGCCACCTTCGGGACCAGACCGAAGCGGCGAACCTCCTCCGCGGCGAGGCGCGTCATGTCGGCGATGTCCTCGGCCGTCGGATCCTGGTTCACATAGGTGTCGCAGATGAAGAGCGTCCGATGCGGCAGGATCAGCATGTTCATCGCGGCGAAGCGTTTGACACCGGGACGCAGCCCGATGACGTTGCGCACGTACTCGAGATGCTGGTGGTGTTCGGCATAGGTGCCGCAGATCATCGCGTCCGCGTCGCCCAGCCTGACCATCAGCGCGGCGATCAGCGTGGTGCGGCGGATCACCTCCCGCTTCGCGATCTCCACCGAGATGCCGCGGCGCTGCATGAGGTTGTAGTACGCCTGCCAGTAGTCGCGATAGCGCGGATCGGAGTTCGGGTTCACCAGTTCGAAGTCGCGGCCGGGCTTGATGCGCAGGCCGTAGCGTTCGATGCGCGGCTCGACGACCTCGGGGCGCCCCACCAGGATCGGCTTTGCGATGCCCTCGTCGACGACCACCTGCACCGCACGCAGCACGCGCTCGTCCTCGCCTTCGCAGAACACGACGCGCTTCGGGTTGCGCTTCGCCGCCGTGAACACGGGCCGCATGATGAGGCCCGACTGGTAGACGAAGTTCATCAGCTGATCGCGATACGCGTCGAAGTCCCGGATCGGACGCGTCGCGACACCGCTGTCCATGGCGGCGCGCGCCACGGCCGGGGCGATCTGCACGATGAGCCGCGGATCGAAGGGCTTCGGGATCAGGTACTCGGGACCGAAGCGGAGATCCTCCTGTGCGTACGCGCTCGCCACGATCTCAGACTGCTCGGCCATGGCCAGCTCCGCGATCGCGCGGACGGCGGCGAGCTTCATCTCCTCCGTGATGGTCGTGGCACCCACGTCGAGCGCACCACGGAAGATGAAGGGGAAGCACAGAACGTTGTTCACCTGGTTCGGATAGTCCGAACGACCGGTGGCGATGATCGCGTCGGGTCGCACCGCCTTGGCCTCGTCGGGCATGATCTCCGGCGTCGGATTCGCGAGCGCGAGGATCAGCGGATTCGGCGCCATGGCCTTCACCATCTCGGGCTTCAGCACACCGGCGGCCGACAGGCCGATGAAGACGTCGGCGCCCGGGATGACCTCGGCGAGCGTGCGGGCCATGGTGTCCTTCGCGTATCGCGCTTTGTTGTCGTCCATCTGCGCGACGCGGCCCGTGTAGACCACGCCCTCGATGTCCGCAACGATGATGTTCTCCATCCGCACGCCCACCTGCACCAGCAGGTCGAGACACGCGAGCGCCGCGGCACCGGCGCCGGAACATACGAGTCTCACGTCCTCGATCTTCTTGCCGACGACCCGGAGGCCGTTCATCACTGCCGCCCCCACGATGATCGCGGTCCCGTGCTGGTCGTCGTGGAAGACGGGGATCTTCATCCGCGCGCGCAGCTTGCGCTCCACGTAGAAGCACTCGGGCGCCTTGATGTCCTCGAGGTTGATGCCGCCGAACGTGGGTTCGAGGGCCGCGATGATCTCGACCAGCTTGTCGGGGTCGCGCTCGTCGATCTCGATGTCGAAGCAGTCGATGCCGGCGAACTTCTTGAAGAGGACGGCCTTGCCTTCCATCACGGGCTTCGCGGCGAGCGGACCGATGGGCCCCAGACCGAGCACCGCGGTGCCGTTGGTGACCACACCGATGAGGTTGCCGCGGGCGGTGTAGAGGCGCGCCGTGGAGGGGTCCTCCACGATCTCGTTGCAGGCGGCGGCGACGCCAGGGGAGTACGCGAGTGCCAGGTCGCGCTGGTTGAGCAATCCCTTCGTCGGAAGAATGGAAATCTTGCCGGGCGTGGGCAGGCGGTGATAGTCGAGTGCTGCCTTCTTGAAGGGGTCGTCCATGGGGTGATGGTCTCGTGGGAAGGCGCGGAATTATACGCGCCGCATCGTGCGTCCTACGCGGTCGCTTCCGCTAGACTCGGGCCATCGCGTCCCGTTCCTCTCGCCTCCCGTGCTCGTTCGCATCGCCGCCCTGCTGATCGGCATCGCTGCCGCCTTCTCTCCGGCCATGACATCGGCACAGGAGACCCGCGTCGGGCTCCTGTGGGAAGTCCGGTCCCCGTCGACCCGCATCTTCCTGCTGGGCACGATCCACGTGGGGCGCCGCGATCTCTATCCGCTGCCGGCCGCGGTCGAAGCCGCGTACTCGGCGGCCACGACACTCGCGCTCGAGGCGGACCTCTCCACCGAAGCGAGCATCGCAGCCCTGGGCGCCAAGTTCGTCTACGCGCCCCCGGACAATCTCGAACGTCACATCCCGCCCGCACTCTTCCGGCAGGCGGTCGACACGCTCGACCGCTATGGCCTGCCCCCCGACGTGGGTCGGGCGATGAAGCCTCACATGCTGTCGATGGCGCTGATGCTGTTCGAGGCCGGGCGGATAGGCCTGGAGGCTTCGCTGGGTCTAGACCTGCATCTGACCCGCCGGGCCCACGCCGACGGCAAACGGGTCGTGGAACTCGAATCGGTCGCGATGCAAGCCGACCTACTCGAGGGCCTCTCGACACAGGCGCAGGTGGCGATGCTCGAAAGCACAGTGAACGGCATCCGGGACGGTTCGCTCCCGCGGGATCTCGCGGGCCTCATGGAGGCCTGGAAGCGTGGCGACGCCGGTCGCCTGCACGACATCGCCGAGCGCGAGTTCTCCAAACTGCCCGGGCCGGTGGGCCGGGAACTGGAAGCGCGCCTGTACACCGACCGCAACCTCGCGATGGCAGATCAGTTGGCCGCGATGCTGTCGGCGCAGGAGGTGGTGCTGGTTGCGGTGGGCGCAGGCCACATGACGGGGCAGCGCGGCCTGGTGAATCTTCTGAGAGAACGAGGCTTCGAAGTCGAGCAGCGCACTGAAGGAGGGGACGCACGACCATGATCGACGACCCGACACTGCGCACCGAGATGTACCCGGAACTCGAGCCGCACGAGACCGGGCATCTGCCGCTGGACGGCCCCCACGTGATGTACTGGGAGGTGAGCGGCAATCCGTCGGGAGTGCCCGTGCTCTTCCTGCACGGGGGGCCCGGCGCGGGGGCGAGCCCGGCGCATCGGCGCTTCTTCGATCCCGCGCACTATCGGATCGTGATCTTCGACCAGCGCGGGGCGGGTCGGTCGACGCCCCTGGGCGAGCTGAACGACAACACGACGCCACATCTCGTCGCGGACATCGAAAGGCTCCGCGCGTATCTCGGCGTCGATCGCTGGCTCGTGTTCGGAGGCTCCTGGGGTTCCACGCTGGCCCTCGCGTATGGCGAAGCCCACCCCGATCGCTGCCTGGGCTTCGTGCTGCGCGGCATCTTTCTCTGCCGACCGTCGGAGATCGAGTGGTTCCTCTACGGGATGCGCACCGTGTTCCCGGAGATCTGGGACCGCTTCGCGGGCTACATCCCACCGGACGAGCGGAGCAACCTCCTCGACGCCTATCGACGCCGACTGGAGCATCCCGATCCGTCGGTGCACATGCCGGCCGCGAGGCAATGGAGTCTCTACGAAGGCGCCTGCTCGACCCTGCTGCCGAGCCCCGAGGCACTCAAGCATTTCGGGGACGACATCGTCGCCCTGGGGCTCGCGCGCATCGAGGCCCACTACTTCACGCACGGCATCTTCCTGCCGCCGGACAGCCTGCTCGATCGCGTGGATCGCATCCGGCACCTGCCGTGCGTCATCGTGCAGGGACGCTACGACATGGTGTGTCCCGCAGTGAGCGCGTTCGATCTGCACGCCGTCTGGCCGACCGCCGTGCTGCAGGTCGTCGCCGATGCGGGGCACTCCGCCTGGGAGCCCGGTATTCGCGCACGGCTCATCGCGGCAACCGAGCGCTTCAAGCAACTCGCCTGACAAGACCCCGACAAGGACGACCCGAGATGCAGGCTGCGCCACCCATCCTCGAGGAATACATCGCCGGCCTGAAGGCTCACGACGTCGCACGCATCGCCGCGACGATGTCCGACGACCTCGTGGTCATGTCGTCGGGGAAGAGCGTCCCGAAGGCGGATTTCCTGCCGTTCCTGCACGCGCTCTATGCAGGCTTCCCGGACTGGCGCTACGACCACGAACCACCAGCGCGCGACGGGGACTGGTGGTACGTGCTCTGGCGCCAGGGCGGGACCCATTCGGGTACGTTCCGCATGCCCGGCATGGACCCCATTCCCGCAACGGGCATCGAGGTACGCATCCCGGACCAGCGCTTCTACTATCGGATCGAGGGGGATCGCCTCACCGTGATCCGGCCGGACCCCGTCGCAGGCGGCGCGCCGCGCGGCATCCTCGAGCAGATCGGAGTGGCCTTGCCACCGCTGTAGAAGACGTCGATCGGTCCGCCCGGACCCGCTTCACGCCTTGATGTCGATCGCTCGACGCCGTGCGGCGTCGGCCAGGCGTCGGGCGGCCTGACGGCGGTCGCGGCCGGTCCGGGTGTCGATCATCACTGGCAGCTGACGCTGCCGGCGCTCCTCGCCGCGACGTATGACTTCCTGGGCTCGCCGCTCGACGAGCCCCTGCCACGGCGTACCCGGCGGTTCCGGCGGCAGCCGCTCGTACATCCGCGCGAAATCGCCGGCGCCGCGATTGCCACCATCGATCGGCGCAATGGCGCGCGCAGGGTCCACCGGCCCGATGGTGGGCGCGTCGGGAACGGTGAAGATCGGCGGTGGGGGGGCGTTGATCCTCACGTCTATCGTGGTGGTGCAGCGCCCTTGGCCGAGTCCTTCAGGCTCTGCAGCGCGGCACGCTGCATCTCGAGCGTCTTGACCGTCATCTGCACGAAGGAGAGATTCATCTTCAGCCAGTTCTCGACCGCCTGAAGCTCGAAGATCTTCTTGTCGACTTCCTCGGGGTCCATGGTGGGCTGGAACATGCCGGGCATGGGGAAAGACATCGGGTTCCACATCTTGCGGAAGAACTCGAGAGGATCGCCGGAATCGTTTCCTTCACTCATGCCGTTCTCCCCGGTGGGTCGATGCGTCTGGATGGGCTGGCCCCTACGGCCAGGGGCGCGAAGCGCCCTTGGCCTCCTGCAATCATCACATCGTCGGGCCGAGCACCCAGGGCGCGAACTCGTCCTCTCCGTAGCCCCACTGCTCGCTCTTCGACTTCTCGCCCGACGCCGTCTTCAGGATGAGCTCGAAGAACTGCTGCCCGACTTCCTGGATGGATGCCTTGCCGTCGACGATCACGCCGCAGTTGATGTCCATGTCCTCCTCCTGACGCATGTAGAGCGCGGAGTTGGTGGCGAGCTTGAGGGAGGGCGCCGGCTTGCAGCCGTAGGCCGAGCCGCGACCCGTCGTGAAGCAGATCATGTTCGCGCCGCTGGCCACCTGGCCGGTCGCGGAGACGGGGTCATAGCCGGGGCTGTCCATGAACATGAAGCCCTTCTGCGTGGCGCGCTGGGCGTACTCCAGGACGTCGACCATGGCCGTGGTGCCGCCCTTCGCGACCGCGCCGAGCGACTTCTCGAGGATGGTCGTGAGGCCACCGGCCTTGTTGCCGGGGGACGGGTTGTTGTTCATCTCGCCGCCGAGGCGCTCGGTGTAGTCCTCCCACCACTTGATCCGCTTCACCAGCTTCTCGCCCACTTCGCGGGTGACTGCGCGTCGGGTCAGCAGGTGCTCGGCACCGTAGACCTCGGGCGTCTCCGAGAGCATCGCCGAGCCACCGTGGCGGACCAGCATGTCCACCGCGGCACCCAGGGCGGGGTTGGCGCTGATGCCGGAATAGCCGTCGGAACCACCGCACTGGAGGCCCAGGGTGATGTGGCTCGCGGGCGCCGTCTTGCGCACGGCCTTGTTGGCCTCGGGCAACAAGGCCTTCACTCGCGCAATGCCTTCCTTGACGGTCTTGCCTGTCCCGCCGGTCTCCTGGATGGTGAAGGCCTGCAGCTGGTCGGAACGCTTCAGGCCCTGGGCCGCCAGAAGGTCGTTGATCTGGTTGGCCTCGCAGCCCAGGCCGATCATCAGCGTGGAGTGGAAGTTCGCGTGGGTGGCGTAGCCGCCGAGCACGCGACGGAGGAGTTCGACCGGCTCGCCTGTGGAGCCCATGCCACAGCCCGTGCCGTGGGTGATCGAGACCACGCCGTCGACGTTCGGGTAGTCGGCGAGGATCTCGTCGGTGAAGTGCTTGGCGATCATGCGGGAGACGTGCGCGGAGCAGTTCACGCTGGAGACGATCCCGATGTAGTTGCGCGTCGCGACGCGGCCGTCGGCACGGTGGTAACCCTGGAACGTCGCGGGTTCGGTGACGAACTCGGTGGGGTGGTAGTCGGCGCCGAACGCATAGTCGCGCTCGAAGCTGTCGCCCATGCCGAGGTTGTGCACGTGGACGTGCTCGCCGGCGCGGATGGGCCGGGTGGCGAAGCCGATGATCTGGTTGTAGCGGCGGACGGGATCACCCTGCTTGATGTCGTGGGTGGCGATCTTGTGTCCGGCGGGCACGGCCACGGCCGCGCGGATGTTCTCCTTGATGATTTCGGTGCCTGCGGGGAGATCGACGCGCGCGATGACCACATCGTCGGCGGCATTGAGGCGGATGATCAGATCGGCGGCTTGCAGCATGGTGTTCTCCCGTAACCCTCGGTGACTGATGCCCGGAGCGCGCCTCCCCGACGGGCAGGTGCGACAAACGAAGCGAAGGGGTGGAATTATATCCCCACCCCCCCCGAAATCGTGGGGAAGCGCATCGCTTCGGGAGTGGTCCGCGACGCGGTGCTCGCGAAAGACCCTGTGGCATACTTCCGCCCCTTCGCGGCGACTGAGGGGAAGACATCGTGGCAGGACGACTCGCGGGCAAGACCGCCATCGTGACGGCGGCGGCGCAGGGCATCGGGCGGGCGGTGGCGATGGCCTTCGCGCGGGAGGGCGCCAGCGTCTGGGCGACCGACATCAACGAAGCGAAACTCGCCGAACTCGCTGGGATCCCGGGCATCCGCACCCGCAGACTCGATGTCCTGAACGACGCCGAGATCGCGGCCTTCGCCCAGGAAGTCGGCACGCCGCAGATCCTCTTCAACTGCGCCGGGTTCGTGCACCACGGCACGATCCTCGAGTGTTCGGACAAGGACTGGGACTTCTCCTTCAATCTCAACGTCCGCAGCGCCTACGTGATGATCCGCAACTTCCTTCCCGGCATGCTCGCGGCGGGTGGCGGCTCGATCATCAACGTCGCTTCCGTCTCCGGCAGCATCAAGGGCATCGCCAACCGATTCGTCTACGGCACGACCAAGGCGGCGGTCATCGGCATGACCAAGGCGCTCGCCATGGATCACGTCCGCCAGGGCATCCGCGTGAATGCGATCTGCCCGGGAACGGTGGATACCCCGTCGCTCGGCGACCGTATCAATGCTTTCGCTGACCCCGAGCAGGCGCGCAAGGACTTCATCGCGCGCCAGCCCATGGGGCGCCTCGCGACAGCCGAGGAGATCGCCGGTATCGCGGTCTACCTGGGCTCGGACGAGTCGGTCTTCATGACCGGCCAGGCCGTCATCGTCGACGGCGGCATCACGATCTGACATCCGGGGCGCGGCCGGCGCGGCGAGCGGTCGACGCCGCATCCCGTCGATGGGCTGCACGCCCCGACACCCTGCAGGTGGCCCATGGACCACCTCACCCGATTCAAACGCAAGGAGGAGCACAAGATGAAACTGGTTCGATACGGAGCAGCGGGCGCCGAGAAGCCCGGCCTGGTGGACGCCAACGGCGCGATCCGCGACCTGTCCGGCGTGATCTCCGACATCACGGGCGTCGTGCTGAGCGACGAGAGCATCGCCCGGCTGAAGGCGATCGATCCGAACAGCCTGCCCAAGGTGGATGGCAATCCGCGCTTCGGTGCGCCGGTGGCCAATGTCGGCAAGTTCATCGCGATCGGTCTGAACTATTCCGACCACGCGAAGGAATCGAACATGCCGATTCCCAAGGAACCCGTGGTCTTCAGCAAGGCGACGTCCTGCATCATGGGCCCGAACGACACCGTGGTCCTGCCGAAGGGTTCGGTGAAGGGCGACTGGGAAGTGGAACTCGCGTTCGTGATCGGCAAGACGGCGAAGAACGTGTCCGAGGCCGACGCCCTCGACCACGTGGCCGGCTACATGATCTGCAACGACGTCTCCGAGCGTGAATGGCAGCTGGAGCGCGGCCAGACCTGGGACAAGGGCAAGGGCTTCGACACCTTCGGCCCCATCGGCCCGTACATCGTGACGCGCGACGAGATCCCGGACCCGCAGAACCTCGCGATGTGGCTCGACGTGAACGGCCAGCGGATGCAGACCGGCAACACGAACACGATGATCTTCAACATCCGCCAGCTGGTCGCCTACACGAGCTTCCTTTTCACGCTGAAGCCCGGTGACATCATCACGACCGGCACGCCGCCCGGCGTGGGCATGGGGATGAAGCCGAACGCCGTCTTCCTGAAGGCCGGCGACGTGATGCGCGTCGGCATCGATGGGCTCGGCGAGCAGCGCCAGGAAGTGGTCGGCGGCTGATCTCCTGATGCACCGTACGGCGAAGGCGTCCGGAACCTCGGACGCCTTTTTTGTTTCCACTGCCGCGTCCTCACCACCAGGTTGTGCATGATCACCTTTGCCCGCCGACTCGTCGCTGCCCCCGCCTTCGAACGCTGGGTGATCACCTTGATCGTGGTGAACGGGATCATCGTCGGGCTCGAAACGAACGCCCGGCTTGCGGAGAGCTTCGGAGGGCTCTTCGACTTCCTCGATCACGTGATCCTTGCGGTCTTCGTCCTGGAGGCGGCGATCAAGATCGCCGCGCGCTGGCCACGGCCGCAGGACTACTTCACCGACGGCTGGAACCTCTTCGACTTCGGGATCATCGTGTTGTCGGTGCTGCCGGCGTCGGGCGAGTTCGCGACGGTCGCCCGGCTGATCCGCCTCCTTCGCGTCCTGCGCCTCGTGACGGCGCTGCCGAAACTCCGGCTCATGGTCGCGACGCTCGTGCGCTGCATCCCTGGCATGGGACACGTGCTCTCGCTGATGGCGATACTCTTCTACGTCTACGGCATCGCGGGCTATCACCTCTACGCGGAGCACGATCCGGAACGCTGGGGGACGCTCGGCCGCGCGCTGCTCACGCTGTTCCAGATCGCGACCCTGGAAGCGTGGACGGACATCATGCACAAGGCGATGGACCTCGGGACGCTGCATTGGCTCTACTTCGTGAGCTTCGTGCTGCTCGGCACCTTCGTCGTGGTGAATCTGTTCGTCGCCGTCGTCATCAACAGCCTGGAGGAGAGTCACCAGGAGATGGCCGAGGCAGACGCGCGACAGCTCAGCGGCACCGCCCCCGACGCCCTCGGGGACCTGCGCGCGGTGCGCACGGCCCTGGCCGAACTCGATCGCAGGATGGAGGGTATCGAACAGGCCCTCAGGTCGGAACGGGAGAACAGTCCGGGCCGCTGAGGACGATCGCGGGGAGCACCGCACCGGCAGGTCGAACGAAGTCGCGGTCTCCGAACAACGCCGCGGTGCCTCGTGCATCACGGCACCAGGAACTCAGGAGGTCCCAATGCGTATCGGTGTCCCGAAGGAAACGAAGTCCCACGAATCCCGCGTTGCACTGACACCCGCTGGCGCCGCTGTCCTGGTGTCGGGCGGTCACGAGGTCATTGTTCAGACGGGCGCGGGGGCCGGCGCAGGCTTTTCGAACGCCGACTACATCGCTGCGGGGGCCACGTTGGTCTCCGGCGCCGCGCCGGCCTGGGACTGCGATCTCGTCGTGAAGGTGAAGGAACCGCAGCCCGGGGAGCTGGGCTTCTTCCATCGCGGGCAGGTGCTGTTCACCTATCTGCATCTCGTCACGTGCCCCGAGGTCGTGGATGCCATGCGATCGGCCGGTGCGATCGGCATCGCCTACGAGACGGTGACGGACGCCGCGGGCCGGCTGCCGCTGCTCGTTCCGATGTCCGAGATCGCCGGTCGGCTCTCGATCCAGATGGGCGCGTGGGCCCTCATGCTTCCCCAGGGTGGGAGCGGCGTGTGCCTGCCCGGGGTGCCCGGGGTACCCCCAGGGCGGGTCACCGTCCTCGGCGCCGGTACGGTCGGGACGCAGGCTGCGAAGACGGCGATCGGCTTCGGCGCGGATGTCACGATCCTCGACGTGAACATCCCTCGGCTTCGCGAACTCGACGATCTGTTCGGCCCGCGCCTGAAGACCTGCTATTCCGAACCCGGTGCGATCGGGCAGCACGTGACAGCCTCGGACCTCGTGGTCGGGGCGGTGCTGGTGCGTGGGCGCCACGCACCCCATCTCGTGAACCGCGCGATGCTGCGCGGCATGCGCCCGGGGTCGGTGTTCGTCGACGTGGGTATCGACCAGGGCGGCTGCTCCGAGACGTCGCGCCAGACAACTCACGCGGACCCGCTGTACGTCGAGGAAGGTGTCGTCCACTACTGCGTGGGGAACATGCCGGGCGCCGTGGCACGAACGTCGACTCTCGCGCTCACGCAGGCCACGCTGCCGTACGTGCGGGCCCTGGCTGACCATGGCTGGCGCGAGGCGCTGCGCCGGGACAGCGGGCTGCTGCAGGGGCTGCAGCTCTGGAACGGGTCCATCACGTATGCGCCGCTGGCCGACGAGCTGGACGCGCCCTTCGTGGCTCCCGAGACCGCGCTGAAGGACTGACGCAAACCGTCGCGCTGTACCTGCCGCCGCGCAGGACCGGGCGTTCCCATCGGCGCAACATCGCGTATCGGATCCTGCTACCCGACTGTCATTCCGTTCGTGACACCCGCAGCGAGCCTAACTTCGGACCTGCACGGGAGCCACGCACCGAGGCGCAAGCCCAAGACCTGCCCGCCTCTCACGCTCCCGTGTGCAGTTCCCATCCACGGTGACCCTGACGGGAGATGACCATGCAATCCAACACCACGCAGCCGAATACCCGCCGCAACCTGTCCCACTACGTTTTCGCCGCCTGCCTTTGCATCGGCCTGGCCTCCATCCACCCCGCCCACGCCACGTCGCCGCTCGGTGCCGCAGACCTCGTCCCCGGACAGATCGTGATCAGCGAGGTCATGGCGAATCCCGCCAGGGTGGATGACACCCTCGGCGAATGGTTCGAAGTATTCAACCCGCTCGCCGTCCCGGTGGATCTCGGAGGCCTCGTGGTCGCGAGTCAGCGGGGTGCAGGCGTCGAATCCTTCTCCATCTCCGGCCCCCTCGTCCTCGACCCGGGCGCGTTCGCCGTGTTCGGCAGCAGCGCGAACCCGGCACTGAACGGCGGCCTCGTCGTCGACCGCTCCTGGGGCAACGCGATCTCCCTCGGCAACTCGTCCGACTACGTGAGCATCCGCACGGAGGACGGCGTGGATCTGGTCACGGTGAGTTGGACCAGCAGCGTATCGGGCGCCAGCGCGGAAGTGCGGGGCGGCACCCTCCCGAGCATCGGCCAACCCGACCTCGCCACCACCGCCGCAGGGCTCGTCTACGGAATCGGCGACAGGGGCACGCCCCGCGCCGCCAACGGTGGCGTCCTCGGTGTGACGGGCATCGTGGCCGCACCGATCCCCGAGCCGTCCACGTACGCGATGCTGGCCGCGGGGCTCGGTCTCCTCGGGCTCTCGCGCCGCCGGGTCCGGATCGTGCACTGACCCCGCGCGTGGGTGACACGCCCCGCAGAAAGAAGAAGGGCACCCCGAGGGGTGCCCTTCTTCTTTCTGTACGCAAGCCCTGAGCGGAACGCGTCAGTTCGGCGCAGTGATCTCGAGATTGTCGATCAGCCTCGTCTTGCCGAGCTTCGCCGCCCCGAGCACGACGAGGTCGCGCTCGTCGGGCCCCGGTTGCGTCAGCGTGCGTCGGCTGCGCACCACCACGTAGTCGACGTGCCACCCATGCCGGGCGAGCAGAGCATCGGCCGCGAACTCCAACGCCTCGAAGTTCCGATCGCCACCCTCCACCGCAACGCGCACCTGCTGCAAGGCCTCGTGGAGCCGGGCGGCCTCGGCCCGCTCGGTCGGGGACAGATATCGGTTGCGCGAGGAGAGCGCGAGCCCGTCGTCGGCGCGATAGGTCTCCGCTGCGACGATGCGCACCGGCAGGGCCAGTTGATCGACCATGTGCCGGACGATGTGGATCTGCTGGTAGTCCTTCTTGCCGAACACGGCGCTCTGCGGCTGCACGATGTTGAAGAGCTTGAGGACGACGGTCGCCATGCCGCGGAAGTGCCCGGGACGGAACCGCCCTTCGAGCTTGTTGGCGACCGGCGGAGGATCCACGGAGAACACCTGCGGCTCGGGATACATCTCGCGCTCGTCGGGGTGGAAGACGAGCGCGCATCCCGCCGCCTCCAGCTTCGCGCAGTCGTCCTCGAACGTGCGCGGGTAGCTCTCGAAATCCTCGCCCTGGCCGAACTGGAGACGATTCACGAAGATCGTCGTCACCACGAACGGCGAGTGCGTGAGTGCGAGGCGAACCAGACTCAGGTGCCCGTCGTGGATGTTGCCCATGGTAGGCACGCAACCGACGTTCGGCTTGCGCGCTAGCCTGTCGCGCAACTCGGCGACGGTCCGGATGATTTCCATCGGCAGCCTTGCCCGAGGGCGATCAGTAGCAGTACTCGGGGCTCGGGAAGGCGCCTGACTTCACTTCCTTCACGTAGGTCTCGAGCGCCGCGAAGATGGAAGGCGCCCCGACCATGAAGTTCTTCACGAACTTCGCCTTGCGGCCGCGATAGATGTCGAGCATGTCGTACATCAGAAGGATCTGGCCGGCGACGTGGGGACCGGCACCGATACCGATGACCGGAATCGACAGCGCTTCCTGCATCTGGCGCCCGACCTCGGCGGGGACGGCCTCCAGGACGATCATGCAGGCGCCCGAACGTTCGAGAGCCTTCGCGTCTTCGATGACGCGCTTCGCGGCGTCCTCGGTCTTGCCCTGGACCTTGAAGCCACCCAGCGTGAACACCGACTGCGGAGTGAGACCGAGGTGACCGCAGACAGGAATACCGCGGCTCGCCATGAACTCGACCGCGGGCGCCATCGCGGCACCGCCCTCGAGCTTCACCATCGTCGCGCCGGCGGACATGAGCTTCGCACCGCTCTCGAACGCTTGCTCGGGGCTCACCTGATAGCTGCCGAACGGGAGGTCTCCGAGCACCACGGCCTTCTTCGTTCCGCGGGCGACACAGCTCGTGTGATACACGGCGTGATCGAGGGAAACGGGCAGCGTGGAATCGTGACCCTGCACCAGCATGCCGAGGGAGTCACCGACCAGGATGATCTCCGCGCCGGCATCCTCGGCGAGGATGGCCATCGCCGAGTCGTAGCAGCAGATCATGGCGATCTTCTCGCCGGCGGCGTGCAGGGACTGCAACTGGGAAAGACCGATGCGCATCTGTGAAACCTCCGTGTGTCACGGGAGCGGATGACGGTTCGCGAACGGTCGAAGGCCGCCCGCGCCGGATCAGGGTCCGAGGCTGAAGAACTCACGCGTGCCCCGCATCTCCGTGATGCGGCGCAACAATAACCGAAAGTCTTCAGGGCGATCAACAAAGTTCAGGCGCTCGCTGTTCACCACGAGAACGGGGCCCGCATCGTATTCGTGGAAGAAGCGGGTGTAGGCCTCGGAGAGCTTGGAGAGATAGGCTTCGGTGACACCGCGTTCGTAACAGATGCCGCGACGGCGCACCCGATCGACCAGGACCCGGGGTGAGGCCTGGAGATAGATCACGAGGTCGGGCACGGGCGCCTGCGGCGCGAGGTGATCGTGGATCTTGCGGTACAGCGTGAACTCGCCATCGGACAACGTGAGCTGCGCGAACAGCGGGTCCTTTGCGAAGAAGAAATCGGCCACGGTCGTGGATCGGAACAGGTCACCCTGCTGGACCTGACGAACCTGATCGATGCGCTGGAACAGGAAGAAGAGCTGGGTCGCCAGCGCGTGCCGTTCCGGCGCGTCGTAGAAGCTCGCGAGGAACGGATTCGCGCCGGGGTCCTCGAGGAGGAGTTCGCACTCGAGATGCGTGGAGAGCAGGCGCGCGAGGCTCGTCTTCCCGACGCCGATGGGACCCTCCACCGCCACATACCTGAGACGTTCAGGCCACTGCATCGTCGATCTTCTCGATACGCTGAGTCCCGGCAAGCGTGCGTGCAAGTTCGGACACGGTGCCCCCGTCCGGAAGGACGAGTGCCGGGGCGATCTCCGCCAGCGGCACGAGGACGAACGCGCGCTCGGCGAGCCGAGGATGGGGGACCTGGAGTCCGGGTTCGTCGACCCTGACATCGCCGTGGAGCAGCAGATCGAGATCGAGGGTACGGGGCCCGTTCCGGACGGAGCGCGTGCGACCCTGCTCGCATTCGATCTCGAGCAGCGCGTCGAGGAGTTGTCGCGGCCCGAGAGCGGTCTGCAGGCACACCACGGCATTCACGAAATCGGGTTGTCCCGCATAGCCGACCGGCGCGGTCCGGTAGAGCGAGGAACAGGACTGCACGGCGGTCCCAGGCAATGCCGCGAGGGCGTCCAATGCCGAGGCAATCTGCCGACGCGGCGATTCGAGGTTGGATCCGAGACCGACGTAAGCCGACACGGCAACCGTCACGCGTCGTCGCCCGACGGTGCGGACGACGCAGTATCGGCACCGTCCTCGCTGCGGGGCTTGCGACGGCGGCGTCGCTTCTTCGCACCACCGGCCTTGTCTGCGGGAAGCAGCATCTCCTCGCGCTCGGACTCCGGGGCATCCTGGAATCGCGTCCACCACTCACCCACCTCGGCGTCCACTTCGCCGCTTTCGCAGCGCAGAAGCAGGAAGTCGTAACCAGCGCGGAACTTCGGGCTCTCGAGAACGCGGTACGGTCGCTTGCCAGAGCGCTGTTCGAAGCGCCATTGGAGGAGCCAGATGTCCTTCATGTCGACGCCGAAGCGCCGCGGAATGGAGATCTTCTCGGCCTGGGTGGTGAGCACCTGATCCATCGCCTCGTGCATCGCAGGCACCGGAGGAACGCCGCGCCCCTGGGCCGCATTCCAGGTGGCGAGCACTTCGTGCCAGAGCAGTGCGGCAAAGAGGAATCCGGGCGAGACACCTTTCTCGTCGAGGATGCGCTCGTCGGTCCGCTGGAGCGCGAGCATCACGAACCGCTCGCCCATGGGCTGCTCGAGGATCACGTCGAGCATCGGCAGCAGACCATGGTGCAAGCCCTGGGCGCGAAGGCGCTGGATGCAGGCCACCGCGTGGCCGGAGAGCAGCAGCTTCAGCATCTCCTCGAAGAGGCGCGCCGCCGGGACGTTCTGCATCAGGTGCGCCATCTCGCGGATCGGGGCTTCAGTCTGTGGTTCGATCGTCAGACCGAGCTTGGCAGCGAGCCGGACCGCCCGGAGCATCCGGACCGGATCCTCGCGGTAGCGGACGCTGGGGTCACCGATCATGCGCAGCGTGCGGGTCTTCACGTCATCGTAGCCCCCGCAGTAGTCGATGATCTCCTCGGTGCCGGGATCGTAGTAGAGCGCATTGGCCGTGAAGTCGCGGCGGACGGCATCCTCTTCCTGGTTGCCGAAGACGTTGTCACGCAGGAGGCGACCGTGCTCATCCTTCTTGTGGTCGTCATCGCCCGCGGACTGATTCGCGCGGAAGGTCGACACCTCGATGGTGTCCTGGCCGAACATGACGTGCACGAGGCGGAATCGCCGTCCGATGATGCGGGACCGGCGGAACACCGCATAGACCTGTTCGGGCGTGGCGTCGGTGGCGACGTCGTAGTCCTTCGGCGTCCGGTCGAGCATGAGATCGCGCACAGCGCCACCCACCACGTAGGCCTTGTATCCGTGACTCTGGAGCGTCTCGGTGACCCGCCGGGCACTGCTGCTGATGCGATCCTTCGTGACCCCATGTTTCGAACTGGGGATCGTCACGGGCGCACCACCGCCGCGGTGCCCTCCGGCTGGGCCACGACGGCCTCGGGAGAACACCTTGTCGAGCAGTTTTCGGATCATGCGGCGGGAGGTCTCGGAAAAACAGCGTCTGGAAGGCGCCGGATTATACCTGCGGGAATTGCCACGACCCTGCTCTCAGCGAAGGCTGATGATGGGCCATCCCTGCGCCAGGGCGTGTTCCTTCAGGGTTTCATCAGGATCGACGGCCACCGGGTGGGTGACGCGCGACAGCAGCGGGAGATCGTTGAGGGAGTCGCTGTAGAACCAGGTCTCCGAGAACGACGACCAGCCGAGACGCAGGTCCGCGAGCCACGCCTCGACGCGGGCCACCTTGCCCTCGCGGAAGGCTGGCAGTCCGCGCACCTTGCCGGTGAATTCACCGGACGACAGTTCCTCGGGATCCGTCGCCACCAGATGCTCGATCCCGAAGTCGCTCACGATGGGGCGGGTGACGTAGCTGTTGGTGGCGGTGACCACGGCCCGGGCGTCGGCCGCGTGGCTGGCGACGAGATCGCGAGCCTTCTGCGTCATCATCGGACGGATCTTCCGGCGGAAGTAATCCTCGCGCCACCGATCGAGCTGCACCCGTGGATGGCGCGCGAGCGGCTTCAGCTGGAAATCGAGGAACTCGTGGATGTCGAGCGTCCCGGCGCGGTACTGGTCGTAGAAGGTCTGGTTGCGGGCCTCGTAGACCTCGCGATCGAGCACGCCCTGCTCGATGAGGTACTGCGCCCATTCGAAGTCGCTGTCTCCGGCGAGCAGTGTGTTGTCGAGGTCGAAAAGCGCGAGTTTCATGAATGGCATGCCTTGGAGAGCGGGGGTCAGGATCGGGAAACCGGCGGCGCCTGGAGCACTTCGCGCAGCAGAGGAACGGTGAGCGGGCGATGCTGCTCCAGCGAGGAGCGGTCGAGGGCATCGAGCGCAGCGATCAGCGACGGCAGATCACGGCGCCCGCGGCTCATCATGTAGGACGCCACGTCATCGCCCATGCGCAGGCCGCGGGCGTGGGCATGGCGGATCAGGGCTTCGGCCTTCTCGCCGTCGGAGAGTGTCTGCACCTGGTACACGAGCCCCCATCCCAGACGGGTGGCGAGATCGGCCCGCACCGACAGTGTCGCCGGCGGCGCATTGCCAGTCACGACGATCGCGGCGTCGTTCTCCTTCGCCTCGTTCCACCGGACGAAGAGCCTCACCTGGGCAGCATCGTCCAGGAGATGGGCGTCGTCGGCCAGCATGACGGCATCCGGGTGCAGGGCCGGACCCTCGAAGGGATCGGCCGCCGGATCGAAGCGGATGACATCCCGCCCCGCCATCAATGCGTCCACGGCACAGGCCGACAGCCAGTGACTCCGGCCGGAGCCGGGGGCGCCCCAGAGAAAGACCGCACGGGGGCCGGCGTCCCGTAGGGCGATCCGTTGCAGGGCATGGACGAGTTCCGCGTTGCCGCCGGACACCGACGTCTCGAGGCCCAGGGTGACCTCGACAACGAGGCCGAGCGCGAGCTGCTTCATCGGTGCGATTATACAAATCCCCCCGCCGTCGGCCCTGCCCCATCCGGTAGAATCCGCCCCCTCCCCTCGTTTCGCCACAGACCCCATGAGCACGTCCCGACCGCCCGGCGGTGGATTGTCCTACCGTGACGCTGGCGTCGACATCGATGCCGGCGACGCCCTCGTAGATCGCATCAAGCCACTGGCGCGCAGCACCATGCGCGAGGGCGTCCTGGCCGGGATCGGCGGATTCGGCGCGCTGTTCGAAGTGCCGAAGCGCTACCGCGAACCGGTGCTCGTGTCCGGAACCGACGGCGTGGGCACGAAGCTCAAGCTCGCCTTCCAACTGAACGCCCATGACACGGTCGGCATCGATCTCGTCGCCATGAGCGTGAACGACATCCTCGTGCAAGGCGCCGAGCCGTTGTTCTTCCTCGACTATTTCGCCTGTGGCCGACTGCACGTCGACACCGCGGCTGCCGTGATCGGCGGTATCGCCGAAGGTTGTCGTCAGGCCGGCTGCGCCCTGATCGGCGGAGAGACGGCGGAGATGCCCGGCATGTATCCGGATGGCGAGTACGACCTCGCCGGGTTCGCCGTCGGCGCGGTCGAGCGCTCGGCGATCATCGATGGCCGCGCGATCGCCCCCGGCGACGTCATCGTGGCGCTTGCATCGAGCGGTCCGCACAGCAACGGCTACTCGCTCGTCCGCCGCATCGTCGAAGTCTCGGGCGCAGACCTGTCAGCCGATTTCGACGGGCGCTCGTTGGGCCAGGCATTGATGGCTCCGACCCGCATCTACGTGAAACCTGTCCTCGACCTGATTCGCAGCGTCCCCGTGAAAGGCATCGCACACATCACCGGCGGCGGCATCGTCGAGAACGTACCGCGCGTGCTCCCGGAGAACGTGACTGCCGAGATCCGCGCCGACTCCTGGGACCTCCCCCCTGTGTTTCGCTGGTTGCAGTCACAGGGCAACGTCGCGGATGCCGAGATGCACCGGGTCTTCAACTGCGGCATCGGGATGGTGATCGTCGTCGCGGCGGCGGATGCGGAACGCACGGTGGCCCATCTGAACGGCGCAGGTGAGCAGGCATGGGTTGCGGGACATGTCCGTGCCCGCCGGGATACCGAACACCAGACCGTGGTCACATGAGCCGGGTCGTCGTCCTGATCTCCGGGCGGGGCAGCAACATGCAGGCGCTGATTGCTGCAGGTATTCCGCTCACCGCAGTGATCAGCAACCGACCTGAAGCCGCAGGTCTCGAGGTCGCCCGCACAGCAGGCGTGGCAACGGAAACGGTGGACCACCGCCTCTACTCCGACCGTGCGAGCTTCGACGCAGCGCTCGCAGCCTGCATCGACCACCATGCGCCGGACCTCGTCGTGCTCGCCGGCTTCATGCGCATCCTGGGGGCGGACTTCGTGAACCGGTACGCAGGGCGCTTGATGAACATCCACCCTTCGCTGCTGCCGGCGTTCACCGGTCTCGATACGCATCGCCGCGCCCTCCAGACCGGGTGCAAGATCCACGGCTGCACCGTCCACCTCGTCACACCCGAACTCGATCACGGCCCGATCATCGCCCAGGCAGCCGTCCCGGTCCTGGACGACGACGATGAGGATTCCCTCGCGGCCCGCGTGCTCGCGCAGGAACACCAACTCCTGCCAGCCGCTGTCCGCTGGTACCTGGCTGGCCGGCTCAGCGTCGACCGGCTGCGCGTCGGCCTCTCGGGATCACCGCATCACACCGGCAGTCTCAGGGTGCCCGAGGTCGCATGAGATCCCTCGCAACCACCGTTCTCATCGCACTCCTGACCGGAGTCGCCACGGCCTCCGAGGACGAGACTGCGCCGGAAGCACCCGTGATGGCACCCTCGGTCAATGTCACTGGTCGAACCCTCGCCCGTGTCCAGACGGCGCCGATGCGTGTGGAGATGACGATCTCCGTGGAAGCGCGCGGGATCACGGTGGGTGAGGGCCGCGACGTGTTCGAACACGACCGCGATACCTACCGGGTCGTGAGCGAGGCCCGCACGACCGGCATCGCGCGGCTGCTCAAGCGTGTGGACGAGAAGCGCGAAAGTCGCGGCCTCGTGGGCGGTTCGGGGATCCAGCCGCTGGTATACCGCCAGGAGCGGACAGCCAAACCGGTGAAGATCGCGACGTTCGACTGGGATGCCAGGAAGCTGGCGCTGCAGGAGGGCGACGATCGAGAAACCGTCGATCTGCCGCCGTTCACGCTCGATCAGACGAGTCTCACGTACGCCTTCGTGTTCGTGGAGCCTCCGCGGTCCGGTAGTTTTCCGGTGCAGGTGACCGACGGACGCCGGCTGGTCGAGTACGAAGTCGCGTTCGTGGCCCGGGAGCGCATCAAGTCGCCCCTCGGCGACCTGGATACGCTTCACTACAGGAAGGTGCAGCGGGGCGACGACAAGCGCGGTTTCGAGTTCTGGTTGTCGATCGCCCATCATCATCTCCCGGTGCGGGTTCGCATCGTCGAGAAAGATGGCACGGCGTTCGATTCGAACGTGACGAAGCTTCAGTTCGATGGCCGGTAGACCCGGCCGCCTGATAGTCCCGGCCGCGCGTCAGTCCCGGCCGCTGGTTTGATCCGGCCGCCTGCGCGGCCATCGGAGTTTTTCTTGGATATCAGAGCCCCCCAGGTCACCGCGCTCACCGATGCCGTGCGCGCGCTGCTACGTTTCGAACATCCGGCGGATGCCGTGATGCGCGCATGGTTCCGCGAGCACCCGGACCTCGGCGCCCGCGACCGCGCGCTGGTCGCGGACACTGCATTCGGCATCCTGCGACATCTCCGGCGCCTCCAGCACCTGGCCCCCGATCAGGCGCCACGCAAGCTGGTACTCGCCTGGATGGTGCTGCAGCAGGGTCGCGCCGTGCGCTCCATCGAATCGATGCTCTCGAAGGACGAAACCGCCTGGCTCGAACAGATGAAGGGGCACAAGGAGGACTTGCCGCCGGCCGTCGAGCTGTCCCTGCCGGACTGGCTATTCGACCTGATGGTGCAGGAGTTCGCCCCGGACGACCTGACGGCGCTCGGTCGCGCTCTGCTCGAACCCGCACCGCTCGATCTCCGCGTGAACACGCTGCTCACCCGCCGCGAGGACGTTCTCGCATCGCTTGCCGCGAGCGGCGTGGAGGCGACGCCGTGCGCGCTGAGCCCGATGGGCGTGCGGCTGCGCGAAAAGCCCGCGCTCGAACGGCATGAACTCTTCACGTCGGGACACGTGGAGGTGCAGGACGAAGGCAGTCAGCTCGTCTCGATCCTGACGGATGTCCGACGGGGTCAGATGGTCGTCGACTTCTGCGCGGGCGCAGGGGGCAAGACCCTCGCACTCGGCGCCCTCATGCGATCGGAAGGACGCCTCTATGCGTTCGACACCAATGAGCGTCGACTGACCCAGTTCAAGCCGCGCCTCAAGCGCTCGGGGCTCTCGAACGTGCACCCGCAACTCATCGACACCGAGAGCGATGTCCGGGTGAAACGCCTTGCGGGCAAGATCGACCGGGTACTGGTGGATGCCCCGTGCAGCGGCACGGGCACGCTGCGCCGAAATCCCGACATCAAATGGCGGATGAAGCCTGGTGCGATCGACGAACTGCGAGCGAAGCAGGCATCGATCCTCCATGCGGCGGCGCGACTGCCCAAGGTGGGCGGACGCCTCGTCTACGCCACATGCAGCCTGCTCCGCACGGAGAACGAAGGGGCCGTCGAGGACTTCCTCACGCTCCATCCGGGTTGGGAGATCGTCGACGCACCTGACATTCTCAGGAAGGCTGGCGTTGCGTTAGACGCCCCGGGCCCCCATCTGCGGCTGTATCCCCACCTCAACGGTACGGACGGATTCTTCGCGGCAGTGCTGGAACGCAAGGCTTAGAATCGGTCTGCCGCCCAACGACAACCATTACCGTGCTCGAAAGCAGCAACCTCCTCACCGCACTCATCCACGAGGCGGAGACCATCACCGTTCTCTGGCAAGTGGCCCTCATCCTCGGCGCCTACGCTTTGGCTTGGCTGGCGGCTCGGCGCCTTCGTCCGATCATCGCCCGCATGACGACGCCCGCAGACGCGGACGCCAACACCGAGAGACTCTCCCAGCCGCACATCATCACACCTCTGCTCGCGTGGTTGCTGCTCATCGCTGCGCGCGCGGGGTTCATCGGCGCTTCGATGCCGGTGCGCGTGCTCGACATCGCGATTCCGCTTTCGTCCTCGTTGGTCATCATCCGGATCGCGGTGTACATGCTCCGCTACGCCGTACCCGGGGCGAGCTGGGTGCGCTCCTCCGAGCGCGCGATCGCGTGGACGATGTGGATCGGCGCGGTCCTCCACATCACCGGGATCCTGCCGAGGATCCGGCAGGGACTCTCAGAGATCGTGGTGAGGTTCGGCACCCTGGATATCTCGGCCCTGGAAGTGGTGGAGGGCACCCTTGCAGTGGTCGTGACGATGGCTTTCGTCCTCTGGCTCGGTCGGCTGGTCGAGCGACGGCTGATGCGGCTGGCACATCTCGATACGAGCCTGCGGGTCGTCGTATCGAAGCTGGTGAAGGCCGTACTCCTGCTGATAGGTATCCTCACCGCGTTGTCGCTCGTCGGCATCGACATCACCGTGCTCTCGGTGTTCGGGGGCGCACTGGGTGTCGGACTGGGGTTCGGCCTGCAGAAGATCGCAGCGAACTACGTGAGCGGATTCGCGATCCTGCTGGACCGCTCGATCAAGCTCGGCGACCTGGTGACCATCGACAATCGCTACGGCGAAGTGACCCGCCTGACGACCCGCTACGTGGTGGTCAAGGGCCTGGACGGGACGGAGAGCATCATTCCGAACGAGACTGTGATCACCTCGACGGTGCTGAACCACTCGTACTCCGATCGAAAGCTCCGGGTGGATGGTGCCGTCCAGGTGGCCTACTCGACCGATGTGCGTCGGGCGCTGGAGATCATCGGGGAGATCCTCCGCGCCCATCCGCGCGTCCAGGAGAGTCCGGCCCCCCTCGCCATCGTGAAGGGGTTTGCCGACAGCGGGATCGACCTCAGCTTCTTCGTCTGGATCAACGATCCTGAGAACGGGACCGGACTGCTGCGGTCCGAACTGTGCCTGGCAATGCTGGACGCCTTCCGTGCGAGCGGCATCGAAATTCCGTTCCCGCAGCGCGACATCAGGATCACCGGGCTACCTCCCGGATTGACGCCGGAGGGCGGCAATCCTTGATCGTCATCAAGGCCTTGCGATGATCTGTCGCTAAGCTACGCGGTGGATGAGGCCGTTTCGACCGTCGTCGATCGGCTACAATCCGCGCCTGTTCCGGTTCCTTGCCGGGCCATTCATCTTCAGAGGTATGCATGACCTATAACGGGTTGATAGATCTTCCTTGGTGGGGCTACATCGTTGTCGCGCTGGCTCTCACCCACATCACTATTGCCGGCGTCACGATCTTTCTGCACCGACACCAGGCGCACCGCGCCCTGGACCTCCACCCCATCCCCAGCCATTTCTTCCGCTTCTGGCTCTGGCTCACCACCGGCATGGTGACGAAGGAATGGGCAGCGATTCACCGCAAGCACCACGCGAAATGCGAGACCGCCGAGGACCCGCACAGCCCTCAGGTGAAGGGCATCCGGAAGGTGATGTGGCAAGGCGCCGAACTGTACCGCCTCGAATCGCACAATCTCGAGACGATGGAGAAGTACGGTCACGGCACGCCGGACGACTGGATCGAACGTAACGTCTACACGAAGCGTAGCCAGTGGGGGATCGTGCTCATGATGATGATCGACCTCCTGCTCTTCGGCCCGATCGGGCTCACGATCTGGGCAGTGCAGATGATCTGGATCCCGTTCTTCGCTGCCGGCGTGATCAATGGCATCGGCCACTACTGGGGCTACCGGAACTTCCAGTCGGAGGATGCCAGCACGAACATCGTGCCCTGGGGGATCCTGATCGGGGGTGAAGAACTGCACAACAACCACCATGCCTACGGCACATCGGCCCGGCTTTCGTCCAAGTGGTACGAGTTCGACATCGGCTGGCTCTACATCCGCTCGATGGAGATCGTCGGCCTCGCCAAGGTCAAGAAGCTCGCACCGAAGCTGACTTGGCGCGACGGGCGCGCTGGATGCGATCTCGAAACGCTCCAGGCCGTGATCACCCACAGGTATGACGTACTGGCCCGTTTCGGGCGTTCTCTTCAAGCCACGTACCGCGAGGAGATCGGAAAGTTGAAGTCCTTCGGCCTCTCGACCACCGACCACTCGGTGGTCGACCGTCTGATGCTGGGAGATGCCCGTGTCGCCGACGCTGACCGGGTGCGTGTCGAGAGCTACCTGGAGCACAGCAAGGTACTCGCCACGATCTACGGGATGCGACAGGAACTCGTACAGCTCTGGCAGCGCTCGACAGCCTCGAAGGAACAGCTGGTCAGGCAACTCGATGACTGGTGCCGTCGGGCCGAGGCCAGTGGGATTGCTTCGCTTTCGGACTTTTCCCGCCAGCTGCGTCGCTACGCCTGACCCCCTGCGATGGATCGCGACTGCTTCGGCGGTTGCGATCTGCCCAACAAAAAAGCCCGCGATTGCGGGCTTTTTTGTTGGTCTCCGAAGCCGGTTACTTGAGCTTCGTTTCCTTGTAGATGACGTGCTTGCGAACCACGGGATCGTACTTCTTGATCTCGAGCTTCTCAGGCGTCGTCTTCTTGTTCTTGGTGGTGGTGTAGAAGTGGCCGGTGCCGGCCGTGGATTCAAGCTTGATCTTGTCGCGCATTTTTCAGATCTCCGTCCGTATCAGACGCGGTCGCCGGCAGCACGCAGCTCGGCAAGCACGACATCGATGCCCTTCTTATCGATGGTCCGCAGGCCAGCTTGGCTCACTCTCAGACTGACCCACCGGTTTTCGCTCTCCACCCAGAAACGGCGGTGGTGAAGATTGGGCAGGAAACGCCGCTTGGTCTTGTTGTTTGCGTGGGAAACATGGTTCCCGACCATCGGCTTCTTGCCGGTGACTTGACAGACGCGGGCCATGGTTAGCTCCGGAGGCGAAATTCGAAAGGCGCGATTTATACCACGCGAGACCCCGTTCCCTCAAGAGACTCCTGCGAAACACAGCCAGACTCGCCGAAGCGGCCCCTGCCATGGCGGCGTTCGACGGCCCCCGTCAGAGGAGACCGCGCTCTGCAAACGAGACCGCGCAGCCCTGCCCGACAACGAAATGATCGAGCACGGCGATGTCCACCAGTGCAAGCGCGCTCTTGAGTGCGCGGGTGAGTGCCTCATCGGCATGACTTGGCTCGGCGACGCCAGACGGATGGTTGTGCGCGAAAATGACGGCGGCTGCATTCCGAGCAAGCGCTCCCTTGACGACCTCCCTGGGATAGACGCTTGTCTGAGTGAGGGTCCCGCGAAACAGCTCGTCCATGCACAGGACACGGTTCTGCGCATCCAGATAGATGACGACGAAGACCTCCCGATCCAGATGCTGCAGAGACAGCCGCAGGAAGTCCTTCACGCGATCGGGCGACGTGAGGACGTCCCGTGTCTTCAACTCCTCGGCAAGGACCCGTCTCGCAATCTCCAGGACGGCCTGAAGCTGTGCAGCCTTCGCGACGCCGAGGCCGGGCAGCCCGGTAAGGGCCTCCTGAGGCGTTCCTAGAAGACCCGACAAACCACCGCGGTCCTCGAGCAGCGTCCGGGAAAGCTCCACCGCACTGCGCCCCGCCACGCCAGTCCTGAGCACCACGGCGAGCAACTCCGAATCTGACAGCGCGCCGGCACCTCGGTTGAGCAACTTCTCGCGGGGGCGATCCTGCTCGGGCCAGTCCTTGATCGACACGACATCGGCTCCCGTCGCGAGGAAGATGCGGGTCAGTTTACACTTCGGCCCCTTGCTCACGGACTCCCTGGCCATGACCCAGACCTTCGGACAGAGGCGCATCCTGCTCGGAATGACCGGCGGCATCGCCGCCTACAAAGCTGCGGAACTCTGCCGCCTCCTGGTCAAGGCGGAGGTCGCCGTGGATGTCGTGATGACGGAAGCGGCAACCCGCTTCATCGGCGGCGTCACCATGCAGGCGCTCTCGGGGCGGCCTGTCCACACGAACCTCTGGGACCCTGCCGTCGGCAATGGCATGGGTCACATCGATCTCTCTCGCGCAGTTGATCTCGTGGTGGTGGCACCGGCCAGCGCGGACTTCCTGGCGAAGCTTGCGGCCGGCACCGCTGACGATCTTCTCTCCACCCTTTGCCTGGCTCGCGATTGCCCGCTCATGGTCGCCCCAGCGATGAACCGGCAGATGTGGGAGCACCCGGCGACCCAGCGAAATGTCGGGCGCTTGCGCGAGGACGGCGTAATCGTCCTCGGTCCGGACAGCGGTTCACAGGCCTGTGGAGAAACCGGTATGGGCCGCATGTCCGAACCCGAGACGCTCTGCGAACAGATCCTCGGATGGTTCGAACCGAAGATTCTCGACGGCGTGCGGGTGGTATTGACGGCGGGACCAACCTTCGAACGCATCGATGCTGTCCGGGGCATCACCAACCTCAGTTCCGGGCGCATGGGCCATGCACTGGCGCGATCGCTCCGTGATGCCGGTGCGATCGTCACCATGGTGAGCGGGCCCACCGCACTCAAGTCACCTCCGGGCATAGCAACCATCGATGTCGTGAGCGCTGCAGAGATGCTCTCGGCCGTCGAAGCCCGGCTCACGGAATGCGACATCTTCATCGGCGTCGCGGCTGTGGCGGACTACACCCCCTTGCATCCGCAAGAGCAGAAACTGAAGAAGGACGCGCGGATCCTCGCGATTGAACTGGCACCGACGGTCGACATTCTCGCCAACGTCGCGAGCCGCGCCAATCCGCCGTTCTGCGTCGGCTTTGCGGCAGAGAGCGAGCGGCTCGACGAGTTCGCGGAAGCCAAGCGTAGACGGAAGAACGTACCCCTTCTCGCCGCAAATCTCGCTCAGCAGTCCATGGGCACGGACGACAGCGAGATCGTGCTGTTCGACGACAGCGGACGCCAGGTTCTACCGCTCGCGCCGAAGTCCGAACAAGCACGTCGTCTCGTCACCCATATCGCCCGCCTCTACGCCGCCGCACGCTGATGCGCGGCGCTTCCGCGCCTCCTCATCCACCCTTCGAGACAAGACGACACTCGTGATCGACATCGACCTCAGAATCCTGGACGAGCGCGTCCGCGAATACCTGCCCTCGTACGCCACCCCCGGATCGGCGGGAATGGACTTGCGAGCTTGCATGGAGACCACGATCTCGCTGGCGCCTGGCCAGACCGAACTTGTTCCCACCGGCATCGCCATCCACCTGCGTGACCCTGGACTCGCCGCCATCGTCTTGCCGCGCAGCGGCCTGGGCCACAAGCATGGCATCGTGCTGGGCAATCTTGTGGGCCTGATAGATTCAGACTACCAGGGGCAATTGTTCGTGTCGGTCTGGAATCGAGGCTCGACAACGTTCGAACTCGGTCCGATGGAGCGCATCGCGCAGTTGGTGATCGTGCCTGTCGTGCGTGCCAACTTTCGCGAAGTTGAGCAATTCGTCCAGTCCGATCGCGGAACCGGCGGGTTCGGCAGTACGGGAACGAAGTAGGCCCTGCGCTCGACAACAAAAAAGCCGGCTCGAGCCGGCTTTTTTGTTTGATCGCCCGAACCATCCAGGGCAGCAGCGCAACCTTACTTGGCAGCGCCCGTGTCCCCGGCGGCATCATCCTTCAGTTTCCACTCCTGGAGCGCCCGGATGTAGGCCACGATATTCAAGATTTCTTCTGACGACAGGGTCGACGCAAACGCACCCATCTTCGTGTAGGGCTTACCAGCCGCGATGGTTGCGTAGATCTGGGACGAGCGGCTTCCGTGCTTGTACTTCTGACAGGCGAGGCAAACCCCACTGCTTCCACCACGACCATCAGGGCGGTGGCAATAAGAACAACGCGCCTGGTAGCGATCCTTGCCGTTCTCGAGAGCCGCCTCTTCGGTCGGAATGGGCATGTCGTTCTCCATCCCGTGACGGTCCTGTTCTGCCAGGGCTGGGCTGGCTGCGAACGTAAGCGCGATCGTTAGTCCGGCGAGCAGACTTCCGATCCATCGACTGAACTTCTTCATTGTGATTCCTCCCTAGATTCGCGAGTTGATTACGAAGAGAACGGTGAAAAGAAAGGCACGCCGTAGCTTTCCACGATCTCCTGGATCTTCCCGTTCGTGAGCAGCTCGTCGATACCTTCGTTGATGAACTTCATGAGTGTCTTGTCCTGCTTTCGGATGGCCCACGCACCGTTGAACCGCAAGCCTTCGAGCGGTACGAAACCCTCGGCGATACGGAACTCCGCCTTCGGAAACTCTAGGCGCGCCACGCCCAAGGCGGTAGACCACATCATCCCCGCGTCGATCTCCCCTTTCCCGAGAGCGCCCATCATCCGTCGGTTGTCCAGAAAGAGCTCCCTAGGGATCTTGTTCGTGAACAGGAAATCATCCATCGGGGTGGACATCGAGACGCCGACCTTGAGGTTCGCCTCGCGGATCTCGTCGAGAGTCTTGAGGGGGGATGCCTTGCCCTGAGTCACTAGAACGTAGCCCATCCCGATGTAGGGCTGCGTGAACTGCATCTTGTTCATCAGCATGTCGTCGTCACCGCTGTCCGACAAGCCTAGGAAGACATCGCATCTCTTGGCAAGGATCGAAGTCCGGAAGGCCTTTGCTGTACCCCCGCGACCAGCGGTGCTCACCCAGTACATTTCTATTCGCATGTTGCCGCGCTTGGCTATCGACCGGAGGATCTCCACATCGAATCCCGGCGGATCCCCGTTCTGAAGCGCGTAGGGGTAGTCGAACGGATCTGCGCAAGCGGTGATGATGCCCCGGGCCTTCGATCGCCCAAGCGCATCCTTGGGTTCATCTGCGTCACTTTCGTCGGCAGCTTGCGCACCGAGCGATCCGACTGCCAAGGCCAGCAGCGCGGCACCAGAGATCAACCGTCTGATCATATTCTTCAACTTGCACTCCTCACCTGTCGCTCAGCGACAGTGTCTCTTACACCAACTGAACACATCGTCCTGTGCCGGCAATCTTCCATCGCCTCGGCGCAAGCCCCCTCCATCCCTGAATCGTTTTCTTGTGCCCTGCCAACGTTGCAACGACCTCGCCAGAAATCGGTTGAGGTCGTTTCGCGCTTCACAAAAGAACAGGGGAGGGTAAGTGCTTCACCCTCCCCATGCTTTGCTGCCAAACGGCGCTTCAGCGGGCGGGGACCTGCCCCGCCCGGGGAACGACTATCAGTCGTCCACGGAGAAGACCATCAGACCGCCACCCTTCGACTGCTTCTTGTACCACTCGCCGTAGTACAGGGGCCAGATACCGCCGCCACCCGCACCGTAGACGATCGACACGTACTGCTTGCCGCCGACGGAATAGCTCGTCGGGTTGCCGTACACGCCCGTGCCGAGGTTGAAGGACCAGAGGTGCTCACCGGTCTCGTCGTTCACGGCATTGAAGTAGCCTTCCGGATCACCGTAGAACACCAGGCCACCGGCCGTTGCCAACATACCACCCGTTGCGGGGTAGGACATCGACTTCGACCAGACCAGCTTGCCCGTGGCGGCATCGAAGGCCTTGACTGCACCCGCGCCCGCGTTGAAGTTCAGCACCTTGGCACCGAGGTACCATTCGCCGCGCTTCCATTCCATCTTCTTGGCTTGGAGGTCCATCGCGAAGTCGTACACAGGCACGTACACCATCTTCGTGCGCTTGCTGTACGCCATCGGGTGCCACTCTTTGCCACCGTCGAGGGACGGCGCGATGTCGGTCGTCAGCTTGTCATAGACGACGTCCTTCTCGGGCCAGTTGTAGATCGGCTTGCAGTTGTTGGCCGGAGTGATGGGCTTCGTCCAGTTCACACGCTGCATGGCGGTGACCCAGATGCACTTGTTTTCGTTGCCGTACTTGGTCTTGATCGTGTTCTCGCGATCGATCGCGTACAGGTGACCGTTGCGCGAACCGTGCAGCCACATCTTCTTGCCGCCGAGGTCGACCAGGATCATTTCGTTCACGCCGTCGTAATCGTACGGATCGTTGGGCGTGTAGTTGAAATAGCTCTTGATCTTGCCGGTGTCGGGGTCCATCACGAGGTTGCTGTTCGTGAACAGGTTGTCGCCCAGACGCACGTGACGGTCGAAGTCGGGACCGGGGTTGCCCACGGGCCAGAACAGCGTGTTGGTCGCTTTGTCGTAGGAGCCCGTGATCCAAGCGGAACCGCCGCCGTACTTCCAGGACTCACCAGCCCACGTCTCGTTGCCGGGCTCGCCCGGGCCGGGGATCGTGTAGGTCTTCCACACCGGGGCACCGGTGTCGGCGTCGATCGCCGCGATCCAGCCACGAACGCCGTACTCGGCGCCGGCCGTACCGAAGATGATCTTGCCGCGAAGGGCCATCGGCATGATCGTGAAGGTTTCGGCGTACGTGTAGTCACCGATCTTCTTGTCCCAGACGACCTTGCCCGTGGCGTTGTCGAGCGCAACGATGTGCGCGTCGAGCGTGGCCAGGTAGACCTTGTTCTTGTAGACCGCAACACCGCGGTTCACGACGTCGCAGCAGAGCTTCGGGAACACATCGCCCGGAAGTTCGCGCTCATACTTCCAGTTCACCTTGCCCGTGGCACCGTCGACGGACCAGACCTTGTTGTAGGACGAGGTCACGTACACGTTGCCGTTCACGACGACAGCCTGGCTGTCCTGGCCGTCGAGCACGCCGAACGACAGGTTCCAGACGGCCTTCAGCTTCTTGATGTTGCCCTGGTTGATCGTGGCGAGCGGGCTGTAACGAGTGGTCTCGTAGTCACGGCCGTAATGGAGCCAGTTGCTGGCGTCCTTATCGGCGTTGAGCAGCATGTCGTCGGTGACGTAGTTGTGATACAGCTTCGATTCTGCCGAGTCCAGACCCTGCGCCCAGGCGCCGCTGGAAGCGACGGCCAGAGCGGCAACGACTGCCGCGCGCTTGTAGTGCTTCACCATTGAAGTACCTCCCGAATACGCCTCTAGGTTGTGACACCCTGAGGCCTTGGTTTTTGCATAACTTCGAAGTTACGTACTGCCTGACGGAGCGCGTCGATGGGAATTGTTGCCGCGCCGCGCGAGAAAGTAAGGGAACCCCTCCCCCTTGTCAACACTGCTCTCCAGGCGTAGTTCCCAGGGGCGTCGGGTTTGCGGAAACCCGCGTGAAATCTCGTTGGACAGCCGATCGATGTCCAGCGGAAAGCAGCCTTGGAAGGCCCGTTTCAGCCAAGCTCGATGGTGAAGATCGACGCGTCGTCGTGGTGGGGCGCGCAGTCGAGATGCGCGTGGAGGTCGCTCATCACCCGGTCGAGCGATGCCTTCCCGGACGATGCTTGGACGGCCCGCACCAGGCGATCCATCCCGTAGGGTTCGCCGGAGAGATCCGTGGCTTCGATCACGCCATCGGAGTACGCCACCAACCGTTCGCCGCGTACGAACCGGAGTTCGCGGCAGGAATCATCGAAGTCGGCGTCAGGCAGGATGCCAAGGGCCACCTGGTCGGATTTGAGTTCCCGGGTGGACTGCCCATCGGTGGACAGGAGGAGTGCTGGCGGCATCCCGCCGTTCCAGTACTCGAATCGCTGATCCTCGTCGTGGATGGCCACCATCAGGCCGGCCACGTACCTGCCGACGGGCAACTGCTCCCGCAGGCGGGCATTGATCTCGCGGACGATCTGCCCGAGCGGCAATCCCTTGCGGGCCATGCCATAGAAGATCTGGAGTGCCGGAATCAGGCTGACCGATGCCGTCAGCCCGTGCCCTGTGGCATCGGCAAGAAGCGCGTAGAACGTTCCGTTCGCGCCCCGCTCAGCTGCCACCACGTCGCCGCTGAATCTCGCCGAGGGCATGACTCGCCATGCCAGGCGGGGCTCCTGGAGCCCGACGCGTTGGACGATCGCCTTGATCAGCGAGGCCGCCAATTCGTGCTCGTACGTTTGTTCATCCTGGAGCCGGCGCAGCATGTCCGTCTGACTGCGCATCTCGGTCTGCATCCGGACGATGCGGTGGAAGGAACGGATCTTCGCCTTCAGCACGGCCAGATTGATCGGTTTGGGAAGATAGTCATCGGCGCCGGCTTCCAGACCGCGGACGACATCCTGTTCGGTCTGGAGCGACGACACGAGAATGACCGGAACCCAGCGATCCCGGGAAATGGCCCGCAGGCGCTTCGTGACCTCGATCCCATCCATGCCCGGCATCACCACATCCAGCAGGACAAGATCCGGAGACTGTCGCGCGAAGGCTTCCACGGCTGCCTCGCCATCCTCGACGGTGGTGACTCCATGGCCCTGCGCCGTGAGGTAGCTCCGGAGCAGCGCGACGATCGACGGGGAATCATCGACGACCAGGATCTCCATGCGGTCCCCAGCATCCAGAGCACCGCCGCCGGCAAATGTGGACATGGACGACTCCGACTCCTGAACCGGATGACGCAATCCAGGCATCGCGTCAGCCCTGGGAAACAGACACCGAGAACCGCAACTCGCTGCCGTTGCCCAGATACTCGAGATCGGCAAAACAGAGCTGTCTGGCGAGCGCGATACCCCGCCCGTTCGGCTCGAATGCACGTGCGGGGTCGAATTCCTGGAATGCCTTCCAGTCGAAGCCCTCTCCCCGGTCCCGGATGGTGAAGCGCACGGCATCGGGGTCCCGTCGGAAGCTCACTTCAGCCCATTTGTTCGCGTTCTCCGGCAGATCCAGACGACGCGCCACATCCTTTTCCCACAAGCCCTGGTGGAGGAGACGAGACTTTTCCTTCGTGGTGATGCCCAGGTTGCCGTGTTCCACCGCGTTCACGAGCAGCTCCAGGAGTCCGAGACTCACCCCGGCGGGCTCTGGACAGGCATTCGCCAGCAGCTGCGCGAGACCGCGGGCGTCCTCGAGCGTACGGAACTGGAACCGTCCCTCGGCCATCAGCGCAAACAGTTGTGTGTCGCGCTGGGCAGTCCGCGTCAGGTCCTTCCAGCCGGCCCGATCCGCCAGTGCGGCGCGAACGATCGTCGCCAGCACCTCGCCGTCGAACGGCTTCGTCAAATAGTAGTAGGCACCATTCTGGATGCCTTCCATCACCTGTTCCTTCGATGCGGCGGCGGTCTGCATGATGACCGGCACCTGGCGGAAGCGCGCCTCCTGCTTCACCCGTTTGAGCAGCGTGAGGCCATCCATCCGCGGCATCATCCGATCGAGGATGAGTGCATCGAACTCATCCTCGCCGGCGTTCTGCAGGAGATCCCAGGCCTCCTGTCCATCGTTCGCAGTCACCAACTCGTAGCCGGCACCATCGAGGTGCTCGGCGATGATCTCGAGGTTGAACGGTTCGTCGTCCACGACGAGCAATCTTGCGACCTTGGGCATCATGCGATATCACTCCTTGTGTCATGCACAGAGTCAGACTTGTGCGATAACGGCTCGCGCGGCAACAACATGACGATTGTCGCACCGCCTCCGGCTGTTGCCTCCGCCCGGATGACGCCCCGATGCTGGCTGACGATCTCCCGGCAGATGGCAAGCCCGAGGCCGGTGCCCCCGGCGCCGCTCCGCGTCTTGCTGCTCTGGATGAACTTGTCGAATACGGTCTCCAGTTCGGCGTTCGGAATTCCCACCCCATTGTCCTCGACCACGACCCGTACCGCAGGCAATACCAAAGTGCCGTCATCGATGCCCGCTGCCCGCACGGTCAGACGAACCGAGCCGTCGACCGGGGTGAAGCGAATCGCGTTCGAGAGAAGATTTCGCAGCACCTGCCCGATACGCGCCGGATCACACCATGCCTCGATGCTCTCCGCATCGAGGACCACCCCGATCCTGCGCTCGCCAGCCAGAACCGCGAACTCCTGGACGGCGGCATTCGCGATGGCGCGGATGCTGTGCGAGCCGAAATCGTATTGCATGGCCCCCGCTTCCAGCTTGGACAGATCGAGCAGATCGTTCAGCAGCCCCAGAAGCCGCCGTCCGCTCGTGTCGATGCGATCCAGATACTGCCGTGTCTTCGCCGTGTCGCCGGACCGCGATATCCCGAGCTGCGCGAACGAGAGGATCGCATGCATGGGCGTCCGCAACTCGTGCGACATGTTGGCGAGGAACTCCGATTTCGCCCGGTTGGCAGCCTCGGCCGCGTTCTTGGCGGCCAGCAGCTGTGCGGTACGTTCCGCGACGTGCCCCTCCAGCTCGTCCCGGTGGTTCCGGAGCGCCTCCTGGACCTGGCGGAACTCGGTCACGTCGAGATGTCCACCGAGCAGCCGGACGGGCGCGCCGCCGTCATCGCGTCGGATCCTGGCTCGCGAAAGGATGTGGATCCAGTGTCCGTCGCGGTGGCGAAGCCGGAACTCGGACTCGAAGCGGTCGGCGCCGGCATCGAGCCGCGCCTGCAGCTCTGCCAGGACGCGGTCGAGATCGTCGGGATGGACGCGGCTCTGCCAGTCGTCCCACGTGCCGGCCAGGTCGTTCTCCGCGTAGCCGAGCTGACGCTCGGCCTCGGCCGACCACTGCACGGTGCCCGCGGCCACGTCCCAGGTCCAGACGCCGAGATCGGTCGCCCAGATCACCGCCTGTAGGACATCCTCCTGGTTCCGCATCGACTGCTCCGCCGCCTCTCGGTCCGCGTTCGCACGCAGGTATCCGAGCACGACGGCGACCGCATCGGCCACGGCAATGACGGTCTGCCGCTCGTCATTCGTCCACGCATGCGATTGGCGGCGATCGACGGCGATCCGCCCCAGCATTCCGCCCTCCCCGCGCACCGCCACCTCGAGCACGGCGGAGATACCCGCGGCGCGCAGATGGGCTGTCAGCGCGGGATAGGCGCCGTCGCGGGTGCCGTCGTTGATGGCCATCGGGAGCCCCGCGGCGATCCCGGACTCCCATACCGCATCGCGGACCGCGAATCGATCCTCGCCTATCACCGGCAGATCTGCGCCTCCGCTGACGCGTTCCGCTGTCAGGGCATCGCCGACGCTGGTTGCGAAGGTGACCCGGGAGCCCGGCTGGGTCGCGGCGAGCTGGTCGACGGCGAGCCGGACGACATCCACCCTTCGCAGCCCCCTGACCACCCCCGCCGTGAGGTCGTTGACCAGCTGCAGCCGGTGCCGGGCAGCCAGCACCGACTGTTCGTGGCGACGACGATCGGAGATATCGGTCGAGATCCCGACCAGAAAGGTCGTGCCATCGGCCAGGCGGATCGGGGACTTGCTCTTCAGCAACCATCGCTCTGTCCCGTCGGCGCCGACCAGGCGCTCCTCGAAGGTCCGGCCCGTGCCGGTGCGGCGCACGATGGCATCCTCGTCCATGTTGCGCGCCGCATGTTCCGCAGGCAGCAGATCGGCATCCGTATGGCCCAGCAATGCTTCCCTCGGCCGCCCCACCAGGCGGCAGAATGCTTCGTTCACGGCCACCCAACGCGCCTCGTCGCTCTTTACGAAGAGCGGATTCGGGAGCGCGTCGATCACGCGCTGCAGATCCGGCACGGAGTCCTTGCCGGTCGAGGTCCACGGGGCGCGGGCCTCCCCGCCGGCCTCGGTCGATGCCGGACGACGGCGCTGCACGAACACGAGAGCGACGACCCCGATGCCCGTCAGACACAGACCCGTCGACAGAACGACGTTGGGGTCCAGGGCATCGAAGTCGCGGAAGAAATCCGGTGCCGGGGTCGCCGCGAGCCACCATCGGCATCCGCCATGCTCGATCAACGACACCACGACCAGGTCCCGCCCAGTCACGCCCCCCGCCGCGGCGCGGACGGCTGATTCGGACACGTCGCCAAGTGTCCATATCACCGTTTTGGGGGATGCCGTACCGCCGTGGTCACCAACGGTCAGCACGACGGTCGACTCGACGGTGCCGGCGATCTCTTCGCCACCTGACGCAATCCCGCGAAGGAATGGCGCCGAGAGAAGGGCCCGAAGTTCGCGACCCCGGCCGGCCGTCCCCCCATCGACAGCGCCGACGCGCGATGCGGTCACCCCCTCGCGCCGACCCGCCGGACGCCTGAGAAGGACGGGTCTCGACATCTCCGGATGATGGACAGCGAGATGCAGGCGATCCACATAGGTGCTCCACTCGCCCTCCCTCTCGCTGATCGCCGCATGGGCCGCCACACCGCGAAGCACATCTTCGGCAGCCGCGAGACGACCGACGAGGCGCGCGTTCTCCGCACCGGCCATGGCCCCGATTCGATCCCGGACCGCATGGTCCCAGCGGTCACGCACGAACCAGGCGGCAAGCAACGTGACGACAATCCCCGCCACCGCGACCAGCCACGCCAGGCTCCACGATGCGGTCGGATCGTCGCCAGCGCCGGGCGCCACGGCAGCAGGCAGTTCGATCCTCGTCGCGGCGGAACTGGACGTCATGCCGCCTCCATCCGGGCAGCGACGTCGTCCGACCGCGCGGGCAGTGTCAGTGTGAAGCAGGCACCACCGGCGGGATTGTTCCGCGCCCAGATGGTGCCGCGATGCTGTCTGGCGATCTCTCGACAGATGGCGAGGCCCAGGCCCGTGCCGCCGGCACCGCTGTTGGTCTTGCTGCTCTGGACGAACTTGTCGAACACGGCTTCGAGCTCGTCCTCCGGCACTCCCACGCCCTCGTCGAGCACCGCGACGCGCACCACTTCACCGTCCTCGTTGTCGACCACGATCCGTACGACCTTCCCGGCCGGTGTGAACTTCACGGCATTCGACAGCAGGTTGCGAACGACCTGTCCGATGCGCAGCGCATCGCACCATGCGAGGACGGGCCCCTCGTGGCGGACGTCGATCCGCACACCGTTCTCCCGTGCGTAGGCGGTCATCTCCGCGACGATGCCGTTGACCACGTCGACGACATCACACACCGCGAACTCGTAGCGCATCTTGCCGGCCTCCAGCTTCGCGAGGTCGAGCAGATCGTTCAGCAGCGCCAGCAGGCGCGCGCCGCTCTGATGGATTCGGTCGAGATACTGGCGGATCTTCGGAAGCTGCACTTCGGGGTCGGCGGTGCGATCGATCCCGAGCCGCGAGAACGACAGGATCGCGTGCATCGGAGTCCGCAACTCGTGCGACATGTTCGCGAGGAACTCCGACTTGGCCTCGTTGGCGGCCTCGGCGGCATCCTTCGCAGTGACCAGTTCGGCCGTCCGCTCCGCCACCACCCGCTCGAGGTCATCGCGATGCCGGATCAGATCCGCCTGGGCGCGACGGAAATCGGTGACGTCGATGTTGGCGCCCACGAAGCGTAGCGCGCGCCCTGCGGCGTCGCGCTGGATCTGCGCACGCGCCAGCATGTTGCGATAGCTGCCGTCGCGATGCCGGAGCCGGTACTCGATCTCGTAGCGGTTCGAATCCGATTTGAGGCTCGCCCTGAGGGCCGCCTCGAAACGCGGCCTGTCCTCCTCCAGGATGTGCTCGCGCCACGCCGCCGAATCGTCGAACTCGTGCGGCGCATAGCCCAACTGGGCCTTCGCCCGTTCGGAGAATCGGTAGCGGTCGTCGACGGCGTCCCACGTCCAGAGTCCGAGGTCCGACGCCCACGCCATGGCCTGGAGCACCGCCTCGTTCTCGCGCAACTCCGCCTCGACCTTTGCCCGCGCGCGCTCCGCGCTGTCTCCGATGTGCGCCAGCACCAGGCTTTCCGCAGCCTCCTCCGCAGTGCGGCGCTCGTGGGTCGTCCAGCCACGCGGCGTCGGCGACGACAGGGTCAGCAGCGCCTGCAGACCGGACGTCGCGCCGGCGCGGATGGGCACGACGACGAACGCGCGCATCCCCAACGACGGGAACGTCGCCCCCATGTCGTCGAGACCCGTTTCGAAACCCGCATCCGCGTCCGCGACGACCACCACCCGTCCGGCCTCGAGTCGGGCGAGGAGACCCGGGGACGCGTCGACGTCGATCGCGCCGCCGGCCAGCACTGCATCGGAACTGTCCGACACCACGACCCGCCCGCCCTCCCGCCGCCAGTAGGCGACGTGCGCGCCGCCGAGGGATTCCGACAGGCTGCGCAAAGCGAACGCCACGGTCTCGTCGAGCGGTGCGCCTCGCACCATGCAACCGGCGATCCCGTTCAGGACTTCCAAGCGAGCACGGCTCGCGAAGACTTCTTCTTCGGCCTGCTTGCGGCCCGTGATGTCGAGGCTCGCAGCAATCACGAACCGGCTGCCGTCGGCGAGCGCGGTCGCGACCTTCGTCTTGAGGATCCAGCGGGGGGATCCATCGCGGACGGGCATGTACAGCTCATCGACGATGGGCCCGTGGCCGGCGAGCACGAAGTCGTCCTCGCGCCACGCCGCGTCGCTGAATGCCTTGTCGTGCAGATCGTGGTCGGTGCGCCCCACCAGCTCCGATCGTGGCCGCCCGTAGAGCTGCTCGCCAGCCTCGTTGACGATGACCCAGCGGTGGTCCGCCGATTTCACGAAGACCGGCACCGGCAGCGCGTTCAGGACGGCATCGAGGAACTGCCGCCCGCGCTCCACCTCGACCGAAGCCGTCTTGAGGGCACTCACATCGGCAGCGGAACACACCAGATAACGCGTGCCCGCCGAAAGCTGCACGGCCGACTTCGAGGTGAGCCACCAGGTCGTCGTGCCGGAAGCGTCCTGCACCGGCAGCTCGCACTGCAGCGGTCGAGGGCTCGCGAGCGCGTCGGCATCCTCGCGGTCCATGCGCTCCCACGCATGCGGGAAGACCTCGCGGTTCGTGCGTCCGATGAGGGCCTCCCGCGCTTGACCGGACATGCGCTGGAATGCCCGGTTCGCCATCACCCAGCGCCCGGCCTCGTCCTTGACGAAGATGGCTTGGGGAACCGCGTCGATGAGGCCTTCCACGAAGTCCTTCGCCTCGCGCAGACCGCGCTCCGCCAGGACCCGCTCGGCCCCCGCCTCGCCGGATTCGAGCGCGAGCGCCAATGCATCGGCCACGGCATGCAGGATCGCGATCTCCTGATCGGACCAGTCTCGTGGCGTGGACGAACAGAGGGCAGCAACGCCTCGCAGCCGGCCACGGCGCATGACAGGCACCTCGATGCTCGCCTTCATGCCAGCGTCCCGGCGCGAAGCTGCCAGGTGCGACATGTCGGGCATCGCATCGACGTCGCGGATCACGACGACGCGACCGCTCGCAAGAAGCACGGCGTGTCCGGGCACCGCCTCCAGCCGGAACGCCTCTGCCGTCGGGCCGATGCCATCGGAGAAGCCCGCGAAGTGCAGCGCCGAGACACGTCCCTCCGGGTCGATCATCGCGAAGGCGACGCCGCTGCGGGCCACGAGCGGCGCCAGTCCTTCCACCGCAAGCTTCGCGACGTCCGCGAAGGCCGTGCCGGCAATGGTGGCCGCAGCGAGCGCGTTCATCACCTCCAGCCGTTTACCGACGGCGAGTGCTTCGTTCTCGACCCGCTTGCGATCCGTGATGTCGATGCCGGCAGCGACCACGAGGCTGCGCCCATCCACCAGCCGGACCACCTGTTTCGACTTGATGCGCCAGGCCTGCACCCCGTCGGCCCGGACGTAGGCTTCCTCGACGCGCTGGGGCTGCCCCGTCGCAAGCACCTGCCGATCCTGCTCGGCGAAGCGCGCCGCGTCCTCGGGTGGCAGGATCTCCGCATCAGTCCTGCCCAGCGCCGCGTCGCGGGTCCGGCCGACAGCCGCGAGGTAGGCATCGTTGACCAGCACCCATCGCAGCGCGTCGTCCTTGGCCACGACAGGCGTCGGAATTGCGTTCAACACGGCAGACAACAGACGCTCGCTCTCCTCGGCACGCTGCTGCGCCGCCTTCAGATCGCCCACGGGGATCGCAACGCCGACGAGACATTCCCGGCCTGCCGCGGCGCGCACGCGCTGCTTGATGAGCAGCGCCCATTCGCCCTGCCCCGCGCGGGTCCGGAACCGTGTCTCACGCGTGAGCGCGACACCGTCGGCGAATACCCGGTCGTCCTCCTCGTACGCCTGCATCGCCGCCGCGTGCGGGATGAGATCCTCGTCGCGACGGCCGAGGATCTCCGACTTCGGAAGCTGCCAGACGTCGGAAACGGCCTGGTTGACGGTCACCAGTCGATGATCGCGATCCTTCACGAAGACGGGATGCGGGATCGAATCCAGGATGGCATCGAGGAAGGCCCGCTGTGCGCCGACGTCGCGGTACGCTGCGTCGCGCTCGCTGCGCGCAGCAGCGAACTCGCCGTGGGCTGCGAGTGCGTTGCCCATGTCCATGACGGTGCTGACGTCCGCGGGGCTCCACTGACGAGGCGCATCTGCTTCGATCTCGATGATCCCCCACAGGGTGCCCCGCACGCGCACAGGCATGCCGATCAGTGCGCCAGCCGTCGCTCCGTGCATGCCGGCCGGCTCGTCCGCCGCCGCGATGTCCCGCAGCACGACGCAGGGCAGATCCACGAGCAGATCGCGATAGCGTTCGAGCGCGCCCGGATCGCCGGAAATGGACTCGAGCGCGGGCAAGGAAGCCGTGCCCATCGACTGGGCGACGCGGGCGACGTCCTGCCCCTGCGGTGCCCAGAAGGTCACGCGGACATCGCCGAGGAGCCGCCCGAGTCCGCGCAGAGCGATGTCGACCACCGTTGCGGCCGGCCGCGCATCGAGTGCTGCCCGGAGAATCTCTCCCGTCACCTGGAGGCGCAATCCGACGGCGACCAGTTCCCGCTCCTGCGTACGCAGTGCGGTGACGTCGTTGATGGTGGTGAGCACGAGCGCCGTGCCGTCCCCCCGACGGATGACGGTCTTGGCCCCGGTGGCATCGATGACCCGCCCGCCCGGGAAACCGTATTGCGCCTCGAAAGTGAGCACGCCGTTCGTCGCGAACACCCGCAGATCGCGCGCCCGGATGATCTCGGCGTCGTCCGGCGCGTACAGATCGAAATCGTCCCGACCCAGGATCTCCTCCCGGGAGCGGCCGAGAAGGCGGCACAGCGCGTCGTTCACCAGGATGTAGCGGAGGTCCTCCGACTTGACGCAGATGGGTGCCGGCACAGAGTCGAGCAGAACGCGCAGGAACTGATGGTCCGCTTCGCGGAGTTCCTCCGCCCGGTGCACGCTGTCGATGTCGATGCCCACGCCCATGAAACCGTCTGGCGCGCCATCCTCGTCGGCGAAGCGGCGGTAGTTGACGAGCAGCCAGCGGTGACTGCCGTCCCGGTGCAGGATCCGGCAGCGGAAGGCGCCTTCGACACCTTCACTCGAAAGCGCCGCCTGCATCACCGTGTGGTCATCGGGATGGATCGCATCGCGCCATGCGGACCCGAGGCCCGCCGACCGTTCGGATCCGGTGAGTTGCCGCCACACCGGATTGAGATAGGTCGCCGCGAACTTGTCGTCGGTCATCCAGACCAGGAAGGGCGCCGATTCGGCGAGGATTTCGAACCGCGACTCGTTCCGCGCGGCGCGATCCTCGAACCGGTCGGCGCGACGGCGCGCCTCGCGGGCACGCACCGCGAGGACGAGAACCAGGATCGTCGCGATGGCGCCGGACACGAGCACCACGGCACTGCCGCCGAACATCGGTGTAGGGTTCCGCAGACCCACGGCGAGTGACCAGGCGCCTCCAGGGCGCGCGAGATCGCGGGTGTGCAGCGTCGTGGCGGCAGGCATGGGGGACGAATCCGTACGCACCCGCACGGGCGTGCCGGACTCGCCCGGTACCGTGAGTTCTGCCACCAGACCGGAGCCTGTCGCCAGTGCAGCCCCGAGCAAGGCATCCAGCCGCAACGACGCCACCAGGACCCCGCGAGTCCCGCCCTTCGCGTAGCCGTCGTCCTCCACGGGGAGCAGCAACCAGGCTGTCGGCGCGGGCGCCTCGCCCTGGATCGCGGAGTCCCACGCGACCGAATAGACCGGACCGAGGTTGCGGCGGACCCGCCAGAGGTCCGGAATTCGGGGGGAGTCCGCAGTGAGGTCGACACCGATGTCAGGCAGCGGCGCGGCATGATCCCACTGCCGCACGAATCGCAGGGTATGCCGCGGACGGGTTGCACCGTTCGTCGCCGGGCCGGTCCGATCACGTGGCGCCTGTCGCGGTGCGAATCCCAGGCCGGTGACAGCGCCTGGTGCAAGACCTGGCAACTGCAGGCGATCGGCGAAGTCTGCCCAGTGCACGTCGTCGAGACTGGTTCGCCAGAGCACGCCGGCAGCCGTCATCCGGAGCGACTGCTCCAGCAGCCGAAGACTTCGATCGAGTTCCTGGGTGATGTGGTCAGCGCCGGCGGCGGCGCGTTGCGCCTCGGTGCGCGTTCGGTCATATTCGGCCAGCGTCCAGACGACGAGGGTCAGCAGGAGACCCAGTGCCAGTGCCAGAAGCGGCGATGGCAACCGCTGGCGCTGCAAATGCGTCCTGTCTTCCGGTGAGGTGAACGTGGAGTTCAATGAAGGTCCGAGTGTGGCCGGCCCTGGGGGCAGCGGGCCGGCGGGGTCGAGGCCGGCATGTCGGGACACGACGTTCGAGGTCGATCCACACCTCGGCTTTACGGCGCGGCGCCGTCGCACCTTGATGGCGTTTGCCGGGCTCGTCGGTCTGGTCATCGGGCTGCCCGGGCGTGCGGACCCTCTCTTCACCTTCCCGCTGGAGATCCGCGGTCACACCCTCAGGGTGGAAGTGGCGAGCACCGAGTCCGAGCGACGCCTCGGACTCATGCATCGCCGCAGCCTGGGCGAGGATCAAGGCATGGTCTTCACCTACGACAAGCCGGGTCCCCAGGCAATGTGGATGCGGAACACGCTGATCCCGCTGTCGGTGGCATTCGTCGGCGCCGACGGACGCATCCTCAACATCGAGGACATGCAGCCCCTCACCGAGGAAGTGCATGCCTCCAAGGGCAATGCGGCCTGGTCCATCGAGGCGAATGTGGGCTGGTTCCGCAAGCGGGGCATCCGTCCCGGCGACCGGGTCAAGGGGCTCGCGGCCCTGCCTGCCAATCGGTGAAGTCTCGGGCGCGATGCCCGAACCCACGCCCTCTGCTACGCCACCGAGCGCCCTTCTTCGCTGGCCGTGAGCCGCTCGCGCGGCAGGATCACCACGAACGCCGCACCACCACCCGGCGCCGGTTCCGCGCGGATCAGACCGCCGTGCTGCATGATGATCTCCCGGGAGATCGACAACCCGAGCCCGGTGCCGCCGGCCCCTGTCTTCGTGGCGCTGCTCTGCGCGAACTTCTCGAACACCAGTTGCAGTTCGGCCTCCGGGATACCGATGCCCTCGTCGCTGACGGTGAGGCGCACCGCCTCGCGCGGCGCGCTGGATCCGTCGGGATCCGCCAGTCCGCCGGCCTCGGTCGCCAGCTCTACCGTGACGCGCCGGCCACCCGGCGTGAACTTGATCGCGTTGCCCAGCAGATTGCGGATCACCTGCCCCATGCGCAGTGCGTCGCAGACCGCGTACTCGGGCTGGAAGCCCGCCACCACGTCGAGTGTGATGTCCTTCTCGCGCGCCAGAGCGTGCAGTTCGATCACGGCCGCCTCGACCACCTCTCGCAGGTCGTGCCGCGCGAACTCGTAAGACATCCGCCCGGCCTCGAGCTTCGAGAGGTCCAGCAGATCGTTCAGCAGGGTGAGCAGGCGCTCCCCGCTCTCGTTGATGCGGCCCAGGTACTTACCGATGCGCTGGGGCGCCTCGTCCGTACCGGCAGCGCGCTCCATGCCGAGTCGGGAGAAGGACAGGATCGCGTGCATCGGCGTGCGCAGCTCGTGCGACATGTTCGCGAGGAACTCCGACTTCGCGCGGTTGGCGGCCTCGGCCGATTCCTTCGCGAGCGTCAGCTGCCGGGTGCGCTCGGCCACGATCTGCTCCAGCTCGTCGCGGTGCCGCCGCAAGGCGTCCTGCGCGAGCCGGAACTCGGTCACGTCGATGTGACCGCCGACGAGGCGGACGTTGTCGACGTCGCCATCGCGCTGGACCTGCGCGCGCGACACGATGTGTCGCCAACCGCCGTCGCGATGCCGCAGCCGCATCTCCACCTGGAAGCGATCCTCGCCCGATGCCACCACCCGCTGCAGTTCGTCCAGCACGCGCTGGAGATCGTCGGGATGCACCTGGGCGCACCACGCCTCGAACGTGTCGGGAAACTCGTCGGGTTCGAACCCGAGCTGGCGCTTGTACTGGGGGGAGAAGCGCACGCCATTGGTCCGCACGTGCCACGTCCAGACCCCCAGCTCGGACGCCCACACGGTGGCGCTCAACACCGATTCACTTTCCTGCAGCGCACGCTCCGCAAGCCGGCGGCTCGCCTCCGATTCCTGCGCCGCCAGCGCGACGGCCACCGCCTCCGCGACCTCGACCAACACGTCGCTGTCGTCGGCGTGCCAGGCCCGGACATCGCAACGCTCGACGAACAGCACTGCGCGCAGATCGCCCGCGACTTTCAGCGGCACCGCCAGGAGGGAGCGTACGCCGGCGGCGGCCAGCGCCTCGGCATGGGGAGCCGTCCTCGGATCGCGCTGCACGTCCGGGATGCAGACCGCGCGTGAATGCGACAAGGCGGTGAGCACACCTGGACAGATGCCGCACGAGTCAGTGGCATCTGCAGGAAGCGCCATGCCCGGCGGCGCGACGACGTGCAGAAGCGCGCTCGCGCTGCCGTCGCTTGACAGTGCGAGGAGACCGACGCGCTCGCTCGCGAAGATCTGCGCGGTGCCTTCCACGACATCGCGTGCCAGGACCGGGAGGGGCGTGCGCATGGCTGCGTCGCCCGAGAGATCGTTCAGCAACTGCAACCGGCGCGTGGAACGCACGAGCGCCTGCTCCGCGCGCTTCTGCTCCGTGATGTCGACGAGTGCGGCCACGAGGTAGGGCTCGCCGTCGGCCTGCTCGACGCACACCTTGCTCTCGAGGAACCACGCGTCGGCGCGCCCCGCACGGGCGATGCGCCTTTCACCGGCATACGGACGACGACTGCGCAGCACGATGCGATCGTCTTCCTGCATGTCGGCCACGGCCACCAGTGGCGTCACTGCGTCGGCGGGCCGCCCGGTGAGGTCGGCAGGATCGACACCGACCAGGGCGGCGAACGCACGATTGACGAGCACCCAGCCCTGCCTGGCGTCCTTCACGTAGACCGGATTCGGCAGGGAATCGAGGATGCGCGTGACGAACGCACGCTGACGCGCCATCTCCCGCACCGCGGCACGCTGGGCGGTGATGTCCATCGTGACCCCGACCACGTAGCGTGAACCGTCGGGCAGTACGAGACGCGTCTTGGAGCGCAGCCACCAACCGATATCACCCGCAGGACTCTGCAGTTCCCCTTCGACGAGGATCGACTCCCCGTCGGCCAGGACGCGCGCATCCTCCTCGCGATCCGCCTGCAGTCGCGCCACGATGTCGGGATCGTCGGTCGCCTGCACACCGTTCGAGGACGGGCCGAGCCAGGCGGAGAAAGCATCGTTGGCAAGCAGGCGTCGATGCTGCGAATCCGTGACGTGGATGTGGTGCGGAATCGCGTTGATGATCGCGCGGAGGAATGCGCGATGGCGCTCGATCTCGCGATCGGCCTCGCGGGTCGACGTGATGTCCGTCAGGGAACCGACCAGGATGCGGCGCCCATCGCGCAGCGACACCAATCGCTTGGACCGCCGTATCCAGCGGGTGTCGTGGCCGGGTTGCTCGAAGGATTCCTCGGTGAGCAGCATCGGACCACCTGCGAAGAGCAGACGATCCTCGTCGCGCAGACGCCGGGCGGCCACCTCGTCGTGGAGATCTTCGTCGCGCATCCCGAGCATCGCCTCCCGCGCGCGGCCGTGCAGATTGGCCGTCGCGTCGTTGACGAGCACCAGCCGGGACGTTTCGTCCTTAGCGAACACCGCGACGGGGAGTGCGTTCAGCACGGTCTCCAGGATGTGTTGCGTCTCCTCGCGCGCAAGCTCCGCCTGCCGCCGGTAGGACGTGTCGTGCGCTACGAACACGAAGCCGCGGACAGCACCCGCGGCATCCCGCATCGGCGTGAGGGAGGCCGTGACGTGGACGATGGCGCCATCCGTGCGCATCAGCGTGAGCTCGCGATCCACGAGCAGACCTTCGCCCGCCCGCTCGACCAGTTGCGAGAAGGCCCCGGCCGGGTCCCCGACACCGTGCACGCGGACCTCTGCGAGCGCACCGATGTCGACGAGGTCCGTCAGCGCTGCACCGGAAAGCGATTCGCGGTCGATGCCGAGCATGCGTTCGGCTCCCGCATTGACGCTGCAAACGAAGCCTCGCGGATCCGTCGAGACGATCGCGCAGCTCGCGCTCTCCTGGATCGCGCGCTCGAACGCGAGGTTCTCGCGCAACTGGTCGCCGAGCCGGCGCTCATCGGTGAGATCGCGGTACGCGAGCACGACGCCGCGACCGCCGTCGGGGAGATCGAAGCCCGCCTCGTGGACCTGCGCCTGCTTCACCACGTCGCCGGGCAGCAGGAACGTGCGCTCGCAGGTGACGGGCTCCGCCGAGGCCATCGCCCGACGGTCGAATTCGATGAGTTGCTCGGCCACGTCGGGAGGATGCAGATCGCGGTCGCTGCGGCCGATCGTCTCGGCGGGATTCCAGCCGGTCCAGGCGATTGCCGCCCGGTTGAGCAGGATGAACCGGTGTGCAGCATCCTTGACGAGAAGCGGCGTGGGGATGGCATCGATCAGGTTCGCCAGGAACCTTCGCCCCTCTTCCCGGAGCGACTCGGCACGATGCCGGTCGTCCAGGTCGATCATCAGCGCCACATGGACTTCCTGGCCGTCGCCGACGGATGCGTTCGGTTGCCGACGGATGGCGACCCAGCGGAAGCTCCCGTCGGCCATCCGCAGGCGGAACTCGATCTCGTTGCCGACCGCCTGCGCGGTTCCGGCGCGGGTAAGGGTCCGGACGCGATCGCGATCATCCGGATGCAGTCGGGCATCCCACGCAGCGTCGGGATCGACACCGTCCTCGACGCCGAGGGCGATGCACGCGTCGCGATTCAGGTGCGTGATGCGCAGGTCGCGGTCGAGCAGGATCAGCGGCGCGGGGATGGCATCGACAGCGTTGCGCAGGGAGGGTCCGGATCCCTCGGACCGGGGCGCAGTTGGCGCCGTTGCCCCCGGAATCCCGGATCTGCGCCGGGCGACGATGGCGAAGCACGACGCGGCGAGCAGGACGGACAACGCCGTACCCCAGGCCCACACCGCATCCTGCTGGCTGGCCTGGAGTGCATCGTTTCCCGGTGTCGACCAGAGCTCGAGCACCCAGCCTGTGCCCCCATGGGCGAGCGGTCGCGAGAGGCGATGTCGCGGTTCGCGCGACAACGGCCGCCGCATCGATTCACCGGTCCCCGCTGCAGCGGCCGGTCCGAAGACGAGTCGTGCGGCGATGCTGTCCTCCGCACCGGAGAGCGCTTCCTGCAGAAGGCTCCGAACGTGCAGACGATCTGCCAGTGCCGGTCCGCCATCCGCGGCAGGGAGCACCAGTTCGAAATGGAGGTCGGCTGCGAGGGCGGTCCCGCCCACGGGACCGACAACGATCCCGTCGGAACCAGTTTCCCCGGTGGGTGGCAGGTCCGCCCAGACGAGGCCGGTGGATTCCAGTGCGGATCGCCCCGCCATATCCGGCGGTGTCGATCGAAAGCGGACACCGGCGTCGCTGATCCCCATTGCATCGCCGAGCAGGCGAAGTCGTTGCCGATGGTCCCCGATGCGATCGTCCAGGCGGCGGGCAACGGATTCGGCTGTGGCATCGAACATCTGGCGATGCAGTTCGCCACGGACATCGCGTTCGTGGATCCACCAGCCCGCGGTGACGGCGACGCCCGCGACGAGCACCAGGCCGGCCACGCCGAGGGCAGAGGCAAGGCCATGCTCCATCGGATGGCGGGAAATGCGCTCCGCGGGATGCGACGGGTGCATGTGGGGTTCGATCAGAGCCAGGTCGGGACCTCCCGGTAACGTCTGCGGGGAAGTGATCTTGAGCACGCAGGTCGACAACCATCGGTGGTCTCGTCGCTGCCGCGCGAAGCCGGGGCCCCAAATGACGATGCCCCGCACAAGGCGGGGCATCGTCTTCTCCGACATCGGCTGCCGGCGGGCCGGGCTGCTTCGTCAGGTCATCCGACCGGACGAGGCGACCAGACCTCCCGTTGGATCAGCAGGCGCACCCGCTGTCGGGAATGGCGGTCAGGCGAAGTTCTGGGCCGCGAAATCCCAATTGGCCAGGGAATTCAGGAACGTCTCGACGAACTTCGGGCGGGCATTGCGGAAATCGATGTAGTACGCGTGCTCCCACACATCGATCGTCAGCAGGGCCTTGTCACCGGAGGTGAGCGTGGTGCCGGCGTTGCTCGTATTGACGATGTCGACGGTGCCGTCGGCCTTCTTCACGAGCCACGTCCAGCCGGAACCGAAGTTGCCGACCGCACTCTTGGTGAAGGCTTCCTTGAACGCCGCGAACGTGCCCCACTTCGCGTTGATCGCAGCAGCCAGGGCACCCGTGGGCTCGCCGCCGCCGTTGGGCTTCATGCTGTGCCAGAAGAAGGTGTGGTTCCAGACCTGGGCGGCGTTGTTGAAGATGCCGGCGCTCGACTTGCGCACGATCTCCTCCAGCCCGAGGTTCTCGAACTCGGTGCCCTTGATGAGGTTGTTCAGGTTGGTTACGTAGGCCTGATGGTGCTTGCCGTAGTGGAACTCGAAGGTCTCCTTCGAGATATGGGGCGCGAGGGCGTCCATGGCGTAGGGCAGGGCCGGAAGCGTGTGTTCCACGTCTGTCTCCTTGGTGAGCTCGTGCAGGGAAAGGGCCCGGATTGTACCCCGATGGGCTGTTGACGGGACACCTCGAACAACGACGAATCCCCATACGGCGCAGTGACTTACGAAATGCCCTCCGGGGCTGACCCAGCGCTCTCCGGATCGACGCGCACCACGAGCGCTGACGCGTCGTTGCGGCCCATGTAGCGCGCCTGCTGGGCGAGCGCCTCGGCCACGAGCGCATCCGCCGCGGACTGCGGCTCACTCTCTGCCCCCAGGACCGCGTGGAGGCGTGGCTCACCCAGCACCTCCCACACGCCATCGGACACGATCAGGAACGTGTCGCCGCAGATCAGTTCGCCCTCGGCGTAGTCGACGACCAGATGCGAATCGAGCCCGAGCGCGCGCTTGGGCACGTGGCGCATGTCGTGCCGGGGCCAGACGTGGTCGGTCGTCAGCTGCTTGAGAACGGATCCCCGCCGGCGATAAACGCGGGTGTCGCCGACATGGGCCAGATGGTAGTGGCCCTCGCGGAACACGATCGCCGACATCGTCGCGATGAAGCCCTCGGCGTCACGGTGCCGCTGCCCCTCGCTGTGCAACCACTCGTTGACGGCACGCAGGAGCCGGTCGAGCGAACGCGTCACCGGCCACGCCGCGGGGGTCGCCGGATAGTCCGACAGGAGCGTGCGCACTGCGATCTCGGCAGCCTGCCGGCCGGCGCCATCCCCCCCGATGCCATCCGCCAGCGCCATGACGACGCCGTGCCCGTCGGTCGGCCCGGTCGACGTGAGCCCGTGGAAGTCTTCGTTGATCTTCCCGGGCGGCGTGCCCGACGCGCAACCCACGCGCAGCACGAGGCGCTCACCGCCCTGCGCGGCACCGATCGTGATTCCGGTGTCCGTGGGATGCGAGGCGAGAGCGTCGGGCGACGGCGTGACGGCGGCGGTCATCGGAATTCTCCTGTCGGTTTCTGAGCTTTTGCGCCGAGAGTGTGCCTTGGCAACGCCCGTGCCACCGGATGGTGCAATGCATCACACAGGTTCGCTCTCTGGCGCCCCGCGGGTTAGGAGCACACCTTGGTGCGAGACGCCTTCGCGCCGCACCATGCGGGTGCTTCTTCAGTCGGTCAGCGCACCCAGCACCTCACACCAGGCGGCCGCCAGGTTGTTCCGGTTGTAGCCTCCCCCACCAAAGGCCATCAGGCGTCCGCCGGCGTGGCGATCGGCCAGGGCGCGGAGGCGGGTGGCAACATGGCGATGCGCCCGCGACGACAGCGCGAGATCCGCGAGGGGATCCCCCGCCAGCCCGTCGGCGCCGCACTGGAAGACGAAGAACTCCGGCGCATGGCGCTCGAGATGCGCCTCGGCCTGCGACCACGCCGCAAGGAACGCGTCGTCGCCGGCGCCCCGGGGCAGCGGCAGATTGATCTTCGTGCCGGCGGCTGCACCTCGGCCGACCTCGTGGGCGTGCCCCGTGCCGGGATACCGATGACGACCGTCCTCGTGGATGTCGGCGAAGATCAGGTCGGGATCCTCCTCGAAGGCGTAGAAGACGCCATCGCCGTGGTGCACGTCGATGTCGATGTAGGCGACGCGCCGCACGCCGTACACCGCCCGGAGGGTCTCGATGACCACCCCGACGTCGTTGAAGACGCAGAAGCCGGCGGCGCGGCTGCGGCTGGCGTGATGCAGCCCACCGACCGGCTGCAGCGTGCGCAGGCACTCGCCGCGCATCACGCGGTCGAGCGCCGCAACGGCGCTGCCCACGACGATCGCCGACGCCTCGTAGACGCCCGGGAACACGGGCGTGTCGCCGTCGTCCAGCCATCGAAGTCCGTCGGTCTCCGCCCGGGCCACGAGATCGACGTGGTCCGCCGTGTGGAACCGCATCAGGACCTCGCGGCTGGCCGCCGCAGACGGCGCGATCGCGACGGCGCGATCCAGGAGTCCGCGGCGACGCGCCTCGTCGAGGAAGGCGCCCTGGCGATCGATGCCGAGCGGATGACCGTCGGAGAAACCGTACCGCGCCAGACTTTCGCCGCTGACGAGACCGGCTCTGCCCACCGCCCTCGCCGACGTACTGCCGGCACCGACGACAAGCGCGCCGATCGCCCCCACGAACCTGCGCCGGCGGTTGGGGAGGTTCTCATCCATCCGCATGGCCTCCCGAAGCGATGAGAGTCTTCTCAGAACTCATGACCGCACTGCCAGCAAAGCTGGAAATGGGCGGGGCTCACTTCACCGCAGGCGAAGCACGGGCGGTCCGGTCCGGAGGGTGTCGGCCGCTCGTGGGCCGCGACGATGCTGCGGGCGCGATCGGAGTCCGCCGGGCTCGCGATCCAGATCTCCGGCCACGCGTGCGTGAACGGCAGCTCGCCCAGCCCACCCTGGGCATGCTCGTTGAAGACCATGGCCTCGATACCCGCCTGCGCGAGCAGATCGCGAAGCAGATGGGCCTCGGGCAGCGTGGCAGCGGTGCAGAGTCGATGCATGCCGCAGTGTAAGCAATCGGCATCGGTCGGGCACGCCCGGCAACGCGGACTGCGACAGGCGGCGTCAACGACGCGCGCCCGCCTTCAGAAGAGATCGAGTTGACCCTCGCACTGTACGGCGGGCCCCGGAGGCTGGAACTGCGTGGTGTCGAGACTCCGGCGCTCGCGGTTCAGACCGAGTCGATCGCACGCCTTGCCGAAGCGCTGAGCGAGCAGATCGGCGAAGAGCCCCTCGCCGCGCATCCGCTTGCCGAACGTGGCGTCGTACGAACGGCCACCGCGCATCGCGCGCACGCGGCGCATCACGTGGTCGGCCTTCAAGGGGAAATGGTGCGCGAGCCACTCGCAGAACAGCGCGTCGATCTCGAGCGGCAGCCGCAGGAGGACGTAGGCGGCCCGCGTGGCGCCAGCAGCGGCGGCGCGCTCGAGGATCGCCTCGGTCTCGTGATCGGTCAGGAAAGGCACGATCGGCGCCACCATCACGCCGCACGGCACACCCGCCTCCGTCAGCGCCTGCAGGGCCTCGATGCGGCGGGTCGGACTCGACGCGCGCGGCTCCATCCGCCGCGCCATCTCGTGGTCGAGCGTGGTGACGCTGATGAACACGTGCACGAGATTGCGCGCCGCCATGCGACCGAGGATGTCGAGGTCGCGCAGCACCAGCGCGTTCTTCGTGACGATCGTGACCGGGTGGTGGCACGCATCGAGAACTTCGAGGAGGCTCCGCGTGATGCGGAAGTCGCGCTCGACGGGCTGGTAGGCATCGGTGTTCGCACCGAGCGCGATCGCCTCGCAGCGATGACCCGGCTTGCGCAGGGCTTCCCGAAGGAGTTCCGCCGCATTCACCTTGGCGAAGAGGCGCGTCTCGAAGTCGAGCCCGGGCGAGAGGTCGAGATACGCGTGACTGGGCCTGGCGTAGCAGTAGACGCAGCCGTGCTCGCACCCGCGGTACGGATTGATCGAGAAGTTGAAGGGGATGTCCGGGGAGTCGTTGCGGGAGAGGATGCTCTTCGCGGTCTCCGTCGTGACGTGGGTTCGCAGCGGCGCGGGCTGGCCGTCGTCATCGCCAGGCTCCCAGCCGTCGTCCACCGCTTCGCGCCGGAAGGAGGCGAAGCGGTTCTCGGGGTTGCTGGCGGCGCCCCGGCCCTTTCGAGGGCGGGTGACACCATCCGCTCGGGCGCGCAGGGTCATACTGTATTTATATACACCCTTTGCGCGCCTGACAAGACCGGCGGCACCCGCAAAGAAAAGGCCCCGCCGGAGCGGGGCCTTGATAGAGCGGCAGCGCTGTCGTTCTCAGCCGATCTTCATCATCCGCAGCGCGGCGCGGAAGAGATCGGAGCCGGGATTCGCGAACGCTTCGAGGATGCTGAAGTGGTTGTCGCGCGGTGACGGCACGTCCTCGGCGATCACGGAGGCCCAGCGCTGCTTGATCAGGTTGTGCTGCTCGTGGAAACCCTCGGTCTCGCGGCCGCCCACGGTGATCGTCAGCGGGGCGTCCGTGGCGGGTGGCATGAACGCCGGGCTCAACCGCACGGCAGATTCGTCATCGAGCTTCACGTCGGTGTTGATCGACGGTACATGGACGATGGGTGTGAGGTCGTACACGCCACTGATGGACATCGCGCCTTCGACCAGCTTCTCGGGGAGATCCGCGCCGTATCGGGGCCATTGGGCCGCCAGCATCATCGCCGCGAGATGCCCGCCGGCGGAGTGTCCCGCGAGGTACAGGCTGTTGCCGAAGGCGCCGTAGCGACTGCCGGTCCGATGGAGCCAGGCGGTGGCGCGCAGCATCTGCTTCACGATGTCCTCGACGGTCACCGAGGGGCACAGCGCGTAGTTGGGCATCGCGACGGTCACGCCCATCTTCACGAACTCGGTCGCGATGAAGGAGTGATCGCGCTTGTCGAGAGACCGCCAGTACCCCCCATGGATGAACATCAGCAGTGCCCGGGACCGTCCCTCGGCCCGGAAGAGATCGATCTTCTCCATCGGGTGGTCGCCGTAGGCGATGTCGAGATCGCTGTCGAGCTCGTCGCGGGCGGTCTTGGAAAGGCGGGTCCAACGATCGAAGTGCTGTGCGTGCTCAGGCACCGCCGCGCGAGCGTTGTACCGCCGTTCGAATGCCGCGGTGAAGTCGTCCATGAAGCGGAATCCCCCTGGAAAGCGGTTCTGCGGATGCGCGGAGCTCCTCCGCTCCCACCGCCGAAGACCCTCTCAAAACCGGTATTGAACCCAATTGGGGCACATCCTGTCCACTGCGCGATTGAAAATCGGCGACAAATCCGGGACTTGCCCCGCAGCCTCATGCCGCGCACCGCGTCCGTGCGCTTGCCCGGGGCCCGGTGTCGCTCCAGAATCCATCGTTCTTCCATTGGAAAGGCACCTTCGCGATGACCTCAACACCCACCAGCTTCATCGTCGATGCCGCGTGGCTGGCGGCCCACCGCAACGACCCGGATGTCGTCGTCCTGGACGCCACGACCCACCTCCTGCCCCGCCCGGTGGACCCGGTGCCCCCGGTACCCTACGACGTGCTGTCGGGGCGGGCGGACTTCGAGAAGGGGCATATTCCGGGGGCCCGCTTCGCCGACATCGACGCCGACCTGTCCGATCCCGAACATCCGCTGCACTTCATGCTCCCCTCGGCCGAACGCTTTGCCGACGGCATGGCGCGCCTGGGCGTGGGGGACGACACCACGGTGGTCTGCTACTCGACGGCCTTCCACTGGTGGGCCACCCGCCTCTGGTGGATGCTCCGGGTGTTCGGGCACGAGCGCGCCGTCGTCCTCGATGGCGGATTCCAGCACTGGGTTGCCGAGGGACGACCCGTCGAGACGGGGCCCGTCGCCGCCCCGGAACGCAAGGTGTTCACGGCACGTTTCCACCCCGAGATGGTCGCTGCGAAGGACGACGTGCTGGCCGGCATCGGTGCAGGCGACGTCTGCACCCTCAACGCCCTGCGCCCCGAACAGCACGCCGGGGGCGGCACCACGAATTACGGCCGACCCGGGCACATCGCCGGCAGCATCAATGTCGCGGCCGCGGCCATGGTGGGCGCGGACAACCGGTTCCGGCCGATCGAGGAGATCCGCACCATGCTGGCGGAACCGCTCGCGAAGCCGAAGGTGATCACCTACTGCGGGGGCGGCATCGCGGCCTCGAGCGTGACGATGCTTCTGACCATGCTCGGGCATCGCGACGTTCGCCTGTACGACGCCTCGCTCTCCGAATGGGCGCCCGACGCCGCCCTGCCCATGGCCGTCCCGGGAGCCGCGGCGTGAGCGCCGTCGCAGCGCGCCTGCTGGCGCTGGTCCTCGTGCTCGCCGCGGCCTTCGCCCACGGGGCGGTAGAGATCGGGCAGCCCGCCCCACCGCTCAAGGGGCTGCTGGTCTCCGGGGACGACTTCGATCTGGCCGAGCATCGCGGGAAGGTGGTCCTCGTGAACTTCTATTCGAGCTACTGCCGGCACTGCGCCCTGGAGATCGGCTCCCTCGAATCCGCCGTCGAGACCTACGGACCGAAGGGGCTCGTGGTGATCATGCTCGGCGTCGACCAACTGAAGGACAAGGGCCGGGTCGCGCGCATGCTCGGCATCTACAACCTGCAGGGCGGCATGGTCGACGAACTGACCGAATGCGGCTTCGAGCGCCGCTACCCCACCCCGACCGCCTTCCTGATCGACCGCGAGGGGATCGTCCGCGAGAAGTACTCAGGCGCGAAGACGATGCCGCGCATGCGCGATATCCTGGCGCCGTACTTCGCGCCATGAGCGACACCCTCCTCGATGTGGCCGAGTCGACACTGCTGGTGGTTGACGTCCAGTCGCGCCTCCACCCGGCAATCCACGATGCCGACCGCGTCCTCGAACACTGCCTCTGGCTCGTGCGCCTCGCGAAGCGGCTCGACGTGCCGGTGCTCGCCTCTGAGCAGTACCCCGAAGGCCTCGGCCGCACCGTGCCGGCACTCGCGGCCGAACTGCCGCCCGAAGGCCTGCGCAGCAAGATCCACTTCTCGTGCTTCGCCGACGGCTGCTTCACCGGACTGCCCGCCTGGTCGCGCCGCCAGATGGTCGTGTGCGGCACCGAAGCCCACGTGTGCGTGATGCAGACGGCGCTCGATCTGCGGCACGCCGGCCATCAGGTGTTCGTCGTCGCCGAGGCCGTCGGATCGCGGGATCCGGAGAGCCGGCGCCTCGCACTGGAACGCATGCGGTCCCACGGAATCGAGATCGTCAATCGCGAGATGGTGGGGTTCGAGTGGTTGCGGCGTGCCGGTGACGCACGCTTTCGCGAAGTCCTGCGGGACTTCCTGCGCTGACGCCGGTCGCGACGGCCGCGTCAGAGCCAGATCTCCATCCGGAGCCCGCGCGCATCCACCGGCGGAGCCCCCACCGGCACCCTGAAGGCATCACCGGCCGCAACACGCCGTGCGACGTCTGCCAGCACCAGTGCATCGGCGAGATCGTCGAGCCCCACCCGGGCGGCGCCCAGCCGGGAGCGGGCCTCGCGGAGGTCGGGCATCGACGCCCCCAGGACCCTCGTCAGCAGTGCGACCCGCTCCGAGAATCCTTCGGCAGTCGCCTTGCGTGCCAGCGCCACGTCACCACCGGCCAACGTCCGGAAAGCCAGTTCCGGATGCGCCTCGAACACCCGGCCCTGCAGTGACGGCGTCATGACCGCATCGACCTCGCGGATCCGCGGCACGATGTTCCAGGTCTGGATCGAAAGGCCCGCACCCTGCAGCCGCTGCGCCTCCCGGTAGTCGACGGCGACGAGCGCCGGCCTCGCGGGAGGACTGAACACACTGCTGCCCTGACGCCCGAGGAGTGCCCGGGCCGCGCGGTCGCAGTCGCGGCCGCCGGGTCGGGGACTGGACAGCAGCCCGATGGGCATGTCGACGGCGATGCATCGCGCGTCGCGCGCCAGTGTCAGCGCTTCCGCGAAGTCCGGGACCACGGTCAGCCGCACAGTGCGAGGGGCCGCATCGGTCATCCCCTCCGCGGACACGACCGCGACGGCCCAGCCGCCCCGACAGCCATCGATACCGGCGCAGTCGTCCTGGTCTGCCGTCACGCGGTCACCCCGGGATCGGGTCCTATAATCGGGCGAAGACAGAGGCGTCCCCCAGGTACGGGTCCCGGCACCACGATTCGCAGCTGCATGACGTCACCCCTCACGATCTCAATCCGGAAACACCGCCGTGACAACGCTCCAAACCAGCCCCGCGCGGCTGGCGCGTGCCGGCCAGACCCTTCTGCTCGTGGCAGGGCTGGCTCTCTGCGGCACCGTCGCCGCCACGCCGAGTTTCCTCTGCAAGAAAGCGAAGTCCTGGACCGAGAAGGCCGTGTGCGCATCCCCGCGCCTCTCGGACCTCGATCTCCAGCTCGCCGTGGCCCGGGCCAAGTTGCTGAAATCCGCGAATCCGCAGGGGCAGAAGGTCCTCGATGCCGAGCAGCAGAACTGGTGGAACGCCCTGTCGGACTGCCGCAGCGCCTCCGACCCGGTGGCGTGTCTGACCGGCCGCTATGTCCACCGGATTGCCGCACTCGAATCGCGGCCCGAGTTCCCGAAGTCCGGTGGCCGGGGGCGCGTCGACAACAGCATCGTCCCGATCGCCACGGAAGGACGAGGATGGACCCGGGATCTCTCGCGCTATCAGCGGGCTCTTCGCGCCTGCCGCGAGGAGACCCCCAACCCGGTGGCGCGCCTGATGGTGGCATGGCCTGCAGGCGATGGCGAGTCGGTGGGCCTGCACCTCGTCGACTGGCAGATGAAGGAATACGTATGCATCGCGCACATCGAGGGTCACAAGGTCTTCCGCTTCGAGCCGCGCGCCCCCGGCGAAGTGCTTCCGCCACCGGGGCCCGTCTATCACATCGGCGGCGATGCCCCACCCACGGGCTGCCCCAGCGCCACCCAGGTGCTCGACGTCAACGGGAAGTCGGTCGGTTGGATCAGCAACGTCAACTGCTGAATGCCATCGCCGGACGGCGTCGCAGGCGATGAACGTCGTCGAGCGAATCGCCGCCTTCAATGCCGGCCGTGACCCGCGTCGTCTGGCGATGAAGTACGCGCGGATGCGGACGAGTCCCTTCGCGTTCCTGCGCGGCAGCTGTCATCTCTTCCAGGCTTCGCTCGCCCGGTCGGAACTCCCGGAGAGCCCGCCCGCATGGGCCTGCGGCGATCTCCACTTCGAGAACTTCGGGAGCTACAAGGCCGACAACCGGCTGGTCCACTTCGACATCAACGACTTCGACGAAGCCGCCCTCGCGCCCGCCTCGTGGGATCTCGTGCGCTTTCTCGCGAGCCTGCACACCGCGGCGCGCGACCTCGCGCTCCCGGAACACGAGTCGGACGCGCTGTGCGGCGACTTCGTCGACCGGTACGCCGACGCACTCGCCACCGGCAAGGCACGCTGGGTCGAGCGCGAGACAGCCACCGGTGCGGTGGCGGATCTCCTCGGGCAGTTGCACGAACGCCGCCGGGCCGAATTCCTTCGCAAGCGCACCGTCGGTCAGGGCTCGAAACTCGCGCTGAAGGTCGATTCGGGCAAGGCGCTGCCCACGACCACCGAGCAGGCGAACCCGGTCCGAACGTTCATGAAAGCGTTCGCTGCGACGCAGTCCGATCCGGACTTCTTCGAGGTCGTCGACGTGGCGGATCGCATTGCCGGCACCGGAAGCCTCGGAACGGAGCGGTACGTGGTTCTCATCCGCGGACGCGGCGCACCCGATGGCCACTATCTGCTCGATCTGAAGCGAGCGGCGACGTCGACGCTCGCATCGCACGTGCCCGTCGCTCAACCCCCGTGGCGCGACGAAGCGGTGCGGATCGCCACACTGCAGCAGCGCATGCAGGCGGCCTCGATGGCCTTCCTGCACCCGGTCACGCTCGGCAGCGACGCGTTCGTGCTGCGTGAGCTCCAGCCCGGCGAGGATCGCGTAGAACTCGACCGGACGCGCGATTCGCTCGACCGCTTCCGCGAGGTCATCCACACGATGGCCGATGTCGTCGCATGGGCGCAGCTGCGCAGCGCGGGGCGACAGGGCTCCGCAGATGCCGATGCGCTCGTGGCGTTCGGAACGTCTCGGGTCTGGCGTCAGCCATTGCGGTCCGTCGCACGACGCGCCGCGCTCGACGTCGTCGCGGACTGGGAGGCATTCGTCGCAGCGGGCGCGATGCCATTGCAATAGCGCTTCAGGGCGCCATGGTCCGATCGGCGCATCGGCGCCCCGATGACATTCCCGTTACCTTCCGGCTCCTGTATGGTGCACCGCATGGCCGTGATGCCCGCCACCACGCGATTGCATCCGTTTCCGTACCGACGCCGATCGGCGCGGCCTGTCCATCCGTCACCTCGGAAGGCCGCCCGCAGTTGCCACAACCCAGACCGAAAGCGACGACGCCGATGACAGCCATCAAGAAGATTCGCAAGTACCTCTCCGCCAACCCGACGGAAGCGTCCTCTCGCATCCTCGTCCGTTTCGTCCTGGCGCTCGAAACCGAAGAGAGCTTCCTCCTTGCCGACCTCTACCGCCTCGACTACGACGTCTTCAAGCTGGCGCTGGAACTGCTCGACGAATGGCGCCTCGACCGCTACTACACCGCCAAGGGACAGCTTCTGGACATGGCGCTGCATCTTTCGGAGACGGAGCCCGTGGCGAAGACGTGACCTTCGACGGCAGGAGGTCGGACCAGGTCTCACGCGCGGTTGCGCCATGAAGTCGCCCCCACCGGAATCGATCAGCACCTCCGCGCAGCGGTGGAAGAGCGCGCACCGGTCGGAGTGGTTGATACCCGCGTCGGGGATCGTCGCCGCCAGCCTCGTCTAGGCGACGCTCAACGCGTGCACCATGCGCGCCCACTCGATGTCGATCGCATCACCGCCAACCGGCTGCCCTGCCCGCCGGTACCAGTAGGCTGCATTCGAGAGGTCGCCCTCCACCCGGTGCAGATGTGCGTGCACCCAGGCCGCCTCGCGCGACGGATCATCCTGAACGAGTCTGTGCGCGATCTCCCAGGCGCCGTGCGCCACATGCCATAGCGCTGCCAACGGAGCGGACGCACCCTCGGGAGCCGGCCCGTCGCGGAAGGCGGCGATCCGAGAATCCACGCTGCTTGCTACGCCGCGCTGCGCACCGCGTCGACGTCGACGATGCGCGTCCAGCCGTAGGGATCCTCGGCGCGTCCGTATTGGATGTCCGTGAGCGCGCGATAGACGCGCGTCGCCACCGGTCCGGCAACGTTCCCGCCCACGATGACATCCCGACCATGCCGACCGAAGCGTCCGATCGGCGCGATCACCGCCGCCGTCCCCATGCAGAAAGCCTCGGTGATGCGACCCGATGCGATGTCGGCGAGGACTTCGTCCACATCGAGGCGCGCCTCCCGCATCGAATATCCGAGATCCGGCGCGAGGCGAAGCACGGAGTCGCGCGTGATCCCAGGAAGGATGCTGCCCGACAGCGCCGGTGTGACGATCTCGCCACCGTCGTAAACGAACGCGACGTTCATCGCGCCCGCCTCCTCCACGTATCGACGCTCCACGGCATCGAGCCAGAGCACCTGCTGGTAGCCCGCGGCGCGTGCAGCCTCGGTGGCGTAGAGGCTGGCCGCGTAGTTGCCGATCGTCTTGGCGGCACCGGTACCGCCCGGCGCAGCACGCACGTGGTCTTCCTCGACACGCACGGCCACGGGCTGGAATCCCCCCGAGAAGAACGGTCCGGCGGGGCTCAGCACGATGTAGTGGAGATAGCTCCGGCTCGCACGCACCTCGATCGTCGCCTCCGTCGCGATCATCACGGGACGGATGTAGAGGGAGGCGCCCTCCCCGCGGGGGGCCCATTCGCGCTCGAGCGCGACGAGTGTCTCGATGGCATCGACGAAATCGACGGGATCCACCGCGGGCATCGCGAGGCGCTCCGCAGATCGATTGAAGCGCGCTGCATTCGCGTCGGGACGAAACATGCCGAGCCGGCCGTCGGGACGCACGTACGCCTTCGTTCCCTCGAAGATCGCCTGGCCGCTGTGGAGGATCTGCGCGCCCGGCGACAGCACGATCGGATCGTACGGCCCGATCGTGGCATCGAACCACCCACGGTCCGCCTCGAAGCGGCGGGTGTACATGCGACGGGTGAAGAGGCGCCCGAAGCCGAGCGGCTCTGGGAGGACGACCGGGCTCGTGTCGGCGATCGGGAGAATGCGGATGGACATGACGGTGTTCCGGAGTGGCCGCAGGGGCACGGGGTGCCGGGATTCTAGTCCGCAACGCTGTCGGCGCGGTCGTCGCGCTCGAGCCATGGCCGAGTCGAGCGGTGCTCGACCCACGAAGGGCTCGCGCGACTGGATGCATCAGCGCTGAAAACAACCCCCGTGGGTCGGGCTTCGCCCGACGCGTGCGTGCCTGGATTCGCTGCTGAGCCCAAGCCATCGCCGCGTCGAGCG
>LNEE01000030.1 GCA_001464895.1 Betaproteobacteria bacterium Ga0077532
GAGGCGTTGGCGACCGTGTTCGTTCTGGCCATTCGCGGTCAGAAGGAAGCCGGATACGGACGAGAGTTCATCCGATAGGTGTGCCGGCGAGGCGGGTGACCAAATCCAGTCGGGGTCGGACCCACGCAACCCTGCTGTTCCGGCACGCAGGCCGGGGCCGGGCTTCCGGTTGGAGCAAAGGCGTCTCGACGGGAACCATCGCTTTCGCGGGCATGGCCCGCTCCTACAAAAGCGCGTGGGCCATTCCCACGGCGGGCAATGCATCCACTGGGGGATATACAAGAAGCCCTCCCCTTGTTCGTACGACCTGCGGCCGAGCCGCCGCGGGCCACCGGCCCGCGAGGCGGCCATGGGCAGCGCCTGCAGGGGATGGTGCATTCGCCAGCCGTGATCGCAGCAACGCTGCTATAGGAGGGGCCCATGGCCCCGAAAGCGGTGAGTGCTGCTGAGACGCTTCAACCGGAACCGACGCTTTCGCGGGCATGGCCCGCTCCTACAAGAAAGCGTGGGCCATTTCCCATGCCGGGCGGTGCATCCACTGGGGGACATACAAGGGGCCCTCCCCTTGTCGATACGACCTGCGGCCAAGCCGCCGTGGGCCGCCGGCCCGAGAGGCGGGCATGGCCCGCTGCCACCGTTCGTGGCACATCCACCAGCCCTGATCGCAGCAACGATGCTGTAGGAGGGGCCCATGGCCCCGAAAGCGGTGAGTGCTGCAGAGACGCTTCAACCGGATCCATCGCTCAGTAGTGCGGCGGCGCCTCGTCGCGCAGGCTGCGGAACGCCGGCGCTTCGTCGGTTGGGGCCTCGGCGCGCAACTGCGCCAGTTCTCGCAGCAGAAGATCGATCTGTGCCTGCTGGCGCACGATAACGTCGTTCAGCCGGTCGATCGTGTCCTCGGTCTCGCTGGCCTTGATTTCCAGATTCGTCAGGCGGCGTTCGGTGTCTTCGTGCATGGGGGAGGGTTCGGTTCATCGAAAGGTGACGGGCCAAGTCTAGCGACGTAGCACCCCATACGTGAGAGTAGCGGCCCGAAGGTTGCCGAGCCGAGCGGGAACATAGGAGGAAGCGGAATACGCGTTACCCCGAGCCATCACTCTCGCGGGCATGGCCCGCTCCTACAAGATCCAACCCACCTCACGGGTCGCCAAGCGGGAGAGGCGGGCATTGCCAGCGCCCAGCGTTGGCCGGGCACACACGCGTCGAATTGGACCGGACTGACGCCCGGTCCCGGGGAGAACGTCAGCCGCGGCGGCGGCGGATCAGCGCGCCGAGCACACCAGCACCGGCGAGCAGCAGCGCGGACGAGGCAGGTTCCGGCACCGGAGCAGCGACGGCAGTCGTGCGCACGTTGATGTTGAGATGATCGTAGAGATAGCTCCCGTTGGGACCCACATCGACAGTCACCTTGTCGCCGGCCGCGAAGAAGATCGCCGAAGGCCCGAAGGCGTAGGCCACTTGCGAGAAGTCGGGCCCGCTGACACCGTGGCCACCGAGGATGGTGGTGATGCCATCTCGCGTATGACTCACTTCGATATCGACGCCATTGCCCGAGAGGCCGTTCAGCACCATCTCGGCGTCGATCGTCACACCGGTGAGCCAGACATCCGACTGTGCCGTGAAGAGGATCGCCACACTCGAGGCGGCGTTCGGACCCGGATGCAGGAACAGCCCGTCGAACGTGGGCGTCATTGCGGGGCCGTAGCCGAAGCTTCCTTCCCACGCGGAGTCGTTCGTGTCCACCAGTTGGCCGATCTGCGTACACGTGCCGCACGGATAGCCGAAGAAGCCGGTACCGAGCAGCGGAAGCAGGCCGCCCTCGGCATCCCCATAGCGGTAGGTCCAAAGGTTGCCGGCCACCTGAGGCAGCGTGCCGTCGAGCGATTCCTGGAAGTCGCGCAGGTCGAACACCTGGGCCTGGGCAGTGCCCGCCACGAGCAGGGTGGCGAGCGCGACGGAACGGATGATCTGTTTCATGAAAATTCCTTTTCTTGTTTGCGGCGGAGAAGGCGGCGCCGTCGTGCCTGATCCAAGTTTTGTTCCACCAGGACCTTTCCCCTTTTGCTTCCGTGCGTTGAGGCCATTGCGCCCACCTGTGGAGGCCTTGCTGTCAGAGGCGCCGACATTCCGGGACAGGCGCGTCGGTCATCACAGCCACAGCACGCTGCGCACGCGCATCGAGGGTGTGCGATACGTCACCGGCGATACCATCAACGGGATGGCAGTCCCGCATCTCGCTGACGCACGCGAAGCGATCGAGGTCCGGGCAGGCACCACCGGCTTCACCGTCAGGCGGACTGCTGCGAAATTCGCGCGTGCAGATCCGCGCCAACCGTTAACCTCCACGCACCCATGGACTGGATACCTGCACTGAGCACGCTGGCGGGGGGCCTCGGACTCTTCCTGCTCGGCATGGCGATGATGACCGACGGCCTCAAGCTCGCGGCCGGGCGCGCCCTCGAACGCATCCTTGCGGGCGCGACGCGCACCCGCTGGCATGCGCTCGGGTCGGGCATCCTGGTAACCGCCCTTGTACAGTCTTCGAGCGTCGTGACAGTGGCCGCGATCGGTTTCGTCAACGCCGGGCTGCTCGGCCTGGGCGGTGCGCTGTGGGTGCTGTTCGGCGCCAACGTGGGCACCACCATGACCGGCTGGATCGTGGCGTTCGTGGGGTTGAAGTTCAAGATCGAGGCGCTGGCGCTGCCGCTCGTGGGCTTGGGCGCCGTGCTGCGTCTCACCGACTCGGGGCACCGTCGTGCCGCCATCGGTACGGCCCTCGCCGGGTTCGGGCTGCTGTTCCTGGGCATCGCGTTGATGCAGCAGTCCTTCACGGGTCTCGGCGACCAACTGAAACTTCCCCAAGGCGTCGGCCCGCTCGCGGTGCTTGCCCAGGTGTCGACCGGTGCGCTACTGACGGTGCTGATGCAGTCGTCGAGCGCATCGATGACGGTCGCCATCACGGCCGCACAGGGCGGACTGCTGACCCCGGAGGGCGCTGCAGCCGTGGTGATCGGCGCCAACGTCGGCACGACGGCCAAGGCGATACTGGCCGCCATAGGGGCCACATCGAATGCACGCCGCGCAGCCGCAGCGCATGTGGTCTTCAACGTACTTACTGCCGGTGTCGCGCTGTTGCTGCTGCCCTGGCTGATCGCCGCCATCGGGGCGCTGCGCGACTGGCTCGAGCTATCCGCGGACCCCGCAGCTCAGTTGGCCCTGTTTCACACGATCTTCAATGTGCTCGGCGTGCTGCTGATGTGGCCGGTGTCCGACGCCCTGACGCGCTGGCTCGGCAAGCGGTTCCGGCAAGGCGACGAGGACGAAGCGACGCCGCGCCACCTCGACGACAACGTCCTCGCCGTGCCGACCTTGGCGATCGATGCACTCGCGCTGGAGGTGGGCCGACTGGGCACCGTGTCCCGTCGCATGGTTCTGCGGGCACTTCGCGGCGAGCCGGTCGCGATGCTGGAACGGGACGCACGCGTCGCGTCCCAGCTCTCGTCCGCGATCGAACGGTTCGTCGAGCGCGTGAACCGCGCCACCATGAGCAACGCCAGCAGCGCGCAGCTAGCCCGCGTCCTGCGCCTTCAGCGCTATCACGAGGCCGCAGCAGAGCAGGCTGAACAGGCGGCGGCGGGCGTGCCGGGCGCCGCTGCGCACGCGCCCGAATCGGCCCGATCGCAAATGAATGCCTTCCGGTCAGCCGCCGAGATCCTGGTGTCGGAATTGGATACCGGGCGGGCGGACGCCGGCTCCCTGCAGCAGGCGGAGGACGCCTACCAGCGCGCGAAGGCCGCGCTGCTGTCTGCCGGCGCTGCGGGCGGCATCGGCATGACGCCGATGGAGGAAGCGCTGCGCAGCCTGAGCGCCATGCGTCGCGCGCTGCAGCAGGCGTTCAAGGCCGCAGGAATGCAGGCGGCAGACGCCTGACCGCAACACCGCAGGGAGATCGGGCGTCGGCGCACGCCGTCACTCACCGCCCGATCACCGGTGCCGACCCGAAAGCCAGCCGCCGCCCTGTTTCGATCCACCCGTCCTGGCGCCGCGCAGCCGAGGTGCGCGCCTTGACATCGACATCCCCGCGGCTCAGCCTCGAACGACCCGCGGCATCAACATGGGTATTCGTCGGGATCGTCGTCCACATCACATCGGAACAGGGGGTGACTCATGAAATCCTTGCTGGCAGTGCTCGGGTTGTTGGGCTCGATCGGTCTCGCACTCGCCCCCGTCGCAGCGCATGCGCAGATTGCGAAGGACGTCGCGGCGAAAAGCCCCTGGGGTCCCACCGACGAGATCGGCACGCTCAACGTGATGACGGATGCCTCGCGGCTCGACGTGCTTCGACGGGTCGTGAGCGGTAAGGTGTACGACCTCGGCACCGAGCTCTTCGTCGGCATGCCGCTCTGCTGCACGGCGTTCGGCGACCCGAGTTTCCAGATCTTCATGACGCACGCCCCCGCGCGCGGCGACGGCAAGGAGGTGCTCTCGTACTCCGGCGATGGCGTCTCGATGTACACGCATACGGGCACGCACATCGACGCGCTCAATCACTTCGGGCTGCACGGCAAGATCTGGAACGAGGTGAGCGCGGACGACGCCATGGGCGTGCGCGGCTGGACCAAATCAGGCGTGGACAAGTACCCGCCGATCCTCGCCCGCGGCGTGCTGATCGACGTCGCGAAATCAAAGGGCATGGTGCACCTGCCTTCGTCGTACGAGATCACGCCCGCCGACTTGAAGACAGCGCTGGCGGCGCAGGGCACGAAACTGCTGCCGGGTGACGTCGTGCTGATTCGCACCGGCCTGATGACGCTCTGGCCGGATCCGGCCAAGTACCGTCTGCTGGACGAACCCGGCCTGGGACTCGAGGCGGCGCAATGGCTCGTCGACGAGAAGAAGGCGATGCTGCTGGGCGCTGACAGCCTCGGCGTGGAGAACCTGCCGTCGGCGAACCCTTCCAACTTCGTCCCGGTGCATAGCTATCTGCTGGTCGAGAAAGGCGTGTCGCTGCTCGAAGCGATGTGGCTGGAGGATCTCGCAAAGGACCAGGTGTACGAGTTCCTCTTCATCGGCTCGCCGCTCAAGTTCCGCGGCGGTACGGCATCGCCGCTGCGGCCGATCGCGATCCCGATCGGGAAGATGTAGGCGCAGCGGACCGAGGGGCGTCGCGCGTCTCGGCCTTCGAGTTCCCGAAGGAGAGCGTCCATGCGCCAACGCGCTGGGCGGCGCCGGTGCATCTCGCGCCGCCTGTTCCGGCAAGTTGACGGCTCGCCGCGGAAGAAGCGCGTCTGGCAGGGGGGCCCATGGCCGCGAAAGCGGTTGATGCATGGAGACGCTTCAACCGGAACCATCGCTTTCGCGGCCATGGGCCGCTCCTACAAATTCACCACCCAGCGCGCCGTTGTAGGAGGGGCCCATGGCCCCGAAAGCGGTGAATGCTGCGGAAACGCTTCGACCTGGACCATCGCTGTCGCGGCCATGCACACGGTCAGTGGCGCACCACGGACTTGCCCCGCGGCCAGAACCGTTGTCGCCCCGACCGCGCCTCGATCCACGCGCGCGAATGACGACGAACGCCACCAACGAAAACGGCCACCCAGGGTGGCCGTTCGAACATCGGGAAGCGCAACCTCGCCAGCGTCAGCCGATCTGCCCCCGGCGACGGCGGCGAGCGCCTACGGCCAGTGCCGCGAGACCACCGGCCATGAGCGCATAGGTACCCGGCTCGGGGATCGGCGCGGAGGTGATGGTCACGCGGTCGTCGGCGAGGATCGTGAGGGCCGCGCCGCAGCAGGGGCCGTTGAAGTAGACGATGCGAAACGGAGTCGACCCCGCGCTCAGGATGGCAGCCGCCTCGCTCTCGCCGTAGCTCTGGGCGCCCGGGCGCGAGATGACAAGGGCGCCATCCACGAAGAGGTACGAGCCGTCGTCGGACCCCAGGTAGAGCGGATAGATGCCGTCCGAGGCGGTGTTGAAGTACCCGGTGACCTCGACACCGAACATCTCGGTCGCGAGGGGCCATCCCGGGTCACTGGTCTGATCGGCGTCGCTGGTGAAGCCGATGAGGTCGCTCGTGAACTCACCGATCTGGTCTCCGAAGTCGATGCCCGTTCCGGTGTCGACGGGGTCGGCGAAAACCTTGATGGTGAACGCGGCGTTCGCGGCGAAGGGCGCGAGGAGTGCAAAGGTCGCGAGCGACACGGAGGCTATGAAGGTACGCATGGTGGGTCTCCTGGATCGACGTTCTGGTCGGGGCGCCTCGAGTCGACCACATCGCCCGAGGTCGCATGCAATCTGCATTCGATCCTCCCGTTTCGTCAAGTTCTGCGAGGCGGGACCAATGGATTGCCCCAAAGCCGAACGGGCCATGCCCTGCGACGACCGGCTTCGGCATGACCCGAGGCCCCTCCCGCGCCAGCGGGCGAATCTGCAGGACGAAGCGGCTCGATGGCAGCGGTCGGTGCGGTAAGCTTCGGCGTCCTGCAAGACCTTCGCCCCTGAAGCTTCGCCCCTGAATCTCTTCCGCTTCTTCGAGTCGCTCGTCCCCGGCACCGCCGTGCCGCCGGGGGAGGTCACGCCTCCTTCCGGACCGCCGGGAACGCTGTGGGCGTTCTACCGCCACTTCCTGAAGCAGCACCCGCGCGTCTACGGCGGCATGCTCGCGGCGAGTCTCGCCGTGGCGCTGCTCGACATGATCGTGCCGCTCTTCATCGGGCGCCTGGTGGGCATCATGACCGCCCCCGACCCGAAGGTGGCGCTGGCAGAGGGGGCAACCGTGCTCCTGCTCTTCGCCGCCCTGTTCCTCGTGGCGCGACCCATCGCCATCCTCGTCGACTGCCTGATGCGCCTAAACGCCGTGCTGCCCGGCGTCACGACCGAGATCCGCTGGCAGAACCACTGGCACGTGGTGCGCCAGTCCTGGACGTTCTTCCAGAACGATTTCGCGGGGCGCATCGCCAACCGCGTGATGAACACCGCCAACGCGCTGCGCGAGAGCGTCGTGTCGTGCATCCGGGCCATCTGGTACATCCTCGTCTACGGGCTGACAGCGCTCGTGGTGATGGTGTTCTCGCATCCATTGCTCGCGATCCCCACGCTCGTCTGGATGGCAGCGTACGTACTCTTCCTGCGCACGTTCGTGCCGCGCATGCGCGACCTGTCCCGTGTCAGTTCCGAGGCACGCTCGCAGGTGATGGGGCGCGTGGTGGACAGCTACACGAACATCCTCACGGTGAAGCTCTTCGCGCGATCCCGCGACGAGGACGCCCACGTGCGCGAGAGTCTCGACGAGCACGCGCGGCGGATGCAGGTCCACATGCGATGGAGCACGCTGTTCGTGTTCTCGCTCGCCCTCATCAACATCCTGCTGGTGGCCGGCACGGCACTACTCGGCGGATGGCTTTGGATGGAAGGCCGCGTGAGTGCCACGGAGGTCGCGACGGCCATCCCGCTCGCCTGGCAGATCGCCAACATGGCGGGCTGGGTGAGCTGGGAAGTGAGCGGCATCTTCGAGAACGTCGGCGTGGTCCAGGAGGGAATGGACAGCATCGCGCGGCCGCTCGGGCTGCTCGATGCGCCGGACGCGAAGCCGCTCGTCGTCACCCGGGGCGAGGTGCGGTTCGAGGCGCTGCGTTTCAGCTACGGTCGCGGGCTCCAGCCGGGGACGGCCGTGATCGACGGCCTCGATCTCGTGATCCGGCCAGGCGAGCGCGTGGGACTCGTCGGGCGCAGCGGCGCGGGCAAGTCGACCCTCGTGAACCTGCTGCTGCGATTCCACGACACCGAGGGCGGGGCCATCCGCATCGACGGTCAGGACGTCCGCACGGTGACCCAGGAAAGCCTGCGGGCCGCCATCGGCATGGTGACGCAGGACACCTCGCTGCTGCACCGTTCGATCGCCGAGAACATCCGCTACGGTCGGCCCGACGCGACCGACGCGGAGGTGGAGTCCGCAGCCCGCCGTGCCCACGCGCACGCGTTCATCCTCGACCTGCGGGACTGGAAGGATCGCGCCGGCTACGAAGCCCACGCGGGCGAGCGCGGCGTCAAGCTCTCGGGCGGTCAGCGACAGCGCGTGGCCCTGGCGCGGGTGATCCTGAAGGATGCGCCGATCCTGGTCCTGGACGAAGCGACCTCGGCGCTAGACAGCGAGATCGAGGCTGCGATCCAGGAGCAGCTCGACGACCTGATGGCCGGCAAGACCGTCATCGCCATCGCCCACCGTCTGAGCACGATCGTCCGCATGGACCGCCTCGTGGTGATGGACGGAGGCCGCATCGTGGAGAGCGGACCGCACGAAGCCCTGCTGGCGTCCGGCGGACTTTACGCGCAACTGTGGAAGCGGCAGTCGGGCGGGTTCCTGGGCGGCGACGCGGCGGAGCGAGTGAGCCAGCTCGAGGAGTGAGGGGGCGTGGATCGCAGCGGTGAACGGCTGCCTCTTGTTTCTGCGCCCCGCCTGTGATGTCGTCGGGCGCGCGCCACCCGCCCCGGCCACCATTTCTCCAGGCTCGATGTCGATCGGCGCACCGGTCGCGCATCAATGGATCAGGCGCGGCACATCGCAGCGTCCGATCACCGGAGAACGACCATGCATTACATGCTCTGCTTTCGCCAGACCGATGCCGACTTCGCCCTCGAGAACGACCCCGACGCGTCCAAGGCCTATTGGGGTGCCTGGATGGCCTACGTGGGCGCGCTGCAGGCGTCAGGAAAGGTGGTGAGCGGCAACGGGCTGTTGCCCCCCAAGACGGCGGCGATCGTGCGCATCCGGGACGGCAAGCGCGAGGTTCAGGACGGACCGTACCCCGACACGCGCGAGCATCTCGGCGGCTACTTCATCGTCGATGTCGACAACGTCGACGAGGCCCTCGAATGGGCGGCGCGCGCGCCCTGCGCGAGCACGGGCAGCATCGAAGTCCGTCCGTGCATGACGCCGCCCGACACGAGCGCACTGGCCTGACCGCCTTGTCGGATACGGAATGGGCGGCCGCCGAGCGCTCCGCCCGCGATTCCTACGGGCGGCTGGTGGCGTGGCTCGCGTTTCGATGGCGCGACGTCGCCGCGGCGGAGGACGCCATGGCCGACGCCCTGGTCGCGGCGCTGGAACACTGGCCCAGGACCGGCGTGCCACGCTCTCCCGATGCGTGGCTGCTGACCGCAGCGCGGCGCAGGCTGCTGCAGCGCCGGCGGCACGAACTCGTCACCCGATCCCCGGAAGTACTGGCCGCTCTGGAAGGCGATGCGGTGGCGGTCGAGACCGAGACGCTTCCCGACGAGCGGCTGGGTCTGCTGTTCGTCTGCGCGCATCCGGCGCTTCCGTCCGCAATGCACGCGCCGCTGATGCTGCAGGTGGTCCTCGGGCTGGACGCCGCGACGATCGCCAGCGCTTTTCTCGTGTCGCCCGCCGCGATGGCGCAGCGCCTCGTGCGGGCGAAGGCGACCATCCGCGCGGAAGGACTTCGGTTCGAGATCCCCGAAGCCCGTGAACGCCCCGAACGGCTGGCGGCGGTGCTCGAGGGCATCTATGGCGCCTACACGATCGGTTCCAGCCTCGTCTCGTCGGCGAACCCCTCTCTGCTGCCGGCCGAGCTTGCCGGCGAGGCACTGTATCTCGCCCGCCTCGTCGCCCGCCTGGAACCGGACAGCGCCGAAGCGCGCGGCCTCCTCGCTCTCATGCTGTTCTGCGAAGGACGCCGCCCCGCGCAGTTCGACCAGGATGGCCGCTTCGTACCTCTCGCGTTGCAGGAGACGGCACTGTGGAACCGCCACCTCGTGGAGGAAGGTGAGCAGACGCTGATGGACGCTTTCCGCATGCGGGCGCCAGGGCGCTTCCAGTGGGAGGCCGCGATCCAGTCAGCCCATTGCCAGCGGCTGTTCACCGGTGAGACACCGTGGGCGGGTATCGTCCAGCTCTACGAAGCGCTGGTGGGTTGCCACAGTGGACTCGGTTCGCGCATCGGCCGCGCCGTGGCACTCGGCGAAGCCGCCGGTGCCGAAGCCGGCCTCGCCGCGCTGACCGACGTGGCCGAAGAGAGCGTGGCCAGCTACCAGCCCTACTGGGTGGCGCGAGCGCATCTGGAACACAAGGACACAAGGCAGGCCAACAGGAACGCGCCCGGACCTCCCTGCAGCGCGCCCTCGGGCTGACCGCAGATGCGCGCATCAGGGCCTATCTGCTGACCCGGGAGAACACGGGGTAGGTCTCGAAGCGGGCAGCGGACGAACCGACGTGCAGCGGGAAGTCGGAGACGGGGTCAGCTGTTGGTTCGCACTCGACATGAACCACCGCTTTCGCGGGCATGGCCCGCTCCTACAACAGCGCGGCTCGATCCCACGGCGGGTGGCACCCCCTGTAGGAGGGGCCCATGGCCCCGAAAGCGGTGAATGCAAGGAAACGCTTCACCCGGAACCATCGCTTTCGCGGGCATGGCCCGCTCCTACAACGGCGTGGCTCGATCCCACGGCGGTTGGCGCCCCCTGTCGGAGGGGCCCATGGCCCCGAAAGCCGTCGATGCAAGGCAACGCTTCACCCGGAACCCCCGCTTTCGCGGGCATGGCCCGCTCCTACAGCAGCGTGGCTCGCTCCCACGGCGGGTGGCACCCCCTTGTAGGAGGGGCCCATGGCCCCGAAAGCGGTGAATGCAAGGAAACGCTTCACCCGGAACCATCGCTTTCGCGGGCATGGCCCGCTCCTACAACAGCCTGGCTCGATCCCACGGCGGTTGGCGCCCCCTGTAGGAGGGGCCCATGGCCCCGAAAGCGGTGAACGCAAGGAAACGCTTCACCCGGAACCCCCGCTTTCGCGGGCATGGCCCGCTCCTACATGAGCATCGCCATTACCGAAGGTTGGCAGGTGTTCGTGGGTCGAGCACCTGCTCGACGCGGCGGATCCACGGGCACGGCAGCGAATCCAGGAACGCAGGCGTCGGGCGGTGCCCGACCCACGGGGGTTGTGGTGGCCTCGAGCGATGCGGCGGGACGTGGTGGGGTGGCAGAGGCGGATGCACGCCCCCCCTTGTTCTAAACGAGCGCGGCCCCCCTTCGACAGTTCGGCGGACCCTCACCCCCGCCGCGCAGCCCTCAACACCTCCCGCGCAGCGCGCTGGCCGCTCTCGACGGCGCCATTGAGGAACCCCTGCCATTCGCGCGACGTGTGCTCACCCGCGAAATGCACCGGCCCTTCGCTCTCCGCCTCGATTCCGCCCAGGCTCGTGAGGTAGCCGGGCGGATGGTAGGCGTATGAACCCTTGGGGCTGGAGCCTGCGTCCCAGACGGTCCGCTTCACACGCCCATTCCACGCTTGCGAGATGCCAGGCAGCACGCGTTCGATGTTTGCGAGGGCAAGCCTGGCCTGGTCGGCGTCGCTGCCTTCACCGGCGGCGACGGCGCGGCCCCCGCTGCTCCAGACGTTGAGAATGCCGGGAGTGCCGGCCTGGGCGCGCGTGACCTCCCAGGTCAGGACCTTGCCCTCCAGCATCAAGGAACCGGTGTTGCCCATGGCGTTCCAGAGACGGAAATCGAACTGCAGCTGCAGCTTCCCACTGGCGGCCATGGGCAGTTCGCGGATCGCGCGGAGCTTGCGCGGGCGGAAGGCTGCGCGGGTCAGGTCCACGTCGCTCAGATTCGAGAACGGCAGCGCGAGAATCACGCGGTCGTAGACGTCCGTGACGAGCCCCGATCCTCGACGGACGGTCACATCGCATCGGCCGTCGCGTCGGCGTGCCAGCGCGACGAGCGGGCTCTCGAACGTCACCGGTTTGCGCAGCGCCGCCGCGAGCCGCATCGCGATCGCATCATTGCCCTCGCGCACGTGGAAGCGGCCATCGGATCCACCATAGGGGTCCAGCTCTTCGCGCGTGGAGGAAGCCAGCATCGAGACGGCGATGAGAGCGGACAGGTTCTCCGCCTCGGTGGCGAAGTTGTCCTCGAGCGCGGCGCGCAGATAACGGCCGAGACGCGATGCCCCGCCACCAGGCACGTGGCGATCGATCCACTCGGCGACGGTCAGCGCGTCGATCTCGCGCGCTTTGGCCGTGGAACTGCGGTAGCTCGGCGTGCCGATCGCACGACTCTGATCGCGCACCACCGGGTACAGGGGCTGGAAGTCACGGAGGGCCGCCTCCTCGGTGTAGCGCTCCCCGTCGAAGAACATCCATCCGTCGGCATCGGGCGCCTCGGCCTCCAGGACGTCGTCCAGTGCGAGGCCGAGTTCGCGGGCGAGATCGCGGATGTGTTGGTGATCGGTATCGATGAGTTCACCGCCGCGTTCGACGATCTGCCCGCCGGCGAAGGTCTCGCGATCGGAGAAGCAGCGGCCGCCAAGCCTCGACGAAGCCTCGAAGACGTCGGCATCGATGCCCTCGAGAGAGAGCTTGTACGCTGCGGTGAGCCCGGCGAGACCGCCGCCGATCACTGCCACCTTCGGCGCCGCGCCGCGTCGGGCAGCAGCGCTGGCGGGGGCACTCGAAGCCAGCGCCAGGACAGCCCCGCCTTGCAGGACACGCCGGCGGGCGGGATCCATCGAAACTCGGGAGATTGACTGTGCCGGTGCGCCATCGGAAATCGGGTTGCGGCTGAGCGCACGGTGGAGCCATTGAAGGAGAGGGGAGCGCGGCGTCGTGTTCATGGTGATCTGAACTTTTCCGTTGGAGGGCGTGGGCACGCCACTAGAGGCATGCCGGGCGAGGGACTCGCCTCCTGCCCCACCGGTTCCTCGGGAGCCTTCGGAAAAGTCGAGGGTTGGGGCAGCGCAGTCCCGGACTTTCCCGATGGCGGACGTGTGCGAGATCGCGCGGGGCGGGCCGGCAGCCAGGGAGCGCCGCGGCAGGCGCAGTCACGGTCCGTCTACCCACCCGCGCCGCTCGACAGAGCCACCCGATCCGCCGCACCATCGGGCCACGAAGCCTCTTCACCCTCATCCGATCCACCGCGTCACCCGACCGCCTCGCCCGTGCACCTCCGTTCCCTGCTTCTTCCAGCGCTTGCTGCGATCGCATTCGCCCTTTCCGCCTCCTGGCTGACCGCCGCCAGCGTCGACGAAGTGCCCGACGCCGCACTCACCGCCGGCCCGTTCACGACCACCGAATCCGGCCCGGCCAGCTACATGGCCCCCGCGGTGATGCTGACGGACGGGCAGTCCGCCGTGTTCGCCGAGGGCCATCATCAGTTCAACGAACCTTGGGTCGTGGCGCCGGATCCCAGCGGCGTGTGGGGGCTGGGGCCGACGTTCAACGAAGACCGCTGCAGCCAGTGCCACGAACGCAACGGCCGTGCGCGGGCACCGCGGGAGCGCGAGCTGGCGGTGCGCGGCATGCTGGTCCGACTGAGCGTTCCCGGGGTCTCCGCCGAGGGCGGACCGCTGCCGCACCCGGTGTACGGCGACCAGTTGCAGAACCGCGGCATGGCCGGTGCCGTGCCCGCCGAGGGGCAGGCGATCTTCGCCTACGACGAGCGCGAGGTGCGCTTCGCGGACGGCGAAGTGGTCCGGCTGCGGGTTCCGCGCGTCACCTTCATGCAGCTCGCGTTCGGTGCGCTGGGCGACCAGACGTTGACGTCGCCGCGAATCGCGCCGGCGATGGTCGGTCTCGGGCTCCTCGAAGCCGTACCGGAGGCGACGCTGATCGACATCGCGAAGCGGCAGGAGGCCCATGGCATCAGCGGGCGCCCCAACGTCGTCTGGGACGTCGAACGACGCACCGCGGTGATCGGCCGCTTCGGCTGGAAGGCCAACCAGCCGACGTTGCGGCAGCAGGTGGCCGCGGCATTCCATGGTGACATCGGCGCGACCACGCTCCTGTTCCCCGACGAGAACTGTCCGCCCGCGCAGAAGGCATGCCGCGAACTGCCCGCCGCGATCCAGTGCAGCGGCCTCGGCGCGTGCAAGGGCGACGCATTCGTGCCGGAAGTGATCCCGAGCCGGCTCGACAACATCACGTTCTACCTCCAGGCGCTGGCTGTACCGGCACGCCGCAACACCGGGGATCCTCAGGTGCGGCACGGCGAGCAACTCTTCGCGAAGGCCCGATGCGACGTGTGCCATGCGCCTGTGCTCGAGACCGGTCCGGTCGCCGGGCTGTCAGCCAGGGGCATCACGATCCGTCCGTACACCGACCTCCTGCTGCACGACATGGGCGAGGCCCTCGCGGATCATCGTCCCGACTTCCTGGCGGATGGTCGCGAGTGGCGGACGCCGCCGCTCTGGGGCATCGGGCTCCTGCGAACGGTGAACGGCCACACCGACCTGCTCCACGACGGACGCGCACGGAACGTCGTCGAGGCGATCCTGTGGCACGGCGGCGAAGCGGAAGCCTCGCGCGAGATGTTCCGCGCGATGCGCAAGGCGGAGCGCAATGCGGTGATGAGGTTCGTGGAGTCGCTGTAGGAAGGAGTCGGGCCCTTGTAGGAGGGGGCCATGCCCCCGAGAGCGGTGGGTGCGAGGAAACGCTTCGCCCGGAACGGACGCCTTTCGCGGGCATGGCCCGATCCTACAAAAGCTTGGTCCGTTCCCACGGCAGGTGGCGCATCAACGGGGGATGTAGAAGCAGCCCCCCCATTTGATACTCCACGCAACCATGCCCTGGAAGCGCATCGGGTACCCTGCGCGACTTCCGAAGGCGCCGCGAGTCCGCCGACACCCTGGAGCCACGATGAAATTCCGCACTCTCCCCGGCACCGATCTCCACGTCTCGCAGGTCTGCCTCGGCACGATGACCTGGGGCGAGCAGAACACCGAGGCCGACGCGCATGCGCAACTGGACCTCGCGCTCGATGCCGGCATCAACTTCATCGACACGGCGGAGATGTATCCGGTGCCGCCCAACGGTGAGACCCAGGGCCGCACCGAGGCACACATCGGAAACTGGCTCGCGAAGCGCAAGCGTCGGGACGATGTCGTCATCGCGACCAAGGTTGCCGGACCGGGCCGACGCGACTGGATCCGCAACGGGCGCACGGACCTCACCGCCGCGGTGATCGCCGAGGCCGTCGACACGAGCCTCGCGCGGCTGCAGACGGACTACCTCGACCTGTACCAGATCCACTGGCCGCAACGGAACGTCCCGAACTTCGGCGGCGTCGCGTTCGATCCGACGAAGGAGAAACCGGGCCCCGCGATCCGCGAGCAGGTGGAAGGCATGGCGGCAATGATCCGCGCGGGGAAGATCCGGCACTACGGGCTTTCCAACGAGACGACGTGGGGCGTGTGCGAGTTCCACCGGATCGCGAAGGAACTCGGCGTTCCAGGCCCCGTCACGCTTCAGAACAGCTACAGCCTGCTCTCGCGCAACGTCGACAACGATCTCGCCGAAGCGCTCTTCCGCGAGAACATGTCGCTGCTCGCGTACAGCCCACTGGCCGCCGGTCTGCTCTCGGGGAAGTACCTCGACGGGGCGAAGCCGGAGGGCGCCCGCTTCACGCTCTTCGACTCGCTCGGGGCCCGATTCCGGAAGTCCATCGTGACGGAGGCCATCGACGCCTACGCGGCGCTCGCGAAGCGCCGCGGACTCACGCTGGTGCAGCTCGCGCTCGGCTACGTGGCGAGCCGCTGGTACCTCGGGTCTTCGATCATCGGCGCGACGACGCTGGCTCAACTGCGGGAGGACATTGCGGGTGGTCAGATCGAACTCGACATCGAAACGCTCGCGGAGATCGAGGCGCTTCGCGGGCGGTATCCGAATCCAGCGCCGTAGGCATCACGGCGCACGCGCGCGTCAGCCCGCCCTCCCCGCGAACCGCGCGAACGCCGCATCGGCCACGCCTGCTTCGCAGTTCCCGCGATAGACCTCCCGGGCGAGCGCGTCGAGATCCGGCACCGGTACCTGCTCGCGGAAGAAGCGCTTCGTCGCCTGCACCGACGCAGGAGGAAGCGCTGCGAGTCGGGCCGCGAGTGCCCGCGCCTCTTCGAGCACGCGATCGGCCGGCACCACCACTTCGGCGAGGCCGAGCGGGACGACCTCCGCCCCCGACCAGCGCCGCGTGCCCCACACGAGCCATTGCGCCCTGGCGACCCCGACCCGTCGGACGAGCGCCTCGAGGCCCCACGGCGGGAAGAACCCCAGTTCGACCTCGGGCAGCCCCCACGCTGCATCGTCGGCCGTCACCACCGCATCACACCCGATCGCGAGCATGAAGCCGCCTCCCAACGCGAAGCCATGGACGGCAGCGACGACGGGCTTGTCGAGGTCGGCCAGGGCTCGCATCAATGCTGCCTTGCGCTCCGCCACCGCAACGCGTCCCGACGTCGGCGCCATCGCCATCTCCTTCACGTCGCTCCCGGCGCAGAACCCGGCGCCGTCACCGCGGAGAAGGACGACATCCACCGCGGGGTCGTCGCGCGCGGCAACGATCGAACGGATGAGCCATTCGGTCGTTGCCAGATCGAGGGCGTTGCGGACCCGTTCGCGCGAAAGGACGAGTTCGAGGACGGACGAACCAGCGTCGGAATGCGCCATGAAGTCACCAGTAGATGGGTTGTCGGGCCCGGAGTCTTGCATCGAATGCAGGGGATGACCAAGACGCATGGATCCGCGGTCGGGCACAAGAACCCCCTTGGGTCGGGCTCCGTCCGACGGCCGCGTTCCTGGATTCATCGCTGTGCCCACGCCGGCGTCGCGTCGAGCAGTGCTCGACCCACGAAGGGCACTCGCAACTGGATGCCTGGTCGCTGAAAACAACCCCCGTGGGTCGGGCTCCGCCCGACGCCCGCGTTCCTGGATTCGCTGCTGTACCCAAGCCATCGCCGCGTCGAGCGGTAGCTCGACCCACGAAGGGCACTCGCCACTGGATACCTAATCGCTGAAAACAACCCCCCTGGGTCGGGCTCCGCCCGACGCCCGCGTTCCTGGATTCTTCGCTGTACCCACGCCGGCGTCGCGTCGAGCAGTGCTCGACCCACGAAGGGCACTCGCCACTGGATACCTGGTCGCTGGAAACAACCCCGTGGGTCGGGCTCCGCCCGACGCCTGCGTCCCTGGATTCACTGCTGTACCCAAGCCATCGCCGCGTCGAGCGGTAGCTCGACCCAGGAAGGGCACGCGCCACTGGATGCCTCGTCGCTGAAAACAACCCCCGTGGGTCGGGCTCCGCCCGACGCCTGCGTCCCTGGATTCGCTGCTGTACCCAAGCCATCGCCGCGTCGAGCGGTAGCTCGACCCACGCAATCAATCTACGCCTCCATCAATCCGAGCAGATCGTCCAGTCCCATCACCGTGCAGTAGATGTTGTTGATGATCTCCAGCTCCTTGCGATGGAGTTCATCCGTCGCCGCCGCGCAGCAATCGTCGAGGACGATCACGCGGAAACTCTCGTCCGCGAGGCTGCGCACCGTGGACGACACGCACTGGTCGGTGAAGATGCCGGTGCACACGACGGTACGGATACCGACGTTGTGCAGCAGCAGGCGAAGGTTCGTGCCGGTGAGCGCGCTGTCGGTGGTTTTCGTGACCACGATCTCGTCGTCGCGCGGCGCCAGCGCCGGGACGATGAACGATGGCTCGGTGTCCTTGGGCAGCAGCAGGTTGTTGAAGCCCGGCATCTTCTGCGAGAGGGAACGGTCACGGCCGTTCTTCGTGAGGCACGCAATGCGCGCGAAGAAAACCTCGATGGCCTGGCTGCGGAACGCGTCGAGTGCGCGTGCGATGTTGGGAATCACGGTGCCGTGCATCCGGGCGTGGAACGGCGTCCAGCGGTCGAAGTGCGCCTGCTCCGCGGGCGAGAGGGTCGTGCGGTCGGGGCGGACGAGATACGTGTTCTGCACGTCGATGACGAGCAGCGCGGTGGTCGCAGGGTCGATCACCGGGTCTTCGGGGTCGGGCATCGTCTCGTAGTAGACGGAGCGATAGGCGGTCTTCCAGTTCATGCAGGGCCTCAGGAGGAGAATTCGGTGTCGGCGCAGGTGCTTTCCTGCGACGTCGTTCGGGGCATACCGCGGCGGGCATACGCACGGCCGCCGCGACGCGACACTACCGCACACGGCGCCGATGCGCGATGCTCGCGCGGACGTGGTGTGACGTCGGTGATTCCTGACCGGCAGCGCCTCTCGCCGGTCGTCGCATCTCCTACGGAGTCCACCATGCCCCGACGTTACCTCCCGCTCGGCCGCGTCTACGGTCTGCTCGAACCTGGCCCGGTGGTGCTGCTCACCACGTCGCACAAGGGCCGCGCCAACGTGATGCCCATGTCGTGGCACACGATGATGGAGTTCGAGCCGCCGCTGGTCGGGTGCGTCGTTAGCGGGCGTGATTTCAGTTTCCAGGCACTGGAGGCCACGCGCGAATGCGTGCTGAACATCCCGACCGTGGCACTGGCGAAGCAGGTCGTGCAATGCGGCAACACGTCGGGCGAGCGCGTGGACAAGTTCGCGCGGTTCGGCCTGACGCCCGTGCCGGCCTCGATGGTGGTCGCACCACTCATCGAAGAGTGCTACGCGAACCTGGAGTGCCGGGTCGCAGACACGCGCATGAAGAACCGGTACAACTTCTTCGTGCTGGAAGTGGTGGCGGCATGGGTCGATCCGACGTGCAAGGAACCGCGCACGATCCACCATCGCGGGCACGGAAAGTTCGTGGTGGCGGGCGAACCGTTTCGTCTGCAGTCGAGGATGAAGTGAGGCAGCGCGAGGAGGGCGAAACGAGCCGGAATCACCGTGGGTCGGGCACTGCCCGACGCCCGCGTTCCTGGGTGCGCTGCTGTACCCAAGCCGACGCCGCGTCGAGCAGTGCTCGACCCACGAGAGTCCTCGCCACTCGATGCATTGGCGCTGAAAACACCCCCCGTGGGTCGGG
>LNEE01000031.1 GCA_001464895.1 Betaproteobacteria bacterium Ga0077532
CGGGACTTCGAGCACGCCATCCGACTGTCGATCTCGATCGGTGGCGACAGCGACACGGTGGCTGCGATCGCGGGTGCGGTGGCGGAAGCGAGGTTCGGTGTTCCTCCGGACATCGCGGAGGCGACCAGGGCGAAGTTGCCGGCTGACATGCTCGCGGTCGTCGATCGGTTGTATGCGAGGGGCGGGGCGCCGAGATGACCTGCCGCAGAAGGCGTCGTGCCCGGGCCCGCCGGAATATGTTCTCCGATCGAACGTGTTGCACCGATACGTTAAAAATGGCTGCCGATTTTTAACATGTGGGGTCAGCGTGATCCCTTCGCAGGGTCGACGGTCTCACGCGGCTAGGTGGCGTGAGTCGTGGTGGACGATGAACATTCCCGGCGATTCATGCTTGGCTCGCCGCCCTGCTCAATCCAGTCGTGTAGCCGACGCCTGTTCGCGAGAGACCCTGGATCGAGTCATGGCTGGATGCCCGGAATCAGGTGGAATGCACCAGTGTTCGGTTGGATTAATCGTCCACTTCTCTGGTTGTCACGCACAAGCGCCCCTGACCGGCTACCGAGATGGGCTCACGCTACACCTTCGTATCGACGATCGGTGAAGTCTCGTCCTTCGGTTTCTCGAACGTCTTCAGGTGAACGGCCAAGCTGGTTCCACCCACGATTTCCACTGCGTCAACCGTCTTCAGCCCCAGCGCCAGCGCGTGGTCGGTGAGCAGGAAAACCACCGCCGATCCGTTCTCTGTTCCCAGGAGCGCGAAGTAGGCATCACTATCGGCAGCAAATCGCGTGGCAGACGGGTCTTCAGTCAGCAGCTTGATCATCACGCCGCGCGTTTGCTTGTTTGCAACGTTGGCCCGCCGGACCAGTTCGAGCTTCTTCAGCGCCTCCTTGTCGCCGTCCACGGCCTTGTTGAAGTGATGAAAAAGAACCTCCGAGTTCGAGAAAGCCGTCTTGCTCTTGCCGGGTTCCTCGGTCCCCACGATGTCGTAGTCCTTGCGGTTCGTCTCGGCATGGATCTGCTTGCCACCGGTCGTCACGTTGTCGGTGACCTTGTTGTGGTACTGGCTTTCGTACTCCGATTCGGTCCGATCCGATCGCACGTCGAGGCCCCCGTCGCCATCGGGGACTCTCCGCGTTGTGTACTGGGCGTTGAACTCTTCGGTCGTTTTGCCGCTGTCGGCCACGGGAGGAGTGGCCAGTTTCACTTTCAGTGCGGCGACCAGCTTCTTGCCCTTTTCCAGACAGGTGGAATAGACACTCTCGCTCGCCATTTCGACCTCCTCCGCCAAGGCGGGAATCTTCTTCTTCGCGACTCTCTCGGGAGCCTTCGCGGGAAGCTTCAATGCCAGCGCCAGTTCTGTGACGTTGGAATAGGTGTCGGTTGCGGCCGCCAGATCCTTCAGCGCTGCGCGGTGCTTCACCCACTTGTAGTCGTATCCCGCCTTGAGCAGGTTCTCCAACTCCGAGAGCTTGTCGGGATCATTCACATCGAAATCGGCTAGTTCCCCCGCCCATACCCGCTGGACCGTTGCCGTGGCCGGAGGGGCTCTCCGCTGCGAAAGGCGGGCACTGCCGAAAATCGCCCGCATCTGGTTGCGTTGCGTTACCGCGCGCCGGCTGCCATGGACTCCTTCCGCAAGGGCGCCTTGACTAACGGTCCGGGGGCTGTGGTCGACGGAGGCGGGGGCACTGGTGGTGGTCAGCGCAGGCTGAGGTTCAGCGTGGCGGGATTCACGGGCAGGTTCGGCACGTTTCATCTTTGAGTTCTCCGATAGCGTACCAATTCCATGTCAGATTCGGACGCGAAGCCATCGGCTGGTACCTGAACTGGTGCTTCCAGAAGACTGATGCGCGTGAGGCCTGCAGGTTACCGACCGGGGAGTGGATTAACGACGCCGATTCGGGTCCTGCCCCCGTTCACACGTGGAAGCCGCCCGAGCTGAAGGTGGCCGGGAATGGCGCTCTGCCATGCCAAGCGAGGATCCACGAACACCCATGGCCGAACTGCTCCGTTAGTCCAGCCCAGCAGTGAGCAGCGAGATAGGCCGATAGCCGGCGTCGAAGGCCGCGCCAGGACTGGATCTCCGAAGGGCGTGCCGTAGATCCGCCAACCTATCCGCCACCAAACGTCCGATCGGATTCGGGGCCGGCTTGTTTCCGCACTCGGAAGGCCTTTCGCCGACGGTTTCCAGGACATCAGCAGCCCCTCGATGCCATCCGTTTCGGGCCCGCTCGGAATCCGGCCCCGGCAGGTGTGCCTTTCAGCGATCATCATCGACAATTGGTAGGTGTGCGGTGGTTCTTCACGACGGACGGCGAGGTACACGCGAACTATGGCCCGATACACAGAGCACGACCCCAGCAAGATCTACGAAGTCGCGAAGGCGTTTCTCTCCGACTGCCTCTTGCGCGACGGTTCTCTGCTGAACGCTGGTGAATCCGTCTGGCGTACAGACCTCCTCGGTCGCATTCACAAGGCGTTCGTCGCAGCCCCTGACGAAGGGCAGCGGTCCTTCATGGACAAGTTCAAGGATCAGATCGGTAAGGAAGATCCGGAGGTGGTTCGCCTGGCCGCGGAGATTCTGTGTGTCTACTTCCTGTTCCCGTCCAACGTGGGTGGAGTACGAAAACGGCAGATCGTGAACCAGATTCTCGCCTGGGCCGGTGGTGAGCTGCCTCCGGATCATCTGGTCTCTGAGGCGTTCTCTACTGGGATCGGTAGCGGCGGCCAGGGTTACAACACACGTCGACCGTTCGAGATCGCGTTCCTGATCGAGTTCGCCATCGCCTGGAAGAAGCTGTCGTCTGAGCGGCGGGTCGAAGTTGCGGCAGACCCTTGGCTCTTCCAGGGACTCGTCGACAGCATTGAGGACGCGGAGCCCAAGCAGTTGCGGCACATGCTGCTTCACATGCTGTTTCCTGATCATTTCGAGCGCATCGCGAGCGGCAGCCACAAGCAGAGGGTCGTGAATGCATTCGCCGGGTTGGTTGAGGGCGATCCGCAGAATGAAGATCGCGCGCTGCTGGCCATCCGCCGGGAGCTCGAGAAGCTGTTGCCGAACCAGCAACTCGACTTCTACTGGTCACCTCTCGTCGGGGCCTGGTACGACGACAGCGAAGGCGAATCTGGTGGTGCGCCGCTGGAGATCATCCAGCACAAGAAGCAGATCGTCCTCTACGGCCCGCCGGGGACGAGCAAAACGTACCGATCGAAGAAACTGGCGGAGAGAGTGATTCGTTCTGCGGCACTCAGCCAGATGGGGCCCGCGAAATACTTCCAGTCGCAGCCCGTGGTCGCTGCCGCAGTCGAGAGCAACGTCCACCGATTGCAGTTGCACCCCGCGTACAGCTACGAGGATTTCATCCGGGCTCTCCATATCGCCAAGCACGGGGGCACCGAGTACCGGGCAGGTTACCTTCCGCGGTTGATCGCGGACATCGAGAAGACACCTCGCTCGGAACGACTGCCACACGTCCTGATCCTCGACGAGATGAACCGGACCGATCTGAGTCGGATGCTGGGCGAGTGTTTCTCGTTGCTGGAGGATCGGAACCAGACCATCGAACTGCCGGCCCGAGACTCGGACGGGGCCGCGATGAAGCTGCGTATTCCGGACGATCTGTTCGTGATCGGCACCATGAATCTGATCGACCAGTCCATCGAGCAGATCGACTTCGCACTTCGCCGGCGCTTCCTCTGGCTCCTGTGTCCGTTTGATGCCGAGGCGTTGGTCGGTGCCGCCGAAGCAAGGTGGCGGGAGCTGAAGTCGGGCCTCGACTGGGATCGCCTCGAACCGGACTTCCGGAAGCTGGCAGAAGCGACCGCGGCGCTGAACAGGGAGATCCACGACAGTCCGCTGCTGGGCGCGCAGTATGAGGTCGGGCACACCTACCTGCTCGATGTGGTCGTGTTCCTGCGCAACTTCCTGGGCCCCCGGCCGGCGCATAAACAGAACTACCTCTGGAACAAGAAGGGGCGCGTGCTTGAGCCGGTGGTGCAGGTGTGGAACCTATCCCTCCGCCCGTTGCTGGAGCAGTACCTCGCGGGGCTGGATGCGATCGCTCGTAACGCGGAGCTCGACCGGTTGTCGAAGGTTCTCTTCAAGCCCCCGGTGGCGGAATGAAACTCGTCGCGCGGGACTGCTCGCCGCTCGTTCCTCAACCGACTCCGCACGAGGCTGCATGGCTTCGCCGACTGATCAGCCATGTCGACGCAACGGATCTCGTCGTTCCCCTCGCAGGCGAGCGTGACGAGGACGAACCAGTCGTCTACTGCGCGTGGGACGGTGTCTGGTGGGCGGGTCGGTACATCGGATCTCTTTCTTTCGAAGGGAGCAGCCTGACCATCGAGCCGCGCTTCGGCCTGGAAGCGCTGCGGGACTGGCTTTCCGAGGCGATGTCGGTTGTAGTAATTGATACGACGGGCGATCTGAATATGAACGCGCCTTTCATCGTCCAACTCCTGGCATCCGTGTGGCTAAACGGGTTCATCGAGGCTGCTCGACATGGGTTGCCTGCGCTACGTCGTGATGTCGCCACGACGGGCTCAGCGATTCGAGGACGCCTCGATGTCGGGGCCTCTCTCCGACTGATCGCGACCGGCGGTGACCAAGTCGTGTCGATCCGCTCGGAGCGATCGCTGCAGCACGCCGCTTCCGACGCCATCGTCGCCGCCTACCAGGTGCTGCGTCGCTGGCTCGGCGTGCCGGATGAAAAGTGGATGCCGCCACGCGCGAGGGAACTCATCCCGCAGTTGATGTCCGTGACCGGCGCGCGACCGCGCGTTCCGACGAAAGTAGAGCTCGACCGCGTTCGCTACACGCCGATCACAGCTCGCTTCGCGTCAATCGCAGAACTCTCCCGGCAAATTGCAAACCGCAGAGGCCTCGGCGCTGACATCAATGTCAGCGGTGAGACCAAGGGTGTCCTGCTCGATGTCGCCGAACTCTGGGAGTTGTACGTGCTCAGCGTGCTTCGGAAGGCGGCTGCTCCGCTGAACGTGATACACGGCACCCGCGACAGCGCCTCCACCAGGAAGCTGCTCCACAGTGACATCACCGGTCATGGTTTGGGCACCTTGATTCCCGATGCGGTCGTCTATGGCGGCGACGGCATCCGAGCCGTTGCCGACGCGAAGTACAAATCGCTGCACCCCACGCGAGCCGCGCCCAACGGGCCGCAGCGTGAGGACCTCTACCAGATGGTCGCCTACCTCGCCCGGTTCGCTCCTGGCGGCGGTGGGACTGCCTGGGGCCTGCTGGTGTACCCGTGGGATCCTGCGCGGCCATCGGTCCCCGAGGCGGAGCGGCAGAGTCCCTGGAGTCTGGATCCCGGGAGGAAGGTGGTGTTCACCGCCTTGCCACATGCGACCGCGGAAGCCGTCACCACACTCCGCGCGCTTCTCATGCCGATGACCCAGGAGCGACACGATTCGAGAGCGGGGTTCCTCAACGGTCGGACGGCGTAGTAGGTCGCCAGGGACTTGACCAGGTAACGCCGGATCCTCGTCAGTCCTTCGCCTGCCACGGGGCTTAGATCAGATCAGAAGGGACGGCTGCAGGCGGCGCATCTTCGACCTGCTCCAGAAGCGCCAGCAGTGCCTTGGCTTCCTCATGCGTCAGGCCGTCGAGGGGATCTGTTACCACCTGGATCTTGTTGTTCAACAGCCCAGCGAGCTTCGCCTTGAGCGTGATGCTCGCGATCATCCCTATCACGTTCTGCCGGCTCCTCGCGAGTGCGAGAGCTTCATCGGCTTCCACCAGGGCAGAGGCCGTTGTGTATACGAAGATTTCCGAAACCTGGGCGTGAAGCGCACGAACCCTTGCCATGACCTTACCATTCGCTGCCATCTGACTTGCTCGCGCGTACACGGAACCAGGTTGCCATCTCAGGGACCGCGGATAGGCCTCTCGATACGCGTCCGCCTGCGTCCTCCCGGACACGAGGGCTTTGGCGAAGGTCTCCTGTTGGGGAGTCAGGCCGGTGATCGGGTTACGTTGAGGCATCTCGCCTATTCCAGTCGATTCGAACTGCATCGCGGTGGCCACGATTCTCGATATCTCCACCTGTTTCATCGTCGTGCTGGGTGGAAGCTACTTCGCCCCCTCGAGGAGCCGGTGGCCCTGACTGATCGCCGGCATCGTGCTCCTCGAACTCGTCGATGCCGGTATCCCGCCCACATGCCGTGCGGACAGCCATCGTGTCATCTCGCCGACGCGGCAGTGGTACCAAGAACGCTTCGCACACGATTCGATCGGGAGAAGGGGGCTGCGAGCGGGTGAACGCTGTCCGGCTTTCGAGCCTTCCTCAATACGCGGTACACGTCGTTTCCGGAGTGTTGCTCGGTCCCCTTTCGTGCGATCGCTTGGTCTGTTGCCTGCCGGCGCATCGGTTCTGCTGGAGACCGGACCCTGCTGGACGCACGCGGCGCTCCGGCCGTTGTTCCCCGCCTACCGAGCCCATGGGTGGGCAATGGAACGGGAGGACCATCCTCGCGCGTGGCTCCATCGCCGGAAATCTCTGATCGGCCATATCCAGCACCCCAGTACGTCAACCATTCCGGGCTGAAATCAGCAGCAGGACTACGCGATTCTGCAGACATGAGTGACGAATCATCGACCGGCGGTCGGGCGCGACGAAGATCCAGGCGTTGGACCACGTATTCCTGCCCCTCCTGACCGTCGACCGTACAGTTATTCACACTCTTTCCAAGGACGACACGCCCTTCCGACAGAGCGGTCGATCCCTTGGGGCTGTTGATCGTCCAGGTGTGGCGGGGGGCTTCGTACACCTTCGCCATGTCGCTGACGTGCGCCACACCGAAGGCCTTCATGCGACCCTCGACTCCGTACCGCCCTTCACGCTCATCCCAGCACTTGGCGACCTGCAGCGGATAGTCTCGACGGCGCTGCATCGGTCCCCCGATGGCCTGAAGGAAGCGCCCGTAGTCGGCGTGGCCCCCGGCATTTCTCTCGTCCGGCAGCATGTCGCCGGACTCCGCCGCCGTAGGCATCATCTCGGCGAGCTTGAACTTCGGACCCTGCGCGGCATGCCACGCCTTTTGCAACACCGGGGGCGCGTTGCGAACCGATGCCGCCGACAGCCGGCGTATCTCGTGCCACAGCTCGGCCGGCGGGCCACCGATGAAGCTGAACTGGCGAACTCCATGAATGCTCGACCAAGCGTTCACGCGCTCAGCCAGGTCGCGCATCGAAAGGGATTTACCCCCGATCTCTGCTTCGTCGTTCACGTCCTGCCGAGAGATACCTTTCAGGATGTACCCGATGGTTGACTTCTCCGAGAGGTCGATGGTCTCGCACGTCAGGAGCTTCTGTTCCTCGCTCGGCAGCTCTGGGACATCCTTCAGCACGTACTGCTCGATGACCTTCCGCAACGTCATCGCGCTTCTGGGATCGGTGTAAAGCAATAGGTGCCAGTGAGGGCATCCGTCGTGGTGGGGCTCGGCGACTCTGATGCCGTAGTAGTCCACAGCCTTCCGCGACAACTTCGCGCGAATCCGCGCCCAGTTCTTCTGGAGGTACTCGTGCACCTCCCTCGGCGTCGTACCAGCGTAATGAGGATTCGCTTTGCCGTTCCTGTGCCGACGCGCATGCATCGCTCCTGGCACAGTGATCGTGATGAACAACGCAGTGTGCATCGCGTCCCTGGCATAGCTCTCGAACCCAAGCAGCCGGGTCCAGATTTCAGCCCACTGGTTCTTCTTGTTGCCGGTTCCGCTTCCAACCAATGCGGCAAGGGTGAGCTCGTCGCCGACCTCGTTCCTCGCCGTCGTTTCCTTCAACGTCTCGGCTGTCCAGCGTTGGCGGGTGCGATACCGGCTGAGTGTCGCCTCGCTGACATACGGCGAGGCGAAGCGGTGGACCCATCCCAGTGCGATGGCCCTCGCCTCGAGATCGCGCTCCCAGAGCGACCAAAAGCGGACGGCAGCCCAGCGAGGGTCGCGCATCCTGGCGACCGCCGACTTGTCGGAGAGACGCTTGGCTGGCGGCGCGATATCCCACTGCCGGCAGAGAGATTCGAGTTCGGTCCTGCGGAGTTTCAGGTCACGCGTACCCGCGTCGATCCTCAGAGCGCGATCGGAAAACTCCCGGGAGCGGAGGCGCCACGACGAAATCATCGCAGTGCCGGGCTTCGACCGACTGGATTCCCGAGGGAAGCAGTCTTGTTCTGCCACGGCGGGAGCGAGCTGATTCATGGGATCTTTCGGCGGTGCTTGATCCAGGGTCACGCTAATCGATCGCATCGGAGGGCGCTCAGCGTGCGCGGGTCATCCGCATCGCCCGATCGAGCTTCGCGGTCAGAAGGTGTGACGGCGTCGGAGCGGGCTCCGCCGGAGGCAATCCGTCGACGTACTTCTGAAGGTCGCTGACTCGCCAACGTAGGAAGGCGCGCCTCCCGCTGAGGCTGATTGGCGCCGGGAATCCAGGTTCGTGCCGAAGGCTATGGAACTTCCGTTCGCAGACGCTGAGATATGCGGCGGCTTCGACGGCGGAGAGGAGGAGTTTCTGCATGGGCGTTGCACCAAGTTTCGATGCAGCGAGGATGCCCTTTAGGCGTTAAGCCGGTCAAAGATGAAAGCCGACACGAACTGGTTCGTGTCGCTTCTACTACGCCTTCTTTTCTGTCTTCGCAGTCGAGCCCGTTTCCGGCTTCGGAGTACGAAGCTCCGCCACAGCTCTTTCAATATTGCGTAGCACAGAGTCAAGCCTCTTTCCGCTCGCTCCAGGGTGATGGATTGCGAGGATCGACTTTGTCCGGTGACGCTCTGGGACGCCGTCCACACAGAGTTCTTGCCACGTTTTCTGATATTCCAATTTCTGTGGTTCCGAGACTGCTCGACGAGCCTCTACCGACCTCGCGGCTGCGGTTTTGGAAATCTGTTTCTTCGCCTTCTTGAGCCGACTCTCCGCTTCTCGATCGATTCCCCCAAGCATCTGCAGGTCGATGAACTTGCGAAATGCCGGCCAGAGGGTCGCCTCGATGTAGTTCTCGTAGAAAAGGCGCTGCTCCAGAAGATCAAGGAGGGCGAGCTCAAGATCGGAAGGCCGAGCTTCCGATGTCCTTCCAGCACTTTTCGGTGTCTTGTCGTGCGTTACCTTCCAGCGCGCAAGTGCAAGGTCAACATTCGGGTGAACAGCGTCAGGGGTCGCTGAGGAAAGCTCGCAGAAGTCCGACATGTTCTGAGCGAAATGCTCAACGTCCAGTGGGGGCAGGCTCGACCTGTTATGCCTGACGAAATCTCGGAATAGGTCTCGGGCTCGGGGCTTCTCGCGATCCCATGGTCGAGGGTCGTCGTCTGCCTCCTCTGCCAGATGTGCCACGGCCAACTCTTCCGCGGTTTTCTTTTTTGCCATTTACGTTTCCTTTTTGCAGCGGTCCGTGCACGACCCGCAAGAGTCAGGTTGCGTCTCGCCGTCGGTACATGGCTGCCAAGAGTGCGTCTCCGCGAGGGTGCCGGGGAGACGTCACTGCCCGAGCGCCCTCATGGCTGCTCCTTGTTCGCCTATGGGCTGATTGAACTCCTGGCTCGGGTGACTTTCTTGGCAAGCTACGCCGCCCGCGACCTCTGCATCTGGATCACGTTCGAGCCCTCAACAAACTGCGCCCATTCGAGCAGTAGCTGACGACGATCAGGCCCGAATCCAGCTCGATTGTAAGCAGCCCGGATTCGGTCGTTCTCGCGGTGTGCCAGGCATGCCTCGATGACATCAGGGCGGCTGATTCCCGTCTCGTTTGCCCACGTTGAAAACGTGGCTCGAAATCCATGGACAGTGATGTCCTTGCGATCCATGCGCTTCAGGAGCGTCAGCATTGCCATGTTAGACAGGTGGCGTGCCGTGCTCTTCGGGCTTGGAAACACCCACGGCGATCCGATCTCTCGCATTTGCGTCAGGATTTCCATGGCGCGCGGTGCAAGGTAGACAACGTGCGTCTCTCCCCCCTTCATTCGCTCCCCTGGAATGGTCCAGAGTGCACTGTTGAGGTCGATCTCCGTCCACGTGGCGCCGATAGCCTCGCCTGTCCGTGCGGCCGTCAGGATGACGAACTCGAGGCAGCGAGCGGCGATCCCGGGCTCTTCGCGCAGCGGTTTCACGAAGGTGGCGATTTCCGGGAAAGGGAGAGACGGGTGGTGGGTGACTGGATGCGAGACGTGGCGCCGGCGCAGCTTGTCACGCAGCGATGCCACGATGTTGTCGGTGACGATCCCGCGGTCAGTCGCGTCGTCGTAAACTTCGTCGAGGCGCCGCCGGATCCGCTGGGCGGTGTCCGCCATCCGCGACTGGATGTCGAGGAAGAAATCGAGAAGCTCGAGCCGCGTCACTTCGGTGATGGGCTTGTTCCACAGCCTGGGCGGAACGTGCTTTTCGAGGGCGCCGATCCACCGTGCGGACTGCGCCGTCGAGAGCTTCGGTTCGACGAACCGCTCGTGATAGGTCCGAACGACCCGCCCCAGGGTTTCGCTACGCGCCTGCCGGGAGGATTTTGCTTCCTGCTCGACGGCCGCCGCCTCTTTGCGAGCGCGATCCCGCTCATCGATCGGATCCAACGGCGGGATCGTGGTGAGCATCTCCCGCGCCCTGCGCGCGTTCTCACGGGCGTTCTGGAGACTCTCCCCTACCATCTTGGAGTTCTGCCGCTGACAGGGCCCGAGGCCCATCTCCCGACGTCGGCCGCTGGGCGACGTGTAACGGAACACCCAGTTCGCCCGATCCTCCAACACGCGCAGGATGAGGCCACCCCCATCACTGTGATCGCCCACCTTCAGGGCGAGAATCTCCCGCACGGAGAGCGAGTGAATTCGCGCAGTAAGCTTTCGTACAGCCATATTCGCACCTCTTCTGATCCACCAGTTGATCCGCCACTTGTGCGTGCGTTGGGGTGCATTGAAGGTGCTCGCCCATGCACTGCGATGACGGTGCGACTAGCTTAAATTGCTTTTGGAATCAACGAAGTGGTGCACCTTGAATGCTGCTCGGTGCACCTAGATGCGAATAGTAGGGATTGCCGCTTGTCGGATTCGAACTGACGACCTACCGCTTACAAGGCGGTTGCTCTACCCCTGAGCTAAAGCGGCTTTGAAGACGAGGAAATGATACGACCGGGGGTTGCCCTTCAACCAGCGGTCGGGTGCTACTTCACGACCTGAAGCTTGGGCCGACCGCTCGGGGGCGGGGTTGGCGGGTCGTCGGGTGGGGACCTGTCTTCGTCGGACTCGCCGTCTCCCGCGATTTCGGGGGCTTCGTCGGACTGTGGGAAGGCCAGGCCCTGGCCGTTTTCTTTTGCGAAGATGCCGGTCACGGCATCGATCGGAATCGAAAGCTCGCGCGACGTCCCGCTGAAGCGCGCCGAGAACTGGATGCCGTCGTTGCCGATGGTCAGGTTGCGCGTTGCGTCGGCGCTCACGTTGAGGACGATCTCGCCGTTGCGAACGAACTCCATCGGCACTCGCGTGCGCGCGTTCACCTTCACGGCGAGGTATGGCGTGAAGCCGCCATCCACGCACCACTCGTAGATCGCACGGATCAGGTAGGGCGTGGTGGAGGCGGGCGTCACTTGCGCATCACCTTCTCGGCGGGCGTCAGCGCTTCGATGTAGGCGGGGCGGCTGAACAGGCGCTCGGCGTACTTCAGCAGCGGGGCTGCCTGCTTGGGGATCTGCACGCCGTAGTAGTCCAGGCGCCACAGCAGCGGTGCGATCGCGACGTCGAGCATGGAGTACTCGTCGCCCAGCATGAACTTCTGCTTGTTGAACACCGGAGCGATCTGCGTGAGGCTGTCGCGCACGACCTGGCGGGCCTTCTCGGCCTGCTTCTGGTTGCCCTTCTCGAGCGCTTCGATGTTCGAGAAAAGTTCGTTCTCGAAGCGGAAGAGGAAGAGCCGTGCGCGGGCGCGCATCACCGGGTCCGCGGGCATCAGTTGCGGATGCGGGAAGCGGTCGTCGATGTACTCGTTGATGATGTTGGACTCGTACAGGACGAGGTCCCGTTCGACCAGCACCGGGGTGCGGTTGTACGGGTTCATCACCGCGAGGTCCTCGGGCTTGTTGAAGAGATCCACGTCGTGAATCTGGAAGTCCATGCCCTTCTCGTAGAGCACGATCCGGCAGCGCTGGCTGAACGGGCAGGTGGTACCCGAATAAAGCGTCATCATCGAACGATCTCCCTGTGCCGGTGAGGTGCGTGCAGAGCGGGGCTCAGTGCACGTCCTTCCAGTATTCTTTCTTGAGTACGTAGGCGAAGACGAGCAGAACGCCGAGGAATAGCAACGTCATCATGCCGATCTGCACACGGTTGTTGCGCGCAGGCTCGCCCATGTAGACGAGGTAGTTGACGAGGTCGGCGATGGCGGCGTCGTACTGCTTCAGTGTCATCGAGCCAGCCTGGGCGAGCACAAGCTTCGGAGGTTCGTGGGTGGCCCCGTGAGCCCCTGCCTCGCCTTCGGTTGCCTTGTGCTCTTCCATCACCAGCTCGCCCTGCAGTTCCGCCAGCACGTGCGGCATGCCGACGTTAGGGAAGGCGACGTTGTTCCAGCCGGTGGCGCGGGTGTCGTCGCGATAGAACGTGCGCAGGTACGTGTAGAGCCAGTCGGCGCCGCGCGAACGGGCGATCACCGAGAGGTCCGGCGGTTGTGCGCCGAACCACTTGGCGGCGTCCTTCGCGTCCATGGCCACCTTCATGTGGTCACCGATCTTCTCGGTGGTGAACATGAGGTTGTCCTTGATCTGCTGTTCCGTCAGGCCGAGGTCGGTCAGGCGGTTGTACCGCATGTGCGTTGCGGCGTGGCAGTTCAGGCAGTGGTTGACGAACAGCTTGGCGCCGTTCTGCAAGGACGCCATGTCGCCGGAGTCGATGGGCGCGGTATCCAGCGGGACCTCAACGTTGGCAAAGGCCAACGTGGGTACCAGCGCCGCGATTGCAATGAGTCGCTCGAGTAGTTTCATGGCGTTATCCCGTCACACGGTCGGGTTCGGGTTGTTCGCGGTCGATGGCCGTGTAGAAGGGCATCAGAAGGAAGAACAGGAAGTAGACGATCGTGAAGATCCGCGCGAGCAGGGTCGCCCATTCGAGATCGGTCGAACCCACCTTGCCGAGGAAGTCGGTGGGCTTCACACCGAGCCAGCCGAGGATCACGAAGCTCACGATGAACACATAGAGCCAGCCGCGGAAGAGCGGGCCGCGGTAGCGGATCGACTTCACCTTGCCGCGATCGAGCCACGGCAGGAGGAAGAAGATCACGACGCCGGCACCCATCACGATCACGCCCGGGAACTGCGATCCGAACATGGCCGGCACGGCACGCAACATCGCGTAGTAGGGCGTGAAGTACCAGACCGGCGCGATGTGCGGCGGGGTCTTCATCGGGTCGGCGGGGATGAAGTTGTTGTACTCGAGGAAGTAGCCGCCGACTTCGGGCATGAAGAACACGACGATCGTGAAGACCATCAGGAAGACCACCACCCCCACGATGTCCTTCACCGTGTAGTACGGGTGGAACGGGATGCCGTCGAGCGGGATACCGGTCTTCGGGTCCTTCTTCTTCTTGATGTCGATGCCGTCCGGGTTGTTCGAGCCTACTTCGTGCAGCGCGATGATGTGCGCGGCGACGAGGCCGATCAGGACGAGCGGAATCGCGATCACGTGGAAGGCGAAGAAGCGGTTCAGCGTGGCGTCGCCGACGACGTAGTCGCCGCGGATCCACACCGACAGGTCTTCACCGATGAAGGGCACGGCTGCGAACAGATTCACGATCACCTGTGCGCCCCAGTACGACATCTGGCCCCAAGGAAGCAGATAGCCGAAGAACGCCTCTGCCATCAGGCAGAGGTAGATCAGCATGCCGAAGATCCAGATGAGTTCGCGGGGCTTGCGGTATGACCCGTACAGGAGGCCGCGCAGCATGTGCAGGTAGACCACGATGAAGAACATCGAGGCGCCGGTCGAGTGGATGTAGCGCACCAGCCATCCCCAGGGGACGTCGCGCATGATGTATTCGACCGAACCGAACGCGAGTGCGGCGTCCGGCTTGTAGTGCATGGTGAGGAAGATCCCGGACAGCACCTGGATCACCAGCACCAGAAGCGCGAGGGATCCGAAGTAGTACCAGAAGTTGAAGTTCTTCGGCGCGTAGTACTCGGAGAGGTGCGCCTTCCAGTTGGCCGTGAGCGGGAAGCGCTCGTCGATCCACTGGATGAGGGCCGCGGGCTTGCTCATCACGTCAGGCTCCTTTCTTGTCTTCGCCGATCAGGAGGCGGGTGTCGGTGACATAGGTGTGCGGCGGCACGGTGAGGTTCACCGGTGCGGGCATGCCCTTGAAGACGCGCCCCGCGAGATCGAATTTGGAGCCGTGGCAGGGGCAGTAGAAGCCGCCGGGCCAGTCGTCCCCGAGACCGCTTTCCGGCCCGATCTTCATCTTCTCGGACGGCGAACAGCCCAGGTGGGAGCAGATGCCGACCACGACCATGTAGTCGGGCTTGATGGAACGGTTGGTGTTCTTGGCGTACTCGGGCTGCAGCGGTTGGCTCGACTCGGGGTCTGCCACCTTGTCCGAGGCCTTGGGCAGGATGTCGAGCATCTCCTTAGTCCGGTGGATGATCCACACCGGGCGTCCTCGCCACTCGACCGTGACCATCATGCCGGGCTCGAGTTTGGAGATATCCACTTCCACTGGCGCACCTGCCGCCTTCGCGCGTGCACTGGGCGCCATGCTGGTGAGGAAGGGTGTCGCCACGAAGGCGGCCCCTACCGCGCCAACCGCGCCGGTGGCGGCGATCAGGAACCGCCGCTTCTTGCCGTCAGTTGCCGATTGTTGGGCCATGCTCGTTCACCTTGCTTCGAAATAACTTGGGAGTATATCTGCCGGAATCGCACTTGTCTTGAATTTGAGTCTTAACTCATTGATCGGTAGACGGAATCGTTTGTCCACCCAAAGCCCTTACATTTCCCTCTGCGGCGTGCTGCCAAATTTTGCCGTGCTGCAGCAGGCATGTCTCGGATTGGCAATCGAGGAGGTGTGTTCCCGGGCTGGAGACAAAAAAAGAGCGCAGCCGCGGGGCTGCGCTCCTTGCCAGTGTCGTGATGAGGTGAATCATGTGTGAACCACACGTCCCAGACCCTGAGGTTTCCACTCAATCGTAACGAAGTGTTGCATATTGCGGCGCGGTATCCAAGTAGGCCGGCGGCGGCATCAATGGAATATCTGCATCGGGCCGACGAGTAAGCTCACCTGAAACCCGCCAGGACCGGGCACGATGGCTAGAATCGGTGCGATTTCAACGAGAAGGGGCCGGAATGAAAGTGCGAGTGAAGTGGGTGGAGGGCGTGACGTTCCTCGGCGAAACGGAGAGCAGCCACGCGATCGTGATGGACGGCGCGCCCGAGGGTGGGGGGCGCAATCTCGGCCCGCGGCCTATGGAGACCCTGCTGGCCGGCGCCGGCGGGTGTACGGCCTACGATGTGGTCACGATCCTCAAGAAGAGCCGCCAGGACATCGACGATGTCGCGGTCGAGATGGAGGCTGACCGCGCGCCGGTCGATCCGAAGGTGTTCACCCGGATCCACCTGCATTTCGTGGTGAAGGGGCGGAATCTCCGCCCGGACGCGGTGGCCCGGGCCATCGAACTGTCGGCCACCAAGTACTGCTCCGCGTCGATCATGCTCGGCAAGACTGCCGAGATCACCCACGATTTCGAGATCGTCGACCTCGCGGCGGCTACCAGCGGTACGTAGTCGAGGTCATCACCTTGGCGATGGCCCGCATGGCCCCGGCGATGGGGGCAGGGAGCGGGGCGCCTCCATGGTCGACGGCGGTACGCGCATGCGCGGCCTCGTCGGCACGCATCTTCTCGACGACGGCCCGGCTCCGGGTGTCCGCGTCGGGCAGGGTTTCGAGATGGCTTGTGAGATGACCTTCGACCTGGCGTTCGGTCTCGGCCAGGAATCCCATGTTCCAGCGGTCCCCGGCGATCCCGGACAGGGCTCCCATGGCGAACGACCCGAGGTAGAAGATCGGGTTCAGCATGCTCTTGCGGCCGCCCAGGGCTTCGATCCGCTGCTCGGTCCAGGCGAGGTGATCGGTTTCCTCGATGGCCGCGTGGGCCAGGGCGCTGCGGATCTCGGGCGCGCGGGCGGTCAGCATCTGGCCCTGATAGAGGGCCTGTGCGCAGACTTCGCCCGTGTGGTTCACACGCATGAGGGCTGCGGCGTGGCGGCGCTGTTCCGCGGTGAGATCAGGCTCGGGAAGGTCCGCGTCCGGGTAGGGGCGCGAGGAAGTCGCTTTCGCGAAGACCGTGCGTAATCCGCGGTCGAAGCCGACGATGAGATCGTCGATCGACGGCGGGGATGGGAGTTGCGGGCGGGTGGAGGCGCGTCTGAGGATCATCGCTTCCTCATGAGGAAGCGGAACTCTTCGGGGGATTCGTCCACGCCGAGCAGTTCGTTGCCGGTCTGCTTCGAGAAGGCCTGGAAATCGCGCACCGAGCCGGGGTCGGTGGCGAGGATCTTCAGGACCTGGCCTGAACCCATGCCGTTCAGCGCCTTCTTGGTTCTGAGGATGGGCAGGGGGCAGTTGAGGCCCCGGGCGTCGAGTTCGAAATCGTGCGGAATGTCGGTCGTGGTCATGGGGAAATTGCGCTCCGTGGTCGACGGATATTCGGGCGAAGGCCGAAGGATACCCCGCCTATCGCGCGCCGACGGTACGGTCCACCAGCAACTGGGACACGCGGATGTTGGCGGCCTCCAGCCGCGACACCAGCAGTTCCAGGAAGGCGGCGTTGAACCGGTTGCGGCAGGACTCCGTGGCCTGCGCCAAGGCCTCGTCCGAGACCTCGATGAGGGTGATGTCGGTCAGTGCGGTGACGGTGGCCGACCGGTGGAAGTCGCGTGTACCGAGGTAGCTCATCTCTCCGAAGCACTGACCAGCCTGCAGCACCGTGAGCAGGCGTTCGTTCTTGGTCACCCGCACTTCGCCGGAGGCGAGGATGAAGAACGACCGGCCGTCGGCACCTTCCCGGATCACCGCGGTGCCGGCCGGATGCCGCGACCACGACGAGATGCGTACGACCTGCCAGAGGTCCGCATCGCCGAAGCCGTGGAAGAACTCGAGGTCCCGGAGCGTGGAGAACTTCTCGGCCTCGGGGACGGGCTGGGCGATCGACTTGAGGTCTCCGAACACGGCGGCAAGCGCCGACGAGAACTCGTTCCAGCTCTGATACCGGCGGTCGAGGCTCTTCTGCAGCGCCTTCTTCACGATCACGTCGACAGCCTGGGGAATCTCGGGCCGATGGACCGAGGGCGGCGGCGGGTCCACGTTGATGATCTGGTAGACCATGCTGAAGTTGTTGGTCGCCTTGAAGGGCAGGCGACCGGTGAGCAGCTGGTACATGACCACACCGAGCGAGAAGATGTCGGTCTGGTGGTTCAGCTGCTGGTCGCGCACCTGTTCGGGCGACATGTAGGCCGGCGACCCGACCCCGGTGACCTGCGTCGTCTCTGACGCGAGCGACAGTGCCGCGCCGAAGTCGGAGATCTTGATCTCGCCATCGGGGGCCACGAGGATGTTCGCGGGTTTGATGTCCCGATGAATGATGCCGATCCGCAGGGCGTAGTCGAGCGCCTTGCTGCACTTGAAGACGAGTTCCACCACGCGCGACACCGGCATGAGGTTCTCGACCCGGCAGAACTCGTCGAGCGTCGGGCCGTCGATGAACTCCATCACGATGTAGCTGCCGTCGACATCCGCCACGGCATCGTAGATGGCAGCGATATGCGGGTGGTTGAGCTTGCCGACCAGCGACGCTTCGGTGAGAAAGAGCTTCTGGAAGCGCCGGCCGTATTCGCGATCGCCCAGGGCTTCCTGCTTGACGAGCTTGACTGCCACCTGGCGGCCGGCGAAGGGGTCGTTCGCCAGGTAGACGGCGCTCGTCGCGCCGCGGCCGATTTCGCGGACCAGTTCGTACTTGCCGATGCGGTCCATGGGGGCGGTCGGGGCCGGAGGGGCGGTGGAAGGAGTCGCGGATTCTATCGGGATTTCCGCGGCCGCCGCGGGGTGCTTCGGCAGGTCGTCGGCGCCCGGCGCCGTCATTGCTGCTTCGCCGTCAGGGTCCGGAGCTGGCTGAGGCGCGCCTCGATGCCGGACACCTCGTAGAAGTCCCCGTTGTTGTTCTTCAGGGCCAGTTGCAATTGCTCCATGGCAAGCCGGATGTTGCCCTGGGCCACGTAGGACTCGGCGAGCGACCGATGTTTCATCATGTTCTGCCCCAGGGCGGAGTACGCAATGGCCTGCATCTCGTAGAGCCGGCCGTCGTCGGGGTCGCGCTGCAGGCGGGCATCGATGACCGCATTCGCGTCCGCCGGCCGCTTGGCGTCGAGAAGCGTCTGGGCAAGGGCGTACACGAGGGCCCGCTGGTTGGGGAAGGCGATGAGTTGCTTGCGGTACCAGTCGATGGCCGGTTGCGTCTTGCCGCTGCCCGCGAGGATGCGCCCCTGAAGCAGCGCGAGCATCGGGTGGCTGTCCACAGCCTGGGGCAGCAGCTTGATCTCCCGGGCGGCTCGCGCGAATTCCCGGGCGCGCAAGAGCGCGGTGATCAGGCCATAGCGCGCCGCCGTCTCGTTGGCGAACTTGCGTTCAGACACCAATTCGTCGAAGTAAGCGACGGCTTCACGGGGTTCCTTCTGCATCGCGCGGAGCTTGGCGCGGACCAGGTGGAACTCCAGGCTGTCCGGCACCTGCCGGTACGGGAGGTCGTAGATCCGGCCCTGGACGTCGGCGATACGCTCGTACGTGATCGGGTGGGTGCGCATGTAGGTGGGCGCCCCGGTCTCGAGCGAGCGCGTCGAACGCTGCAGGCGGTCGAGGAAGACGGGCATCGCGTGGGTGTCGAAGCCCGCGCGTTCGAGGATCTGCACCCCGACGCGGTCGGCGTCGCGTTCGTTGTCGCGGCTGAACGCGAGCTGGTTCGACAGTGCCTGGGCCTGGCTCGCCGCGATCGCACCAGCGGCTGCCTGGGGGTTGGACCGGGCGGCCAGGATGGCGAGAGCGACGGCGGCGAGGGAGATCATCCCCTGCTTCTCCTGGGCCGCCACCATGCGGGCGATGTGGCGCTGGGTCACGTGGGCCACTTCGTGCGCCATGACCGCCGCGAGTTCGGATTCGCTCTGCGCCGTCAGGATGAGCCCCGAATGGACGCCCACATAGCCGCCCGGCAGCGCAAAGGCATTCACCGAGTTGTCCTGCAGCGGGAAGAAGAGGAAGTCCTGGCGCGTGTCCGGGCTCACGGCGACCAGCCGGTAGCCCACCTGGTTGAGGTAGTCCGACACCTCCGGGTCGTCGAGAAAGGTCGGCGACTGCCGGATCTGCCGCATGATGCTGAACCCGATCCCGCGTTCCTGCGCAGGCGAGAGCGTCGCCTGCGAGACATCGCCGAGGTCGGGAAGGGTATCTGCAGGTACTGCCTGGAGAGGCAGCGCCGCAAGAAGGCAGAGGAGGGAGGCTCGGATCACGATGCTATGATAGCCGGGGCCTGTTTCTGGTTCTTTCTCCGGCGAAACTCTTGAACGATCTCACCCATTTCGACAACCGCGGTCAGGCCCACATGGTCGATGTCGGCGAGAAGGCCGAAACTGCCCGCGTCGCCGTCGCGATCGGGCGGATCGTCATGCAGCCTGCCACGCTCACCCGCATCCTCGAAGGCACGTCCCGCAAGGGGGACGTCCTCGGCGTGGCCCGCATCGCTGCCATCCAGGGCGCCAAACGCACCTCCGACCTCATCCCGCTCTGCCATCCGATCGCGCTCACGCGCGTCGCCGTCGAATTCGAGGTCCACGAGGATCTCCACGCGGTCGACTGCATCGCCACCGCCGAATGTCACGGTCGCACCGGCGTCGAGATGGAGGCGCTGACCGCCGCCTCGGTCGGCCTGCTCACGATCTACGACATGTGCAAGGCGATCGACCGCGGCATGTGCATCGAGTCGGTCCGGTTGCTCGAGAAGAAGGGCGGGAAGTCCGGTCACTGGCAGGCGTCCGAGCCGGGCCGCTGACCACCGCCACGCCCGCCGAACGGATCCTGGCCGGTCCGGTCCGATCCAGGACACACCCGACCCAGCGCCCGATGCGACCGATCCCCGTCCTGCTTGCCCCTCTGATTCTGGTCCTCGCCATCACCGAGGCGCCCGCCGGGGCCACCGAGTCGTCCGGTCGCCGCGTGGCCCACGATCAGGAGCGCGGCAACTGTCTCGCCTGCCATCGGATGCCGGCCGATCCCGGTGCCGAAACCAACGCGGACATGGGCCCGACCCTCGAGAACATCCGCCAGCGCTATCCCGACCGCGCGGATCTGCGTCAACGGATCTGGGATGCCCGGGCATTCAACCCCGACACGATCATGCCGCCCTACGGACGGCACCGCATCCTCACCGAGGAGGAGATCGACCAGGTGGTGGACTACATACATGGCCTCTGATTTTCTCCATCTGCAGCATCGCTTGCGCCGTCGGCTGCTCGCACGGCTCGCGGGGCTGACCGGCGCGATACTGGCGACGACCACCGGGCTGCTCGCGCCGATCGTCGCCTGGGCCGGTGCCCGTAACGTCGAAGCCTTCGACGCCAAGGCGATCGATCTGGCGCTCGTCGCCGCGGGGGTGGCCGATGCCGTGGAGAGCGAGGACGTCATCCTCCGGGCACCCGACATCGCCGAGAACAGCGCGATCGTCCACGTCGAGATCCAGTCGAAGGTGCCCGACACCCGCAGCATCCTGATCTTCGCAGAGAAGAATCCGCAGCCGCTCGTCGCGCAGTTCGATCTCCTCCCGGGTCTGGAGCCCATCGTGGCTGTGCGGATCAAGATGGCCGAGTCGGCCCACCTGCGCGCCGTGGTGCTTGCCGGAGATCGCAAGTACTTCGCCCGACGGGAGACCAAGGTCACCCTCGGCGGCTGCGCGGGCTGAGTCCGGGAGACGCCATGCCTGATCCGATCAAGATGCGTATTGCCCTCGATGGGGAGGTCGCCACCGTAAAGGTGCTGATGCCGCATCCCATGGAAACCGGGTTGCGGAAGGATCCACTCGGCGAGGCCATGGTGCCGATGCATTTCATCCATCACGTGGTCGCCACCCACAACGGCCGCACGGTGCTCGATGCGCAGTGGAGCCGGTCGGTCTCGAAGAACCCGTTTCTCGAGTTCCGTGTGCGAGGAGCGAAGTCCGGGGACCGCATCGGTGTGACGTGGGAAGACAACCGGGGCGAGACCATGAGCCTCGAGGTCCCGATCAAGTGAGGCGCGGACAGGTGCGACTGGCGGCGCTGGTACTCGGTGCTGGTCTTTCCGGGATGTTCGGTGGCAGTGCCGCGGCACCGGAAGATGATCGCCGCGCGTATGTGCAGTTCTTCCAGGCGCGATTCCCGGCCGTGCCGCTCGACGACTACGTGCTCGGCAGCTTCATGCTCAATGCCGCGGGCCGGCGGCACTACGAAGACATCATGGCGTTCCCGCCCTTCGAACCCGACATCGATCGCGGACGCGCCCTCTGGGAGACGCCGTTCCCCAACGGCCGCACCTACGCCGATTGCCTGCCCGATGGCGGCCGGATGCTGGCGGGCACCTACCCTCGATACGACGCGGAACAACGCCGCGTCGTCACCTTCGAGATGCTCCTGAACCGCTGCCGCACCGACAACGGCGAGGCCGCGTACCGGTACGACGATCGCGACACGATGGGCGTGCTGACGGCGTACGCACGCACGTTGTCCGACGGCATGCGCATGGCGATCCGCGTCGAGTCGCCCGAGGCCGTTGCGCGCTACGAGGCCGGCCGGGCGTTCTTCGAGCGCCGCATCGGGCAGATGAACTTTTCGTGCGCGAACTGCCATGTGCAGAACGCGGGCCGCGTGATGCGGATGGAAGTCATCTCCCCCGCGCTCGGGCAGGCGCCGCACTTTCCGGTCTTCCGCGGGGGCGATGCGCTCTACACGCTCCACGCGCGCTACACCCGCTGCATGGAGCAGGTGCGCGCCGAGCCGTTGCCCATGGGCAGCGAGACCTTCAACGACCTCGAGTACTTCCACTCCTACATGAGTAACGGGTTGCCGCTGAAGGCGTCGGTCTACCGGCGTTGAGGGCGGTGCCCGCATGACGAAGGCGTGAGCGTCGACGATGTGCCTCGCTATACTGCGGCGGCCCTGATCCTCCCTCGCTACCGATGCTCGACTGGTTGAAGCAGACGTTCTCGCGCCACGACCCGCCGCGCGCGCCGACGGGCGGCGGGCCGTCCGCGGAGGCCCTTGCGAGAAAGTCCGAGGCCGACCGTCTCGCGGACGCCGGGGACATCGAGTCCGCCCGCCGTGCCTATCGCGAGGCCGTTGCACTGGCCCCCGACTATGCGCAGGCGTGGAACAACCTCGCGCTCACGTATCTGCAGACCGGCGCCTTCGCCGAAGCCGAGGACGCGCTGCGCCACGCCGTCGATGTCATGCCCGGGCTCGCTGCCGCGTGGGTGAATCTTGCGAGCGTGCACGAGGCGCGCGGTGACGCTGTCGCGGCCGAGGAGAGCCTCGCCGCCGCGCTGGCTGCCGACCCTGCCTCGCTTCCTGCGCGCAACAACCTCGGGACGCTCGTCTGCGCGGCGGGGCGCTTCATCGATGCGGAGGCGCATTTCCGCGCGGCGCTCGCGCAGGTCCCCGGCGATGCAGGTCTCCGCAGCAACCTCGCCCTCGCGCTGCGCGGGCAGGGGCGCATCGACGAAGCCCTCGACGTTCTTCGCGACATGCCCGCCCAGCCCGAGCCCGGACTGATCGAGGCCTACCTGCTCACGTTGAACTATGCCGATGGCGTCGAGCCCGCCTTCGTTGCGGCCGAGCACCGCCGGCTCGGGGCGCTGCTGGGGCGGTGGTCCGTGGACCTGCCGATCGCGCCGCGCGAGGATGGCCGCCCGTTGCGAGTCGGCTACGTCTCGGCCGACTTCGGCTTCCACGTCGTCAGCTTCTTTCTCGAACCCGTGCTCGCCGCCCACGATCGCAGGGTCGTGGAGGTGTTCTGCTATTTCGCGGGGAATCGGCACGACGCGCAGACTGCGCGGACCCGCTCGCACGCCGCCGTCTGGCGCGACATCGGCGGCATGGACGACGCCACCGCGTTGCAGATCATCCGTGCGGATCAGCTCGACATCGCCGTCGATCTCTCCGGACACACCGGAGGCCATCGCCTCCCGCTGTTCGCGCAGCGCATCGCACCGGTGCAGGCGACGTGGCTCGGCTATCCCAACACGACCGGCGTGCCGGCCATGGACTTCCGCCTGACGGACGCCTGGGCAGATCCGCCCGGCACGTCGGAGTTCCTGCACACGGAAACACTGGTGCGCCTCCCGTCCGGCTTCCTTGCCTACCAGCCGAGGTCCGAGGTGCCGGACGTGGCGCCGCCGCCTTTTCGCACCCGCGGGCACGTCACGTTCGGATGCTTCAGCAACCCCGCGAAGCTGAGCGACACCTGCCTCGCGCTGTGGGCGGGCGTGCTGACGGCGACGCCAGGTTCGCGACTGCTGGTGAAGGCGAAGGGACTCGGGGATGCCCGTGCCGAGGCGCGATTCCGCGATCGTTTCGCCGCGGCGGGCGGTGACCCGGCGCGGCTCGACGTCTCGGGCTGGGCGGAGGATTTCGAGCGCCACCTGCGTCGATATGCGGATATCGACATCGCCCTGGACAGCCATCCGTATCACGGCACGACGACGACCTGCGAGGCGCTCTGGATGGGGGTGCCGGTGGTGACGCTCGCGGGGAGCGCGCACGTGTCGCGCGTCGGTGTGAGCCTGCTGGCGCGGGCCGGCCATCCGGAGTGGGTCGCGACGGACCGGGGCGACTACGTCCGTATTGCCGCCGGTCTCGCGTCGGACCGCGACGCCTTGGCCGGACATCGGGCGGCCCTGCGCGGCGAACTCCGTACGAGCGCGCTCACGGACGTTCTCCGGCTCGCCCGTGCGCTGGAGAACGCCTATGCCGGGATGGTCATGCAACGGGCGTCGGAGGGGCCATGTTCGACTGGCTGAAACGACGGCCCGCGCCCACGGTCAGCGCGCCGGTCGGCCCACGCCTCGAAGCTGCGCGAACGGCGCTGCGCGCAGGCGACGATGCGGGGGCGGCGGCCGTCCTCGACGGGTTGCTGGCCGAGCCGTCGCCACCCGCCGAAGCGCTGCATCTGGCCGGCGTGCTGGCCTGCCGGCAGGGCGCGTTCCCGCGCGCAGTGGCGCATCTGCGGACGGCGACGTCGCTCGACCCTTCGCGGGCCGCCACGTGGTTCACGCTGGCCGAGGCGCTGCTGGAGACCGGTGACGCGGAAGCCGCGCTCTCCGCGATGCGGGCCGCGCTCGCAGCGGATCTGCGGTACGCCGCAGCGGCCGAGCGCATCGTCCCGCTGCTCGGTGCGCTGGGCCGGTACGACGATGCGATCGAGACCTACCAGATGCATCGCCTGCTCGACTGGACCTTCGATCCGGCGCGCAACCCCGTCGCGCTGCTGCACGCCCAGGGCCGGCTCGACGACGCGGTCGCGCAACTGGAGCAGGCCAGCGCGCGCGATCCCGGCGACGCAGCGTCGCGCGCGTATCTCGGCGCCACGATGCAGGCGCGCGGACGTCTCGACCATGCGATCCGCTGGTATCGCGAGGCGCTCGCGTGCCGGTCCGACGATGCGTTCACCCATCGCAAGCTGGCGTTCGCCCTCGACAGTCGCGGCGAGCTGGAAGAGGCGCTCGTCCACTACGCACGCGGGATGGCGCTCGTGCCTTCGGATCCGCAGGCGTGGTCCGACTGGTTCTCCGCCGGGCTGTACGCCGGGTCCCCGTCGCGGGAGGCGCGCGCGAAGGCGTTCGACGACTACGACCGTCGCTTCCGCCGTCCGCCCGTCGTCGAATCCAGGCCACCGCCAGGATCGCGGCGGCTGCGCGTGGGCTACGTGTCGGGCGACTTCTGCGATCACGTCATCAACTATTTCTTCGAGCCGGTGCTCGAGCACCACGACCGCTCGGCGTTCGAGGTGTGGTGCTACGACCGCACGCGGCAGCGGGATGCCGTGAGCCTGCGTCTGGAGGGAAAGGCCGACCAATGGCGGCGCGTGCCGGGCATGGGCTGGGACGCGCTCGCCGATCTCGTGCGCGAAGACGGCATCGACATCCTCGTGGATCTCAAGGGTCACTTCGACGACAACAACCTGCCGCTCTTCGCCCGGAAGCCGGCGCCCGTGCAGGTCACGTGGCTCGGTTACCCCGACACGACGGGGCTGCGTTCCGTGGACGCGTGGATCACCGATCGGCACATCGCCGCAGACCTCTCCGGCCAGACCGCATCCGAGCAGATCGTGCCGCTGCCGCACTTCTTCATGTGCTTCCGGCCGCTGCCCGGCGCGCCGGATCCGGGCCCGCTGCCGGCCATCGCGAGTGGCCGTATCACGTTCGGTTGCTTCAACACGTTCGCGAAGATCTCGCCGGCGATGCGCGACGCGATCGCGGACGTGATGCGGGCCGTGCCCGATGCCCGATGCCTGATGACGGCACTCCCCGGCGGAGAGGCCCGTACGGCGCTACTGGCGTACTTCGAGGCCAAGGGGGTCGATCCGGCGCGCTTCATCCTGCGTGGGCGCGGTTCTCACGAGACCTTTCTCGCGCAGCACCGGGAGGTCGACATCGCGCTGGACAGCTTCCCCTACAACGGCACGACGACAACCCTGCATTCGCTGTGGATGGGTGTGCCGGTGATCGCATTGGCGGGCGACACGCACGCGTCGCGCGTCGGTGCCAGCATCCTGGCGAACCTCGGGCTCGACGACTGGTGCGGGAGAACGGTGGACGACTACGTGGAGATCGCCCGGCGTTGCGCCGGGGATATGGCGGCGCTGGCGACGTTGCGGGGCAGTCTGCGACAGCGCCTCGCAGCGTCGGGGATCATGGACGAACCGCGTTTCGTGCGGGATCTGGAAGCGGCGTATCGGGCGTTGTCGTCGCCGGCCGCAGCGACTACTGGGTCTTCTTCGGCGTTGCGAGCCGCACCACCAGACCCTTCGTCACCGTCTCGATGAACGGATCGGTGTATCCCAGGGCCTTCAACTGCCATCGGAACGTGTTCCCCAGCTTCGCCTTCTTGTACAGCCCCAGGCGGTTCTCCTGGTGGAATCGGACGGCTCGCGCGTACAGGCCCTCGGTGACCACTTCGAGCTGCTGCTTCACGCCCTTGTCCGTCCGGGCTTCACTTGCCGGCGGAAAGCGCCGAGAAAGATCCGAGGCGAGACTCCTCGCGAAGTCATCCACCTTTCTGGTATCGAACATTCCGAAGATCATGCTTTCATGCTCCATTCGCGCCAACCGTGGCGCATGTCGAATGCAATCGGATCATACGGCGCGGGGCCGTGGCAGTGCGAGTGCCTGGGTTGCGGACGGGTCGCCGAACGTTCCGGCCGCGGCCTGCCGCGGATGCCGATCCGACGCACCAGAGAACTCGAGGTAACCCATGTTCCAGTGGCTCAAGGGCAAATCCAGGCCGGACCCGTCAAGCGAGGCGCGTGCCTACGTCAAGGTCGGCTACGAGGCGTTCGAGAAGGGGGATCAGGCCAGCGCACGCGCCGCGTTCGACGCCGCGCTGCGGGTGGATCCGAAGAATGCCGATGCGCGCTTCCTCCGGGCGAGGCTGGACCTGTCGGCCGGCGACTTCGCGGCCGCCCTCGACGGCTTCGAGGGCGCGCTCGCCATCGATCCGGAAGCGCCCCTGTTCCATTTCTCGCGCGGGGAGGCGCTGTGGCGCCTGGGCCGGCTCGAAGCCGCCTGCGAGGGCTTCGAGGACGGCCTCGCGAGGCAGACCGACGACGCGAACTGGTGGCATCTGCTCGGTCGGATCCGGCTCGAGATGGGGCGCCTGTCGGACGCGATCGACGTGTACCGTCGCGCCGTGTCCGTTCTTCCGTCGGAGCCTGCGCTGCACTGGACGCTGGGGGCGCTGCTTTCTCGGCAGGGCGACGCCGGGCAGGCAGCGCCTGCGCTCGTCGCTGCCTGGACGAGCGCAACCTCCCGCGACCGCGATGCGTTCGATTTCGCCCGTTTCCTCGTCCGGCAGAACGATCCCGAAGAGGTGATGACGCTCAGTCGTCTCATCCTGGCCCGCGATGCCGACCATGCGGGCGCGGGTGCAATGCTGGGTCTGTTGCTGTTCAAGGCAGGGCGCGTCGACGAAGCGCTCGTCGTGCTGGAGCGCGCGGCAGGCGGAGGCACCTCGTCCGCCATCGCGCTGACCCATCTCGGAATCGTCCGTCGCGCGGCGAGTCAGCCGGAGCAGGCCCTCGCGGCCCTCGAGAAGGCGCATCAGATCGCACCCGACGCGGCGCCCATCCTCGTCGAACTCGGTACGACGCTCCTGCAACTGGACCGCCTCGACGAGGCCGAAGCGCTCCTGAATCGCGCGATTGCCGTGGACCCCGCGAGCGCGGACGCGCATCACATCCTCGCCGAGGTGCTGATAGGCCAGCGGTCCTACGACGAGGCCGAGGTCCTGCTCGAGAAGGCCAATGGGCTCGCTGGCGGGGACACCCGGATCCTCTTCGCGCTCTCGGGCCTGCTGATCCGGCGCAACCGCTTCCGCGCCGCGGCCAAGTGGTTGTCCGATCTCCTCGTGCTCGATCCCGATTCTCCACGGGCGTACTCGGATCTCGGCGTGGCGCTCGCTGGCATCCGGCAGTACGAGGAGGCGCGGCGTCAGCTCGAGCGTGCCATCGAACTCGAACCCCGGCTGATCGAGCCGCACATCAACCTGTCGTCAGTGCAGTACCGATTGCAGTTGCCCACGAAGGCGGAGAAGGCCGCCCGCGATGCGATCGCCCTGGATCCACGGCATCCGGATGCGCTCCTGTGCCTGGCGAATGCGCTCCAGGCGCAAGGGCGCTTCGCAGAGAGCATTCCGGCGCTGCGCCAGGTGATCGAGGTGGTGCCGCAGTTCGACACGGCCTGGAGCAATCTGATGTTCGCGCTCAACTACGTCGAAGCCACCACGCCATCTTCTCTGCTTGCCGAACATGTGCGGGTGGGGCAGCGCCCCGAGCTGGCAGCGCGCCGGTCCCGGACATCGTTCAACCGCGATCAGCGGCCGGGACGTCGACTGCGCGTGGGGTATGTGTCGCCCGATTTCCGCAATCATGTGGTCGGGCACTTCGTCGAGCCGGTGCTCCGGGCCCACGACGGGGCCGTGGTCGAGCTGTATCTGTATTTCACGGGCAGGGAGGCCGATCCGTCCACCGCGCGGTTCCGCGAGATGGCGACGATCTGGCGTGATCTCGGGGATCTGCCGGACGACGAGGCTGAACGCGTCATGCTGGACGACAGCCTCGATATCGTCGTCGAGCTTGCGGGCCACACGGGATTCAACCGCCTTCCCCTGCTTGCCCGCCGGGTCGCGCCTGTCCAGGCGACATGGCTCGGGTACCCGTCGGGTACCGGTATTCAAACCATCGACTGGCGTATCTCGGACGCCATCGCGGATCCGGCACCCGAAGCGGATGCCCATCAACTCGAGCGCGTGTACCGGATGCCCGACATGTTCATCGTCTACGCGCCGTCGCCCGAAATGCCACCGGTTTCCGCCACGCCGTCCGCAACAGCCGGCCACATCAACTTCGGCGTCTACAACAACTACCAGAAGGTCAGCGACGAGGCACTGCGATGCTGGAAGGAGATCCTCGATCGTGTTCCGGATGCAACCCTCACGATGAAGACGCCGACGCTCGGTGACGAGGAACTTCAGGACCGTGTGCGGGCGCGGCTCGAAGCCCATGGTTTCGCCAGGGAACGCGTGCGGTTCCTGGGGCCGATTCCCGGCTTCCAGGCGCACCTCCGGACCCTCGAGCAGATCGACATCGCCCTCGACACATTTCCCTACAACGGCACGACGACGACCTGCGAATCGCTCTGGATGGGAGTCCCGGTCATCGCGATGCTGGGAGATCGGCATGCTTCCCGGGTATCCGCGAGCCTCCTTTCGGTGATCGGGCACGGCGAACTGATCGCGCAGGATTCCGCCGACTACGTGGATAGGGCCGTGTCGCTCGCACAGGATCCCGAGCGACTGGCGCAGACGAGACAGGGACTTCGGTCAGCGATGGCAGCGTCGCCCCTGACGGATGTACCGCGTTTCACCCGGGCGCTCGAAGCTGCCTACCGTCGCATGTGGCAGGACTGGATCGACATGCCCAAGGAAGAGGGAGAGCGTTGACGCCGAGTGACACCTGACGGCGACGTTTCTCGCCGCTTTCACCGACGGGGAGGGTGTGTGATCGGATGTCACCGGTCGGCCAGGTGACGCAGATCCGACGCCCCAAAAGGAAAAGGAGGCTTTCGCCTCCTTTTCGCGTGCAGACCTGAAACCTGGATCAGGACTTCGGGTAGTACTTGGACAGCACCGAGCCAGAGATCGACCAGTTCGTGCCACCGGCGTTGCAGGCCGCGGTGTAGATCACGTCACCGGTGTTCTGGCCGACGCGAATACCGTTGATGTTGCGGACGGCGATCGTCACGGTGGCAGTGCTGGTGCCCGTGCTGGTCATCGTCACCGAGGCCACGTACTGGCCGGTGATGCCCGTCGGTTCCGGCAGGCCGGCGGTCGTGTTGCCGACCACGCCACCCATGGAGGAGTCACCACCCAGCGAGGCTTCGGAGCAGGCCTGAGCCACTGCCGAACGGGCCGGGTCGGACAGAGTCACGGCTTCCTGCACCTTGGCTCGCACCGTGTAGTCCTGGTAGGCAGGCAGCGCGACCGCCGCCAGAATGCCGATGATCGCGACCACGATCATCAACTCGATGAGGGTAAAACCCTGTTGAATGCGCTTCATTGACTTCACTCCTAAGGCGGTTGGACTGGACACAATCGGGCGATGTGCACCGACGGAAAAGGCAAGGCGTGTGCCAGTACGGCAATCTTGACAGGGGCTGTCGGACCATTGAACGCCCCTGTCGGAAAGTACCCTTGCCAGGCGGGGTTTCGGGGGTGGTCCGGTTCATCCGGGGGTTTTGTCTCCGTCGCGTGTCAGGGTCGGGGATCGGCTGGCGGCGGAAAAGAGGGATGCTGCGGAAGCCTGCGAAGCTGTCGTGACGTTTTCCGTCAATCTCCGGCATACCCGGGAATGCTGGCGACGTCCACCTCGTCGATCTGCTCCGGATCGAGAAACTGCTCGGCATACTTCATATAGACGCGGTCCCGTACGAACACATCGAACAGGTCGGGATCCACGTGCCCGTTCAGGCGGAACTTGCCGAGGATGTGCAGCGACTCGGTCAGCGTCTTGCCCTTCTTGTACGGGCGGTCCTTGGCGGTCAGGGCCTCGAAGATGTCGGCGATGCCCATGATGCGGGCCTGCACCGACATGTCGTCCTTCTTGAGACCGCGCGGATAGCCCTTGCCATCCATCCGCTCGTGGTGGCCGCCCGCGTACTCCGGCACATTGCGCAGGTGCCGGGGCCAGGGCAGCGCCTCGAGCATCTTGATCGTGACGTCGATGTGGTGATTGATGATCTGCCGTTCCTGGGCCGTGAGCGTGCCCGCACGAATGGCCAGGTTCTCGGCCTCATCGGCGCTGAAGAACTCCACGTTGGCACCCGTCGGGTCATTCCATGGGTACTTGCGGCTGATCTCCTTCACGCGCGCCTGATCGTCGGCGCCCATGGCTTCGGATCCGATATTGGCGCGGCGGACGAACTCACGGTCATCTTCGATCTCGGCGAGCCGTGCCATGTAGGTCTTTTCCACGGCGGCTTCATCGATGGATGGCCCGCCGTCGCGCGTCGCAAGCTTCGCCCGCAGCATCGCTATCTCGGCGTCCCGCCTCACCACCTCGAAGCGCGTCTCGACAAGCTCGATCCGGTCGAAGATGGTTTGCAGCTTCGTGGCCTTGTCGACCACGTGGACCGGCGTGGTCACCTTGCCGCAGTCGTGCAGGAGCCCCGCGATCTTCAGTTCGTAGCGGTCCTGCTCTGTCATCTGCCAGGTCGCCAGCGGCCCCCTGTCCGCCTTGTGGGCCGCCTCGGCCAGCAGCATCGTGAGTTGAGGCACCCGCTTGCAGTGACCGCCGGTGTAGGGCGACTTGTCGTCGATCGCCTCGTTGATGAGGTTGATGAACGACTCGAAGAGGTGTTCCAGTTGCAGGATCAGCAGACGGTTCGTGATGGCCACGGCCGCCTGGGATGCGAGCGATTCGGCGAGCCGCTGATCGGCCGGGCCGAACGGGACGATCTCGCCCGTCGCACGATCCTTGGCGTTGATCAGTTGCAGCACCCCGATGATCTCGTTCTCGTGATTCTTCAGCGGCACCGTGAGGAACGATTTCGAGCGGTAGCCGGTGCGGCTGTCGAAACGCTTCGTGCCCGAGAAGTCGAAGCCTTCCTCGCTGTACGCGTCGGCGATGTTGACCGTCCGGTCGTGCAGCACCGCGTAGGCCACCACCATCGACGTGTTCTCGCTGCCGTCGTCGAACGTGAGCGGGACGGGGTCGAAGGGGATCTCGCGCCCTGTGGTGCCGCCCATCGCAATACCGAGCACCTCGTTCCGGATGATCTCGAAGTGGAGCAGGTTCTCGTTGTCGGCATGGCGCCGATAGAGGGTGCCGCCCTCGGCGTTCGTGATCTTCTTCGCCGCGATGAGGATCGTCTCCAGCAGCCGCGCAAGGTCGCGTTCCTTCGAGAGGGCGATACCGATCTCGTTGAGTTCCTCCAGCCGGGGCAGGAGATCCTCCGAGGCGTCGTTCGCCGCAGGCGTCATCGGGAGGGAGCTCATCGTCGCTGGGGCATCCGTCGTTTCGTGGAAGCTACTTGATGCAGACCGCACGCACCTGCTTCATGTCGGTGATTCCCTGCAGGACCTTCTCGATGCCGTCCTGTTTCAGGGTGCGCATGTTCTCGGAGAGCGCCGTGGCGACGATGTCGGCGACGCGGGCGTGCTCCTGGATGTGTTTCTTGATCGTCTCGGTGCCGATGAGCAGTTCGTGGAGGCCCACCCGTCCCTTGTATCCCGTGCCACTGCAAGTGTCGCAACCAACCGGTGAATAGAGGGTGAACTGACCCTTCTCGTTGGCGAAGTTCTGGACCCACTCCCGATACAGATTCTCGAAGGATGCCTTGGGATCCCGCTTCCAGTAGTCGGTGTTCTTCAGCTCGATGCTGAATTCCTCGAGCAGCGCCTTCATTTCATCCTGCGTCGCCACGTGCGACTTCTTGCACTTGGCGCACAGGCGCTTCGCGAGCCGCTGGGCCAGCACGCCGAGCAGTGCATCCGAGAAATTGAACGGGTCCATCCCCATGTCGAGCAGACGGATGATCGACTCGGGCGCGCTGTTGGTGTGAAGCGTCGCGAACACGAGGTGACCGGTGAGCGAGGCCTCGATACCGATCGCGGTCGTTTCCTTGTCGCGCATCTCGCCGACCATGATGACGTCAGGATCGGCACGAAGGAAGGCGCGCATGGCGGTCGCGAAGGTGACACCCGCCTTGGGGTTCATCTGCACCTGCCGGAGGCCCTTCTGCGTGATTTCGACGGGGTCCTCGGCGGTCCAGATCTTCGTCTCGGGCGTGTTGATGTAGCCGAGGATCGAATGCAGGGTGGTCGTCTTCCCGGAGCCCGTCGGACCGCACACGAAGAAGAGACCGTACGGCTTGGCGATCGTCTCCTTCACGTTCTTCAGGTTGCGCGCGGAGAGACCGAGCTTGTCGAGCGGGATGGGCTCCCCTGCAGCGAGAATCCGCATCACGATGTCTTCGACACCGCCCTGCGAGGGGACGGTCGCGACCCGCAGTTCGATGTCGAGCGGACCGAACTTCTTGAATTTGATCTTGCCGTCCTGCGGCTTGCGGCGCTCCGAAATATCGAGATCGCACATGATCTTCAGCCGTGCCGCCAGCGCGTTGCGGTAAGACGCCGGTACCGAGATGTAGTGCGTCAGCGTGCCGTCCTTCCGGAAGCGCACTTCGGTCTTGCCCTTCCCCGGAAACGGCTCGATGTGGATGTCGGACGCACCCTGGTGGTAGGCGTCGACGATGATCTTGTTCACCAGCCGCACCAGTTCGTTGTCCTGCGCGAGGGAAGCGTCGTCGACGGCGCCGGCACCGGCAAACTCGAGCTCGGACTCGTCGTCGAGCTTGTCGAGCAGTTCGCCCACGTCGGCCACGAACTCCTCGCCGCCGGCGCCGCCGAAGATCTGGTCGAGCGTCAGCCGGAACTCGCGCTGCGTCGTGGCCGTGTAGACGATCCGCGAGCGCGGATACACGTTGCTGATGATCCGCGAGGCCCGCAGCCGCTCGGGATCGGTGGTCATCACGACCAGGCCGTCCTTCGATTCCTCGAGGGGGATCCAGCCGCTGCTCTCGGCGAAATCGCGCTTCAGGTTCCGGAGTAGGTCGAGCGACTTGATGCGGTCTGGCCGGAACGGCTCGTATGGGACGCCGAAGAAAGCCGCCAGGGCCTCGCCGATCGCCTGCGGCTTCACCTGGAACTCGTCGATGAGGACGTCCTCGAGATCGACGCCCTTGCGGCGGGCAGAGCGCGTGGCGAGTTCGATCTCCTCCTGGGAGAGCACGGCGTTCGTGACGAGCGAGTCGTACTTGCCCCGCAGACCCTGCGCTGGCCGCTGACGCTGCTTCAGTGCGATCGCGAGGGTTTCGCAGAGATTGACCGCGCCTTCCTCGGAGGGCGGGCCGAAGGAATCCCCGTTGCGCGAGTTGATGATCTGGACGACGCCGATCAACTCTCCGGAGCCTGCCTCGAGGATCGGCACGACGAGCATCTGCTTCGTCCGATAGCCCGTACGGCGGTCCACTTCCTTCAGGAAGCGAAGGGATGGGCTCAGGCCGCGCAGTTCCTCTTCGTCGTACACGTCGCGGATGTTGACGAGCTTCTTGTTGAGGCCGACGAAGCCCGCGATGCTCTGGTCGTTCAACGGAAGCTTGAGATCCTTGAAGGACGACAGGCCGATCTTCACCTTCGAGACGATCGCGGATTTGTCCTCTGCAACCGTATAGATCGTCAGGCGGTCGGCGTCGAAAAGTTCGCAGATGTCCTGCGAGAGTTCGAGCATGATCTCGTCGACATTGGCTGTCGCGTGGATCTTGTTGGTGACTGCCTGGAGCTTCCGCTGGAACTCGAGCTTGCGACTGATTTCAGCGAGGTTCTGCCCGGCGGCGGGCTTGGCATCTGCGACTGTGCTCATCCCATTCGACTCCGATATGACTGCCCGCGCGATCCGGCCCTGCGGCGGGGATCGTCTCGCGGTTAAAGGTGCGGTCGGGGACCGACACCGATGTTCGTTCGGTATTGCACGCCAGGCGGCGCAGCGTCCCCCTGGACCAAGACCTAGAGCTTGAAGACGTGTCCGTTCGCGAGCATGCGCGGGTTGAACGCCTCACCGCATTCCTCGATCTCGGCCATCGTGATCGCGCCCTCGCCGGGCTTCAGATGCGTGATGTAGATGCGGGCCTTCCGCGTGAGGCGCGACAACTCGTTCACCAGTTCGTCGGGCCAGAGGTGCTTCGACGCGATGGCGAGTTCGCGCTCGCCATTATGGAACGCAGTCTCGATGATCACGTAACGCAGGTTCTCGATCTTGTTGGCGACCTCCCACAGCGCCGGGCACGAAGTGGTGTCACCCGTGAAGATGAGGCTCGCATCGCCGCTGTCGAGCCAGTAGCCGACGGCAGGCACGGTGTGGTTCGCCGGCAACGCCGTGAACCGGCGGACACCGAGCCCCACTGGTTCGCCGAGCTTCACTTCCGAGAACCGCATCATCGGGTTCTTCTCGTCGGGAATCTTCGAGAAGTCGGGCCATATCTTCCAGTTGAAGATGTGGTCCTTCAGGATCGCGAGGGTGTCGGCCGTGGCGTGGACCACGATCGGCGAGGTGCGCATGCCGCCCACGGTATCGACCAGGAACGGCAGCATGGCCACGTGGTCGAGATGCGAGTGCGTGATGAATACGTGATCGATGAGTTGCAGTTCGGTCAGGCTGAGATCGCCCACGCCGGTGCCCGCATCGATCAGGATGTCCTGATCGACGAGCATGGACGTGGTGCGGAGGTTGCCGCCGATGCCGCCACTGCAGCCGAGAATGCGGACGAGCATGGTGTCTGCCGTTACTTGGTATCGAAGTCGAACACCCCATCCCACGGCGTCGCCGGTGGATGGGCCCGCAACTGGGCCACACGCTTCAGGTAGGTCGCATACAGGGCATCATCGGGCGCGACTCTCTGGAGGTTCAGCAACTGCAACTCCGCCTTGTCCCACTCCTGGGCGCGGTAGAACTTCAGCGCCTGCTGGAACAGTTTAAGCCGATCCAGCGTCTCCTTGCGCAGTTCCGCCTGGACTCCGAGCGGCTCGAAGATGGTCACCGGTGCATCCTTGCCCTTCACGCGGACCCGATCGAGTTCCCTGTAGACGAGGTCCGGAAGCGCCGCGCGCGTGGCCTCGCCCACCATCATCGACACGCCGTAGTGTTTCGTGAGGCCTTCGAGTCTTGAGGCGAGGTTCACGGCATCGCCCATGACCGTGTAAGCGACGCGCACCTCGGAGCCCATGTTGCCGACACTCATCCGACCGGTGTTGATGCCGATGCCGATCTTGAGTGGCGGCCAGCCCCGGGCGATGAATTCGGGCGCCATCTCGGCGAGCCGTTTCTGCATCTCCAGCCCGGCCATGACGGCATGCCGCGCGTGGTCCGGGTCTTCCAGGGGGGCGCCCCAGAAAGCCATGATGGCGTCACCCATGTACTTGTCGATCGTGCCGCGCTGCTGGTGGATCACGCGCGTCATCGGCGTCAGGTAGGCGTTCATCAACTGCTGCAGCGCGTTGGGGTCCAGGCCCTCGGAGATCGTCGTGAAGCCTCGAACGTCCGAGAAGAGGACGGTCATCTCGCGGCTTTCGCTCTCCATCGAAAAGCGGTCGGGATTCCGGCTCATCTCGTCGACCAGTTCCGGGGGGACGTACTGACCGAAGCGCCCGGCGATCTGGGTCTTGGCACGCGACTCCACGAAGTACCCGTACGACATGTTGATCGCGTACAACGCGAGGACCATGAGCAGGCCCGAGGCGAGGGGCAGCACCAGGTTCACGTACTGCCAGACGGCGAGATTGAGCGCGCTGAGCGCGACGAGCACCACGCCAACCGCGATGGTGGATCGCAGGGGTGTCAGCAGCGGCAGCCCCACCGCCAGCAGGAGGCCGACGATCCCGACGAGTAGAACTTCCGCGCCGCGAACGTAGGGCGGTCGTTGTTTGATGGTGCCGTCGAGCATGCCGGCCAGCAGGTTCGCGTGGATCTCGACCCCGGGATACAGCGGCGCCACCGGCGTGGATCGCAGATCCTGCAGGCCGGGGGCCGTCGTGCCCACGAGCACGATCCGGTTCTCGAGCGTTGCGGGCGTCACGCGGTCGTGCATGACGTCGGTCGCCGACACATAGGGGAAGCTCCCCTGGGGGCCGCGATAGGGCACCAGCGCGTTCGCTTCCTCATCGACGGGAACACGCACCGGGTCGGCCTCGACCCATTCCAGGCCCGGATAGTCCTTGTTCAGGAGCGTGTCGGGCGGATACCCGGGCGCCACGTTCGGTGATTTGAGCAGCAGGCGGACGATCGCGAGGGCGAGGGGTTCGTAGTAGGCACCGTTGTACTCCGCCAGCACCGGTACGCGGCGATGCACGCCGTCGGCGTCGGTCGCCGGGGTGAAGTGTCCACCCCCCGCGGCGGCTTCCTGCAGTTCGGGCAGGTTCGCGCCATATCCCTGGAACCTCGCGAACTGGATGTTGCGTCCCTTGAAGGTCCCAGCCGGCAACACGGGCGGCGGCAGCGTGCCGATGGCGAGGCCCTTGCCATCGATCTGCTGGTTGGAGAAGTAGTAGCCCATCACGACCGGGCGCCCTCTCAGTCGCTCGGCGAACACGCGGTCGTACTCTAGTCGCGGTGCCAGTTCCTCGAGCGACTTCTGGAACTGGGCATCGCCGCGGAGTTCGTTCTGGGAGAGATCCCGGAGGACGCGCAGGCCCGAACTGTCGTCCTGTTCCGCGAAGACCACGTCGAATCCGACGACATTGACCCCATACCGGTCGAACAGTTTGTCGACGAGGAGGGCGAGTCGGTCGCGACGCCAGGGCCACCGTCCTTCCTCGGCGAGGCTCTTCTCATCGATGTCGACGATGACGATCCGTGGGTCGACCGTCCGCGGCATCGTGAGGCGCAGGCGCGCATCGTAGGTGAGCGCCTCCATCGTGTGGATGAAGGAGAGATCGAAGAATCGCGCCGCGTGGGCGATGAACAGCAGGACGACAACGACGCCGAGCAGCGCTCGCGCGGCGTGCTTCTTCAGGGACGGCGGCACAGCGCTGGCCGGGCGATTGAGCGGGCCGCAGAAAAACGCAGGCCCGGCCGCTGGGGGGCGCATGTCGGCCGGTTCCGCCTGCACGTGGGTGGCGCGGCGGATCAGGCCACGGGCTTGTAGAAGAACTCCATCTTCACACCCGCAAGCTCGACGATGTCGTGGTCGTTCAGGATGTGAGCCTGGGCATTCAGCGGCTGGCCGTTGACGACCGGGACGGTGGCCCCTTCGACGTGGGTGATGAAGTAACCCTGGGGGCGCTTCGTGATCACGGCCACCTGGACGCCAGGTTTGCCCAATGTCGTGAGCGCCTTCACGAGCGGTAGTTCGCGCCCGGCGTTCGGGCCGGAGAGAATCTGGATCACGCCCTGCATCGCAGCCGCCGGCGGGACGCCCGGGGCTGTCGTGAGCGTGGTCATCGGGCCAGCGCCGGCGGCCGGTGCTGGATTCGTGGCCATCGGGGGCGTCGTCGGCGCCTGCGGTGGGATCGGACGGCTGATCGCCTGCTGCCCCGTATTGTTGAACTGGGTGTCCACCTGGGTCGACCGGAAGTCCGTCTTCACTCCGGTCTGGGTATCGCCGACCCGCGGCTCGGCCGGCCGCTGGGGGGCGCGGAGCACCATGGTCTTCTCGAAGTCCGCGGCACTCGTGCCCGCACCCTGCTCGTTCACGTACTTGACCTTGTACTTGCCGATCTCGACGAGGTCTCCGTTCTGCAGGAAGTGCTTCTTGATCGGCTGGCCGTTCACCAGCGTCCCGTTCGTGCTGCCGAGGTCCTCGAGGAAGGAGTCGTTCAATATGGTGACGATCGCGGCGTGCTCGCCACTCACGGCCAGGTTGTCGATCTGGACGTCGTTGTGGGCCTTCCTGCCGATGGTGGTGCGCTCCTTGGTGAGCGCAAACTCCTTCAGCACGACGCCGTCGAGCGTGAGTATCAACTTGGCCATAGCTTCAGTCCCCGTATTCACTTGAACCACGACAGGACCCGTGAGAGCCAAGTGTCGGTCGCCGGGAAGTCCCGGACGATCTTCACCAGAATCACGGATATGTTGTCGCGGCCGCCATTGTCGTTGGCCATCTGGACCAACTGATTCGCCGCCAGCGGCAGGTTGGAACCCATCGCGTTCAGCGTGAGTTCGATGTCCTCGTCCTCGACCATGTCGTTGAGGCCGTCGGAACAAAGGAGGTAGATATCCCCCGGCTGCGCATCGTATGTGTGAATCTCCGGCTCCACTTCCGGCTCGATGCCAAGCGCTCGTGTCACCAGGTTCTTGTTCTGGGAGCGGCGCGCCGCTTCCTTGGAAAGCATCCCGCTGTCGATCTGCTCCTGCAGCAGCGAGTGGTCACGGGTGACCTGATCCAGCCGCTCGTTGCGCATCCGGTAGAGCCGGGAGTCCCCGATGTGGGCGACGGAAACGCGATTGTCCCGGAAGAGAGCCACCACCAGCGTGGTCCCCATCCCGGCGTACTGAGGCTGGCTGTTGGCGGACTCGAAGATCGAAGTGTTCGTCTTCGTGACCACCCCCTTCAGCATCCGCACCGCCTGGAGATCCCCTTCCTCCTGACTGAGTGCGTGCAGATTGGTCTTCGGAATCGCCTGACGCATCTCGGAGGTGATGAGCGCCACGGCAATCCCGCTCGCCACCTCGCCGGCATTGTAGCCACCCATGCCGTCGGCGAGTACGGCGAGGCCGACACCGCCATCGGCAGCAATGGCGTCTTCGTTGTGGGAGCGCACCATTCCGGTATGGGTGGCGCTCGCGATCTCCAGGGCTTTTGCGAGGTTCATGCGCTGACCTAGAGAGACATGTCGACTTCGGCGAAACTGCCCGTGCACGCGCGAATCGCCGCGGCCATTTCCTCGCCGGTGGCGAACCGTTCTTCCTTGGTCTTCGCCAGCGCGCGATTGATGATGTCGGCGAAGCAGTCCGGGAGTCCAGGGTTGATGGTGAGGATGTCGACCGGCGGTTCGTTCGCGATCTTGTACATGAGTTGCGTCATCGTTTCGCCCTGGAATGGCAGGCTGCCGCACGCGAGTTGATACATCGTGACGCCCAGCGAAAAGATATCCGATTGCCCGTCTATCTTCCTGCCGGCGAGCTGCTCGGGTGACATGAAGGAAGGTGTGCCGAGGACCATGCCGGTCTTGGTCTTCGAGGAATCCGTGATGCGGGCGATCCCGAAGTCCGTGACCTTCACGGAGTCGGTCGCGGGGTCGTACATGATGTTCGCCGGTTTGATGTCGCGGTGGACGACGTTCTGGCGGTGAGCGTAGTCGAGAGCCTCGGCGACGCGGGCGATGATGCTCATCGTCTTGGGTAGCGGCAGCAGCGACGCTGTCTTCGTGTGCGGCGCGAGGTCGCGACCCGTCAGGAACTCCATCGCGATGTAGGCGAGGTCGTGCTCCTCGCCGGCGTCGTAGATGGTGACGATGTGCGGGTGGTTCAGGCGACCCGCAGTCTCGGCTTCGCGGAAGAACCGTTCCTTCACGTCCTGCAGTTCGTCCGCCTCGAACTCCTGCGAGAGCGCCATCGTCTTGATCGCCACGACGCGGCCGATCTTGGGGTCCTTGCCGAGGTACACCACGCCCATGGCTCCCTTGCCGAGTTCCTTCTCGACCTGGTAGCGGCCGAGCATCGGCTTCTCGACCTGACCTTCGCCCGTGAGCATCGAGGCGTTCGTGCGGCCGCTCGACCCGCCGAGGATGACCGTCTCGGACATCTGCTTCGCGCGGGACAGCTTCTGTTCGAGATCGCGGAACTTCGGATTGTGGCCACCCATGTACTCGTACACGGATTGGGCCTTGTTGAACTGGCGCTTGCGCTCGAAATCGAGTGCGAGGTTGTAGAGGTTGTCCATCAGCATGTCGTCGAGCGGACACTTCCGGAACTTGTCGAAGGCCATGTCGAGCTGGCCCTGGCCCTGGAAGGCGAGGCCCAGCATGCGGTTGGACTCGGCCGATTCGAGATCCGACTTGGCCTTGCCACGCTCGGTCACCAGGAAACGCTTCGTCGTGAGGGCGAGGTGGCCGACGATCAGCAGGACGACCGGCGCCATCAGCGGGATCCACATCTGCTGGCTCGTCATGAGGGCGAAGTGCACAACCACCAGCGTCACCACGAGGCCTGCCGTGACGATCGCAGCAAGGGCCGCCTTCATCCGGGGAAGCAGCAGGGCGAGATACGCGCCCACGGCCACGAAGAGCCCCAGGGTCACGGCGATACCCCACGAAGGCGCGACGAAGAAGTTCTCCTCGAGAATGCTCGACACCGAATGCGCCAGGGAGAGCACCGGAGGCATGGCGTTGGAGACTGGCGTCACCTGGGACGTCCCGACGCCCACGGCGGTTGCGCCGATGAGCACGATCTTGTCGCGGTACTTGTCGAGCGGGATCTTGCCGCTGATCACGTCGTAGAACGAATCCACCTGGAAGGCGGGCCTTCCATCGGTGTCCTTGTAGAAGTACGTGTACATCTGCAGCGCCGGATCGGTCTGGATCTCGAGCTTGCCGAGCTGCACCCCTTCGCCGAGCCGGATCTGGATGTCCTTGGGCGGCAGATTCAGGCTCCGTGCTGCGACCATCAGGGAAAGGGAAGGGAAGAAGCTGTCGTAGTAGCGCAGTACGAGCGGCTCGAAGCGGATGCTGCCGTCGACGTCCTGGGAGACGTTCACGTGGCCTACGCCGGCGGCGCCCTTCCCCAGCATCTCGAGGGGGAAGAGCGCATTGCTGGTGGCTGGCGGGTAGCTGCCCGCACTGACTGCGTCGACGCGGTCCTCGACGTTCGTGAGATTGCTCTTCAGGACGAAATCGGGAAGTGCCCGATCCGGATTTCCGCGAGGCTCTCCCAGCTGGAAGGCGAGCGGCAGTACCACGTTGCCGGCCGCAGTGATCGATGCGGCCAGCTGGCGGTCGGTGTTGAGGTTCTGTTCGGCCTCGGCCAGGACCCCCGGCATGGTCCCGAGGGACTCCTTGGTGGCGTCGGGCAGGGCTTGGTACGCCTCGATCAGCTTGTTGACGTACGCCAGGCCGGGATCGAGCTGCGGCTCCGAGAAAAGCACCGTGTGGGCGACGACCTTTGCCTTGGCCTGTGCCAGCGCATCGATCATCCGGGCATGCACATCGCGGGGCCAGGGCCAGCGGCCGATGTTCGCGATGCTTTGTTCGTCGATGGCAATGACCGCGATGCGATCGCTGGGGGCGCCGCCGGTGGCGCGAAGGCCCACGTCGTAAGCCTTGCGCTCCAGGCCCTGGATCCATTCGCTTTGGACGAACAAAAACATGACGACGGTGATCACCGTCGCCAGAAACCAATCCGACTTCCAGATTCCGAGCTTACCCATCCTGGATGCGCCGCCTTATTTCATTCTCTTTTAGGCAGTTAGTCGAAAGACTTCGACATGTTACGACAATTCATTCGAAAGTCTATGATTGTTTTCCGAAACACGCCCCGTCAGCCCGTGTGGACGGCCAAGCTTCGGTGGGGGGAAGCGCCGATCGTGCCAGCGGCGGTGGGCGATCGGAATTTCGGATCGACGGACGGTGCTTCAGGCAGGCGGGAGGCCCTCGACGATCACGACGTCACTCATGGCCGTGCGCTGCCGGATCGCCTTGACCGGGGCGTACTGGTCCGATTCGTACCATTCCAGTGCGGCTGCCATGGTTTCGAACTCCAGCATCACGAGGCGCTTTGGCTGCCACTGACCTTCCAGGACCTGGACGTTGCCGCCGCGTACCCGGTAGCGCCCCCCGGCAGCGGTGATCGTCGGCGCGACGAGTGAGCGGTAGGTTTCGAAGCCCGCGGGGTCCGTGACGTCGATGTTCGCTATGAAATAGGCGGGCATGGGGGTCTTTTCGATGACGTTGGAGTCGGTGTCGGGTGCAGGAGGGGCGCCTGCGTCATGGGGCTTCTGCGGCGCCGCGCACAGAGCGCGGCGCCGATGCGACGGGAGTGCCGGGTGCCCTCGGCAGCGCCCGTCCGATGCGGATCACTTCAGTGCTTGCAACGCCGCGTCGTAGTCCGGCTCGTCGGCGATCTCGGGAACCAGCTGTGAGTGCAGCACCTTGTTGTTCTCGTCGAGGACGACCACGGCGCGCGCCGTGAGGCCCCGCAGCGGACCATCGGTGATGTCGACGCCATACTTCTCGTGGAAACCCTTGTCACGGAACGTCGACAGGGTGACGACATTGGACAGTCCCTCGGCACCGCAGAAGCGGGCCATCGCGAACGGCAGGTCGGCCGCGATCACGAGGACGACCGAGTTGCCCATGGAGGACGCTTTCTCGTTGAACACGCGGGTCGACTTCTGGCAGGTCGGCGTATCCAGGCTCGGCACGATGTTCAGCACCTTTCGCTTGCCGGACCAGGCCGCGAGCGAGACATCGGCGAGATCCTTACCGGCGAGACTGAAATCCGGTGCTGTGCTGCCGGCGCCGGGAAGCGTGCCTGCAACGGGGACGGGGCTGCCTTTGAGGGTGACAGTGGCCATGGATGGGCTCTCCTGGTGGGGTGATTCGGGACGGGGAATCCTGGGCGACCGGGACATCGGTGCGCGCAGCGATGTGGAAGCCGGCTGGTGAGTATGCCAAGCGTGCCGCGGTGCGACAACGAACATGGCGGGAGTTGTCACGGCATGAGGACGACCACGTCGTCCGCAAATTGGGGCTCAGCGGTGGAAGAGATAGATGCGATAGCCGGACGCCTCGATGTCGCCGATGTCCAGCTGCAGGCGCACGTAGAACTCGGCATCCGCACCCAGGCCGACGCCCTTCGCTGGCGGTGGGTCGAGGTACTCATCCGGGCCGAACACCTTGCGTGCGGTCAGCTTGTCGCGTGCATCCGTCAGGGAAAGCTCCAGCATCGGGTAGGCCTGCGGCATGGGCGCCGAATTCCGAACCGTGGTCGCGAGGACGACCCGGTTCGGGCGAGACGGATCCAACGCCCGCAGGTCCGAGGTCTCGATAACGAGTCGCTCGGGCAGACGAGGCAGGGGGACGTCGCATCCGACCATGCGGCAGGCGGCTTCGAGTGTGGGCCTCAGCGCCGGCAATGCCGTGGCGATCGACGTGCGGAACTGGTAGGTGCCCTGACCGGCCAGCACCACCAAGGCGATGGATACGCCTGCGACGATCGGCCAGCGCTGCCGCTTGACTGGAGGCGGGGGGATCGCCAGCGCGGGCGTCAGCGAGTCGGTCTCGTTCCACCGTTCCGCGCCTGAGGCGCCGGGCGCTGGTCCGGGTTGTTCGTTTTCGTCCTCGTCTACCCCAGGCCAGCCATCGGCTTCGCCGGGCCTGTCGTTGGCGGGCGCAGCGAACGAATCGCCTTCCGGCGGCGCGGACGCCGTGATCTCGTCGATGACGAACTGGTCGGCGCCATCGAGCGGTGTTGCGGACGCGGCGGGCTCACCGTCCGTTTCCCCGAGCCATTCCGGGGGCGCCTCCTGCGCATCCGTACCGGTGGGCGCCTCCTGTGCGTCGCGCGGCTCGGCTTCCGCAACGATCTCAGGCCCGACGTCGAGGTCGAGCGGTGGGTGGGCCTCTTCAGGGATTTCGATCTGCGGAAGTGGGGCAGGCTCCGGCGGCGGATTCGCGGCGCGCAAGTGCACGAAGGCATCGAACACCTGGTGGCAAACCCCGCAGCGCACCTGTCCGCTCGATGACTGCAGCTGCAGCAGTGTCACCCGGAACACGGCTTCGCAGTGCGTGCAGCGGGTGTGCATGCTCATGGCGGAGGTCTCAGCGGCGGACGCCCTGGAGGCAGATCCAGCCGTCCTCGCGTGCCGGCGCGTCGAAGTCGATCGCCGGGGAGTAGGCTTCCATGACAGCGTCCGCCTGCCCTTCGAGAATGCCGGAGAGAACGATGTGTCCGCCGGGTTTCACGAGGGCGATCAGCAGGGGGGCCAGCACGCGCAGCGGGTTCGCGAGGATGTTCGCGACCACGATGTCGGCAGGCGGCAGGGTCACTGGCCGCGCGTCGTGGAACTCGGCGGTCACGCCATTGGCAAGCGCATTGTCCCGGCTGGCCGTCACCGCCTGCGGATCGATGTCGATGCCGACGACCCGACCCGCGCCGAGCAGCGCCGCCGCCACGGCGAGGATGCCGGATCCGCATCCGTAGTCGATGACGGTCGCGCCGGCGGTCAGGTGGCGGTCGAGCCATCCCAGGCACAGGCGCGTCGTCGGATGACTGCCCGTCCCGAAGGCGAGACCCGGGTCCAGGCGCAGGACGATCGCGCCAGGCTCGGGCGGTTCGCACCAGGTGGGCACGATCCAGAGCCGGTCCGAAATACGGATCGGAGCGAACTGACTCTGGGTGAGTCGCACCCAGTCCTCGTCGTCCACGGACTCCAGGGTCATCGCGGGCGCTGTGAGGCCCACGGACTCGCACGCCTGTCGCGCCAGCATCTCCGCCGGTGCGTCATCCGCAAAGAGCGCTGCGAGTCGCGTCTCGGGCCATGGCGTGGCCGCGGAGCCGGGCTCACCGAAGATCGGCTGCTCGTCAGCGGTCCCTGCGGCTGCGTCGGCGGCATCCACCGAGAGGGCGCCGGTGTCCATCAAGGCGTCGGAGACCCGTTCGGCGTCGGCCGCACTCACGACGAACAGGACGCGCAGCCAGCTCATGACATGCCGCTCACTCGCCCCGACTGGCCTGGGCGAGCTTCTGCTCCAGGTAGTGGATGCTGGTGCCACCGCGCACGAACTCGCCGTCCAGCATGATCTCCTGGTGCAGCGGGAGATTCGTCAGGATGCCTTGCACCACCATCTCGGACAGTGCTATCCGCATGCGCGCGATGGCCTGCTCGCGCGTGTCACCGTAGGCAATCAGCTTGCCGATCAGGGAGTCGTAGTAGGGCGGGACGACGTAATTCGCGAAGGCATGCGAGTCGACCCGGATCCCTGGCCCGCCAGGCACGTGCCACGACGTGATGCGTCCTGGAGACGGCGTGAATTTGTAGGGGTGTTCCGCATTGATCCGGCACTCGATGGCGTGGCCGTGGAACTGGATGTCCCGCTGCTTGAAAGGCAGCTTCTCGCCGGCGGCGATCCGCAGTTGCGACTGGACGATGTCGATGCCGGTGATCATCTCGGTCACCGGGTGCTCCACCTGCACGCGGGTGTTCATCTCGATGAAGAAGAACTCGCCCTTTTCGTACAGGAACTCGAAGGTGCCAGCGCCGCGATAGGCGATCTTGCGGCAGGCCTCGGCGCAGCGATCGCCGATCTTCGCCACTTCGCGCGCAGTGAGTCCTGGCGCAGGCGCCTCCTCGACGACTTTCTGGTGTCGGCGCTGCATCGAGCAGTCGCGAGTGCCGAGGGACACTGCGTTGCGGTACTCGTCCGCCAGCACCTGGACTTCGATGTGGCGCGGGTTCTCGAGGAACTTCTCGATGTAGACGGTCGGATTGCCGAACGCCGCACCGGCTTCCGCGCGGGTGGTGTTGACCGCATTGAGGAGGGCTGCCTCCGTATACACCACGCGCATCCCACGTCCACCGCCCCCTCCGGAGGCCTTGATGATCACCGGGTAGCCGATCGACCTCGCGATGCGGATGATCTCCTGGGGGTCGTCGGGCAGGGCGCCGTCGACGCCTGGCACGACCGGCACACCGGCCTTCAGCATCGCGTTCTTCGCGCTCACCTTGTCGCCCATCAGCCGGATCGTTTCCGGCCGTGGCCCGATGAACACGAAGCCGCTCTTCTCGACGCGCTCGGCGAAATCCGCGTTCTCGGAGAGGAATCCGTAGCCGGGGTGGATAGCCTCGGCGTCCGTGACCTCGGCCGCGCTGATGATCGCGGGGACGTTCAGGTAACTGGCGGAGGATGGGGCGGGGCCGATGCAGACCGATTCATCGGCGAGCCTGACGTACTTCGCATCGGCGTCGGCCTCGGAATGGACGGCCACGGTTTTCACGCCCAACTCGCGGCAGGCGCGCTGGATCCGAAGGGCGATCTCGCCCCGGTTGGCGATGAGAATCTTCTCGAACATGGGTCGGGGTTCCGCGCTTGTGGGACGGGGCGACGGGGCCAGGGGGATGTTCAGCGGTCGGGTCGGGCGGGAGGCGTGTGCCCGGAGGCGGCATCCCGGCGTCCGGCCTCTCAGCCGATGATCACCAGGGGCTCGCCGTACTCGACCGGCTGACCGTTCTCGACGAGCACGGCTTTGACCACGCCGCTCTTGTCGGACTCGATCTCGTTCAACAGCTTCATGGCCTCGATGATGCACAGCGTGTCGCCTTCGGACACCGTCTGGCCCACCTCGACGAACGGCTTTCCACCCGGGGATGCGGATCGGTAGAACGTACCCACCATCGGGGACTTCACTGCGTGACCTTCCGCCTCGGCGGCGGCGGCTTCGGCGGCGGTGATCCGGGCTTCCAGTTCGGCAGGTGTTGCCGCAGAAGCCGCCGGCGCCGGGGCGGCCAGGGTCATCGGTTGCATCTGGGCCAGGTGCTGGGGATGCATCTGGGCCATCTGCACGGTCTGGGCGAGCGGCGCGCGGGAAATGCGCACCTTTTCCTCGCCTTCCGTGATCTCGAGTTCGGAGATGCCGGATTTCTCGACCAGGTCGATCAGGGCCTTCACCTTGCGAAGATCCATGGGAAGCTCCTCGAATTCAGGGGCGCCCGAGTGCGTACTCGAGTGCCAGTTCGTAGCCGCGCGGCCCGAGGCCGCAGATCATGCCCACCGCGAGATCGGTGAAATAAGAGTGATGCCGGAAGGGTTCCCGGGCGAAGACGTTGCTGATGTGCACTTCCATGAAGGGTACGCGCACGGCAGCAAGAGCATCCCGGATGGCAACGCTGGTGTGGGTGAAGGCCGCCGGGTTGATGATCACGAAATCGACAGGCGCATCCATCAATTGCTGAATCCGCCCCACCAACTCAGCCTCGCTGTTGCTCTGGAACGTTTCCACCACGGAGCCCGCCTGCCGTCCGTGTTCGACCAGGCCGCGATTGATTTCGTCCAAGGTCGTCGAGCCGTACTTCTCCGGCTCTCGCCGCCCGAGGAGGTTCAGGTTGGGGCCGTGCAGGACCAGAACCTTTCGCGCCATCGCTGCGATCTCCACAGTGCCCGTGCCCGATCTCGGCTTGGCAATATCGGCGGAGTTTGCCGCAGTTTTTCCGCGGTTGTCCAGAAGATCCCGCGAATTGGCTGATTTGTGAGGTTCTTTGCCGCCAGATTCCCGGCGGGTTCGGATCGATCAGCGGTCCATCGCTCTCGATGGGAAGGCTCGACTGATAATCGTCCCAAATTGACTCTGCGATCGTCGGGGTTGGCGACAGTTGGCGGATTTTCGTCGGGGTTCTGCCCACTGCTGGCACCGCTTCAACTGGCGGCCGCCTTCAGGAGAGCCTCGACGATCGGTGCGAGGCGCGCCTCGTTTGTGCCACCCAATTCGGTGCGGACCACCTGTCCCGTCCGGTCGATGATCACCGTGAAAGGGAGTGCTCCCATCTCGTTGCCGAACGCCCTGGAGACTTCGACGGCGTCGATCTCGCCCACGAGCAACGGGTAGTTGATGCCGGCCTCGCGGGCGAATGCCTGCACCTTGTCCATCTCGTCGATGGCGATGCCGATGAATTGCAGCCCCTCACCGCCCAGACGCGTCTGCATCCGGACGAACTCGGGGATCTCCTTCCGGCACGGCGCACACCAGGTCGCCCAGAAATTGACGACGAGCACCTTGCCTTTCCAGTCCTCGAGCTTCGCCTTGCGGCCGTCGGTCGTCGCCAGGGCCGTCGCCATGACGCTGGCCGGCGCCGCCTGCACCGTGGTCGTCACGCGTTCGTCGGACGAACGGAGGAACAGGCCGGCGGCCAGGGCCGCCATGGCGACGGCTGCGAACAGGAACCCCTGTTTCGCTTTCTGCATGAATCACCTCGGGAAATGGAAAGTGTGGATCTTGGCGTTGCGCGGCTCAGGGTTTCCCGTCCAGCGCATCGAGGAGAGATTTGCGCCCTGGGGCACCTGGCACCTTCGCCGCCGCTTCGGGCTGGCCCGGTAGCAACGTCAGGCTGACCTGCTGGGGTGGATAGCACACCCCGGCGTCTGCGCACCCCTGGGAGACTGCTGTCACGACGATCGGTTCGTTGGATGCGGGTGTCCGGACGGGTAGCCGGACCAAGACTTCACCGCGGTAGATCTCTACCCGCCCGAAGAACTCGTCGTTCTTCATCTTCCCCTTGGGCAAGGTTGGTTCCCCGGCCTTCGCCGCCGGTGGTTCGACGGAGAACCGGAGCTTGTCCCGATACAGGTAATAGCCATCCGCGATGCGGTACCGCAGGATCGCACGGCCCTGGTCGAGACGTCCGGAGAGCGCAAAGGCCTGCCCGGCCGGGAGCAGATCGGCAGCCGCTGCCGGCAGGCCGGGCAGGGTCAGCGCGGCGGCGAACAGCAGGAAGACGCCGTACCGCAGACTGTTCATGATTCCCCACCGGTTTCCGCGGCGACCCAATCGAGATAAGCGGGCAGACCGCCCGCCTCGAATGCCAGGATCTCGGGCACCTCGTACGGATGGGCGTCCCGAAGACTGGATTCCAGCGCGGGATAGTTGCGGCGCGTGGTCTTGAGCAGCATGGGGATCTCCTCGGCCGTTTCCACCTTCCCCTCCCATCGGTAGACCGAGTGGCACGGCGAAAGGATATTGGCGCAGGCGGCCAGGCGCGCCCCGACAAGATGTCGCGCCAGGCGGTCCGCGCTTGGTCGATCGGGCAGGTTGGTGATCACGATGAGGCAGTCTTCCGGGTTCATGGATGCGAAAGCACGGCGGGGGTTGCTCGGGGGCGGCCTCGACGAGGCCTCGGCGACACTAGCGCCCCCCGCCGGACGAATGGGCGAGCGCGTCAGCGACAGTCGCGTGACGCAGCCGGACCCGGAGCTCGCGCTTCAGTCGATCGTTCACCAGCCGCCGGGATTCCCGCATGAAGGAGAGCAGGTTCTCCGGCAGGGCGGCGACGGCTTCCGGCCAGTGGAGCCGGGGTGGGCGTGGCAGCCCGTGGTGGTCGGCCACCAGGTCGAAGTACTCGCCCATGCGCATGTCGCTGTCGTCCGAGGCGTTGTAGGTGCGGCCCGACCGGCCCCGCAGCAGTGCGGCGACCACAATCCGCGCGAGGTCGTCGGCGTGGATGTGATTGGTGTACGGGTCCGCATCGGTGGCGAGAGTGGGTGTTCCTTTCCGGAGGCGATCGAGGGGCAGTCGGTCGTCGGCGTAGATGCCCGGAACGCGGAGAATCGACACGCAGACGCCTGAAGCGCGTCCCCACTCCCGGAGCCGCGCTTCGGCGTCGGCCCGGCGCACGGCGCGGGCGGATTCCGGGTTGAGCGGCCGGGTCTCGGGCACGAGATCGCCGGCACAGTCGCCGTACACCCCGCTCGTGCTCATGTACACAAGTCGCTGTGGTACGCTCGGCCCACGTCCGAGGACCCGCACGAGCGCTGCTGTGCGTGTGTCCCGCTGGCCCGAATTGGGTGGTGGTGCCATGTGCACGACCTCATGGGCGAGGCCCGACAGCCGTCCCAGCGACTCCGGATCGTCGAGGTCTCCGGGAATGGGCACGAAGCCGCGGTTGCGCAGCAGATCCAGGCGCGAGGCGGAATGGGTGAGGGCGTAGATCCTGTAACGCCCGGCCAGGGCCGGCACCATGCGCAGGGCCACATCCCCGCAGCCAACGATCAGAAGTCTTCTCATACGTCCCGAATTCTAATGGAGGGTGTCGTTGCCCCGACGAAGGGCCGATGCCCCGGTACCCACGCGAGCCATGTTCAAAGTCACGATCCAGAAATCCGGCCACACCTTCGACGTACCCGACGGCGATACCGTTCTCGCAGCATCGCTCGCCGCCGGCCTCACGCTGCCGTACGGCTGCCGGAACGGTGCCTGCGGGGCCTGCAAGGGCAAGATCGTGGAAGGCACCGTCGACTACGGTGCTCACCAGCCTTATACGCTCACCGAGAGCGAGAAGCAGTCGGGGCATGCGCTTTTCTGCTGTGCGAAGCCCCTGTCCGATCTCGTGATCGACGCCCGCGAGATCGGTGGTGTCGGCGAGATCCAGGTGAAGAAGCTGCCCGCCCGCGTGCAGTCCATCACGCGGCCAGCCTCGGACGTCGCCGTGATCGAGCTGAAGCTGCCGGCGAACGAGCGACTCCAGTTCCTCGCCGGGCAGTACGTCGAGATCATCATGCGCGATGGCAAGCGCCGCGCCTACTCGATGGCGAATCCGCCCCACGTCGACGCCATCGTCGAACTGCACGTACGCAACATGAAGGGCGGCGCCTTCACCGAGTACGTGTTCAATGCCATGAAGGAAAAAGACATCCTGCGTTTCGAAGGGCCTCTCGGCACCTTCTTCCTGCGCGAGGATTCCGACAAGCCCATGGTGCTCGTGGCGAGCGGCACCGGATTCGCGCCGATCAAGGCGATCATCGAGCATGCCTTCCACGTCGGTATCGAACGCCCGATGGTCCTGTACTGGGGTGGCCGCCGACCGGCGGATCTCTACCTCGCGTCCCTCGCGGAGGGCTGGCAGCGCGAGCATCCCAACTTCCGCTACGTACCGGTGATCTCGGACGCCGAGCCCGATGACGCCTGGACCGGTCGGACCGGATTCGTGCACAGAGCGGTCATGGAGGACTTCCCCGATCTCTCCGGGCATCAGGTCTATGCCTGCGGGGCGCCCGTGGTGGTCGAGGCCGCCCACCGTGACTTCACGACCCAGTGCGGACTGCCCGACGACGAGTTCTACTCGGATGCCTTCACGCCGTCCGTGGACCCCGCCAAGACGCCCGCCTGACCGCAGGTGTTTCCGAGGCGTGATCTCGACGATGTTGGCATAGCGGGAGGACTGTACGTACCATCGTGCCGGACAGCCTGCCCGGACGATCGCGTGAACGAGCCGCACGAGCCACACCACCCCGCCGGTAGTCTCCCATCCGGCCGGTCGCCTGCCGGGCTCCCGGTTCTTCGATTCGAATCCTCTGTCCGCCGTACCCGGATGCTCCTGCTGTCCGCATTCCTGACTGGAACGGTGGTGGCGCCAGCCGTGCAGGCCCAGGATCTCGGTCTGCGCTTCGAGGCCGGCTACACCCACGACGACAACGTCACCCGCGGGCGCAGGGGTAGCAGCGATGTCCTTTCCGACAGCGTCTACTCGGCCAACGTCACCAAGACGTTCGTCCGGCCCCTCGGCAACAAATTCCGCCTGACCGCAGGGCTCCAGGGCGGCGGTGAGAAGTTCGTCCGTTTCGACGGGCTGACGCGGCTCACGTACGGCGGCAGCCTCGGGCTGCAGTACCGGCCCTCGGGCGATTTCCGAGCGCCCACCGTCACGTTGTTCGCCCGCTGGCTTGCCGATCGTTACGAGTCCAATCTGCGCGACGGCTATCGTTACGCGCTGGGCTTCACGGTTCGCCAGCCGGTCACCGACCGCATCGAGTTGTCGGGCACGGCGCAGTACAACCGTCGCGACGGCCGCAGTACCGTCTTCGACGGTTCCGATTGGTCGCTACGACTCAATGCCGACTACTCGCTCTTCGGCCGGCACACGCTCTACGCCGGGGGCGAGTACCGCCGCGGTGACGCCGTCTCGGTCAGCGTGCCGTGGCTTCCGATGCTCGACATCTCGAAGTCCCGGGTGCAGGACGACGTCTTCACCGAGCAGTCGCGTATCGCCTACCGCTTCGAAGCGGACACCGTCATCGCCACCCTCGGCTACAACTGGCCGCTCGGTAATCGTCACTCGCTGGACTTCGCGTGGCGCTGGATCCAGACCACGCCAACGAGCCAGTCGTCCCTCTACTCCGGCACGATCGAGTATCGAGTGAATCAACTCTCGGCCGCGTATCTGCTGCGTTTCTAGGGGCGTCACCATGCAGTTTCGTCCCGCATCACCGACCCGTCAGCCGTTGTGCGGCCGACCATCGAGATCGATCAGCCGATGCGGTAGACAGGCGGGTGAACGGCGCGCTCAGTAGTCGCGCCGCGGTGCGTCGTAGTCCTGACCGGGGAAGACGAACGGCGGCGTGCGGCCGACCAGCGTCTCGATGAGCATCAGTTCCTGGTCGGTGTGGTTCTTGAAGGGCGCGCGACGGATGTTCTTTCCGGTGGCCTTCGGGTCGGCAAGGATGTACAGGGGCTTGTCGTGATGCGTGGCCACCACGGTTTCCGTGCTCGAGGGGTCCTTCGCGGAGGCGATGTCGGCGACGCCGTAGCAGGTGCAGAAGTAGGTCTCCTCGGGGTCGGCCTCCATGTACACGCCGGTACCGCGGATCCCGATGGTGGCCGTGGTCGATTCGATCCGCAGGACGCTGGGTGACTTGCCCATCACGGCGAGCAGTCGGCCGGTCAGCAGACGCAACGCACCGGCGATCACGGAGCCCCCCTCCTGCCGACCCTGCAGCTGCAGCCGGCTGCTGTCGCGCACGATGTACGAGTTCACGCCCGATACGAACACGATCTCGCTGCCCTTCCCCGTCACGATCGTGTCGTTCGGGCCGATCTGCGTCTTCATCGTCGCGGGCTTGTCGTTCACCGTCACCGTGCCGGAGAGCCGGTAAATCGACTGCCCGGGTGGCAGCTTCGAGGGGGGCGTTCCGAAGATGTCCGCGAGGGCGTCCGCGGCCCATCCACCGCCGAAGGCACCGGCGGCGAGTGCCTGGACGAGGAGTCGGCGGCGGGGATCGGCGGCATCGTTGAAGCGGCTCATGCGGTCACCTCGACAGGGAGTGCGGTGGCATTCGATGGCGCGCGGAGAGACGCGGGCCGCCGTGCGGGAACGCGGCGGTCTCTAGCATGGGCCATGCCGAGCGCATTGCCACGGCTCGCCGACGGTCCGCGCCTGCCATGATCAGCCGCTGTTCCGCAGCCCGGCCGCGATCCCGTTGATCGTGACGAGGATTGCGCGCTTCGCCTTGTCGTCCGTCCCGCCCGCCCGCCAGCGCCGCAGCAGGTCCACCTGCAGGTGGTTGAGCGGGTCGATGTACGGCGAGCGGTTGCGGAAGCTCTTCTGCAGATCCGCATTGCCCTCCAGCAGATCGCGCTGGCCGGTGATCGCGCGGAGGCTGTCGACCGTCCGCTGCCACTCCTCGCGCAAGCGACCGAAGATGGCGACCCGCAGCGTCTCGTCCGGTAGGAGTTCGGCGTAGCGCGACGCGATGCCCATGTCGCTCTTGCCGAGGACCATGTCCATGTTCGAGAGCAGGGCGCGGAAGAAAGGCCATTCGCGATGCATCTCGCGCAGCAGTTCGAGGCCTGCCTCGCCGCGTGCCTCGGTCAGCGCGCTCACCGCCGTGCCGAAGCCGTACCAGCCGGGCAGCATGATGCGCGCGAGCGACCACGAGAACACCCACGGGATGGCGCGGAGATCCTCGATGCGGTCGGACTTCTTGCGTGCGGCCGGACGGCTGCCGATGTTCATGTCCGCGATCTCGGTGACGGGTGTCGCGGTGCGGAAGAACTGCACGAAGCCCGGCGTCTCGTACACGAGATCCCGGTACGCAGCGAACGCCGTGGCACTCATCGCCTCCATGGCCTGCAGCCAGTCGTCGTGGCGCGCGGGCGCCTGCTGCGGTCCGAGTAGCGTGGCTTCCAGCGTGGCCGCCAGCAGCGTCTCGAGATTGCGATGCCCGATGTCCGGGTCGGAATACTTCGAGGCGATGACCTCGCCCTGTTCCGTGATGCGGATCTGCCCCGCCACGGACCCCGGCGGTTGCGCGAGGATGCCCTGGTGGCTCGGACCACCGCCGCGACCCACCGAGCCGCCCCGCCCGTGGAAGAGGCGCAGCTTCACGCGGTGCTTCGCGAACACTTCCACCAGCGCCAGCTCCGCCTTGTACAGCTCCCAGTTCGACGTGAGGAAGCCGCCGTCCTTGTTGCTGTCGGAGTAGCCCAGCATCACCTCCTGCACGTCGCCGCGCGAGGCGAGCAGGCGTCGGTAGTAGGGCAGCGAGAACAGCTCGTCCATGATCGGGCCGCAGCCGCGGAGGTCCGCGATCGTTTCGAAGAGCGGGATGATGTTCACGCGCACTCGCGCGACATTGCCGGGCTCCAGCATCCCCGCTTCCTTGGCGAGCAGTGCCACCTCCAGCATGTCACTCACGCTGTTCGTGTTCGAGATGATGTAGTTGGGCAGCGCGGCCTCGCCGTAGCGCTTCTGCTCCCGCGCCGCCGTGTCGAGGATTGCGAGTTCGCCGCGGGCGAGATCGCTGTACTGCAGATAGGGCGAGCGCAGCAGACGCGGCATCTCGAGCTCCTCCAGCAGCCAGCGGCGGCGCTCCTCCTCGTCGATGGCCGCGTAGCCGCCGCGGCGCGTGCCGAGCCGGAACAGCTCCGCGACCACCTGCTCGTGGATGCCGCTGTGCTGGCGCATGTCGAGGGGCGACAGATGGAAGCCGAAGATGCGCACGGCGTGCCGCAGCTGGCGCAGGCGCCCGCGGGCGGCGCGCGACGCACCGAAGCGTTCGAGCGACGCGCGGATGACGTCGAGCTCCGCCGACAGCTCCGCGGCGTCCCGATAGGGTTCGGCGTCGACGACGGCGCGGCGATCCGGCACGTGCTGGTCGAGCGTCACCGACGTGGCCGCGAGCCGGCTGTAGATGCCGATCAGTGCGCGTCGATAGGGTTCGTCGCGCCGATGGCCCGTCGTGTCCGGCACACGGTCGGCCAGGGCTTCCAGCTCCGGGCTGATCTCCACGAAGCGCACCGACTGCGACAGCTCGCTGCCCAGCTGATGCACCTCTTCGAGATAGTGGTCCATGGCCGCCGAACTCTGGCGTCGGAGGGCGTGACGCATCACCTCGTCCGTCACGAACGGATTGCCGTCGCGGTCGCCACCGATCCAGCTGCCCAGGCGCAGCCACGCGTTGCCGGTGACCTGGGTGCCCGGCCAGAGCGTCTGCACCGCATCCTCGACCCGGGTGTAGAGGCGCGGCAGTTCGCGCAGGAACGTGTAGCGGTAGTACGCGAGACCGTTCTCGATCTCGTCGGAGACGGTCAGCTTCAGCTCGCGCAGCATGCGCGTCTGCCAGAGGGTGAGCACGAGACGGCGGAGGTCCTCCTCCAGCGCCGCCTGCTCGTCGCGCGTGAGGCGCAGGCGGTCCCGGCGGGTGAGCATGGCGGCGATCGCGAGCTGGCAGTCGAGGATGCTCTTCCGCTGCACCTCGGTCGGGTGGGCCGTGAGCACCGGCGAGATCAGCGCGCTGTCCAGGAAGGCCGCGATGCGTGCTCCGTCCAGTCCGCGATCCCGGGCCTGGTGCAGTGCCGCCATCAGCGAACCGGTCTCGGGCGCGGCTTCGGCCAGCGCGCGCTGCCGTGCACGGCGGTTGTGCTGGATGTCTTCGGCGATGTTCGCGAGCAGCGAGAAATAGCTGAACGCGCGTACCACGGCGTTCACGCGTTCGGGGTCGAGGAGGTCGAGCGTCGCCTCGAGATCGCGCTTCGCTTCGTCGTCGTGGTCGCGGCGGAACCGGATGGCGCTCTGCCGGATGCGTTCGATCAGATCGTAGGCAGCGTCGCCTTCCTGCTCGCGGAGGGTGTCGCCGAGGATGCGGCCCAGCAGGCGGATGTCCTCGCGCAGCAGATCGTCCGCGTCATCGCGGTGGTTCTCATTCGGGCCGACATGCATGGGCAGCTCCTTGGGTGGAATCGGATGCGGCCCCCCGTGATGTGGACCGGCGGTCGTCCGGCCGGGCGATATCGCTTGTTCGGTCGCGTCGCCTCTGTCGGGCGACATCCGGTGTTTCCGGCGCTGCGGGCCCGGCTACAGCAGGTGGCGGCGGCGACCGCCCGTCACTTCGTCGAGCTGTTCGAGGGCGAGCGCCAGGGCGCTGCTTTCGTGGGAGCGCGCGTCGTCTTCGCGGCCATCGCGTCGCGCCAGCTCTGCCAGCGCCAGGTGGCTCGAGTGCGAGGGCTCGACGGCGAGACTTGCCTCGAAATAGCTTTGCGCCTTGCCCCAGAGTCCGGCGTGCGCGCAGAGGCGGCCGAGCGCCAGCAGCAGGGCGGCGTCTCGCGAGTGCGCGGGCAGCCAGCCCTCCGCTTTCTGGATGCGCGCGACGGCTTCGTCCCCCGGGGTTTCGGCGTACAGGAGGATGGCCTGTGGGTCCCACTGCGTGTCGAGCGCCGCCTCCAGGATGCGGTGTGCCTCGGCCGGTGCGCCGAGGGCGAGGTAGCGCTCGGCGGCCGTGCGCGCAACGAGATCGTCCAGGCGCAGGTCTTCGGGAAGCCGTTGCCAGGCAGCGCCGAGGCGCGGCACGTCGAGGGCCTTCCGCTTCAGCAGCTCCGCAGTGGCCGTGCGCCGCAGCTGCGCGAGCACCACGGGATCGTAGACGCGACGCTTGTCGAGTTGCGGGAGGAGCGCCTCGACGCGGTCCCAGTTGCGCGCCAGCTGCTGCGCCTTCAGCTCCAGGCGAAGCGCCGCCGTGTGGCCTTCGCGGATCTGACCCAGCACGGCCAGCGCGTCGAGGTACCGGTGCTCCTCCAGCAGCAGTTCGGCCTGGGTGATCCGGCGGAGGTAGTCCTCGTCCGCATCGAGGTCCTCGATGGTCGAGAGATAGCGGTCGCGGGCCGCGAAGGCGCGGGTTTCGTGCGCCGCCCGTGCCGCCACGACCGCGGAAAGCGCGGGGGCGTGTCCCAGTTCGAGGGACTTCGCGGCCGCCTTCTCGGCGCGGCCGTAGCGCCCTTCGAAGTAGGCGTGCAGCGCCGTCATGAACTCGGTGCGGCCAGCCTCGATGCGGCGGTTCTCGTGGAACTGCCGGACCTCGGACGGAAGCGACAGGCCGGCCGCCACGGCCCGCACCACGAAGTACAGGAAGGCGAACCCTGCGACCAGCAGGAACACCGCGAAATTGACGGACAGTTCGATGCGCTGGCCACCGAGGGCGAGCAGCAGGTAGCCGGAGTTGTAGCGCGCTGCCACGACCGTCCCCACCGCGACGGCGAACAGCGCCAGCACCCAGAAAAAGACTTTCATCGCGGGCGGCTGTTCCTGGTCATCGTGGGCTGCCGTGGCCGACGCCGTGCGTTCGGACCGCCTGCAGGCTGTCGCCGATGTCCGGGAGCTGGATCGCCAGCTCGGCGTTGGAGAGCTGCCGCATCAGGCCGAGCGCGTTCCCCACCGGCTTCTGCGTGGTATCGAAGTACTGGCCGAGCCATTGCGCTGCGGCCTTCATGTCGCCGCGGAAGGTCAGTTCGTCGCGTCCGAGAAGCGCAATCCGCGCGGAGAGCAGCTTCAGCTTCAGGTTCTCGCGGACGAAGTAGGACTGCTCCGGCGCGAGCAGTGGCACGTCGCGGCTGTCGGCCACGCGGATGCGGAGTAGATCCTTCACGTCCTGCCAGATCTCGCGGGTGAGGCGGGTGGAGGTGTCGCCATCGCGGGTGCGGGCCGTCGCGCGGGCCGACGGGCGATGTTCGGCGGCCAGCGGGAATTCGTCGATGGCCGCGATCAGGTTGTCGAGCTTCAGGGTGAGGCCCGGGACATCGGCACTCGTGGTCGCCTTCAGCCGTTCGAGATCGCGGTTGACGACGCGCCGCAGGGCGAGCAGCCCGGGGCGGTTCGCGTGGGCGAGGCGCTTGTCCGCAGCTTCCAGCGCGATGATGGCGGAGGTGACGTTGCCGGCGAGCTGCAATTGCTGATTCGCCGTGATGAGGATCTGCTCGATCTCGGCGAGCACCCATTCGTCGCGGTTCCGCGCGAGTTCCTGATACAGCGTCTCGAGGGCGATGCGCTGGTTCTGCGTCTCGATGAGGCGCGCCTCCAGGAGACCCGAGCGGCTTTCGAGATCGCGTACGGTGTTGCGTACCTGGTCGGCAATCAGGCGGGTCTCCTTGCTGGACGTTTCCATTTCGGCGAGACGCCGCGCGAGGTCGGTCTGGAGGCGCGTGGCGTCACGCTGCGCGGTGCTCCATTGCCACACGCCCAGCACAAGGGCGACGACGGCAACGACCATGGCTGGGCTGATCGATCGGGCGATGCGCGTCCAGGATTGCTCGGTCGGGGGGGGCACCGGCGCAGCCGAAGCCGCAGCCGGTGTGGTTGCGGGGGCGATGGCCGCCGCGGGGGTGTCGGGTGTCTGCGGTTCTTCGCTCATGGTGTCGTGTGTCGGGCCTGGTGCGACCGCGCACCGCGGCCCAGTCTGGCGCAGAGGGCATCGACGATCGCCGCGTCCCCCGCGCCGCACACGATGACATCACCCACGCCGAGGGCCGAGGTGGCCGCCGCGATGCGGGGATGCGGTACGACATGGGGCAGGCCGTGGAGACGGGGCAGCACATCGGCAGCCAGCATCGTCTGGAGATTGCGCAGCCCTTCGCTGCTGGTGATCGTGACGGCGTGCAGGGTGCCTTCGCGGAGGCGTGCCTCCACTGGCGCAGGGGCCACGGCCGGCACCACGCGGCGGTAGCACGGTGCGATCCGGACCTTCGCGCCGCGGGCACCGAGGGCATCGCGCAGGAGAGTGCGGCCGCCTTCGCCGGCGAAGATCGTGACGTCGGCGCCGGCGACATCCGCCAGTTCGGGAAGGTCGAGCAGCGCCTCGCTGTCGGCCCCATCGGGTGCTCGCAGTGCCGCGGGAATTCCGAATCGGGCAAGAGCCCGCGCCGTCCCCGGGCCGATGGCGGCGACGAGCGTCGCGGTGGCGAATCCGCCACGGGCTGTGACGGCTGGCATGGCGTGGGCGACTGCATTCGCGCTCACGAACACCGCGAGCCGCGTCGTGGCGAGATGATCGAGCGCATCGTCGAGGGCGCGATGATCCGAGAGTGCCTCGATGCCGATCGTCGGAAACAGCACGGGCTCCGCACCCTCTGAGACGAGCGCAGCCGCCAATAGCGCACTCTGCTCAGCCGGTCGGGTCACCAGCACTGCGTTTCCAGCGAGCGGCGCACCGTCGCTCAAGAGGCGGCCTCCGCGGCAGCGAGAATCTCCAGGGCGCCGTCGGCAATCAGGCGGTCGGCGACCGCGCGGCCCAGCGCTTCCGGCGCGGTGTCGGCGACGGACGCGGCTTCCTCTGCGCGGGCCACGCGACGACCGTCGGGTGTCGCGACCAGACCCGTCAGCGTGGCGCGACCGTTCTCGATCCGTGCATAGCCGCCGAGCGGCACCGTGCAGCTCCCGGCGAGGGCGCGGCTCAGCGCCCGTTCGGCGTGCACGCACCAGGTCGTGTCGGCATCGACCAGGGGCGCGAGCGCCGCGACGACATCCGCGCGGTCTGCCCGGCACTCGATGCCCAGGGCACCCTGGCCCACGGCGGGCAGGCTCTCGACGGGCGGGATGACGGACCGGATGCGATCGTGCAGGCCGAGGCGTTTGAGGCCGGCGGCCGCCAGCAGCAGCGCGTCGTACTGGCCTTCGTCCAACTTGCGCAGGCGGGTCTGCACGTTGCCGCGCACCGGCGAGATCCGGAGATCGGGGCGGCGGGCCCGGAGCTGGGACTCGCGCCGCAGACTCGATGTGCCCACGTGACCGCCGGCGGGGAGGCTGTCGAGATCGTCGTACCGGCCGGAGACGAAGGCGTCGCGGGGATCCTCGCGATCGAGGATGGCGGCGAGGATGAACCCGGGCGGCAGGTTCACGGGCACGTCCTTCATCGAGTGGACGGCGAGATCGGCCCGGCCATCGAGCAGCGCCTCTTCCAGTTCCTTCACGAAGAGACCCTTGCCGCCGATCTTGGCGAGCGTGGTGCCGAGCCGGCGATCACCCTCGGTCGTCATGCCGAGGAGATCCACCGTGAGCCCGGGATGGAGCGCCTCGAGGGAGGCTTTCACGTGTTCCGCCTGCCAGAGCGCGAGTGCGCTTTCGCGGGTGGCGATGACGAGGCGACTCGGAGTGCGCGGAGTGTTTGCCACAGCGGTTCAGAGGCAGTGAGAGAGCCGGGATTCTAGCCCGGAAGGCCGGGCGGGACGCGGGCAATCGCGGGCGCGTCGGCGGCCTCGGCCAGGGTCGCCGCCTCAGGGTTCCTGTCGCCCGAACTCCCGGATGACGTGGTTCTGCCGGCGGGACACCGGTAGGCGCTCGTCGCATCCGTCGAGCAGCGCGACCCACTGACCCTCGTGGCCGTCCCCGGGCAGCCGCTCGAAGCCGGCGATGCGATCCCTCGCCACCAGGCAGCTGCGATGGATGCGCACGAACCGGTCGGCGAACTCCTGCTCCAGCCTGGACAGGGATTCCTCGAGCAGATGCTCGCGGGTGGCTGTGCGGATCGAGACGTACTTCAGCTCTGCGCGGAGATACAGGATGTCGGCGACCGGCACGAGCGTGAGGCGCCCCCGCTCGGGCACCGAGATGTGCGTGCGCGGCGCGGGCGCTATCCCGCGCAGTACTTCGAGCGCGGGCGCGCGCAAGGATGGCAACCGCGACAGCGCCTCGGCGAGGCGGCGTCCGCGGATCGGCTTCATCAGGTAGTCGAGCGCATGCAGTTCGAACGCCTTCACCGCGTAGTCGTCGTAGGCGGTCGTGAAGATCACGGCAGGCGGCGCGGGGAGCGACCGGAGGTGACGGGCGGCCTCGAGACCGTCCATCCCCGGCATGCGGATGTCGAGCAGCACGAGGTCGCATGGACAGTCGGGCAGCAGGTCGAGCAGTTCCCGGCCGTTCGAGGCCTCGCCCACGATGCGGGAGGGATGCTCCGCGGCGGCGTCCGCCAGCAGATCGCGGAGCCGCTGCCGCGCGGGCGGTTCGTCGTCGACGATCACGACGCGAAGGATGGCGGGGGTGCTCACGGGCGTGGCTCCGTGCGGTAGGGGACACGGATGTGCACCTGGTACGCGCCGTCGCGCACCTGGGTGTCGAGACGGCCCTCCTCGTCGAAGTGCAGGGCGAGGCGTTCGCGGATGTTGCCGACCGCCATCCGGTTGCCGCTCTGATGGGGCGCCGCGGCACGATAGGGGTTGCGGAGGACCATGTGGACCTCGCCGCGCGACTGGAAGATGTTGACGACCACGGTGCCGGGTTCGGTGGAGGGTTCGATGCCGTGGTAGACCGCGTTCTCGAGCAACGGCTGCAGCAGCAGCGGTGGGACCAGTGCATCGCGTGGCATGTTGTCGGCGTGCCACTCCACCTGCAGGCGTTCACCGAGCCGGAGCTGCTCGATGTCGAGGTACTGCCGGCAAAGCTCGACCTCGCGCTCCAGCGGAACGAGATCGCGGTTGTCCGCCATGAAGACGCGGAAGAGGTCCGCCATGTCCTCCAGCGCCGTCTCCGCGCGCCGCGGGTCGGTCCGCACGAGAGAGAGCACGGCATTCAGGCTGTTGAACAGGAAGTGCGGGCGGATGCGCGCCTGGAGTGCCTGGAGCCGCGCCTCGCTGAGTGCCGGAGACAGCGCGCGCCCCCGCAGATGGAAGTAGACGATCGCGACGCCCGCGCCGGCCGCCGCGAAGAACACCTGCCGGTCGAGCGGGCCCGCGTCGATGCGGAACAGCGCCTCCGAAACGCCCGCCAGCACCATCGCGGCGAGCGTTGCAACGAGCAGCACGGCGGTGATGCCGAGGCCGTACGACACTCTTCGCAGCAGCGGAGCGGCCAGTGCGAGAACGGCGAGTGCCAGCACGGTCACCGGTTGCGTGTGCATCGAAACGATGGAGAACTCCTCCGGCACGGCGCGCCATCCGGGAGCGATCGCGACGGTCGCGGCGAACGAGAGCGCCGTCACGATGAGGAACGTGCGGAGCCACACGCCCATGTTCGCGAAGTCCGGCAGGCGGTCGGGATGGCGATGGTGCTGATTTATACTCGGCATGCCTTTTCCGAACCGTTTCGCCGCGGATTGCGGCGCCCTCACCGCGGATGGCAGCGCCATTCCCGTGGCCTCTGAAAGTGGCGATGGCTGCGCTTTCGGGTCCACTGGGGCCCCACTTCGACCCCACTTCGACCCCACTGCGACCCCGCTGCGACCCCACTTCGACCCCACTCCGATCCCACACCGGCGTCCTCCGCCGCATCACCCACCGACGATGAATTCTGAACAACCCCCCCGCGCCGTGCAATCCGCCACCACCGCCGAACCCGGCAAGGCCTGGTCAGGCCGCTTCGACGAACCCGTCGACGAGCGCGTGAAGCGCTTCACGGCCTCCGTGTTCTTCGATCATCGTCTCGCACACTTCGACATCCAGGGCTCGCTCGCCCACGCCGGCATGCTCGAGGCCGTGGGCGTCATCTCGGCGCAGGACCTCGCGGACATCCGCCGCGGCATGGCGCAGATCCTGGGCGAGATCGAGCGCGGCGAGTTCCAATGGTCGCTCGACCTCGAGGACGTCCACCTCAACATCGAGCGGCGCCTCACCGACCTCGTCGGCGATGCCGGCAAGCGTCTGCACACCGGCCGCTCGCGCAACGACCAGGTCGCCACCGACGTGCGCCTCTGGCTCCGAGATGCCATCGACCACATCGGCGGTCACCTGAAGGATCTCCGCCGCTCCCTCGTCGATCTGGCCGAGCAGCACGCCGAAACCGTGATGCCCGGTTTCACCCACCTCCAGGTCGCCCAGCCGGTGACATTCGGTCACCACCTGATGGCCTACCAGGAGATGCTCTCCCGCGACGGCGAGCGTCTCGTCGATTGCCGCCGACGGCTGAACCGCCTGCCGCTCGGTGCCGCGGCGCTCGCTGGCACGAGCTATCCGATCGACCGCGAGCGCGTCGCCCGCGAACTGGGCTTCGATGCCGTCTGCGGCAACTCGCTCGACGCAGTCTCCGATCGGGACTTCGCCATCGAATTCACCGCGGCGGCGGCACTGATCATGACCCATCTCTCCCGGCTCTCGGAGGAACTGATCCTCTGGATGAGCCCGCGTTTCGGGTTCATCGATCTCGCCGACCGCTTCTGCACCGGTTCCTCGATCATGCCTCAGAAGAAGAACCCCGACGTGCCGGAACTCGTGCGCGGCAAGACCGGGCGCGTGAACGGCCATCTCGTCGCGCTGCTCACGCTCATGAAGGGCCAGCCGCTCGCGTACAACAAGGACAACCAGGAGGACAAGGAGCCGCTGTTCGACACGGTCGACACGCTCGTCGACACCCTGGTGATCTACGCCGAGATGATGCGGGGCGTGCGGGTGAACGCGGCCCGGATGCGGGCCGCGGCGGCCGAGGGCTTCGCCACCGCCACCGATCTTGCCGACTACCTGGTCAAGCGCGGCCTCCCGTTCCGCGAGGCGCACGAAGCGGTCGCGCGCGCGGTGCGTGCCGCGTCCAACCGGGGCGTCGACCTCGCCGACCTCTCCGTCGAGGAGCTGCGCGCCTTTTCGCCGCTCGTGGGTGACGACGTGCATTCGGTGCTGACCCTCGACGGGTCGCTTGCGAGTCGCGCCCACGTCGGCGGCACCGCGCCGACGCAGGTGCGTGCCGCGATCGCGCGGGCCCGCGTGGATCTCGCCTGACCGACAGCTCCCGGGACTTCAAGGGGGCATCGCGAAATTCGAAGGGCGGCGCGATTGCCCTGCCCAGCAGCGCCACTAGAATGCCGGCCGCTGCGTTGCGGCCCCCGGCGCGGCCTGGTCGCCCGACGGGCGGCGTCGATTGACAATCGGGCGTGAGGTGCTAGATTCCGGCGGCTATGCAGGGCACACATGCTGTCGGGGGATGTGCCATATCAGCCGGAATCGCATCGGCGAACGAGGGGGAGACACCATGATCGCGAAAGCTCTTGGAACCATGCTGACCGGCATCGCGCTGGCAGCCGTCACTGCTGCGCCGGCACTCGCGCAACAGAAGACCAGCGTGAAGGTCGGGTTCGTCACGTTCCTGTCCGGCCCCGCGTCAGGTCCGTTCGGTGTCCCGGCGAAGATCGCCGCCGAGGCGATCGTGGAATCCCTGAATGCCGGCAAGGCGCCCGCGCCGTACCAGATCAAGGGCATCGGCGGCCTGCCGATCGAACTCGTCGTGATCGACGAAGCCGGCGGTGCAACCAAACAGGTGTCGGAGTACCGCACGCTCGTGCAGCGTCAGGACGTCGACATCGTCATCGGCTACATCGGCAGCGGCGACTGCCTCGCGATCGCCCCGGTCGCCGAGGAACTCAAGAAACTCACCGTGCTCCTCGACTGCGGCACCCCGCGGGTCTTCGAGGAAGGCAGCTACAAGTACCTCTTCCGCACGCGTCCCCACGCCACCATGGACGCCGTCGCGGCGACCATGTACCTGCTCGACAACCGTCCCTCGGTGAAGCGCATCGCGGGCATCAACCAGAATTACGCCTACGGTCAGGACTCCTGGAACGACTTCGAGGCGACGATCAAGGTGATGAAGCCGGGCGTCGACATCGTGACGTCCCAGATGCCGAAGTTCGGCGCCGGCCAGTACGGTTCCGAGATCTCCGCCCTGCACTCCGCCAACACCGACGTCGTCCACAGCAGCCTGTGGGGCGGTGATCTGGAGGCCTTCATGCTCCAGGCCCAGCCGCGCGATCTCTTCAAGAAGAGCGTGCTCGTGCTGGTGGCGGGCGAGCCGTACCTGCATCGCCTGCCCGGCAAGATCCCCGACGGCACCATCGTCGGCGCGCGCGGCACCAACGGCGTCTTCGCTCCCGATTCGCCGCTCAAGCGCTGGCTCGTCGAAACGTACAAGGGCAAGTCCGGCGGCATCGATCCCAACTATCCCGCTTACAGCACGGCCCAGGCCTTCCTCGGTGTGAAGGCCGCCTGGGAGAAGGCCGCCGCCAAGAAAGTCGGCTCCGCCGTTCCGATGGGCGCCGCGAAGGGCGTGAAGGAAGAGATGGAGAAGGCGTACCAGCCGCCCACGCAGGAAGAGGTCATCGCGGCCTTCGAGAAGAGTTCGTTCGACACCCCGTCCGGCAAGGTCCACATGACGCTCGGCAAGGGTCATCAGGCGGTGACCGGCACCGCGTACGGCACCACGCGCCTGGAGAACGGCGTGGTGAAGGTCGGCAACATCAAGTACTACGACGCCGACCGCGTGAACCCGCCCGAGGGCGTGTCCTCCCTCGACTGGATCCGTTCGGGATTCAAGCGCTGATCCAGTGAACTTCGCAAAGCAGGACGGCGCCCGAGACGCCGGTACCGGTGACCTTCCATGAGCCAATTCATCGCCGTCCTCGTCGACGGCATCGTCTACTCGTCGTGGCTCTTCATCATCGCCGTGGGTCTCACCCTGATCTACGGCGTGATGAAGATCCTGAACATCGCCCACGGCAGTCTCTACGCCCTCGGGGCGTTCACGTCGGTCACGCTGTGCGGCCTCTGGTTCAACGCGGGCCTGCCGCCCATGGGCAGCTATCTCATGCTGCTCCTCTCGGCGATCCTCGTCGGGCTCGTGGCAGGCCCGGTGATCGAGCGCGGGCTGCTGCGGTTCATGTACGGCAAGGACGAGGTCGTGCTGGTGCTGGTCACCTACGCGCTCTTCCTCATCCTCGAGGACCTCATCAAGCTGATCTGGGGTGTCGACCCGCTGTTCATCACGGGTCCCGGTGGCGAGAGTCCGTACAGCCTGCTGGGCAACTTCGAGGTGGCGGGGCTCACGTATCCGAACTACAACCTGGTGCTGATCGCGGTCGCGGTGGCCACCGGTGGTGCGCTCGCCTGGGCTCTCGCCAAGACGCGTTCGGGCAAGCTGCTTCTCGCAGTCATCCATGACCGCGAAGTGAGCGCGGCCCTCGGCATCAACGTGGGCCGCATCTACTTCGTGACGTTCACCATCGGAGCGATGCTCGCCGGTGTCGGCGGCGCGCTCACCGCGCCCACGGTATCGGTGGTGACGGGGATGGGCGCCGAGGTCATCGTGCTCGCGTTCGCGGTGGTGGTGATCGGCGGTCTGGGCAGTCTGCCGGGCGCTGCGCTCGGTGCGCTGATCGTCGGGCTGGTGCGGGCTGCTGCCGTGCACTACCTGCCCGAGGTCGAACTCTTCAGCATCTATTTCGTGATGGCCGTCGTGCTCATCCTCCGGCCGAAGGGCCTCTTCAGCGGCGCGGAGGTGCGCAAGATATGAAACTCGATCGCACGTCGTTCGCCATCCTCGCGATGGGCGCCATTCTGCTGATCGCGGGTCCGCAGCTCCCGAGCTGGATGGTCTCGATGCTCAACGTCTCGCTCTGCTACGGCACCGTCGTGCTCGGCATGATGCTGCTCATGCGCAACGGCATCGTCTCGTTCGGCCACGGTCTGTACTTCTGCCTGGGGGCCTACGCGGCAGGACTCCTCGACCAGATGCTGAAGATGCCCGACATGCTGCTGATGGTCGGTGCCGCGGTGGTCGTCACGGGTGTCGTGTCCGCCATTCTCGGGCTGTTGCTCGCCAAGTACCGGGACATCTTCTTCGCGATGCTCTCGCTCGCGTTCTCGATGATCCTCTACGGCCTGCTCGTGAAGACCGCCTCCCTCGGGTCCACGGACGGATTCAACGTCGCGGCGAAGACGGTGGGCGGTTTCGCCGTGGCGCCCGAATCCCAGCGGCTCATGGTGTACAGCCTCGCGGTCGTGTTCGCGACGGTCTCCGCATTCTTCCTGCACAGCTACCTGGCCTCCCATCAGGGGCGTCTCGCGGGCGCGATCAAGGACAACGAGCTGCGCGTCGAGTACATGGGCGCCTCGGTGATGCGGGTCGTGCATCGCAACTATGTGATCTCCGCGGTGCTCGCGGGCATCGGCGGTGCGCTGATGGCGGTCAACATCGGCCACATCGACCCCGAGATGACGTACTGGCCGCAGTCCGGCGAGTTCGTCTTCGTCGCCATCCTGTCGGGGACGGGCAGCGTGTTCGCTCCGCTGGGCGGCGCCCTGGTGTTCGAGGCGATCCGCAGCTTCGCCTACGAGTACTCCCCCAACACCTGGCAGATGGTCCTGGGCATCACGATGCTGCTCGTGATGATCTTCCTGCCCGGCGGCCTGTGGTCGCTGTTCACCCGCAAGCGGGAGGGCTGAGATGGCAGTGATCCTCGACGCGAAGGGCCTCGAGAAGAGCTTCGGTGCCGTCACGGCGGCATCGAACATCAACGTGGCCGTGGAGCAGGATGCCGTGGTGGGTCTCATCGGTTCCAACGGGGCCGGCAAGACGACGTTCCTCAACATGGTGACGGGCTATCTGAAGCCCACTGCCGGGACGATCCACTTCGAAGGGCGCGACATCACGCAACTCGCGCCGCGCGAGATCACGCGGCTCGGCATCTGCCGGTCGTTCCAGATCCCGCAGCTCTTCAACACGATGTCGGTGCTCGACAACCTGCTGGTCGGCGTCGGTATCGTCGCTGCCGCCGGGTCGAAGTGGGGCACGCGCAACAGTGCGTATGACAATCCGGTGCGGGCCGTCGATACGATGCTCGAGCAGTTCGGGCTCGGCAGCTACCGCAACCGCCAGGCCGGCCTGCTGCCCGAGGGCACGCGGAAGCTTCTCGACATCGCGATGGCGATGGTGGTGCGACCGCGCATCCTGCTGCTCGACGAACCCACGAGCGGCGTTTCCGCGGACGAGAAGTTCGTGCTGATGGACATGGTCATGGCCGCCGTGAAGGAACACAAGGTGACGGTCCTGTTCGTGGAGCACGACATGGACGTGGTCGCGCGGTACACCGACCGGGTGCTCGCCTTCTACGAGGGGCGGATCATCGCCGACGGTGCGCCCGCCAAGGTGCTGGACGACGTGGAAGTGCGCAGGTTCGTGATCGGCAGCCACGCTGCCCCCGCAGGAGCCGCGAGTCATGCTTGAGATCAGCAAGCTGGATGTGTCGATTGGTTCGGTCACGATCCTTCGCGACGTGAACATGACCGTGGGCGAGCGTCAGTTCGTGGGCCTGATCGGTCGCAACGGCGCCGGCAAGACCACGTTGATGCGCGCCATCATGGGCATCCTGCCGGCGAAGGCGGGCGGCATCACGTTCCTCGGCAAGGCCGTCGACCGCATGCCCACGCATCTGCGGGCCCGCGGTGGAATCGGCTACATGCCCGAGGACCGGCGCCTCATCCCGACGCTCACCGTCGAGGAGAACGTATTGGTGCCCGCGTGGGCCGCCTCCCGTGCCGACGCGGAGGAAAGGCTCGCCCGGGTCTATCGCATGATTCCCGAGGTCGAGACCTTCCGTGCCCGCAAGGGCCTGCAGTTGTCGGGCGGACAGCAGAAGCTCGTGGCCCTGGCGCGCGCGCTCATGTCGGGTACGAAGCTCCTGCTGCTCGACGAGCCCTTCGAAGGGGTGGCGCCGGTGCTCGCGCGACGCCTCGCGGAGGTGATCGCCGGTCTGAAGGCGGAAGGGTTCTCGATCATTCTCACCGAGTCCGACGTCTCCCACTCGGCCGATATGCTCGACCGGACGTATCTCATCGATCGAGGAGCGGTAACGCCGGCCTGATCGTGACCGCGTCGCTTCTCCGCTGACCGTGCCCCCCAACCCCGCCCGCTGACCCCACCCGCGGCGCGACGCGCATGTCTCCGAAGCCGCGCACACCGTCGAAGGTCCTCTCCTCCACCGACGCCGCGGCCGTGCCCGGCCGCCCCGGCCGCGCCATTGCCGCCGTCGCATTCCTCACCGGCCTCGTGATGGTCGTCTTCGGCCTTGCCGCGTGGGAGGACGTGAACGAGGACTTCGCCACGCGCGGAACCACGATCACCAGTCTCGCCGCACGGTCGGTCCGGCTCTTCTACCGCCAGTTCGAGGACACCCTCGACAGTCTTTCCAGCGAGATCGTCGACGAGCGACTGCTCGACGATCCGCGCGGTGCAAGACGGGCCCTCGAGCGGACCGCCGCGGCCGTCCAGGGGCTCCATGCACTGTGTCTCGTCGATGCCCGCGGGCGGGTCATTGCCGAAGTCGTCGAGCCCGGGGTCACGGGCGTCGGGCCGATCGCGCCCGATGCCGTCCGCGCCTCCGGATCCCGGCTGGAAGTGGGGCGGCCGGTACCCGACCATCCCGGCGGCCCGTGGGTCGTGCCGATGCGCGTCACGCACGAGGGAGCCTCGGGGCGCCTGCGGTTCTCCCTCCTCGCCGCCACTGCCGTCGACGATCAGTGGCGCCTGCTCAGCGATCTCGTCGTGCCGCAGGGCTGGGTCATCGGCATGCGTCGCGACGACGCGAGCCTCCAGGCCCGGTGGCCCATGCCACCGGATCCGGCCGCGATGTTCGGTCGATCGCTCCCGGGGCCTCTCGCGCGTGCACTGGCGGAGCGCCCGGGCCTGCGGGCAGGCACCGTGGCCGGTGCGAGCCCCGTCGATGGCCAGAACCGCGTCTTCGTGTTCCAGCGCGTTGCCGATTATCCGTTCCACATGTTCGTCTCCATTCCCCAGGAAGCGCTCTGGTGGGCGTGGGTCGACCGCATGCGGCTTCCCGTCACCCTCTTCCTCTTGCTCGCCATCGGCGGCCTCTGGGTGCATCGGCGGCTCGACGCGCAGCAGCGCCGGCACACGGCCGAGGTGAGCATCCGTCAGTCGCGTCTGGAACTGCTGCACCGGATCGCCGCCGACGTGATCGACGCCCGGGACGCGCAAGGTGTGCTGCACACGACCCTCTACGAGCTGTCGCAGCGATACCCCGGGTTCCGGGTGAGCTACGCGCTGCTGGACGGCGATGCACTCTCGTTCGTGGCGTCCGTCGGCGCCGGGGATCGCGAGGCCATCGAGGGCCGGATCGTCATCGGATCAGAGAAGGCCGGGGCGCTGGCCAGAGGGCATCTGCTCATGATTCCGGAGACCCCGGCCGACGGGAGGCTCGACGGGGCCTGGTTGCTCGCACCGGTGGCGCTTCCCGAGGATCGCATCGGTGTGCTCTGCCTCGATGCATCCGTTCCGCATGCCTGGATCCAGGAGGAGGCGGACACATTGCGCGAGACCGCTTCGCAGCTCGCGATGGCATGCCGCAACGACCACGCGGAGACCCTGCGGGCGGCCGCGGAGGCCAGGCTCCGCAACCGGGTCGAGAGCTATCGGCGGCTTGCGGAGATCTCGTCCGACTGGTTCTGGGAGACCGACGCCGAGCACCGCTTCCGCTGGAACGACGAGAGCGCCTGGCATCCTGCCTACACCCGGCTCGCGTTCGACCGGTCCGGTGGCCTGCGCCGGTGGGAGACCCCGGGCAACCGCTTCGATCCGGAGGTCCTGCGCCAGCATCGCGCGCAGCTCGACGCTCGCGAAGCCTTCCGGGATCTCGAGTACGAACGCGACGTGGGCGACGGCGAGATCCACTACCTCACGGTGAGTGGGACGCCGGTATTCGACGTGGACGGCCAGTTCGCCGGCTACCGCGGCCTCGGCCGGGACATCACGCTGCGCAAGCGTGCCGAGCAGGCCCTCCGTGCGAGCGAGTCCGTCTTCAGCGCGGTCTTCGCAGGATCGCGCGACGCGCTCTTCCTGGGCGATGTCGCGACGGGCCGCATCATCGATTGCAACCCGCGCGCGGTGACCTTGTTCGAGGCGGACGACCGGGAGCAACTCGTCGCGATGCGTGGGCCCGACCTGCTCGTGCGACGGGTACCCGTGCGCGAGCTGGCGCACGGTCTCGCCCGTCTCGGTCAGGGACTCGGTGTGCGGCGCGATCTGGAATTCCGCACGTGCCGCGGCCGGGCGTTCTGGGGAGAGACCGTCGTCGCGCGGCTCGACGTGCCCCAGGCGCCGATGCACCTCGTGCGGGTGGCGGACGTGAGCGAACGCAAGCATGCCGAGGCGCTGCTGCGACACAGCGAGCAGCGGTTCCGCGATCTCTCGGAGCTGTCGTCCGACTGGTTCTGGGAGCAGGACGCCGATCTGCGGTTCACCGGCGTCACCACCGCACCGCCTGGCGCCGCGGAGAACTGGCGCGACGGCGCGATGGGCCGGCAGCGCTGGGAGCAGGAAGTCATCCTCGATCTCGACGATCCGAAGTGGGACGAGCATCGCCGGCTCCTCGCGGGCCGTCGTCCCTTCCGCGACTTCGTGTTCTGCTTCCGTGGCCGCGATGGCGTCCGCTGGGCCTCCATCAGCGGCAAGCCCGTGTTCGACGATCGGGGCGGCTTCGTCGGCTACCGCGGCACCGGGCGGGACATCACCGAACGCAAGGCCGCCGAGGAGCGCATCCGCTTTCTCGCGCAGCACGACGGGCTCACCGGCCTCCCGAACCGCATCTCCCTGCAGCTCGCGCTCGTGGGTGCGCTGGAGCGCATGCGGCGGCATGGCCGCCGACTCGCCGTCATGTTCATCGACCTGGACCGCTTCAAGCTCGTGAACGACACGCTCGGCCATAGCGCCGGCGACGTCGTGCTGCGCGATGTCGCGCGGCGTCTGGAGCGCTGTCTGCGCAGCGTCGATCTCGTCGCGCGGCAGGGCGGCGACGAGTTCGTCGTGATCGTGGAGGACTACACCACCGAGGCCGATCTCGCCGGTGTCGCTGCGAAGCTGCTCGAAGCGTGCGCGGAGCCGTTCGTGATCGAGGATCAGGAGTTCGCGCTGTCGGGCAGCATCGGCATCAGCACCTATCCCGGCGACGGCACCGACATCGAGACCCTGTTGAAGACGGCCGACATCGCCATGTACCGCGCGAAGGAATCCGGTCGCAGCCGCTTCGAGTTCTACGCGCCGCACCTCGCCACGCATCCGCCGGAGCGACTGTCGATGGAGACGGCGTTGAAGCGCGCCGTGGAGCGCGGCGAGTTGCAGATCCTGTATCAGCCGAAGCTCGAGATCGCGACCGGTGTCGTGGCCGGCGCGGAGGCGCTGGTGCGCTGGGATCACCCAGAGCGGGGGATGCTCCTCCCGTCGCAGTTCATTCCGATGGCCGAGGAGACCGGGTTGGTCATCGAACTCGGCAACTGGGTGCTGGCCGAGGCGAGCCGCCAGCTGCGCATCTGGCACGACGCCGGCCTGCGCGACCTCACCATGGCGGTGAACGTGTCCGCGCGCCAGTTCGCACAGGGACGGCTCGTGCAGGACGTGATCGGGATTCTCGAGCGCGCCGGGGTCGGACCGGACAGCATCGAGCTGGAGATCACGGAAAGCACGGTGATGCGGAATCCGGCCCACGCGGCCGCCCTGCTCGCGGCCCTCGACGATCTCGGGGTCGGCATCGCCATCGACGATTTCGGCACGGGGTATTCGTCGCTCGCGTACCTCAAGCGCTTCCCCGTCGACACGCTGAAGATAGACCGGTCGTTCATCCAGGACCTCCCCGAGGATGCCGAGGACGTCGCGATCACGCAGGCGGTGCTGGCACTCGCCCGCAGTCTCCGCCTGCGCGTCGTGGCGGAGGGCGTCGAGATGCCCCGCCAGCTGGTGTTCCTGGCGGCGCACGGATGCGATTTCGCCCAGGGGTTCTCGATCGCCCCGCCGTTGGCCGCCGATGCGTTCCAGGTGTTCGCGCGGCACCTGGAGATGCCGCCCCGAGTCAGCGGCGGGTCCGGGCGCGCCGGGTCCGGCGTGTAAACTCACGTCTGCCTCTTCCGTCTCACGCAACACCTTCGCAGGAAGCCCCCGCGCATGTCCGAATCCAGCCAGCCTCACGGCTTTGCCACCCGGGCCATCCACGCCGGCCAGAGCCCCGATCCATCGACCGGGGCGGTGATGCAGCCGATCTACGCCACATCGACCTTCCGCCAGACCTCGCCCGGCGAGCACACCGGTTTCGAGTACGCGCGGAGCCAGAACCCGACCCGCATGGCCTTCGAGCGCTGCGTCGCCGACCTCGAGGGAGGCGCGCAGGGCTGGGCCTTCGCGTCCGGGCTCGCCGCGATGTCGACGCTCCTCGAAGTGCTCGATGCCGGCAGCCACGTGGTGGCGGTCGACGACATGTACGGGGGCAGTTGGCGCCTTTTCGAGCGCGTGCGTGCGCGCACCATGGGTCTGCGGGTCGACTACTGCGATCCGAACGATCCCGCCGGCCTGGAGCGTGCGCTGCGCCCCGACACCCGGATGATCTGGGTCGAGACCCCGTCGAACCCGATGTTGAAGCTCACCGATCTCGCCGCCGTCGCCAAGGTGGCCCGCGAGCGCGGCATCATCACCGTCTGCGACAACACCTTCGCATCGCCGTACGTGCAGCGGCCCATCGAGCACGGCTTCGATTTCGTGGTGCACTCGGTGACGAAGTACATCAACGGGCACTCCGACGTGATCGGCGGCATGGTCGTCGCGGCCCGGGCGGACGAGACGAGCGAGCGCCTTTCTTTCCTGCAGAACGCGGTCGGCGCGATCGCCGACCCGTTCAGCAGCTTCCTTGCGTTGCGCGGCGTGAAGACCCTGCCCCTGCGGATGGCGGCGCACTGCGCCAATACGCTCGAACTCGCCCATTGGCTGGATGCGCATCCGAAGAGCGCGCAGGTGATCTACCCGGGTCTGCCCAAGCATCCGCAGCACACGCTGGCCAGCCGCCAGATGCACGGCTTCGGCGGGATGCTCTCGATGTTCCTGCGCACCGATCTCGCCGGGACGAAGCGCTTCCTGGAGCGCTGCGAACTCTTCACGCTCGCCGAGTCCCTGGGTGGCGTCGAGAGCCTGATCAGTCACCCCGGTCTCATGAGCCACGGGTCGCTGCCCGCGGCCCGGCGCGAGACGCTCGGCATCACCGACAATCTCGTGCGGCTGTCGGTGGGCATCGAGGACGTCGCCGACCTGAAGCGGGATCTCGAAGCCGCGTTCGCCGCGATCTGACGGGGCGGACACCGTGCTCGCGCGATTCATCCGACCCCGGCCGCTCTTCTTCGCGGTCTTCGCGGGCTGTGCGGGGCTCATCGGATTCGGCCTGTACCTCCAGCATGCGCTGGATCTCCAGCCGTGCCCGATGTGCATCCTGCAGCGGTACGCGTTCGTCGTCGCCGGCCTCATCGCCCTCGTCGCCGCGGCCCACGGTCCGGCCCGGCTCGGGAGCCGGGTCTACGCGTCTCTCGTGGGGCTGGTCTCCCTCGCAGGCGGCGGTGTGGCCGCATGGCAGACGTGGTTGATCCACAATCCGCCGCCAGTGGCCGAGTGCGGTCCCGGGCTGGAGTTCATGGTGGAGCAGTTCCCGCTGACCGAAGCCCTGCCCATGATCTTCCAGGGGTCGGGCGACTGCGCAAAGGTGCAGTGGAGCTTCCTCGGTCTCGCCATTGCCGAGTGGGCCCTGGTGGCATTCGCGGGAATTCTCGTTGCCAGTGTCATCGCCCTCGTGACGGCGGGGCGCCCGCCCTTGCATCGGGCATAGCGGTGCGCTCAATTCATCCTGCTGGCGGTCGTAAACCGGCTAGATGACTACCTCCGTCCCCATCAAGGAAACCGTTCCGCGCGAAAGCATCCGGCCGATCGCGCAGGCGTTCGGCCTGCTGGCGGCCGCGCTACTCGTTCTTGCCGTCTTCTACGGGCTCTATGCGTGGCAGGCCGTCCTGCGGGAGCGGCAGACGGAACTCGAAGGGCTCGCGCACGCGATGTCCCGCGCCGCCTTCCACCTGCTCCAGGACCACGACAGCGTCTTCCCGGTGCTCGTCGAAGATATCGCCGAGGCGGGCGGGATCTCCCAGCCAGCCGTCGTCGAGAAGGTGCTCCGACGCCATCTTCGGACGGCTCCCGGCTTCGAGCGCCTGGATATCCACGCCGCCGACGGCACGGTCCTGATGTCGAGCGGACTGACGGCACCGGAAGCCCGTGTTCCCGCCGCGAAGGAGCGCGCCGTTCTCGCCGTGCTTGCCCTCGCGAGGACCCACGACGGGCCCCTGGTGGGACCGCACGCGTGGCGCGATGCGGACGGGCACGAGTGGCTCCCGCTTGCGATGCGCGTGCTCGATGCGTCCACCGGCCGTACCAACTACATCGTCGTCGCCCATGTCCGCCTCGACGAGGCATCCCTCTGGTTCGAGATCCGCTTGCCTGCCCGCACGGCGGCGGGGTTGCTCGCCGACCGCGGCGACGTGCTCATCGCCCGTGGTGACGCGGTTGCCGAGGGGCGCGAGGGGCCGGTCTGGAAGGCGATCCGGGCCCTGGGGTTCCCGGGCAATGGCATCGTGAGCACCGGCAGCCTGCTGGACGGTGCTGCCCGGACCCAGGCCTTCCACCGTGTCGACGGTCGCCCCGTGACCGTGTTCGCCGGGATACCCCATTCGGCCCTCTGGGCTGCATGGTTCGAGAGGGTCCGCATCCCGTTTCTCGTCTTCGCCCTCGCCTTCGCCGGGATGTCGTTCGCTGCGGCGTGGTCCCATCGCCAGCAGCGGCAGCGCGAGACCGAAATGGATGTGGCCACCGCGACCTTGCGCGAGCAGGACGGCGAACTGCGGCGGCAGTCCGGACTGTTGTCGCAGACCCAGCGTGCCGCGCACGTCGGTGGCTGGGAGGTCGACATTCCGACGGGCTGCCTGTACTGGACCGAGGAGACCTACCGCATCCACGAAGTGCTGCCGGACGACTACCAGCCCACCGTCGAGGCAGCCCTCGACTTCTACGATCCGGCGAGCCGGGAGCTCGTCCGCGAGGCGCTTGAGAAATCGATGCGCAGCGGGCAGAGCTGGGATCTCGAAGTGCAGCTCGTGACCGCCAAGGGACGCCACGCCTGGGTCCGCGCGACCGGGGTCGTCGAGATCGGGCCCACCGGCGCGCCGGTGAAGCTCTTCGGTGCCGTGCAGGACGTGACCGAGCGGCATCGTGCCGACGAGCGTATCCGGCGCCTCGCGCACTACGACGATCTCACGGCGCTGCCGAACCGCAACCTGTTCACCTATCACCTCGGCCACGCCCTGTCGCGCGCAGAGCGCTACGGCAAGCAGCTCGCCGTCCTCTTCATCGATCTCGACCGTTTCAAGATCATCAACGACACGCTCGGCCACGATACGGGTGACCGCGTGCTCGAGACCATCGGCCGCCGCCTCGGGGAACAGATGCGCGCCGCCGACCTCGTCGCGCGCCTGGGTGGCGACGAGTTCATGGTGGTGGTGGAGGAGGTCGACAGTCTCGAGGTCGTCGAGGACGTGGCCCGCAAGCTCCTGCTCGCGATCGAGCAGCCTGTGCAGCACCAGGAGCAGGAGTTCTCGCTCTCGGCCAGCATCGGCATCGCCGTCTATCCCCAGGACGGGCGCGACCAGCAGTCGCTCCTGAAACACGCGGACATCGCTATGTACCGCGCGAAGGAGAAGGGCAAGAACTGTTTCGAGCTGTACTCCTCGGGAATGAACGCCACGAGCATGGACCGGCTGTCGCTCGAATCGCGCCTGAAGCGCGCGGTGACGGAGCAGAACCAGTTCGTGCTGCACTACCAGCCCAAGGTGTCGGTCGCCGACGGACGCATCGTCGGAGTGGAGGCGCTCGTGCGCTGGATGAGTCCGGATCGCGGGCTCGTTCCGCCGGTGGAGTTCATCCCGCTCGCCGAGGAGACGGGGCTGATCGGTGCGATCGGCGAATGGGTCTTCGCGACCGCCTGCGAACAGGCCGCCGCCTGGGCCCGCAAGGGAATGCCGCCGCTGCGCGTGGCGGTCAACCTCTCCGCCCGCCAGCTCTACAGCCCCGGATTCCTGGACACCGTGCGGCGCATCCTGGTGGAGAGCGGCGTGCAGGCCGGTGCGATGGAGATGGAGATCACCGAGAGCGTCATGATGCAGGACGTGGAACAGGTGGCCGCCGTGCTGGGTGAATTGCAGACCCTGGGCGTGCACGTGGCGGTCGACGATTTCGGCACGGGCTATTCCTCCCTCGCCTACCTGAAGCGCCTGCCGCTCGATTCGCTCAAGGTCGACCGGTCTTTCATCCGCGATGTTCCCGGCGATGCGGACGACGAATCCATCACGCGCGCAGTCGTGGCCCTGGCGCACAGCCTGCGGCTCAAGGTCGTCGCGGAGGGCGTGGAGACCGAAGCGCAGTTGGGTTTCCTGCGCGAACTCGGCTGCGACGAGATCCAGGGCTTCCTGTTCAGCCGCCCCGTCCCGGCCGCGGAGTTCGAGGAGCTCGTGCGCCGCGACCTGCGCTTCCCCACCGGTGGCGCGAGGGACGCGGCCTGACGCCTGGCAGGGGCTCTGCAGAGGCTCCCTAGTTCCTGACGCGCCCCGCGCGCTCCAGCGCCTCGATCACCATCGCGGCTGCGTTGAACCCCGTCTGGTCCAGGATCTCGCGCATGCAGGTGGGGCTCGTGACATTCACCTCCGTCAGGTGATCGCCGATCACGTCGAGCCCGACGATGAGCAGCCCGGCCGCCACGAGGTCGGGGGCGAGCGTCTCGGCGATCTCGCGGTCGCGTGGCGTCAGCGGTTGGGCAACGCCCCGGCCCCCCGCCGCGAGGTTGCCGCGCGTCTCGCCCTGCTTCGGGATGCGGGCGAGTGCATAGGGCACCGGATGGCCATCGATCACCAGGATGCGCTTGTCGCCCTGGGCGATCTCCGGGATGAACCGCTGCGCCATCGCCATGTGCGTGCCGAGCGCCGTGAGCGTTTCGATGATGACGCCGATGTTCGGGTCGTCCCGACGCACGCGGAACACCGAGCTTCCACCCATGCCGTCGAGCGGCTTGATCACGATGTCGCCATGCTCGGCGAGGAACGCCCGCACGACGTCCTCCCGCCGCGTCACGATGGTCGGTACGGTGAACTGCGGGAACCGCGCGATGGAGAACTTCTCGTTGAAGTCGCGCAGGCTGCGCGGGCGGTTGTAGACCTTCGCGCCCAGCGCCTCGGCGCGTTCGAGCAGGTACGTGCTGTAGACGTACTCCATGTCGAACGGCGGATCCTTGCGCATCAGCACGGCGTCGAAGGATGCCAGGTCGGTCTCGGCTTCAGTGGTGATCCGGTACCACGCGTCCTCGTCGGCGCCCACTTCGAGCTGACACGTCCGGGCCACCACGCGGCTCTCCTTCCAGACCAGATCGGACTGCTCCATGACGAACACGCGATGCCCGCGCCGGGCGGCCTCGCGCATCATGGCCACGGTGGAATCCTTGTAGGCCTTCAGCGAAGTCAGTGGGTCGATGACGAACGCAATGTCCAGGGCAACCATGGGAACCCCGCTCACGCTGGGACCAGCGCTGCCGGGTCGGTGCGCTCCAGTTCGAGCGCGGCCGCCAGCAGCGCCAGCCGGGCCACCACACCATAGGCGTAGAAGCGGTTGGGGGTCGCGTTGGGATGGCCTTCGGGGTCGGGCTGCGAGCAGCTCGACTCGAATGCGAGGGGCACGAAGTGCATGCCGGGGGCGTTCAGGTTCTCGTCGATGCCGCGGTCGGTATGCACGCGGTAGAACCCGCCCACCACGAAGTGGTCGATCATGTAGACCACGGGCTCGGCCACGGCATCGTTCACGCTCTCGAATGTCGGCACGCCTTCCTGCACGATCACGTGGCTCACCTCCAGGCCTTCCTTCACCACCGCCATCTTGTTGCGCTGTTTGCGGTTGAGGCTCACGACCTCGTCCGCGCTCTTCACGGACATGATCCCCATGCCGTACGTGCCGGCGTCCGCCTTCACGATCACGAAGGGTTCCTGCTGGATGCCGTACTCGTGATACTTCTCGCGCATCTGGCCGAGGATGCCGTCCACCCAGCGCGCGAGACATTCCTCGCCGGTGCGCTCGTGGAAGTTGATCTCGCCGCACACGCCGAAGTACGGGTTGATGAGCCAGGGGTCGATGTCGATCAGTTTTCCGAACTCGCTGGCGACCTCGTCGTAGGCGGTGAAGTGATTCGACTTCAGTCGGGTTGCCCAACCGCCGTGGAGCGGCGGGAGGATGGGCTGGTCGATGCCCTGCAGGATCGCCGGAATGCCGGCCGACAGGTCGTTGTTCAGCAGCACGGTGCACGGATCGAAGTCGGGGAGCCCGACGCGCCGTCCGTTGCGAACGATGGGTTCCACGACGAGCTTGGCGCCGCTCGGTAGCTCCAGGGTGGTCGGCGCCGTGATCTCGGGGTTCAGCGATCCGATGCGCACTTTCATCCCCGCCTGGCGCAGCATCGCCTGCAGCGTCACGACGTTCTGGAGATAGAAGGTGTTGCGGGTGTGGTTCTCGGGGACCAGCAGGATCCCGCGGGCGTCCGGGCAGATCTTCTCGACGGCCACCATCACCGCCTGCACGCACAGCGGCATGAACTCGGGTGCCAGGTTGTTGAAGCCGCCCGGGAACAGGTTCGTATCCACCGGGGCGAGTTTGAAGCCCGCATTGCGGAGGTCGACCGACGCGTAGAACGGCGTCGCGTGCTCCTGCCACTTGGTCCGCAGCCAATGCTCGATGGTCGGTTGCGCATCCAGGATCTGACGCTCGAGCGAAAGAAGGGGGCCGGAGAGTGCGGTGGTGAGATGCGGAACGGTCATGGGGCGTGTCTCATGGTGCGAACCTCGGGTGGAACTGCGCCGGCGCGGCCATGCTCGAAGCGCCGGCCTGCGCTGCGGAAGCGCCGGATTATAGCCTCGGGGGTCCGGCCCCCAGATTTTGGTGCCGAAGCGCCCTGCCGGCCTCGTCGGCGGCGGATGCCAAGCGGGGGCGAAGCGCGTAAAGTTTCACCTGGTGAATGTTGTGTGCTTCCGGGTTGACGCGCCGAGCCCGAAGATTCATCATATGCACACAATATTCATTGAGAGAACTTCGTCGTGCCCTTTCAGCTGTTGCGGTTTGCACTCTCGTCGAAGCACCCGGAACCGCGCATGTTCCGGACGCCAGAGCGGCTGAAGGGCAGCTACGACGCCGTGATCATCGGTGCCGGCGGGCACGGTCTCGCTGCGGCCTACTACCTCGCCCGCGACCACGGCATGCGGAATGTGGCGGTGCTCGAGAAGGGCTACATCGGTGGCGGCAACACCGGCCGCAACACCACGATCATCCGGTCGAATTACCTCACGCCCGAAGGCGTGGCGTTCTACGACCAGTCGGTGCGCCTGTGGCAGGACCTCGCCACCGACTTCGACCTGAACCTCTTCTATTCCACCCGCGGCCACTTCACGCTCGCGCACACCGATTCCGCCGTGCGGACGATGCGGTGGCGGGCCGAGGTCAACAAGCATCTGGGCGTCGACAGCGAACTGGTCGGCCCCGAGGCCGTGAAGGCCGCCTGCCCGCAGATCGACCTCTCCTGCGGCGGCAATGCCCCGATTCTCGGCGCGCTTTATCACGCCCCCGGCGCGATCGCCCGGCACGACGCCGTGGCGTGGGGCTACGGACGCGGCGCTGACCAGCGGGGCGTCGAGATCCATCAGCAGACCGAGGTGCTCGGCATCGACATCGTCGGCGGCCGAGTCCAGGGCGTGAAGACGTCCAAGGGATACATCTCGACGCCGCGTGTGCTCTCCGCCGTCGCCGGCTTCACGCCGCGGATCACCCACATGGTCGGTCTGCGCACCCCCATCTACGTACACCCGCTGCAGGCGATGGTCACCGAGCCCATGAAGCCCTGGCTCGATCCGATCCTCGTGTCCGGCAGCCTGCACATCTACGTCAGCCAGTCGGCCCGCGGCGAACTCGTGATGGGGGCTTCGCTCGATCCGTACGAACTCCATTCCACCCGATCCAGCCTCGATTTCGTGGAGGGCCTCGCGGCCCACATGCTCGACATGTTCCCGTTCCTCTCGCACGCAAAGGTCAACCGGCAGTGGGCCGGGATGGCCGACATGACCCCCGACTTCGCGCCCGTGATGGGCACGACCCCGGTCGAAGGCTTCTACCTCGACGCCGGGTGGGGCACGTGGGGTTTCAAGGCAACTCCGGTGTGCGGCATGACCATGGCCCACACCGTGGCCACCGGTCGGGATCACGATCTCATCGGTGCGTTCAACCTGTCCCGGTTCGCGCGCTACGAGCTCACCGGCGAGAAGGGGGCGGCCAGTGTCGGACACTGACATCCTCCAAAGCGGAGGCCGCGCATGAAGCTCCTCTGCTGCCCCGTGAACGGTCTGCGGCCCGTGTCCGAATTCGCATACGGTGGCGAGGTCCGCGCGATGCCCGACCCTGCGACCTGCTCGGACGACCAATGGGCCGACCACGTCTTCAACCGCTCCGGCATCCCGGGCGTGAAGATCGAGTGGTGGTACCACCTGCCGAGTGGCGTCTGGTTCCACGCCGAGCGCGATGTCGTCGCCGACCGCGTTCTGCGCACGTGGATGCCCGGCGAGGAGGCAGCGCCATGACGACGCGCCTGCCGCCGGTCGACGGCGAATGGATCGACCGCAAGAAGTCCCTCGGCTTCCGGTTCGAGGGCGGCGATTTCACGGGCTTTGCGGGTGACACCCCGGCGAGTGCCCTGTGGGCTGCCGGCGTTCGCACCCTCGGCCGCAGTTTCAAGTACCACCGGCCGCGCGGCCTGCTCTCCGCCGCGAACCACGACGTCAACGCGATGGTGCAGTGGGGGCAGAAGCTCAACACGCGCGCCGACGTGGAAGCGCTCGTCGACGGCATGGTGCTGGACGCGATCAACACGCAAGGCGGCGTGGCGTCCGACCGCCTTCGCATCCTGAATTCGCTCGGTCGTTTCCTCCCGGTCGGCTTCTACTACAAGGCGTTCCATCGTCCGAAGGCGCTTGCGGCCTTCTGGGAGCGCGTCTTCCGACGGCTCACCGGTCTCGGTCGGCTCGACTTCTCCACGCCCCACATCCGCACTCCGAAGCGTTACGACTACGCCGACGTTCTCGTGGTCGGTGCCGGTCCGTCGGGGCTTTCCGCCGCGCTCGCCGCCGCCCGCACCGGCGCGCAGGTTGTCGTCGTCGACGAGAACGCCCGCATCGGTGGCAGCCTCGTGTATCAGCGGGGCGGCGCCGCCGCGACGCTCGACCGGCTGCGCGCGTTGGAGGTGGAGCTTCGCGCGATGCCGAACGTGTCATTGCGACCCGCCACGCTTGCGGCCGGGTGGTACACCGATCACTGGGTGCCGCTCATCGACGCGACCCGCATGACGAAGCTGCGCGCCCGCGCCGTCGTCGTGGCGGGTGGCGTGTTCGAGCAGCCCGCGGTCTTCCGCGGTAACGATGTTCCCGGCGTGATGCTCGCGTCCGCCGCGCAGCGGCTGGTCTATCGCCATGCCGTGAAGCCCATGAACACCGCCGTGGCGCTCGTCGGCAACGCGGACGGCTATCGCGCCGTGCTCGACCTGCTCGCGGCCGGCGTCACCGTCGCGGCCGTCGTGGACCTGCGGCCCGCCGGCGAGCCTGGCCCGTTCGGCGGTGCGGTCCGGGACCACGGAGTGCGCGTCCTCGCAGGTCATGGCGTCTACGAAGCCGTGGCCGAGGGCGACCGCCTGGCGGCGGCGTTGGTGTGCCCGCTCGACGCTGCGGGGAACGCCGTCACCGGCAAGGTCACCCGCATTCCGTGCGACGGACTCGTGATGAGCGTCGGCTGGGCCCCCGCGGCGGCCATGCTCTATCAGGCGGGCACGCGGATGCGCTTCGATCCGGTCACGCAGCAGTTCGTCCCGGAGAGACTCGGCGACGGCATCTTCGCTGCCGGTCGCGTGAACGGCGTCCATGACATCGAGGCGCGTTTCCTCGACGGCACGCGCGCCGGACTCGAAGCCGCGCGACACGCCGGCCGTACCGTCGAAGGGCCGATGCCCGTCGTGCCAGCCGAGACCGTTGCACCGTCCCACCCGTGGCCGTTCGTCTCGCATCCGTCCGGCAAGGACTTCGTCGATTTCGACGAGGATCTGCAGACGAAGGACTTCGCGAATGCCGTGCAGGAAGGCTTCGACAACATCGAGCTGCTGAAGCGCTACTCCACCGTCGGCATGGGGCCGTCGCAGGGAAAGCACTCGAACATGAACGCGATCCGAATCCTCGCGAAGCTGCGCGGGATGCAGCCCGGCGAGGTGGGCACGACGACCGCGCGGCCGTTCTTCCATCCCGTGCCGCTGTCGCACCTCGCAGGGCGCGGTTTCCATCCGCACCGCGAGACACCCTTCCACCCGCGTCACGTCGCGCTCGGCGCGAAGTGGATGCAGGCGGGCATCTGGCTGCGTCCCGAGTACTACGAAGTCGCCGGTGAATCGCGCGAGGCCTGCATCCGCGCCGAGGTCCGCGCCGTGCGCTCGGGCGTCGGCCTCATCGATGTGGGAACGCTGGGCAAGCTCGAACTGCGCGGGCCCGACGCGGCGAAGTTCCTCGAGCGCGTGTACGTCGGCAAGTTCGCGGGGCTGAAGCCCGGCATGACGCGCTACGGCGTGATGGTCGACGAGTCCGGCGTCGTCATCGACGACGGGGTGATCGCGCGCCTCTCCGACGAGCACTTCTACTTCACGACGACCACGACGGGCTCGGCGACCGTCTACCGTGAACTGCAGCGGCTGAACGCCGAATGGAACATGGAGATCGGCATCGTCAACGCGACCGGTGCCTTCGCGGCGCTGAACCTCGCGGGGCCGCATTCGCGCGCGGTGCTCGGACGCCTCACCAGCGTCGATCTCACGCACGCCGCGTTTCCCTACCTCGGGCTCCGCGAGACGGAAGTGGCCGGCGCGCCGGTGCGCCTGATGCGCGTGGGGTTCGTGGGCGAGACCGGCTACGAGATCCACGTGCCCGCCGAGTACGCGCTGCACGTGTGGGACGCCATCATGGAAGCCGGGCGCGCCGAGGGCATCCGCCCGTTCGGCGTCGAGGCCCAGCGCATGCTGCGGCTCGAGAAGGGACACATCATCGTGGGTCAGGACACCGACGGACTCACGACGCCCGACGAGGCCGCACTCGAATGGGCGGTGAAGATGGACAAGCCCTTCTTCGTGGGTCAGCGCAGCCTCGCCATCCTGAAGAAGCGCGGGCCGCGCCAGAAGCTCGTCGGGTTCGCGCTGGAGCCCGGTGCGTCGGTGGTGCCGAAGGAATGCCACCTCGTGATCATCGACGGCGCCATCAAGGGGCGCGTCACGAGCATCGGCTTCAGCGAAGCGCTCGGCCACCACGTGGGCCTCGCGCTCGTCGCCCCCGACATCACCGCGGAAGGCACCGCGCTGCCGATCCGCGTCGACAACGCCTACGCCGCGGCGCGGGTCGTGCCGCTTCCCTTCTACGATCCTGCCGGCGACCGGCAGAAGCTCCCGGACTGACGCCATGGCCGCACTGCGTACCAGCCCGATCTTCACTGCCCTCGAGGCGCACTCACCCGAGTGGGGCGAGCACGCCGGCATGCGCGTCGCGTTGCGACTGCGTGACGAGAATGCCGCCAAAGCCGACACGCTCGCGCTCACCGATGTCTCGTCCCTCGTGCGCACCGGTCTCAAGGGCCCCGGCGCCGTCCAATGGCTCGAGGGGCAGGGAGTGCCCGTCCCGCAGGGCTTCAATCGCTGGCTCCCGCTTCCCGAAGGCGGCCTCGTCGCGCGACTCGCGCGCACCGAGTTCCTGATCGAGGACGGCTGGGCCGGTGGCCCCGTGGTGCGCCTCGCCGCCGCGCTGCGCACCACGGTCCCCGGCGTCTATCCGGTGCCCCGCCAGGACTGCGCGATCGACATCTGCGGCGCCAACGCGCCCGATCTCTTCGCCGAGACCTGCACCGTCCCGTTCGCACTCGACCCGTTGGAGGCGCGCATCGTCACCCTCACGACGATGGTCGGGGTCGGGGTCACGGTGCTGCGCCACGACGTGCAGGGCCGGCCTTGCTGGCGCGTGTGGTGCGATGGCACCTCGGGTCCGTATCTATGGGAGACGCTCACGAGCATCGCCGCCGAACATGGCGGCGGGCCGATGGGCGTCCGCGTGCTTCACGGAGATATCTCGCAACCAGTTGCAGGTACGCAAGGAGGGAGGCCATGACGCCAGCAGAGGCGAAGCAGTTCTTCGAGAAGCACGGGATCCGATACATCCTTGCCCAGTTCGTCGACATTCACGGCGCCGCGAAGGCCAAGGCGGTGCCCGCGGAGCACCTGGAGATGGTGCTGAAGGATGGCGCCGGATTCGCCGGTTTTGCCCTTTGGGGGTTCGGCATGGGCCCCCACGGCCCCGACTACATGGCGGTCGGGGATCTCGATACGCTGACGCCCATCCCGTGGATGCCCGGCTACGCCCGCATGTGCACCTGGGGCCACGTGAATGGCAAGCCCTACGCGTTCGATTGCCGCACGGCGTTGAAGCGCCAACTCGACGCGCTCGCCGACAAGGGCATGACGCTCTTCACCGGCATCGAGCCGGAGTTCATGTTGCTGAAGCGCGGTCCGGACGGGCGCATCGTGCCCGGCGACGACACCGATACGCTCGAGAAGCCCTGCTACGACTACAAGGGCCTCGCGCGGCAGTCCGAGTTCCTCGACCAGCTCACGCAGTCGGCGCGCGCGGTCGACATCGACGTGTACGAGATCGACCACGAGGATGCGAACGGCCAGTTCGAGGTGAACTACACCTTCGGCGACGCGATGAAGTCGGCGGACCGGTTGATCTTCATCCGCATGGCGGCCTCCGAGATCGCACACAAGCTGGGGCTCGTCGCCACGTTCATGCCGAAGCCCTTCTCGAACCGCACCGGAACGGGGACGCACTTCCATCTCTCCATCGGCAATGCGACGTCGAAGAACCTCTTTCACGACGCCTCCGATCCGCGCGGTCTGGGCCTCTCGAAGATGGGTTACCAGTTCCTCGGCGGTCTGCTCGCCCATGCCCGCGGCCTCACCGCGCTGTGCGCGCCGACGGTGAACTCCTACAAGCGCCTCGTCGTGGGCCGTGCCCTGTCGGGTGCCACATGGGCGCCGGCCTACATCACGTACGGCAACAACAACCGGACGTGCATGGTGCGCGTGCCCTACGGCCGGCTGGAGATGCGTCTCCCCGACGGCGCAGTGAACCCGTATCTCGCCACCATCGCGATCCTGGCGGCGGGCATGGACGGCATCGCCCGCGAACTGGATCCCGGTGAGCCGAACAACACCAACCTCTACGAATGGTCGCCCGAGCAGTTGGAGAAGGCGGGCATCGGTGTACTGCCGCAGAACCTCGGTGAAGCACTGAACGAGTTCGAAGCCGATCCGGTGATCGTCGACGCGGTCGGGAAGGACCTCGCGGCCGAGTTCATCCGGCTGAAGCGCATGGAATGGATCGAGTACCAGCGGCACGTGTCCGCCTGGGAAGTGGAGCGGTACCTGGAGTTCTTCTGATCGCGCCGGCCGTGAGCGGCCGGTGCAATGGAGCGTGAGACATGTGTGGAATCGTGGGACTTCTCGTGAAGAAGCCCGAGCTGCGTGAGTCGCTCGGGCGGCTGATGGTGCCGATGATGGTGGAGATGGCTGCGCGCGGTCCGGAGTCGGCCGGCCTCGCCGTCTTCACCGGGCCGATCGGCGCCGATCGTCGGAAGTTCAGCCTGTACGCCCCCTCGTGGAGCTACGACTGGGCGGGCTTCGAGGCGGCGTTCATCCAGCATTTCGGCACGCATGCGTCGATCGACATCTGCGGCAACCACGCGGTGCTCGAATGCGACGAGTCCGCCGCGCGGGTGAAGCCCTGGCTCGCGGAGACCTTTCCCCAGCTGCACATGCTGGCGGCCGGGCGTGCGATGGACATCTACAAGGACATCGGGCATCCGGCGGCCGTGGCAGACCGCTACGACTTCTCGTCGCTGACGGGCACGCACCTCGTCGGCCACACGCGGATGGCGACGGAGTCCGCCGTGACGCCCGATCGCGCCCACCCGTTCACCGCCGGCGAGGACTTCTGTCTCGTGCACAACGGCACCATCTCGAATCCGTACATGATCCGTCGCAAGCTGGAGCATCACGGCATCCGCTTCGAGACCGACAACGACACCGAGGCCGCTTGTCGCTACCTCGAGTGGCGCATGCGCGAAGGCGATGACCTCGAGACCGCGCTGCAGAAGGGTTTCGAGGAGCTGGACGGCTTCTACACGTTCCTCATCGGCACCGGCGACAAGCTGGCACTGGTGCGCGATGCGTTCGCCTGCAAGCCCGCCATCGTGGCGGAGACCGACGACTACGTGGCCGTGGCCTCCGAGTTCCGTGCCCTGGCCCACCTGCCCGGCATCGATCACGCGAAGCTGTTCGAGCCCATGCCCGAGGAGATCTATTCGTGGAAAGTGTGACCGCCGACCGCGCGGCCGTTGCAACGCGCCGCTTCGACCTCGCGCACGGGACCGTGCGCGACCTGAACCACTTCCTCCACCGCGAGCTGCCCGGCAGCGGTGTGACGCGTGTCGACGTCGAGAATCCCGGTGGCCGCCACGCGATCGCCGTGGGCATCGACCATCCGGTGGACGTCGAAGTCCTCGGCCACGGCGGCTACTACCTCGCGGGGATGAACAAGCACGCGAACATCACCGTCCACGGCAACGTGGGCTGGGGCGTCGCCGAGAACATGATGTCGGGCACCGTCCGCGTGAAGGGCTTCGCGTCCGAAGCCGCCGGCGCCACAGGGCACGGCGGCACGCTGATCATCGAGGGCGACGCGAGCCTGCGTTGCGGCATCTCGATGAAGGGCATCGACATCGTGGTGGGCGGCAGCATCGGCAACTACTCCGCGTTCATGGCGCAGGCCGGCCGGCTCGTCGTGTGCGGGGATGCGGGCGACGCCCTGGGTGACTCGCTCTACGAAGCCGTGATCTACGTGCGCGGCCGCATCAAGTCGCTGGGCGCCGACGCGCGCGAGGAGCCGATGACCGCCGCTGACCTCGCGGCCGTCGCCGAACTGCTCGGCCGCGCCGGCTTCCCGTACGCCCCTTCCGAGTTCAAGCGCGTGGCTTCGGCCCGCAGCCTCTATCACTGGAACGCCGACGCGGACCAGGAGTACTGATCACGGGTCCGTCCCGGAGAGCACCGACCATGAGCGCATCCCATCCCGATCGTCCTCTCTCCCGCGAGGAGAGCGCAGGCTACGACCGCAAGGTCCTCGACTACATCCGCGGCGCGGCGGCCCACGGTCTCTACGAGATCCGCGGGCTCGGCGCGAAGCGCCATCTGCCGAGCTTCGACGACCTCGTGTTCCTCGCGGGCTCGGCCTCCCGGTATCCGCTGGAAGGCTATCGCGAGAAGTGCACGACGAAGACCGTGCTCGGCACGCGCTACGCGAAGAAGCCGATCGTCCTCGACACGCCCATCACGTTCGCGGGCATGAGCTTCGGCTCGCTGTCGGCGCGCGTGAAGGAGGCGCTCGGGCGTGCAGCCACGGAGCTCGGCACGTCCACGACCACGGGCGACGGCGGCATGACGCAGGAGGAACGGCGCTCTTCGAAGACGCTCGTCTACCAGTGCCTGCCGTCCCGCTACGGCTTCAATCCCGATGATCTCCGCAGCGCGGATGCCATCGAGGTGGTGATCGGACAGGGTGCCAAGCCCGGCGGTGGCGGCATGCTGCTCGGGCAGAAGGTGAACCCGCGCGTCGCGAAGATGCGCACGCTGCCGGAGGGCATCGACCAGCGCTCCGCCTGCCGGCATCCCGACTGGACCGGTCCCGACGATCTCGCCATCAAGATCGAGGAACTGCGCGAGATCACCGACTGGGAGAAGCCGGTCTACGTGAAGGTGGGCGCCACGCGGACCTACAACGACGTGAAGCTCGCGGTGCATTCCGGTGCCGACGTCGTCGTGGTGGACGGCATGCAGGGCGGTACCGCTGCGACGCAGACGGTCTTCATCGAGCACGTGGGCATCCCGACGCTGGCAGCGCTGCGCCAGGCCGTCGAGGCGCTGGAAGAGATGGACATGCGCGGCAAGGTGCAGCTCATCGTCTCCGGGGGCATCCGCACCGGTGCCGACGTGGCCAAGGCGCTCGCGATGGGCGCCGACGCCGTGTCGATCGGGCAGGGCGCGTTGATGGCGATGGGCTGCAACGGCAGCTCGTGGTTCGGCGGTGGCGCACATCATGATGCGACCGCGGACTACGCCGCCATCGGCACCGCCCCCGGCTTCTGCCATCACTGTCACACGGGCAAGTGTCCGGTCGGCATCACGACGCAGGATGCCGAGCTTGAGCTGCGCCTCGATCCGATGATGGCCGCGCGCCATCTGAAGAACTACTTCAAGACGATGACCATGGAGCTGACGACCGTGGCGCGCGCGTGTGGCAAGTCGAACGTGCATCACCTCGAACGTGAGGACCTCGTCGCACTCACGATCGAGGCTGCAGCCATGGCGAAGCTGCCGCTCGCCGGCACGAACTGGGTGCCCGGCGTGGGCAACCTCTGATCCATGTCCGCGAACGGCCACGCGCGCGGATTGCGACGATGGGACGGCGCAAGGCACCGCAGGCGAGGCTGACCGCGGGCGCAACGGCGTGGCGCACAGGCTGCGCGCGGGGTGACCGGTGAGCGTCGATCAGCGCAAGCCCGGCGGCAACGGCGAGCGCTCGATGGAGCGTCACCTCGGTAACACGATCCGCGCGTACCGCTACAAGAATCACCTCACCATCGGCGAAGTGGCCACGCAGGCCGGCATCAGCCAGGGCATGCTCTCCAAGATCGAGAACGGCCAGGCGGCCATGAGCCTCGACACGCTCGAACGCGTGGCCCGCGCTCTCGGGGTTCCCGTCGGTGATCTCTTCCGCGCCTACGACCTGCCGGCAGGTGGCGCCCGACTCGTGCGCAGCGACGAAGGGATGGAGGTCGTCCGGGGCGGCACCCAGCGTGGCTACACGTACAACCTGCTCGCGTACGACAAGGGGCCGCGCCGCAGCTTCGAGCCCTTCCTCGTCACCATGAACGACGAGACGGAAGTGTTCCCCAGCTTCGAGCACCCTGGCACCGAGTTCATCCACCTCCTGCAGGGTCGCATCGAGTACCGCCACGGTCGTCACACGTACCTGATGGAACCGGGTGATTCGCTCACGTTCCGCGGCGACATCCCGCATGGTCCGGAGCGCCTGCTCGAGGTTCCGATCCGACTGCTCTCGATGATCGTCTACGGTGCCGGCGAGCTCGAATGAGCGGGGCCGTCGCCGGGCATCTCCTTCCCGATCCACCGTCCTACGCCACCGGTCAGCGGACCGCGCGGCGTCCTGTCGAGTCCCCAGCATGTCCGAAGACACCTTCACCCTGAAACTGTCCTGCCCCAACCGGCCGGGCATCGTCGCCGCGGTATCGACATTCCTATTCGAAGCGGGCTGCAACATCCTGGACGCGCGCCAGTTCGACGAGACCCACAGCGGGCGCTTCTTCATGCGCCTCGTCCTCAACACGGTCAGGCCCGGGGTGTCGGCTGCGGATCTCACGGCGAACTTCGTCCCGATCGCCGAGACGTTCGACATGCAGTGGACGCTGCGCGCGCGGTCGGACCGTCGGCGCGTGATGATCCTGGTGTCGAAGCTCGACCACTGCCTCGTGGATCTGCTGTACCGCCGACGTATCGGTGAGCTGCCGATGGACCTCACGGCCATCGTGTCGAACCATCCGCGTGAGGCGCATCCGCACATCGCGTTCGAGGATGTTCCGTTCCACCACCTGCCGGTGACGCCCGAGACGAAGATGGAGCAGGAGGCGCGCATCTGGGAACTGATCGTCCAGACCCGCAGCGAAGTGGTCGTGCTCGCGCGCTACATGCAGGTGCTGTCGGACGGTCTCTCCGCGAAGCTGAGTGGCCGGTGCATCAACATCCACCATTCGTTCCTGCCAGGGTTCAAGGGTGCGCGACCGTATCACCAGGCGCATGCGCGCGGCGTGAAGCTGATCGGCGCCACGGCGCACTACGTGACCCCGGATCTCGACGAAGGCCCCATCATCGATCAGGACGTGGAACGGGTGTCGCACGACGACTCCCCGGACGATCTCGTGCGGAAGGGTCGCGACATCGAACGCCGCGTCCTGTCGCGGGCCGTGCGATATCACATCGAGGATCGCGTGATCCTCAATGGCCAGAAGACGGTGGTGTTTGCGTGATGCCGGTGGATGCTCCACGAACTGCCGGCGCGGGCCATGTGAGCGACAACGATGGTTCCGGGTGAAACGCTGCCCTGCATCAACCGCTTTCGTGGCCATGGGCCCCTCCTACAACGGCACTCCAGGTGATGATTTTGTAGGAGCGGGTCATGCCCGCGACAGCGATGGTTCCGGGTGAAGCGTTTACTTGCATCAACCGCTTTCGGGGCCATGGGCCCCTCCTACAACGGCACTCCAGGTGATGATTTTGTAGGAGCGGGCCATGCCCGCGACAGCGATGGTTCCGGGTGAAGCGTTTCCCTGCATCAACCGCTTTCGGGGCCATGGGCCCCTCCTACAACGGCACACTGAGTGATGATTTTGTAGGAGCGGGCCATGCCCGCGACAGCGATGGTTCCGGGTGAAGCGTTTCCCTGCACCAACCGCTTTCGGGGCCATGGGCCCCTCCTACAACGGCACACTGGGTGATGATTTTGTAGGAGCGGGCCATGCCCGCGACAGCGATGGTTCCGGGTGGGGCGTTTCCTTGCATCGACTGCTTTCGGGGCCGTGGGCCCCTCCTACAACGGCACACTGAGTGATGATTTTGTAGGAGCGGGCCATGCCCGCGAAAGCGATGGTTCCGGGTGAAGCGTTTCCCTGCACCAACCGCTTTCGGGGCCATGGGCCCCTCCTACAACGGCACATTGGGTGATGATTTTGTAGGAGCGGGCCATGCCCGCGACAGCGATGGTTCCGGGTGGAGCGTTTGCCTGCATCGACCGCTTTCGGGGCCATGGGCCCCTCCTACAACGGCACACTGGGATCTGCAGGCGCGATCGATGCACCGGATCGCTTCGACCGGACCAACTGCTACTTCGCTGTGCGTCAGTGCCGCATTCCCGTACCCGTCGCTGCCGCATCCAACGCGCGTTGGCCGCGGAAGGCCGCCAGCCGGTGCTGTGCCTCCTGCTTCTCTTCCGATGACATCTGCTCCACGAGTGGCTCCAGCGCGTTCAGCGCATTTCCGGCGCCGTGCTGGCTCGCGAGCGTCAGCCATACGAAGGCCGTCACGCGGTCCTTCGTTACGCCGTCGTTGCCGCAGTAGAGGTATCCGAGCCTTGCCTGCGCTGGCGCATGGCCGCACTCGCCGGCTCGCGTGTACCACATGAGCGCGCGATCCATGTCCTGCGGCACGCCCTTGCCCTTCGCGCACAGCACGGCGAGGTTGAACATCGCGTGCGTGTCGCCCTGTTCCGCTGCGCGTTCGAGCCATCTAGCCGCCTCGGTGAAGTCCTGAGCGACGCCTTTGCCGAGCCCGTACATCGCGCCGACGTTGTTCTGGGCGAGGCAGTTGCCGCCCTGGGCAGAACGCAGATACCACTGAAAGGCTTCGGCATCGCTGACGTCGACACCCTGGCCGTTCTCGTACAGCGTCCCGATCCAGGCCTGGCTGTCGGTGTCGCCCGCCTCCGCGAGTGGGAGCCAGCACGACAACGCACCGGCGTAGTCACCCTGGCGGTACTTTTCGAAGGCTTCGTTGGCATTCATCGTGAGTTCTCCTCGTACTGAAGGTTGGTTGTTCCGCGCGCGCGCAGGTGCGCCAGCTCAGGCGTTCACGCCCGCGTTCAGCGATCTGCCAGGCCGGCCGTACAGCGGCTGGTCGATGTACGTGTGGCGGGCGAGCACGCGCGCGATGAGCATCTGCTGGAAGCTCCACGCGAGCGGGTTCTCCTCGCGCGGCGCGGGCGAGTCGTCCACGGCCTGCGGGATGAAAGGGGAGGGGTTCGCTGCGCCTGCGAGGGTCCGGTGCAAGGATTCGGCTTCACCTTGATCGCGGCGGACCAGCTCGGTCAGCTGTGCAATGCAGGACTCGATGTCATCGGGCACCGTCCGCGCGAAGACGTCACAGGTCTCCAGCGTCTCGGTGAGGCCGGTGGGCTGCACGATGCTGGTCATCACGACGTCGTGGAACACGCGGATCAGCAGGTTCGGGAAGATCCATGCGACGCCGAGGGGCGCCCCTGCGGCATCGGCAGCGTCCGATGCCGAGAACCCGGCCGGTTCTTCTTCCGACATCAGCATCGACGGCGTCGCGTTCGCGGCATCGGTCGCGACCTTGCCGAGGAGCTTCCAGTTGAAGCGCCCTTCGGCCTGGAAGCGTCCGATGCGGACGAGATCGCCCTCCACCAGGGCCCGCAGTGGCGCCGCGTACTCGGCGAACGAGGCATCGGGAAGATCATCGCCCGCGTCGAGATTCACGAAGGTCAGCGTGCCGATCGCGGCGACGCGGATCGGCACCAGCTTGTTCGGGTTGTTCCCGATGAACATGTACATCTCGGGAACGTCGTTCCCGTCGGGGGCGGCGGCGATCACATCCCGATCACGGGAGTGTCCGCACGACGTGTAGAAGCAGGAGGTCTTCTTGCCGGTCTGGCATTGGTGCGGCACGAACCTGCAGCCGCCGTGCTGGGCGAAGTTGAAGTGGGCCGCGAGACCTCCGTCCGGACGACGGAGCACGTGGACGCCGTGGTTGCCCACGGTGTGCGGCAGCAGATCACCGATGGCGGGGATGCGGTCGTGATGGCCGACGCAGATCCATCCGCGGGTCCACACGGACTCGTCCTCGAGATCCGCGAACGCCTTCGAACGGTACGCGAGGCGCGGCAGCAGCGTGGCCTGGCCGAAGTCGGCTCGCGCCGCTGTGTAGAGCGCCGGCGCCCGGAGGTCCCGGTGGCCCTCGAAGAAGCCGAGGATGGGTTGCGCACTCATCGGTCACTCTCCATGGAATGGGGGTGCGGCGGCACCGTGTTTCCGGCGCCGCCGCACGGTGGCCGGGGGCGATCCTGCTGCCCTCGGCCGTGCTGCAGGCTGGCGATCACAGCGGGTTCTTACACGCCGCGTGCGGTCGACACCTTGTTGCCGGGCGGATCGTAGTCGGCCCGACCGCGATGCTTGTAGGCGTCGGCGGGCGGAGGCGGCAGCGGACCGTCCTTCATGAAGCGGTCGAGCACGTTCTTCACGAGGCGCGAGATGTTGTTCTTCGCGGGATCCCCGTTGTTCCACGGAAGCGAGCCGCAGAACGCGATGGAGCTGAACGCGAAGCACCCGCCGCCGTTGGGCGTCTCGTGATACGCGATGTCCGAACGAATACGCGGATGCTGCGTGCCGTCCAGACCCTGCTGGTTGAAGCCGAAGTCCTCCATCACGAGCAGATAGCCTTCCGTGTGGCGACCCGCCGACGTGGCGACGACCAGCGTGTGGGGCGGAGAGCCGAGCATCGTGTCGACGATGTCCAGTTCCGTGCCCGCGGCGCCGCCGCCGACGAGACCGAAGTTGCCCAGCTTCTCGTCGTAGCCGATGCCCTCGAAGGCCCACGCGACGCGTGGGTCGTTGCTCTCGGGTGTGCGGCTGTACCACGTGGAGATGTCGAAGCCTTCGGAAGACATGCCCGTGCCGGCGACCGTGTGCAGGTAGCGGCCGCGATAGCGCCACATCCCGCCCAGCTCACCGGTGGACTGGTGGTAGTACTCGCCCGGGTCGGCGCGCCAGGTGCGGATGCCGGATTCGCAACGGCGCATCTCGGTGATGATCCCGCGGCCGAGATGGTCGTAGGCGGGATGGAACGAGTGCACCCAATACCAGCCGTCCGCGCCCATGTACATCAGGCGTCCGCCCTGCTGCGTGTAGTTGTGGAGCGCATCGAGCTGCGGACCGGAGTTGTGCTCCGGATGCGAGCCCGTGATCACCACGTTGTAGCCCTTCAGCCGCGCGAGGCCGTCGTAGTTCACGTCCTCGTCGGTGATCACGTCGTAGTTGTACCCGTTCACTTCCAGCCAGTAGATGAGGTGGAGGTCGGCGGGGTACTGCCACGGCGCCTGCATCAGGAAGTGGTCGTACTTCGGACGCACGCTGAGGATGGGCCGCAGCCGCGTCGAGAGGCACAGGCCGCTACCGTCGGTGTGCGTGTCGTAGATCGAGCCGCCGTACTCGCGGTGCTCCGAAAGGAACATGTTCTGGTGCTGCATGATCGGCACGCGGTACACGAGCAATTCTGCGCCGCCGGCGTTGTTCGCCAGGTGTTCGTTGGCGTACGCCATGTAGCTGATCGTCGGAATCATCACCGCGATCTTGGCCGTCTCCTTGCCGACGTGTGGCACGACGAAGAACGGGATGTAGTCCTCGTCGCCTTCCGCAGTCGTGAGCTTTGCGGCGTAGCAGGCGCTCTTCAGATCCGCGGGGACGTCCCACGCGAAGTCGACATCCCAGCGGGCATCGTCGACGTCGTCATCGTGGAAGTGGATCGCACCGTACTCGTTCTTCGCATGTTTCCAGTCGAAGCTGTGGCCGTCCCAGTTGTAGCCGGTCATGGCGCGCGTGGGGCAGTTCGCGATGCGGGCGTGGTGCAGGTACGGGCCCTTGTCGTGCGCGTAGATCGTGTCGATGCCGGCGCCGAAGTCCCACGAGGCGACGAGGCATTCCGACAGCTTCGGCGTCGGGCCGCTGCCACGGCGCTCGTCACCGCCGGTCTGGGCACCCTGCTTCATGGTCTCGATCTCGACGCGCGAGAGCGCGCGGTTGCACACGCGCGGGCTGTCGATCTTGCCGTTGTAGTGCCCGGAGATCAGCATGCCCTTCGGAAGCGAGGAGGCCGCGAGGGGACCGCCGTCGATCGCGCCGGTGTAGCCGGCGATCACGAACGGTGCAGCGCTCTGGCGGATCTTCTCGCGCACGGTGCGCACCGCCGGCGGGATCTCGGGGTCGAGCGCGTAGGTGATCTGGGGCTCGTGATAGAGCACGGCCTCGCCGGTCTTCGCATCGAAGGTGGCCGCGAGGAAGTGCCAGGCGTGATCGCGCAGCGGAGCGCCCGTGGTGACGCGTTCACCGTTGATCCGAAGCTCGGGGCAGCCGTCTTCGTTGATGAAGAGTCCGTAGCCGCCGTCGGCCGGGGTCCACTTGGAGAGCAGGCCTTGGGCGCCATGCTTCCAGTACTTCGGATGCGTCTTCGGTGTGGTCGGCCAGACCCAGCACTGCAGCGTGAAGCTCTCGACGCGGAAGTTGGCGTTGTCGGTGACGAAGCCGTAGGACCCGCTCTGGATCACCTGCTTCTTGCCCGGATACTCGCCGTTGACCGAGACGCTCACCGGCTTCTCGATGAAGCCGGGGCCGCGCGGGTTGGTGTCGCCGTTGATCATCTTCACGATCTCGGCCTTGTACTTCTTCGGGCCGTCGCAGTTCACGTAGAACTTGATCGTTTCGCCGGGGTGTACGCCGAATTTGTCCGCGTACCCTGTGAGTCGCATCATCGCTGTGTCTCCTTTGTGATGGTGTGGATGGCGTCCGCGCGGGTGGTCAAGTCGCGGTCCAGTTGTCGGCGCGGCGCTTCCAGCCCTCGTGGAAGTGCTCCGGCATGCCATCCGACTCGGCCATCTCTTCGAGACGCATCAGGAAGATCTCGTGCTGCACCTCCTGTTCGTCGCTGAACGTGCGGTCGTCGACGAACACCGGCGGCACGCCGCGGATACCCGACAGGCGGCCGATGCGCCATTCCTTCTCGACCTTCGTGCAGATGACGACGAGCTTTCCCTTGGCGGGCAGCGCACGCATGCGCAGGAGCACGCGATTCAGCAGGAAGTCCTCGTGGATGCCACCGGAGATCTCGGTGGTGTCGCCGGGTGTGGCGCAGCGCAGGATCGAGCAACCTGCGACGCCCTTCATGGAATCGATGCAGGCCTTGTGTTCCTTGACAAGCCGGTCGTACTCCGGCGTTCCCTTGCGGGGGATCGAAATCATCGCTACCTCCTCATGGCTTGGATGGATTGACTGGGTCGGACGGGCGATGCGCGCGGGCACGCAGGCCGTGGTGTTCCGTCGATCCGGCGCGCAGGCGCTGACGTCGGACGGAGCTGGAGCGCCTGCGGAGCGCACATGGCGTGCGTCCGACGGGCGGTGAGGCGGGAAGACTGACGAGCGAATAGGCACCCATGGCTAGATCGTCAGGTGGCGGTCGATGAGCGCATCGGTGAGTGCATCGATGCTCCCCTCCGCGGCGATCGCGCCCTTGTCCATGATCAGGAACCGGGTGCCGGCCTCCTTCGCGAACTCGACGTTCTGCTCGACGAGGATCACCGTGAGTCCGAGCTCGCGGTTGAGCCGGATCACGAGTTCCTGGATCTGCTCGACGATGTTGGGCTGGATGCCTTCCGTGGGCTCGTCGAGGATCAGCAGCTTCGGATCCGTGGCGAGCGCGCGCGCGATGGCGAGCTGCTGGGCCTGGCCACCGGAGAGTGTCCCGGCACGCTTGTCGAGGTTGTCTGCGAGATAGGGAAACAGTTCCAGTACGTTCGGCGGCACCTGCTCGGCGCGATCCTTCCGCGCGAAGGTGCCGAGCAGGATGTTCTCGCGCACGGAGAACTTCGGGAGGATGCCCCGGCCCTGTGGGATGTAGCCGATGCCGGAAGCGGCGCGCTGGTGCGTGGGCAACGTGGACAGGTCGACGTCGCGAACGCGGATGGCGCCTGTCGTGCGCGTCGTGAGGCCCATGATGGTCCGTGCGAGTGTCGTCTTGCCGACACCGTTGCGGCCGACCACCGACAGCAGGTCGCCCTCGTTCAAGGTGAACGAAACGTCCTGGAGGATGGGCGTGTTGCCGTAGTACGAGGTGACGTGCTCAAGCGTGAGCATGGTGCTTGCCCCCTCCGAGGTAGACGCGCTTCACGTCCTCGTTGCGTTCGATCTCCTCGATCGTGCCTTCGGCGAGGAAGCGACCCATGTGCATGACGGTGACGCGGTCGGCGATCTGGCGCACGAAACCCATGTCGTGCTCCACGACGAGCAGCGTGTGCGTGCCCTTCAGGGTGTTGAAGATCTCGCCCGTGCGATGGGTCTCCTGCACCGTCATGCCGGCGGTGGGCTCGTCCATGAGCAGGATGCGCGGGTTCTGCGTGAGCACCATGCCGATCTCCAGCCACTGCGTTTCGCCGTGCGAGAGAAAGTCGGCACGCACGCCGAGGCGGCTGGCGAGGTTCACGCGAAGCGCCACTTCCTCCACGCGCTCACGGGCTTCACGGTCGCGGAACACGAACATGTTGCGCACCGGGTTCGTGTGCCGGGTGAAGGCGGCCTCGAGGTTCTGGCGCACGGTGAGACCCTTGAACACGGCAGGCACCTGGAACTTCCGCGACAGGCCCGCCCGCACCCGCATGTGCTCGGGCCAGTGCGTGATGACGTTGCCTTCCAGGGAGATCACGCCACCGGAGATCTTCTGGCGACCCGTGATGAGGTCGATGGTGGTGGTCTTGCCGGCACCGTTGGGTCCGAGCAGGCACCGCAGTTCGCCGCGATGCACCTTCAGATCGAAGTTGTCGACGACCTTGAGCTGGTCGTAGGCCTTGGTGACGCCCTTCAGTTCGAGCAGCGCCATCAGACCGGCCCTCCCGCGTCGGAGGGCGCAGCACGCTTTCCGAAGCGGCCGAGCACGGATTCGAGGAGGCCCGCGAGTCCGTTCGGGAGGAACCGCACGATCACGATGAAGAGGCCACCCAGCACGAGCAGGAAGCCGTAGAGCAGCTCGTCGCCCAGGAAGCTCTGCATGCCGTTCACCAGGAACGCACCGATGATGGCGCCGATGAGCGACATGCGTCCGCCGACGGCAGCCCATATCACCATGGTCACGCTGAACGAGACTTCGAGTGCGGTCGGCGACACGTACTGGACGATCATGACCCACAGCACCCCTGCCACGGCAGCGACGAAGCCGGAGAGCGTGAAGACAGATACCTGGTAGGCGGCGACGCTGTAGCCCAGGAAGCGTGCGCGTTCCGGGTCCTCCCGGACGGCCTGGATGATGAGACCGAACTTGCTGTGCAGCAGCGCCTTGAGCCCCAAGGTGAGCACTGTCAGGCACGCGAGCGCGATCCAGTAGGCCGTGGCGCTGTAGGGGTCGATCGAGTACTCGCCGAGTTGCAGTGGATTCGGGGGCGAGATGCCGTTGAAGCCTGCCGTGTAGGGCTGCATGTCGAAGGCCATGCTGTACCAGGCGGACAACATCGCGAGGGTCACGATCGCGACGAACACGCCGGCCACCCGCGCCTGGAACATGATCGTGCCGAGTGCCGCGAAGAAGAGCGTCGGGACGATCAGGGCCAGGGCGATGCCGGTGGGTGCATGCCAGAAGGGTTCCCAGAGCGCCGGCAGTTCAGTCAGCTCGTTGGTGAGCATGAAACTGGGGATGGGCATGCTCTCCGGGTCCTGCGCCTGCATCTGCATCGTCATGCCCATCCCGTAGGCGGCGAGGCCGAACGCGATGCCCTGGCCGAGACTCAGGATGCCGCCGTAGCCCCACACCAGACTCACCGACAAGGCGAGCATGCCGAGCACGAGAAAGCGCGCGAGAAGGTTCACCGTGAACGTGTTCTCGACCATCAACGGGACGCAGGCCAGAACCACGAAGAACACGAGGTAGGCAGCCCATTGCGCCTTGGGGTTGTGATACGGGTTGCTCATCGGATCGGGTCCCGGGAGTTCGTGTGCATGGTGTCGGGTGGGGTCAGCGACGCGCGAGCGCTTCGGAGAAGAGTCCCTGCGGTCGGAATCGCAAGAAGATCACCACCAGAAGGAAGAGCCAGAACTTGGCGAAGGTCCCGTTGGTGAAGTAGGCGAAGACCGAATAGATCTCGCCCAGGCCGAGGGCACTCACCAAGCTGCCCGCGAGGGAGCCGACCCCGCCGACCACCACGACCAGGAAGGCCTCGACGATGTAGCCGGCGCCCATGTCGGGAAAGACGTTCTTGATGGCGCCGAACATCGCACCTGCTAGTCCGGCGAGCCCGGCGCCATAGGCGAAAGTGAGCGTGTAGACCCGGCCGGCGTCGATGCCGTGGGCCGCTGCGATCTCCTTGTTCTGCGTCACGGCGCGCACCATCAGGCCGACGCGCGTCTTCTGCAGCAGCCACCACGTCACGACGAAGGCGGCGATCGTCACGCCGAAGATGAAGACGCGGAACCATGACAGTTCGAACACCCAGAACTGCATCGACGCGTTCAGGAAAGCGGGGCTGGTGACGTTCTTGGGTTCGGGGCCGACCAGGAGTCTCACCCCCTGCACCAGCACGAGCGACAACCCCCACGTCGCGAGCAGCGTATCGAGCGGTCGCTTGTAGAGATGGCGGATGAGAAGCTTCTCGATGATCGCCCCGATGGCGGCCACGATCAGGAAGGCGCAAGGAACGCAGAGCAGGAACGGCAGACCGAACACCGACTGCAGCAGATAGGTCGTGTAGGCGCCCAGCATCACGAACTCGCCGTGCGCCATGTTGATGACGCCCATCGTGCCGTACACGATGGCGAGGCCGAGGGCTGCTATGAGCCAGATGCTCGCCATGCTGAGACCGATCAGCAGGGCGTTCATGAATGGCTCGAACGCGAAGGCGGTCCAGAAGTGGTTGACGCTCATGGGATGAATCCGTCCGACGGGATGCGGGGTGCGCCGCGGGGACGGCGAGGTCGGGGGGAAGTCCGACCCCGCCGGCGCGGCGCCGTCACCTGCTACAAAACGCTCTTCAGAACCTTCCCGTCCTTCGTGTGCAGACCATCGAACTTGCACACTCCGCGTTCCGGATAGATCACGAACGGATCCGGGGCGATGTGATCCTTCGCGGCCTGGACGATCTTGAACTGGCCGTCGCCGCCGCACTGGCCGATCTTCGGCTTCATGTAGAGGTGGCAGGTCTCGTCGAACCAGACCAGACCTTCGGGAGAGATGTCGTCCTCGAGGCGGATGCCGGGGGTGACATCACGCAGCATCCGGGGCGTCACGGCTTCGACGCTGCCGGCCTTCGCCGCTGCCTTCTCGAAGGCGGCCTTGAAGGCGTACACGGAGAGGTAGGTCTCCTCCATGTTGTAGTGCGTCACACCGCCCTTGCCGTACTTGCTGGACAGGTACTCGTCGACGAATTTCTTGTTGGTGGGCGTGTCGAGGGCCTCGAAGTACGGGGCGGAGAGGAAGTGCCCGGCACCGAACTCGGCGCCCATGGCGCGGATCTCGATCTCGCCCGTCGTGAGGGCGGCGATCGGCATCTTGTCCACCTTGAAGCCTTCCTGCTTGAACTGCTTGTGGAGCGCGATATCGGAGTCGCCGACCACCGTCGAGAAGATGAAGTCGGGCTTCGTCTGGCGGATCTTGTTGAAGATCGAAGTGAAGTCGGAGCCGCCGAGTTCCACGTACTCCTCGCCGAGCAGTTCGCCGCCGGCTCTCTCGAGCCACACCTTCGCGTTCTTGTTCGATTCCTTCGGCCAGATGTAGTTGGAACCGACGAAGTACACCTTCTTGCCGAAGTTCTTCACCATGAACGGGATCAGGTCCTGGGAGTGCTGGTTCGCCAGCGGCCCGGTGTTCACGATGTTCTGCGTGCATTCCCGGCCTTCGTAGCAGGTCGGGTAGTAGAGCAGGTGGTCGCGCGACATGACGATCGGGGCCATGGCGCGACGGCTTGCCGACGTGTAACCGCCGAACGTGGCGATCACGCGGTCCTTGAGGATCAGCTGGCTGATCTTTTCGGAGTAGACCTTGATGTCCGACTTGGCATCGATGATCACCGGCTCGACCTTCATGCCCATGATCCCGCCGGCCTTGTTGATCTTGTCGATGGCGAACTGCACCACCTGGTTCGAATCCGTCTCGACCACTGCAAGGCTGCCCGTGAGCGAGAACAGGACGCCCACCTTGATCGTGCCGCCCTTCGTGACCCAGGGCTTGCCTTGCGCGTTCGCGTCCTTGATGAGTAGCTGCGGGAATCCGCCGATGGCGCTCGCGCCAGCCACGGTGCCGAGCGCAGCGCTCGATTTCAGGAACGATCTCCTAGAGCCTTTCATAGCTGTGCGTCTCCTAGTTCCGATTGGTGGGGATCGCGTGTTTCACCAGAAGCACGCATGTTGCACTGTAGGCAACTTGCATACCAAATCAGCGGGCGCACAGAGAGTGATTAAAAACAGATGGTTGCGAGATTCGCCTCCGAATTGATTCGCACTTAAGTAGTGCAAAATCTTTTTCATGCACCTTAGTTTCCCATGGAGAAACTAATCACTCGGAAAGGCGTATAAACGATTCATATCAGGAAACATATGTTGTCTTGTGCGCGTGAGGTCCACGTTGATGCCGAGGGCCGGCGCGATGCCCGACAGCGTGGTGGGCTGCAGGGGCCCGGGGTGACGAATGTCACGGAGGATGCATGACCGTCTACAGCGTTCAGCAGATCAAGTACGAGTTCTTGCTCTACATGAAGGGGCTCGGTGGGGCGTTCGGTGAATGGTATGTGGGCGCCGCGGCGGATCCCGAGCAGGCCCTCTTCGACGTCCACGGGGTGCGTTCGGACATGGAGCCGTGGATCTACAAGCCTGCGCTCACCAACCGCGCAACGATCACGATCGTTCGCTACTTCGTCGAGGTGCTGCACGTCGATGGCCGGGTGCCGGACATCGATGACGAGGGAGCGACTATTGCTTTTTTGTTCCGGAAGAGTGCGGCGACGCGCCCGCCGCTCGCGTCTGTGCGTGTATCGGATCTTCCAGTGGAGGCGGTGGCGTCGGTGGTTGGTGCGTCCGAGCGCTGACCGTGGCGGCGATCATTCCCGGAGTCTCCCGACGAAATGGGGGGGCGCAGATGACTGGCATCGCGGTTCCGGTTTCCGGGTGGGCGCCACGATCCGCGACGGGAACGCTCGAGGGGAAGGGCGGTGGGGGCGCGTTCGCGGCGACGACTCGGGCGCCCAGACGGAGTCCGGGTAACCGAAAGGAGGGTGGCTATAATGGGCGTCGTTCTGCGCTTGGATCCCAGCCGTTCCAGACCCCCGACCGGGGAGCCTGGGGGCGCGCCGACGATCCCATCCACTCCCGTCGACATCTTCCCGCCTGCCATGGTCGCAAAGTCTGCCGTCTCAGTCGTACCGGATCCGAGCATCGTGTCCGCACCGAGCCCTGAGGACAAGAGCCTCGAGCGGCACATCGGGAACGTGGTTCGGGATCTTCGTTTGCAGCAGCGACTCACGATTGCCGACGTTGCGTCGCAGGCGCAGATCAGTCGGGGCATGCTGTCGAAGATCGAGAACGGCCAGGCCTCCACCAGTCTGGACACCCTCGCCAAGCTCTCCAGCGTGCTCGGCGTTTCGATGGCGCATCTGTTCCGCGACTACGACAGGCCCGATGGCGGTGCGCAGCTGGTCAAGAGCGATGCAGGCATGGAGGTCGTGCGCCGCGGCACCAAGCGGGGGCACACATATCAGCTCCTCGCGTACGACAAGGGCCCGCGCAAGAGCTTCGAGCCCTTTCTGATCTCGATGGACGACAGCAGCGAGATCTTCCAGAGTTTCGAGCACCCTGGCACCGAGTTCATCTACATGCTTCAGGGTCGCATCGAGTACCGCCATGGCCAGCAGACCTACCTGCTTGGTCCCGGCGATGCGCTCACGTTCCGGGGGGAGGTCCCGCACGGTCCCGAGAAGCTTCTCGAGGTGCCGATCCGTTTCCTCTCGATCATCGTCTACGGGGAAGCGGGCGAGGGCTGAGGAGCGCCCGCGCTTAGCGTCGCGCAGATCAGTCGGCGTCAGGGTTTTCGCAGAGAAACTTGAGGCGCAGAAGCCCGCTCCGGTACATCCCTTCGATGAGCGCCTCTACGGCGTCCATGTCCGAGGCGGAGTTGTCCCGCACCTCGAACCGTGACTGCCAGACCACCATCGAGAGCCGCGGCTCCATCTCGATCACCGATATCGAGGCGCGGTACTCCTCGAGCGGAATCTCGCTCCATCCGGCCAGGCGCCATTCCTTCCGCATCAGATCAGGATCCAGTCGGGTCAGCTCGTGCTGTATCCGCATGCCGTTGCGGAACTGCAGTTGCCGGATGCTCCCCACCTCATTGCCTTGACCTCGCAGGATCCGCATGGCGCGTACCGATGGATTCCAGCTCTGGAAGTCGTCGAACGTGCCGAGGCGGTTCCATACTTCTGCGGCGGGCGCTGCGATCTCCACGAATTGATGGGCGGCGCGGGATTCCGATCGGGCGTCCGGAGGGAGCAGAAGCGCAGTGGTGAACGTTGCGGACACGACCAGTCCGAGCAGGCGTCGTCGTTGTGTGTGGATAGACAGCATCTCGGATTGCGCAGGAGCGCGTGATGAGCGATGCGAAGTGGACTCGCAGTTCGACCTGTCGTTCCACTTCGTGTGCGCCAAAAAAACGGGCGCCCGAGGCGCCCGTTGAATCCGACCGAGAGGAGTGTCTGCCGGAGGAGGAGAGATCGAAGAGTGTCGGGATTCCCGCTGGGAATCTCAGTAGTGGTAGGCGCTCTCGCCGTGCTCGGTGACGTCGAGGCCTTCGCGCTCCCGTTCCTCGGAGACCCGCAATCCGACCAGCATGTCCACGATCTTGTAGGCGATGAACGAGACCACGCCGGACCAGACGATGGTCAGCGCGACACCGGTCAGCTGGACCATGAACTGGCTGCTGATGGAGTAGTCGGCGCTGGCAGCGTTCGCCACGTAGTCCCAGACGCCCGTTCCGCCGAGGCTGGGCGAGGCGAAGATGCCGGTCCCGAGAGCGCCGATGATCCCGCCGAGCCCGTGTACGCCGAACACATCCAGCGCATCGTCCGCGCCGAGCAGGCGCTTCAGGCCGGTAACGCCCCAGAGGCACACGGCCCCGGCGACACCGCCCAGGACGATCGCGCCCATCGGACCGACGAACCCGCAGGCCGGCGTGATCGCCACCAGACCGGCAACCGCACCCGACGCAGCACCGAGCATCGACGGCCGACCCTTGATCGCCCACTCGAGGAAGACCCACGCCAGCGTGGCTGCGGCCGCGGCAACGAAGGTGTTCAGGAAGGCGAGGGCTGCGACGCCGCTGGCTTCCAGGTTGGAGCCGACGTTGAAGCCGAACCAGCCCACCCACAGGAGCGACGCGCCGATCATCGTCATCGTCAGGCTGTGCGGCGTGAGCGCTTCCTTGCCGTAGCCGATGCGCTTGCCCACCAGATAGGCGCCCACCAGACCGGCGACCCCGGCATTGATGTGCACCACCGTGCCGCCAGCGAAGTCGAGTGCGCCCTTGGCCCAGAGATAGCCGGCGTTGGCCACCACAGTCGCGAGGGCGGCGTCGTCCGTGATCGCGTCGGGGCCATCCCAGTACCAGACCATGTGCGCGAGCGGCAGGTACGAGAAGGTGAACCAGATGATCATGAACAGCAGGATCGCGCTGAACTTCATCCGCTCGGCGAACGACCCGATGATCAGGCACGGCGTGATCGCGGCGAAGGTCATCTGGAACGCGATGAACGTCATCTCCGGAATCACCACACCCTTCGAGAACGTGGCGCCGAGGCTGTCAGGCGTGACCCCGGCCAGGAATGCTTTCGAGAGCCCGCCGAAGAATGGATTCCCGCCCGTGAAAGCGACGCTGTAGCCGTAGACGGCCCAGAGAATCGCGAGCAGCGAGAACACGACGAAGACCTGCATGAGGATCGACAGCATGTTCTTCGTGCGGACCAGTCCGCCGTAGAAGAGCGCGAGCCCGGGGATCGTCATCAGGATGACAAGAGCGGTCGCCGTGTACATGAACGCGATGTCCCCCTTGTTCGGGACCGGCGCTGCGGCGGATGCGGCGTCTGACGGTTCGGCTTCGGCCGAAGTCTGTGTTTCCGCGGGAGCCGCGGCTTCTGCGGGCTTTGCCGCTTCCGCTGGCGCTGATGCCGCGGGAGCTGTGGCATCTGCAGGTTTGTCGTCGGCGAAGCTTCCGCTCGCGAATGCGAGCAGCGCAGCGGCCGCGAGGGTGCTAAGGAACCTGTTCATTCGTGTTTCCCCCATGGATCGTGCAAGGCGGTCAGAGTGCGTCGCTACCGGTCTCGCCGGTGCGGATGCGCACGACCTGTTCGAGGTCGAAGACGAAAATCTTTCCGTCGCCGATCTTTCCCGTGTTGGCGGATTTCTCGATGGCCTCGATGACCTGGTCCAGAAGCTCTGTCCGGATGGCGGCCTCGATCTTCACCTTGGGCAGGAAGTCGACGACGTACTCCGCGCCGCGATACAACTCCGTGTGGCCTTTCTGCCGGCCGAAACCCTTGACCTCGGTCACGGTGATGCCCTGCACGCCGATGGCGGACAGCGCCTCCCGGACCTCGTCAAGCTTGAACGGCTTGATGATGGCGGTGACTAGTTTCATTTTCGGTCCCTGTGGATGGCATTCGCGGGCGGGGCGCTGAACGACCCGCCCGCGAGGTTCAGAAAGCCTTCGTTGCCGTGATGAAGAATGCGTCCTCGCCGACACTCTTGCCGTAGCGGTTGCCCCACACGGCAAGTTCACCAACCGGCGTCACCACGGACTTCTCGGCGTCGGTGCCGGTGTAGAAGGCGCCGAAAGTGATGCCCACGAAGTCCTTGGTCACGCCGACCTTGTAGTCGGTGAAGTCGTACACGCTGTTGTCCGTGCCGTAGTTGGCCCAGGACAGCATCTTCCCGCTGAATTTCCAGTGACCCACGTGGCCGAGGACGGCGAAGCCCGTCTCGCCCAGCGGGTACGCGGCATTCAGTTCGCCGTAATAGGTTCCCCTCGCATCCGATACACCGAAGACCCCGTCCGTGACGGCGTACGAGAGTTTGGCGCTGATCCAGTTCCAGCCCGCTCCGACATAGACCTCGCCGGTATCCGGCTTCTTCACACCGTAAGCACTCTGATTGCCCGAGATCTCGTACACGCCGGGGTAGTAGTAGTAGATCCCGCCGACGTCGTAGCTGACGGCGTCCCCGACCTTCCCTCGGTAGCCGCCGTAGGCGTCGACCTCCAGGGAACTGCTGATGGCGTCGGTACCGGAGCCGCCGTAGACAGAGTTGTTGACGCCCTGGGCCCCCGGTTCCCAGCCGTCGCCGTACCAACTCACGTTCGAGGCGAAAAGGCCCACATAAACACCGCTGGCGTGGGCGTACTCGTAGGCGCCCTGGATTGCGGGCTTGAAGTTCGTTTGGGAAAGTCCACGGACCACATAGTTGGTCGCGAAAGTCACGAAGCCCGATGTGGAGTGCGGAGAAGGCTCACCAGCGGGCGCTTCTTCGGCGCTTACCGCGGTGGTGATGAGACCTGTGGCGCAGGCGAGGGTGAAGGCGGCTGTTTTTGTCAGCATGGTGGCGTTCCTCGAGGGTCGTTGTTTTGCCGCGGCGCTCATTTGTTGAATGGTTCCGGGCGAAACCCTAGGCGCAATTGACATGCCACGCGTAAATCTGTTTATAAACATTGTGTTACGTGATTCGTTTTCGCGCCGCACCATTTTTGCGCCCCTACATGGTGCGAAGTATTCGAGAGTTCGCACACATGCGGTGCAAATAGCCATGTCCAGAGTCTGGATGCTCGGTGCCGGGATGCCTTGTTACACTCCAACCCCCATGTGGCCGGGAGCCAAACCATGACGGCGCGATCGTCTTTCCAGGACTTCGCACGACGCATCGAGCAACTGGCGGCATCGACACCGCTCGGCGACATCGAGCGCAACTCGAAGGCCCTGCTCTCACACGCACTTGCCAGGATGGATCTGGTCACCCGAGAGGAATTCGATGCACAGGCTGCGGTGCTGGCACGCACGCGCGAGGCGCTGACAGCGCTGGAGCATCGCGTTGCGGCCCTGGAAGCCGCTGCTCTCGGATCCGACTGACCGCCGGCCGAAGTTCACTGACGGCGCCTTGGCGACGGGCCTGCGGTCATGAGTCTCGCGATCCTTCGCAGCCGCGCACTCGCCGGCATGGACGCAGCCGAGGTGATCGTCGAGGTCCACCTCGCCAATGGGCTGCCGTCCTTCCAGATCGTCGGTCTGCCCGAGGCCGAGGTGAAGGAGGCCCGGGACCGCGTCCGCAGTGCCATCCAGAACTGCGGTTTCGAGTTCCCTCAGCGCCGGGTGACGGTCAATCTCGCGCCGGCCGATCTGCCCAAGGAAAGCGGCCGCTTCGACCTCCCCATCGCGCTGGGGATACTCATCGCGGCACATCAACTGAAGGTGCCATCCCCAGATCAGTATGAGTTTGCAGGTGAGCTGGCGCTCACTGGAGATCTGCGTCCCGTACGCGGTGCGCTGGCCATGACCTATCGGGCTCACGCAGAAGGCCGGGCTTTCCTGCTGCCGGCCCAGAGTGCTCAGGAAGCGGCACTGGTCGGGGCGGCTGTCGTCTACGGCGCTCGGAATCTTTTGGAGGTGTGCGCGCATCTGCGGGGTCTGGAGCCCCTGCAGCGCTGGCAACGGACGCCGGGGGTGGCGGCCATGACTTATCCGGACATGGCCGATGTGAAGGGGCAGGTGGCCGCCCGCCGGGCGCTGGAGGTTGCGGCCGCTGGCGGCCACAGCGCCTTGATGACCGGTCCGCCTGGAACGGGCAAGAGCATGCTGGCGGAGCGGTTTCCGGGGATCCTGCCCCCGATGACCGACGACGAGGCACTGGCGTCGGCCGCGGTGCAGTCCCTGGGCTCATCGGGGTTCGATGTGCGCCAGTGGGCCAGACGACCCTACCGGGCGCCGCACCACACGGCGTCGGCCGTTGCCCTGGTCGGTGGCGGCAGTCAGCCGCGCCCTGGCGAGATCTCGATGGCGATGCACGGCGTGTTGTTCCTCGACGAGTTGCCCGAGTTCGATCGACATGTGCTCGAAGTGCTTCGCGAGCCGCTCGAGTCCGGCAAGGTCAGTGTCTCGAGGGCTGCCCGCCAGGCCGAGTTCCCCGCGGTCTTTCAACTCGTGGCCGCGATGAATCCGTGCCCGTGCGGCTATCTTGGCCACGCCAGCGGACGGTGTCGTTGCACGCCGGATCAGGTGGCGCGCTACCGGGGCCGTATCTCAGGTCCGCTGCTCGATCGCATCGATCTGCAGTTCGAGGTGGGGGCTCTCACCGAGGACGAGCTAGCGGCCCGGTCCGATGGCGAGGGCAGCGCGGCCATCCGCAGCCGTGTCGCGACAGCCCGCGATGTCCAGCTCGCCCGGCAGGGATGTCCGAATGCCCGGCTCGACGCCCGCGGTGTGGAGGATCACTGCACCCCCGACGAGCGCGGCGACGCGATGCTCCGCCAGGCGGTGACGCGGCTCGGTTTGTCCGCTCGCGGCTTTCATCGTATCCGCAAGGTTGCCCGGACGATTGCCGACCTCACCGGGGATCAGCGCGTCACCGGCGCGCACGTGGCCGAGGCCCTCCGATATCGGAGAACGGAAGTTCGATAGCGGCGGCCATGACGTGCTCATGGCGCCCCCCTCCGGGTTGACAGCCCGACGCCCCTGCATTTAAGTTGAAGACCTTCGCGCCGATTTGAGTTGCAGCTTGCGGGCGCATTACAAATACCGCTAAAGCGCGACTCGGAAACCCGGTCGCCCTTGGCGGTCGGGTTTTTTTATTTTCAGGGGCCTACTTCTCTTGTCGTCCGACCGATCCCGCCTTCTGCGCGACCAGCTCGCCAGGCGCATCCTGGTACTCGACGGTGCCATGGGCACCATGATCCAGGGCCACAGTCTCGAGAAGCATCACTACCACGGTGAGCGGTTCGAGGATCACCACTGCGAACAGTCCGGCAACAACGACCTGCTCACGCTCACGCAGCCGGGCGTCATCGCCGGCATCCATGCGCAGTATCTCGATGCCGGTGCCGACATCATCGAGACCAACACTTTCAACTCCACCCGGATCGCGATGGCCGACTACGGGATGGAGTCGCATGTCCGGGAACTGAACGAGGTCGCAGCGCGGCTTGCTCGGAACCTCGCCGACGAATGGTCCGACCGCACACCCGACCGTCCCCGCTTCGTCGCGGGCGTGCTCGGGCCCACGAACCGCACCGCGTCGATCTCGCCCGATGTGGCGGATCCGGGGGCACGCAATGTCCGATTCGACGAACTGGTCGACGCGTACACGGAAGCGGTCGACGGTCTCGTCGCCGGTGGCGCCGACCTCCTCCTGATCGAGACGGTCTTCGACACGCTGAACTGCAAGGCTGCCCTCTTCGCGGTCGATGCCTACTTCGCCGAGCGCGGCGGGCGCCTGCCGGTCTGGGTGTCCGGCACCATCACCGATCTCTCCGGACGTACGCTCTCCGGCCAGACCACCGAGGCGTTCTGGCATTCCATCCGTCACGGCAATCTCACGGCCGTCGGCCTCAATTGCGCGCTTGGTGCCAAGGATCTCCGGGCCTACATCGCCGAGCTGTCGCGCATGGCGGATGTGCACGTCAGCATCCATCCGAACGCAGGCCTGCCGAACGCGTTCGGGGAGTACGACGAGAGCCCCGAGTACACCGCCGGCATCCTGCGGGAGTTCGCGGAGGCCGGCTTCCTGAACATCGCGGGCGGCTGTTGTGGCACCACGCCCGGGCACATTCGCGCCATCGCGAATGCGGTCAAGGATTGCCCCCCGCGCGCGCTGCCGGTGATCGAGCCGAAGCTGCGCCTGTCCGGTCTGGAGCCGCTCGTCGTTGGTGACGATTCCCTGTTCGTGAACGTCGGGGAGCGCACCAACGTGACGGGCTCGCGGGCCTTCGCGCGGATGATCCTCGACGGCCGCTATTCCGATGCGCTCGTCGTGGCGCGCCAGCAGGTCGACAACGGCGCCCAGGTCATCGACGTGAACATGGACGAGGCCATGCTGGACTCGAAGGCCGCCATGACCACGTTCCTCGATCTCGTGGCCTCCGAGCCCGACATCTCGCGCGTGCCGCTGATGATCGATTCCTCCAAGTGGGAGGTCATCGAGGCCGGTCTGAAATGTGTGCAGGGCAAGGCGATCGTCAACTCGATCAGCATGAAGGAAGGCGAGGCCGAGTTCCTCCGACAGGCGCGCCTCGTGCGTCGCTACGGCGCCGCGGCCATCGTGATGGCCTTCGACGAGCAGGGGCAGGCGGATACGCTCGCGCGGCGTGTTGAGATCTGCACGCGTGCCTACCGGCTTCTCACGCAGGAGGTCGGATTCCCGCCCGAAGACATCATCTTCGACCCGAACATCTTCGCGATCGCGACGGGCATCGAGGAGCACTCCAACTACGGCATCGACTTCATCGAAGCCACGCGCCGGATCCGCACGGAATTGCCGTACGCGAAGGTGAGCGGTGGCGTCTCGAACATCTCGTTCTCGTTCCGCGGCAACGATCCCATCCGCGAAGCCATCCACACGGCGTTCCTCTATCACGCCGTGAAAGCCGGCATGACCATGGGGATCGTCAACGCCGGGCAGTTGGGCGTCTACGAGGAGATACCGAAGGACCTTCTCGTGCTCGTGGAAGACGTCCTCTTCAATCGTCGCCCGGACGCCACCGAGCGGCTCGTCACCTTCGCCGAGAGTTACAAGGCGGAAGGCAAGGTGAACGTCGAGGATCTCTCGTGGCGGGACGCACCCGTTGCGGAGCGGCTGCGCCACGCGCTCGTGAAGGGCATCGACAAGTACGTGGTGGAAGACACCGAGGAAGCGCGTCTGCAGTTCGAGCGCCCGATCCAGGTGATCGAAGGGCCGCTGATGGACGGCATGAACGTCGTGGGCGATCTCTTCGGCGCCGGCAAGATGTTCCTCCCGCAGGTGGTGAAGTCCGCCCGCGTGATGAAGGAGGCTGTCGGCCACCTCGTGCCGTTCATCGAGGCCGAAAAGCTCCGCACCGGCGAGGTCGCGAAGGCCAAGGGCAAGATCGTCATCGCCACCGTGAAGGGCGACGTGCACGACATCGGCAAGAACATCGTGACCGTCGTGCTCCAGTGCAACAACTTCGACGTGGTGAACCTCGGCGTGATGGTTCCCGCCGAGAAGATCCTGCGCACGGCGCGGGAAGAGAACGCCGACATCATCGGTCTCTCGGGGCTCATCACGCCGTCGCTCGAGGAGATGGCGAACGTGGCGCGCGAGATGGAGCGCCAGGGCTTCACCATCCCGCTGTTGATCGGGGGTGCTACGACCTCCCGCGTGCACACTGCCGTCAAGATCGAACCGAACTATCGCGGACCCACGGTCTGGGTGCCGGATGCCTCGCGCAGCGTCGGTGTGTGCACGAGCCTGCTGTCCGACGAGATGCGCGATGGCTTCGTCGCGAAGGTGAAGGCGGAGGCCGAGAAGACGCGCGAGCAGCACAAGGGCAAGAAGGGCCAGGGGCCGCACCACTCGATCGTCAAGGCACGCGAGCACGGGCTGAAGACCGACTGGGCCACCTACGTTCCGCCCGTGCCGAAGCGCCTTGGCGTGCAGGTGTTCCGCGACTATCCACTGGCCGAGATCGCCGAGCTGATCGACTGGACGCCGTTCTTCCAGACCTGGGAACTCGCCGGCCGGTATCCGCGCATCCTCGACGACGAAGTGGTCGGCGAGGCAGCGCGCAACCTGTTCGCCGATGCGAAGGCGATGCTCGCGCGGATCATCGACGAGAAGTGGCTCGGCGCCAACGCGGTCGTGGGGTTGTTCCCCGCCGCGCGCGTCGAAGGTGACGACGTCGAGATCTACGCCGACGAATCGCGCGATCGCGTCGCCATGACCTTCCACTGCCTGCGCCAGCAGATGGTGAAGCCCGAGGATCGCGCGAACCAGTGTCTCGCCGACCTCGTCGCGCCCAAGGAGACGGGCGTACGCGACTACATCGGTGCGTTCGCGGTGACGGCCGGCATCGGCATCGACGCGCGCGTCGCCGAGTACGAGGCGAAGAACGACGACTACAACGCGATTCTCCTGAAGGCCCTCGCAGACCGGCTGGCGGAGGCGTTCGCGGAGCTGATGCACCGCCGCGCGCGCCGCGAGTTCTGGGGCTACGCCGCCGACGAGAGCCTGGACGTCGAGGCGCTCATCGACGAGAAGTATCGCGGCATCCGCCCGGCGCCCGGCTATCCGGCCTGTCCGGATCACACGGAGAAGGGTCCGCTGTTCGAGTTGCTCGATGCGCCCGGCAATGCCGGCATCACACTCACGGAGAGCTTCGCGATGCTGCCCACGGCGGCGGTGAGCGGCTTCTACTTCTCGCATCCCGAGGCGCACTACTTTGCAACCGGCCGCATCGATCGCGACCAGGTGGCCGACTACGCTCGGCGCAAGGGCATGGACCTGCGCGATGTCGAGCGGTGGCTGGCGCCGGTACTGGCGTACGACCCGGCCTGACCTCCGACCGGGCGGCATGCTTGCGGGCGGCCCCCGGCCGGAGGACACTCGATCCGGAGGAGGCCTGCCCGTTCCGTGAACATCTCTGCCGCCCTGCTGCCGCCGGTCTGGTATCTGCTGGCCCACGTCGTCCTGATCGCGATGGCCCTCGCCTTCGTTCTTCGGGCGCCCTGGCGCAAGCTCGGCGACAGCGCCTTCAGCCATCTCTGGCTGGGTACGAGCGTATCCCTGCTCGTCCTGTGGAGCATTCGGTCCCCGGTGATCGGTGGCCTCGATTTCCACTTCCTCGGGGCCACTGCGGTGACGCTGATGTTCGGCCCTGGCCTCGCCATCGGGTGTCTCGCGCTCGTGATGGTCGGGCGGCTTCTGATGGGGCAGATCGAGCCCGCGGCGCTTTCCATGGATGTCCTCCTGCTCGCCGTGCTGCCCGTGGCATTGAGTCACGCAACACTGCGACTGTCCCAGCGATTGCTGCCACCGAACCTGTTCGTCTACCTCTTCGTGGCCGCGTTCTTCGGTGCAGGCCTTGCCATGGTCGGCAGCGGCGGCGCGACGGTCGGGCTGCATGCGATCTTCGGCACGCCCGGCGAGGCAATGATGGCCGAGCAGTTCCTGCCGTATTGCCTGCTCCTCGGATTCGCCGAGGCCACGCTCACCGGCATGATCGTCACGCTGCTGGTCGTGTACCGGCCGGCCTGGGTCGGAACCTTCGACGATGCCCGGTATCTATTCCGCCGATGAGCGGGTCGGGAGATGTCGCCACGGGGCGCATGCCGTCCCCGCCTGGAGTGGAATCGTGAGCAGAATCGCTGTCGTTCTTCTCGCAGGGAGCACGCTCCTGCCGGGTGTCGCCGCGGCCGAGCGGGTGCACCGCTACACGGTCGACGTCGATGCGGATCTGGCGGCCCTCCGCGTCGATGCGTGCTTCTCGGGCCGGGCGCCGTCGATCCTCGCAGTCGAGTCCCAGGAGGCGACGTCGGCGTTCGTCGAAGGCAAGACCGTGTCTCCCCAACCTCGGGCACTGGCCCCGAACGGCATGGAGATGTCGCTGCGGGGGGTGTCCGAGAATGGCTGTATCGCCTACTCGGTGAGCCTCCTTCACGCCCGCAAGACCCGCGACCATTCCGGCTATGCGAACCGGTGGACCGGTCGTGATCTCGTCACCGAGGTGGGGCTCTGGTTCTGGCGGCCACCGACGCTCGCCGCGGACGAGGACATCGAGGTGAGCTTCCGCCTGCCCGAGGGGTTCGCTGTCTCGGTACCGTGGCATCCCGTCGCCGACGCTGGCGTCCCGACGTACCGGGTGGGGCGCGGGGCCTACAACCGGACTTCCGACGCGGCTTTCGGACGCTTCCGGGAGATCCCGATCGACGTGCCCGGAGCGCGTCTGCGGCTCGCCGTGCTGAACGGCAAGCCGGCCCCCGACGTCGAGGCCATGCGTCGCTGGATCGAGGATGCGGCGAGATCCGTTGCGGCGATCTACGGCCGCTTTCCCGTGCCCGAGCCGCAGGTGCTGGTGCTCCCTGGCGCGCCGGCCCCGGAACCGACGCCCTGGGCCTACGTGCTTCGTGGCGGGCAGGGCTCCGCGCACTTCTCGGTGAATCAGCGGCGTCCCTTGCGCGAGTACGTCGAAGACTGGACGGCGCCGCACGAACTGTCGCATCTGCTCCTGCCACCGACCGATCCGAACGACGCCTGGCTGTCGGAGGGAATCGCGTCCTACTACCAGAACGTCACCCGGGCCCGAAGCGGCGTGCTGACTGCCGAGGAGGCCTGGCAGAACATCCATGCCGGGTTCCGTCGCGGCCGCAAGCTGGATACCAAGGGGCTGACGCTGGCCCAGGCCACGCAGCGGATGTATCGGGACAACGCCTACATGCGCGTCTACTGGCAGGGCGCGGCCATCGTCCTCGCGGGGGACGTCGAACTGCGCGCCCTGACCGACGGCCGACAGTCCCTCGACACCGTCCTCGACGCGTTCGGCCGCTGCTGCCTCGACCCCGACCGCGAATGGACGGCCCGCGAGATCTTCCAGCGCTTCGATGCGATCGCAGGAATGCCCGTGTTCGTGCCCATCCTCGATGCGCAGATCGACACGCCGGGTTTCCCCGACCTGACCAGCCTCTACGGGCGTCTCGGCCTCGAGGGGCTGGGCGGCAAGGTCGCGTTCCGGAACGATGCCCCGCTCGCACGGGCTCGGGACGCCATCATGGCGCCTGGGCCGTACCGCACGCCGCGGGCGCTGCTCGGCGCCGGTTCCTGAGGCTGGCGACGTTCCCGTGAGGTAGGCGGCACCGCGCCGGTATCATCGCGGCGTGGAAATCTTCGCCGCCTACCTGCATTTCATCTCGATCATGGCGTTCGCCGGCCTGCTCGCCGCCGAGTGCGCACTCTGCAATGAGCATCTGCAGCCCGGCCACGTGCGGCTGCTCGCCCGGATCGATGCGGCGTACATCGCGGCCGCCGTGCTGGTGTTGTCGAGCGGCCTGCTGTTGCTCGTGGGCTACGAACGGCATGTATGGGCCACGCTCACGCAGCCCGTCTTCTGGACCAAGTTCGGCATCTTCGTCGCGCTCGGCGCTGTCGCGGTGTATCCGTCCCTGCAGTTCCAGCGATGGAACCGGGCGGTCGCGAAGGGGCAGGAGCGCATTCTCACCACGGGTGACATCCGTCGGACCCGCCGCGTGATCCTCGTCGAACTCGCCCTTCTCGCGATCGTGCCGCTGCTTGCGGCCTGGCTCGCCCGGGGTGTGCATCCTGCGGCGATACGACCATGACGCTCACCTCCATCCCGCCGGCGCTCCAGGCCGTGCTGCTGTTGTGTGCATCGAATGTCTTCATGACCTTCGCCTGGTACGCCCATCTCAAGGACCTCGCGCACAAGCCCTGGATCATCGCTGCGCTGTTCTCCTGGGGCATTGCTCTCTTCGAGTATCTTCTGCAGGTCCCCGCGAACCGTGCCGGGTACCAGACCCTCTCGCTGGCGCAGCTGAAGATCATCCAGGAGGTGATCTCGCTGTCCGTGTTCGTGCCGTTCGCGCTGATCTACATGCACGAACCGCTGAAATGGGATTACCTATGGGCCGCGCTCTGCATCATGGGCGCCGTGTACTTCATCTTCCGGACCTGACATGACCCAACTCTGCTTCCTGACGGCAACCGAACTCGCGCGCCGCATCCGCCGGCGCGACGTCTCTGCCACCGAGATTCTCCGTGCCCACGTCGAGCAGATCGGGCGCACCAATCCGCAGATCAATGCGATCGTCACGACCACATTCGAGGCCGCCCTCGTGGATGCGCAACGCGTCGATGCGCAACTCGCCCGAGGGGAGGATCCCGGTCCGCTCGCCGGCCTGCCCGTGGCGCACAAGGACCTCACGATCACCAAGGGCGTCCGGACGACCTTCGGCTCCCCGATCTTCAAGGACTTCCTGCCCGACCGGGACGCCCTCATCGTCGAGCGACTGAAGGCCGCAGGCGCCGTCACCGTCGGGAAGACCAACACGCCGGAGTTCGGTGCCGGCTCGCAGACCTTCAATCCGGTCTTCGGCGCGACGCGCAATCCGTGGGATATCACCCGCACGACCGGCGGCTCCAGCGGCGGTGCCGCAGCGGCGCTGGCCTGCGGCATGGTGCCCATCGCCGACGGCACCGACCTCGGTGGTTCGCTTAGGAACCCCGCGAGCTTCTGCAACGTGGTCGGATTCCGCAGCACTCCCGGCCGCGTCCCGATGTGGCCATCGCTGAATGCGTGGTTTCCGCTGGGGATCGCCGGCCCGATGGCGCGGACCGTGGAGGATGCGGCGCTGATGCTCTCCGCGATGGCGGGCCCGGATCCGCGTTCGCCGATCTCGGTACACCAGCCGGGGGCGATGTTCGCCGCGCCGCTCGGCCGTGACTTCCGGGGGGCGCGCGTCGCCTGGAGTCCCGATCTCGGCGGCCTGCCCGTGGAGCGCCCGGTCCGCGACGTGCTCTCGAGTGCGGTGCCGGCGCTCACGGACATCGGCTGCGTCGTGGAGGAGGCAACGCCTGATCTCGCCGCGGTCGACGAGATCTTCGAAGTCCTGCGCGCCTGGCATTTCGAGATGGCCCACGGCGAACTCGTGCGCAGCAAGCGGGATCAGGTGAAGCAGACGGTCATCTGGAACGTCGAGGCCGGGGCGAAGCTCACCGGCGCCGACGTCGGACGGGCGGAGCGGCTGCGGACGGAGTTGTTCCATCGCCTCCGCGAGTTCTTCACGCGGTTCGATTTCCTCGTCTGCCCCGTCGTGCAGGTCCAGCCGTTCGACGTGAACAAGGAGTACCCCATGGAAGTCGACGGGCACGCCATGGGGTCGTACCTCGAGTGGATGCGTTCGTGTTCGCGGATCTCGGCCACCTCGCTGCCGGCGCTCTCCGTGCCTGCCGGGTTCACGCCCGACGGTCTGCCGGTGGGACTGCAGATCGTCGGCCCGTATCTCGACGACTTCGCCGTCCTGCAGCTGGGCCATGCGTTCGAGCAGGCCACCGGCTTCACCGGAAAGCGGCCACCGCAGACGGCTTCCTGACCGCCGCCCGACCGTTTCCTGGCGGCCCGATCCCCGCTGGAGGTGTCGTGCGCCGGGGGATCGCGGGTATCATTCACAGGCTTCATGCGCAGCGATGCCCTGCACGGTTCCGATGTCGTCGGTGCCGATGTCGCCGGTTCCGATGTCGTCGGTCCCTACTTCGCCGCGTTCCCCAAGACCCGTCGTTCCCCTGAGCCACCATGCCAAGCAGCGCCCTGATCTCCCGTCTCGCCTCCATCGTTGCCTGCCTCGCCCTGTCGGTGGGGCTCGTCCCTGCCCAGGCCAACGACGCGCCCGTCGGGCCGTCCGCCGAAGGAGCCAAGGGACCCAAGGCCGGTCCGAAGCCGATCCGCAAGGACCGCGTGTTCGTGAAGGATCTCGAAGGCATCTGGATTGCCCGTGACTACGTCGAGGCCCTGCGCGCGGTCAGGCTGCCCCTGGCGGCGGCCCGCAAAGCGAAGCCCCTCGCCGTCAACATCCGCAAGGACCGCAACAAGTTCACGGTGCTGCGTACCGATTTCGGCCGGGCGATCCTCCTCGACATCGTCGACATCGAGCCCGGCGGCAAGACCGGCGAGTTCCGTCTCGTCGCAGCGCCCGACGCGAGCGGTCCGGTGAACTCCACCGACGTCACCTATCTGCCAGCCCGCGGGAAGGGCAGCGAAGGTCGCTTCGACTCGATGGATTTCTCGGATCCGAGTTTTTCGAAGAAGCGCTGGCGCAACCTTGTGCGTCTCGACGAAGGTCTCGGCCATTTCGTGAATGGCATCGCCATCGCGGGCAGCTATGTCGATGCCAAGGGACAGTCCTACACCTTCACACAGAAGGGCGAGGCGACCACGCCGGAGGGCACCTTCGCGTACGAGATCGCACTCGCGCCTGTCGCAGGGCAGTGCGAACTGATCGAGAGCGTGGCCGAGTCCGAGTCGGCACCGCGCAAGCGCTTCGGATTCGACTGGAAGGGCGGCCGCCTCCACCTGTTCGAGGTGACCAGCGACGCCAAGGCGGGACTGCGTTGCGCGAAGGAGCCGTTTGCCGTGCTGGTGCCGGCGGCTGCTGGCGCTGATCGCACCTGAGTCCCGGAGCGTTGCCCCACCACGTAGTGCAACAGCGGGAGAGAAAGATGACGATCGTGCGCAACGTCCGGAAGGCGGGTTGGAGAGTGGCACTGGTGCTGGCAGCGACGCTCCCGGGTCTCGCGGGCGCCTGCGAGCCACGACAGGTCGTTGCCGACGTGACGGCGGCGGATGCCGAGCGCTACAGCGCCATGGAGAGCGGCGACATCCCGAAGCTCGCGAAGTATCTGGGTGACGATCTCATCTACACGCACTCGTCGGCGCTCGTGGATTCGAAGGAGACGTACATCGACTCGCTCCGTTCGGGCAAGGTGGTGTACAAGCAAACCCGGCGCAGCGATGTGCGCATCTCGCCCTACGGTTGCACGGCTGTCATGACCGGGCGTGGTGATTTCGGCGTCAGCATCGACGGGAAGGATGTCGAGGTGCAGTTGCGATTCACGAACGTATGGGTGAAGAACCCGGAAGGTTGGCAGATGGTCGCATGGGAGGCCACGCGCATCCCGCCCAAGCCCTGACGCGGACATCGCCACACGCACTTCCGGAACGGCGGGGGCGTTTGCCCTCGCCGTTTCGCTTTCGCGGTGCTGCATGACGTTGCGGCACCTTCCTTCAACGGGTGTTACCGGAGTCCATCGCCGGCCATGTCCGAGATCGACGAGATCAAGCAGCACGAGAGCGTGCAGGAGAGCCTGCAGCAGGTGATCGCGCTGCTCGCCAAGCACCGCGTGGTGGAGCATCTCGTCCACCATCAGGCGATGCGGCGGCACGAGCTGGTCGAATCCCTCGTGCACAAGCAGAACGTCACCGAGCTGCAGAGGAAGCTCGAGGCGCTGCACCCGGCGGACGTGGCGTTCATCCTCGAGGCGCTGCCTCTCGGAGACCGGCTGGCGGTCTGGCACCTCGTCAAGGCCGATCGCGACGGCGAGATCCTGCTCGAGGTCTCCGACGCTGTCCGCGCGACCCTCATCGCGGACATGGAGCCCGAGGAGCTGGTCGCCGCCACCGAGCAGCTCGACACCGACGAGATCGCCGACCTCGCGCCCGACCTCCCCGAGGAGGTCATCGAGGACGTCTTCCAGTCGCTCTCGATGGAGGAGCGCGAGCAGCTGCGCGCCGCCATGTCGTACCCCGAGGAATCCGTCGGGGCGCTGATGGACTTCGAGATGGTCACCATCCGCGAGGACGTCACGCTCGAGGTGGTGCTGCGGTACCTGCGTCGCCTCGACGAACTGCCCGACCACACCGACCAGCTGTTCGTGGTGGATCGCGGCGACTTCCTGAAGGGCGTGCTGCCGGTGGGCCGCGTCCTCGTCAACGACCCCGACAAGCTCGTGGCCGAGGTCATGCTGCCCGACACCGTGCGCTTCCGGCCGGGGCAGATGGCCGACGAGGCCGCACAGGCCTTCGAGCGCTATGAGCTGGTGTCGGCACCGGTCGTCGACGATCGCGGCGAACTCGTCGGTCGCGTCACGGTGGCGGCGGTGATGGACTACATCCGCGAGGAGAGCGACAGCGACATGCTGGCCCTGGCCGGTCTGCGAGAGGGCGAGGACATCTTCTCGTCCGTCTGGATCTCGGCCAAGAACCGCTGGACCTGGCTCGCCGTCAATCTCGTGACCGCATTCATCGCCTCGCGCGTGATCGGCATCTTCGAGGGCAGCATCGAGAAGCTGGTCGCGCTGGCCGCACTCATGCCGATCGTCGCGGGCATCGGCGGCAACTCGGGCAACCAGACGATCACGATGCTGGTGCGCGCGATGGCGCTGGGCCAGATCCACAGCGCGAACGCGCGGAAACTCCTCGCGAAGGAACTCGCGATCAGTCTGTTGAACGGTGTCGTCTGGGGGACGATCTTCGGATTCTTCGCGACCCTGCTCTATCACAGCCTGCCACTGGGCATCGTGATGATGGCGGCGATGACGCTGAACCTCATGGTGGCGGCGCTCTTCGGGGTCTTCATCCCCATCCTGCTGCATCGGATGGGGCGGGATCCCGCCGTCGGATCGTCGGTCCTCATCACGGCGCTCACGGACAGCGGCGGATTCTTCATCTTCCTCGGTCTGGCGACGCTGTTCCTCATCTGAATGCCCAACCCATGAACGGAACGCCTGCGTGGTGCCAGCCCGTCGAAGTCTGCTGAGTCTCGCGGCAGCGGTCGCTGCTGCGGGGTGCTCGCCTCTGGCGCCGCTCAACTGGGCCGCTGGGGATGACGCCCGCCGGCGGGTGGATGTGGCGTACGGCGCTGCGCCGCGCCAGCAGCTCGACCTCTACGCGCCCGTCGATGGTATCCGCCGGGCACCGCTCGTCGTGTTCTTCTACGGAGGTTCCTGGACGGGCGGCGATCGCGCGAGCTATCGATTCGTCGGGGAAGCGCTGGCCGGGGTCGGCTGCGCGGTGGCGATCCCGGACTATCGCGTACACCCCGCGGTGCGCTATCCGGGCTTTCTCGAGGATTGCGCGGCCGCGGTCGCCTGGCTCCAGCGGAACGCCGACGCGCTCGGTATCGACGCTGGTCGGATGGTGCTCGCCGGCCACTCGGCAGGTGCCTACAACGCAGCCATGCTGGCCCTCGACCCCCGATGGCTGACTGCGGCCGGCGGCGATCGCGCCGCCGTGCGCGGCTGGGTCGGCCTGTGTGGCCCGTACGACTTCCTGCCGCCTCGCAGTGCCATTCTCCGCGACATCTTCGGGCCGCCTGCAGGATGGCCCGACACCCAGCCGGTCACGCATGCCAGTGCCGGGGCACCCCCCTCGCTGCTGCTCTGGGGCGATGACGATTCGACGGTTCTTCCCCGGAATTCGGAGCGACTCGCTGCCCGGCTGCGCGATGCAGGCAACGATGTCACGACCGAGGCGTATCGCGGCGTGGGGCACGTCAAGCCGCTGCTCGCGTTGTCTCGACCGTTCCGAGATGCGGTGCCCGTGCTGCCGGCGGTGGAGGCCTTCGTCCACCGCGTGACCGCATCCACGCAAAGCGTCGCCTCGTAGAATCACCGTCACGATCGATCGCACGCCGGGTTGGTCGAAGTGCGCAGCCGACACAACCACGGAGTTCACCATGTCCAGCCACCACAGTCCCATCGTGCTTTCGTCCGAGATCACGCCGCGGTCCATGTTCGAGGGACGAAGGGCCTTCCTGCGCGATGCCGGGTTCGCACTGGCCCTGGCTGGTGTCGGCGCTGCCGCGTTGCGCCCCGGAGATGCCCACGCGAAGGCGTTCGATGGCGCGCGCAAGAGCCCCTTCAGCGTCAACGAGCCCGCCACGCCCTTCAAGGACGTCACCACGTACAACAACTTCTACGAGTTCGGCACCGGGAAGGACGATCCTGCGGAGCGCGCCCACACGCTGAAGCCCCGGCCGTGGACGCTCTCCGTCGAGGGTGAATGTGCCAAGCCGAAGCGCTGGGATCTCGACGAGCTGCTGAAGCTCGCGGCGGTGGAGGAACGGATCTACCGCATGCGCTGCGTGGAGGGATGGTCCATGGTGATTCCCTGGAACGGCTATCCCCTCGCCGAGCTGCTGAAGCGCGCAGAGCCCAACGCCCGCGCGAAGTACGTGGAGTTCACGACGCTCGCGGACCCCGCGCAGATGCCTGGCATCCGGACGGCCGTACTCGACTGGCCTTACGTCGAGGGACTGCGGATCGATGAGGCCATGCATCCCCTCACCCTGCTCACGCTGGGGCTCTACGGCGATCTCCTGCCCAATCAGAACGGCGCGCCGGTGCGCGTGGTCGTGCCGTGGAAGTACGGGTTCAAGAGCGCCAAGTCGATCGTCCGCATCCGTTTCACGGAGCAGGAGCCGCGCACCGCCTGGAACAAGGCCATCCCGCGGGAGTACGGCTTCTACTCGAACGTGAACCCGGCGGTCGACCATCCCCGCTGGAGCCAGGCGAGGGAGCGTCGGATCGGTGAGTTCGGCAAGCGGGCGACCCTGCCCTTCAATGGCTATGGCGAACAGGTGGCCGGGCTATACGCCGGCATGGATCTCCGGAAGTTCTTCTGAGCAGCGAACCAGCCGCGAAGCACGCCATGGCGTTTCATCCCACGCCGCGCCAGGTGGACTTCATCAAGGCCATGGTGTTCGCGGCCTGCCTGCTGCCGACGGCGCGGCTCGTCTGGGGCTTCACCACCGACAGCCTCGGGGCGAATCCCATCGAGTACATCACCCGCGCCACGGGCTGGTGGACGCTGGCGTTCCTCGCGATCACCCTGGCCGTGACCCCCGCGCGTCGCTGGCTCTCGATGCCTTGGTTGCTGCGGCTGCGGCGCATGCTCGGCCTCTTCGCCTTCTTCCACGCCTGTCAGCACTTCACGACCTATGTGTGGCTGGACCAGTTCTTCGACTGGCCGGGCATGCTTGTCGACATTGCCAAGCGACCATTCGTGACCGTGGGTTTCGCCGCTTTCGTGCTCCTCGTGCCGCTTGCCGTCACATCGACCAATGCGATGGTTCGGCGCCTCGGCGCCCGGCGATGGCAGCGGCTTCACCGACTCGTCTACGGCATCGCGATCCTCGGCGTGATCCACTTCTGGTGGCTGGTGAAGAAAGACGTCACCGAGCCGGCGATCTTTGCTGCAGTCATCGCATCGCTTCTGGTGGCGCGTCTGCTCGGGCGGTCGGGCACCTCCGGCGCCAGCCGGTCGCCGACGCGGGGAGTCGCTGGCTGACGCGGCGCAGTCCCGTCCGGCCGGACACCGCTGATGACCAGCCTGCAGGAGCCGTCCTGACGACCAACGCGGCCCGCGGATGAACCCGGATCCGATCAGTGGCATATGGGTTGCTTTTGTGCCCCTCGTTCTCTCCCGGCAGTCCACCGGTCCTGGGGGCCGAGAACCGGAATGTTCGGGCCCCGGCCCTCGGAAGAACGTAGGTCCCAATTTGGCCCGAAGCTCGGCGCGCCACAGGCACAGACCTGACGAAGCGCTCTCTGCCGGGCTGATCCTGACGCGTGGCGACAGCATGTCGTGGAGGCTGACGATGGTTTCATTTGCCGGAAGGCATGGTTTTCTTGGTCGCGTGGGGCAGTTGGTCCTGCTCGTTGCCGCTGTGGCACTGATGGCGGGCTGTGTGAGCCGCCCAAAGCATCCCCCAGCCCCGCGCGTGGCGGCGACTTCGGACTACCAGTACATCATCGGTCCCGGTGACGCGGTCAACGTGATCGTCTGGCGCAATGCCGACCTCACGACCACCGTCCCAGTCCGCCCCGACGGCAGGATCACCGTGCCGCTGGTGGAGGACCTCGTTGCGATCGGCAAGACGCCTTATGCCCTGGCGCGCGATATGGAGAAGGCGCTCGGGAAGTACATTCGTGACCCGGTCGTGACCGTGATCGTCACCGCCTTCGTCGGGCCGTTCAGCGAGCAGATCCGTGTGGTCGGCGAAGCCGCCCGGCCGCAGGCCCTCCCCTATCGCCAGGACATGACCATGCTCGACGTGATGATCGCCGTCGGCGGCATCACCGACTTCGCCGACGGCAACTCTGCGACGCTCGTCCGGGCAGCCGAGGGCGGCAAGCTCTACACGGTCCGGCTCGAGGATCTCCTTCGACGTGGTGACATAGGTGCCAACGTCGATGTGAAGCCAGGCGACGTCCTGGTCATTCCGCAGAGCTGGTTCTGAGCGCCGGCTCAGGTCCGCACCCCGTCGCCATGGAGATGATCCGGTCGTGAACGTCGTATTCGTGGAACTCCTGGAGTACGTCCGGGGCATGTGGCGCCGGCGCTTGGTCGGGCTCGCCGCTGCATGGGTGGTCGCGATCGCCGGCCTCGTGGCGCTTGCCATGGCGCCTGACAAGTACGAAGCCTCGGCGCGAGTGTTCGTCGACACCCAGTCGGTCCTCAAGCCGCTCATGAGCGGCCTGGCCGTGCAGCCGAACGTCGAGCAACAGGTGGGCATGCTGAGCCGCACGCTGCTGTCGCGCCCGAACATCGACAAGCTGATCCGGATGGCCGATCTGGATCTCGACACCAAGACGCCCGAGCAACGGGAGCTTCTTGTCGAGCGCCTCGGCAAGAACATCCAGGTGGGAGGCTCGCCAGGAGACAACCTCTACACGATCAGCTATCGCGACCAGAACACCGGTCGAGCGAAACGCGTGGTGGACTCCCTGCTGACGATCTTCGTCGAGTCGGGGCTCGGTGGAAACCGTCGGGATACCCAGAAAGCGCAGCAGTTCATCGATCAGCAGATCCAGGATTACGAACGACGCCTCCAGGAATCCGAGCGCCGTCTCAAGGAGTTCAAGCTTCGCAACCTCGGGTCCGTCGGCGGTGAAAGCGCCCTGCAGTCGATCAACACGATCGAGCAGACCTTGAGCAACGTCCGCATCGAGCTTCGTGCCGCGATGCAATCCCGCGACACTCTGAAGCGGGAACTTGCCGGTGAGGAGCCGGTGTTCATTCCGGAGGAAGGGGACGATACAAGCCGGACCGACTCCGTGCCCGAGTTCGATGCCCGGATCGATGCCTTGCAGAAGCATCTCGACGAAATGCTTCGCCAGTACACGGAAGAGCATCCCGATGTCGCCGGGTCGAAGCGGGTCCTGGCCGACCTCGAGCAACAGCGCAGGGAGATCATCGAGAAGCGCCGGAAACTGTTGAATACGAAGTCCGGCCGGGCGCGCGCATCCAATATCGATCGCAACCCCGTCTATCAGCAGCTCAAGCTCGCGCTGGCCGATGGCGAGGCCAACGTTGCTGCCCTCCGCGGCAAGGCCGACGAACTCGAGTCGAAGCTAGCGCAGTTCAAGGCCATGGCACGTACGAAGCCTGAGGTCGAGGAAGAGTTCGTCCAGCTGAATCGCGACTATCAGGCTCAGAAGTCCAACTACGACAACCTCGTGGCCCGTCGTGAAGCGGCCATGATGACCAGCCAGTTGGAGCAGTCATCCTCCGTGGCGGACTTCCGGATCATCGATCCGCCCCGTGTCTCCAACAAGCCTGTGGCGCCGAACCGCCTGCTGCTGCTCGGCTTCATCGTTGCCGTGTCGCTCGGCGCTGGTCTCTTCGCCGCGCTCGCTTATAGCCAGCTCTTCCCAGTGTTCCACTCCATGAAGAGCCTGCGCAGGACCCTGTCTCGACCGGTACTTGGTGCGGTCTCGCTGCAGGACAGCGGTAAGTCGAAGCGCAATCGCCAGGTGATCAACATCGTGTTCTTCAGTGGCCTCGCCACCCTGCTGGCGGCATTCGGCTCCGCCCTGGTTTTCCTGCTGTTCGTCGCACGCGTCGCGTGAAAGGTGCATGAATGAGCTTGATCGAACAGGCTGCCCGTAGACTCGAGCAGTTGCGTGAGGCAGGGAGCCAGCTGTCCGGGAACCTCGAGTTTCCCGGGGCGGACGCGGCGACCCGCCGACCTGAGGAAGAGAACAGCATCATCGAGCGCGCCGCGCAGAAACTTCGCGCGCTCAACGAGGATCCCGCGGTGGCCCCGCGCGTCCATGTGCCTCCTACGAACGAAGCGCGTCAGGAGTCCCAGAGGGCGACCCGAGAGGCCAGTCAGACGGCGGCCACCTCTGCCCTGGAGCAAGCGCCTGACTTGCCGGCCGCCGTTCCAGGTGCGCTTGCCGCGATGGAGCCGACCGCCCAGGTCGGCGAGCCCTCTCCGGAGCCCATGCGCGCCCAGCGTGGCGAGGGCAGCATGGTCAGGCCCCAGGGTCGGCAACGGTCCCGGGAAGTCGAGATCGATTTCAACCGCATCCTCGAGCGTGGCCTGCTCACGCCAAACAGCGCGCAGTCCCGCCTGGCCAACGAGTTGCGCGTGATCAAGCGGCCCCTCATCAACAACTGTCTCGGCAAGGGTGCGACGCCGGTCAAGTTCGCGCGCCGCATCATGGTGACGAGCGCACTTCCCGGCGAGGGAAAGAGCTTTGTCTCTCTCAACCTCGCCCTGTCCATCGCGATGGAGCGCGACAGCACGGTGTTGTTGCTCGAGGGTGACCCCACCCGTCCTGCCTTGGCGGAGATGTTGGGAATCCCGCCCGCGCGCGGCCTGATGGACTTGCTGGCGGATCCCAAGCTGGATGTGTCCGACGTCCTGATCCGCACCAACCTCGGCAGGTTGTCGTTCATCCCTGCCGGAACGCGAAACGAGCATGCCACCGAACTTCTGGCCAGCACGGTCATGGAACATCTCGTGGAACAGCTGTACGAGCGCTATCCAGACCGGATCCTGATTTTCGATTCGCCGCCTCTGCTGGCTGCTCCGGAACCGCGGGTGCTGGCGCAGCACATGGGGCAGATCGTCTACGTCGTCGAAGCCGACCAGACGTCCCAGAGCACTGTGCAGGAAGCACTGTCCACAATCGAGTCCTGCCCGGTCGTGATGGCGGTGCTGAACAAGTCCTCCTATCGGGAGGAGGGCTATTACTACTCGTACTACTACGCGCAGCCGGAGTGACCGACGCATGTCCGAGTGGCGAATCGACAGGAGCGCGCGACAAGCGAGGGCGGCCAATGAAAGGCTGGTCCGTCGGCGGATCGCGGCGTCGGTCTGCTCGATGGGCCTGTTCGCCTGCGGCGCCGCGCACGCGGTCAGTTGGAGTCCGGTCGATTGGAACCCCACCGCATCGCTCGCAGTGGGAGCCACCATTACCGACAATGCATTCATGGCGCGGCGCGGCGATGAGCGTGGCGACATCGTGCTCCGGACCACCCCTTCCATCGGTGTGAACCGCAATGGCCCAAGGCTCAAGCTGACGGCCAACTACGCTCCGACGATTCTCGGCTACGTGAACGGGACTGTTGGCGATGCTGTCCTGAACTCTCTCATTTCCAACGCCAACTTGGAGCTCGTCGAGAATTTCATGTTCGTCGATGGTCGGGCGCTCATGTCGCAGGCGGTCCTGTCGCCCCTCGGGGTGCAGCCGGTCAATGGACCGACGAACACCATCAACCGCGTCGAGACGAGAACTGTTGCGGTGAGCCCCTACATCCAGGGGCGCATCCCCGGAGGTGGCAGCTATCAGTTTCGCCACGAGGTCAGCCAACAGACCTACAGCGTCGGCGGTATCGGCGACACCTTGATGAACCGCTTCACGGCCTCGGCTTCGGACGCTCCTGGCAAGTTCGTCGTGTTCAGCGGCGAGTACTTCTACACGAACGTGGAGATCGGCAACTTTGCGTCCACGACCTCCAAGATCGGTCGTCTCCGCGCGTCCGTTGTAACGGACCCCGAGGTCAAGGTGGCCGCCAATATCGGCTATGAGGACAATCTGTATGGTTTGCGCACCTTCTCCGGCATTGTGGTCGGGGCAAATCTGACCTGGACGCCCTCCGACCGCACGACTTTCGACACGGGTTACGAAAAGCGGTACTTCGGTGGTTCTTTCACGGTGAATGCCCAACACCGCACACGGCTTGCCAGCTTCCGATTTCGGGCCTATCGATCGGAGCAGGAACTGCAGAACCGTGCGACGGGGACCACCACCGTCGCCACGCGGGATGTTCTCGACAGCTCGCTGATCTCCCGCATTCCCGACAGCACGGACCGGGCGCGTGAAGTCGAGCGGTTGATGCAGGCAGGCGGGCTGCCCGATGCACTGACCACCGTGGGCGCTTTCGTCTCCACTCGGGTGAATCGCATAGAGGGCATCGAGCCGAGCGTCGCCTTCACGGGTATCCGGAACACACTGCTCCTTTCCGTGTTCCGAAGGGTGACGACCCCGATCTCCGACAATCTTTCAGGTGGGTTCGCCGATGTGTTCGCCACGGCTGCGCGGATCGAGCAGATCGGATTCAGTGTGTCGGCAACGCATCAGTTCAATGCGCAGTTCAACGGCCTGATCGGACTCGACGTGGCGAGAACACAGGGATCCCTGACAGGTGGGGCCGGCAGCGAGAACGATGTGGCCACGCAGCAGAGTTTCCGAACCACGCTGTCGCACACGCTGTCCCCGAACACCACTGCGGGTGTGACCCTTCGCTACATGGATCTGAATTCCTCGGCGCTCAACGACATCCGGGAACGGGCCATGCTCATCACGCTCTCCCACACCTTCCGCTAGGGGGCCCCATGTACGAGTCCTTCTACCGCCTTTCCGGCAAACCGTTCCAGCTCAGTCCCGATCCAGACTTCTACTACGAGAGCCGCGTCCACAAGCGCGCGTACGCATACCTCGAGTACGGCCTCTACCAGGGCGAGGGGTTCATCGTGATCACCGGGGAAGTGGGGGCGGGCAAGACCACCATCGTGCGCAACCTGCTCGCCCATCTCGATCAGAGCAAGGTCGTCGCGGCGCATCTCGTCAGCACGATGCTCGACGCCGACGATCTGGTGCGTTCGGTGTGCGCGGCATTCGGTCTCGCCACCAAGGGAACGGACAAGGGATCGCTGCTGGCTGAGCTGGAGGTCTTCCTGAAGAGCGTCGCCCTCAAGGGCAAGCGCGCGCTCCTGATCGTCGACGAGGCGCAGAACCTGACGGCGCGGGCGATCGAAGAATTGCGCATGCTCTCCAACTTCCAGGTCGGGGAGCGGGCGCTTCTGCAGAGCTTCCTCGTGGGGCAGCCGGAACTGCGGCGCATCATGCAGCACCAGAGCATGCAGCAGCTCCGGCAACGCGTGATCGCCTCGTATCACCTCGGGCCGCTCGATCGTGACGAGACGCAGCGCTACATCGAGCACCGTCTGAAGCATGTGGGCTGGAACGGCGACCCGAAGGTGGAGGTGGAGGCCTTCGACGCCGTCTACGCCTTCACGTCCGGCATCCCGCGCCGCATCAACCTCGTCTGCAACCGGCTCATGTTGTCCGGCTTCCTTCGCGATGCTCACACGCTTTCGGCTCAGGATGTCGAGGTGGTGGCGCAGGAGCTGAAGGAAGAACTGGGGACTGTCTCCGCGCAGGGCCTCGACGACGCCGCCCTGCGGTCCATGGAAGACGACGGCGCTGCTGGCGGACTCACGCATGACGGCGCGCCGATCAACGAGATTCCCAGCGATGCGACGCTCGAAGAACGCGTTGCCCGCCTCGAGAACACGCTCCACGTGGTGCTCCAGATGCTGAAGAAGCTGGTGCGGGTGATCGAGCCCGTGACCCGACAGGACAAGCATGCGCGCGGGTGAATTCGACGCGGGTCGCGTGTCGTCCGTCATTCCGGGAGGCGGAGCTGCCGCGAATCCCGCAGGGGTGATCGTCAATGCGTTGACGATCGACGTCGAAGACTACTTCCAGGTGTCGGCGCTGGCGCCGTACATCCCGCGGCACGAATGGGACTCCCGTCCATGTCGTGTCGAGCGGAACGTGGATGTGATCCTTTCGTTGCTCGACCAGACCGGGTCGCGTGCGACCTTCTTCACGCTCGGCTGGATCGCCGAGCGGTACCCGGCCATCGTGCATCGCATCGTGGCCGAAGGCCACGAGCTCGCCAGTCACGGCTACGGCCATCTCCGCGCGAGCGAGCAGACGCCCGAGGCCTTCCTCGACGATATCTCCCGCGCGAAAGCGCTGCTGGAGGACATCGGCGGTGTGGCCGTGCGTGGTTATCGGGCGCCGAGTTTCTCCATCGGCCATGGCAACCCGTGGGCCCTCGACGTGATCCTGCAAGCGGGCTACCAGTACAGCTCCAGCATCTATCCGGTGAAGCACGATCACTACGGGATGCCCGACGCTCCGCGCTTTCCTTACGAGTCGCGACCGGGTCTCATGGAGATTCCGGTCACGACGTCGCGCATGTTCGGCAACAACCTGCCGGCCGGCGGCGGCGGCTACTTCCGGTTTCTGCCGTACGCGGCGTCGAGGTGGCTGATCGGACGAGTGAATCGCATCGATCGGCGGCCTGCGATGTTCTACTTCCACCCGTGGGAAGTGGACCCCGAGCAGCCCCGTGTGCCCGGTGCGAACGCGAAGGCGCGCTTCCGTCATTACATCAATCTTCACCGCACCGTCCCCCGCCTGCGTCGATTGCTGACCGACTTCCGCTGGGACCGTGTGGATCGGGTCTTTCCGACGCGTCCATGATGCATCTCCACGCAGAAACCGGCGGTGCGGCTGCCGCGCTGGCGCCATTGACCGTACGCGAGTACCGCGACTCCGATGCCCAGCGGTGGGATGCTTTCGTCCATGCGTGTCCGGAGGCCACCTTCTTCCACCTGTCCGGTTGGAAAGGGATCATCGAGCGCATATTCCGCCATCACACGCGGTACCTGCTGGCCGAACGCGGCGATCGCATCGTGGGTGTGCTTCCGATCGCCCAGGTGAAGAGCCGGCTGTTCGGGCATGCCATCACCTCGCTTCCCTTCGGTGTGTATGGCGGTTGCGCGGTCGATGACCCCGACGCCATCGCCCCATTGCACGCGGCCGCCGTCGATTACGCCACCACTGCCGGTGCGTCGCACCTGGAGATGCGCAACCGGATTCCGCGCGAGCCCGAGTGGCCTCGCCAGGACCTGTACGTGACGTTCCGGAAGGAGATCCTGCCGGACCTCGATGCGAACATGAATGCCATCCCGCGCAAGCAGCGCGCGATGGTCCGCAAGGGGATCAAGTTCGGGCTCACCTCCCAGATCGACGCCACCATCGACCGGTTCTTCGACCTGTATGCCGACAACGTGCACCGGCACGGAACCCCCCCGTTTCCGAAGGCCTACTTCGCCGAGTTGAAGCGCGTCTTCGGGGACGCCTGCGAGGCGATGATCGTCGTGGACGCCGACGGCAAGCCTGTCTCCGGCGTGCTCTCGTTCTATTTCCGGGACGAGGTGTTGCCCTACTACGCGGGCGACTACACCACGGCGCGGGATCTCGCGGCCAACGACTTCAAGTACTGGGAGCTCATGCGACGCGCGTGCGAACGCGGGTGCAAGGTGTTCGACTACGGCCGCAGCAAGCGCGGCACGGGGTCCTTCGACTTCAAGAAGAACTGGGGCTTCGAACCCGAGCCGCTCCACTACGAGTACCGGCTGCTGCGCACCGACACGATCCCAGAGAACAACCCGCTCAATCCGAAGTACCAGCTCTTCATCCGCGCATGGCGCAAGACGCCCCGGCCGATCGTGAACTTCATCGGACCCTACCTCGTCCGCAATCTCGGGTAGGTCCTCATGCAGGAACTGCTGTTCCTTTCGCACCGCATCCCGTATCCGCCCAACAAGGGCGACAAGATCCGGTCGTTCCATCTGCTGCGGCATCTCGCGCGAAGCTTCGTCGTGCACGTCGGCACGTTCATCGACGACGACGACGACTGGCAGTACGTCGACTCCCTGAAGGCCCAGTGCAACGGCGGCGAGGTGCTCGTGCTCCCGCTGCGAAAGCGGCCCGCCACGGCGCGCAGCCTCATCGGTCTGGTGACCGGGGAGGCGCTGTCCCTTCCCTACTACCGCGACGCCGCAATGCGCCGATGGGTCGACGATCTCCTCGCCCGGCGGCCGGTGCGCCGCGGCGTGGTGTTCTCCTCGCCGATGGCGCAGTACCTGGAGCGTCATGACATTCTTCGTGTCGCCGACATCGTCGATGTGGACTCCGACAAGTGGACGCAGTACGCCGAGAAGGCACGCTGGCCTGCCCGCTGGATCTACGCGCGTGAAGGGCGTCGGCTACTCGCCTACGAACGGCACGTGGCGAGCACCTTCGATGCTTCCTATTTCGTCTCTTCCGCCGAGGCTGCGCTCTTCCACCGCCTGGCGCCGGAATCGGTGAATCGCGTCTCGCACTTCGGGAACGGCGTGGACACCCTGTACTTCTCGCCGGAGGTGGCGCATCCCGACCCCTTCGCGGAAGGTGAGGAGGCCATCGTGTTCACCGGCGCGATGGACTACTGGCCCAACGTCGACGCTGTCACGTGGTTCGCCCAGGAGGCGCTGCCAGCGATTCGACGACAGCGTCCGAAAGCGATCTTCTACGTCGTCGGATCGCGACCTGCGCCGGCTGTGCAGGCGCTGGCCGCGATCGACGGTGTGCGGGTCACCGGAACCGTACCCGACGTGCGCCCATATCTGGCCTTTGCTGGCGCGGTCGTCGCGCCGCTGCGCATCGCGCGTGGCGTACAGAACAAGGTGCTCGAGGCAATGGCGATGGGGCGCCCCACGGTGGTGACGCCCCAGGCGCTGGAGGGGATCGATGCCCAGCCCGGTCGCGATCTCGTGCTGGCGCCGGAGGACGGGCCGGGCTTTGCGGCGACCGTCCTCGGCCTGCTCGATTCCGACGACGATCGCATCGGGCGAGCTGCGCGCGAGCGCGTCGTGGCTCGATACGGCTGGGACGCGAATCTCGAACCGGTGACGAAGATCCTGATGCGCGAGAACGGATCCAGCGAGCCCAACCGGGTGATGAACGCCGCCCTCACTTCCATCGACGGGGTCTCGTCTTGAAGCCTGAAGGCATTCCGCTTGGCGACATGGCCTCACGGGCACCGAGCAGTCTGTCCGCCGTGGGCGCGGGGCCATGGCTGGCGTTGATCGCCGCGCTCGTGGCAACGGCGATCCTGCACGCCGCATCGCTGGGGGAACTGGTCAGCGTCTGGTATCGATCCGTCAGCTACAACCACTGCTTCCTGGTGCTGCCGGTGGCGGCGTGGCTGATGTGGCGCGACCGGGCGCGCCTCGATGGCGTCCTGCTGCAGCCGTGGTTGCCGGGGCTTGCCGTCCTTGCGGTCCTCGGCGGGTTCTGGCTGCTCGGCCGCGCCGCCGCCGTGAACAGCCTCCGCGACGTCGCCGTGGTCGCCACGTTCCCCATCATCGTCGTCACGCTGCTGGGCCGCGACTTCGGTCGCGCGATGGTGTTTCCGCTCTCCTTCGTGCTGTTCGCCTGGCCCTTCGGCGAACTGCTGATCCCGACCTTCATCGATCTGACCGCCGACTTCACGGTCTGGGCACTGCGGTTGACCGGTGTCCCGGTGTTCCGCGAAGGCAACAGCTTCATCATCCCCTCGGGCCAATGGTCGGTGGTCGAGGAATGCAGCGGGATCCGTTACCTGATGGCGTCGGCGTCGGCAGGGTCCGTCTTCGGGCATCTCTACATGCGTTCCGTGCGGCGCCGCTGGGCCTTCTTCGGCCTCGCCGTACTCGTGCCGATCGTGGCCAACTGGTTGCGCGCCTACTTCATCGTGTTGCTCGGTCACGTCAGCGACAACCGTCTCGCTGCCGGCGTCGATCACGTCATCTACGGCTGGGTGTTCTTCGGGCTGGTGATGCTCGGCGTGTTCTATGTCGGTGGTCGATTGGCCGATCGGGACGCCACCGGTCAACCGATGGCCGCGGCGCTGCGGACCGTCGCTGCGTCCCGCACCTGGGTGACCGCCATCGCCATCGTCGTCGTCGTCGGCGCAGCGCCGATGTGGATGCGCACGGTGGATTCGCGGGATTCGGATGCGACCCGGGACCTCGTCGTGACCTTGCCCGATCCGAAAGGGGAATGGCATGCCGCCGACCGGCTCCCGAGGGCCTGGGTTCCCGGGCATCCGGCCGCAGTGGCAATGGCGGTCGGTGACTATGTGGCGGGTGACCGACGCGTCTCGCTCGCCGTGGCGCTCTCGCGTGAGGGTGGTGACGGCGAGAAGCTGCTGACGTTCGCCGGGACTTCTCTCGTCGACTACGGCATCACGGAGGCGCGCACCCTGTCGCGCGCTCGGGTGCCCGTTCCGGCGCTGGGTGATGGTGTCCACGTGATCGAGCGGCAGATGCGCTTCGAAGGTCGGCCACTGCTGTCATGGGAATGGTTCGAGGTGGACGGATTCCTGACCGACAGCGTCGGTCGTGCCAAGGTCGAGCAGGCGCTGCGCCAAATCCGGGGACATGCGCCGGTGGTTGCGCGGCGGACGATCCACGTGAGCTTCGACACCGATATCGCGGCGGCCCGCGAAACCCTTGTCCGCTTCGTCGAGAGCCACGGCGCCGCCGGCGCAAGCCCGACCACGAACAGCGGGTCCAGTCAGTGAGCGCGATCGAGATGCCTGCTTCGATGCCTCCGGCTGGCGGCCCCCCGCTCATCGCCCACGTGCTGTACCGGCTCGACTATGGTGGCCTCGAGAACGGTGTCGTCAACCTGCTCAACAACCTTCCGCACGGCGATTTCCGCCACGCGATCATCTGCCTCGTGGACTACACGGAGTTCCGTAGCCGGATCGTGCGGCCGGATGTCACCGTGCACGCGCTGCACAAGCCCCCGGGCAACAGTCTTGCCACGCACGTGCGCATGTATCGCCTGCTGCGCGAGCTGAAGCCCTCGATCGTGCACTCCCGCAACCTCGCGGCGCTCGAGTGCCAGCCGGTGGCGGCACTGGCCGGCGTGCCGGTACGTATTCACAGCGAGCATGGTCGCGACGCCAACGACGTCGATGGCACGAACTGGAAGTACCTCGCCGTGCGTCGCGCGATCCGTCCGTTCGTCCATCACTACATCGCCCTCTCGAAGGATCTCGAAAGCTACCTTCGCGACCGCATCGGCGTGGCCGATGCCCGCTTGTCGCAGATCTACAACGGCGTCGACACCACGCGCTTCCGTCCCGCCGACGGCGTGCGGGAGCTGCCAGGTGCGCCTGAGGGCTTCGTCACCGACGACTGCATCCTGATCGGCACCGTCGGTCGCATGGATGCAGTGAAGGACCCGGTGAATCTCGCGGATGCGTTCGGCCGGCTCGCGCAGATGATTCCGGAGGCGCGTTCGAGACTGCGACTCGTCATGGTGGGCGACGGCGCCGAGCGACCGGCGGTCCAGGCCTGCCTCGCACGCCATGGACTGTCCGCGCAGGCGTGGCTCCCCGGTTCGCGCGACGATGTTCCGACACTGCTCCGCGCGCTCGACATCTTCGTGCTGCCGTCGTTGTCGGAGGGGATCTCCAACACCATCCTTGAGGCCATGGCGTGCGGTATTCCCGTGGTGGCGACTGCTGTCGGCGGCAATCCGGAACTCGTCGCCGAAGGCGAGACCGGAGCGCTGGTACCGCGAGCCGATTCGGCCGCCCTCGCGCGCGCGCTTCTCGACTATGTGCGCCAGCCTGCGGTCCGAAGAGCGCAGGGACGCCGGGCCTTGCAGGTCATCCAGGCGCAGTTCGGTCTTCCGGTGATGGTGTCGCGTTATGCGTGCATCTATCACGATCTGCTGCGTGCACGGGGCTACGACATGCCGGGTACACGGGCCGCAGACTTTCCTGCAGACCTCTGACGTCTCCGCGAGGCGATCGGATTCCTGGTCTGGGGCGCGCGGCATGATCGATGCTTGAGCGCCCGCGGTCACCTAGTTCGGTTCATCAGAGATCACCCCATGTGCGGCATCGTCGGCATTTTCGATTGCATCGGTAAGCGGGCCATCGCGCCGGCGATCCTGGAGCGGATGAACGAAAGCCAGCATCACCGTGGCCCAGACGGTGGCGGCGTTCACAACGAGCCCGGCGTCGGCCTGGGCCATCGCCGGCTCGCCATCATCGACGTGGCCTCGGGCCAGCAACCGCTCTACAACGAAGACGGCAGCGTCGTCGTCGTGTTCAACGGTGAGATCTACAACTATCAGGAGCTGATCCCCGAACTGACGGCCCTGGGACACACGTTCCGGACGCGCAGCGACACCGAGGTCATCGTGCATGCCTGGGAGGCCTGGGGCGAAGCCTGCGTGAAGCGATTCCGCGGCATGTTCGCGTTCGGCCTTTGGGACCGGAACCGCCAGACATTGTTTCTCGCGCGCGATCGTCTCGGCGTGAAGCCCATGTACTACGCGCTCCTGCCCGATGGTCAGCTGCTGTTCGGGTCCGAGCTGAAGTCGCTGCTTGCCCATGGCGGTCTTCAGCGCGAGATCGACCCCTATGCGGTGGAGGAGTACTTCGCGCTCGGCTATGTGCCCGAGCCGCGGACAATCTTCCTCGGTGCGCACAAGCTTCCGCCGGCAGCGACCTTGACCATCCAGCGCGGCAAGCCTCTGCCGGCGCCTGTCAGCTATTGGGACGTCGCGTTCACGCTGGATCGGCGAATCGGCGAGGAGGAGGCGAAGGAGGAGCTCGTCCGCCGCCTGCGTGAATCCGTGCAGTTGCGCATGATCTCGGAAGTGCCTCTCGGCGCATTCCTCTCAGGAGGGGTCGATTCCAGCGCGGTGGTTGCGGCCATGGCCGGCCTTTCGGATTCGCCCGTGAAGACCTGCTCGATCGCGTTCAGCGATCCGGCCTTCGATGAATCCGCCTACGCCCGCGAGGTCGCCGAGCGTTATCACACGAACCACTTCGTCGAGCAGGTCGATGCCGACGACTTCGCGCTCATCGACCAGCTGGTCGGGCTCTACGACGAACCGTATGCCGACAGTTCCGCCCTACCCACGTACCGCGTCTGCGAACTGGCGCGGAAGCACGTGACCGTCGCGCTCTCCGGCGACGGCGGTGACGAGAACTTCGGCGGTTATCGCCGCTACCGTCTGCACATGAACGAGGAGTATCTGCGCAACCACCTCCCGTTGGGACTACGCCGCCCGCTCTTCGGTCTGCTCGGGACGCTGTATCCCAAGGCCGACTGGGCCCCGCGCCCCCTGCGCGCGAAGAGCACGTTCGAGGCGCTTGCGCGGGACTCCGTGCAGGCCTATTTCCACGGCGTGTCCATCCTGCGCGATGGCATGCGCCAGAGACTCTTCAGCAATACCTTCAAGGCGCGCTTGGCCGGCTACAACGCCGTGGAGGTGTTCCGCCAGCACGCTGCCACCGCGAACACCGATGATCCGCTCGGTCTCGTGCAGTACCTCGACCTGAAGACCTACCTCGTCGGCGATATCAACACGAAGGTCGACCGCGCGAGCATGGCGCACTCCCTCGAGGTGCGTGAGCCCCTAATGGATCACCCACTCGTGGAGTGGCTGGCGAGCTTGCCGTCGAACCTCAAGGTGCGCGACGGCGAAGGCAAGTGGCTCTTCAAGAAGGCGATGGAACCGCACTTGTCCCACGACATCCTGTACCGCAAGAAGATGGGGTTCTCGGTGCCGCTCGCGCGCTGGTTCCGAGGGCCGCTGCGCGAGCGCGTGCGCGCGAGCGTGCTGGAAGGGGCTCTCGCCGAGACCGGCTATTTCGACATGAAGTACCTGCGGGAACTCGTACAGGACCACACATCCGGTGTGCGCGACTACAGCGCGCCACTCTGGACGCTGCTGATGTTCGAAGGGTTCCTGCGGAGCCATGGCCTGGGCGCCGCCGACACGCCCGCGGCAGTCGCAGCCGGCGTTGCCGCGCCGCGCTCATGATGACGCCTGCAATGCCTCGGAAGACTGCCTTGGTCGGCGTTTCGATCATCGATGCGATGCGCTGCGAGCGGGTGGGCGCACGGTGAAGATTCTGCATGTGCTCGACCACTCGCTGCCTTTGCACAGCGGGTACACGTTCCGGACCGTCTCGATCCTGAAGGCGCAGCGCGCGCTGGGTTGGGAGACGTTTCACCTGACGGGCCCCAAGCAGGAGAACTGCACGGTCGACGAGGAGGACGCCGATGGCTGGCACTTCTACCGGACCCCGGCGCCGTCGAAGGCTTCGACTATCCCCGGACTGCGGGAGAAGCAGCAGGTCGACGCCACAGCGCGACGCCTGCTGGCGCTCGCCCGTGAACTGCGCCCTGACATCCTGCATGCGCACTCCCCTGTGCTCGATGCCCTGCCCGCGCTGCGTGTGGGACGCCTTCTCGGCATCCCCGTCGTCTACGAGGTCCGCGCGTTCTGGGAGGACGCCGCGGTCGATCACGGCACGCATGCCGAATGGGGTCTGAGGTATCGGCTCACGCGGGCCCTGGAGACCTACGCGTTGAAGCGGGTGGATCACATCACGACGATCTGCGAAGGCCTGCGGAAGGACATCGTCGAACGTGGTATCCCCGATGCGAAAGTGACCGTCATCCCGAACGCCGTCGATATCGAGAAGTTCCCGCTGGGTGGTCCGGCGGACCCTGCTCTCGCGGCACGTCTCGGCCTGACCGGTGCCACGATCATCGGTTTCATCGGGTCGTTCTACGCGTATGAAGGTCTGGACCTTCTGGTGGATGCGTTGCCCCGGATCCTCGCGAAACTGCCCGAGGCACGTCTGCTGCTGGTCGGCGGTGGCCCGCAAGACGAAGCCTTGCGCGCCCGCGCCGCTGCCGCAGGGCTTTCGGACAAGGTCATCTTCACGGGTCGTGTACCGCACGCCGAGGTGAACCGCTACTACGACCTCGTGGACATCCTCGCGTACCCGCGCCACTCGATGCGTCTCACCGAACTGGTGACGCCATTGAAGCCTCTGGAAGCGATGGCTCAGGGTCGTCTCCTCGTTGCCTCTGACGTGGGCGGTCATCGCGAGCTGATCCGCCACGGAGAGAACGGCATCCTGTTCCGCGCGGGCAGTCCGGATGCCCTCGCCGATGCGGTCGTCGATCTCGCGCATCGCCGCGACAGCTGGTCGGGCCTGCGCGCCGCCGGCCGGCATTTCGTCGAGGGGCAGCGCAACTGGACGGCGAGCGTCGCCCGGTATCAGCCGCTGTACGAGTCGCTGCTCTCGCGGGGGCGGCGTTGAGCGAGCCGCGTGTCGTCGTATTGTCGTCGCTCTTTCCGAGCCGGACGACGCCAGGGGCGGGGCTCTTCGTGCGCGAACGGATGTTTCGCGTAGGGCGCCGCCTGCCACTGACGGTGCTGTCGCCCCGGCCGTGGTTTCCCGGGCAGAGTCTGATCCGCCGCTTTCGCCCGGGCTATCGGCCACCGGCGCCGCACTACGAGCAACAGGACGGTTTCGACGTCTACTATCCGCGCTTTCTCTCGGTGCCCGGAATCCTCCGACGGTTGGACGGCTTCTTCATGGCTCTCGGATGCGCCCGTGAGCTGAGCCGTCTCCGCAAGGCGCGCGGCGTCGACCTGATCGACGCGCACTTTGCCTTTCCCGATGGCGTGGCGGCGCGTCACCTCTCCCGCTGGTTCCAGATTCCATTCTCCGTGACGCTCAGGGGGACCGAGCCCGGCCACCTGCGGCAGCCAGCGAAACGGGTGGCCATCGAACGCGTGTTCGCCGAGGCATCGCGGGTGTTCGCCGTGTCGGCCTCTCTCGCGCGCGTCGCCGGTTCGCACGGCGCGGTGGCGAACCGCTTGCGCGTGGTGGGCAACGGGGTCGACATCGACCGGTTCGTGCGCCTCCCACAGGACCGCGCGCGCGCCCGACTCGGTATCCCCACCGGCGTTCCCGTGATCATCTCTGTGGGGGGGCTGGTAGAACGCAAGGGGTTTCATCGCGTCATCGAGCAGCTGCCGGCGCTGCTCCATCGATGGCCCGATCTCTTGTATCTGGTGGTCGGTGGCGCGAGTCCCGAAGGCGACATGTCGGAGGCGCTACGCGCGCAGGTCGCGCGGCTCGGGTGCGACGCGTCCGTGCGCTTCTGCGGCAGCGTCGCGCCGGCAGATCTCCATGTGCATCTGAGTGCGGCGGATGTCTTCGTGCTCGCCACCCGCAACGAGGGTTGGGCGAACGTCTTTCTCGAAGCCATGGCGTGCGGGCTGCCGGTCGTGACCACCGATGTGGGCGGCAATGCCGAGGTCGTGTCCTCGCCGGAGCTGGGGTCGGTTGTTCCGTTCGGCGACGGTGACGCGCTGAGGAATGCAGTTGCAGTCGCCCTGGAGCGCTCCTGGGATCGGGACGCCATCGTGACCTACGCGCGCGGCAACCAGTGGACGGAGCGTGTGGAGATCCTGGTCGGCGAGTTTCGCGCCATCTGCCGGGAGGCGGTGCACGCATGACCACGCTCTACACCCGGATCGCCGCCGGAGTCCTCTTTCCGCTCCAGTGCCGCGCGAAGAAGCACACGACGGTTGCGGTGCGCCAGGCGATGGAGGTTTCCCAGTGGTGGTCGGCCGACCGCCTCGAAGCGCTGCGCATCGAGCGGCTGCGTCACTTGCTCGTGCATGCCGGCACGCATGTTCCGTACTACCGCGATCTGTTCGCCAGCTTGGGATTCGATCCGGCCGCAGTAACCAGCACGAAGGACCTCGCCCGGTTGCCGTTTCTCGACAAGCCGACCATCCGTGCGAACACCGACGGACTGAAGGCGGACGATGCAGTGGGCCTCTCGAGGTTCAACACCGGAGGGTCCAGCGGCGAGCCACTGGTGTTCTTCATCGGAAAGAAGCGCGTCAGCCACGACGTCGCCGCGAAGTGGCGTGCAACGCGATGGTGGAACGTGGATATCGGCGATCCGGAGATCGTGGTCTGGGGTTCGCCCATCGAACTGGGTTCCCAGGATCGCATCCGCGCCATCCGCGATCGCCTGTTCCGCACGGAACTACTGCCTGCCTTCGAGATGTCCGAGGCGAAACTCGACGGTTTCGTCGCGCGCATCCGTCAGGTCCGTCCGCGCATGCTTTTCGGCTACCCGTCCTCCATCTCGCTCATCGCGCAGCACGCGGCGAAGCGCGGTGTTCCGATGAACGATCTCGGCATCCGCGTGGCCTTCGTGACATCGGAGCGCCTCTACGATCATCAGCGCGCGACCATTTCGAGTGTCTTCGGTTGCCCGGTGGCCAATGGGTACGGAGGACGCGACGCGGGCTTCCTGGCTCACGAGTGCCCCGAGGGCGGCATGCACATCACGGCGGAGGACGTGATCCTCGAGATCATCGATGGCGACGGGAATGTCCTGCCGCACGGCATGTCCGGTGAGATCGTGGTGACCCATCTCGCCACCGGGGATTTTCCGTTCGTTCGCTACCGCACAGGGGACGTCGGCGTGCTCGACGATCGCCGATGCCCATGTGGCCGGGGGTTGCCGTTGCTGAAGGAGGTGCAGGGTCGGTCCACGGATTTCGTGGTCGCCGCCGATGGCACCGTGATGCACGGGCTGGCGCTGATCTACGTGCTTCGCGAATTGCCCGGCATCGCATCGTTCAAGATCATCCAGCACACCAGAAGCGAGCTCGAAGTGCAGGTGGTACCCACGGCAGAGTTCTCGGACGCCACGGAAGCCGTCATCCGCGAGGGGCTGCGCAAGCGACTCGGAGTGTCCGTTACGATCGACGTGCGTCGGGTCGACGAGATCGCACCGGAGAAGTCCGGCAAGTTCCGGTACGTCGTCAGCAAGGTGGCAGCATGACCGGAGGTGCTGTGACCCATGCGTGACATCCTGATCATGGCCATCGTGTGTGGCGGGTGCGTCTACGCCCTCGGCCGGGCTTGGGTCGGCGTCGTGCTGTGGACGTGGATCAGCGTCATGAACCCGCACCTGCAGGCCTACGGTTTCGCCCGTAGCTTCCCGGTGGCGGCCATGGTGGCCGTTTGCACCATGATCGGCTTCATCTTCGCGCGCGAGAAACGGAATCCGTTCCTGAATCCGGCGGTGGCGTGGCTCACCATGTTCATGATCTGGGTGTGCGTGGGATGGCCGTTCTCGTTCTACAAGGAAGACAGCCTGGAGATGCTGTCGAAGGTCCTGAAGATCGACTTCATGATCCTGCTGACGATCTCGCTCATCATCACCAAGGATCAGATCAAGTGGTTCATCTGGACCGTGGCGTTCTCGTTGGGATTCTATGGTGTGAAGGGCGGTCTCTTCACGATCATGACCGGGGGTAGCTACCGGGTGTGGGGGCCAGGCGGGTTCATCGGCGGCAACAACGAAGTGGCGCTGGCATTCGTGGTGGTGATTCCGCTCATCTACTACATCTATCTCCAGGCCCCGGCGGCCAAGGTGTGGCTGCGGCGTGGCCTCATCGCGTCGATGTTGCTGACGGCCGCTGCCGCCCTGGGTAGTCATTCGCGCGGGGCGCTGCTCGCGATCGTGGCGATGGCGGGAGTGCTGTGGTTCCGCAGCCAGCGAAAGGCCATATTCGGTGCGGGTCTCGTGTTGGCAGCGATCGTCTCCCTGGCATTCCTGCCTCAGGAGTGGTTCGCGCGGATGCAGACGATCGAGACCTACGACAAGGACGAGTCCGCCATGGGCCGCATCAACGCCTGGATCATGGCGTGGAATCTCGCGAATGATCGCCCTCTCACCGGTGGCGGATTCATGGTTTACGAACCCGACATCTTCCAGACCTATGCGCCCGATCCGCTGGACATCCACGCAGCGCATTCCATTTATTTCCAGGTTCTTGGTGAGCACGGATGGGCCGGTCTGCTCATCTGGCTAGCCATCTGGTGGTACACCTGGCGCACGGCGAGTTGGCTCAAGACCCACGGTAAGGAGGCAACGGGAAGCGCCTGGTGCCGGGATCTCGGATCCATGTGCCAGGTGAGTCTCGTGGGATTCTTCGTGGGAGGGGCATTCCTCAGCCTTGCCTACTTCGATCTTCCCTACAATCTGATGGTCATGGTCGTCACTGCCAAGGCCTGGATGCTGAAAGAGGCGAAGGCCACTGACCAGCGTCAGGTCAGCCGTGCTCAAAGCGAGTTGCCAGCATGAACCGCATTGCCAGCCCCCGAGTTCCGATCGTCGTCGTCTCGCTGCTCGTCGCCCTGTCGACTTCCGCGATGGCCGCCACCGGTGGGAGGCCAGCGGCCGCCGACGGCGAGGACGAACTGCAGTACGACGCTTACGTGTGCGGCCCGCTCACCAACTCCTACGGTCCCTTCGACTACCGAAGCGCGACCCGCGACGAGCGCAAGCTCGTCGAATCGTTCCACTCCGACCCCGCCTTGCAGAACCTGCACAAGGGCGAAATGATGAACGAGCGCGGATTCATCTGGAACGACTTCGATTACACGCTGCGCGCCTTCCCGAACCATCCGGCCTCACTCGCCGCGATCGACACCCTGGCGACCCGCCTCAAATCGGACAAGCCACCGCGCGCCGCGCGCTCCGCGCTGTGCTACTTCCTGCGTGCGATTGCCTTCAGACCCGACGACGGGACCGTGCGGGTGCTCTACGGTCTTTACCTTCTGCGCCGTAACAAGCTCCAGGAGGCCATCGAGCAATTGACGACGGCCGAGAACCTGATGCCCAACGACCGCAACATTCAATACAACGTCGGTCTAGCGTACTTCCGCCTGAAGGACTACGACCGTGCCTACGAGCGAGCGGTGCGCGCCTATCAGGCGGGGTTTCCTCTACCGGGGCTCAAGAACCTGCTGAAGGGTGTGGGGAAGTGGAAGGAACCGCCGCCCAGACGAGACCCTGATGAGGCGGCGCAAGAACCCCCCACGGCTGCCCCGAAGCAATGACAGGTTCACGTTCTGGCGCGGAGCGCGCGCCACATCGTCGAACGTGACCGCTTACGAGGATTTCGCATGAAGCTGCAGGAGCGTTTCAACCGGATACTGTTCAACATGTCTGTCCGAGGCATTGTGAACACGCCACCCGTTGCTCGCGGGACGTGCGATTTCATCGCACTTTCGATGGTGCAGAAGCGGGATGTCTACTCCTATCTCCTCGCGTTCAAGTCATTCTTCCGATACCAGTCACCGGCGCGTGTCGTAATCGTTGCCGATCCGACGCTGGACGAGGGTGACCGCGCCATCATGCGGAAGCAGATTCCGCACATCGAGTTCCGCGAGGCGCGCGAGTTCCAGAGAGCAGGCATTCCCAAGGGCGGTTGCTGGGAGCGTCTGTGCGCGGTGTCGGAGTATGTCTCCGAGGGCTATGTGGTCCAGCTCGATGCCGACACAGTGACGACCGGACCCTTGCCGGAGGTGCGTGCAGCCATCGATGACGGATTGGCGTTCACGCTTGGCACGGAGGACCGCCAGACGATCGTCCCCAGCACCGAGATATCGAACTGGGCGCGGGACCGCCTCGAGCCTGACAGTCACATCCAGGTCATTGCCGAGTCGAAGCTCGCCGAAGTCGAGAGCGACCACTACCGGAAGTACGTGCGCGGCTGCGCGGGGTTCGCTGGCTATCCTCGTCGGTCCTTCGACTTCGAGCGCATGCGCGATTTCTCCAGCCACATGGAGAAGCGGATGCCGGACACCTGGAACAAGTGGGGTACCGAGCAGTTCACGTCGAATGTGCTGGTGGCGAACATGCCGGGTGCCCGGGTGCTGCCTCATCCGAAGTACTGCGCGCCGCATCGCCGCAAGGACGAGTCCGTGTTCCTGCATTTCATCGGGTACGTTCGCTACTCGACGATGCTGTACGCAAATCTTGCGCGACGCGTCGCGTCCGAATTGAGGAGAGCCGCTTGACGCGACTGACCCCATTGGCGCTCGTCGCGCGGGGCGCGGTTGCCTCCTTCCGATGGGAGTCGGTCGTCACGGCACACAGACCCGCCGATCCCGGCTTTCCGGCGGCGCGTTGATCCGGCCCGCGCCAGCATGAGCGAACCCGCGAGCGCTGCTCCGGCAGACGTGGCGCCGACCGAACTTCGATCGAGCGCCGCCAAGGGCGTGATGTGGACGGGGTTGGGGCAGGTGCTTCGCCAGGTCGTTGCTTTCGGCACACAGATCGCGCTGGCGCGACTGCTGGCGCCGGAAGCGTTCGGCCTTGTGGCCATGATGACGATCGCCTCGGAGCTGGCGATGCTCTTCGCGGATTTCGGGATCGGGTCGGCCATCGTTCAGCGGCGACAGATCGATCGAAAGCTGCTGTCCACGTGCTTCTGGCTGAACCTGGGTATCGCAGGTGCCTGTGCGGTCGCCTTGATCGGCGCCGGCCCCTTCATGGCCAGCTACTTCGGCCACACGGAACTCATCGTGCTGACGATGATCGCCGGCTTCAATCTGTTGGTGAACGGCGCGATGGTCATCCCGCAGGCCGTGCTGATGCGGCGCATGCACTTCCGGCAACTGACTATTGGGCAGACGATCGGCAGTCTCACCGGAAGCTTCGTGGCTATCGGCGCGGCACTCATGGGGGCGGGTGTGTGGAGCCTCGCAGTCCAGCCGGTGCTCGGCTCGTTCATGGCGCTGCTCCTCATGGCCCGTGCCGCGCAGTGGCACCCGGACTTCTCGATGGACAAGAAATCCATCCGGTCGCTGGTGAACTTCGGCGGCAATCTCCTGGGTGCGAACGTCCTCGGGTTCGTTGGCCGGAACATGCACAGCTTCCTCATCGGCAAGTCGCTCGGCAGCGCTTCGCTGGGCATCTACAACATGGCGCAGACGATCGCGTACATGCCGGCCTATCAGGTCAGCGTGGTCGTCCAGAAGGTGCTCTTTCCGACGCTCTCGCGGTTGCAGGACGATCGCCCCGGGCTGCGCGCGGCCTATCTGCGTGCGGTCGGGGCGGTGGCAGTCTGCACGTTTCCGATGATGATGGGGCTCTACGCCACCGCGGACGACCTCGTTCCAGTGGTCCTTGGCCCCGATTGGTTGCCGATGGTCGTCGTGCTCGAGATCGTGAGCTGGGCGTGGATGATCCAGAGTGTCGGCACGATCGCCGGAACCATCCTCGTCAGCATCGGCGAGACGCGTCTCATGTTTCGCGCGATGGGTCTCACGACGGTGCTCACTGTCGTCGCGCTGCTCATCGGGATCCGGGGCGGGCTGCTCGGTGTGGCGATCGCTGCGAGTCTGGCCACGGCGGCGTCGTACACGATCATCGTGGTCGTCGCGCTGGCGCGCATCGAATTGCCGCTGCTCCGATACCTGGCGACGCTCATGCGTCCATTCGCTGCCGCCGTCGGCATGACGGTCATCGTGCTGGTCATCAAACACGCGATGCCAGATGTGACGCCGATGACAAGGCTGGTGACCTGCGTACTCGGGGGTGTCGTCGCCTACCTTGGATGGACACTCGTTCTGAACCGGGAGCAGGCCCTCGATCTGGTCAAGTTTGCCAAGTCGGCGCGCGGCTAGGGCCCGGCGCCTGACTCAACAGGATGTTGCGCATCGAACGATGGTGCAAGGGAAGATCGATTTGCCATGACTGACTACGACGACAAGGAAGCAGCCTACTTCCAGACCCCGCGGCGCGAGATGCTTGCGTTCGTTCCCAAGGGCGTGGCGGCGGTGCTGGAGATCGGATGCGGCACTGGCGCATTCGGTGCCCTGGTGAAGCGGGAGCGGAGCTGCCGCTACGTGGGAGTGGAACTCTTCGAAAGTGCTGCAGAGCAGGCGCGCCCGAGGCTGGACGAAGTGCACGTGCTGAACGTCGAGAAGGAGGCGTTGCCGTTCGCGCGGGCGAGCTTCGATTGCCTCGTGTGCAACGACGTGCTCGAGCACCTCGTGGATCCCTGGGCGGTGCTGGCCCGGCTGGTCACTTTCCTGCGCCCCGGTGGATACATCGTCTCGTCGACGCCGAATGTCCGGTTCTCCGAGGTCGTGAAGGATCTGGTGTTCCGCAAGCGCTGGGAGTACCGGGAGCAGGGCGTTCTCGACCGTACGCACCTCAGGTTCTTCACCGAAAGCTCGGTGCGTGAAATGTTCGAGGGCGCCGGTGCGAAGGTGCTGGAGATTCGCGGGATCAACGGCATTCGCTATGCGTGGCGCCTGCAGCTCCTGAATCTTGCATTGCTGGGCGCGCTCGACGAGATGCGCTACATGCAGATCGGTTGCCTGGCGCAGCTTCCCGAGTAGCCTTTCGCGCCCTCCCGGGCCCGCAGGGCTTGTTCCACATCACGCAGCGAGCGCGGTCTCGAAGCCCTTGCGTTCGCTCTCGGGCACCACTTGGTCGAGATAGATGTCCAGCATCGGAGCCTTGTTCCGCTTGGCGTAATGAAGGCAGGCGAACTTGCGGCGCTGGTAGGGCGTGAGTCCACCCGCGTTGTCGTACTCGTCGGGAAACATCATGAAGAACGCGAGCCAGATTCGCAGGCCTGCCCGTTGTGCGATGTGGTGAGCCGCGATGTCCTCGACGTTGATGTTCGCTGCACTCAGCACGTTCGGGAACGTCTCGATCGGAGTTGTCTGCAGGATCCTTCCGACCGCGTCGGCCTTCAGGAAGTACAGCCCGCCCTGGCAGTACTCGAAGTTGACGTAGTGACCATCGCCCACCATGTCATCTCCGCTGCGTGCGACGGCATCGAAGATCCATCCCGAAAAAAAGAATACGTCAGCGTCGACTCGAGCAACATAGGTGTTGGGTGGGGCGTCCTTCGCGGCGTGGGAGTAGGCGTTCCAGATGTTCTGGATCTGCGCGTGTCCCCAACCCTGGGATTTCTCCCAAGGGATGACCTTTACGGGAAAGCCCAGCGTGCCCAGTCTGCGGATCTGCTCATCGGTCAGCATCTCGTTCCGATCGCAGAAGACGTAGATCTCGATCTGATCCTCGACGGCGAGCCGACTGAGGCTGTGGATCGAGCAGTACAGATAGGGGAAGTACGAGCGGCACATGAAGTAACACAGTCGAAAGGTCGACCGTGTCGCGGCCTCTCGCGACGGGAGCATTGCGCGGCGAAGGACGCTGCCGGCGAACTGCGGAAACTGCGTGACACGGATGGGCAGACGCATGGTGAGATCAGTGGGGTGAGGTCGCCTTCCGGGCGCGGGAGGCGCGGCGGAAGATTCGGAGTGACTTCTCGCAAAGCACATGGCAGGCCACCGTTTGTGTCGGCATTTCCGAGGCTGTCTCCCAAGGCCTCTGTGGATGGCAGTCAGCGACATCGTTGCGCTCGCCGGGTGGGGCAGTCTTCGTCGGGAACGTCGGAAACCTTGACAGAGATTCGCGTCGACGTTGGATGTCTTTCGCAATTCCATGAAAACAATGGGTAAGAGAACATGGCCTGCTGTTTGCTGAGCAAGGTCGCCGCTGATTGGCGTCCGGACATCGAAGTGCCCCGGGGTGACGCCAGCGCTTCGCGAGCCTGGCCGTGGCATCCCGCCCTGGAGCGTCGTACGCTGTAACAAGAATTTTTTGGGAGGTTGGTCGCATGATTCGCATGAAACCCGTGGCTCTGGCCATTGCGCTGCTCGGTGCACAACTGCCGCTCACAGCTTCCGCCAACCCGGACATGAGCGGTCTCTTCAGCATCCTCGAGGGCATGAGCGACAACTCGTGGAGCCGGTTGAATCTCAACTCCTTCCTCGACGCAGCGCCCGATCCGGCCCTTCGTGCGATGCCGGGCTCCAGCTACGCCAGTCTGCCGCAGTCCGTGATCTACGCCTGGAGCGGCTTCGCATGGGACAGCCAGCGCGGCGACCTGATCATCTATGGCGGCGGCCACGCCAACTATGCGGGCAATGAGGTCTACCGCTTCAGCGGGACCACGCAGCGCTGGGAACTCGCTTCCCTCCCCAGCGCTGTCGAGAAGATTCCGAACTTCCGCGGTGAAGGCAATTTCGTTCCCGTCGACGGAGCGCTGAATGCTCCTCCATCCGCGCACACGTACGACAACACCAGCTACCTCCCCATCGCCGACAGGGTCCTGATGCTCGGCGGCGCCGCGTTCCAGTCCGGCGGGGCCTACACGTTGCAGGTGGATGCGACGACCTCCCGAGCCACCGGTCCATACTTCTGGGATCCTTCGAAGGCAGACGGCACGAAGGTCGGCGGGACCACCGGTTCAGGCGTAGATCCGTCCACGCTGGGTGGTGAGATGTGGCAGAACCGTGATCTCGCCGGCAACAACGCCATCACGGCCCCCGGAATCGATCTCAGCTACTTCTCGAACGTCGAGGGCACGAGCGCTGTGACGCAGGAAGGCGGCAAGGATGTCGTCTACTTCACCGCACGGCTGGGCGGCGGGACGAGTTCGACTTTGTTCCGATACGAAGTCGCCGACGTGGCCGATCCTTCGCTCGACCGGATTTCAATCGCCGGGACCAATTTCAATGCTCCCAATGCAGTGGGGGCTGCCGGGTACGACCCGATCAGCAAGCTGTATGTGGCCGTGGGTGGCACGGCTTTCGTCGGCTGGGATCTCGATGTGCAGGGTGCGGCGAACCGAAGTGCGGCGATCGCCCCGACCATTATCGGCGGCGGCACATTCGAATCGTCACAGTTCACGGGTATCGACTGGGATCCCATGCGCGGCGTCTGGCTCGTCTGGGGCGGCGGCGGCGACGTGTGGGCGCTCGATGCCCCCGATGCGGGGACGTTGGCGGGTGAATGGACGCTCGAGTTGATCGCCGATGGCTCGAGCTTCGCTGACGGGCAAAAGCCTGCGGAACTGATTTCCACAGGGGTGCTGGGAAAGTGGAAGTACGCGTCCAACCTTGACGCCTTCATCGCCCTCGAGGACAGCGGCAATGGGAACGTCTGGGTTTACCGCCCCGAGGGCTGGACGAATCCTGTGCCTATCCCCGAGCCCGAGACGTATGCGATGTTCCTGCTGGGTCTGGGAGTGCTTGCAGCATCACGTCGGCTTCGCCGGAAGTCCTGATCGCCAACGCCGACAACCTGCGCCGACAACCTGCGCCGACAATCGGCGCGGCAAAACGAAAAACCTCGCTGTCTACCGCGAGGTTTTTTTTCGCGTTCAGCCCGCGTATTCCTTGAATGCCCCCAGTACACCAGCCATCAGGACCACGTGGATGATCCGGTGTGACACCGTCAGCCACGTGAGACGCCATTGGCGTCCGGCGAAGTGATAGTCGGCGATGATGGTGGGCGTCACGATGCCGATCGCCACGACGAATCCGAGCCGCAGCGAACCCCCGAACGTCGAGACGCCACCGCCGTACATCAGCACCGCGAGGAAGAACGCCGTGATACCGGTGGCGATGGCGCGGATCACGACCGCCTCACGGGGGTCGGCGTGGTGCCAGCGGTCATTCCCCAGTGAGGCGCGCCACAGGGTTCCGAACACCCCGGGCATGTACCAGATGGCGCCGAACACCATCCCGGCCACGGCGGCGATGACGACCGCCAGATAGTCGATCGATGCCAGCAGGTTCATCAACATCTCAAGCGGGCTCCGGAACCGACGGCAGACCTGCCAGCGCCATGGCGAGTTCGTTCTCGTCGTAGTTCTGGTCGGTGAGTTTGCCGGCGAAGTAGTCCATGTAGGACTGCATGTCGAAATGGCCGTGACCGCAGAGGTTGAAGAGAATCGCCCGCGACACTCCTTCTTCCTTGCAGCGCAGGGCTTCGTCGATGGCGCCCTTCACGGCGTGATTCGCCTCGGGCGCCGGGAGGATGCCCTCGTTCCGCGCGAAGAAGACTCCCGCATCGAAGCATTGCGTCTGGTGGTAGGCGCGCGCCTCGATGAGCCCCAGCTCCTTCACGTGCGACACGAGGGGAGCCATGCCGTGGTACCGCAGGCCGCCCGCGTGGAAGCCGGGGGGCATGAAGGTCGAGCCCAGCGTGTGCATCTTCGTGAGCGGCGTCATGTGGGCCGTGTCACCGAAGTCGTATGCGTATCGGCCGCGGGTGAGCGACGGGCAGGCCGCCGGTTCCACCGCGACGACACGCACCTTGCGGCCCCCGCGAAGCTGCACGCCGAGGAACGGGAACGCGATGCCCGCGAAGTTGGATCCGCCCCCGGTGCAGCCCACGATCACGTCGGGGTAGTCGTCCGCGAGGGCGAGTTGCTCGATGGCTTCCTGGCCGACGATGGTCTGGTGCAGCAAGACATGGTTAAGCACTGACCCCAGCGCGTACTTCGTGTCGTCCCGCGTCGCCGCGATCTCGACGGCCTCGGAGATGGCGATGCCGAGACTGCCGTTGTTGTCGGGCGATTTCGCGAGCAGCGCGCGGCCGAAGTTGGTTTCCATCGATGGGCTGGCGATGCACCGGGCACCGTAGCTCTCCATCAGGGCGCGGCGGTAGGGCTTCTGGTTGTACGACACGCGGACCATGAAGACCTGCACCTCGATGCCGAACAGGGCCCCCGCGAATGCCAGAGAAGAGCCCCACTGCCCGGCGCCGGTCTCGGTGGCGATCTTCTTCACGCCGGCTTCGCGGTTGAAGAACGCCTGCGGTACGGCCGTATTGGGCTTGTGGCTCCCCGCCGGACTCACGCCCTCGTACTTGTAGTAGATGCGTGCCGGCGTCTGCAGCGCCTTCTCCAGGCGGCGAGCCCGGTACAGCGGTGACGGGCGCCATTGACGATAGACGTCGCGAACCGGATCGGGAATCTCGACCTCTCGGTCGGTCGTGACCTCCTGCATGATCAACGAGATCGGGAAGAGGGGGGCGAGATCTTCCGGGCCGACGGGCTGCATCGTGCCGGGGTGCAACACCGGCGGGGGCGGTGTCGGCAGATCGGCGACCAAGTTGTACCAGACCTTCGGAATCCGCGCTTCGTCGAGCGTGTACTTGATGGTGTCACTCATGCCCCGTCTCCCCTTGATCGTTTGGTCTCACCTCGCGCGCCGTGGCGTCATTGCGCCGCGCGGCCCGTCGGCACTATAGCCCTCGCGGCGCCCTGATCGCCACCTCGCTCGAATACGGCTGCCCCGGACGTCGACGCAGCGTATGCGTCGGACCTGACCGTCAGGCGCTGTGACGGGCGAGTGCGCCGCCACGGCGCTGCGCGGTCCACGCGCTGAAGCGCTCGAGATAGACGTAGACGACGGGCGTGATGTACAGCGTGAGGATCTGCGAGAACACGAGGCCGCCCACGACCGCGAGGCCCAGTGGCCGGCGCACCTCCGCGCCCGCGCCGAAGCCCAGCGCGATGGGCAGGGTGCCCATGAGGGCTGCCATGGTGGTCATCATGATCGGACGGAAGCGCGTGAGTGCGGCATCGAATATTGCGGTCGCCGCATCGAGCTGACCCTGGCGCCGCGACTCGATGGCGAAGTCGACCATCATGATCGCGTTCTTCTTCACGATGCCGATCAGCATCACGAGGCCCACGAACCCATACATGTCGAGCTCCTGCCCGAAGGCCATCAGCGTGAGCAGCGCACCCAGGCCCGCCGTGGGCAGGCCCGACAGGATCGTGATCGGGTGCAGGAAGCTCTCGTAGAGCATGCCGAGGATCAGGTAGATCACGAACACGGCGAGCACGAGCAGCAGACCCATCCCGGCGAACGATTCCTGGAAGGCCTGGGCCGAGCCCTGGAAGCTGCGGTTCACGGTGGCGGGGACGTCGAGTTCGGCCATGAGTCGGTCGACCGCTGCGATTCCCTGGCCAAGCGCCACACCGGGTTGCAGGTTGAAGGAGATGGTCACCGCCGGCAGTTGGCCGAGATGGCTGATGGTGAGCGGTCCGATTCCCGGCGAGAGCGTCGCCACCGACTCCAGCGGGACGAGCGCCCCGTTCGCGCTGCGTACGTGGAGCTTCGCCAGCGCTGCGGGTTCGGTCTGCGCCTCGGGCAGTGCTTCCAGCACGACCTGGTACTCATTCGTCGGGGTGAAGATGGTCGACACCTGCCGTGAGCCATAGGCGCTGTAGAGAGCATCCTGGATCTGCTGCGCTGCGACGCCGAGCGCCGCCGCCCGATCGCGGTCGATGTTCACCACGACCTGCGGGTTCTTGAGCTGGAGATCGCTGGTGACATCGAGGAAGCCCGGCAGCCCGCGTACCCTCTCCTCGATGACCGGCGCCCACCGGTAGAGATCCTCCGCTTCCGATCCGTAGAGCGTGTACTGGTACTGGCTCTTGGTGATGCGTCCGCCGAGCCGGATGCTGGGGAGGTTCTGGAGGTACACCTTGATGCCCGGAATCGACTGCACCTTCGGACGCAGCCGTGCCATCACCTCGTCGGCGCTCGGCCGTTCGCTGCGGGGCTTCAGGCGCACCAGGATGCGCCCCAGGCTGATCGACTGACTGGAGCCGCTCACGCCCATCATGGCCATCGTGCCTGCCACGGCCGGATCGGTGCGGATCGCGGCGGCCGCCTGCTGCTGCAACTCGTACATCGCGTCGAAGGAAATGTCCTGGGCGGCCTCGGTGAAGGCGAAGAGCTGGCCGACGTCCTCGCTCGGCAGGAAGCCCTTGGGGATGGTGGAGAAGATCTGGGCCGTGGCGAGCGTGATGCCGAGGAACACCAGCATCGCCGTCCGTGGGAAGGCGAGTGTGGTGCGGAGCGTGACCTCGTATCCGCGCCTCAGTGCATCGAAGCCGCGTTCGAGAGCCATGTAGATCCGGCCGTGCTTCGTTTCGTGCTCGGGCCGCAGCATGCGGCTGCACATGAGTGGCGTGAGCGTCAGCGACACGAAGCCCGAGACCAGGATGGCCGCCATGATCGTCACTGCGAACTCGTGCAGCAGGCGCCCGACCACGCCGCCCATGAAGAGCACCGGGAGGAAAACCGCCGCGAGCGAGACGGTCATCGAGACGATGGTGAAGGCGATCTCCTTCGAGCCCTCCAGCGTGGCCTGCATGCGCGACTTGCCCATCTCGAGATGCCGCGCGATGTTCTCGAGCATCACGATGGCGTCGTCCACCACGAAGCCCACCGACAGCGTGAGCGCCATCAGCGACAGGTTGTCGAGGCTGTAGCCCAGCAGGTACATCACGGAGAACGTCCCGATGATCGATAGCGGCAGCGCGGCGTTCGGGATCAGCGTCGCCGACAGGTTCCGGAGGAACAGGAAGATCACCATCACCACGAGGGCCAGCGCGAGCACCAGCGTGAACTGGACGTCGTGCACCGATTCGCGGATCGACACGGAGCGGTCGTAGACCACGTCGAGTCCGACGCTCGCGGGGATCTGTTCGCGGAAGCCCGGCAGCAGCTTCTGCAGCGCGTCGACGACCTCGACGGTGTTGGTGCCCGGTTGCCGCAGCACCGCCAGCATGATGCCGCGCCGCTCGTTGTACCAGGCAGCCTGCTTGTCGTCCTCGACGCTGTCGATGACGCGGCCGAGATCCTTCAGGCGAAGCGGCGCGCCGTTGCGCCACGCCACCACCACTTCGCGGAACGCCGCGGCGTCGCGCAGCTGTCCCGTCGATTCCACCGACACGGCACGCTTCGGGCCGCTCAGCGTGCCCGTCGGGAGGTTCGGGTTGTGTGCGGCGATGGCCGCCGCCACCTCGTCGATGCCCACGCCGCGCGCTGCGAGGGCGTCCGGGTCGACCTGCACGCGCACCGCGTATTTCTGGGCGCCGTACACCTGCACCTGGGCGACACCGCTCACCGTCGACATCCGCTGCGCGATCAGCGTCTGCGCGTACTCGTCCACCGCGGACATGGGCAGCGTGTCCGACGTGAGCGCGAGATAGAACACCGGGAGATCCGCGGGGTTGACCTTGCGCGCCGAGGGCGGCACGGGCATGTCCGGCAGGGTGCGCCGCGCCAGCGTGATCGCGGTCTGCACATCCTGCGACGCGGCGTCGATGTCGCGATCCAGTGCGAACTGCAGCGTGATCTGGACAGTGCCCTTCGCGCTCGACGAGCTCATCTGTTCCAGACCTGCGATGGCCGAGAACTCTTTCTCGAGCGGGGTCGCGACCGCCGACGCCATCGTGTCCGGGCTGGCTCCCGGCAGTCGCGCCGTCACCTGGATGGTCGGGTAGTCGACGTTCGGCAACTGCGCGACCGGCAGCTTGCGGTACGAGAACACTCCGAAGATGACGATGGCCAGCATCAGGAGCCAGGTCATCACCGGCCGGTGGACGAAGGGCGCCGAGATGTTCACGGGGACTTCGCGGCGGATCCGTTGCGTGCGGTGGATGCTCTGGCACCCGGCGTCAGGCGCAGCTGCCCTGAAGTCACCACGATCTCGCCCGGGGCGACGCCGCTCGCGATGACGGCGTCGGGTCCTTCGGTGCGGTCTACCACGACCGGCCGCAGCTCCACGGTCTGGTCAGGCTTCAGCACGTAGACGTACGCGCCCTTCGGGCCGGTCTGCACGGACTCGGCGGGCGCGACGATGGCCTCGGGGTCCTCGCGCAGCGTGACCGAGACCCGTGCGAACTGGCCGGGCCACAGGGCCTCGTCGCGGTTCGGGAACGTGGCGCGCAGGCGGACGGTGCCGGTCGCGCTGTCGACGCTGTTGTCGACGAAGGTGACGCGGCCATCGTCGATGCTGCTGGCTCCTCCAGTGGGCGTCGCCGTCACCGGCAGCGGGCCGGCCGCGAGGCGTGTACGCAGTTCGGCGAGCCGCTGCTCGGGCACCGGGAAGCTGATGTAAGCAGGCGAGACCGCGTTGATGACGGCCAGCGATATCGCGTCGTTCGCCTTCACCGCGTTGCCCATCTGAAGCACGGCGCGGCCGATCCGGCCTGACACGGGTGCGGTGATCCGCGTGTACGACAGCGAGACCTGCGCAGCAGCGAGCGCCGCCTCGTTCGCGGCGAGCGTCGCCACCGCAGCATCTCGGTCGGTGCGTGCCTGCAGCCATGCGTCGTCGGACACGAAGCCCTTCTCGCGGAGATCGCGGAAACGCTGCTCGCGCGCACGCTGGTTGGCGGCCATCGCGCGATCGCGCTGCACGTTCGCGCGCAACTCGTCTGCGCGGGAGCGCAGCTCGCGGTCGTCGAGTTCGAAGAGGATCTGGCCGCGTTTCACCGGTGAACCGTCAGTGAAGCGCACCGCGGTGATTTCGCCATCGATGCGCGCCTTCAGGGCCACCGTGGCGGATGCCTCGACGGTACCGACGGCAGCGAGGCGTACCGGCACCGACTTGCGGGTCACGGTGCTCACGGAGACCGGGACCGGGGCGGGGGCCGCGGACTTTTCCGGCTTCTTTCCGGTGTCCGCGTCGTCGTCCTTCGAGCACGCCCCCAGCAGGAATGCGAGCGCCGCCGCGACGGCCACGGCGCTCGACCGGCTCACGGCAGTCTCCGCTCCAGCGCGAACAGGTCCGCGACCGACTCGCGTTCGCGGATGACGTGCACGCGGTCGCCGTCGACCATCACCTCGGCCGCGCGCGGACGCGTGTTGTAGTTGGAAGCCATGCTCATTCCGTAGGCACCGGCGGACATCACCGCGAGCAGATCACCGGGCTCGACGCGAAGTTCCCGATCGTGGCCCAGGAAGTCCCCGCTCTCGCACACCGGACCGACCACGTCGTAGCGCACGCCGGCACCTGCGCGTGGCCTGACCGGGACGATGCCGTGATACGCCTCGTAGAGCGCGGGTCGCATCAGGTCGTTCATCGCGGCATCGACGATCGCGAAGCTCTTCGCGGCGCCGGGCTTCAGGTACTCCACGCGCGTGAGCAGAACGCCGGCGTTGCCCACCAGCGCACGGCCCGGCTCCATCAGGATCTCGAGGGGACGATCGCCGAGGCACGCGAGCAGGGCGCCGATGTAGTCGCCGGCGGACGGCGGCACTTCGTCGTCGTAGCGGATGCCGAGTCCGCCTCCCACGTCGAGATGCTCGATCACGATGCCCCGCGCGGCAAGGCGGTCCACCAGGTCGAGCACCTTGTCGAGGGCGTCGACGAACGGCGCGACCTCCGTGATCTGCGATCCGATGTGGCAGTCGACGCCCGTCACCCGCAGCCCCGGCAGCGATGCCGCTTCCGCGTAGGCGTCGGGGGCATCCTCGAAGGCGACGCCGAACTTGTTCTCCTTGAGGCCGGTGGAGATGTAGGGGTGCGTTCCAGCGTCGACGTCCGGATTCACGCGCAGGCTGACGCGCGCTTCCCGCCCGATGGCCGTGGCCACAGCCGAGAGTCGTCGCAGCTCGGGCACGGACTCGACATTGAAGCAGCGGATGTCGTGCTCCAGCGCCATCCGCATCTCGGCTTCGGTCTTGCCGACGCCGGAGAACACCACCTTGCCCGGGTCCCCCCCGGCCGCGATGACGCGTGCGAGTTCGCCCCCCGACACGATGTCGAATCCGCTGCCCAGTCGGGCCAGCAGGTCGAGCACAGCGAGGCTGGAGTTGGCCTTCATCGCGTAGCACACGAGATGCGGGCGGGTTCCGAGGGCATCGTCGAAGGCACGCCACGCAGCGGTGATCGCCGCGCGGGAATAGACGTAGCAGGGTGTGCCGTGGGCTGCCGCGATGGCGGCGAGCGGCACGTCTTCGGCGAACAGTTCGCCGTCGCGTGAGGGAAAAGGAGTCACTTCTTCTGGATGGCAGAGGCCTTGCCGCCCGCTGCTGGAGGTGGTTTCTGGTCGGGGAGATAGAGCGGGCCCTTGAGGCCGCACGCCGGAACGGCGAGTGCCAAGAGCAGGGCGATGCAGAGGGCTCTGGAGATCATGGGGCGAGTGTATCGCAGGCGATGTCGCGGACCGCTCACAGCGACATGAAGTGGCGGCTCGAACCCGCGAGTTCCGCGCGCGCGGCTTCGTAGTCGGGGAAGATGCGCTCCACCGTCCGCCAGAACCGGGCGGAGTGGTTCAGGTGCACCAGGTGCGCGAGTTCGTGGGCGACCACGTAGTCGACGACGTGCGTCGGTGCCTGCATCAGGCGCCAGTTGAGGCGCACCTCCCGCTTGGAATTGCAGCTGCCCCAGCGGCCCACCGCGTCGGACAGGAAGATGCGCGGTCGCTCGACGCCGAGCCGCGCGACGAAGTGGTCGATGCGTTCGGGGAAGTGGCGCTCGGCATGGCGGCGGTACCACTTCACGACGAGGGCGCGGATCGCCGCCGCGTCGTCGGGCTTCGGGGTGCGCACGCGCAGGACGCGTTCGTCGATCTCGGTCAGTGCCACGAGCGGGTCGTGCACGACCTCCAGCAGCAGCGCGCGGCCGAGGTAGTCGACCGGTTCGCCGTCGACCCACTGCCGCCGTGGCGTCCGGGGGCGCGCGGACCATTCGTCGAGCTTGCGCAGGATCCAGTCGGCAGCGCTCGCGAGCGCGTGGTCGATGGCGGCGTCGGCCACGCGCCAGGGCGTGTGGACCGTGAGGCCGTTCTCGTCCACCAGAAAGGCGATGCGGCGGCGGCGCTGACTGCGCTTCAGACGGTAGGGGATCTCGCGGCCGGCCAGCCGCGTGCGCCGCGGTTCGTCGACCGCGGTCACGGGGAAGAGATCTCCCGTCAGGCCCGAGCCGAGCCGAGCCGCGCCACTTCCGTCTCGATCCATTCCTCCACCTGTAGCCGCAGTGCCTCGGGCTTCATGCCTGACGGGTCGATCGGGCGGCCGATCATCACCGTGATGGTGCCCGGACGTTTCAGGAACGCGTTGCGGGGCCAGACCGTGCCCGCATTGTGCGCGATGGGTACCACCTTCGCGCCCGTCTGTGTCGCGAGCCAGGCACCGCCGATGTGGTACTGACCGCGCTGGCCCGGAGGCACCCGCGTGCCTTCCGGATACATGACGATCCAGAAGCCCATCCCGAGGCGCTGCTTCCCCTGGACGACCATCTGCTTGAGTGCCTGCCTGCCGGCGCTTCTGTCGATGGCGATGGGGCTCAGCATCGCGAGGCCCCATCCGAAGAAGGGAACCCGCAACAGCTCCCGCTTCAGCACCCAGACCTGCGGCGGCAGGATGGATTGCAACGCCAGCGTCTCCCAGGCGGACTGGTGCTTGCAAAGCACGATGCACGCTTCGGTCGGCAGGTGTTCGGCGCCGGTCACGCGGTAGCGCACGCCGCAGAGGTGATGCGCGAACCAGAGCACGATCCGCGACCAGAGGGCGATGAAGCGATAGCGTCCGAACGGCGGCAGGACGACGGTGCCGAGCGACAGGACGCCGAAGACGATGGTGAGAGCGGCCTGGATGACGGCGAACAGCAGCGAGCGGACGAAGACGAGCGCTTCGTTCATCCGAGGACGATGTGGTCCACGGCCGCCGCCAGGTCTGGAAACACGAGGGTCCCGGGCGGCAGGCCGCCCGTCGCCTGCGTCTTGCGGCCCTTGCCGGTCAGGACGAGCATCGGCTGCGCGCCCACTTCGGTGCAGGCCTGGAGGTCCCGCAGGGAATCGCCCACGCTGGGCATCCCCGCGAGCGACAGGCCGAAGCGCTGCTCGATGTCGTGGAACATGCCTGGCCTCGGCTTGCGGCACTCGCAGTTCGCATCGGCGGCGCAGGGGCAGTAGAAGATCGCGTCGATCCGCCCACCGGCCTGCACCACGATGCGCATCATCTTCTCGTTGATGGCGTTCAGCGTCGCCATGTCGAAGAGGCCGCGACCGACCCCCGACTGGTTCGTCGCGACCACCACGTGGAAACCCGCGTGGTTCAGCTTCGCGATGGCGTCGGCGCTGCCGGCGATCGGACGGAACTCCTCGGGCGACTTGATGAACTGGTCGCTGTCGTGGTTGATGACTCCGTCACGGTCGAGGATGGCGAGTTTCACTGGCTGGATGTCGGGGCTGGATGTCGGGGCTAGGCGGCGAGGCGCGAGAGGTCGGCCACGCGGTTCATGAGGCGTCGGAGATCCGACAGCAGGGCCAGCCGATTCTCCCGCAGCTTCGCGTCGTCCGCCATCACCATCACGCTGTCGAAGAAGGCATCCACCGGTGTCTTCAGCGGCGCGAGGCTCTGCAGGGCACCGGCGTAGTCCTGCGCATCGAACAACGCCTCGAACCGCGGCCGGGCCACCTCGTAGGCGGCGAGCAGTTCCTTTTCGGCGGGCTCCAACAGGACGGCGGCATCGGCACCGGTCCACTCGCCTTCGGTCTTGCGCAGGATGTTGCCGATCCGCTTGTTGGCCGCTGCGAGGGGCTTCGCCTCGGGAAGTGCCGCGAAGGCCCGCACGGCGGCGAGCTGCTTCGGGATCAGCGCCAGGCGCACCGGACGCAGCGACAGCACGGCTTCGATCTCGTTGGTGGTGTAGCCCTGATCCGCGAGGTAGCCGTGCAGGCGCTCGAAGATGAACGTCTCGAGATCGGTGTGCGCATCAGCCACCTTGCCGGCCGGGAACGCCGAGAAGGCGGCGGCGACCAGCTGGTCGAGATCGGCCGGCAGACCGGCCTCGATCAGCATCCGGATCACGCCCAGCGCGTGGCGCCGCAACGCGAACGGGTCCTTGTCGCCGGTGGGAAGCTGCCCGATCCCGAAGAGGCCCGCGAGCGTCTCCAGTTTGTCGGCCAGCGCCACGGTCATCGACACCGGGCTGGAGGGCAGCGCGTCGCCAGCGAATCGCGGACGGTAGTGCTGCTCGATGGCCTCCGCCACCGCGGGGGGCTCGTCGTCGGCGAGTGCGTAGTACCGGCCCATGATCCCCTGCAGTTCCGGGAACTCGCCCACCATGCCCGTCACGAGGTCTGCCTTGGCGAGCCGCGCCGCGCGTTCGGCCTGGGCCGGGTCGGCGCCGATGATCGGGGCGATCTCGGTCGCGAGCTTTGCCACCCGCTCGGATCGTTCGCCCTGGGTGCCGAGCTTGTTGTGATACACGACCGCGGCGAGCTGGGGCACGCGGTATTCGAGGCGGGTCTTCTTGTCCGTCTCGAAGAAGAAGCGGGCATCGGCGAGGCGGGGTCTGACCACGCGCTCGTTCCCGGTGACGATGTTCGAAGGGTTCGCCAACCGCATGTTCGAGACGATCAGGAACCGGTGCGTCAGGCGGCCGCTGGCGTCGAACAGCGGAAAGTACTTCTGGTTCTGCCGCATGGTCAGGATGAGGCATTCCTGCGGCACGGCGAGGAAGGCTTCCTCGAACTGGCCTGCGTACACCGTGGGGAATTCCACCAGCGCAGTGACCTCCTCCAGCAGCGGAGCGAAGTCCGCCTCCGGGCCGAGGGAGGCGCCGAAGGCTGCGGCCTGGGTGCGCAGGGCGGCGTCGATCGCGGCGCGGCGTTCGGCGAACGAGGCGATGACCTGCCCGTGTTCGACGAGCATCGGGACATAGGCATCGACGTCGGCGATGGCGATGTCGCGTGCGCCCTGGAATCGATGACCCTGCGTGACACGACCTGCGGTGAGCCCGAGCGCGGACACCGGAACGACATCGGTGCCGTGCAGGGCGACCAGACCGTGGGCGGGACGCACGAAGTGCACGGTGGTCTCGCCATCGGCCAGCTGGTAGCCCATGACCTTCGGGATCGGCAGCTTGGCGATGCTGTCCAGGAGTGACGCCTGGAGCCCTTCCGCGAGTCCGACGCCGGGCAGGCGGCGTTCGAGGAACACGTATTCGGCGTCGCCTTCCATGCGGCGTTCGCAGTCGCCGGCGGCGGCACCTTCCTTCTCGAGCCGCTTCGCGAGCGCGGGCGTCGGCGCGCCGGACGCATCGAAGCCCACCTTCGAGGGCATCAGCTTCTTCGTCTCGGTGCGGTCGGCGGCCTGATCGGCGACGTTCTCGATGCGGACCGCCAGTCTGCGCGGTGTGGCATATGGCGTGACAGGCGCGTCGACCATCGAGAGGCCGCGGGAGACGAGCCCTGCCTGGATGCCGTCGGCGAAGGCGCGGCCGAGCTTCTCGAGCGCCTTCGGCGGGAGTTCCTCGGTGAAGAGTTCGACGAGCAACGGGCGGTTCATGCCGCCGCCTTCGCGCGCTGCGCCATCGGGAAACCGAGCCGCTCGCGCGATTCGTAGTAGGCCTGGGCGACAGCGCGCGCGAGGTTGCGGATGCGACCGATGTAGGCGGCGCGTTCCGTCACGGAGATCGCGCCGCGGGCGTCGAGCATGTTGAAGGTGTGGGCGGCTTTCAGGACCATCTCGTAGGCGGGGAGGGCGAGCTGCGCGGCCATCAGGGCCTTCGCCTGCGTCTCGTAGTCGCCGAAGTGCGCGAAGAGCATGGGCGCGTCGGCGTGCTCGAAGTTGTAGGTGGACTGCTCCACCTCGTTCTGGTGGTAGACATCGCGGTAGGTGAGTCCGGGTGTCCATTGCAGGTCGAACACGTTCTCGACGCCCTGCAGGTACATCGCGAGACGCTCCAGCCCGTAGGTGATCTCGCCGGTGATGGGCTTGCAGTCGATGCCGCCCACCTGCTGGAAGTAGGTGAACTGCGTCACCTCCATGCCGTTCAGCCAGACCTCCCAGCCGAGCCCCCAGGCGCCGAGCGTCGGGTTCTCCCAATCGTCTTCCACGAAGCGGATGTCGTGTTCGGCGGGGTCGATGCCGATCGCGCGAAGCGAGCCGAGGTAGAGATCGATGATGTCGGGCGGGGAGGGCTTCAGCACCACCTGGTACTGGTAGTAGTGCTGGAGGCGGTTCGGGTTCTCGCCGTAGCGGCCGTCCTTCGGACGACGGGACGGCTGGACGTACGCGGCGCGCCACGGTTCCGGTCCGAGGGCCCGCAGGAAGGTGGCGGTGTGCGAGGTGCCGGCGCCGACCTCCATGTCGTAGGGCTGCAGCAGCGCGCAGCCCTGGCGGCCCCAGTAGGTCTGGAGCGTGAGAATGAGATCCTGGAAATTGAGCATGGGGGTCCGTGGGGCCGCGGTGGGCGCGGTCGATGGAAGCCCGCGATTCTATCGGGTTCGCCCGGGGGAGGGGGTGCCTGCCCCCGGGGGGAGGCTACTTCTTCGCGCCCTTCATCTCGCTGATCTGCGCCTCGAGATCGTCGATGCGTCCCTGCAACTGGTTCAGCAGGTTGTTGACACGCCCCACGTTGAAATACGAGACGCTGTCGGCGGGTGCGTCCAACTGATTGCCGTAGCCCAGCCACGACGAGTCGTACACCTTCACGTTCGTGAACCCGAGCGACTGCAGGACGGCTGCGGTGTTGGAGGCCCGCACGCCGCTCTGGCAGTACACGATCGTCTCCTTCGCGGGGTCGAGGCCGGCGTACAGCGCCTTCAGGTCGTCGACCGCCTTGAGGTTCATGCCGTCCTTGTTCGAGACCTGTTTTCGCGCGAGCTTCCGTGGCGTGTCCGGATCGACCCAGTTCGATTCGTACGGCACGTTGACGGCGCCGGGGATGTGACCGCCGCGCAGCGCCCGGATGTCGTCACCGCTGAATTCCCGGGTGGTGCGCGCATCGACGATCTGCACGTCGGCCTTGCCGACCCGGGCCATCACTTCGCGGGTGTCGACGAGCATTTCCTGTCGCGGTGACAGGGTCAGGGTGACCGGCGCGAGCTTCGTGGGCTCCGTGGCCACGGCCTTGCCTGCCGCCTTCCAGTCGTCGATGCCGCCGTGGAAGATGCGCACGCGATCCCCGCCGAGCCACTGCAGGGTGATGGCCGTGAAGTAGGCCGACACGGCGGCCTTCGGGCCGTACACCACGATCTCCCGCGCGGGGTCGATGCCGGCATCCCCCAGCACTTTCGCGAGTTGTGGCACGGGCAGGTAGTCCTCGCTGCGGTTCTCGCGCAGCTGCATCAGGACGTCGTCCATGTTCACGGCGCCGGGGACGTGGCCCTTGCGATAGTCCTCCTCGCCGCGGACGTCCCATACGATGGCGCCACGCGCGAGCGCGGCTTCGGTGCCGTCGGTGTCGACGATGAGGTTGGAATCCGCGGCGCGTGCGGCACCGACGACAAGCGCGCCGATGGTGAACACGCCGATGGCGGCGATGCGAATTAAGGGATGCACGATGGTCTCCTCCTGCGGGTTCGACGGTTCTTATACTGCGGCGTGGTGCGGGGTGACAACCGGCGCCGTCCGCGCGAATCGGCCGGAGTTGCCTCAGGGCCTCCGCATCCGCCAGCGAAGCGCGCCGAGCACCGCCGCGGCGATCAGCATCACGGGTGCGTTGCCTGCCATCACGTACGGTGTCGCACCGGTCATGCCCTGCACGGACGCCACCAGCGCATCCTCCCGGAACTGCGGCAGGCTCGCCCGCACCTGACCGCGTTCGTCGATGACGGCGGTCTTGCCGGTGTTCGTGGCCCGCAGCATCCAGCGGCCGCTCTCTCTCGCGCGCATCTGCGAGATCTGCATGTGCTGTTCAGCGGCCCACGACTCGCCGTACCACGCGTCGTTCGTGACGTTCGCGAGCAGCGTCGCGTCCGGCAGGGGGCGCACGATCTCCTCGCCGAAGACGTCCTCGTAGCAGATGTTGATGGCGATCTTCTGCCCTGCGACGGACAGTGGTGGCTGACGAGCCTCGCCGCGCGTCTGATCCGAGAGCGGGATGTGCAGCCAGTCGTTGATGACCGGCGCGAGCATCGCCTTCAGCGGAATGAACTCGCCGAACGGGACGAGGTGATGCTTGCGATAGCCCTGGGATGGCGAGATCCCCAGCGACGTCACTGCGTTGAACACGCCATCGCTGCCGCGCGGCGCGTTCTCGAACACGCCGAAGATCACGTCACCGCCGCGCCGGATCGCGTGCTGCCGGAGGCGCGCCAGGTACTCCGCCGGCAGTTCGTGGAGGAAGAGCGGCAGCGCGGTCTCGGGGAGGATCACGAGCGGCGTGGTGGCCTTGGCCACGGCCTCTTCGTAGGTGACGAGGGTGCGGATCAGGGTGTCCTCGCGGAACTTCATGTCCTGGGCGATGTTGCCCTGCACGAGCGTCACGTCGAGCGGCGCGCCGAGGGGCGAGGTCCACGGGATCGCGCCGATCCCGTATCCGGCTGCAACCAGCACCGCCACGCCAGCGAGGGCGAACCTGCGACGCGCCGGTTCGATCAGGAGCGTGAGCGCACTGCCGGCGAGGACTGTCGCGAACGAGACGCCGAAGACGCCGAGCACGGGGGCGAACCCGCTGAACGGACTCGCGACCGACACCTGCGAATAGCCGATCGAGAGCCACGGGAAGCCGGTGAAGAGCCAGCCGCGCAGCCATTCGGACAACGCCCACGCGGCGGGAAACGCGAGCCAGCGGACGGTCGCAGGGAACCGCGCGGCAACGCCGGCGGCGAGGGCAGGGAAGAGCGCGAGATAGCCGGCGAACACGAGCGTCACCGGGGCGGCGAGCCATGCCGGCATGGCGCCGAAGGTGTGCAGGGCGACGTAGATCCAGCCGATGCCGCAGGTGAAGAGGCCGAGACCGAACGCGAAGCCGGCGAGGGCTGCGTCGCGCGGCCGGGTCGCGGTGGTCACGCACCAGGCGAGCACGCTGATGCCGATGAAGGAGACCGGGAAGAGCGACAGGGGCGCGAATCCGAGTACGGAAACCGCCCCGGCGATCAGCGTGACGAGGGCCAGGAGAGCCAAGCGGGCGGCCCTGGGGCGGGCGCGTCCGCTGACGCCCGCGAGCCCGTTCGTCATTCCGCCGTTGCGACGGGCTCGACGAGCAGCAGGTGGATGCGGCGGCTGTCCGCCCGCAGCACGCGGAACCGCATGCCGCCCTCCACGATCTCCTCGCCGCGCTTGGGCACCCGCTCGAAGGCACCGATCACGAGCCCGCCGACGGTGTCGACGTCATCGTCGCTGAAGGTCGTGCCGAAGTGCGCGTTGAAGTCGGCGATCTCCGTCTGGGCCTTCACGCGGAAGCGCCCGTCGGGCTGCGAGACGATGTTGTCCTCGGTCTCGTCGAAGTCGTATTCGTCCTCGATGTCGCCGACGATCTGCTCAAGGACGTCCTCGATCGTCACCAGCCCCGATACACCGCCGTACTCGTCGACGATGATCGCGATGTGGTTCCGGTTCTGACGGAATTCTTTCAGCAGCACGTTGAGACGCTTCGATTCCGGGATGAACACGGCGGGCCGCAGCATCTCGCGGACGTCGAACTCTTCGCCCGCGTAGTAGCGGAGGAGGTCCTTGGCCAGCAGGATGCCGAGCACCTTGTCCTTCGTGCCGTCGATCACCGGGAAGCGCGAGTGCGCGGTTTCGATGACGGTGGGGACGAAGTCGGCGGGCGACTCGGAGATGTCGATGACGTCCATCTGGGCGCGCGGCACCATCACGTCGCGGGCCTGCAGTTCGGACATCTGGAGCGCGCCCTCGATCATCGCCAGGGCGTCGGCGTCGAGCAGATGGCGTTCGTACGAGGAATGGAGCAGCTCGATCAGCTGCTCGCGGTCTTCCGGCTCGCGCATGAGGATGGCGCCTAGCCGTTCGAGGAATGTCGGTTTGTCGTGGTGGGGACTGTCCATGGAGCGTGCGTCGATGCGCGGGGCGTCGGCGCGGCGGCCCTCAGGCCGCTGGGAGATACGGGTCAGGATACCCGAGATCCCTGAGAATTTGTGTTTCCAGGGACTCCATCCGGCGGGCCTCGGCGTCGTCCTCGTGGTCGTGGCCCTGGAGGTGCAGCATGCCGTGCACCACGAGGTGCGCCCAGTGGGCGTCGTCGGGTTTCCCCTGGGCCCTCGCCTCGGCGGCCACGACGGCGGCGCAGAGCGCGATGTCACCTTCGAGCGGCGGGCCGGCCTCGTACGGGAAGGTGAGCACGTTCGTCGCGTAGTCCTTGCCGCGGTACGTGGCATTCAGTGCGCGCCCTTCCTCCTCGTCGACGAGGCGCAGCGTCACCGTGCAGGCCGTCGAGAGTGCGGCACGGACCCATTTGCGGAACTGTGCGCGGGTCGGCAGGCCGGTCGGGTCGACGGCGTACTGGACGGTGAGTGACAGGGCGGGCCGGGTGCTCAAGAGTGACGCGTGTCGTTACGACGGCCCCAGGCCTCGTAGGCTGTCACGATGCGTTGCACGAGGGGATGCCGCACGACGTCCTCGGCGCCGAAGTGCACGAAGGCGATGCCGCGCACCTCCGACAGCACCTCCTGCGCCTCGACTAGGCCGCTCTTCTGGCCGCGCGCGAGGTCCACCTGCGTGACGTCGCCGGTCAGCACCGCCTTGGCGCCGAAGCCGATCCGGGTGAGGAACATCTTCATCTGCTCGGGCGTCGTGTTCTGCGCCTCGTCGAGGATCACGAACGAGTGGTTCAAGGTGCGCCCGCGCATGAAGGCGAGCGGCGCGATCTCGATCACGCCACGTTCGAAGAGCTTGCCGACCTTCTCGACACCCATCAGGTCGTAGAGCGCGTCGTAGAGCGGCCGGAGATACGGGTCGACCTTCTGCGTGAGATCGCCGGGCAGGAAGCCGAGTCGTTCGCCCGCCTCCACCGCCGGACGCACGAGCACGATGCGCTTCACGGCGTCGCGCTCGATGGCGTCCACCGCGCATGCCACGGCGAGATACGTCTTTCCGGTGCCCGCGGGTCCGATGCCGAAGGTGATGTCGTGGTCCATCACCGCCCGGAGGTACTCGCTCTGGGTCCGGGTACGGCCGCGGAGATCGCGCCGCTTGGTCTGCAGCGTAGGCTCCTCGGGCGCCTTCTCCATGCCGTGCCCCAGCTCGATGAGGGCCAGCTGGATGTCCTCGACACCGAGCGCTTCGGTCGCGCGGGCGTAGAACTGGTTGAGGGCGTGGGCGGCGAGGCTGCGCTGCGCCGGCGATCCGTCGATCCGGAACTCGGCGCCGCGGCGGGCGATGTTCACATCGAGGGCATTCGCGATCTGGCGGATGTTCTCGTCCAGCACGCCGCACAGATTCGCGAGCCGCTGATTGTCGACCGGCTCCAGCGCGAGGCCGAGGGTGTCTTCGCTCACGCGGAAACCGGGTGTTGCAGGGGGCGTGACGGCAAGGGGTGGCTCACTCGGTGTCGTGCGGGGTTGCGCGCGGGGCGGATTCCGAATGGGCGAGACGCCCGCGCAGGGAATGGGGGTTGGCCTCGGTGATGTCGACGTCGACGAACCTGCCGATGAGACTCGCGGGGCCCGGGAAGTTCACCACGCGATTGTTACCGGTGCGCGCTGCAAGCTGGGCGGGATCCTTCCGCGAGGGCCCTTCCACCATGACGCGCTGACGGCTCCCCAGCATGCCGCGGCTCACCGCGAGGGCCTGCTCGTCGAGTTTCGCCTGGAGTCGTTGCAGCCACGCCACCTTCGTCTCGCGCGGTACCGGATCGGGCAGGTTGGCGGCCGGCGTGCCTGGGCGCGAGCTGTAGACGAACACGTAGCTCGCGTCGAACTGGAGGTCCTCGACGAGCTTCAGTGTCTGCTCGAACTCCGCCTCGGTCTCGCCCGGGAAGCCGACGATGAAGTCGGACGAGAGCGCCACGTCGGGCCGCGCCTCGCGCAGCCGGCGGATGATCGACTTGTACTCGAGGGCCGTGTAGCCGCGCTTCATGGCCGCCAGCACGCGATCGCTGCCGGATTGCACCGGCAGGTGCACGTGGGAGACGAGCTTCGGCAGACGACGGTAGGCGTCGATCAACCGTTGCCCGAACTCCTTCGGGTGCGAGGTCGTGTAGCGGATGCGCTCGACGCCGGGGATGTCGGAGACGTACTCGAGAAGCAGCGCGAAATCGGCGATGCCGCCATCGGCCATCGCGCCGCGGTAGGCATTCACGTTCTGGCCGAGGAGGGTGATCTCCTGCACGCCCTGGTCGGCGAGGTCGGCGACCTCCGTGAGGACATCCTCGAAGTGGCGGGAGATCTCTTCCCCGCGCGTGTACGGGACGACACAGAAACTGCAGTACTTGCTGCAGCCCTCCATGATCGACACGAAGGCCTGCGCACCATCGACCCGCGGCGGCGGGAGGTGGTCGAACTTCTCGATCTCGGGGAAGCTGATGTCGACCTGCGGCTTCCCGGTCCGTCGGCGCGCCTCGATCATCTGGGGCAGGCGGTGCAGGGTCTGGGGGCCGAACACGAGATCCACGTAGGGCGCCCGCGCCACGATGGCGTCGCCTTCCTGGCTCGCGACGCAGCCGCCCACGCCGATCAGCACGCCGTCGCGCTTCAACTCGCGGACCGTGCCCAGGTCGCTGAACACCTTCTCCTGCGCCTTCTCGCGGACCGAGCAGGTGTTGAACAGGATCACGTCGGCCTCGGCCGGGTCGTCGGTGGGCTCCAGCCCCTCGGCCGCGCGCAGGACATCCGCCATCTTCGACGAGTCGTACTCGTTCATCTGGCAGCCGAAGGTACGGATGAACACCTTGCCGGTCATGACGGGCTGGCTACTCTTTCTCGGGAAGTGGGTAGTACGGGATTTCGATGTCCGTCAGGATCCAGAGGCCCAGCACCTGACCGAGGGAATCGAAGTTGAAGACCACACGCCCCGACCGGGGGGCGGACGCCGGCACGACGATGCGGTTGTGTCGATCGCGGATCCGGGAGCCCGGCGCGAGCCGATACACCTTGTCGCTGATCTTGACGTGCGGATACTCGACGCCCTGAAGCTCCCCGACCACGACATTCCCCGGCAGCACGCGGATGCCCTGAGCGATGGCGGAGCGCGGGGCAACAACGACCATCGAGCCGCAGACAGCTGCCAACGCAGCGCGGAACAGGGTTCGGCGAGACGAGTCGTGCAGAGATCGGAGCGCGGTGACCAACGTATTCAATGGGACCTACGTTCGGCAGGATCCTGCAGGTGCCGCAGAGGATTGCCGTCGGGTCGAGCCCAGGCCTAGCGTTCCAGACAACGGCAATCGGGGGGAGATGGTGGCGAATCAGGGATTTGAACCCCGGACCAACGGATTATGATAGCGGTTCGGACGTGGCGAACGGGATCCTAACGCACCGGAACACGTCGATACAAGCAGAAGGAGCACAACAAAAAGCCCGCGCAAGGCGGGCTTTCAGGCGGGAGGGCGCGGTGGCTTGCTATCCGATCTCGCCGATCCGCACACCACGGGCAATGTCCGATTTCGCCATTGCGGCACCCATAGCGGCAGCGCGGTAGACGGCCCCGGCATCCACGCCAGGTGCGACGTTGATGATCTGTGTGAACCCGCCGCCGGCGCCGTTGGGCACGATGGTGCCGGCGCTGTTCGGCACGAACAGCTCGGGGCCGCGCTCACCGACCATGTACATCGTGTTGGCCGAGACCGGGCCACCGTTGGCACGGCCAGGCAGTTGCAGCCCTTGCCCAGCGCCGGGCCCGATTCCAGACCCCGTTGGCGCAGCGCCAGTGCCGAAGAGAGTGCCAAGCCGGCCTCCAAGCGCATTGAACAGGGGCACCGTCACAGAATTCTGAATCTGAAGTCTCAGAAGATCGCGCAAGACACTCTGCACCAGTTCGGCGACCTGCAGCTTCCCGGTTTCCACGGACTCGGCCAGGGTCTCCGTGAAATCTCGACCCCACCCTTCGACGGCAAACTTCATGCTGGCAAAGGCCAACTTCCAATCGTCGGCGACATCCTTCGCTGCATCCTTCGCGATGCCGCGAACTTCGTTCAATCGTTCCTGAATTTTCTCGTAGGCTTCCTCGTACTGTTCCGCATTGATGCGCCCCACGATCAACGCATCGTTGAGCACCTCGAGGTCCTTGAACACTGCGCGCTCCTGCCCGGAGCGGGTACCACCAAGGATGCGGTCGAGTGCCTGCGCCGCTTCCGTCATGTTGCGCGCGTCCAACTCGTTGCCGGCCTCGAACTCTTCCATCAGTCCCACCTGAACCCCTCGCGCCTGCTCTCGCAGAACCTTGAACTGGTCCAAGTAGATCTGCGTGAAGATCCGCGCGCCGCGCTCGGCGCCGTCGGCCAGCTCGGCCTCCAGCTTCGCGCCGGTGACGGCGACGTCAGGAAGGGAAGCGCGACGGCGCCCCGCCGCCTGGAGCTGCAGGTCGCGGGCATCGACACCACCGGCGCCACGTTCGGCAATGGCTTGTCGCTCCTGGAATTTCAAGAACTCCAGCCGTTTCTCGAAGGTCTCGATGCGACCCTCCAGGAAGGCCCGCGCCCGGTTGTCACCCACGGGCGTACTGCGCAGCGACTTGTAGAGCTGATCCAGCTCCTGGCGGGTGGACCGCAGGTTCTCACCCAGGCCCTTGAACGGGTCGATGCCAAAGCCGATGTTGAAGAGCGCACTGGCGAAGCCATCGAAGATCCGGATGCCTGCCAGCAGTTCATCCGTGAACTTCCCAAGCGACGGCAGCACGATGTTGGCAATCTCGACGCCGAACGACGACGCGGACGAGGACAACCGCGTCATGTTGTCGTTGAACCGCTCGGCCGCGCGGGCCGCGTCGCCGCTGACAACCACGCCGAACCGGCGAGCCTCTTCGCCAGCGGCACGCAAGCCTTCGGCGCCGCTGTTCAGTAGCGGGATCAGATCCGCGCCGCTCCTGCCGAACAGCTTCACGGCCGCAGCCGTCTTGCTCGCGCCGTCCTCCGTGTTGGCGAAGGCTTCCGCCACCCGACGCAGCGCCTCATCGGGCTTGATGTTGACCAGCTCGCCCGCACTGATCCCGACCGCCGTGAAAGCGTTCCTCATCTCCGTCGATCCGAGGGCCGCCGCCTGCAGGTTGACGGAAAGCTTCCGCAGGCCGTCGCCCAGCTGCTCGGTGCTCACGTCGGCCAGCTTGCCGGCGTACTGCAGCTCGCTGAGGGACTCGACGGTGACGCCGACCTTCTGCGACAGCTTGCCCAGCTCATCGGCCGCATCGATGCTGGTCCGAACGAACCCGACGAACGCGCCGGCCGAAAGGCCGACCCCGATACCGGCCAGCGTGCCGCGCAGCGTGTTGGCCGCGCTCTCCAGGCCGACCAGATTGCGCTTCACGCCGTCGAATGCCTGCCGCGTTTGGTCCACCGCGGAGATCGTGATTTCGGCCTTAGCCATTGAGCACCTCAGTCGTAGGAGTAGAGGAACATCGCCGTATCGTCCGCATTGATGCGGACGCCGACACCGAACAGACGAGGCACGGCCCACCAGCTCCGGCCAGCATGCTCGAACCGCGTTTCCATGTCCTTGTAGCGAGCACGACGGAGCGCAGCGCGCGCCGCCTGGCCGAGTGACTTCTCACTCCCTCCAGCCGCACGGAGCTGTTGCTCGGCCGCAGCGAAGTGTTCAGGGAAATCCAATCGGAATGCAGTCACGAAGTCTCACCAGAAAAACGACCGCGTCGCACCACCACCAAGGAGGGGGCCCGTGGCGCCGGAGCGGTCCGTGCGCGGCGACCCCGCCGCACACCCGTCCTCGCGCATAAACCTTCCCCGAAGAACTCACCACGGCTGAAGCAGATTCCCGGGGAAGGGCGTCTCTGGGGCTATGCGCAAGGTGGGACTCGCCCCTGAGACGTTGATACATGGATCAGGTCACCGACGTAGCGACGGAGAACGCGCCCGGATAGCGCACGCCGACGTCAACGCTGTACATCGCGCGGACACCCACGATCCCGGTACTGAAAGCTGCGAAGGGGTTGACCTCGACCTGCAACGTTCCCCATTCGGCGATCACCATCGCGGTGAAGTCGCCGAAGATCAGCGTGCCCGCAGGGACCTGATTCGAAGAGATGGCGCGGTAGCCCAGGACCCTGCCGGCGGATAGGTTGCCTTCCCAGATCGGGGACGCCGTGGACGCGAACTTCACGCGGGCCATGAGCAAGCCGGCCACCGTAGGCGTGGTCACGTAGGAGCAGCTCTGCTCGTCGAGGGCGTTGGCTCCGGCGACGTCCGACTGGAACTCGATCATGTCGGCATAGTCGATCGACGCGCCGGTCACCGACCCAATGCCGGACGTATTGAGCAGGCCCAGAGGCTGCCCCGATGCGCCCGTGCCATTGAGGGCGGCGGAGTCCACCGCGAGCGCTACCGTCTTCGCCAAGTCGGTCCGCACCAGGCGTTCCACGTCGGGCGAGGACTGCAGCATCAACAGCCGAGAGAACTCGGTGTAAGCACCGGCCGTCTTCGGCGTGAGCGCCAGTTGACCAAGGGTCGCTTGGCTCTCGGTGATCGCCGTCGTCTCTGTCGAAAGCCAGTAGGGAGTGGAGGCACCGGACTGGCGGGGAATCACGACATTCCCTGTCAGCCCTCCAAGGACCATCGCACCCGAGCTCATCACGACGCTTCTGTTCCGAAGGATTTCGATGAATGACAAGTTCTCGGTGGCGACGAGGAAGCCGCCGGCGGATCCGGTGGCGACGTTCAGGTCCCGCCGCTTCAGGATCTCGTCCGGGACCGCGAAACTGTTCCCGCTGACCGGGTCGAACTTCCCGCGTGCATGCACCTCGCGCGAGCATTCCATCTCGAATCCGGCCTTGGCCAGGTTGCCGGATGCGATTGCGTCGATGGCGCGAACAAAGGAGTAGCTCTGCACCTCTTTACTGGTCAATCCGATTGGCTGTGCCATCGTTGCCTCCGAAAGTTGATGGAGGCATTGAACCGCACGGCACGCATGAAAGCGGGAGTTGCGGGAGTCCCACTCCCGCACTACTCGGCGGGCACCAGCGCCCAGAGCGCAGATCCGTGGACGTCACCGACCTGCTCGATGTGCCAGCCGTTCACGCTCCGCCCCATGCTGTTGCGGAGGAAGGCGCCGAGCGCGTGGGCGCGGAACTTCGGGGCGGTGCGCCCCGCGATCTTCTGCACAACGGCATCCAGCGCCGGCCGCGGGACGGGGGGCGCCACCAGCGTACGCGCTAGGAACGTGTCACCGGCCCCGAAGAAGAGGCAGGCCGCGTCGATGAACTCGGCCAGGTGCGGCGAGGCGCGGGTCTTCGTGACGCCCTCGAGCTCGCACATGAAGCGCAGGTACTCGAGGTTCTCCGGATTCTCGAGCAGCTCGAGCGCGCAGGCGATCGGCATGCCCAGCTGCGCCGCGGTGCGCGCCACCAGGAACTCCAGGGTCGCGTCGCTCAAGGGGCCGCTCATGCCGACCGCCCGCGCGAGCACCGCTCACTACTGGTCACCGACCGGTCGGACCGGAGCGCGCGAGGCACTAGCGCAATTCCGCGGGCTTTCCGCTCGCAGTGCGTTGAACCCGGAAGGGACCCGTCGCATCCGTCGCATCCGTATCGTGATACGCATGAGACAGCCTTCCCATTGTTTCGAGTTACGCACACGCACAGACACCAATTACAAGGAAGGATACGTATCATGCGTATCGATAACCGGTTTGAGAGTGAGCCCGATGTAGCCTCGGCAGTTGTGCCGGCCGGCGTTCTGCGTAGGCACGAAGCCCTTGGCGCGGACCTGATGCCCGAATGACTTCGCGGTGCCGGACGACTCGTTGCGAGCGCGGCAGAACCGCTGCCAGCTTGCGAACAGCGCGGATGAAGCTACACGCAGCTCTGGCCCAAGATCGCAGCACTCGGACAGGAACAAGGCGAACGTGTCCTCTTCGTCGAAGTACGTCCGCACGCCGTCAAGCAAGATGGACGGAGGATTCAAGCCTCCTGCGTACCACATCGCGGCACCCTCCAACACCCAGCGGAGAATGGCAGCGGCCTCTGCCTTGAGCTTCATTCCAAGGTCCAGGTCTATGGCTGCAGCCGGACGCGAGAAGGGCAGCAACAGCAATCGCCGAGAGATCCCGCGGTCCACGCTGAGGAAGTTCGGCGCACTGTTCGATGTGATCCACAGTTTCCCGCATGGCGTGAAGTTGAACGGGTTGCCACGGATATGCCGCGCACTCTGCCGATCCGCAGACACCCAGCCCTTGACACGCGTCTCATCGGGCGGCGTCCCCTTACCGAACTCCGACACAGTCACCATCCGCGCGCCCGCTAGAGCTGCAAGCTCAGTCGGATGACGCTCCCCCCTCACCACGGCAAACGCTTCGACTGGCGCCGTGGTTGCGTACTCTCCGAGGCAATACGCGATGGTTTCTTGGGCTACCGAGCTCCCAGCGCCGCCGGCACCCAGGGCCCAGAGGAACTTGTGTTCCTTGGTGTCGCCCGTGGCGCAGTAACCAGCCCATCTCTGAACGAATCCGATCAACTCGCGATCCCCTTCCATCGCTTGGTCAAGGAACGCCAGCCACTTTTTCGGACTCTCTGACCGATCGCTTGGCGCCGTCGCTGTCTGCCTCGACACGTTCAGATCGGCACCCCCCTGAATGCGCTCGCCTGTGCGAAGGTCGTAGATGCCGCCAGGCGTACCGAGCACCGAAGGCGACGCGTCCCACAGCACACCGTTGAAAGCGATCAGCGGATCACTGGACGCGATCTCGATGATGTTGCGGAGGAATCGGTTGCTCTGGGTCGCGGGCTTCGCGCCGGGAAGCTGGCGCACATACTCCCGCGCGACGTAGCGGATACGATGCATGACGTCCTTTCTCCAGACGCCCGCAGCCGTATCGAACTGGTACCACTCCTGGGCGATGGCATCGTAGCGCCACTCCCCGCACACCGTGGCGGCGAAGGCGCGCGCCACCGCGATCTCGTTTCCCATCGCGGTGGCCTCGGCCTGCAGCATGATCATGCTGCCTGTGCGTTCGTGCTCTACGCCGGCAGACATGCGATCACCGATGAAATGCGAGCCCGCGCAGTCATCACGCGCGCCAGGTCAGCCTCGGCCAGTCGTTGCTTCGCGATCGCATCGCACGCCAGGACGAGCACCACCAGGCTTTCACGGTCGACGAAGTGCAGAAGGTCTGCCGCAGCGTACGGGCGCCGAGTAGGGCGCGCGTGGCCCTGTTCCTTGTCGGGGAACAGCGCATCAAGCGTGAGCCCCAGAGACTCCACGACGTCCGCCGCGCCGCAGCCGGCGAAGCAGTGAAGCAGAATCCGCCCGTCGTCCAGCACGCGGACCGACAACGAAGGGGACCGGTCCTCATGCGCCGGACAGCGCGCCTTGTACTTGCCGTGACCGATCGACTTCACCCCGGCGAGGCGTCCCAACAGGTTATCCGCGCCCAACTCAGTCGATGCCGCGCGTCGCGAGGGATCTCCCGATCTCGACCGCCTCGCGCTCGAACTTCGGTACGTCAACGAAGAGACGCGCAGCGATCAGCAGCACCGCCCCAGCCTCCACCAGTCGCTGGCGATGCGTCCGGTAGAACCAATCAAGCGATGCCTTCGTCGGGAAGACGTGCGCGTTCGCGGCCTGGTAGTCCGAGAACGCGCACAGGTGTTTCATTGACGGCACGTCCGCCCTGGGCGCGGTCTTGCGCCTGCCGGGGCGGAGGAACTGTTCGGGGGTGAAGGATGCCACTTCGCTCATGAGACTCTCCTGTTTGACAGCGCTTCCGACGCGTCAAACGGAGTCTCCAACCGACTCGCCGTGCAGAAAAGCAGCCTACCCGGGTGCGCGGCCCTTTCTCTTCCCCCGTCCTTTCGCCGCGCGGCCGCTTCGGGGAGGATTGAGATCGGCCCCGAATATCTCGATGAGTTTCGGCCGGGACAATGCCGCTTTCAGATGCCTCAGGCGCTCAGAGTCCAACACCTGCTTGATCTGCACGCTCCGCAAGAATCGGCTGTGCTCGGCGATCACTTCGCGGATCAATGCCGCGCTCTGTTGGAGAGCGCGCCTGTAACCTTCCTCGCGCGCCTCCGATCCGCGCGCTTCCCTGTCCCGCTCCAGCTCGGCCGCACGCGCCAGCGGCGCCACGTACAGCAGATGCAGCCGTTCGATAAGCGCCACCGCTTCAAGACGTCGGCGGTCGAATGCATCATCGTCTGTGAACTGCAGGTACATCGATCGGACCGTGTCGTACAGTTGCCGATAGACGCGCACTCGGTCTGGATCTCGGCGCGCCGCCCTGTTCACCCGTACAGTTCCGATCCAGCGCAGTAGCTCGGACATGCGCCGCCCCACGGGCGACACCAGCCACAGCAGCGCATCCCCGCCCAGGCTTGCCCGCAGGTCAACGCGGTACTCCAGCAACACGCCCCAGAACTGCTCTGGAACGTGTTGCTGGATCGCCCGCCGGGACGATAGGGTCACCGAATGTCCCCGAGGACCCGCCCGACCAGCGCCTTCTTCGTCGCCGTCGTCAGGTGGGAGTAACGCTTGGTCATCGCCAGTTGCTTGTGACCGAGAACGTCGGCGATTTCCAAGAGGCTGGCGCCGTTCTGCGCCAGGTAGGAGGCGCAGGAGTGACGGAGGTCATGAAACCTGCAGTCCTCGACCTTCGCGTCCGCAAGCGCTTGGTACCAGAACGGGTGGAAGTGGCATGGACCACCACGGCCACGCGTCGCGCGGAAGACATACTTCGCCGGACACCCCTGCTTGAACTTGGCCGTGTCAGCCTCGTGAAGTCGACGCAGCTCCTCCATCACGACCGGCACCAAGGGCAGCACCTTGGGACTGCCGTTCTTGGTCGTGGCAATCCGCGCCTCTTGGCGCGAGAAGTCGATATCAGACCATCGCAAACCCAGCATCTCGCCGCGCCGCGCGCCCGTCGTCAACGCCATGACCACGAGCATGTAGAGCCGCGGCCATTTCGAAGACCGACAAGCCTGCAGTAGCCGTGCACGCTCGTCCTCCGCCAGAAACCGCGTGTTGCCGGACGCCTCACCGAACAGCCGAAGCCCACGCCGACAGGGACTCTGCCAGCCTCGAGGAACCTGCCGCTCCCGGATAGCCCATGAAAACACGCCCCCAAGCGCCGCGAGGTAACGGTTGACCGTCGCAGGCGTCCGCTTCCCTCGCACCTTGTGGATGGGCCTGTCGTTGGCATCCTTTCCCAAATACCGAAGCGCCGGCGTCTCACGAAGATGCCGCAGTCCCTCATAGACATGATCGTCCGTCACTTCGGTGACGGCCAGCATGCCGAGATGATCCCGCCAGAATCCCAGCCGCTGACCGATCGAAGGATCCCGCCCCCGGTAGACGCTCATGTACTGAGAGAGCAGCTCGGCCACCGACCCAGCAGCGATGCCAGGGCGCGGGCACACATGACCGTGAACGATGGCAGGAGACGGACGGGTATCGCTAGAAGGAAGGTCGAAGCTGAATGAGATGAGGACGTCGTTCATGCCGCCCCCCCGGCCGTCACGGCGGAGGTTGCGCCGCGCCCCCTCGCGTGGAAGCAGCGACGCATGACGGCGATATCGTGCAGCTCGGCGACGAAGTGCTCGTTCTGGGCGACGCCTTCAGGATCTTCGAAGGCAAGCCACCAGACGTCGCCCAGGCGGGCAACGGCACGGCGGATGGAACCGGAGGGAAAGTCGCGGGCCGCGTCAGTCATCGCGACCCCCTTCGGCACCGAGGGCACGCTCCAGATGGCGGATCCGGCTCACCATCGTGCCGAACACGACAGCGAAGCTGCTATGCATCTCGAAGAACTGGCCTTCGCATCCCAGCAACACCTCGGCGATGGCGAAAATCTCGCCCAGCTCACCGTGGATTTCTTGGCGCGACAACAGCTTGAGAGTCTGTGCCGTGGCATCGGAAGTGCCGTCGGCGCCCGACTCCCTGGGCGTTTCGTTCATGCTCATCTCGAACTCCTGTGCGTAGGTTGGAAAACCTCCTACGGACGAAAGTCCGTAGGTTGCACGCGTCCGAAAAGCGCTATCAAACAAGAGAGATGGTGGCGAATCAGGGATTTGAACCCCGGACCAACGGATTATGATTCCCTAAAAATCAAATAGTTACAACACGTCACGATACGTCACGACAAGAGAATCAAGCAGTTGGATTATAGCGTCTGTCCTGGATTGTTGGCATTAGTCGCAGCGATTTGCCATCAAGTGTCCCACCAGTGTCCCATGGGGCGCTGCGCTGCCCACGGTGTGATTCCACAATATGAAAACCAGAAGTGCCGCTTAGCTGGAAGTGGCCCTCGTTGGACGACGCTGGGAGGTGCGCTCTGATCGTTCGTCGGGCAGAACAGACCGACGGCTTTTTGCACCTGACCACTGGGTCATGTGGACTCTGAATTCTTACCACAGGTGGGGGAACGAGTTGGGGAGGAGTTGCCCTCAATCCCATTCAAGTAGTGACTCAAGGCTGCGTTCTTCTCGTCCCCGTCGATGCCGTGATGAACCTCCCGATGGCAACTGGGGCAGACCGCAGCCACGAATCGTGGGTGATCGGGTCCTCCATCGGATACACGGGTTGTGTGGTGTGGCTCGAGGTACGGAGTCCCATTCTTCCGAGTGAACGGCGCCGGCTGCAGACAGGATTCGCATTGGCCGTTCGCGCGTAGAAGCACGTACCGCTGCACCGCCGCGCTTCGGCGGTAGAGCGTACGCAGTGCCGATTTGCCTCCAGAGCCTTCGACACCTTCTGATGCCTCCAGCGCTCGCGCACGCGCCAACTTGAGATCAGGTGCTTCGCCCTGGCTGCCAAGCGCGTCTAGCTCATCGAGCTCGTACTGCAGAGTCGCTACGTTGACCGGTACGAGATGGAAGACCACGAGCGGTCGGGAGTCTCCGTCCACGCCGGGCCCGGTCCGGAGGGCATGGTTGGCATACACGACCTCCCCCAGGTACTCCTGTCCGCCTTGGCCTTCCAATGTTCGGAACAGATGCAGTGCTCGGCCGTCCCTCGCGTGGTCACGGATCGCGGCGTTCCCACGATCAAACGCCATGTCGCTACGAGGTACTTCGCCCTTAAAGCTGAACACTCCGTCCGCGTCGGCGTTGTCTGGATCTACGTTCCGCATGCCGCTCTCGCCAGCGAAAAGGAAGATCGCGGGCGCTGTATTGGCGACAGAGATTGCGCTCTGCCGGCTTCCACCGAAGGGCCGATGGATATCCGTCCATCGGTCATAGATGCGGCCGACCTCGAACCGTGGCAACGCCAACCTACCGAGTGGGACAACTTCAAATCCGTTTCGAGCGAGGAAGTCATTGGCTTCCCTACCGCCGGAAAATTCAGACACGGGCACGCCGGTCGCGAGGGAAACGATCTTCTTGGGCGGATACCGCTTCCCTTCGAAAACGAGCGCATAGCGCTGCGAGCCGTTGGACTGCCAGTTCGCCCACTCGGGCGTGGGCCGCCACCGCGCGTCGAAATCCTCCAGAGCGTCGATCAACGCCTGCCGATCTGTTGGAGGTAGTGACAAGTGCGTCACCCTTGGTTGAAATTTGGTTGCATTGGTCGACATCGGTATCCTACCGAAGGCGCTATCCCTGCAGTCACTTTCGAGATGGGTAGTTCCTTAGGCGATCCTGCCGAGCGCCTGATATCTGAATACCCTTGGATCAGTGGTGACTACCAAAGAAAGAGAAGCGCAACATGAACATCCTTTGGAAGCTTGTTCGCTCGACCACATTCTTGGAAGGCGTCATTTACGCGCGTATCTGTGTCTTGGTTGTCTATCTGACGTTGTCTCCGACGACATACGCACAAGTATGGAGCGTTCAAGACCTTGTCTCGCAGGCGGCAGCAGTGGACCAAAATGAGGAGCTCCGACTGGCCAACGCGAGGACGGTCGAATTCGCGCGAGTCGCTCACCTCAGAAAGCTCCTCGAGGCACACAAAAGAATTGGAGAGATCTCAAACGTCCGCGCGGACCTACGGATTGTTTCAACGTCCACAATTCAAGCGATCGCTATCCCTCAGCCACCTACGGTTGTTGTTACTACTGGGATACTTCGGTTGATCGGTGAAGACGACAGCATGATGGCTGCAGTGATCGGTCACGAGTTTGCACATATTGGGCTGAAGCACGCTGCCAGAAAAGTGCAAAGGGGCACCCAGCATGCCCAAGTTGGCCTGCAGGCCGGGCACGAAATCGCCATGAAGTCTTCTAGTTTTTCTCAGGGGATGAAGGCAGCGGCGATAGTCTTCCTGGCCCTTGAAGCCGCTTACAGCAGGAAACAGGAAATCGAGGCGGACAAGGTCGGGACCGAATTACTCTCCCGTGCAAAGTATGATCCTAATGGAATGACTCGTCTTTTCAGTGCCTTGCTGAGCCGCTTAGGTGCGAAACGGACAGATTACTTTGACAGTCATCCTGGACTAGAAGAACGGATCATTGCAGCAGAACCGACTGTAAGAGACGAGCAACTCAGACTTCTCTCCGAACAGTTGTACGAACGCAAGAGTTGGCTGCAGCTGCTTAGATTGGCGGACTACTGGTTAGGGGCGAATCCGGGCGCTGCGCGCGCTTGGTACTACAGGGCCCTCAGTCTGAAATCACTCAAGCGTCCCGGCGCACTTGATGCCCTAGAGCGTTCTGTGAAGATAGACCCCGGTATACCTTCGGCTCGCTTGGCATACTGCGTCGAGCTCTATGAAACCCGTAGCCACCTCAACAGCCTTGCGTGTTCTGAGCATCTTGATCTAAATGAGTCAAGAGCGGAATTCGAGGCGCAGACGTTCCGACATCCGACCCATGTATACGGGGTGAGTGAACCGCCGGACGTAGACAAGTATCGGATCCAAATCATTCGCAACTAGATGCTACCGGGAACGCGTCGAGTCGAGAGCGGCGATGTTTTGGTGGAGAGCGTTCGGCGGGCAAGGCCGGGCGCAACTCCGAGAGCATTCCCGGGCTTTGTCCCACAATATGGGCACGGATATTCATCATGCGACCGCCGAGACCTGGGGCCCAATAGCTCCGGCTGAGGACCGTGTTCGCAGGCTTGTGGCAACTCTTGTCCAGCGCGACGTCCGACAGACCGATTGTGTTGACACGTACGAGCTGTTCCATTCGCGCAGCACGGGCGGTAGCTGGTATGTTGAATGCGACTACAGGCGCTCGGCGCTCCGGTTCGGGTTCAAGCCCACCAGCTACAGCGGTTTCTTGGGTTTCTGAGTTACCAAGACGATGACCTGATGTCGGCAGTTAGGTCCTGGACTCTCGTGTTTGTGCATGCGGTCACGCGTCCAGGCGGAGAGAGCCTCAAACCCGAAAAACTGGCGCCCACCCCGAAGGGTGAGCGCCATGTTCAAACCACCGTGATCCGTACTTCCTCACGTCCCGCCCCGCGATACGGTTCGAGGTCCACACCCGCGAGCGCCGGCACGCGCTTGTAGTCCACCGTCCCCGCGCGCATGAACCGCGTTACCTGAACGCCAGCCCCTTCCTCGCGACCGTAGCGCCGTAAGGCAAGCAGCGCTTCCCTCGCTTTCGCGAGTTCGGCCTCCGCCTCATCGCACCGCTGTTTGCAGGCGATGAAGTGCTGCGCCGCCACCCGCCACTCCGGCTCGTCCCGGTACAGCGTGTCCGCCTCCAGCAGGGGCGGTGGCTGGTCTGTCTCCACATGCCGCATGAAGACATCCCACGCCTCCCGGATTGCAATCCATGCATCCGGATCCGGCTCCACGTCCGCGATCAAACCCTGCTCGCCATCGAAGACGAAGAGATGCCCGAGCCCAGCCTTGCTGACCATCAGCTGATGCTGCACCTGGACCCGGTAGTGCAGCGGAATGACGCCGGCCAGCACGTCCTGCCAGAGATCCGAGCGTCGCCCGCGCACCGGACACTTCACCTCCAGCAGCACGCGCCCGTCGAGAGACAACCCATCAAGACTCGCCGAGTAGTCCCCGCGCACGAGCACCTGTGGCTCCATGACGGCGCCGGTCAGTGCCTCGTAGGCACGTCGTGCGGCCGGCTCCTGCGTTTTGCCATGCCGCATGGCATCCGTCTCCACCGGCAACTTCCGTCCGGTTCGCAACAGCCAGAGCGCATACGGCGTCTGCCAGGGCGAGAGCCCCAGCACCGTCGCCGTCTCCGTGGCGTTCCGGTAGCGCAGTCGATGGGCATGCCATTCGGGCGAGCCTTGTTCCATTACCACGAGATCCGTCGGCTGGTCGCTCATGCTGCCCTCCGGCCACGGTTGAGGCTTCGGATCACCCGATCGAAGTCCTTCGACGGGATGTCAGCGAGCGACTTCACCTTGAAGTAGGCCAGCAACCGCGAGAGGCTGCCGCCCACGCGGATCAGTTCCTCGCGGACCTGCTTCTGCTGCCCCTCCGAGAGCGTCTCGTCCGACGCAGGCAACGCGGTCACCGTTGCCGTAGGCGCCGACGCTGATCCGCCCGCCGGCTCCCGAGCATCCAGCGGAAGCACCGGGAGATCCTCCCCCGCATAGAGCGAGAGTCCGAGCCCGTGGAGCGCAATGGCCTTTACCAGCGCCCGCTGGATCGACGTGTTGATGTCGAACACCGAGGGCGAGAGGATCGGCTTATTCCGAGCGTCCAATACCGGATGCAACTGCGCGAGTGTGATGCCCTGGACAGTGACCGCCACCTCCACCAGGAAACCCAGCTCCGTCTGCAGATAGGGCAGGCCGTCGAAGCGACGGACCTCCCACGTAGCGAGCGGATCGGCCAGGCGCAGTTGCGCCACCGCAAAAGGCCATGACAAATACGAGAACGCACCCTTCTTCTCCACATGGGCCGACACGTCGATCTGCGACAGCCGGCTGAAGTAGTTCTCCATGGA
>LNEE01000032.1 GCA_001464895.1 Betaproteobacteria bacterium Ga0077532
GACGCCTGTGTTCCTGGATGCGCTGCTGTACCCAAGCCATCGCCGCGTCGAGCAGTGCTCGACCCACGAAAGTCCTCGCTACTCGATGCATTGGCGCTAGAAACACCCCCCGTGGGTCGGGCACCGCCCGACGCCTGTGTTCCTGGATGCGCTGCTGTACCCAAGCCATCGCCGCGTCGAGCAGTGCTCGACCCACGAAAGTCCTCGCCACTGGATGCATTGGCGCTGGAAACACCCCCGTGGGTCGGGCACAACCCGACGCTCATCGCGCCAGGACAACCCCGACGATCACATCCAGCGCCCTCACCGGAAGGGGGGCCCGCGCACGAACAGAATCGCGCCTTCGTCGCTCGCCAGTTCCGGCGCTGCGTGGCCCGCCTTCACAATCCGATAGTCACCCAGACCCGCGGCGGCGCGCCCGAAATACAGCTCGCCCTCGACGACAAGGGATTCCACATCGGCGGGGAGCGCGCGGGGCCGCAGCGACGCACCCGGCGCGAAGCGCAGCATCGACGACTGGCGATTTCCGTTGCGGTGGAGCGCCCGGATCTCGCCCCCGGGAGCGAGCGGGACCCAGTCACCCTCGTCCGCGCGGAGGGTGAGCGGAGCCTCCCCGCGGCCCGGTACGAGGGCACCGACCAGCGACTTCACCACACCGCGGGTATCGCCGATCGGCGTGCCGGACAGATACAGCAGCGCACCCGCTTCCGACCGCACGGCGCCGTGTCGCGTTGCCGAGCGCGCGAGGTGGTAGTCGCCGGCCGCGACGCGCAGGTCGCGTATCTGCACCGCCCCGCGCAACACCACGCATTCCTCGTCCTCGTCGTGGCGATGGATGGGCAGCTGCGCGCCGGGCTCGAACTCGAGCAGCACGGCATGATGCGCGGGCGAGAGGATCTTCGTGCGCACACCGCGTACGAGCGGACGCCACTCGCCCTCTCCGAGACGGCTGCCGATGAGTTGCGCTTTCGCTTCGTCTGCCGCGCGTACGCGATCGAGCAGGCGGCCACGCATCGCCGCGGCACGGCCGCGCCCGGCGTCGTAGCGGTCCGCTTGGCGCCACACCTGGAAGAAGACATCCTCCGTGACTTCCTCGGCGCAGCGCTCGTCCCGGACGATGCGCTGCACGAGACCATGGACCCGGCCGAGCACGGCATCGTGCAGAGCGACGAGAGCCGCCTCCTCCCCACGGGCGATGCGTCCGATCAGGACCGCGAGTTCCAACGATTGCGGCTCGGAATCCACGGGCGCATCGGCGGAGGCTGGCTCCATCGGAGCGGAGGTACTTCGCGCCAAGCGAGACATCCCGGGATCGATACCTGCCATACGCTGGCGCCGCGCTTCCGGATGCAGGCGGCGCCCGGATCAGCGCCGGACGCAGGTATCCTCGGACGATCCGCTCCGGAGTGATCGTCGCCATGCTGACCGTGCATCACCTGAACAACTCCCGCTCGCAACGCGTGCTGTGGATGCTGGAAGAACTGGCAGTGCCCTACGAGGTGGTGCGATACGAGCGCGACGCCGTGACCTCTCGGGCGCCCGAGAGCCTGCGGAAGGTGCATCCGCTGGGGCGCTCGCCCGTGGTGACGGAGGACGGCCTCACGATCGCCGAGTCGGGCGCGATTCTCGAGTACCTCGTCGAACGCCACGGCGGCGGACGGATGATCCCGCCGCCCGGGACACCGGAGCGGTTGCGCTACCGGTACTGGCTGCACTTCGCCGAAGGCTCCGCGATGCCGCCGCTGCTGCTCAAGCTGATCTTCGACCGCATCGCCGCGGCCCCCATGCCGTTCTTCGTGAAGCCCATCGCCAGGGGGATCGCCGCGAAGGTGGGCGAGGGGTTCATCGATCCGACGTTGCGGGACCAGTTGGACTACATCGAGGTGGAACTGGCGCGCAGCCCGTGGTTCGCCGGCGAGGAAATCACCGCCGCCGACGTGCAGATGAGCTTCCCGCTGCAGGTGGCGATGACGCGTGCGTCGGCCGGCACGCCACGGCCCCGGATCGCCGCGTTCCTCGCCCGCATCGAGGCGCGTCCGGCCTATCAGCGCGCGCTGACGCGCGGCGGGCCGTTCGGGATCATCGCCTGAACGGGAACTATTTCCGCTCCACCTTGCGGAATCCGGCCGGCGGCGCGAACTTCGAGTCCCGCACCGATTCGATCCGGTGCGACTTCACTTCGGTCGTGAAGCTGAGGATGGGCTTGCCGGCGGCCTCTTTCATGGTCTCGTCGGTCTTCTTCTTCACGAAGTAGTCGGTGACCGACGACAGCACGTCGCCGGCACTGGTGGGGATCGACGCCCGCGCGCTGCTGCCATCGGCATCCGCGGCGGCCTGCTGCTCGGCGCACGCATCGCCCCGCATGTCCCAAGTGAGGACGGTGAGCACCGGATAACCCTTCACCTTCTCCAGCTCTTTGCCGGCCTTCAGGAACGCGGACTTCTCCTTGGTGCCGAGCATCTGCGTGAGGTAGGCGTCGATCATCCGGCCAGCCGCAGCGGGCACGACCTGCGTCTGGTCGGGAGGGGCCACGATGCCGACGATCTCCAGCGCCAGCGCCTTCGCGTAGGCCTGCTCCACGGCCGTGGCTTCCTTCAGCGCGGGCGTGAGGGGGGTGGTCCAGAGTTCGACCGCGAGCGTGCTCACGGTCTTGCGCGCCTTCGGGTCCTGCAGTGTCACCACCCACGCCACCTGGTACTCGTCGGTGTCGAACCCATTGATCGCCTTCTTCTGGCCCGTGGGTTTCACGGTGAACGCGGACGACGCAACCTTCATCTCGCATTCGGGTGCCTTCTCCTTCTCCGGCGTCGGTTCGGGCTTCTTCTCCTGTGGCCGCTCGGCGACAGGCCCGACGCAGCCCTTCAGCGGGCACTCGGTGTACGCCTTCTCCTTGGCGTCCAGCGTCCAGATGACCTTGCGATCGAGCCGCTCGATCCGCGAGCTGTCGTTGGTGCCGACGAGATACTTCGAGAACGTGCCGGTCCCCTTGAAGGTGGTGTCCTCGCGATGCATGTCGGGCCGCGTCCAGCTTCGCGTCGTGCCGTCGAACGGGAGGAAGCCCTTGATGCCGTCACTGACGAGATGGGTCTCGAGGACTGCGGTGGGATTCTCGGGGGTGGTGTCGGGGGCCTCTTTCTCGAGGGGCGACGCGCAGCCTGCCACGAGTGCCGTGACAGCGAGGGCGAGGATGACGTTGTGTGACATGGCGGGAACCTCCGGAAGGTGACCTCGCGGTCAGCAAGTTTCCGACCAACCTTCGCAGGGATGGCGGCGCGGACTATCCTTCGCGTCATCCGGTCCGGTGCCGGCAACGACGCAGATATCGGGGTCTCGATGACAGCCCGTGGGACATCGTGGAAAGACAAGGTTGCGGCCCCACGCGAATCCAAGCGCGTCACGCTCGAATCCGATTTCGCGGGCCTGCCGACCGGCACGCGCATGTTCGTCGCCACGCCGCAGATCGTCGAGGAACACCTCCGCCGCATCCCGCCAGGCGAAAGTCGATCGATCCAGGCGTTCCGCGACGGGATCGCGCGGGCCCACGACTGCGACGCGGCGTGCCCGGTCTCGACCGCCGTCTTCGTCCGGATGGTGGCCGAGGCTGCGTGGGAGGACATCGTCGCGGGTCGGCCCGCGAGCGAGGTGACACCCTTCTGGCGCGTCGTGGCCCCGGGCTCGGCGATCGGGAAGCGCCTCGCCGTGGATGCCGACTGGATCGCGGCCAGGCGAAGTGCCGAGGGTCTCTGAGCGGCTGCAGGGGGCGCGTCCAACGGCCTGCACGACCGGGCATCCGCCGCACGGAGGCGCTGTGCCACAATCGGCGGTCTGCAACCCACATCTGGACGACCCGATGGAACATTCGATGGAAGACCCGATGGAAGACCCGAATGACGAACCGATGGAAGACCCCGTGACCGAAAACGACAAGCCCACCACCGGCACCGCCAAGAGCGAGCGCATCGTCGAGAAGCTCTCGTTCGAATCCCGTTTCGTGCTGATCTTCGGCGAGATCAACTCCGCCGCCGCCCGCACGGTGTGCGAGCGCCTCATCGCGCTGGCGCAGGAATCCGACGCACCGATCCGCATGCTGATCTCCTCGCCCGGCGGTCACGTGGAGTCCGGCGATGCCATCCACGACATGATCAAGTTCGTCCGCGCCCCGGTCACGACCATCGGCACGGGCTGGGTCGCGAGCGCCGGCACCCACATCTTCCTCGCCGCGCCGAAGGAGCGCCGCGTGTGTCTGCCCAACACGCGCTTCATGATCCACCAGCCAGCGGGCGGCATGGGTGGGCAGGCCTCCGACATCGCGATCCAGGCGAAGGAGATCCTCCGCACCCGCGAACGCATCGCGCGCACGATCTCGCAGGAAACCGGCAAGCCGCACGCGCAGGTGCTGACCGACATGGAGCGGGACTACTGGATGAACGCCGAGGAAGCCGTGACGTACGGCATCGTCGGGAAGATCATCCAGCGGCACGACCAGCTCGCCTGACTTCCCTGCGGGAGACATCCTCCCGCAGGCCGCAGCCCCGCAGCACACCGGCGGCCCTTCGGGCTGCCGGTCCCGGCCCTCGCCAAGCGCGCGCCGGGCACGCCGGGAACTCCCGCATCCCCATGCGGGTCATCCCAGTGGCAATCTCGCCGGCTCCACGTTCCACCGCATGGCGGTCGAGCCGGTGAACTCCGCAGCCGCCGACCTCCGGGACCGGCTGATCGCAAACTGTTCGATCCTTGCAGCGAGGCGCCATGGAGTCCCTACGCACGCTGTACACGACGCTGGTCACGGCGCCGATCAACGCCATGGCCACCACGCTGGACTTCAGCACGCGGTTCGCACTGCTGCTCGTCGCGGGCATCGTGGTGGCCGAAGCCGCCCGCCGCGTGCTGCGTCTGCCGCGGGTCACCGGTTACCTTCTCTGCGGCGCGCTGATCGGCCCGTCGTGGCTCGGGTTCGTGACACCCGAGGACATCGCGCCGCTGCATGTGGTCGGGGAGATGGCGCTCGGCCTCGTCGTCTTCGAGCTCGGGAGCCGCGTCGACCTCGCATGGCTGCGACGCAATCCATGGCTCCTGGCAACCAGCCTGCTCGAAGCGACGATCACCTTCATCGCTGTCGGTGCCCTGCTGCTGGCCATCGGGGCCGACACCGCTGTCGCCGGAGTCGTCGCCGCAATCTGCGTTGCCAGTTCTCCGGCGGTGCTGCTCCGCATCGCCCACGAACTGCGGGCCCGCGGCCAGGCGACCGAACGGGCGATGCTCCTGTGCGCCCTCAACGCGATCTACAGCATCGTGCTGCTCGAGACCCTCGTGGCCGTGCTGCATCTCGGCGTCAGCGACACGATGCCGACGCTGCTGCAGCCGGTCAGGCTGCTCTGCGGATCGCTGCTGCTGGGCGTCGTCACCGCGCTGGTGCTCGACCGGATCTTCCGCGCCTTCGCCGGGCCCGGTGCGGACGCGTTCCTGCTCGCCCTCTCGGTGATACTGCTCTGCGGGACGGTCGCGATGCAGACCGGGCTGTCGACGCCGCTCGCCCTGCTGCTGGGCGGCCTGCTGCTGCGGCACCGTTCCACGCGGCTGGTGCTCTTTCCGCCGCACTTCGGTACCGCAGGCGGCGTGCTGGTCGTGTTGCTCTTTGTGCTGACCGGCATCCGGATCGACATCGCGGCGCTCCTCGCGGGCAGTGGTGCCGCGCTCGGCGTCGTGGCACTGCGGAGTGCCGCGAAGATCTCGGTCGCCGCGGCCCTGGCCCGCCCGAGCGGACTCACGACGCGTAAGGGTGTGCTGGTGGGTGTCGCGCTCACGCCGATGTCGGCGCTCACCCTGCTGCTCGTGAACCACGCACCGCTCGCACAGCTGGACGTGGCCGCCGCGGTGACGAGCATCGTGGTGGGTGCACTCTTCATCGTTGAGATCGCAGGCCCGGTGGCTTGCGCGCTCGCGCTGCGCTTCGCGGGCGAGACCACCAACGACCGCGTCTCGGGGACGGAACATGCTCGAACCCTTTAGCGAATCGGAGGCGCTCTCGCTCGGCGTCGAACTGGAGCTGCAGCTGCTCTCGCGCGTCGACTACGACCTGGCGCCCGTCGCCGCCGACCTCATGGCCGCGGTCGCGCGCCGCAAGCATCCGGGAGACATCAAGCCCGAGCTGACCCAGAGCATGATCGAGATCAGCACCTCGATCCACCGCAGCCACGACACGCTGCTCGCCGAGCTGCGCGAGATCCGCGACGTGCTCTGCGAGACCGCCGACACGCTGAACGTCGCAGTCGCGGGCGGCGGCACGCATCCGTTCCAGCACTGGGCCGAGCGCCGCATCTACGACACGCCGCGCTTCCATCACATCTCCAGCCTGTATGGCTATCTCGCCAAGCAGTTCACCATCTTCGGGCAGCACATCCACATCGGCTGTCCGTCGCCCGACGAGGCGCTCTTCCTGCTGCACTGCCTCTCGCGCTACGTGCCGCAGTTCATCGCCCTCTCCGCCTCTTCGCCCTACGTCCAGGGGACGGACACCGGCTTCGCTTCGGCGCGCCTCAACTCCGTGTTCGCGTTTCCGCTGAGCGGGCGGGCGCCGTTCGTGGAGTCGTGGCGGGAGTTCGGCGCCTACTTCGACAAGATGACGGCGACCGGCGTCGTCGAGGGCATGAAGGACTTCTACTGGGATATCCGCCCCAAACCCGAGTTCGGGACCATCGAGGTGCGCGTGTGCGACACGCCGCTCACCGTCGAGACGGCGGCGGACATCGCCGGCTACATCCAGGCGCTCTCGCGCATGCTGATGATCGAGCGTACGTACGTGCCTGCCGAGGACGACTACCTCGTCTACACCTTCAACCGATTCCAGGCGTGCCGGTTCGGGCTCGACGGCACGTTCGTCGACCCCAAGACCCACGAACACCGAACGCTGCGGGAGGACATCCTCGTCACGCTGGCGACGGTCGACCGGCACGCCATCGAGACGGGCGCGGAATCCGCCTGCGCGCGCCTCGCGTCGCGGGTCCGCGACGGCGTCTCCGACGCGCAGTGGTGCCGCGACCAGTACGCGGAACTGGGCTCCACCAACGAACTCGCGAGGGCGCAATCCAGACTGTGGATGCGCCGCTGACGAGCCCACCGCGGGAGAGGCCGCTGCGCATCGGTCTCTCGGCGCGGCTGATGCACCGGGTCCCGGCGGAGCTGGGGTTCCGCAACAAGTCGTTGCAGTACATCGAACAGTCGGTGGCCCATTGGGTGATTGCGAACGGCGCGCTCGCGTACATGATCCCCACGATCGGCGCCGATGCGCAGGCGAGCCGCCAGAGCATCCGCATGCGCGACTACGTGCAGGAACTCGACGGACTCGTGCTGCAAGGTGGCGCCGACGTCTCGCCGCTCAGCTACGGCTCGCAACCGCTCCAGCCGGGCTGGGCAGGCGATCGCGTGCGCGACCTCTACGAGATCGAGCTGCTGTGGGAGTTCATCATCCAGGGCAAGCCCGTGCTGGGCATCTGCCGCGGCGCGCAGCTTCTCAACGTCGCGTTCGGCGGCACGCTCTACCAGGATCTCCCCACCGAGATGGGCACCGGCGAACGCCATCGCGAGGAAGCGCTGTACGACGAGGTGGTGCATCCGGTGGGGCTCATCGAGGGTGGCTGGCTGCGCGATCTCTACGGCGGTACGGAGATCGCGACAGTGAACAGCATCCATCACCAGGCCGTGCACAAGCTCGGCAAGGACATGGTCGTGGAGGCCGTATCGCCGGCCGACGGCGTGATCGAGGCGATCCGATGGCGGGGCAGCGGCTTCGCGATCGGAGTGCAGTGGCATCCGGAGTTCCAGGATCCCCAGCACGCGGCCCTGCTGCCGCGCGAACCACTCATGCGGGCCTTTCTCGACGAGGCTGCACGACGGCGTGCGGGCCGCCTCTGACCGTGCGTCGATGGAACCCCGTACAGTGCTCCGATACGCTCGTGCCGGGCATGGCAGCGCCGCTTGCTCCCATACCACCAGAGGCGTGATGACAGAGGACACCAGGCAAACAACTGCACGCACCGCGTGGATCCGCATCGCGCGGTCGTGGTGGCTCGCGCCCTGCGCGCTGCTGCTCGCGGGCGCAGGCGATGTGCCGACGCCGTCCGAATCGCAGATCGACCGCGGACGTCTCGCCTTCGAGCAGCTCTGGTCCGTGGCGCCGTCGGCGTTCGGGCGCTGGGGCCGCGGACCGCTCTCGAACGGTGGCGCGTGCACCGATTGCCACGGCAATCACGATCGGGGCGAACTGCCCGCGGACGGCGGGCCGGTGCACACGGCCGTGCTGCAACTGTCCGTTCCCGGTGTCGACGCCGAAGGCCGGCCGCGGCCGCATCCGGCCTACGGTCGCCAGCTCCAGCACGAAGGCATCCTCGGCCGCGTGCCACCGGAGGGCGAGGTGCGCGTCGAGTGGGTGGCGCGCGAGCACCGCCATCCCGACGGGACCACGACGACACTGCGATCGCCGCGCGTGGTGCTCGATCGTCTGGCCCACGGCCCCATCGAGGATGACGTGATGCAGTCCCTCCGTATTGCACCGGCACTGCATGGCATCGGCCTGCTCGAGGCGATCCCGGAGGCGCTGATCGTCGCGCGGGCGGCGGATGGCCATGGCCGCGTCAACCGGGTGCCCGACGGCGCGGGTGGATGGACGGTCGGACGCTTCGGCCACAAGGCCGGGCAGGCGGACCTGCGCGGGCAGGTGCTCGTGGCCATGCACGAGGATCTCGGCGTGACGTCGACACGTTTCCCGGCCCCCAACTGCTCGGCAGTGCAGGCTGCCTGCCTGGCCGAACCCGCACCCGCGATGCCGGAGGCGGGCGACAACATGATCGACGATCTCGTCGCCTATCTGCGGCAGATCTCTCCGTCTGCAAGCAGTGGCCGCGAGGACCGCGGCGCCCGGCTCTTCGAGGTGGTGGGGTGCGCGTCGTGCCACGTCCCGTCGTGGACCTGGAAAGGTACGGATGGGGCGACACGCGCGATCTCGCCCTACACCGATCTTCTCCTCCACGACCTGGGGGCCGGCCTCGCCGACGGCCGTCCCGAACTGGCAGCCGGACCCTCCGAATGGCGTACGGCACCGCTCTGGGGAGTCGGCCGCGCGACGCATCTTCTGCACGATGGCCGCGCGCGATCCCCCGAGGAAGCGATCCTCTGGCACGATGGCGCCGCCGCCCGTGCCCGTGCGCAGTTCGAGTCCCTCGATCGCGCCGATCGTGCCGCCCTGCTCCGCTTCCTTGCCTCGCTTCGATGACATCCGCCCTGATCCGTTCCGGCCTCGGCGCCGCCTTCCTTGCCTTGCTCTGCTGCCTCGCCGGCCTGCCGTCGGCCGTCGCGCAGACCCAGACCCGGAACTTCGCGGCGTCCGAGAGCGTGGACTGGTACTACGCGACGACCTTCGGCACCGGCGTCTACAAGATCGGCGACCGGACGGTGACGATGCTGCGCCTGCCCTTCGAGCGCGAGTGGCGGGAGGCCGAGGACGACACCTGGGGCATACGCCTCAAGCTGCCCGTGACCCTCGGCTTCCAGACGCTCTCGAATGCGTTCGAGGATGTCCTGAATCGCAACGTCGCCACCGTCTCGGTGATGCCGGGCATCGAACTCGAGAAGGAGCTGCGCCCCAACTGGTGGGTGAAGCCGACGGCATCGTATGGCGCTGCGCAGGATCTCCTGAGCGGCGCGCGGTCGACGCTCTACGAAGTCGGCGTGCGCAGCCTCTGGTCCCGCGCCTTCTACCGTGTGGACTTCTCGCTGGGCAACGCACTCCTCTACGCCGGCAACGTCGCACAGGACGGCCTCACGCAGCACCTCGGCGTGTTCTCGACCGGCTTCAACTTCCTCCTGCCGGCGGGCGGCGTGTTCCTCGACCGGGCCGCCAACGTCGGCGTGCACTTCGTCCACTACGCGTTCTTCAACCGCATCGACTTCCTGGTCGACGAGACCTCGCGCCGCTCCGTCTCGCAGCAGTACGAGTTCGCGATGACGGTGGGCACCTACCGCCCGATCCAGCTGATGGGCTTCGAACTGCAACGCATCGGCGTCGGCGTACGACTCGGCGAGGGGCTGACGGCCATCCGGCTGGTCACCGGTTTCCTCTACTGAGCCGCGGCTGCGACACTGTCGGCCTGCCACACCACGACAATCACGAGAGAAGATCCGCCATGAAGATCACCGCCATCGAGACCATCGTCCTGCGCATTCCCTACACGACCGGCGGCTCCACCCAGGCCGAAGCCTGGGGCGGCCGCGCGTGGGCCACGGCCGACGTGCTGCTCGTCAAGGTCTCCACCGACGCAGGCATCACGGGCTGGGGTGAGGCCTTCGGCTACAACGCCATCCCCGCGACGAAGGCGATGCTCGACGAGGCGATCGCGCCGGTCGTCATCGGCCGCGACGCCCTCGCACCCGAGGCGCTGCAGAACGAACTGCAACAGAAGCTCCACATCTTCGGTCGCGGCGGTCCCGTGATCTACGCGCTGTCGGGCCTCGACATCGCGCTGTGGGACATCGTCGGCAAGGCCGCAGGCCAGCCGCTGCATCGGCTGCTGGGCGGCACGACCCGCGAGCGGATGACGTGCTACGCGAGCCTCATCCGCTACGGCGAACCGGACGTGGTGGCGGCCAACGTGAGGCGTGCGGTGTCCGATGGCTTCACCGCGATCAAGCTGCACGAGATCACGCTCCCCGCCATCCGCGCTGCACGCGATGCCGCCCCGGACGCCCGCCTGATGCTCGACGTGAACTGCCCGTGGTCGCTGCAGGAGGCACTCGCCATCGCGCCCGCGCTGCGCGAGGTGAACCCCTTCTGGCTGGAAGAACCCGTGTGGCCACCCGAGGACTTCACCGCGCTCGCCACCGTCCGTGCGCGGGGCGGCATGCCCATCGCCGCAGGCGAGAACGCCGCGACACTCGCGCAGTACCACCAGATGTACGCGGCCGGCGCCGTCGACATTTCGCAACCGAGCCCCGCGAAGATGGGCGGCGTATCGGAACTGCGGAAGGTCTTCACACTCGCCGCCGCCCACAACGTGACCGTGGTGCCGCACACGTTCTACGACGGCCCGGCCTTCCTCGCGGGGTTGCACGTGTCCGCGGTGCATCAGCGGGATCCGTTCGTCGAATGGCGCTATTTCGACCTGGAGGCGCCACTGTACGGCGAGGCGGGCCGCCCCGTGAACGGCAGCGTAGCGATCCCGCAGAGCCCGGGGTTGGGCATGGATCCCGATCCGGCGGTGATCGCGAAGTATCGGGCAGGGTAGGCGCTCGGAAGCGCGACGGGGCCGTGGTTTTGTAGGAGCGGGCCATGCCCGCGAAAGCGACGTTTCCGGTTGAAGCGCTTCCACTTCATCGACCGCTTTCGGGGCCATGGGCCCCTCCTACAAAGGCATGGCCCGCTCCTAGAAGGTCACGCGCTCACCCCTCCCCCGCCAACCGCTCCCGCAACGCCGTCTTCAGAACCTTGCCGTAGTTGTTCTTCGGCAACGCCTCCACGAACCGGTATCGCTTCGGTCGCTTGAAGCGCGCGATGTGTTCGAGGCACAGGCGGTCTAGGTCCTCGTGGGTCACCGGCGTACCACCGCGTACCACCACGAAGGCCACCACCTCCTCGCCCCAATCGGCGTGCGGCGCGCCGACCACCGACACTTCGGCGACCGCCGCGTGTCGCAGCAGCACCTCCTCGACCTCGCGCGGATAGATGTTCGAACCGCCGCTGATGATCATGTCCTTGCTGCGGTCCTTCAGCGTGAGGAACCCGTCCTCGTCGAAGGCGCCCATGTCGCCCGTGTGCAGCCAGCCGCCGCGCAGCGCCACTGCGGTCGCGTCCGGGTTCTGCCAGTAGCCGCGCATCACGGTGTCGCCCCGCACGAGAATCTCGCCCGTCTCGCCGGCGGGCAGCGTGCGGTCGTCCGCATCGGCGACGCGGACCTCGACGTTCGTGAACGGGAGGCCCACGGACGCCAGCCGTTCGACGTAGCGCGGATGTGCCCGATCCGTATGCCGCGCCCGCGACAACGCCGTGATCGTCATCGGGCTCTCGCCCTGCCCGTAGATCTGAACGAGACGCGGGCCGAGGACGTCGAGCGCCTTCAGACTGTCGGCCACGTACATGGGGCCGCCACCGTAGACGATGGTCTTGAGCCCGCGCACATCGGCGCCGGTTGCCGACGGATGTTCGACGAGCCGCTTCACCATCGTCGGGGCCGCGAAGCACGTGATGCCGCGATGGACGCGCATCAGGTCGAACATCTCGGGCGGATCGAAGCCGCCGCTCGCGGGGATCACCTGCCGCGCCATCGCGGCGACGTGCGGAAGGATGTACATCCCGGAGCCGTGCGACATGGGCGCCGCGTGGAGCACGCAGTCGTCCGGCGCGATCGCATCCACGTCGGCGAAGTACGCGAGCGTCGCTGCCATCAGGTTGCGGTGGGTGAGCATCGCGCCCTTCGGACGGCCGGTGGTGCCGCTCGTGTAGAAGAGCCACGCGACGTCGTCGGGGGTGACCTCGTCGACGTCGACCGCGTCACCTTGTGCGAGCGCTTCGTACTCCGCCGACGTCACGTCGACGATCGCGACACCCGGCAACGCCACCGACGCGATGCTCTCCGCCAGATCGGGTGTCACGAACACGACGCGCACGCCGGCGTCACCCAGGATGAACTCGAACTCGCGCGGATGGAGCTTCGCGTTCATCGGCACTGCGGTGAGCCCGGCGTGCCAGGCCGCGAACATCAGCTCCACGTACGCGGGCCCGTTGCGCATGGCGAAGGCGATGCGATCGCCGTGCGCGAGGCCGAAGCGCGTGCGGATGCGACCAGCGAGCGTTGCCGTGCGACGGGCGAGTCCGCGATAGTCGAGGCGTGTCTCGACGCCCACGGCGACCGCGGGCCGGTCTGGCGCCGCGCGCCCGGCGCGACACAGGAGATGGGCGAGATTCATGCAGCGGGATCCTCCGGCGGACAGGTCGCGCGAGTATAGGAGACCCGTGCCGGACACCGCGCGCGCAACACCGTGTTTGCCGCAAGCGGGGGTGCGCGCTAAGGTACGCCACGCGCCGACGCTCGTCGGCGTGGCAGGTCACTCCACGGGGAATCGCATGAAGTTCGTCGGACAGCTCCTGGGCGCCCATCTCGCCCGTCATCCGGCCATGGGTCTGGCCGATGTCTACAAGCTCCTGCACCAGGCTGCGCTCGGGTCCGCCCATGCCGTCGACGGTGACGCCGCCCTTGCAAGACTCGAAGCGGAGATCGCCTCGATGGGTGCCGGCCCCGACGAGCCGCTCGTCGACGTCATCTCGCCCGACGGCCGCCTTGCGCGCATCCACCTTCGGACCTACGTCGCGCGCGGACTCGACGTTCCCGCCCTCGCCACCGCCTTCGCCGGCACGGCGACGGCGTACACGGGCTCGCCGGAGAAGCTCGCGAAGTTCTGCGGCTGCCTCGGCGATTTCGCCGACACCGGCGGCATCCCCTTCGCGCGCGCCGAGGTGGAGGACTACATGAAGGCCATGCAGACCTCGGGCTGGGCCGCCGTCCACCACTCCGACGCGTACAAGGCGGCCTACGCGCCCGCGTACCGCGTCATCGATCTGCAGCTGATGCCCGGCCTCCTGGAGTGAGCCTGCCCAGCACCACGACCCCGCCGTCGATGCGGGGCATGGAGGAGATTTCCAAGATGTCGCACGCGTCCCGCCTCACCATCACCGACGTGCAGGTGTTCCCCACATCGTTCCCCGTTGCACCCGAAGACAGTGTGACGCTCGGCGTCGGCCGCACCGTCAAGCGAGACGCGGTGATCGTGAAAGTCTCCACCGACGCCGGGATCACGGGCTGGGGCGAGACGCATCACGGCCGCGCGCCCGGCGCGGTGGCGAAGATCGTCGACTCGATCCTGAAGCCGATAGCACTCGGCGGCGACGCGCACGACGTCGTCGGGCTGTGGAAGAAGATGTACGACCGCCAGCTCATCAGCCACGGTCTCGGCGCTGCGACGTGCATCGGCTGGTCCGGCCTCGACATGGCGCTGTGGGACATCCGCGCGAAGGCTGCCGGCGTCCCGCTGTATCGCCTGCTGGGAGGTGCCAGCCGCGCCATCCCCGCGTACGCCGGCGGGATCTCGCTCGGGTACCAGGATCCCGGATCGCTCGTGGACGAAGCGCGCATGCATCTCGCGGCGGGCTATCGCGCCGTGAAACTGCGCGCCGGCGACACCGTGAAGAACGACGTCGCGCGGATCACCGCGGTGCGGCGTGCGTTCGGGGACGACCTGGTGATCCTGACCGATGCGAACACCGGCTACGACGTCGCGAAGGCGCGCGCCGCGCTGCCGCACTTCGATGCGTTGAACGTGGGTTGGCTGGAGGAACCCTTCGCGCCGCACGACCACCACAGCTACAAGCTCGCTGCGGGGCTTGGCCGCACGCCGCTCGCCGCGGGCGAGAACCACTACACGCGCTTCGAGTTCCAGCACGTGCTCGAGACGGGCGCCGTGACGATCCTCCAGCCCGACCTCTCGAAGACGGGCGGCATCACCGAGGCGCTGCGCATCGCGCACCTCGCCTCGACGTGGAAGCTGCCGATCCATCCGCACACGTCGATGACCGGCCTCAACATGGCCGCGACGATCCACTTCCTTTGCGCGATCGACAACGGTGGCTACTTCGAGGCGGACGTGTCACGGAAGAACAGGTTCCGCGACCAGATGGTGAGTTCGCCCTACGAAGTGGATGCCGAGGGCTGCGTGCGGCCGCGCGAGGCCCCGGGCATCGGGGTGGAAATGGACGAAGCCTTTCTCGCGGCGCACCCGCTCATCGACGGCCCGTCGTACGTCTGACGGGCGTGTCGTCGCGACTGCCGTGCGTCAGACCGCCGGCGCCCGCCGTGGCTTCGCCAGCCCCTCGTACGCGTAGGCGAACCGCAGCAGCGCGCCTTCGCTGAACGGCTTGCCGACCACTTCCACTCCGACGGGCAGGCCGTCTGGCGTGAAACCGGCAGGCATGCTGAGCGCCGGCAGGTGCGACTGCGACGCGATGACCGTATTGGTCGGGAAGGTGAGGCACGACCACTTGTCGGATTCCAGATTCGCGTAGGTCGGCGGCAGCACCTTCACGTCCGGATACATCATGAAGTCGATCCCGTTCCGCGCGAAGAGGTCGAGGATGAGGCGCTGGAACTCGAACTGCGCGAGGCGCTGCTTGTAGTAGCCCTCGGACGCGTGCGGATCCGACGGACCGTCCTGCAGGTTGTGGAAGAGATCGTTCAGCGGGTGGAACCAGCGCTTCTCGTAGATCTCCTCGAAGGTCCGCTTCGGCCCCTGTGTCCGGCTCGCCATGAAGCGGTTCAGGTCGTACTTCGACTGCTGGACGTAGATGGAGGTGAGTCCGATCCAGTCCTGTACGTCGGGGATGCTCACCTCGACGAGTTCCGCGCCCTGCGATTCGAACCATGCGAGACGGTCCCGCACCACGGCGTTCACGGGCCGCGAGTCGTCGTCGTCCGGACCGAAGCCCTCCTTCAGCACGCCGATGCGAACGCCCGCGATGCCGCCGTGCTCCAGCCTGCTCTCGTACTGACCGGCGTCGTGGGTGAGCGTCGCGGCGCTGGTGAAGGGGTCCTTCGGGTCGTAGCCGACCAGCACGTCCATGAGCTTCGCGACGTCGCGGACCGTCCGCGCCATCGGGCCCGGGGTGTCCTGGAAGTGCAGCAGCGGCGAGAAGCCGGCGCGACTGATGAGGCCTGTCGTGACGCGCAGGCCGAACAGGTTGTTGAACGACGCCGGGATGCGGATGGACCCGCCGGTGTCCTCGCCGATCCCGATGAGCCCGAGGTTGGCGGCGATGCCGGCACCCGTGCCCGCGCTGGAGCCACCAGCGTCGCGGTCGAGGCCGTACGGGTTGCGCGTGCGGTCGGTCACCGAGGAGAACGAGAACCAGCCCGCCGCGAAATCGCACATGCTCGACTTGGCGAGGATGATGGCACCGGCCTCAAGCAGTTGTGTGACGAGCGTCGCATCGGTGGTCGGCTGGTAGTTCTCGAAGCCCTTGCTGCCGAACGTGGTGGGGACGAAGCTCGTCTCGCCCTGATCTTTCACGAGCACCGGCACGCCGTGCAGCGGCCCCTTGAAGGTGCCCGTCGCCGCGAAGTGCCTGTCCAGTGCCTCGGCCTGCTGCAGTGCCTGCGGATTCACGTTCACGATGGCCTGGAGCTTCGGGCCCTGGCGATCGATGGCCTCGATGCGATCCAGATACCACTTCACCAGGGTGGCACTCGTCAACTCGCCGCGATGGATCGCGTCCTGGATACCCGTGACCGTCGCCTCCATGTACCCCTGCTGCATATCAGCCATCGTATTTCCCGCCTGTCGTTGTGATCGGATCCGAGGCGTGCCGCGACATCGCGGCGCGCCCGCGGCGGACCCAGTGCGCAACTGACATGCCAGAGCGCGGAACAACGAACGACAGAGGCAGGAGGGACGGCGGCGCGGGGGATCACGCACCGCGACTGCGCACGACGCACCGCGAGTCGCACCGCGCGGGGGCGGCGGACCGGGACCTCGCGCATCTTCGGTGCAGCGCCCGCCTTCGACGCGGGGCCGACCGCCTGGCTCAGGTGCCGGTGCGGAATCCGGAGACGGCCACGTGGAGCTGGGACGCGTCGCCGTGGAGCTGCGCCGCCAGCGCGTAGAGCTGTTCGCTCCGGGCGCTGCTCTTGTCCGATACCTCGGCCAGCGATTCCGTGTTGGAGGAGATACCGACCACAGCCTGGGCCTGACCGCGCATGCGGTCGTCGATCTCGTCCATCAGGGCGCGCATCGATCGGGCGACGGCGCTCGTGTCGGACGCCTTGCGGGCGTAGTCGCCGAGACGGTTCGCGTTCTCGCGCGCTTCACCGTCGACACTGCGCAGGAGGGCCAGCGTGCGGTCCACCTTGGCGTTCACTTCCCGGGCGATGCGTTCGATCTCGGTGGTGGACGTCTGGGAACGCTCCGCGAGCTTGCGGACCTCGTCCGCCACCACGGCGAAGCCGCGGCCCTGCTCGCCGGCGCGCGCCGCCTCGATGGCGGCGTTGAGGGCCAGCAGGTTCGTCTGGTCGGAGATCTCGCCGATCTGCGCACTGATCCGCGAGATCTCCTGCACGGATTCCGCGAGTTCGTCGGTGAAGCGCATGGTCTCCTGGACGCGGTTCTGGAACTGCTCGAGCTGGCCCGACATGACATCGAGACCGGAGGCTGTCGCATCGATGGCCTCCGCGGTGCGATCCGTCTGCGACTTGGCTTCGCCGACCGAGTCGACGCAGCTCGCCGTGCATTCGAAGATGCGCTGGCTGTGCTGCCGCGCCTCGTCGACCACGCGCGCCATCGCGTCGCCGATGTCCTTGATCTGGGCGGCCATCTGATCGATCTCGCCGGATCGCCCCTCCACGGCGGCCGACGATTCGCCGATCCGGTGCACCGTCCCGTTGAGGGCGTCGAAGGTTTTGCCGAGATCCCCCAGCGCGGAGCAGATCTCGTCGGACCCGGATCCGTGCTCCACGCAGACCGAGAGGTCCCCGGCTTCGAGGGACCGGATCGCGGCGCGCAGCGCGAGCACGCGCTTCACGTAGCGCCGCGCCAGCAGGTACGAGAGGGACCCCGAGAAGAGCAGAGCCGCCGCGGCGACGATCGCCATCACCAGGATCATGCGGGCGGTCGTGGCGCGGGCGTCGTCCGCGAGCTGCTGGAGCACCTGGAACTGCGCATCGAGAATGCCGCTGGAGAGTTCGTCCACCTGCTTCAGGGCATCGTCGACGACCTTGGCCTTGGCCATGGCGTCGGCGTCGAGGTTGTCCTTCGCCGCCCGGATGATCTCCATCCGGGGGCTCTTCAGGGCTTCGTTCAACTGGAGCAGCTTCTCGGTCCGCGGGTCCGCCGGCAGTGCCTTGGCGAGGTTCTGCAGGCTTTCGTCGAGGGACGAGGCATGGCGGATCGAGGCGATGGCGTCCTGGCGGATCTCCGCGGGATCCGCTGCGGCGATGACGCGATAGAGCTGCGCGTTCATTCCCAGGGTTGCCTGCCGCGCATCGCTGGCGGTGCCCAGCGTACGTGTGACGTGGTCCACCTGCGCTGTGGTGTTCGTGCTGAAGCGGTGCAGTGTCATGCCGCCGATGGTACCGACGGCCACGATGCCGACACCGGACAGCACCACAAGACCCATCAGTTGCGCCTTGACGCCGAGTCTGTGTCTCATTGAATGCTCGTCGAGATTGCGATCATGGTGAGCGGCAGCGGCGGCCAGCGCGATGTCGTCGGCACGTGCTGCCAGCCGCGATCGATCGCCGGTGAGGGCTTGAACCCATGGCTCACGTTTCGATTGGACTTGACGGCGGGATTGCCAGAACCTTGAGCGCTCGGCAGCGCGACGCGCGGAGTGCGACACTTGGCATGCAGCGGCCCCATGGCAACCCTCCGCATCGCCAGCAAGCCGCCGGCAGACATCCACACGGCACAGGATCTTCCATGCGACACCCCACGCGACGCCGGTTGCTGGCCGCAGGCCTTGCGGCGCCCCTGATGCTGGGCCGCGCCACGGCGGCGACCGCTTTCCCGTCGCGCCCCATGCGCATCGTCGTGCCCTTCACGCCCGGTGCCTCCACCGACCAGATCGCCCGCCTGCTCGCCCAGCGGCTCGGCGAGACCTGGAAGCGCACGGTGCTCGTGGAGAACCGCCCCGGCGGCGCCACGCAGATCGGCACCGACCTCGTGGCCAAGGCGCCACCGGACGGTCACACCATGCTGATGGCGGGCTTCGCCTTCGGGGTGAATCCGAGCCTCGTCCCGAAGCCGCCGTACGACGCGCTGCGGGACTTCGCCCCGGTGGTCCTGTGCGCCGCGACGCCCAACCTGCTCGTGGTCGGCGCGGACCAACCGATGCGTACGGTGGCGGACCTCCTCGCCGCATCGCGATCTTCGCCCGATGGGCTCGCCGTCGCTTCGGCGGGGTTGGCAACGTCGAATCACCTCTGCATCGAACTCCTGAAGGCGAAGACGGGCGCGAACCTGCTGCACGTCCCGTACAAGGGCAGCGTCCCGGCCGTGCTCGACGTGATCGCCGGGCGGGTGCCCGCCATCTTCGACAACGTGCCGAACGTCCTCCCGCACGTGAAGGCCGGCAAGCTCCGGGCGCTGGCCGTCACGACGCCCCGCCGGTTCGCCCTTCTGCCGCAGATGCCGACCATGATCGAGTCCGGCGTCCCGGACTTCGAGGTGACGTCCTGGTTCGGCCTCGCTGCGCCGGCACGGGTGCCGAGGGAGGTGGTGGACATCGTGAACGCCGAAGTGAACCGCATCCTTCTGCAGCCGGACTTCCGCGACCTGTTCCTCGCGCAGGGCGTGGAGCCGGTGGGCGGTTCACCTGAGCAGTTCGGCAATCAAATCCGCGCGCAGATCGCGCGATGGGCGCCGGTGGTGAAAGCGGCGGGATTGGGAGGGTAGATGCGTTCGATCCAACGAAGAGCAGCGCTTTCGATCTGCATCGCGCTCACCCTCACCGCAAACGCCGATGCCCAGACCGTCTACAAATCCATCGGCCCCGACGGGAAGGTCGTGTACAGCGACAGCCCCCCGGTCGACAGCAAGAACGCCCGGAAGCTGAAGTTCGACAAGCTGCCGGCGAGTCCGCTGCCCGCCCCTGCACGGGCGTCGGTCGAACAGCAGAAGCGATCGACGTCGACGGGGGTGCCGGTGACGACGGCCGTGGTGCTGTACTCGGCAGCGTGGTGCGGCTACTGCAAGGCCGCGAAAGCCTGGCTCGGATCGCGCGGCATCGCCTATCGCGAGATCGACATCGACACCGATTCGGGGCGGGCCTACTTCGCGCAGGCCGGTGGCGGCGACGGCATTCCGCTGCTCGTCGCGGGTGGTCAGCGGGTGCAGGGGTTCTCCCCGGCGGCCTACGACGCGCTGTTCACGACGCGCCGGTGAGCGGGCCACGATCGATGGTCACCGCAGCGCTCGATGGACGGAGAACCATATGCCGAGTCAGAACGGACGGCTCTCGCAGCCCACGACACCGGTGGCCTTCGCAATGCCTGCGGGTGCGTGCGACTGCCGCACGCCAGTCGGTCTCAGCGACCCGGCGCGGTTGACACGTTCAGATCCACACCATCCCGGCGATGATCTCGGCCGTCCGCGATCTCGTGGCAGGCTCGCTGGTCCCCGTCGTGTTCGATCACTTCGGCGGCGTGGTCGCGGCACATGCAAAGGGCTGCGACGAATGCGCGTCGCGCACATGAGATGGGTTCTGCGTCGCTTTCCACGTACGGACACCTGCCGTACATTGCACGCAGGGAGACGACCATGGCCAATCAAGACACCCCCGACACCACCCGTGACGCCCGGCTCGAAGCCCGCGTATCCGCGGCTCAGAAGAACCTGCTCCAGAAGGCGGCGGCACTTACCGGCCGCACGCTGAGCGAGTTCGTCGTCGCCAGCGCGCAGGATGCAGCGCGCCGGGTGCTTGCCGAACACGAGGCGATCCGCCTGTCGCGCGAAGAGCAACTGGCCTTCGTGCAAGCTCTGCTCAACCCGCCGGCGCCGAACGCGCGCCTCAAGCGCGCAGCCAAGGCCTACCGCCAACGCACCGGCGCATAGCCGGTGGCATTGACCAACATCACGGTCGAGCCCCTGGATCGACGGCACGACCGAACGGTCTTCCATTGCGGCGAGGAAGCGCTCGACCGCTATCTCAAGCAACAGGCTCGGCAAGACGCCGACAAGCGCGTGGCCGCCCCATTCGTCGCTGTGAGTCCGCCGAGCGCACGTGTGCTCGGCTACTACACGCTGTCGGCCTCGGTGCTGACCCTCGCCGACCTGCCGGACGACCTGGCCGTGGATCAATCCACCAAGGGTCAGGGCCTAGGCGAGCATCTGCTTCTGGATGCCCTGTGCCGCAGCTTGACCCATGCCGACCAGATCGCCGCGATGGCGGTGGTCGTCGATGCGAAGGACGAAGCCGCCGCAGGCTTCTATCGGCACTACGGCTTTCTCACCCTGCAGACGCAGCCCAGCCGGTTGTTCGTGCCCATGGGCACGGTCGCTCGATTGCTCGGCAGGTGATGCGCATATGGCGCGCACCCAGTGACTGGCCGCACGGCCGCACACCACCCGGACGCAAGCCGACCGGCGTGACCCCGCTCCTGCAGATCGACGACGGGCGCCTCCTCAACCAGCTCTCGGTGTGGGCACCCGATGCGGTGGTCCGCCGGAAGATCCTGGTCGACAATCCGACGCCGTTGTACGGGTTCTGATCTGGCGGCCGGCTCACCCCTCGAACAGCGGACGCGAGCGGCGCATGAGGTCGAGGAACATCGCTCTCGCAGCTTCGTAATCGCCCACGCGGCAGGCGAACATGCCGTTGTCGAGCATCAGCGTGGCCATCCCGTGGACGAGCGACCACGCGTGCGCCGTGCACGGGCCGAGATCGGCGTGCGGCCGACCGGCGGCCTCCAGGACCTCCCGCATGCACGTCTCGAAATGGTGGAACACCGCGGCCGCTGCACGACTGAGGTCGGGATCGGCGTGGTCCAGTCGATCGCTGCGAAACATGAGCCGGAAGCGATGCGGATTGCCGAGGGCGTGATCGAGATAGGCAAGGCCATTGGCCACGAGGCGCTCGTAGGGGCGCTGCTCGGCCCGCGCCATGTAGTCGCTGGTCCTCGCTTCCAGCTGCTCGAAACTCTGGGCGGCGAAGGCCGTGAGCAGCCCCCGCGCATCGCCGAAGTGGTGGGCGGGCGCGCCATGCGACACGCCGGCCCGTCGCGCGCACTCCCGCAGGGTGAAACTCTCGAGGCCCGCCTCGTCGAGCAGGGCTTCCGTGGCGGCCAGCAGGGCCTCCCGCAAGGCACCGTGGTGATAAGGGGTCTCGGCCCCGGACGTCTCCCGCTTCGCCATGTCGGCGGCCCTCCCTTGGTGTCCGCCCGCCCGAAGCGATGACGGACGATGACTTGACAGTGTCTAGTTTAACTCGTACCGTCCGCCGAAGTTAACTAGACAATGTCTATTTGGAACTGCCGATGTTCGAGACACTGTTCTCCCTGGCGGGTACCGTCGCGATGGCGGGATGGGTCGCGCTGGCCGTGATCCCGCTCCATCGTCCGGTCGCGCGGCCCATCGCCATCGGCGTGGCCGTGGCGCTGTCCGGCCTGTACGTAGCGCTGATCGCTTCGTTCTGGACCTCCGGCACCGGCGACTTCGGCTCGCTGGCCGGGGTTTCGCGCCTCTTCACGCATCCGGGCCTGCTGCTGGCGGGCTGGGTGCACTACCTCGCGTTCGACCTGCTGGTCGGCGTCTGGGAGCGCGACGAGGCGCGCCGCATCGGCCTCCCCTGGTGGCAGCGCGTGCCCTGCCTGCTGGTCACCTTCCTGTTCGGCCCGATCGGCTGGCTCGCGTTCCTCGCGTGCCGGCACGTGCATCTGCGCACGCGAAACGACATCCCCTCTGCCGAAGCTCCGAGCCGATGAACACGATTGCCTCGACCCCTCGCGCGACGAGGCCGTCAGCCACGGTCTTCCCGGTGTGGCGAACCCTGCACGAGCGGCAGCCCAAGCTCGCGGCCTTCGGCCTCCTGTTCGTGCTGACCGCGATCCCCCTCGTGGCGGCCGGCCTGATCGATCCGCGCACCGTCAACGGCGTGAGCGTGTGGGTGAAACCGGTGAAGTTCCTGCTGTCGATCGCCTTGTACCTCTGGACGCTCGCGTGGTTCATCGGCTACCTGGGGCCGCAGTCGCGCCAGTCGCTGGCCGGACGCTACGTGGTCCACGGGACCGTGCTGTTCACGACGCTGGAACTGGCATGGATCATCGGAATGTCCGTGGCGGGCCAGCCTTCGCATTTCAACCGAGCCTCCTCGGTCGCCGACGTGCTCTACAGCCTCGCCGGCCTCGGCGCGGTGGGGCTGACGGTCAGCATGTTGATCCAGGGCGTCCAGCTGGCCCGCGACCGCACCGTGGCGCTGGCGCCCGCCTTCCGGTTGTCGCTGGTGCTGGGATCCCTCCTCGGCGGCGTCGGCACCCTCGCCTTCGCCGGGTTCATGGCTTCCGGGAAGGGGCACTGGATCGGGGGGATTGCGTCCGACGCCGCCGGCCTGCCGCTCATCGGCTGGTCGCGCACCGGGGGGGACCTGCGCGTGGCCCACTTCTGGGCCACCCACGCCCAGCAGCTCGTACCTCTGGCAGGTGCCGTTCTCGCGCGCGTTGCAGGACGGTGGGCGTTGCCCGCGACGGTGCTCACGGCCCTTGCCTACGCGGCGTTCACTGTCTTCACCTTCGCGCAGGCGCTGGGCGGGCAGCCATTCCTCGCCGGGTGAGCACCGGAGGGATCGCCGCACTTTCTCGCCGGTCTTTCTCGTAGACAGTACGCCGCACCCGTAAAATCGTGGTCTTCCGGTTCGCACCACCCTCAGGATCGCCCCCCTTTGAACAAGCCCACGCCCGCCGCTCCGGCGCCCGCCTCCAACTTCATCCGCAATGTGATCGATGCCGACCTCGCGCGCGACGCCTACGCGACCCGTACCTGGAGCGGCAAGCCCGGCCCCGCCGCGGTACAGGCCGGCGCGGCGAAGGACCCCGCCCGCATCCGCACGCGCTTCCCGCCGGAGCCGAACGGCTATCTCCACATCGGTCACGCGAAATCCATCTGCCTCAACTTCGGCCTCGCGCGCGACTACGCAGGCGCCTGCCACATGCGGTTCGACGACACGAACCCGACGAAGGAGGAGCAGGAGTACGTCGACTCCATCATGGCGTCGGTGCAGTGGCTGGGCTTCGGCTGGGGCGACCATCTCTTCTACGCCTCGGACTACTTCGAGACCCTGTACGCGTTCGCCGTCGCGTTCATCGAGCACGGCCTGGCCTACGTCGACTCGATCACCCCCGAGGAGATGCGGGCCCTGCGCGGCACGCTGACGGAGCCCGGCAAACCGAGTCCGTATCGCGATCGGAGCGTCGCGGAGAACCTCGATCTCTTCCAGCGCATGCGCGCGGGCGAGTTCCCCGACGGCGCGCACGTTCTGCGGCTCAACATCGACATGGCCTCGCCCAACATCAACATGCGCGATCCGGTGATCTACCGCATCCGCCATGCGCATCACCATCGCACCGGCGACGCGTGGTGCGTGTACCCGATGTACGACTACACGCACTGCATCTCGGACGCCCTGGAGAACATCACCCACTCGATCTGCACGCTGGAGTTCGAGGACCATCGCCCGCTGTACGACTGGGTGCTCGACAAGCTCGCGGCGTTCGGCCTGCTCGCGCGTCCGCTGCCCCATCAGTACGAGTTCGCGCGCCTCAATCTCACTTACACCGTGCTCTCGAAGCGGAAGCTGATCCAGCTCGTGGACGAGAAGCACGTGGCCGGCTGGGACGACCCGCGCCTGCCCACGCTCGCGGGGTTCCGCCGCCGCGGGTACACGCCGGAAGCGATCCGCCTCTTCGCCGAGCGCATCGGGGTGTCAAAGGAGAACTCGCTGATCGAGATGACGATCCTCGAGGACTGCCTCCGGAAGGATCTCGACGAACGCGCCGCGCGCGCCATCGCCGTGCTCGACCCCGTGAAGCTCGTGATCGACAACTGGCCCGCCGATCGCGTCGAGACCGCCGAAGCCCCCGTGCACCCGCACAAGCCGGAACTCGGCAAGCGCAGTTTCCCGATCGGCCGCGAACTCTGGATCGAGCGCGAGGACTTCGAGGAGACGCCTCCCAAGGGTTTCTTCCGCCTCACGCCCGGCGCCATGGTGCGACTGCGCTACGGCTACGTCATCCAGTGCCTCGGCTTCGACAAGGACGCCGACGGCCGCATCACCGCCGTGCACTGCGAGGTGATGCCGGACTCGAAGTCCGGCACGCCGGGCGCGGACAACTACAAGGTGAAGGGCAACATCCACTGGGTGTGTGCGAACAGCGCGCTCGACGCCGAGGTGCGGCTCTACGACCGCCTGTTCTCGGTGGCCACGCCCGGTAGCGGCGACACCGACTACCTCACGCAGATCAACCCGGACTCGGTCCGAACGATCCGCGCGAAGCTCGAACCCGGGCTGCGCGACGCCAAGCCCGAAGACCGCTTCCAGTTCGAGCGTCACGGCTACTTCGTGGCCGACGCGCGCGATTCGAAGCCGGGCGCCCCGGTCTTCAATCGCGCGGTGACGCTGCGGGACACGTTCGGGAAGGGTGGATAGTCTCCGGGCGGTCTCCGCAACTTGTCGCGTGCCTCGCCGGGGGCGCATGATCGGGCCTCGGGCGCCGTGGGCCCGCCAACAACGACAAGACTGTGGAGACCTGCATGCACCCGATTCGGCCAGTCCTTTCCGCGCGCATGCCATGGCGTTCCGCCCTCGCAGGCGTGGCGATCGCCCTCTCCACCGTCTCGGTCCAGGCCGCCGACACCGCGCCCTTCGGTTTCGACCAGCCCTTCGACAATGCGCAACCGTCGCTGGCACTGAATCAGCAGCTGGCGGCGATCGGCCCGGCCTTTCCCCGGCGCGAAAGCGCCGCCGCCGATTCGAAGGCGCTGGGCATCGTGCGTACGTACGCCAACTTCCGCGCCCCATTCGGCGAGCAGCTGGCAGACGGCAGGCTGCTGTCGATCGGAGACAACAGCGCCCTCTTCTCCCTCGTCGGGACGCAGTTTGGCGGCAACGGCAGGTCGACATTCGCAGTACCGGACCTGCGGGGGCGAGTCATTGTCGACGCTGCGGACGGCTTCATCGGGGACATCACGGGCAGCCGCGAAACCAAGCTCACGGTCGCTCAGCTTCCGTCGCATGCGCATGAGGTCGCCGGAGGCCTGTTCACCGAACCCACGGGGGGTGGCCAGCCGGTCGACAACCGCCAGGCCTCGCTCGGCCTGCGCTACCTGATCGCGACCGACAGCTTCTATCCGGCACACGGTGGCGGCGGCGCCGCGACACCCACCTTCATCGGACAGGTGGTGGCCTCCACCACCAATTTCGCTCCGGCCGGGTTCAGATTCGCCGACGGGCAGGTGCTCTCCATCGCCGAGCACACGGCACTCTTCTCGGTGATCGGCACCACGTACGGCGGTGACGGGCAGGAAACCTTCGCGCTGCCCGATCTGCGGGGCCGCACGATCATCGGCGCCGGTCGGGGCGCGGGTCTCACCGCGCGATCCCTGGGCGAGGCAGTGGGCACGAACACGTTCACGCTGACGGAATCGCAGATGCCCCAGCACGCGCACGCCCTGGGCGACGGCTCGGCTTCGTCGCCGACCGGGGGCAACGACAGCGTGGGCAACATGCAAGCATCGCTGGCGCTCACCTACCTCATCGCGGCTTTCGGCACCTATCCGTCGTTCGACTGTTGCATGGGCATCGAGCAGACGGTCCTGGGCGAGATCACGGCGTTCGCTGGCGGCTACGCGCCGGACGGCTGGATGCTCGCCGACGGACGTTTGCTGAGGATCAGCGAGAACTCCGCGCTGTTCTCGCTGCTGGGCACCACCTACGGCGGCGATGGCAGGACGACGTTCGCCCTGCCGGACCTGCGCGGCCGGACCATCGTCGGGGCCGACGGCGACACCTCCGTGGGCACGACGTTCGGCTCGGAGCGCTTCACCCTCGCCGCCTCGCAGTTGCCATCCCACGTCCACACGATGCCGATTCCGGAACCGTCGACTTGGGCGATGCTGCTGGCGGGGCTCGCCGGGGTGGCGGGCGTCGCGCGGCGCAGGCGGTAGTCCCCCGCAGTCGCCGATTCGCGGGTACGCGCAGGGGGCGTCCCGCCTCGTGCATTGCGCACACACTGACGGTCAACCTTGGGCAAAAGGCCCCAGCGGCTCTGCCCGGCTCCCCACACCACGGAAAATACGATGAAGATGCTCTCCGGGATCGCTCTCGCGATTCTCGCCGGTCACGCCTGTGCGGCCGGCCGCTCCACGCTCGATGAAATGCCGGCGCCAGTCCGGTCGACGTTGGTGCACGCCTATCTGGCGGACGAAGATCCGGACAAGTACAGCGAGGTGTTCTTCGAACCGGCGGTGATCGACGGTCTGCCGGGCGCCATTGTCACCTTGCGCGTCAACGACGGCGCGAAGGTGGAGCAGGGACAGCATCGCTTCATCCTGCCGGAGAAGGACGAACGACTCTGCAACGAGTCAGGGAGCGTGATGCGGCATGCGTTCGGCGGCGAGATCGTCGGAGAGCCGAACTGGCGGGTCGCATTGCCCGTCAGCTGGGACAAGCATCGGACCCCGTATCGCACCTATGCCGACGGCGTCTCGCCGATCGACGTCATCGGCACGGAGCTCTGCCTCGCGCATTTCTCGACGTTCAGCGACGACCTCCAGGAACGCACCGAGGCGCTGGTGGCGGAGCGACGGCGTCAGTGGGAGGAACAGAACGCCGTGAAACAAGCCCGCACCGAGGCAGACGTCGTGGTGCTGCGGGCATGCCTGCGGGATCGGGAGGCCCTCGAACGTACGGGCGAAGCGGCGGAACGCGAGGAGAGTGCGCTCGTATCGTCATTGGATCGGCTCGCGATCATGCGCGCCGGCCTCGAACTCCAGCGGGGCATCCTCGATTCCTACCAGGCCTCGGCCGCGAGCCGGAACGAGTTCGACCGCCAGGTGCGGGCTTACAGCATCGCAGCAGCCGAGCACGATCGGAAGGTGAAAGCCCACGAACGCGTCCTGGCCCGTGGACGTACCGAATCGGACCGCATCGAGGCTGCGTGCGAAGGGCGGGAGTTCTCGGGCGCGGCCGCGCACGAGGTCTGCCGCAGCGACACCTCGGCTTTCTGCGACAAAGTCAGGAAACGGCACTGAGTCGGCACGACGCCACGAGAGAGCAGCATCATGCTTTTCATGAGTGCGGATTGCGTGCATTCACCCGTGGCTCGGGGTGCACCCGGGGTCTAGGATTCTCCACAAGGGCCGACCACGAGCGGTCCAGACTGAACGACCACGGAGGATTCGACATGCGCATCGCCTCACTGACCGCCCTGGGTTTCGCCGCTGCCACGCTGCTTGCCCATGCGGACGACGGATCACCGATCCCGTTTCCGGACGGGTATCGCCAGTGGCATCACCACCACTCGACGGTGAACATGAAGGGACACGCACCGGAGGGCAACACCGGCATCCAGCACGTCTACGCAGACCCCCGCGCGGTGGCGGGGTTGCGATCGGGCAGCTTCGAGGACGGCGCCACGTTCGTCGTGGACCGCTTCACCTACGAAGAAGCGCCGAACTCGAGTCTGGTGCAGGGCAAGCGCAAGGTGATCGCGGTGATGGTGCGCGATGCCGCCCGCTTCTCCCAGACCGGCGGCTGGGGCTTCCAGGCGTTCAAGGGCGGGGATCCATCGATGCGCGCGGTGAGCGACGGCGGCTCGGCCTGCTTCTCGTGCCATGCCCCCCTCGGTGAGAACAACTTCCTGTTCACCCGCGGCGAGAAACCCTGACCGGCCTGCCGGGCGTCCGCAGCGCTACACCAGCCACTGCGGACGCAGCAGCAGCACGAGCCCCAGCACGACCATGACGGCGCCGCTCAGCAGCTTGAGGCGGCGACCGGCGGTCTCGGTGAGCTTGCGGTTGCCCAGCGCGATGACAGCGATGGCGACCATGATCGAATCGTCGGCGATGTACCCGAGGATGTAGAGACCCAGATACGCGTAGTACATGGCGGGGGTCAGGTCGTGCTGCGCCAGGACGGCGGTCGTGATGGCCGGCAGGCCGGCGGTGCAGAGCAGTTCGACGAAGTTGACCACCACGGCCAGTGCGGCCACGCCCACGAGCGACGCCGTCAACGCCTCGGCAGCCAGGATGCCGCGGACGCGGGCGTAGAGCCCGGGCTTCGCAGACTCGGGGATGGACAGTGATGGCCCGGTGCCCCACGCGAACCAGTCCTTGATGTTGATGATCCCGATACCGAGCGCCACCAGGGCGAGCGTCCATCGGATCGGGGTCGAAAGGCCGACGGCGAGGAAGATGTTGAGCCACGCGGCCATGAACGCGTAGTACACGGCACCGCTCACGAGGACGAAGGTGCCCGCGATCAATGCCATCCGGCGGCGATCGTGCAGGCGGACCAGCAGCGAGAGCAGGAACAGCAGCACCCACATGGCGCACGGATTGAAGCCGTCCAGCAGGCCCATCACCAGCGTGAAGGCGGGCAGGCCGAGATCGGCGACGTCCAGCGCGCCGAACACGCGCGTCTCGATGCGTTCGTCCGGCTGCGGCGCCGCGCCGATCAGCGCGAGGATCGTGCGGCCGGAATGCTCCGCGTCGTCGAAGCCCTGGATCACCTGCCCGCGCCACACGAACGTCGGCACCCCCGGGGGCCAGAGGTCCGCGGACCGCGTCCAGTGCATCAGTTCATCGCGCGCCGCGGGATCGGCGTCGACCGGCCGGTACACCACCCTGAGTTCGGGCCGCGACACCCGGAGCCCGTCGAGAAACACCTTCGCCTTCGCACAGTGCGGACAGCCATCGCGGACGTAGACAACGAGAGCGGTCCCGTCGCCCGGCGCTTCCGATGGAGCGCCGGAAACGCCCTGACCGCGGGCCAGCGCGGCGCCGACCATGAACAGAAGACCGAGCAGGGCGACCCACGAGACCCACGAGACCCACGGCAGACCGATGCGTCGCCACGGTGGCTGGGGCAGCGAATGCTGACCGGGAAGGCCGTCGGTATCTGGCATGGTCGTCAACTCCATGTGCCTCGTCAGGGGGAATGCCCTGCCACACGCATCCACCATTCTCCGCGCGACACCTGATGCCAACATTGATATTCGTCCATGCGGCGCCTGACGCAGGGGCTCTTCGACATCGTGACCAGGGCCTGCCCCGCCTCCGCAATGGGACGGCAACTGCCGCCGTGCGTCGCTGGCGCCGATCGGCACGGCGGAACCGACAACCGTACGCGGGCCAGGGAAACCGCATCCAGACTCGTTCTCCGGCCGATGTGTGAAGCCTGCCGACAGCGGGTGTCGCCGGGTCCATTGACTGCTTCCTTCCGTTCCCGACGCAGACACCGGCCGCGCCCCCGCGGCGCCGTCGGCCTGCTCCGTAATCGTCCCATCGTCACAGGGCCGCGGGATGGTGCCGACAGGCACCCCTTGCAGAACATCGCTCCCCGGTCGCAGCGCCGCATCCGCATCACCGATCGGCTCGTTCACGGGAGTTCCCATGGCACATCGCCTTCCCCGCCGGTCGCAGTTCCTGGACAGGATCCCCACCATCGCCGTTGCAGTCTCGTGTGTCCTCGCTTGCGCGGGCGCCGAGGCCGGATGCACCGTCGAGCGGACAGCCAGCAACGAGATCGTTCTGCGGTTCGGTTCGGAATGCACGTCCGACCCCGCGTTGCAGAGCCGCGTGAAATCCGATCTTCTCGGCGCCGTCTCCGAACAGCCGCGGGCGGGGGCCGGCGCCGCCACCGATGGAGGCGGCGCGCGCGGGCCGACCGGCAGCCAGCGTCGGCGCAGCCCGACGTCCCTCTCCGAATTCACGCCTTCGCAGAAGCGGCTCTACGCACTCGATCAGGTGCGATTCGAGCGGGACCTTTGGTGGCGTCGCACCTTCACGCCGTTCGCGTACTACGGTCAGCAGCAGTCGAAGTGACGTCCGCAGGGGTCGGTGCGTCGGGCGGATAGTCGACCGCGTAAACGAGCCGGCCGTGCCGCCAGACGTGCGTCGCCTGCGGCACACCGCCCACCACGCGCACCGCGACGAGATCCGCACGCAGCGACGGTGCGATCTCGCCGCGGTCCGCGAGCCCGACCGCGAGTGCCGGGGTGCGCGAGACGAGGCGCACCGCGGCGGGAAGATCCACCGACGAGATGTGCGGAAGGCGGAACGCCGCTGCGAGCATCGCCGCGGGCGCATAGTCGGCGCAGAGCCCGTCGGCGAGCCCCTGCGCGATCGCGTCTAGAGCGCGCATGGAGCCCGACTGACTGCCACCGCGAAGCACGTTCGGCGCACCGAAGATCGTCGTGAGGCCAGCAGCGCGGGCGGCGTACGCGGCCTCGGCGTTGATGGGGAACTCCGAGACGGTGACGCCGAGCGTGGCCATCGCCTGCACACGCGCGGCCGTGTCGTCGTCGTGGCTCGCCATCCGCACGCCGAAGTCGCGGGCTGCCGCGGCGAGCGCCTCCACCCGCCCGCCGGCGTCGTGCCGCGAGGCGATCTTCTCGCGCGCCATGCGTTCGGCGTCCTCGGGGGTCCGGTGATAGGTGCGCACCACGTAGTCGCGATACGCCTCCAGCGTCTTGAACTGGCCCTGCCCCGGCGAGTGATCCATGAACGACACGAGTTCGAGATCGCCCTCGGAGATCAGCGCCGCGAGTGGACGGAAGCCCGTGGGGTCGGTGATCTCGTACCGCGCATGGACACGGTTGTCGACGAGCGCGTACGGGCGGAAGGCATGCACGGCACGGGCGAGATCCGCGGCCATGGCGACGTTGCGCACGCCCAGTTCTTCGTGGGCGAACGAGAGCGCGTGATAGACCGTCGTGATGCCCGCTGCAGCGTTGCGCTTGTCGGCGTTCGCGACAGCGAACGGCATGGGGAAGTACACGTGCGGACGCGGCTCGACCTCCTTCTCGATGGCGTCGCAGTGGAGATCCACCAGCCCCGGCAGGAGCCACGCCCCCTGCAGGTCGACCTCGGTCGCGGCACCACCGGTGGCGTCGAGCGAGTCGATGCACCCGTCGGCCAGGGTCACCGCCCCGTCCTCGACGATGCGGTCCCCGAGCACGAGCTGCGCATGGACCAGGCGTATACGCATCGGGCGGTTCTTCATGATCGGGATCCCTCCGGAGTGAGGCGTGCCCGCAGCCACGACGAGACCATGTCGATGATGGCGATGGTGACGACGAGCACGATGATGAGCGCGGCCGAACGCGGATAGTCGAAGAGCCGCAGCGTGTCGTGCAGCGCGAACCCGATGCCGCCCGCACCCACCAGACCGAGCACCGAGGCCATCCGCACGTTCCGATCGAAGATGAAGAGCGTGTAGCCGGCCAGCTCGCGGACGATGGACGGCCACGCCACGTACATCGCAGTCTGCGCGCGCGTCGCACCGGTGGCGGCGAGGGCCTCGTAGAGGCCTGGGTCGACGCGCTCCATGCTCTCGGCGCAGAACTTCCCCATGAACCCGCCGGTGTGCAGGCCGAGGGCCAGCGCACCGGGCAGTGGTCCGAGGCCCAGCGCTGCGACGAACACGAGCGCGAGCAACATGTCGGGCACGGCGCGGATCACGTTCAGCCCCTCGCGCGCGACGCGATGGCCGATGCGCCCCGACGTGACCGGCCGCGCCGCGAAAGGCGCCACGACGAGGGCCACGACCAGCGCGATGACGGTCCCCCAGAACGCGGTGGCGAGCGTCTGCCCGACGAGGACGAGATAGCGCGGCAGTTCCCGGAAGTCCGGCGCCGCGTAGCGCCCGAAGTACTCGGCCATGTCGTCGATGCCGTAGAGCAGCGTCTCGGGTGACAGTTCGAGGTCGTACGCCGCCAGCCACGCGAGCGCGAGAATGCCGGTGAGCCACACGGGAAAGAGCCCGCGGGGCCGGGCAGGCAGCGGCGTGCGGCTCATGGCGCTCCGCGTCCGTGGATCACCCGGGCGCGCAGGCGATCCGAGAGACGGTCGAGGACCGTCACGACGAGATAGATGGCCACCGCGATCGGCGTGAGGCGGTCGAACTCGTACAGGCGCATGGCCATCACCATGTCGTAGCCGATGCCGCCGGCGCCCACGAGACCGAGGATCGCGGCGCTGCGGACGTTGTGGTCGAGCACGTAGACCGTGGTGCCGACGAGGTCGGGCAGCGCCTGCGGCAGCAGGGCGAACGAGACCACCTGCACGCGCGTCGCGCCGACGGCTCTCACACCTTCGACCGGGCGCGGATCGGCCATCTCGATCGCCTCGGCGAACGCCTTGCCCATGAAGCCGACCGTGACCAGCGCCATCGCGAGAATCCCCGGCAGCGGACCGAGCCCGACGGCCGACACGAAGACGAGCGCCCACACGAGTTCGGGCAGCGCCCGCATCGCGGAGAGCACCTGCCGTGCCGCGTGGAAGACGGCCGGGTGCGGACTCGCATTGCGCGCGGCGAGCACGGCGAGCGGCATCGAGAGGACCGTCGCGACGAGCGTTGCGATGAGCGTCATCTCCAGGGTCTCGAGCATCCGGCGCAGGAGATCGGGGAGGTACGCCCAGTCGGGCGCCACGAACAGATGACCCGCGAAATCCAGGAGTGCCGGGACAGCGTGGAGCAGACGCTTTGCATCCACATCGAGGAGCGGTGCCGTCGCCACGAGCAGCGCGACGACGCCGACGGGCAGCAGGATCAGGGCCGGGGGCGGACGCCCGCTCGGCGTCGGGCTACGCGTCGGCACCGACATCCCCTCGTCCCGATGTCGCGGCGGCATCGGCACCGTACAGCGTGGCGAGCATCGCATCGTCCATCGCCTCCGGCGGACCGTCGAAGGCGAGCGCGCCGCGCTTCAATCCGATCACGCGGTCCGCGTAGCGGCGCACGTACCCCGGCTGATGCAGGCTCACGACGATCGTCACGCCGTCGCGGCGGTTGATGGCGGCGAGCAGATCGAGGATCTCGATCGACGTCCCCGGGTCGAGGCTCGCGACCGGCTCGTCGGCGAGGATGAGCCGCGGCTGCTGCGCGAGCGCCCGGGCGATCCCGACGCGCTGCTGCTGGCCACCCGAGAGTCGGTCCGCCCGCTCCCACGCCTTGTCGGTGAGGCCCACGCGGTCGAGGGCCTCGTGCGCGATGTCGAAGTCCTCGCGCGGGAAGCGATGGAACAGGCTCGCGAGGCCGCGCCGATGGGACAGCCGCCCGGTGAGCACATTGGTCATCACGTTGAGGCGGCCCACGAGATTGAACTGCTGGAAGATCATCCCGGTGCGCGCGCGGATCGCCCGCAGCGTGCTGCGCGACAACGTGATGCCGTCGATGACGACCTCGCCGCTCGTGGCAGGCACGAGGCCGTTCAACGTGCGCAGCAGGGTTGACTTGCCGGCGCCCGAGGCGCCCACCAGCGCGACGAACTGACCCGCGGGAATGGTGAGCGACAGCGGTTCGAGTGCGGTCACGCCGCCGGGATAGCGGGTGCCGACGCCGCGCAGCACGACGGAGGGGGTCGCGGTGGCCGGCATCCCGATGGCGGGCCGGTCCACGGTCAGGCCGCCTCGCGCGTCGCCGACATCCAGGCGCGGGCGCGCTGCGTCGGTGTGTCGCCCCGTTGGATCATCACCGGGATCTCAGCGCAGCATCTGGTCCTTCGCGAGTCCGAGGGATCGGACCATGGCCCGGATGCTGTCGAAATCGGCGGGCTTCGCGGTCACATAGCGCGTGGCATTCACGTAGGCCCCGATCTCCGTCTCGTGGTGCGCGTTCAGCACGGCTGCAGAGATGCGCTGCTTCATCTCGGCCGGGAGATCGGCGCGCCAGGCGAGGGGCGGCCCCGGGAGCGGCGGCGACTCCGCGATGATGCAGTGGGTCTCGCGCGAGATGAGGCCCTTCGCGACCATGCGTTCGTAGGTGACGTCGCTGTCCGCGGCGGCGTCGACGGTGCCGTTCTTCACCGCGAGTTCGGCGGCATCGTGCGAGCCCGCGTAGACGAACTTGCCGAAGAAGTCCTGCGGCATCGCGCCGGTCTCGTTCTTGATCATCCACGTCGGCACGAGACCGCCGGAGGTGGACGCCGGATCGACGAATGCGACGCTGCGCCCTTTCAGATCCTTCAGGGTCCGGATGCCGTTGCCGCAGCGGGTCACGATGACGCTCTTGTAGGTCGGCGAGTTGGTGCCGGTACGCAGACCCACCGCGAAGGCCTCCGCTCCCGCCTCCTGCTCCGCGAGCAGGTACGACATGGGGCCGAACCAGGCGATGTCCACGCGCTTGCGCCGCATGGCCTCGATCACGCCGGCGTAGTCGGTGGCGGTGAAGACCTTCACGCGCTCCCCCAGCTTCCGTTCGAGGTAGGCCCGCATCGGTTCGAAGCGCTTCACCATCTCCTCGTTGTTCTCCGCGGGCAGCAGGCCCACCACGAGGTCCCTCGCCAAGGCGTTGCCGCCCATCCCGACGATCGCGCTCCACGCGAGCAGCACCGCGAGCACCCGGCGCCCCAGCCCCGCGCGCACGCGGGCCGGCAGACTCCTCCCCATGACCACCCCCTGTCGTCATCGCGCCCTCGAAGGTCGCGTGACGGGATTATGACCGGCGTCGCCGCGCAGCGGGATCCGTATCGGGTCTGGAGGCGGACGGCGCCGATAAGGCAGCCTCACGTCGCGGATGAGGGCGCCGATATGGCGTTCATGCTTCCTCCCACCGAATCCGTCGTCCCGGACGCCACGCCCACCCGGCGCTGGCAACCGTGGGTCGTGGCCACCATCGCCTTCGTCCTCGGCATCACCGGGACGATCGTCGCCACGCGCTTCGTGCACGAGCAGGCACTCCGCTCGGGGGAGGCCAGTTTCGAGGGCATCGCCCAGGAGGTGTCGATCCGGCTCGAACAACGGCTCGACGCGTACGCGCAGATCCTGCGCGGCGGCGCGGGCCTCGTGCTCGCCCGGGGCACGATCGATCGAGCCGCTTGGGCGAACTACCACCGCGGCCTCGAGATAGAGAAGCGCTTCCCGGGCGTGCAGACGTTCCTCTGGGCGCCGGTGGTCCCCGCGGACGATGTGGCCGGCTTCGAGGCCCGCCTGCGGCAGTTGGGGCACCCGGAGTTCCACATCTGGACGCGCGACCAGGTGCCCCCCGTCAGCACGATCGCCTTCGTCGAACCCTTCGTCGACGCCAATCAGCGGGCGCTGGGCTTCGACATGGCCTCGGAACCGATCCGCCGGGAAGCGATGGAGCGCGCCCGCGACACGGGCGAGGCGACGATCACGCACAGGCTCGTGCTGGTGATCGACGATCGGCCCCTGCCGGGCTTCCTGATGTACGTACCCGTCTACTCGGGCACCGGCGTCCCGGCCGACGAGACCGCGCGTCGCCGCGATCTGAAGGGCTACGTCGCAAGCGCCTTCCGGGTCGAGGACCTCCTGAACGCGACGCTGGGCGGGCCCTCGGCCGATTTCCGGGTACGGGTGTTCGACGGCACGGAGGACATCCCCGATGCCCTGATGTACGACAGCAGCGCCCGGACGTCGGCCAGCCCGGACGGGGCAGGTCAGCGCTTCGTCCGCACCCTGCCCTTCACGATCGGGGGCCGGCAGTGGTCGGTGCAGATCACGTCGACGCCCGTCTTCGAGCGCCGGGCGGCGCGGGACCACGGTGCCAAAGTGGCCGTCGCCGGAGGCCTGCTGTCGATTCTTGCTGCGGGCATCGCAGCCCTGTCGATGTTCCTGCGACAACGCACCGTGGCGCTCTCGCGCCTCACGGAGTCGCTGCAGGCGCATCAACAAGAGCTGGAGCAGGCCAACGTCGCGATCACCGAGGCACGCGACCGCGCCGTCGACGCCGCACGCGCGAAGAGCGAGTTCCTCGCGAACATGAGCCACGAGATCCGGACCCCGATCCACGGGTTTCTCGGCCACACCGAACTGGCGCTCGGCAACGCTCTCGACGAGGAGACGCGGCACTACCTCGAGACGGCGCAGTCCTGCGGCAAGGCGCTGCAGGCGGTGGTCGACGACATCCTCGATTTCTCGAAGCTGGAGGCCGGACGATTCCCACTGGACGACGTGGAGTTCGATCTGCGCGCCCTCATGCTGGAGAGCGTGCACACCGTGGCCCTCACGGCGCAGGCCAAGGGGCTCGCGCTCATCTGGAGCGCCGACCCGTCGCTGCCGCCCCGATTCCGCGGCGATCCGAAGCGCCTGCGCCAGGTGATCCTCAACCTGCTCTCGAACGCCGTGAAGTTCACGGCGACGGGCGAGGTGGAACTCTCCGCGGACCCCGTGCGCGGGAACGCCAATGGACCGTCGACCGTGCGCTTCGCCGTTCGCGACAGCGGGATCGGCATGTCACCGGAAACCCGCGACGGCCTCTTCCAGGCCTTCTACCAGGGCGACACGTCGATCACGCGGCGCTTCGGTGGCACCGGACTCGGACTCGCGATCTCGGCGCGCATCGTGGCGCTCATGGGCGGGAGGATGCAGGTCGAGAGCGTGGCCGGCATAGGGAGCACGTTCTCGTTCGATGCGCGGCTATCCGTGGATGCAGCGCCCGCAGCCGACCGCCCCATCGTGAAGTCCGCCCTGCTCTGCGACCCGAATCCGCGCCGGCGGGAGGCCCTCCGCCGCGGACTCGCCGCGGCTGGCGTGGCCCTCCACTGGGATGCCGGGCCCGAACGCGTCGCGGCGATCGCGCGCGGCGAGGATGCTTTGCTGGTCGATGCCACAGCGCTCACCGATCCGAGCGTCCGCGAGCTGCAGCCTGCCGGCCCCGTGGTCATCCTCACTGCGGAACAGATGGCGGCATCGACGCCCGCCCTGCCCTCGGGCTGGCAGGGCATCGTCTGCGCTCACCCCGCGGATCCGGAACGGATCGCAGCCTTGCTGACCTCTACCGCCACCGGACGTTTCGCGGCGTTCCGCACCGAGCCGTCCCGCCCACGGGCGGCACGTCGGCTCCGCCTGCTAGTGGCCGAGGACAACCCCGTCAATCGCCGCTTGATCGAACGCATGCTCGTGCGACTGGGCCACGGGGTGACGCTGGTGGAAGACGGCCAGCAGGCAGTGACCGCCGCCGGTGCCGCAGGCGACCGCTGGGATGCCGTGCTGATGGACGTGCAGATGCCCGTGATGGACGGTCTGGAGGCGGCCCGCCGGATCCGGGCGGAGGAAGCGGCGGCGGGCACCCGCCATCTGCCGATCATTGCGCTGACGGCGGACGCCCTGCCCGGCGATCGCGAACGGTGCCTGGATGCCGGGATGGACGGCCATCTGGCGAAGCCCATCTCGATCCAGACGCTGCAGGACGCGCTGGACCGCCTCGCCATGCAACTCCCGGAGGAGTCACCGGAAGGCGTCCCGGACGCGACCGCGCCGGCGGCGCGGACTGGCACCGGGTCCTGACGCGCTCAGGCGCGCAGGGGTATCGCCTTCTACCTGACGCGCTCAGGCGCGCAGGGGGATTTTCAGGTACGCGGTCCCGTTGCTCTCCGCGGCCGGCATCCGCCCGCCATTGATGTTGAACTGCACGCTCGGATACAGCAGCCGGGGCGCCCCGAGGGTCCGATCCCTCGCGCGCCGGAACTCGACGAATTCCGCCTTCGACGTCACGGCCCGCAACTGGACGTTCTGCCGCTTCTCCTCGCCCACCGAACTCTCCCAGAGAACCTCGCGCCCCCCGGGCTGGTAGTCGTGGCCGACGAAGACGCGGGTCGTATCGGGCAGCGTGTAGACACGGCCCACGATCGAGTCGTACAGCACTTCGGCGCTGCCGGACGGGAAGTCGCAGCGACCCACTCCGTAGTCGGGCATGAAGAGGGCGTCGCCGGTGAAGAGGGCATCGCCGATGAGGTAGGAGACGCAGGCCGGCGTGTGGCCCGGTGTGGCGATCACGCGCACAGTCAGCGCCCCGGCCTCCAGGACGGCACCATCGGGCAGGAGTGCGTCGAACTGCCGACCGTCGGTCGGAAAATCGGAACCGAGGTTGAAGACCGACCCGAACATCCGCTGAACATCGACGATGCGCTCGCCGACGCCGACCCGCGTGCCTGGGAAGCGATCCGCCAGGGCGCGCGAGCCGCTGAAATGGTCGGCATGCGCATGGGTGTCGAGGATCCAGTGGAGCTTCAGACCCGTCTCGCGCAGATAGGCGGCGATGTCATCGACCGGCTTCGGGTTGAGCCGGGAGGCGGCCGGGTCGTAGTCGAGCACGGCATCGATCACCACGGCGTCGCGCGTGTCGGGGTGGTGGACGACGTAGGTCAGAGTCCAGGTCGGGGCGTGAAAGAAGGCACGTACCACGGGTGTCATTGCGTTGTCTCCGGGATGAGGGGCGGCGTCTCGCGCATGGCCCCACCGTCAGTGAAGCACGGCCGGAGAGCCCGCATTTGATCCAAATCTAATCCGGTGCGGAAACCACCTCGCGGTCGGCGGCCGCGATGAGCCCCGAGAAGCGCGAGGCGTCGATGTTGCCCCCGCTCAGGATCACGCCCACGCGCCTGCCGCGAAGATCGTCGCGCCCCGCCAGCGCCACCGCAGCACCCAGGCATCCGGTGGGTTCCACCACGAGCTTCATCCGCTCGAAGAAGAAGCGCATCGTCGAAACGAGTTCCGCATCGTCGACGGTCGCGACTTCGTCCACCCGCGCCTGCATGACCGGGAAGGTCAGCGCGCCGGCGTGCTGGGTCTGGGCACCGTCGGCGATGGTGTCGGGGACGTCGATGTGTACGATGCGGCCCGCGGCGAGCGAGCGCTGGACATCGTTGCCGGCCGCCGGCTCGACGCCGATGACGCGGCAACCGGGCAGCAGGTGCTTCGCGGCCGTGGCACATCCGGAGATGAGGCCGCCACCGCCCACGCACACGAGGAGCGCGTCGAGCGGACCGGCATCCACGATCAGCTCCAGCGCGGCGGTCCCCTGCCCGGCCATCACGTGGGCGTGGTCGTAGGGCGGCACGAGTGTCATGCCCCGCGCCGCGGCGATTCCCCGGCCGATGGCCTCGCGGTCCTCGGTGTACCGATCGTACTGGACGACCTCGGCCCCGTAGCCCCGCGTCGCGGCGAGCTTCATCGGTGGCGCGTCGTAGGGCATCACGATGACCGCCGGCATGCCGAGCAGCCGCGCGGCGAGTGCGACCGCCTGCGCATGATTCCCCGACGAGAAGGTGATCACGCCGGCGCGGCGCTGGTCCGGGGAGAAGCGGGCGAGGGCGTGATAGGCGCCACGGAACTTGAACGCACCTGCGCGCTGCAGGTTCTCGCACTTGAAGAAGATCTGCGCCCCGGCGCGACGGTCGGCCTCGCGGGAGGTGACGACGGGGGTGCGATGGGCCACGCCGGCCAGATCGGTGGCGGCGGCCAGCACATGCTCGAATTCGATGGGGAGGGCCATGGGGATGGGGGTGTTCCGGCACGGGGGGTCTCGACGCGGAAGTATCGCAGCATCGCGATGGGCCGCGGAACGCCGGACGACGGCGCCATGGGTTCACGCCAGCGGCGACCGCACGGCTCCCGCGCGCTATGCTCGGGGACATCCACGTCGTAGAGAAGCCGCATGCCGCTGTCGAACCCTTCCATCGCACGGCGAAACGAGTGCTCGCCGCTGCAGCTGCCGGCGTCGAATCCGCCATCGTCCCGCCGTCCTCCGCGCTGTAAACCGCGAGTGCCCGCTTGATGGCCTCCGGTTCGCCCGCCCCCACCATCGTCTGCGTGGGGCACGCCGCGCTGGATCGCGTGTTCATGGTCGACCACTGGCCGGCCGACAGCGCCAAGATCGTCGCCCATCGCTACTTCGAGAGCGGCGGCGGCATGGCGGCGAACGCTGCGGTCGCCATCGCGCGCCTTGGCGGGCAGGCGCTCTTCTGGGGCCCGGTCGGCGCCGACAGCGCCGCCGACATCATCGAGGAACAGCTTCGCGAGGAAGGCGTGAACGTGGCGGGTCTGCGGCGATTCCGCGAGTCCACGTCGTCGACGTCCGCGGTTCTGATCGACGCCCGCGGTGAACGGCTCGTCGTGGGTCATCGCGGCACGGCCCTGCAGGCGTCGCCGGCGTGGCTTCGCCTCGAGTCGATCCCGTTGGCCGAGGCCGTGCTCGCGGACGTCCGCTGGCCCGAAGGCGCCCTCGCGGCACTGCGCGCCGCGCGGGTGGCGAGGATCCCGGCGATCCTCGACGGCGACGTGGCCGAGCGCGAGATACTCGTGGAACTCGCCGCGACGGCAGACCATGTCCTCTATTCCGAACGCGGCGCACAGGTGATGGGGGGCAGCGATCTCGACCGGACCTTGCGCACCACCGTCGAGGCGGGTGCCCGCGTGGCGGTGGCGACACTCGGGGCGCGCGGACTCGCGTGGGTCGACGAGTCGGACCCGGCGACGGTGCGGAGACTCCCGGCATTCCCGGTGCGCGCCATCGACACGCTCGCCGCCGGCGATGTCTTCCACGGGGCCTACGCGCTGTGCATCGGGAAGGGCTACGGGATCGAGCAGGCGCTCTGCCTGGCCTCGGCTGCCGCCGCGCTCAAGTGCACCCGCCCCGGTGGCCGGGAGGGCACGCCCGACTGGCAGGAAGTGATGAACTTCCTCACCGTGGTGAGCGGGGAGGATCCCGCAGCGGAAGGGCAGGCGCCGAGCCCCTGACGGATGCCGGGCTTCGACGCCGCCTTGCCGGCTACTTCTTCGCCTTCTTCTCCGAACTGACGGACGCCACGACCTTCTCGAACTCGGGGAGGTCGCGGGCGAAGTAGTGCTTCGAGAGCGCGTGGTACTCGATCATGAACACGCCCTCGGTCTCGGCAGCGGCGTACACGAGATGATCGAACGAAGCACCACGTTCGTCGCGATAGGTCAGCCCAAGCCGCACACCGTCGAGGCCACCGAAGGTCGCGGGTTCGTTGCTCGTCACCGCCAGCCCGGACATGCCGGGCATGGCCTTACGGGTGGCGATCAGCAGTTCGGCGAGTTCGTTGGGCAGCAGATCCGCATTGCTCGTCTTCCTGATGGCCCGGAACGCCTGCTCATGGGTCATGTCCGCTGCGCGGATGAACTGGATCGGCGTGCCGTCGCGGGTGACGACGACACCGCTCGGCGCGCCGTTCCACCGGATCCAGCCTGCGGGCGGCACGAATGTCCGCTTCGAGTTGGTGACGGTGATGGCATCGGGCGTTTCGACACGGGTCCAGGGCGCGGTCTGGCAACCGGCGAGCGCCAGGGTCGCGATCATCAGGACAGCGCGTACGGCGGAAAGGGAACGGATGAGGCTCATCGACATTTCTCCAGCATGCGGCTCACGTGGGCACGGAGGGGTCCGTCCGGGGCAAGATCGAGATAGCTTCGCAGGTGCGGCGCCGCCCTGGCACAGTCCTTCGCCTTGAAATGCACGACGCCCAGCGCGGCGTGGGCCGGCGCGAACGTCGGCGCCCGCTGCGCAGCGGACTCGTACGCGGTGATCATCGCGTTGCGATCGGCGGCGTCGCCGCGGAGGCGATAGCCTTCGCCCAGGTAGTAGGGCGCCTCGGGCGGATAGAAGTCGGCGGCGTCCGGCCGCGTGAGCTGGTGCACGAGACGGCCGCCCTGGCCCATCGATGCCTCGAGGGCCATCCACTCGCGCTGCAACCGCGGCTGGAAGGCCTGCAAGGCGGCGTCGGACGTCGGTACTGCGGGCGGGCTGGCCACCGCGGACAGCTCGCGGAAGGTCTTGATGCGCTCGTCGAGTTGCGGATGCGACGCGAAGAACACCGTGTCGTTGAGACCCATCGCCTTGGACTCGGCCGTGAGCATCTGGAAGACGGCGACGCTCTCGCGCGGATCGAATCCGCCGGCGAGCAGGCGACCGAAGCCCACGCGATCGGCCTCGCGCTCGTGCGTGCGCGAGAAACCGCGGATCGACGACATGCCGACGAGGCTGCCGAGCAGTGCGCCGACGAGGCCGCCCGCGATGCCGGCCCCCTGCGTGAAGCCGGCCGTGGTGACGAGCGAACTGCGCTGCTGGAAGCCGTGGCGGTGGGTGAAGTGGACACCCTCGTGGGCGAGGATGGTCGCGAGCTGCGACGTGTTGCGGACGCGGGCGAGCATGCCCAGGTTCATGTAGATGCTGCCGTTCGGGAGGCAGAAGGCGTTCATCTCGGGATCGCGCACGATGCGCACCCGAAGCGCAGCGCCGAAATCCGGGAAGAGCCGCAGCATGAGACTCGCGAGCCACGCCTCCACTTCGTCGTCGCGCAGGAGCTGGCCACTGCGCGAGAGGGCGAGGTCGACGTCCTCGGCCTCGCTCCACACGCGCTGCTCGGGTTCCTCCAGTTCTGCCGGGCGCACCGGCCTCTCGAAGGGCGGCGTGGCGGCCTGCGCTCCGACGGCAGCCACCAGGCACGCGATGCCCGCGGCGCGGATGGCTCTGCGGAGGCGCATCACGGCTTCGATGCCACGCCGTAGGTCTCGAACGCCCGCTCCACGAAATTCCGGTTCGCGTTCTCGTTCTCGAACACATTGGGCAGCACGGCGCGGCTATGCAGCCAGAGCAGGTCTCCGCTCGTGAGATCGACGACGCCGATGGCGATCTCGGCGCGATCGTCGTTGCGGACATGGGCGCCGACGCCGCCGCTCAGGAGCGCCGTGGCCATGCCGCCGAGGAAGTTGAGCGCCGCGCGGCCCGTGCTCTCGACCATGGCAGAACCGGAGGTGACGAGCACGGCATCGGCCCCGTAGCGTTGCGCGAACGTCGGCAGGCCTTCGCCCAGCGTGTAGTCGAACCGGGCGAGGCGCGGTTCCCACGCGGGACCACCGAACATCGCCTGGCGGGCGCCCGAGGCGACGGCGGCGTAACGCGCGAGGAAGTCCGACACGGCCTCGCTGTCCTCCGCGGCGGGTTCGACGGGCACGACCTCGAAGCGCCCTTTGCTCTCGGCGGCGATGGCGGCGAGCGCGGTCCGGAAGCGCCGGGCGGCATCCGCCGTCCGCTGCGGCACCTTCTCGATCACGCCTCCTGCGGTGACCTCCTGGACCAGGAGGTCGGGCGGGAGCATCAGCAGCCGCTTGGGAAGGGCGCGGGCGCCTTCGCGGATCGCATGGTGCTGGGCGGTGTCGGCGGCGACCACCGGCATGACGACGATCAGTGCTGCAACGCCCAGGATCGTGCGTCCGAATCTCGGAACCATGTTCCCCCCGTGGATTGTTTTTCTGGAGGGTAACCGAGGGCCGGTGCCGAAACCACTCGGCCGTAGCAGACGTTCAGCCGTCCGACGCCATGGTCACCGGCAGACCGAGCTTCGGCACGACCGCGGCGATGAGGCGCACCGCCTCCAGGCGGGGGAACCCGGTGCGGAACGCGGCCACAATGCGACGCATCGGCCGCGGCGCCGCGAAGTCGATGACCCGGACGAGCGGGCTCGTGTGCCGCGGCGTCAGCGCGCTGGCGGGGAGCACCGAGATCCCCATCCCCGAGGCCACCATGCTGCGCAGAGTCTCGAGCGAATTGCCCTGCTTGCCGGCCGAGGGGGGCCGCGAGAACTCGTGGCAGGCGTCCAGCACCTGATCGCGGAAGCAGTGGCCGATGGACAGCAGCAGCAGCTCGCGGCCGTGCAGCTCTTCGGCGGCGATCGACTTGCGGCGCGCCCATTCGTCACCGCTCGGCACGATGACCCGGAACGGCTCGTCGTACAGGGGCACCACCTCGACGCCTGGCGCCTGGAACGGCAGCGCGACGATCGCCACGTCGATGAGGCCGCCCCGGAGCATCTGATCGAGCTGCGCGGTCTGGTTCTCCTCGATGTCGAGAGGCATGTTCGGCGCTGCCGACCGTAGCGCCAGCACCAGTTCCGGGAGCAGGTAGGGCGCGACGGTGTGGATCACACCGAGGCGGAGCGGCCCGTCGAGGGGATCACGCCGGGCCTTGGCCACCGATTTCACGCGGGCGGCTTCGTCCAGCACCCGCCGCGCCTGCGCGATCACGGGTTCGCCGGGCTCGGTGAGCAGCACCTCGCCGGGGCCGCGCTCGAAGATCTGCACGCCCAGTTCGTCCTCGAGCTTGCGCACGGCGGCGCTCAGGCTCGGCTGGCTCACGAAACAGCGATCGGCCGCGCGGCTGAAATGGCGGAGGTCGGCCACCGCCACGATGTACTCGAGTTGCGTCAGGGTCATGGGGGATGTCGTTCCTTGCGGGACTCCGTTTTCCGCCCGGGGGCGAGGCTGGGGCGCCATAGGGATTGCCTATGGCGGAGATCGTAACAAGGTATTGGTCGCCCGGAAGCGGCATCGGCAGACTTCGTTCCGTGGTTCTGCAGCGCCCCACCGCACCGACACCGGTCGAAGGCACAGGCAGGCTGAGATTCCGCAACCCAACCGTCAGGAGAGATTCCATGTTCCCAAGCTTCGAAGGCAAGCGCGTCCCCGATGTCACGTTCCGCATCCGCGAGAACAACGAGTGGAAGAGCGTCACCACCGCAGACCTGTTCGCCGGCAAGACCGTGGTGGTGTTCTCGCTGCCCGGCGCGTTCACGCCCACCTGCTCGTCCACCCACCTGCCCCGCTACAACGAACTCGCGCCGGCCTTCAAGGCGAACGGCGTCGACGCGATCCTCTGCGTATCGGTCAACGACACGTTCGTGATGAACGAATGGGCGAAGGACCAGGAGGCCTCGAACATCACGCTCGTGCCGGACGGCAACGGCGAGTTCACCGAAGGCGTGGGCCTGCTGGTCGACAAGGCGGACCTCGGCTTCGGCAAGCGTTCGTGGCGCTACTCGATGCTCGTTCGCGACGGCGTGATCGAGAAGCAGTTCATCGAGCCGCAGAAGCCCGGCGACCCCTTCGAGGTCTCGGACGCCGACACGATGCTCGCCTACATCAATCCGAGCGCGAGGAAGCCCGACCAGGTGGCGATCTTCACCCGCGAAGGTTGCAGCTTCTGCGCGAAGGCGAAGGCGCTGCTGACGGAACTCGGCTACGACTACGCCGAGATCCCGCTGCCCCACAACACCCGCAGCCGCATCGTGGGCGCCGTCACCGGCCAGCAGACCGTGCCGCAGATCTTCGTGAACGGCGAGTACATCGGCGGTGCCGAGCAGCTGGAGCAGTGGGCCCGTCAGCGCAAGGCCGCGTGATCGGCCGTTGAAGGAACCCGCCGGGAGGTCACCTTCCCGGCGGCGCAGTCCCCGGATCAACGAACACCCAGGAAGCACACCATGCACACCATCGACACCGACGTGGCCGTGATCGGCGCCGGCACCGCCGGGCTCGCCGCCTACCGCGCCGCGATCGCCGCCGGCAAGCGCGCCGTGATCATCGAGGGCGGACCGTACGGGACCACCTGCGCCCGCGTCGGATGCATGCCGAGCAAGCTGCTGATCGCCGCGGCCGATGCCGCCCACGGGCCGGAGAACTGGGCAGAGTTCGGGCTCCGCCTCGAAGGGCGGATGCACGTCGATGGCCGCGCCGTGATGGCCCGCGTGAAGCGGGAACGCGATCGCTTCGTGGGGTTCGTGCTGGAAGGTGTCGAGAGCATCCCCGAAGCCCACCGCATCCGCGGTCGGGCGCGCTTCACCGACCCGCACACGCTCGTCGTCGACGACCACACGGAGGTGGAGTTCAGCCGCGCCGTCATCGCCACGGGTTCCTCCCCGTCAGTCCCACCCGTGCTGCGCGGCGCGGGCGACCGGCTCGTGGTGAATGACGATCTCTTCCACTGGGACGACCTGCCCGCCTCGGTGGCGGTGTTCGGGCCCGGCGTGATCGGTCTCGAGCTGGGCCAGGCACTGCACCGGCTCGGCGTGAAGGTCCACATGTTCGGCGTCGGTGGCGCGGTGGGGCCGTTCTCCGATCCGGTGGTACGCGACTACGCGGCCGCGCAGTTCGGACGCGAGTTCTTCCTCGACGCCGATGCGAAGGTGTCGTCGGTGCAGCGCGTGGCCGACGGCGTGGAGGTGATGTTCACCGACCGCGACCAACGCTCGCGTCGCATCGTCGTGGACCACGTGATTGCCACCACGGGCCGGGCGCCCAACGTCCGCGGGATCGGTCTGGAGCTCGCCGGCGTCGAGCTCGACGATCGCGGCGTTCCCCGCTTCGACCGCCACACCCTGCAATGCGGGCGCTCGTCCATCTTCATCGCCGGCGACGCCAACAACGACCTGCCGCTGCTCCACGAAGCCTCGGACGAGGGTCGCATCGCCGGCGACAACGCCGCGCGCTTCCCCGACGTGCGTCCGGGCCTGCGGCGCACACCGCTCGCGGTGGTGTTCACGGACCCGCAGCTTGCGACGATCGGCGAGCGGTTCTCCGCGCTGGATACCGACGCCGTCGTGACTGGGGAGGTGTCGTTCGAGAATCAGGGCCGTGCCCGGGTGATGCTGCGCAACCGCGGCCTGCTCCACGTGTATGCGGACATCGCGACCGGGCGGGTGCTGGGCGCCGAGATGATCGGCCCGGACGCGGAGCACCTCGCGCACCTGCTGGCGTGGGGCGTCCAGTCGGAGATGACCGTCGCCCGCATGCTGGAGATGCCCTTCTACCACCCGGTGGTGGAGGAAGGCTTGCGGACAGCCCTGCGCGATGCCGCAGCGAAGCTCGAGGCCCGTTGGCGGCAAGGGGATCGACGGGCCGCATGATCCCCGGCAGGTTGCCCGGCGACGTCATCGCCGAGGGAACCCGGAGGTAACATCCGACGACCAAGGAAGACGGGGCCACGCGCGATGCGTTGCCCCGTTCGTATTCCACCGCTCTCCACGGAAGCCCCCATGCGCGACGCCACCCCCCAGCTCATCCAGCTCTCCGACTACGCCCCGCCCGCCTTCCTCGTCGACACCGTGCATCTGCACGTGGACGTCCGCGACGACCACGCACGGGTGCGCGCCAAGCTCTCCATGCGCCGCAACCCTGCCGGACGCACGCAGGATGCCCCGCTCGTGCTCGACGGCGACGAACTCTCCCACGAGTCGGCATCGATCGACGGCCGGAAGCTGGAGGCCGACGAGATCACCCTCGCGGACGACAGGCTGACCATCCATCGCACGCCGGATGCCTTCACGCTCGAGACCGTGGTGCGCATCGACCCGTTCGGAAATACGAAGCTGATGGGCTTCTTCAAGTCGAAGGACGGTCTCTTCACGCAGTGCGAATCCGAGGGATTCCGGCGCATCACGTGGTTCCTCGACCGGCCGGATGTGATGGCGCGATACACGGTGAGCCTCCACGCCGATCGCGCGCGATATCCGGTGCTGCTCTCGAACGGCAACCTGGTGGCCCAGGGCGACGAGCCGGGCGGCCGTCACTACGCCCGCTGGGAGGATCCCTTCCCCAAGCCTTCGTATCTCTTCGCGATGGTGGCGGCGAAGCTCGAGGTCCTGGAGGATCGGTTCGTCACCGCATCGGGCCGCGACGCGCTGCTTCAGGTTTACGTGGAGCCCGGCAAGCTCGACCAGGCGGGCTTCGCGATGGACAGCCTGAAGCGTTCGATGCGGTGGGACGAGAAGGTCTTCGGGCTCGAACTCGATCTCGAGCGCTTCATGATCGTCGCGGTGGGCGACTTCAACATGGGTGCGATGGAGAACAAGGGGCTCAACATCTTCAACACGAAGTACGTGCTGGCCCGCGCCGACACCGCGACGGACGCCGACTTCCTGAACGTCGACCGCGTGGTGGCCCACGAGTACTTCCACAACTGGACCGGCAACCGCGTGACCTGCCGCGACTGGTTCCAGCTCTCGCTGAAGGAAGGCCTCACGGTGTTCCGCGACCAGGAGTACGGCGCCGACACGTACTCGCGCCCGGTGCAGCGCATCCAGGAGGTGCGCGGCCTGCGGGCCATGCAGTTCCCCGAGGATGCAGGCCCGATGGCGCACCCCATCCGTCCGCAGGCGTACATGGAGATCTCCAACTTCTACACCGCGACCGTGTACGAGAAGGGCGCGGAAGTCGTACGGATGATCCACACGCTGATCGGCGCGGAAGCGTTCCGTCGCGGCATGGATCTCTACTTCGCGCGACACGACGGGCAGGCGGTCACGTGCGACGAGTTCGTGCAGGCCATGGAAGACGCGAGCGGCACGGATCTCCGCCTGTTCCGTCGCTGGTACGACCAGGCGGGCACGCCGCGCGTCGAAGCCACGGGCAGCCACGATGCGGCGGCACGCACCTACACGCTGACCCTGCGACAGTCCTGCGCGCCGACACCCGGGCAGCCGGAGAAGCGCCCGCTGCACATCCCGTTCGCGGTGGGCCTCGTGGCCGAAGACGGCACCGATGTGCCGCTGCGCCTTGCCGGCGAGCAGGCTGCGTCGGGCGGCACGCGCGTGCTCTCGCTCACGGAGGCGGAGCAGACGTTCACCTTCGTCGACGTGGCGAGCGCCCCGATGCCGTCGCTGGCGCGCGGGTTCTCGGCGCCCATCGTTCTCGATTTCGAATACACCGAGGCGCAGCTCACGCATCTCGTCGCGCACGACAGCGATTCGTTCAATCGCTGGGAGGCCGGGCAGCGGCTCGCGGTGGGGCTCATCCTGCGCGGGGTCGCGGCGCGTCAGGCCGGCGAGGCGTTCTCCGCACCAGAGGCGTTCGTCGCCGCGTTCGGTCGCGTGCTCGCCGATGCCGCACGGGATCCGGCCTTCGCTGCAGAGGCACTGGCACTGCCTTCGGAGAGCTACGTGGGCGAGCAGATGGCGGTGGTCGACCCCGACGCGATCCATGCAGTGCGGGTCGCGCTGCGACGTCAGCTGGCCACCACGCTGCGCAGCGAACTGCTGGCCACCTATCGCGCGATGGCGAACCCGGGGCGCTTCAGCCCGGACGCGACTGCTGCCGGCAGGCGGGCGCTGCGCAATCTCTGTCTCGGCTATCTGATGGAACTGGAGGACGACGGCGAGATCGTCGCCATCTGTGCGGCACAGTTCTCGGGTGCCGACAACATGACCGATGCGATGGCCGCGCTGACGGCCCTGGCCAATGCCGACGTACCGCAGCGTGAGGAGGCCCTCGCGAGTTTCCACGCTCGCTGGCGTGACGAGGCGCTCGTGCTCGACAAGTGGTTCGCGGTGCAGGCGATGTCACGCCTCCCGGGCGCCCTCGGCCGGGTGAAGGCGCTGATGGCCCATGCGGACTTCGACATCCGGAACCCTAACCGCGCCCGCTCGGTGACCGGGAGCTTCTGCCATTTCAACCCGGTGCACTTCCACGCGGCCGACGGAAGCGGCTATGGCTTCCTCGCCGACTGCGTGATCCAGCTGGACGCGCTCAACCCGCAGGTGGCCTCGCGCCTCGCGCGTTCGATGGATCGCTGGAAGAAGTTCGACGGCGTCCGACAGGGCCACGCCCGCGCAGCGCTGGAACGCATACGCGACACCGAAGGCCTGTCGAAGGATGTGACCGAGGTCGTGACGCGCGCGCTCGCGTGAGAGGAACCCACGGCTCCCTGTAGGAGGGGCCCATGGCCCCGAAAGCGGTGGGTGCCACGGAAACGCTTCGACCGGAACCGGCGCTTTCGCGGCCATGGGCCGCTCCTACAAAGGCGATTGCCCATTTCCGCAGCGGTTGGCGCACCACCGCCACTGTAGGAGGGGCCCATGGCCCCGAAAGCGGTGGATGCAATGGAGACGCTTCAACCGGAACGACCGCTTTCGCGGCCATGGGCCGCTCCTACATAAGCTCGCCCATCGCCACCCCTCGCGGTGTATCCACCGGGGGATATACAAGGGGCCCTCCCCTTGTTCGTACACCACGCGGTCAAGCCGCCGTGGGCCATCGGCCTGAGAGGCGGCCATGGGCCGCTCCTACAGAAAGCGTGTTCCGAACCCACGGCAGGCGGCGGATCAACGGGGGGATATACAAGGGGCCCTCCCCTTGTTGGTACGCCCTGCGGCCATGCCGCTGCGGGCCGTCAGGCCCGAGACGCGGCCCTCCCCTTGTTCGTACACCACGCGGCCAAGCCGCCGCGGGCAGTCGGCCCGAGAGGCGGTCAGTACGCAGCGGCCGCCGCCACGTAGCGCTGGATCGCGTCGTCGAGCTTGCGGTCGGACACCGGCTTGGCAAGGAACGCATCGCAGCCCGCCATCGTGGCGCGGACACGATCGAACTGCTCGGTGCTGCTGCTCGCGATGATCACCGCAGTGGGTTGGCGTCCCTTGCGCGACTTGATCGCCTTGCACAGGCTCAGGCTCTCGGTGCCGCGGGAGTCGCCGTCGATGATCACACAGGGGTAGTGGCCATTGGCGAACCGCGCCAGGGCCGCGTCGACATCCGGGACATCCTCGATGGCGACCGAATGCCGGGATAGGCGATCGAACACCTGGGCGTTGAAGCCCCGGTCGCTGCCGACGATCAGGATGGTGTCCGGCTCGGTGCGCCTCGCTGCACGGGGTATCAGCGGCAGCGGCTCCGGCGCGGGCGGCATCGTGGCCCGGATGGCGTGATCGAAGGCGACGATCACGTTGGCCCACTGCAGCGGTCGCGGGAGGAGGGGCCACCCGGTGCCATGATCCGACGCCCCCACGAGGACCACCGGCAACCGCCCATCCGCATTGCGCCGGAGGAGTTCGGCAACCGCGGAGGCATCGTCGGCATCGGCCAGGAAGAGATCGGGCTGGGTGGCAGGGTCAGTGTGGCGAACGAACCGCGGGATCCGCTTCGCCGCGAGGCCGAAGATGCTGCCCAGCACGAGGAGTTCTGTCGCGTTGAATCCGACGACGGCGACGGTACGGCTATCCTGCATCTGCGTGACTCCAAGGATGTTCGGTGGCGCTGCTGCCAGGCGACGATGTCTGCAGCTCCGTCACAGCCTGGAGCACAGCGGTGATGAGGCTATCGGCGCCGGCGAACCGATCTTCAGGCCGCTTCGCCAACAGACCATCGACCAGCGTCTGGGCCCAGCCGAGCCCCGGGGGCAGGCGCGGCACCGGCGCGTGCAAGTGCAGATCCATCACTTCGAGCGGGCCGGACCCCTCGAACGGTTTTCGGCCGGTCAGCATTTCGTGAAACAGGACGCCGAGTGCGTAGAGGTCGCTGCGAAGATCGACACGGCCGCTGCCGATCGTCTCGGGCGCCAGGTAGGCGGCCGTACCCACGAGATGTCCAGGACCCGACCGCGAGAGATCAACCCCTTTCTTCCGTGCGATGCCGAAGTCGGCGAGCACGAACGTGCCGTCGGCGCGGCGCAGGACGTTGGCCGGCTTCAGATCCCTGTGCACCATGCCGGCCCGATGGATGGCACCCAGGGCTTCTGCGATCTGCAGCACGATCTCGACAACGTAGGGGGGAGACAACGGCTGCCCGAGCAGGGCGGTGAGCTCACCGCCGGGCAGGTACTCCATGGCGATGTAGGCGTGCCATTCGGTGAAGCCCTGCTCGTGGATGCGCACGATGCCGGGGTGGCGCAGCTGGGACAGCAGTGCTGCCTCGTTGATGAGTCGCTGCACGAGCACACCACCGTCGTGCTCGCTGATGGGCAGGAGCTTGAGCACGCGGGTCTCGCCGGTCGCCTCGTGCGCCGCAAGGTAGACGAGCGACATGCCGCCACGGCCGATGAGTTTCAGGATCCGGTACCCCGCGATGGCGACGCCGGGCAGCTCCGCGTCTGCGGTCACGCCATCGGCGGCGCCTTCGGTCGGACGGGGCGACGTGCGCGTTGCGACGAACGTCTCCGGCGCGGGGTCGAGGATCTTCCGGATCGCGTCCAGCAGCAGATCGGCGGAGACACCTTCGGGCAGGACACGATCCGCCACCCCGACCCATGCGACCCAGCGCACGGCCGGGGCCAGCACCACGAGACCGCCGGCGTGCGGTGCGGACCGGAGCCGCCGGACCGCCCCAGGATCGACGGGCGACTCGGCGTGATCGCGCACGACGATGACAACCGGAGCGCTCACCGCCGTCTGCCGCATCCGCGCGGCGTCTCCGGCCGTCCGGACGGCGTGACCTGCGCCGCTCAGGAGGCGACTGGTGCGTCGGGCCGTGGTGACCGAAGAATCGAGAAGGAGGATCGAAGCCATCGAATGTTGCCGCCGCAGACACGAAGGTGCCGGCCCGTTGGCGTTCGATCGGTATCGACGATCCCCTCTGCTACTTGAGCGGCGCCCGCCCCGGCAGGAATGCTCCGATGCTCCGGCGCCCGCCGCCGCGATTCCGACGGCGGGTCAGATCAGCGCCGTCGACTGCTGCTCGCCGCGTTCGAACACCACGTGCGCCCGCCCGACGATGAGCGGATCGAGCGCGCCGATCTGCGCCGGATCCTTACTCGTGTAGGGGAGCCTGTGCAGGACGTAGCGCATGGCGTTGAGGCGCGCCCTCTTCTTGCAGTCCGACTTGATGACGGTCCACGGCGCATCGGCCGTGTCCGCGTGAAAGAACATCGCCTCCTTCGCGCGCGTGTAGTCGTCCCACTTGTCGAGCGACGCCAGATCGATGGGCGAGAGCTTCCACTGCTTGAGCGGGTGGACTTCGCGTTCGCCGAAGCGCCGACGCTGCTCCTTGCGGCTGACGGAGAACCAGAACTTGATGAGGTGGATGCCGCTTCGCACGAGGTTCCGCTCGAACTCCGGCGCCTGCCGCATGAACTCGTCGTACTCCGCGGGGGTGCAGAAACCCATGACGCGCTCGACGCCGGCGCGGTTGTACCAGGACCGATCGAACAGCACGATCTCGCCGGAACTCGGGAGATGCCCGGCATAGCGCTGGAAGTACCACTGTCCGCGCTCCTGGTCGGTCGGCTTCTCCAGGGCGACCACCCGCGCGCCGCGCGGATTGAGGTGCTCCATGAAGCGCTTGATGGCGCCGCCCTTGCCCGCAGCATCGCGCCCCTCGAAGAGGATCACGACGCGTTGCCCGGTCTCCTTCACCCACGCCTGCAGCTTGAGCAGTTCCACCTGCAGCCGGTACTTCTGCTTCTCGTAGGTGCGGCGCTGCATGAGGTTGCGATACGGATACCCGCCCTTGCGCCAGTCCTCGGCGAGTTCCTCGTCGGGATTGGTGACCGATGCGTCGGTGCCGCCGGTCTTTCGGAGCAGGGCCTCCCGGAGCGTACCGATCTCGTCGGGCGAGGCACCGGCCAACAGGCCTTCCAGTTCGGACAACCGCTGCGATGGTTCGGACTGCGCGAGGATGTCCTGCACCGCCTCGATCTGCGCCATCTCGGCGGCCTGCACGGCTTCGGAGACGGTGAACCGCTCGATGGTCCGGCCGGTCCGTGCGGGGGTGATGTCACCGGCGGTGGAGCGGCGGGACTTGCGGGAGCGGGCGCCGGTCCCGGTGGGAGCGATACCGGGGTCGGCGCGGCGACGCGCGGGCTTTTCCATGGAGTCCTCCTTGGTCCGAAAAGACCTCCATGGTGAGCGCGCCCCGACAAGTGATTCTGATGCAGGTCAATAGCGCACCGCCCCGGGCGCTACTTCACGTCGGCCGTGAACTCGATGTGCCGCATGAACGTGAGCGTGCCCTTGTCGTTGCGCACGATGCTGTACCCGTGGAGTCCGTCACCGTTCGCATCGAACGCGTACTCGCCCGCGATGCCCTTCAGACCGCGGGTCGAGAGGATCGCCTTGCGGACTGCAGCGGAATCGGTGCTGCCGGCCTTCTCGATCGCGTGCTTGAGCAGATGCATGCCGGCGTACGACCACGCGGAGTAGAGGTCGGGATTCGCGCCGTGCTTCGCCTTGAACTTCGCGGCGAACGCCTTCGACTCCTTGTGGGCCTCGGGAAAGAAATCGGTGACCACGTAGGTTCCCCAGAGGGCATCGCCGGCGAGCTTCAGCGCGGTCTCGGTGGCGAGTGAGGTGGAACCGACCCACTCGACGTTGACGCCGAGCTGCCGGAGCTGTCGCGCGAAGATGCCGACGTCCGCGGAGCCCGTCATGTACGTGCCGATGATGTCGGCGCCCGATTTCTTCAGACCGAGGACGACGGCCGTGAAGTCCTGCTGGTTGCTCGTGTAGCCCTGGGTGAGCACGGGCTCGATGCCCTGCGCCTTGAGGGCGTCCGTGAGTGCGATGCGGCCGTTGGCGCCGAAGGTATCGGTGGCGTGGATGATGGCCCACTTCGTCCTGCCGAGCGTCTTCGTGCCGAACTCGGCCATGACCCGCGACGAGTACAGATCGTTGGGGCGCACGCGGAAGATCCAGGGATTGTTGACGCGCGTGAGGCTGGGGTCGCTGCCACCGATCACGGCGGGCAGTTTCGCCTTCGCGATGGTCGGTGACGCGGCCTGCACCTGGGTGCTGCGCAACGGGCCGATGACGGCGACGACCTTCTGATCGACGAGCTTGGTGTAGGCGAGCACGGTCCCGGGGTTCGTGCTCTGGTTGTCCTCGATGATCAGTTCGACGGGACGACCGAGAATGCCCCCGGCACCGTTGATCTCCTCGAGCGCGAGCTGGACGCCGCGCAGCGTCAACACGCCGGCCTCGGCCTGCGGGCCGGTAGTCTCGTCCACGAGTCCGATGCGGATCGGCTCCGCCGCGACCGCCACGCCTGTGCTGCTCGCGAGTGCGAGCAGGACCGCGATCCAATGCCTGATCCGATGCAGATTCATCTTCCATCTCCTCCGTGGACGCGTGGGCGGGTCCGTCGCCATCGACTGGACGGGACCATTCTGGTTGTCTGGAACGCCCCTGTACGCTCGAAGCGACCCGGGCAGAGCTTACCGTCGGAGGGGCGGCGTGGGGATCGGCAGGGAACGACGGCTCGGAAATCCGGCGCCGCTCACAGCAGGACCAGATTGTCCCGGTGGATCAGCTCGGGCTCGTCCACATAGCCCAGGCGTGCCTCGATCTCGGCACTGGGGGTGCGCAGGATGCGACGGGTCTCGGCGGCGCTGTAGTTGACGAGGCCGCGGGCGATCTCGCGCCCGTCGCCGTCGCCGTCGACGCAGGCAACCACCTCGCCGCGCTCGAAGTCCCCCTGGACCTCCTGGACGCCGATCGGCAGGAGGCTCTTGCCGTCGGCCGTCAGCGCGCGGACGGCGCCGGCGTCGAGGAAGAGCTTGCCGCGGAGCTGGAGATGGTCGGCCAGCCACTGCTTGCGGGCGGCAAGCGTGGGGGTCTCGGCGACGAGCTGGGAGCCGATGCGCTCACCGGCGGCGAGGCGCACGAGCACCTGTGGCTCGCGGCCGGAGGCGATGACCGTGTGCGCGCCGCTACGGGCAGCGCGCTTGGCGGCCAGGATCTTGGTCAGCATGCCGCCGGAGCCGATCGAGGACCCGGCGCCGCCCGCCATGGCCTCGAGCGCGGGATCCCCGGCGCGCGCATCCTGCACGAGGGTGGCCGAAGGATCCTTCCGCGGATCTGCGGTGTAGAGGCCGGGCTGGTCGGTGAGGATGATCAGCACCTCGGCCTCCACGAGATTCGTGACGAGCGAGCCGAGCGTGTCGTTGTCGCCGAAGCGGATCTCGTCGGTGGCGACGGTGTCGTTCTCGTTGATGATCGGGATGATGGCCAGCGACAACAGCGTGCGCAGCGTCGACCGTGCATTGAGGTAGCGGCTGCGGTCTGCGAGGTCTTCGTGGGTCAGCAGGATCTGGGCGGTCTGCAGCTCATGCTTGCGGAAGCAGGTCTCGTACGCCTGGACGAGCCCCATCTGGCCGACCGCTGCGGCAGCCTGGAGATCGTGGAGAGCCTTCGGTCGGCGCTTCCACCCGAGGCGCTGCATGCCCTCGGCAACCGCCCCGCTGGAGACCAGCAGCACCTGCTTTCCGCTGCGGGCCAGCGCGGAGATCTGCTCGGCCCACTGAGCCAGCGCTGCCTGATCGAGACCTTGCCCCCCATTGGTGACCAGACTGGAGCCCACTTTCACCACGAGGCGCGACGCCTCGCGCACCACGGAGACCGGGTCCATCAGTCGTCTCCGGTGGCGTCCTGTACCTGCGGGACGGCGGTCGCAGTGGCGTCCTGAACTTCCGGGACGGCGGTCGCAGTGGCGTCCTGAACTTCCGGGACGGCGATCGCGGTGACGCCGGCAACCAGGCCTGCGGGGGACGCGTCACCCGCTACGTCGTCGTCCTCGGCGTCGGGAGGCGCGATGAGGGCGATGTGATTCATGATCTGCATCGTGAGGTCGCGACAGCCATCGCCGGTGAGCGCGGAGATGGTGAACACACCCTCCCGGGAGGCGCCCTCGCCGAGATACTCGTCCAGGAAGGCCTGGATGCGCTCGTCGCGCTCGTCCTCGGGGATCAGGTCGACCTTGTTCAGGACCAGCCAGCGCGTCTTGAGGAAGAGCGACTCGTCGTACTTGCGCAGTTCCTCGACGATCGAACGGGCGTCCCGCACCGGATCGGCCTCGGGATCCGGAGGGACGAGGTCGACGAGATGCAGCAAGAGCCGGGTCCGCGCGAGGTGCCGCAGGAACTGATGGCCAAGGCCTGCGCCCTCCGCTGCGCCCTCGATGAGGCCGGGGATGTCGGCGATCACGAAGCTGCGTGAATGGTCGACCCGGACGACGCCGAGATTCGGATGCAGGGTGGTGAACGGGTAATCCGCCACCTTCGGACGGGCTGCAGACACCGAGCGGATAAAGGTGGACTTGCCCGCGTTCGGGAGGCCGAGCAGCCCGACGTCGGCCAGCACCTTCAGTTCGAGCTGGAGACGGCGCACCTGCCCGAGGCCGCCGGGCGTGCATTGCCGGGGAGCGCGGTTGGTGCTCGTCTTGAAGTGGATGTTGCCGAGCCCGCCGTCGCCCCCCTTCGCGATGATCGCTCGGGCGCCGTGCTTCGCCAGATCGGCGATGACTTCCCCGGTCTCGATGTCGCTGATGACCGTTCCGACCGGCATCCGCAGCGTGATGTCCTCGGCCGCGGCGCCATAGCAGTCGGAGCCTCGTCCCTTCTCGCCGTTGCGGGCGCGATGGATGCGGGCGAACCGGAAATCGATGAGGGTGTTGATGTTGCGGTCGGCCACGGCCCAGATGCTGCCGCCGCGTCCGCCATCACCGCCGTCGGGCCCACCACGCGGGATGAACTTCTCCCGGCGGAAGGAGGCGATGCCGTCCCCGCCCTTACCGGCGTGGACTTCGATGCTGACTTCGTCTACGAACTTCATGAGTCGGGCGGGCCGCCCGGAAGCAAGAAAGCCCTACCGGGATCGATAGGGCTTTCGTGCCTGGAGGGGCGCTTCGCGTCAGGCAGCGGCGACCGGCGTGATGCTGACCGTCTTGCGCTTGAGCGGGCCCTTCACGGCGAACTCGACGTGACCGTCGATCTTGGCGAACAGCGTGTGGTCCTTGCCGAGACCGACGTTGACGCCAGGGTGCACCTGCGTGCCACGTTGACGGACGATGATGTTGCCCGCGAGGACGAACTGGCCGCCGAAGCGCTTCACGCCCAGTCGCTTCGACTCGGAGTCACGACCGTTGCGTGAACTTCCGCCTGCTTTCTTGTGTGCCATGGCTTGCTCTCCTTACTTCTTAACGCCGCCGACCAATTCCTTGGTCAGCTGCTCGAATTCTTCCCACTTGCCGGCCGCGGCAAGCGCTGCCTGCTCGGGCCAGGTGCCCGGCTTCGCCATGCCGAACCGACCGCCGGACGCCTTGAGCATCTCGGTGATGGCATCCGGCTGGAGCGCCGCGAGTGCCGCGAAGGTCGTGATGCCGTTCTTGACCAGCACCGCCGCGATCTTGGGACCGATGCCTTCGACCTTCGTCAGGTCATCGATCGTGACGATTTCGGGGGCCTTGGCGGTGCTGCTGCCGCCGGCGCCGTCTTCGATTCCGGCGATGAAGATCTCCGAGAACCACTGGCGGTGACCGCCTTGCTTCTTGAAGTGCTTGCGACGGCGATGCTTGAAGATAAGGACCTTGTCGCCACGACCGTGGGACAGGACCGTGGCCTTGACCGTCGCGCCCTGCACGAGAGGCGTTCCGACCTTGACGGCTGCGCCGTCGGCGACCATGAGCACCTGATCGATCACCACGTCGGCGCCGACCTCGGCCGTGAGCTGCTCGACCTTGAGCTTCGACCCTGCGGTCACACGATATTGCTTGCCGCCGGTTTTGATGACCGCGTACATGGGCTGCTCCAATCAGAGAACCGGAAAAAAGGCGCGCATGCTACGAGATGCAGCGCGCTACGTCAATGAAATCGAAGTTCGGCCGCGCCTTTTTCAACCTGATTGCGCGTGCCTTGACACCCTGATCGGGCGGTTCCTACCATCTCGCCTTTACTTCCCCGGACGGCGCCTTGTCCATCGAATCCATCCGCAGCCCCGTGGCCTCAGACCTTAAGGCCGTGGATGCGGTCATCCGCGCACGTCTCCATTCGGAAGTCGTTCTGGTCCGCCAAGTGGCTGAGTACATCATATCCGCTGGGGGCAAGCGGCTGCGGCCTCTTCTCGTGCTGCTCTCCGGTGGTTCCTGCGGGCACGTGTCGCCGGCCCTGCACGAACTGGCGGCCGTGGTGGAGTTCATTCATACCGCGACGCTGCTGCACGACGACGTGGTCGACGGATCCGACATGCGCCGCGGCCGATCGACCGCCAATGCGCAGTTCGGCAACCCTGCGTCCGTGCTCGTGGGCGACTTCCTGTATTCGCGTGCATTCCAGATGATGGTCGCGGTCGGGAACATGCGGGTGATGGAGGTTCTCGCCGAGGCCACGAACGTCATCGCGGAGGGCGAGGTTCTCCAGCTGATGAACGTCGGCGATCCCGACGTGACCGAGGCGGCCTATCTCGACGTGATCCGCTTCAAGACCGCCAAGCTGTTCGAAGCGGCCGGTCGGCTCGGCGCGGTCCTGGCTGGCGCGCCTTCGGAGATCGAAGAGGCGCTCGCAGCGTACGGCACCCACCTCGGCACGGCATTCCAGTTGATCGACGACGTGCTCGACTACTCCGGCGATCTCGCCCAGACGGGCAAGAATCTGGGGGATGATCTCGCCGAAGGTAAGGCGACACTCCCCCTGATCCACGTGCTGCAGCGGGGCACGCCAGCACAGGCGCGCGTTGTCCGACACGCGATCGAGGAAGGGGGGCTGGGCGATTTCGAGCCCGTCATGCAGGCAATCCGCGACACGGGCGCGATCGCCTACGCGCACGCCGCCGCGCAGGCCGAAGCAAAGCTTGCAACCGACGCGCTCGGCCCGCTGGAGCATTCCCGTCATCGAGAGAGCCTGCTACACTTGGCCTCCTTTGCAGTGTCGCGATCGCAGTAGCAGCCTTCTTCAGTACTGCATCGATCGAACAGCGTCGACGTTTCGGAGTTGGAGGTCGACGAAGACTGGATCGGTCGCGATAGTGTGCAGTTGCAGGGCCTCCAAAGCTTTGTGCAGTTAGGTCGGTCATCCTCGGGGTGTAGCTCAGCCTGGTAGAGTACTGCGTTCGGGACGCAGGAGTCGGAGGTTCGAATCCTCTCACCCCGACCATCGCCATACGTGTTTCCGGACACCCGTCCGGCAGGTCGACGATGTCGATCCCGTGAATGGCGATGGTCGACCAAGTCGGCAGGGCGTGGCGGACAAGCCACGGAAACGTGAAGCTCCCGTTTCGCGCACGACGCCCGCCCTCCCGCAGCCCGCATACCGTTCCAGTTTCGGTTTCTGCGCCGCGTTCCGCTCCCTGTTTCAGCCTCCATCGAAGTCGACGTTGCCCATGACCATTCGTCGCATTCCCGCGGAGTTCTGGCGTGGCGGTACCAGCAAGGGCATCTTCCTGCTCGAACACGATCTCCCGTCCGATGCAGCCCATCGGGATCGCCTGCTCCTCAGACTGATCGGGAGCCCGGATCCGTACGGCAAGCAGATCGACGGCATGGGCGGCGCCAGCTCCAGCACCAGCAAGATCGTATTGATCCGACCATCCTCCCGCGCCGACTGCGATGTCGAGTACCTGTTCGGGGCCGTCGACATCCACCGACCGATCATCGACTGGTCCGGCAACTGCGGGAATCTCACCACAGCAGTCGGACCTCTCGCACTGTTGCTCGGGCTCGTCGCAGCCCGCGAGGGGACGACAGTCGTGCGCCTCTGGCAGGACAACATCGGCAAGCGCATCCTCGCGCACGTACCGGTGGCCGACGGCCAGCCCCTCGAAGAGGGTGACTTCCTGATGGACGGCGTTGCCTTCCCTGCGCCCGAGATCCTCCTCGAGTTCCTCGACCCAGGGGGCGGCGAAAGTGCGATGCTGCCCACCGGGAACGTCGTGGACACCCTCGACGTTCCGGGCGTGGGCTGGGTGGACGCAACGCTGGTAAACGCCGGCAACCCGACCGTCTTCGTCCACGCTTCGACACTCGGTCTCACCGGGCTTGAACTACCGCCAGCAGTGAATGCGGACACCACCCTCCTCGCGCGCTGTGAAGCCATCCGTTCCCACGCTGCAGTGGCGATGGGCCTGGCAGCCTCTGCGGCCTCGGCCACGCGCGATCGACCGGCGACACCAAAGCTTTCCTTCGTCGCCGCTCCCGCCTCCTACGTTGCATCCTCGGGCCGCGAAGTGCGCAGCGAGGACATCAGCCTGGTCGCGCGCATCCTTTCGATGGGGGCGCTGCATCATGCCTACACGGGCACCGGTGCGGTGGCCCTGGCGGTCGCCGCCGCACTCCCCGGCTCGGTGGTCGCGCAGGCGGCGCGCGGCGGGCCCAGCGACCGGATCCGCATCGGACACGTGTCGGGGACGCTGACGGCCGGCGCGGAGGTCCGCCAGACTGGGCCGGACTGGTCCGTCGCGCGCGCATTGATGAGCCGCAGTGCCCGGCGCCTCATGAGCGGCATCGTGCACGTCCCGGATGATGGGGCCCACGTTTCCTGACGATGACCTGCGGGCCGGAAGACTCCACCGGCCGGCGCTCTGCGGGTACGATCCGACGTCGGATGAAAGCGCGCTCGCACCATCGCGGGCAATGGCTTCGTCACCACGGGAGGTAGTGCAGATGCGCGGATCCTTCGTTCGCTCCGTACCCTTGGCATGCTTTGCATGGTTGGCCGTGTCGTCGACGGCGGCCACGGCCGAAGCCGCGTCCGGGAGCACCTTCCAGGATTGCAGTGCCTGCCCGGAGATGATCGTGATACCGGCAGGCAACTTCATGATGGGCTCCGACCTGGAAGAAAGCGGCCACCTGGACGAAAAGCCGCGCCATCCGGTGTCGATCGCGAGGCCTTTTGCGCTGTCCCGTTTCGAGATCACGTTCGCCCAATGGGATGCCTGTGTCGAGGCCGGTCAGTGCCAGCCTGCCTCCGACGACGGTGACGGCCGCGGTGACCGCCCTGTCTACAACGTGAACTGGAACGACGCTCGCAGCTACGCCACGTGGCTCTCGGCGACGACCGGGAAGTCGTACCGCCTCCCGACGGAGGCCGAGTGGGAGTACGCCGCGCGCGGCGGCACGGGCACGCCGTGGTTCTGGGGTCCGGCAGAAGACAGCGCCGGCTCGACCAAGGCCTGCAAGTTCGCGAACACCCACGACGAAACGAGCAAGGACGCGCACCCGATGTACGTCTGGTCCCATCACAAGTGCACCGATGGCTTCGGCGAGGTCGCACCGGTGGGTCGCTTCGAACCGAACCCATTCGGTCTCCACGACATCCTCGGCAATCTGCGCGAATGGGTGCAGGACTGCCACCACGCGGGGTATCTGAACGCACCCGCGGACGGGTCTGCGTGGGACGAGACCACCTGCGAGAAGCGACTCGTGCGTGGCGGCGCCTGGATCGATGGGGCCTCGACGTCCCGCGCCGCCTATCGGCATCCGGAGGATGCCGGGTTCCGCAACTACCAGGTCGGTATCCGCCTCGCCCGCGACCTCTGAGGTCCAGCGCCGATGTCGGATCGCGCCATGTCGGCTAGCCGCGGGGATGATGCTTCGCGTGCAGTTGTTTGAGTCGCTCGCGGGCGACGTGCGTGTAGATCTGCGTGGTGGAGACATCCGAATGCCCCAGCAGCATCTGCACGACGCGTAGGTCCGCTCCGTGGTTCAAGAGGTGCGTGGCGAACGCGTGCCGCAGCACGTGCGGCGAGATCGGCTTCGCGATGCCCGCCCGACGAGCGTAGCGCTTCACCAGGGCCCAGAACATCTGGCGTGTCATGGCACGACCCCGCGCCGTCGGAAAGAGGTCCGAGGTGACCTGCCCGCCCAATACGACCGGCCGACCTGTTCCCACGAACTCCTGCACCCACGCCACAGCCACTTCTCCGATGGGCACGAGACGCTCCTTCGATCCCTTGCCCATCACGCGCAGGACCCCCGCCTCCAGGTTCACCTGACCGAGCTCCAGCGTCACGAGTTCAGTCACCCGCAACCCGGTGGCGTAGAGCAGTTCCAGCATCGCACGGTCCCGCAGGCCCAACGGCGTCTTTTCGTCGGGTGCCGCCAGCAGACGCTCGACCTCGTCCTCCGACAGACTCTTGGGCAGGGAACGCGGCAGCTTCGGCGCGTCTATCTGCAGCGTCGGATCCGCGACAAGGCGGCCGTCGCGGATCTGCATCCGATAGAAGCGCTTCAGCGTTGAGAGAAGCCGCCCCGCCGAGGACGCCTTCGTGCGAATGGCGTAGCGGTGCGCCAGGTACCCGAGAAGATCCGCGTGCTGCGCCTCGATCAAACCTCGACCATGGGTCCGGCGCAACCATGCGGCGAACTGGCAGAGATCACGCCGGTACGCGGCCAGCGTGTTCTGCGACAGTCCGTCTTCGAGCCAGATCGCGTCGCAGAACGCATCGATCGCCGGATCGGCGTCGGGCACTACGGTGCGAGGACGCCCTCGTGTCGCAGCAGCCATCGCTTCACCTCCATCGGATGGCCGTCGGTGCGGCCCATGAATCCCCCCAGCCCGTCTCGCGCGACGACCCGGTGGCAGGGCACCACTGGAGGAACAGGATTGCTGCCGCAGGCACCACCGAGGGGGCGCGCGACGGTTCCCAGGCGATCCGCGAGTTCACCATACGTGAGCACCACACCTACCGGTATGCGACGCAACGCGTCCCAGACACGCCGACGGAACGGTGTGCCATCGAGCGCGATCGGGAGGTCGAAGGGAAAATGCGGGTCCTCGAGGTATCGCTCGAGCTGGCGGCATGCCTCGACAGCCAGAGGCTCGCGCGGAGACCTGAGAGCACTCCCGGGCGGGAGATACTCGATGCGCGCGACGAAGTCGCCCGCCAGGCGCACGCCGATGCAACCGAAGGGCGCCGGTATGCAGGCGTCGCGCGCTTCAGTGTCGAGCAAGGCCACGCGACCGCAGCACGTGCACACCCGTGACGAGGGCCGCGAGGGCGAATCCGGCCATGTCGCTCCATGTCGCCGACCACGCGAGCAACAGCCCCGCCAGGATGAAGGCGGTCCGTTCCATGAGAGCCAGGCGCACCACCAGCCACCCCTGGGCGCCGATCGCGAGGGCCACGACGCCCACGAGAGCGGTGATCGTGACGACCACCATGTTGGGGATCGGGCCCGAGAGCAGCAGACCGACGCCTTCGGGAGCGAGCACGAACATGAAGGGCGTGACGAAGGCGGGCAGCGTGTACTTCCAGGACGACAGTGTCGTTCGATAGGGATCGCCGCCGGTGATGGCCGCCGCAGCGAATGGGGACAGCGCCGTCGGCGGGGACACCTCGGACAGGACTGCGTAGTAGAAGATGAACATGTGCGCCGCGAAGTCCGGCACGCCGACCTGGGTGAGCGCCGGTGCGGCCACGACGGCGCAGATGATGTAGGACGCGGTGACCGGCACCGCGAGCCCCACGATCCAGACGAGCAACGCAGTGTAGAGCGCCGTCAGTGCCAGATTCCCGCCGGCGTAGTCGATGACGATCCCACTGAACTTCAGGCCAAGGCCCGTGAGCGTCACGACGCCGACGATGATGCCGGCGGCGGCGCAGGTCGCCGCCACGCCGAGCACGCCCTTCGCGCCGTCCGCGAGTGCGCCGACCAGTCGTATGGGCCCGATGGCGGTATCCCGGCGGATCCAGCTGGTCACCACCGCCAGCACCGTCGCCCAGAACACGGACATCATGGGCGAGAAGCCGACGATCATGAACACCACGACGGTGATGAGCGACAGGAAGTGGTAGCCGTAGCGCTTCGCAAGCACCCACGCGCCAGTCGATTCGATGGCGACGCTGCCGCCTTTGAATCGCCTCGAATCGAGCTCCACCATCACGAAGAGCGACGCGTAGAACAGGACCGTCGGGATGGCCGCCATGCGGATCACGTCGAGGTACGAGATCTTCAGGAATTCCGCGATCAGGAATGCCGCAGCACCGAGCACGGGCGGTGACAGGATCGCGCCGAGTCCACCCGCAGCGAGCAATCCGCCGGCGGCTTCCTTCGTGTAGCCGGCCCGCGACAGCAGTGGATACGCCACGGAACCCAGGGTGACCGTCGTGGCCACGCCACTGCCGGACGGCCCGCCGAGCAGGAAGGATCCAAGCACGACGGCGCGGCCCGGGGCTGCCCGGCTCCTACCCATCACAGACAACGCGAAGTCGATGAAGAACTTCCCTGCGCCCGACGCCTGCAGGATCGCGCCGTACACCGTGAAGAGGACGATGAGGGTCGCGCACACGTCGATCGGGGCGCCGAAGATACCCTCCATCGTCATCGCCATGTGCCCCACCAGACGGTCGAGCGGATAGCCCCGGTGCGTCCAAGGTGGCGGGAGCCATGGGCCGACGAACGCGTACGCGACGAATGCGGCAACGACGATCGGCAGCACCCATCCGGAGGTCCGGCGCACCGCCTCGAGCACCAGCAGCATGAGCAGCGTGCCCGCAACGACATCCCACGCCTCTGGCTCGATGGAGCGATCTGCCGCAGCGTCCCAGTCGCGGAGAAACCAGACGATGCAACCAACCGTGAGGGCGGCGAGCAGCCAGTCCCAGGGCATCACCCGGTCGCGGAAACGGGCCGCTGCCGGGAGCGTGAGAAAGAGCAGACCCACCATCAGCGCCACGTGAATTCCGCGCAGCCAGGGTGCGCTGACGATGTCCACTGCTGCATAGAGATGGAACAGCGACGTGGCGGCAAGGGCCACCGTCAGTCCGGTCGCAAGGGGGCCGCGAAGGCGGTTGGCAGCGCCGTCCTCCTGCTCGACGAATCGCTCGGCTTCGGCCAGGCGTTCCGCCTCGACGGCATCGAGGCCCGGCTCGATCCCGCGGGTACTCACATCGGACTCACTGGAGCTTCAACCCTTTCTCGGCGAAGAACCTGACGGCACCAGGGTGGAAGGGGATGGCTGCTGCACCGGCTGTCTGATACTCGAGAGACAGCGTCGCGAACTCCTTGTGCACGGCGATCATGTCGCTGCGGCGATCGAACACGGTCTTCACGATCTCGTAGGCGACGTCGTCGGGCATGCTGGCATTCACGAACAACACGTTCCAGACATTCACGTTGCTCGAATCCTTTGCCATCCCTGGATACGCCGACTTCGGGATCGCGCTGCGGCTGTACAGGGGGCCGTATCGCTTGTTGAGCGCGTCCACCACGTCGCCGTGTTCGAGCAACTGAATCTTCACGCCAGGGGTCGCTGCCAGATCCGTGACCGCGGCCGTCGGCACACCGCCACCCCAGAAGAATGCGTCGATCTTGCGATCCTTGATGGCATTGACGGATTCGTTGACCGAAAGGCGCTCGCGCTTGATGCGGTCCCGCAGGCCCTGGGCTTCGAGGATCCGCATGGCCCACACTTCCGTCGCGCCACCGGGGGATCCGAGCGAGACACGCTTGCCCTCGAGATCCTTGAGGGACGTGATGCCGGTGCTGTCCACCGTGACGATGTGCATGCGGTTCGGATACAGCACCACGAGGGCACGCAGCGGTAGCTTCTTTCCGGAAAAACGATCATTGCCGGAGTAGGCGTCCCACGCTGCGTCGGCCATCGAGAACCCGATGTCGGCACGTCCGGATCCGACGAGCTTGAGGTTGTCGATGGAGCCGCCAGTGACCTCTGCGGTCACCTGCCAACCTGGAACGTGCCGAGAGAGCACTTGCGCGAGGCCGCCGGCGAGCGGGTAATAGACCCCGCCGGTGTTGCCTGAGCCGATCGACAGCATGCGGGACTCTGCGAGTGCATGCCCACCTACGATGCATGCCACGGCAAGAACGACGAGACGAACAAATTTCATGCGGAATCCCGGACGGAGCGAAAGCTGCCGGATTGTAGCAACGCCCCCCGTCGAACATGGAAATGGTTCCACGCGTCGAACGAACGAGGCGACACGCGCACGAGAATCGGGAACGAAAACGCGGCAAGAAAAAACAGAGGCGACCCTGGGGTCGCCTCTGAGCACATCTGTATCTGTGGATCGCTGCGGCGCCCTGCATCCTGCAGGGCGCTCAACTCAGACCTGGGCCTTGGCGGCAGCCGCTGCCGCGGCCGCAGCGCGATCCGCAGCGGACGGGCCGAGCTTCTCGCGGATCCGCGCGGACTTGCCGGAGCGCTCACGCAGGTAGTACAGCTTGGCACGACGCACTGCACCGCGGCGCTTCACTTCGATCGAAGCGATGAGCGGCGAATAGGTCTGGAAGGTCCGCTCGACGCCCTCACCGGAGGAGATCTTGCGCACGATGAAGGAAGAATTGAGTCCCCGATTCCGCTTCGCGATCACCACGCCCTCGTAGGCCTGGACACGCTTGCGGGTACCTTCGACCACGTTCACGCCGACGATGACGGTATCACCTGGTCCGAAGGCGGGGATGGTCTTGCCAAGCCGCTTGATCTCTTCGGCTTCGATTTGTGCGATCACGTCCATTTAGCGCTCCTTTTAGCCTTTAAGCTCTCAGGCCCATAAGCTCTCAGGCCCATAAGCCCTCGAGATCTCAAGCCTTGCTCGACTCGTATTCCTGCCGAAACTCTTCCAGCAGTCCCCGTTCCCGGGTAGTCAGTTCGCGCCGCGCCAGCAGATCCGGGCGCCGCAGCCATGTACGTCCCAGCGCCTGCTTCAGGCGCCATGTTTCGATGTCGGCGTGGTGTCCGGACATCAGCACCGCCGGCACACGCTCGCCTTCGTAGACTTCCGGGCGGGTGTAGTGCGGGCAATCGAGCAACCCCGATACGAACGAATCCTCCACCGCCGACGCTGCATCGCCGAGCACTCCCGGCAACTGCCTGATCACGGCATCCAGCAGCACCATCGCGGGCAGTTCGCCGCCGGACAGCACGTAGTCTCCAACGGAGATCTCCATGTCGACCGAACTGCGCATGAGGCGGTCATCGATCCCCTCGTAGCGCCCGCACAACAGAACCATTCCTTCCAGCGCGGCCAACTCCATGACGGTCTCGTGATCGAGAACGCTTCCCTGCGGAGAGAGACACACCACCCGCGTTCCACCGACACCGCAACTTGCCTGCCGCTGGCGGGCCGCCTTCAGCGCCTTCGCGAGAGGATCCGCCATCATCACCATACCGGGGCCCCCACCGTAGGGCCTGTCGTCGACCGTCCGGTAGGCATTTGCCGCGAACTCGCGCGGATTCCAGGCCACCATGCTGTACAACCCGAGTTCCCGCGCCCTGCCCGTGACACCCCATCGGGTCACCGCATCGAACATCGCCGGGAACAACGTCACGACGTCGAAATGCTTCACTCAGTAATCCAGTCCCCAGTCGACACGGATCTTCCCACCGACCACGTCGACCTCCTGAACATAGTGGTCGACGAAGGGGATCAGGCGTTCCTTGTCTCCTGCGACGACCAGAACGCTCTGGGCACCGTTGTCCATCAGGTGGTCGACGCGCCCAAGCAACTCGCCCTGGAGGTTCGTGACCTCGAGGCCGATCAGGTCGACCCAGTAATACTCACCTGCTTCGTGCGGTGGCAACTCCGACCGAGTCACCGCAACGTCCCAATGTCGCCATTTCGCGGCGGCTTCAGGAGTGTCGATGCCTTCCAACTTCGCCACCACCACTTCACCGTTGACTGTCGCTTCCTGGAGGGTCACGGCTCTCCATTCACCGTCATCACGGCCCAACCACCATTTGAGGTGCCCCAACAGTCCGTCGGGCTTCTCGGTGAACGGCCGGATCTTGAGCCAGCCCTTGATGCCGAACGGGGCGATCACGCGCCCCATCACCACCAATTCGCCCTGCGCTCCCGCAGACTCACCGGTCGTCATCGATGCCGGTTCATCCGCCACAGAAAGCACCTGGAAGCGCTATCAGGCGGCGGCAACCGCGGTCTTGCTGAACTGCTTCACCAGGCGCTTCACCGTATCGGACGGTTGAGCACCCTTGCTTTCCCAGTGGGAGAGACGGGCAAGATCGATACGCAGTTTCACGTCGCCGGAGGAGGCCACCGGGTTGTAGAAACCCACGCGCTCGATGAACCGTCCGTCACGTGGGTCGCGGGAGTCCGCAACCACCAGATTGTAGAAGGGGCGCTTCTTGGCGCCGCCTCGGGCAAGTCGGATCACAACCATTGGAATTTCCTAGCGGTTTCCAAAAAAGGGGCGAATTCTAGTCATGCGCGTCTCGGCTTGGCAAGGCAATTTCCACGCGCGGACCCATGTTCACTTCGACGCAGGGGTCGCCTGGGTGCGGAACACCTCGTCGAGGAAGCTGACGATCTCAGCCGAGAGGACATCCTCGCGACCCTCGAAGAAGTGGAGCGCCTCCGGAACGACGATCTGCCTGGAGCCGCGGATCTTGGAGATCTGCTTCAGACGCTCGGATGCGCCGACCTGGGTGATCTCCCAGTCCTTGCTGCCGAAGATGTCGAGGACCGGGATCTTGATCCGGAACATCTCCTCGAGACCGTTGATGATCCCGATGAAGGCCCAGGCCTTCACGTGAGTCTTTTTGGTGTTCATGAGGTACTGGTTCGCCATCGTCGCTCCCAGGCTGTGGGAAACGATCGCCACGTTCTCGAACCCCTTTGCCTTCAGCCACTCGGCCGCCAGGTCGTATCGCTCTGCTGCCTCGGGATACGTCGAGATGTAGTCGCCGATCTTGGCTCCTCCGCCCAGCACGGGAAGCTGTATCGAAAGCGTTGAGTAACCGAGTTCGGCGAGCTTGATCCGCAGCACCCCATACAGCTCGAAATCAGGATTCCAGCCTCTGCCATGGCCCAGGACGATGGCTCCACGAGCGTTCTCGGCCTCGGTCCAGAGTGCGAGGAAGTCGTGGCCGTTGGCCTGCTTGATCCAGACGGGCTCCCCGACGACGAGCCCAGGTACGATCTGGTCGGACCAGCGCTTCTCGCGGTAGTAGTCCTGCGCACTCGCGGAGAAGGTCACGAACGTCAACACGCACAGCAACAGGAAACGCATCAGGAACCGCCTCACTTCGTTCAAGGATAAGAAACCGGGAACTGCCAAGTCTGGGCCACAAAGCCTGTGGCAATAGGGAGACCCCTTGGCGGGCGCGGGGTTCGCAAGAGAGTCGTTCCGAGGCGGCATTGCCAGGCTGCGAACCCGAGGAGGAGGGCTCGACCTGACGCCCTCAGCGCATTCCCGGCAGCATGCCCTTCATGCCCCGCATCATCTTGGCCATTCCGCCCTTCGACACCATCTTCATCATCTTCTGCATCTGTTCGAACTGGTTCAGGAGACGATTGACCTCCTGGACAGTCACGCCCGCCCCCGTCGCTATCCGACGCTTGCGGGAGGCCTTGATGATCTCCGGCTTCTGCCGCTCCTGCCGGGTCATCGAGTCGATGATGCCTACGGTGCGGTTGATCACCTTGTCGTCCATCTGCTGACCGGCCGCAGAGGCGGCCTGGGAAAGCTGCGCCGGCAGCTTGTCCATGAGCGCGGAGAGCCCGCCCATCTTCCGCATCTGCATGAGCTGGCTCCGGAAATCCTCCAGATCGAAGCCCTTGCCCGACTTGACCTTCTTCGCGAGCTTCTCTGCCTCGACGAGGTCGACTTCGCGGCGGGCGTCCTCGATGAGGGACAGGACATCCCCCATCCCGAGGATGCGCGACGCCATTCGATCAGGGTGGAAGGGTTCCAGGCCCGTCAGCTTCTCGCCGACGCCCGCGAACTTGATCGGCGCCCCTGTGACATGCCGCACCGACAGCGCAGCCCCGCCCCGGGAATCTCCGTCCAGCTTCGTGAGGACGACCCCTGTCAGGGGCAGAGCCTCCGAGAACGCCTTCGCCGTGTTGACGGCATCCTGACCCTGCATCGCATCGACGACGAACAAGGTCTCGATGGGGGAAGTCGCCGCATGGAGCGCCTTGATCTCCGCCATCATCGCCTCGTCGATGGCAAGGCGACCTGCGGTATCGACGAGGAGTACGTCGTGATAGTGACGCCGCCCCCAGTCCTGCGCCGCCAGCGCGATGTCGACCGGTTTCTGGGACACATCCGACGGGAAGAAATCGACGCCCACCTGCTGCGCCAGCGTCTGGAGCTGGGCGATGGCGGCGGGCCGGTACACGTCGCACGACACCAGCAGGACCTTCTTCTTGTGCTGCTCCGACAACAATTTGGCGAGCTTGCCCACCGTCGTCGTCTTGCCCGCACCCTGCAAGCCGGCCATGAGAATGGTGGCCGGGGGCACCGTTGCCAAATTCAATTGGGCATTGGCGCCGCCCATCAGACGCGTGAGTTCGTCGTGGACGACACCCACGAGCGCCTGGCCTGGCGTGAGGCTCCCGACGACCTCCTGGCCTAGCGCCTTCTCCTTAACCCTGGCTATGAAATCGCGGACGACAGGGAGAGCGACATCGGCCTCGAGCAGCGCCACCCGGACCTCTCGCATCGCCTCCTGGACGTTCTCTTCGGTGAGGCGCGCGTGGCCGCGCAGGGTCTTGATGACGCCTGAGAGGCGCTGGGTCAATCCGTCTAGCATGCTCGAGGGAACCAGGAAGTTGAGGCGGGGGACGTATACTCCGTCACTGTGCAGCGGCCCATCCTGGCCGTCCGAAAGCGACATGGCTTCGATTCTAACCTACGGCATCAACGCAACCCTCTACGCAGCGCTCGGCGCGACGCTCGCCCGGCGCCTCTGGCCACGAGACGCCAGCCCGGATCCATCACCGGGCTGGTTGCGTTTCGCGCTCTTCGTCCCGCTCGCGCTGCAGGGCTGGATCCTGTACCAGGACGTGCATGGTCAGGGCGCGATGTATCTTGGCGTGGGTACGGCACTCGCCAGCATCGTCTGGCTGTCCCTGCTGATCTATTGGGGGGCCAACTTCTTCTACCGGCTGGACGGCCTGCAAGCGCTGGTGATGCCGGTGGCTGCCGTCGCAGCCCTGATGCCCGCGTTCTTCCCGGCCATGAAACCCCTGACGCACGTGGACGCACCCTACTTCCGCATCCACCTGACGCTCTCCATCCTGGCCTACAGCCTGTTCACCATCGCGTCCCTGCACGGTCTACTGATGGCCGTCCTCGAACGCAGCCTGCACCGGGGGACGCTGCCGGCGCCACTGCGCAACCTCCCGCCGCTTCTGACCCTCGAGAAGTTACTGTTCCGGATCATCTTTCTGGGCTTCCTCCTGCTCACAGCGTCATTGATCACGGGGATGCTGTTCTCGGCGGGGCTCTTTGGCCAGGCGCTGGTACTGACCCACAAGACCGTGTTCGGCATTCTGTCGTGGCTCATCTTCGGAGGCCTGCTTGCGGGTCGTGCACTCCGCGGCTGGCGGGGCCGCCTCGCCTTGCGCTGGACCGTCGCCGGTTTCCTGACGCTGGTTCTCGCTTACATCGGCAGCAAGTTCGTGGTCGAGATCCTCCTGGGGCGTTGAGACCGGGCAGAGCCTCGCCCGAGCCCCCACTCCCCAGACCCGCATCGTGGACGACATCTCCACCCAATCACTGCTCGTCGCACTGTTCGTCTTCCTGATCCTGTCCGCCTTCTTCTCGGTGGCCGAGACCAGCATGATGGCGTTGAACCGCTATCGTCTGAAGCACCTGGTCAAGATCGGTCATCGGGGCGCACGGCTTGCGTCCCAACTGCTCTCCAGGCCAGATCGTCTCCTGGGCGTGGTGCTGCTCGGCAACAACCTCATCAATGCTGCCTCCGCGGCCCTGGTGACGTATCTGACCTTCCGCTTCTTCGGGGAATCGGAGCTCGCGCTCACCGCCGCGACGATCGTGGTCACGTTCGCGATCCTGGTCTTCAGCGAGATCACGCCCAAGGTGATCGGCGCGACCTACCCCGAGAAGATCGCCTTCCCCGCCGCCTTCGTCCTGACCCCGATGCTGCGGCTGGTCTACCCGATCGTGTGGTTCGTGAACCTGTTCGTCAGCTCGATCCTCCGCATCGCGCGTCTCGACACCGGACAGAACGCGGTCAGCCAGAAGCTCACGCTGGAGGAACTGCGGACTCTCGTCCTCGAAGGCGGCAATTTCCTCCCGAAGCAGCACCAGAAGATGCTGCTGAACCTCGTGGACCTGGAGTCCGCCACCGTCGACGACATCATGGTGCCGAGGAGCCACATCGATGCCCTCGACCTGGATGCACCCTCCGACGAATTGCGCAGGCGTCTGGCCACTTCCGGCCACACCCGGATGCCGGTGTACGAGGGCAGCATCGAGAACATCGTTGGCGTCCTCCATATCCGGAAGATCCTCAATGTCTTCGAACCGGACTCCCTCGACCGGGAACGCCTCTCGACCGTCCTGCGCGCCCCGTACTTCATCCCCCTCGGAACACCGCTCCTCACCCAACTCCAGCAGTTCCAGGAACAGAACGACCGTCTGGCGCTCGTCGTGGATGAGTACGGAGAACTCATGGGTCTCGTGACCATTGAGGACATCATCGAGGAGATCATCGGCGAGTTCACTACCCAGACCCCGCACTCGGCCGGGGCCGGCGGGGCTCGGCAACCCGATGGCAGCATCATCGTCGAGGGAAGCGTCCTGCTCCGCGACCTGAACCGCCGTTTCGGAACCCAGTTCACCCTGGGAGGCCCGAAGACGCTGAACGGCCTCATCCTCGAGCACTTCGAGGACATCCCCGAGCCGGGCACCAGCACGAAGCTGGCTGGGCAGCCGATGGAGATCGTTCAGATTCAGGATCGGAGCGTCAAGTCCGTGCGATTGCTGCCGAAAGACGAGAGCTGACCCCTTGAATGCCGGGAGGGGGGTCGGCCGGCCGCAGCGCCGCGTCCTCGACCCCGGTAGGAACCAGTCGGCACGAGCGTGGCAGCAAATCCCCAGAGCAGCCTGTCGGGTCTCGCGAGAGCCCTCATCCAGAAGGGTCGCCTGACCGAGAAGGACGCCGAAGCCATCCAGGCGGACGCGACCGCGGCCGGCGTCGGCTTCGTGGAACAGATCATCGCGAGCCGCAAGCTGCGCGACATCGAAGTCGCCGAGTTCGCGTCCCAGACCTTCGGTTTTCCGCTGCTCGATCTCGCAGCGGTCGACCCCGAGTTCTTCCCGAAGAAGCTGATCGACGACAAGGTGATGGCGACCCGCCGCGTCCTGCCTCTGCTGCAGCGGGGCAACCGGATCTTCGTCGCCTTCTCCGACCCCACCAACCGCACCACGTACGACGAGATCAAGTTCCAGACCGGACTGATGGTGGACCCGGTCGTCGTGGAAGACGGCAAGCTGGCCCAGGTGATCGCAAAGCTCTTGCAAGCGAGCGATACCTCGATGTCCACACTGGTGTCGGAGGACATCGGAGCAGACCTGCTCGAGGCTTCCAACGATCCGGAGCCTGATGCTCCGCCCTCGATGGAGATCGACGACGCACCCGTCGTCAAATACATCCAGAAGATCCTGATCGACGCCATCCAGGGCGGCGCCTCGGACATCCACTTCGAACCCTACGAGAAGTACTACCGGATCCGGTATCGCACGGACGGCATCCTCTACGAGGTCGCGCAGCCGCCGCTCGCGATCAAGGAGAAGATCGCATCACGGATCAAGGTCATATCGAAGCTGGACATCTCCGAGAAGCGCGTCCCCCAGGACGGCCGGATGAAGCTGGTGCTGTCGAAGACGCGGGCGATCGACTTCCGGGTCTCGACGCTACCGACGCTCTTCGGCGAAAAGATCGTGATGCGGATCCTGGATCCGTCCAGCGCAACGCTCGGCATCGAGGCCCTGGGCTACGAGCCCGACCAGAAGCAGGCCCTGCTGCACGCGATCGGTCGCCCGTACGGCATGGTCCTGGTGACCGGTCCCACGGGTTCGGGCAAGACGGTGTCTCTCTATACCTGCCTCAACCTGCTGAACAAGCCCGGCATCAACATCTCCACCGCCGAGGATCCCGCGGAAATCAACCTCCCTGGGATCAACCAGGTGAACGTGAACGACAAGGCGGGGCTCACCTTTGCGGCGGCACTGAAATCGTTCCTGCGGCAGGACCCCGACATCATCATGGTGGGCGAGATCCGGGACACCGAGACCGCCGAGATCTCCATCAAGGCGGCCCAGACGGGCCACCTGGTCCTGTCGACGCTCCACACGAACGACGCGCCCACGACACTGACCCGGATGCTCAACATGGGCATCGCCCCGTTCAACATTGCGTCGAGCGTGATGCTGATCACCGCACAGCGTCTCGCACGCCGCCTGTGCAAGGAGTGCAAGCAACCTATCGAGATTCCGCGAGAGGCGCTCCTCCAGGCCGGATTCAAGGAGGAGGAACTCGACGGGACCTGGACGCCGTACCATGCCGTGGGATGCGAGGTATGCAAGAATACGGGCTACAAGGGACGTGTCGGCATCTACCAGGTCATGCCCATCAGCGAAGAGATCAATCGCATCATCATGAAGGGAGGTGATGCGATCGACATTGCGCAACAGGCCCGACGCGAAGGCGTCCGGGACCTCCGACAATCCGGCCTGCTCAAGGTCAAGCAAGGCCTGACCTCGCTTGAAGAGGTCGAGGCCGTGACGAACGCCTAGGCGGCTGTCGGGCTTGGGTGGTCGATAGCGAAACGGTGGGCGAGCGAGGACAGATTTTGACGATTTCGACGAACGTATCGGGAATACGTGAGGAGAAAGCGGCGGAATACGGACCGCTCTTCCATTGTCGCAGCCGAATCATCCCAAGTCCGACAGGCTCCTAGCCCCGGCACCCGACACGCACCGAGACCGCCCGAGGACCTCCATGGCCACCGCAGCAGCCAGCGCCCGAAAGCCCGAAGTAAAGGAAATCAACTACAGCTGGGAAGGCCGCGACAAGACCGGCAAGACGGTCAAGGGCGAGTTGCGCGCCGGAGGCGAGGCCGTGGTGCGCTCCACGCTTCGCCGACAGGGCATCCAGGTCACGAAGGTGAAGCGCCAGCGCACCGGCATGGGCGGCAAGATCACCGAGAAGGACATCGCGCTCTTCACCCGCCAGCTCGCCACGATGATGAAGGCCGGAGTGCCGCTCCTGCAGTCGTTCGACATCGTCGGGAAAGGGCACGCGAACCCGGCCGTCAGCAAGCTGCTCATGGACATCAAGGGCGAGGTCGAGACCGGCAACAGCCTGACCACTGCCTTCCGCAAGTACCCCCTCTACTTCGACGCGCTGTTCTGCAACCTCGTCCAGGCCGGCGAGCAGGCCGGTATTCTCGACAGCCTCCTGGACCGGCTGGCGACATACAAAGAAAAGATCATGGCGATCAAGGGCAAGATCAAAGCCGCCCTGTTCTACCCGATCTCGATCATCGTCGTCGCCTTCATCATCACCGCCGTGATCATGATTTTCGTGATCCCGGCGTTCAAGGACCTCTTCAAGAGCTTCGGCGCCGACCTGCCCGGGCCCACGGTCTTCGTGATGAATCTCTCGGACTTCTTCGTCGACTACTGGTACATCATCTTCGGTGGCATCGGGGGCGGCTTCTGGTTCTTCTTCTACACCTGGAAGCGGTCGGTCAAGATGCAGTGGGCCCTCGACCGCCTCTTTCTCAAGGTGCCCATCTTCGGCGAGGTGATCCGCAAGGCCACCATCGCCCGCTGGAGCCGGACGCTGTCGACGATGTTCGCCGCGGGGGTACCCCTGGTCGAGGCCCTCGACTCCGTCGCGGGGGCCGCTGGCAACTACGTCTACTTCGAGGCCACCAAGCGCATCCAGGGCGAGGTCTCGACCGGCACCAGCCTCACCGTCGCCATGCAGAACTCGGAAGTCTTTCCGAACATGGTGGTGCAGATGGTCGCCATCGGCGAGGAATCCGGATCGCTCGATGCCATGCTCTCGAAGGTGGCGGACTTCTTCGAGCGAGAGGTGGACGACGCTGTCGACGCCCTCTCGAGCCTGATGGAACCCATGATCATGGTGGTACTCGGCACGCTCATCGGCGGCATGGTGGTCGCCATGTATCTGCCCATCTTCAAGATGGGTCAGGCGATCTGATCCCCCTCCGATCCGCACACGGCTGGCGGGCTCCCCCGGGAGCCCGCGCCGCTTCCAGCGCCACGGTCGCATGATCGAACTCCTCCAGTCCTCGCCTGCCTTCCTCGCCACCGTCACCGGGCTGCTCGGCATGCTCGTCGGCAGCTTCCTGAACGTGGTCATCCACCGCCTCCCGAAGATGATGGAACGGGACTGGGCCGCGCAGTGCGCCGAACTGCGCGGCGAAGCCGTCGCTGCGCCTGAGACCTACAACCTCGTCGTGCCCCGTTCTGCCTGCCCGGCCTGCGGTCATCGCATCGGTGCCTTGCAGAACATCCCGGTGGTCAGCTGGATCGCGCTGCGGGGAAAGTGCAGCGCGTGCCGGACGCCGATCTCGATCCGGTACCCACTCGTGGAAGCCCTCACCGGCGCGCTGTCCGTGGGTCTCGCGCTGCACTTCGGCTACGGCCTCGCACTGGCGGGTGCCCTCGTCTTCGCCTGGGCGCTCGTGGCAGCCGCCTTCATCGACCTCGACACCACGCTCCTGCCCGACGACATCACGCTACCGCTGCTGTGGCTGGGGCTGCTGTTGAACCTTGGAGGCACCTACGTCCCGCTCACAGATGCAGTCATCGGCGCGGCTGCCGGATACCTCGTCCTCTGGTCGGTCTACTGGGGCTTCAAGCTGCTCACCGGCAAGGAAGGCATGGGATTCGGGGACTTCAAGCTGCTCGGTGCCATCGGCGCTTTTCTCGGATGGAAGCTGCTTCCTGTGGTCATCCTGCTGTCGTCCGTCGTGGGGGCCGTCGTGGGCATCTCGATGATCGTCTTCGCACGACACGGCCGCAGCGTGCCCATCCCGTTCGGTCCCTACCTCGCTGCGGCCGGGTTGCTGGCGATGGTCTGGGGGTCGGACCTCGTGCACTACTGGCTCTCGTCGATCTGATGCCCTTCGTGGTCGGTCTGACCGGCGGGATCGGTTCGGGGAAATCCGCTGCTGCCGACGCCTTCGCTGACCGCGGCGCATCGGTGGTGGACACCGACGTCATCGCCCATGAACTCACCGGGCCCGATGGCGACGCGATGCACGCCATCCGAGATGCCTTCGGCCCCGACGTCGTGACCACTGACGGCCGTCTGGACCGGGCCCGAATGCGCGATCTGGCCTTCCGCGATGGCACCGCCCGCAGACGGCTCGAGGCGATACTGCACCCGCTGATCCGGCAGGTCTCTGCAACGCGGGTGGCTGAAGCGCAGGGCCCCTACGTCGTGCTGGTCGTACCGCTGCTCGTCGAGAGCGGTGACTATCTTCGGCGGGTGGACCGCGTCGCTGTGGTCGACGTCCCCGAAGCCATACAGATCGCCCGGACGATGGCGCGCAGCGGACTCGACCGGGATCAGGTCGTGCAGATCCTCGCCGCCCAGGCGTCCCGCGAAGCAAGACTGGCTGCGGCGGACGACGTCATCGACAACACCGGGGATCGTGCCGCGCTGGACGCACGGGTCGCGGCGCTCCACGTCGACTACCTCGCACGCGCAACACAGCAAAGTTGACGTGCGCATGTTTACTTCCGTGCCCCCTTTGGTCGATACTCACCGGAATAATTTCCTGCCGGACGCGCTGTGATCAGCTACGAGTTTCCACTCAACGAACGCGTCAGGACCTTGCTTCGCCTCGAAGACCTGCACGAGAAACTCGAATACTTCGTGGCCTGCGACGATGGTCGCGAACACCACGCGGCAATCGTCACGCTCTTCGAAATCCTGGAAGTGTCGGGTCGAGCCGACCTCAAGTCGGAGATGATGCAGGAGCTCGAGCGGCAGAGGCAGCATCTCGAATCGCTCCGGAGCAACCCGGCCATCTCGGCGCAAGCACTCGACAAGGTGCTGGGCGAGATCGACCACGCCAATGCCGGCCTGTTCCAATCGTCCGGCAAGACCGGTCAGGAACTTCGCGAGAACGAATGGCTGATGGGCATCCGCCAGCGCATCGGGATCCCCGGTGGTGTGTGCGAGTTCGACCTGCCGTCTTATCACTACTGGCTGAACCTCGACGCCGACGGACGCCGCGCGGATATCGCCAAGTGGGCTGCACCGTTCGGACCGCTCAAGGAAGGCGTGCGCATCGTGCTTCGCCTGCTGCGCGAGAGCGGGAAGACCGGCCCGGCCAGCGCCACCCAGGGCCTCTTCCAGCAGATGATGGGCGGGAAGCTCGCTCAGATGCTTCGAGTGAACGTGGATTCGCACTATCCCTGCGTGCCCGAGGTCAGCGCGAACAAGTACGCCCTCAACATCCGGTTCACCCAGGCTCAGGGCGCAGAACGCGGCCGCACCTACGAGGGCGACGTGGACTTCGAGCTGACCTACTGCAATCTGTAGTCGCTTCGCGGAGCCAAGGTGCCTCACGGAGTTGAGGCGCCTCGCGAAATTGAGGCGGTTCGTATTCTTTGCCCGGCTCCGTCAGTGTCAGCGAGGCGACCGCGCTTCCATCCCCAGGTATCCGTCCGGCAATCAGCAACGCATGACATCCCCGTCGCCCCGCCCCCGTCAGGTCCGCTGCCCACAATGCAGTGGGCTCTCGCTCTACTCGCCCGACAATCGCTGGCGCCCCTTCTGCTCGGAACGTTGCAAGCTGATCGATCTCGGCCAATGGGCCTCGGGCGCCTACAGCATTCCGGTGGAAGAGCCCGACTCGGGGATGACGGACGCCTTCGACCGATCCGGCGACTGACGTCTGGCGGTCGGCAGGACCTCAGACCGCCGGGGTCCAGGCGCCTCGAATGCAGGCGATGCCGTGGGCCCCTGCGGTGCGCGCGTCGTGAAGATCCGCCGGACCGAGGCCTCCGATGGCGTACACGGGTAGCGTGCGTCGTGCGATGAGCGACTCGAACCTGACCCAACCCAGGCTCTCTCCACCCGGATGGGTTGCGGTCGGCTGCACGGCGCCCAGCAACGCATAGTCGAGCCCGAGGGACTCCGCACGATCCAGTTCAGCGGCGTCGTGGCACGAAGCCCCGACGAGCGCAAGACCGGGTCGCGCCTCCAGGTTCCGCAGGGCGCTCGCCGTGAGGTGAAGGCCGTCTGCGCCCGCGGCCGATGCCTCGTCCGCGGTGCCGTTCAGAATCACCTTGGCGCCGGCCGCGTGCGCCCGTGTCAGCACTGAGCGAGCGAACTGGATCCGATCCTCGGACAAAGCGCCATGGGCCCGGATCTGCACGAGCCGGAGCCCCTGCGACAGGGCAAAATCGAGGCCTTCCAGGAAGCCCGCAGCCGCATCGTGCGCCCCTGCCGGCGTGATGCCCATGACCAGCGGCAACGCGAGGGACGCCAGGATCGGACCGTTCGCCGGCAGGATGGGCGTCACCGTGAGATCGGGCAGCGTCTGCCACGCGAATGCCTGACCTTCGCGCGACAGCGGCTCGCCGCGCCACTGCGTCACGCGGAAGAAGTGCAGCCGCACGTTGCCGTGCGGATAACGGAACGTGCGGCAGATCCAGGGGTAGGCCGAGAGGACCTCGACGCCGAGTTCCTCCTCCAATTCGCGGCCGAGTGCGTGCGCCACAGCCTCGCCGGATTCCACCTTCCCGCCGGGAAACTCCCACCAACCCTCGTAGACTTTCCCGGCAGGTCGCTGCGCGAGGAGGAAGCTTCCGTCGTCACGTTCGATGACGGCTGCCGCCACCTCGATCCAGCGTTCGCCCGATGCGTCGCCCGTCACGGCGCTGGGGTGGCGTCGAGTTTCGCGAGCTGTTGTCGACCGGCGTAGTCCCGGGCGAAGTGCCAGGCCACACGGCCGCTGCGCGATCCGCGCGAGAGCGCCCATTGGAGGGCTTCGCGGCGCAGCTCCTCCTCGCTGGAAGGCGTGACGCCGAGACGCTCGACCCAGTACCGGGCGATCGACAGATAGTGGTCCTGGTCGAACGGATAGAACGACACCCACAGTCCGAAGCGCTCGGACAGCGAGATCTTCTCCTCCACGGTCTCGCCCGGATGCACCTCGTCGCCGATGTACTTCGTCTCGAGGTTCTCGTGCATGTACTCGGGCATCAGGTGGCGGCGGTTCGACGTGGCGTAGATCAGCACGTTCTCGGAGGTGGCCGCGATGGAGCCGTCTAGGATCGCCTTCAGCGCCTTGTAGCCGGGCTCATCGGACTCGAACGAGAGGTCATCGCAGAACACCACGAAGCGCTGCGGCTTCTCGCCGACCATCTCGACGATCTCGGGAAGATCCACGAGGTCGGACTTCTCGACCTCGATGAGGCGCAGGCCCTGCGGCGCATATCTGTTGAGGACGGCCTTCACGAGCGAAGACTTGCCGGTGCCGCGTGCCCCTGTCAGCAGGACGTTGTTGGCGGTGAGACCCGCCACGAACTGCCGGGTGTTCGCATCGATCAGCGCCGCCTGCGCTTCGACGCCCTGGAGATCCTCGAGGGTGATGCGATGCGGATGCGACACCGGCACGAGCGCACCGGTGTTGCCGCGGCGGCGCCACCGGAAGGCGATGGACTCATCGAGGTCCGGCAGCGGGACCTCGCGGGGCAGGAAGGCCTCGAGCCGGCCGAGGAGACCTTCGGCGCGGGCGATGAGCGCGGCGAAGCCGGCGCTGTCAGGTGCGGTACTCGGCATTGATCTTCACGTAGTCGTAGGAATAGTCGCAGGTCCACACGGTGGTGGATGCACTGCCCCGGCCCAGGGCGACCCGGACGGTGATCTCCGCCGGTTGCATCACGCGGGCACCGTCCTCCTCCCGGTAGGACGCTGCGCGCCCGCCGCGGTCGATGACACGGACGTCGCCCAGCCAGAGGTCGACGCCTGCCGTGTCGAGATCGTCCACGCCCGCATTGCCGATGGCCATCAGCAGGCGTCCGAGATTCGGGTCGGATGCGAAGAACGCCGTCTTCACGAGCGGGGAGTTCGCGATCGATCGGGCCACGCGCAGCGCCTCGGCTTCATCGCGCCCGCCTTCGACGGTCACGGTGATGAATTTGGTCGCGCCCTCACCGTCGCGGGCAATCGCCTGCGCGAGCGGCGCCGCCACGTGCACGAGCGCTGCGCGCAGTGCGGCGTAGGCCGGGGAGTCGGCGGAGACGATCTCGCTGCCCCCGGCATGACCGGTGGCGACGAGCACGAAGGAATCATTAGTGGAGGTGTCACCGTCCACGGTCACGCGGTTGAAGGACGCATCGGCGACCTCGCGCACGAGCCGGTCGAGCATCGGGCGGCTCACGGTGGCATCCGTCGCGACGAAGGCGAGCATGGTCGCCATGTTCGGCTGCAGCATGCCGACGCCCTTCGCGATGCCGGTGACGGTCACGGTGCGGCCGCCGACATCGGCCTGCACGGAGACACCCTTGGGGACGGTATCCGTGGTCATGATCGCGGAAGCGGCATCGGCCCAGCGGTCGGCACCCAGCGAAGCAACGCAGTCGGGCAGCGCCCGCTCGATACGTTCCACGGGCAGAGGCTCCAGGATCACGCCGGTGGAGAACGGCAGGATCTCCTCGGGAGTGCAGCCCAGGAGCCGCGCTGCGGCCTCGCAGGTGATGCGCGAAGCTCGAAGCCCGGCTTCGCCAGTGCCGCAGTTCGCATTGCCGGCGTTCACGACGAGCCCACGAAACGCTTCCCGCGCGTCGAGGTGGCGGCGACAGGTCTGTACCGGGGCCGCGGCAAAGCTGTTCTGCGTGAACACGCCGGCGATGCGCGTACCCGGCGCGAAGCGCATGAGCATCAGATCGCGGCGATTCGCCTTGCGGATGCCCGCCTCCGCGAAACCCAGCTCGACGCCGGCCACGGGATGGAGGTCTTCATTGCGGGGAGGCACGAGGTTGACGGCCATGCGCGTGAGGGTCCGTGAACGAGGGATGAAGATCCGGGCCACGGCACGCAGCGATGATCGGCAGTGGCCGGCACCGGCCACCGGAACGACCACCGGCGCGGCGGTCGCCCGGCAGGGTCAACGGGTCAGGCGAGCTTCCCGTGGCATTGCTTGTACTTCTTGCCCGAGCCGCATGGGCACGGATCGTTGCGCCCGACTTTCAACGGTGCCCGGGTGGGCTCCTGCTTGTCGTCGCCCGGTGCAGTCGCAAGGGCTTCATCGAAGTCGGCATGCTGGTAGCGCACGTTCTCGAGATGCACAGGCTCCTCGGCGATCGCCTGCGCCTGCGCCACATCGGCCTCGCTGCGGATCTGCACCATCATCAACAGGCGCGTGACCTCGTTGCGCACCGTCTCCAGCAGCATCGAGAACAGCTCGAAGGCTTCCCGCTTGTATTCCTGCTTCGGATTCTTCTGCGCGTAACCGCGGAGGTGGATGCCCTGCCGAAGATGGTCGAGGGCCGAGAGATGCTCGCGCCAGTGCGTGTCGAGGCTCTGCAGCATCACGCCACGCTCGTACTGGTGCCAGCTCTCCTGGTCGACCGCCGCGATCTTGGCCGAATAGGCAGCGCCGATCTCCGCCAGCACCCGATTCTTGATGTCCTGCTCGTCCAACTTGTCGTCGCTGGCGGTCCACTGGCCAACGGGGATCTTCACGCCCAGCTCGGCTTCCAGCGCCACTTCGAGCCCCGGGATGTCCCACTGCTCCTCGACGCTCTCGGGCGGCACGTGGGTGGCCACGATGTCGGCCACGGCGCCCTCGCGAAGCGCGACGATCGTCTCGGTGACATCGGCGCTCTCCAGCAACTCGTTCCGCTGCTGATAGATGACCTTCCGCTGATCGTTCGAAACGTCGTCGTACTCGAGCAGCTGCTTGCGGATGTCGAAGTTGCGCGCCTCGACCTTGCGCTGCGCATTCTCGATGGCCCGGGTGACGAGCGGCGACTCGATCGCCTCGCCCTCGGGCATCTTCAGCTTCTGCATGATCCACGCGACCCGATCGGACGCGAAGATGCGCAGCAAGGGATCCTGGAGCGACAGGAAGAAGCGGCTGGAACCGGGGTCACCCTGACGACCGGACCGGCCGCGCAGCTGGTTGTCGACCCGCCGGGATTCGTGACGCTCGGTGCCCACGATGTGGAGACCGCCCAGGGCGAGCACCTGATCGTGCACCACCTGCCAGTCGGCGCGGATCTTCGCGACCTTCGCCTGCTTCGCAGCGTCATCCAGGTTCGGATCGGCCATCACTTTCTGGATGTCCGGTTCCGGATTGCCACCCAGGACGATGTCGGTGCCGCGACCCGCCATGTTCGTCGCGATCGTGATCATCTTCGGGCGACCGGCCTGGACCACGATCTCCGCTTCCCGCGCATGCTGCTTCGCGTTCAGGACCTGATGCGGCAGCTTCTCGCGGGTGAGCAGCTCGGAGAGGATCTCCGACGCCTCGATGGACGTGGTGCCGACGAGCACGGGCTGCCCGCGGTCGTAGCACTCCCGGATGTCCTTGACGATCGCGTCGTTCTTTTCCTTGTTGGTCTGGAAGACCTGGTCCATGCGGTCCTGGCGGACCATGGGCCGATGCGTCGGGACGATCACGGTCTCGAGACCGTAGATGTGCTGGAACTCGAAGGCCTCGGTGTCGGCCGTTCCGGTCATCCCCGCAAGCTTGCGGTACATGCGGAAATAGTTCTGGAACGTGATGGAGGCAAGCGTCTGGCTCTCGCGCTGGATGGCGACGCCTTCCTTGGCCTCGACGGCCTGGTGAAGGCCATCCGACCAACGGCGCCCCGACATCAGACGGCCCGTGAACTCGTCGACGATGGTGACTTCGCCATCCTGCACCACGTAGTGCTGGTCCCGATGGAACAGGGCGTGGGCGCGCAGAGCGGCGTAGACATGGTGCATCAGACCGATGTTCACCGCGTCGTACAGGCTGCTGCCCTCCGCCAGGAGGCCAGCTTCGGTCAGCAGGCGTTCGGCGTTCTCGTGCCCGGCCTCGGTGAGCAGCACCTGGTGCGCCTTCTCGTCGACCGTGAAGTCGCCGGGGCCGTTCTCCTCGGCCACGCGGGCGAGGGACGGCACGATGCGGTTCACGCGGACGTACAGGTCACCGGTGTCTTCCGCCTGACCGGAAATGATGAGCGGGGTGCGCGCCTCGTCGATGAGGATCGAGTCCACCTCGTCGACGATCGCGAACACGAGGGTGCGCTGCACGCGTTCCGCCGTGTGGTACACCATGTTGTCGCGGAGATAGTCGAACCCGAACTCGTTGTTCGTGCCGTAGGTGATGTCCGCGGCGTAGGCCTCCTGCTTGAGGCCGTGCTCCATCTGCGAAAGGTTCACCCCGACCTTCATGCCGAGGAACCCGTAGAGCTTGCCCATCCAGGCCGCGTCCCGGCTGGCGAGGTAATCGTTGACGGTCACCACGTGGACGCCCGTACCGGCGAGCGCGTTCAGGTAGGCGGGCAGCGTCGCGACGAGTGTCTTGCCCTCGCCGGTGCGCATCTCGGCGATCTTGCCCTCGTGGAGCACCATGCCGCCGACGAGCTGGACGTCGAAGTGCCGCATCCCGAGCACGCGGCGACTGGCCTCTCGCACGGTGGCAAACGCCTCCGGGAGGATCTGGTCGAGCGTCTCCCCCTTCGCGAGGCGCGCCTTGAATTCTTCCGTCCGACCCCGCAGCGCGTCGTCGCTCAACTTCTCGAGCGACGGTTCCAGCGCGTTGATGGCGCGCACGGTCTGCATGTACTTCTTGATCAGACGATCGTTGCGACTGCCGAACACCTTCTTGAGCAGATTGGCGATCATGAGCAATGACGAGCGTTGGACGCCTTGAAAACGCATCGAGGGGTGAGCACTCCTGTCTCACCCCTCGATGCTGGAATTCGGCCGCCTCCGGTTTCCTGGACACCCACAAGCCTGGGCCAGCGGATCCCGGGGCGGATCGATCGGGTGGTGGAGGACATCGGAGGCTCCTGACCCACCCGCAAACCCGACCTCGATCAGGCCTTCGAGCCTGCCGCCAGAGCGAGCACCCTGGCGACCGGAAATATCACTCGCCTTCACACCAGTGATGTCCAGCGGAGACCACGATCGAAGCGGCCGAATATACCATACCGACCTTGCGAACCTGCCGTCCGAGCGGGGGCGTTTTCGCCCCGGATCCCAGTCTTGGTCGCCCCCTTTCTCCACGCCTTCAGACGAGTCACCGATGAACCGAACGAACGGACGTCCGACCGGCGGCAAGCCCGTGGCCGAGTGGGTGAGCAACCTTGCCCGCTCGAACGCGATCGCCGTTCACGCGGAGGAACTCCTGCGGCTGCAGGCGGTGTACCGGCGCTGCCTGCCGAAGAACTTTTCCGGAACCACCGACCTCGTCAACGTCAGGGAAGGCATCGTCTTCGTCTCGGCGCTGTCGGGGCCGGCCGCGCACCGCCTCAGGCTCATGGGGCCAAGTCTCCTGACGGCACTGCGCGCCAAGGGGCTCGACGTTTCCGAGTTGCGCGTCCTGACACGGCCACCTGCGCCCCGGCCCGAGGCCCACGAAAAACACGCGGTCGTGAGTCCCGCGGCCCGCGAGGCGCTCAGTCATCTCGCTGCGGAGATCCAACCTTCCCCCTTGCGAAGCGCCCTCGAACGGATGCTGGGCCGTCAACGCGAAGATCCGCTCAAACCACGAGGATGATCCGCTCCAGCACATAGAACGCCATGAAGGCGGCGGCGAAGTAGAGGGACACCCGGAAGATGCGGCCTGCCAATGCCAGATAGCGACGGTCGCGGGTGATGGCGAAGAACGCGAGTGCACCCCCGATGGACAGCAGCAGCAGGAAACCGGCGATCCGGAGGATCAACATCGGAAGCCGCGGGTCGCGACGCCTCCGGCCGCCGTCAGACCGCCTGGGCCTGCAGTTGCGCGAACGCCGGCGCGGACGCGCTTTCGGGGAACTCGGCGAACTCCCAGGCCCGCTCATCCTCCAGTAGGCGACGGAGCAGCGCATTGTTCAGCGCATGCCCGGACTTGTGGGCACTGAAAGCGCCGATCAGCGGGTGCCCGAGGAGGTACAGGTCGCCGATCGCGTCGAGTACCTTGTGCTTCACGAACTCATCCTCATAGCGGAGCCCGTCGGCGTTGAGCACCCGGTACTCGTCCATCACGATCGCGTTGTCGAGGCTGCCGCCGAGCGCCAGCCCCTGGGCGCGCATGCTCTCGACCTCGTGCATGAACCCGAACGTCCGGGCGCGGCTCACTTCCTTCACGTAGGAATTCGTCGCGAAGTCCACGACCACGCGGTTGCCCGTGATATCGAAGGCGGGGTGCCGGAAGTCGATCGAGAACTCGAGCCGGAAACCGTCGTGGGGATCGAGCCGCGCCCATTTGTCGCCGTGGCGCACCTCGACCGATTCGCGGACGCGGATGAACTTCTTCGGGACGTTCTGTTCCTCGACGCCCGCCGACTGGATGAGGAACACGAAGGGCGCCGCGCTCCCGTCCATGATCGGCACCTCGGCCGAGGTGAGATCGATGTGGACATTGTCGATGCCCAGACCCGCCAGTGCCGACATGAGGTGCTCCACTGTCGACACCCTTGCGCCGTCCTGCTCCAGGCAGGATGACAACCGCGTGTCCTTCACCGCGTAGGGTTCCGCCGCGATGTCGACAGGCACCGGCAGATCGACGCGATGGAAGACGATACCGGTCGACGGCGCTGCGGGCCGCAACGTGAGCACCACCTTCTCGCCGGTGTGCAGGCCTACGCCGGTCGCGCGTACGACGTTCTTCAGGGTTCTCTGGCGGAGCATTTCGGAGGGCACTTTCGGGGAGTCGGGCATGTCGTTGATCACAGGGAGAAAAGGGTATCACAGCGCCGATCCGCGGAGACCGGCGCCCCTGACGACAGCATCACCAACCTCAGTCGGCCTGCTTCCGCAGGAAGGCCGGGATGTCGAGCGTTTCGATGCCGGACTGCTTCATGGCTTCGATGGTCGCGTCGCGGTTGCGCCGACGGATCACTGCGGGGGTATCCAGATCCCCGTAGTTCGGCTCTGACACGAGGGGCGACGGATCGGTGCCGGTCCGGATGACCTGCAACGGCTTCGCCTGCTGACGGGTGACCGGGGAACCAAGACCGGTGGCCACCATGGTCACGCGCAGATTTTCGCCGAGCGTCTCGTCGATGACGGTGCCGACGATCACGGTCGCGTCCTCGGCCGTGAATCCCTTGATGGTGTTCATCACCTCGTGCACTTCCTTCATCTTCAGATTGGTGCTGGCCGTGATGTTGACCAGCACGCCTCGGGCACCCGCCAGGTTGACATCCTCGAGCAGCGGGCTCGCGACGGCCTGCTCTGCCGCCTCGGCGGCGCGGTGCGGTCCGGAGGCCATCGCCGAGCCCATCATCGCCATGCCCATCTCGGACATCACCGTGCGCACGTCGGCGAAGTCGACGTTCACCAGACCCGGGCACTTGATCACTTCGGCGATGCCGGCGACCGCGCCGTGCAGGACGCTGTTCGCGGCCTTGAAGGCGTCGAGCATCGAGATGTCCTCTCCGAGCACGGCCATCAGCTTGTCGTTCGGAATCACGATCAACGAATCGACGTGACGGCCGAGTTCCTCGAGGCCCTGCTGCGCCACGCGCAGACGCTTGCCTTCGAACGAGAACGGCTTGGTCACCACGGCCACCGTGAGAATCCCCAGTTCACGGGCCACCTCGGCCACGATCGGGGCCGCGCCGGTGCCCGTCCCGCCACCCATGCCAGCGGTCAGAAACAGCATGTCCGCGCCTTCGATCAATTCGACGATGCGCTCGCGATCTTCCATGGCGGCCCGCTTGCCCACCTCGGGGTTGGCACCCGCCCCGAGACCCTTCGTGACATCGCCACCGAGTTGCAGAACGCGATTCGCGCGATTGCGCTTCAAAGCCTGCGCGTCGGTGTTCAGGCAGATGAACTCCACGCCGTCGACGCCGCGGTCGATCATGTGGTCCACAGCGTTGCCGCCGCAGCCGCCCACGCCAATCACCTTGATGACAGCTTCCTGGGGTTGGGTATCGATGATCTCGAACATTTTTGTGGCTCCTCGTGCTGGGTGGGTGCGAATCGAAAGTTGAACTGCGTTGCCCGTGCCGCGTCAGAAATTGACCGCGAACCATTCCTTCATGCGTGTGAACACCTGCTGGAAGCTGCCGCTCGACAGCTTCACCAGATCTCTTCTCTTCTGTTGTTCGTGCGCCGCCATCAGCAGCCCGATGCCGGTGGAATTCCTGGGGCCGCGCACCACCTCGGCCAGCGGACCCAGATAGTTCGGCACGCCGAGTCGCACCGGCATGTGGAAGACCTCCTCGCCAAGCTCGACCATGCCTTGCATGCCTGCGCTGCCACCGGTGATGACGATGCCGGACGACAGGAGATCCTCGTAGCCGCTCCGTCGCAGTTCCGCCTGGACCAGCGAGTACAGCTCCTCGACGCGCGGCTCGATCACTTCCGCGAGCGTCTGGCGCGACAGCAGTCGCGGATCGCGATCGCCGACGCCGGGCACCTCGACCATTTCCGCCGGATCCGCGAGCTGCCGGAGCGCACATCCGTACTTGCGCTTGATCTCCTCGGCGTCCTTCGTGGGCGTACGGAGCGCCATCGCGATGTCGTTCGTGATCTGGTCACCGGCGATCGGGATCACCGCCGTGTGGCGAATCGCGCCATGCGTGAACACCGCGATGTCGGCAGTCCCTCCGCCGATGTCGACCAGGGCGACGCCGAGATCCTTCTCGTCCTCGGATAGCGTCGCGCCGGCGGATGCGAGTGGCTGCAGGATGAGGTCGCGCACTTCGAGGCCGCAGCGGCGCACACACTTCAGGATGTTCTGTGCCGCGGACACCGCGCCGGTCACGATGTGCACCTTCACCTCGAGCCGCACGCCGGCCATCCCGATCGGCTCGCGCACATCCTCCTGGCCATCGATCACGAACTCCTGGTTGAGCACGTGGAGGATCTGCTGATCGGTCGGGATGTTCACCGCCTTCGCCGTCTCGATGACGCGATCGACGTCCTGCTGCGTCACCTCGCGGTCCTTGATCGCCACCATGCCGTGGGAGTTGAAGCTCTTGATGTGGCTCCCCGCGATGCCGGTGTAGACCTCCTTGATCTTGCAGTCGGCCATCAGCTCCGCCTCCTCCAGCGCGCGCTGGATGGCGTTCACGGTGGACTCGATGTTCACCACGACGCCCTTCTTCAGGCCGCGGGACGGATGGCTGCCCATCCCGACGATCTCGAAGCCCCCGTCGGGCTTCGCCTCGGCGACGATGGCGATGATCTTGGACGTGCCGATGTCCAGACCCACCATGAGGTTGCGGGCTTCCTTGCCCTTGGTCGACAGCGTCATTCGTTTGTGTTCGGCGAGATCCATCGCGTGCTGCTCCTCTTCAAGCCCCGTTGCCCATGGCCTTCATCCGCACCGCGAAGCCGTTCGGATAACGCAGATCCACGATCTGCGGCCGTTCATTCATGCGACCCAAGCTCTCCGCGTATGCGGAGACGAACTTGCCGAGCCGCGCGGTCAGCTGGTCGCGCCCCAGCTCCAGCGTCATGCCCTCCGCCAGCCGCACCCGCCAGGCACGGCGCTCCGACACCTCCACCTCGGCCACGTGCAGCTGCAGCGGCGCGAGCAGCTCGCCGAACGTCCGATAGTTCGACGTGATGTCCGCCGCCACGTCCCGCGGTCCATGGAACACCGGCAGCTTCGCGTCCGACGCGGCAGCGAAGATCTCGCCATGCGTGTTCACGAGTTCGTCGGTGCCCCACCGCGCGATGGCCTCGTGCTCCTCGAGTGCCACTTCGAGCCGGTCCGGCCACTGGCGCCGCACCTGGACGCTGCGCACCCAGGGAAGCTTCTCGAATGCACCGCGAGAAGCGTCGAGCTGGATCGTGAAGAAATTGCCGCGCAACTCGCGATGCACGACCGCATCGATCTGTGCCCTCGTCACCTTCGAGATGCTGCCCATGACCTCCACCTCGCGCACGGGAAACACCGGGAGGTGGATCGCCGTGAGCAGCAGGATGTACATGAGCGCGACCGCTGCGATTCCGTAGAGGAAGTTCGCCACCACGGTCAGGATCTCGGGCCTATCCCACATGGGCCAGCTCCAGGATCGACAGCACCAGCTGATCGAACTCGATGCCTGCCGCACGCGCCGCCATCGGTACGAGGCTGTGGCCGGTCATGCCCGGCGACGTGTTCATCTCGAGCAGCGCCACGCTGCCGTCGGCGCGGCGGATGAGGTCCGCGCGGCCCCATCCTTCGCAACCCAGCGCGTCCACCGAGCGCATCACGAGTGCCTGCATCTCCGCCTCGACGGCCTCCGGCAGGCCGCTCGGGCAGTAGTAGCGGGTCTCGTCGCTGAAATACTTGTTCTGGTAGTCGTAGTTGCCTTGCGGCGCTTCGATGCGCACCAGCGGCAAGGCCCGCGTGCCCAGGAATGCCGCCGTCAACTCCTGCCCGGCGACGAACTCCTCGGCGAGGATCATCCGGTCGAACTTCAAGGCGAGTGCGTAGGCCTCGGGGAGTTGTTCCGCGCTCACCACCTTGGTGAGGCCGAGCGTGGATCCCTCGCGGGCCGGCTTCACGATGAGCGGAAGTCCGAGCTTCTCCACGACGGCCGCCCAGTCGGTGTCAGCGCCCAGCGTCGCCCAGCGGGGCGTGGGCAGGCCCGCAGCCACCCAGACCATCTTCGTACGGACCTTATCCATGCTGAGCGCGGAGGCCATCACGCCGCTGCCGGTGTACGGAATCCCCATCAGCTCGAGCGCACCCTGCACCGTGCCGTCCTCGCCGTATCGGCCGTGCAGGGCGATGAACACGCGGGAGAAGCCGTCGCGCTGCAGTTCGTGCAGCGGGCGCGTGGCCGGGTCGAAGGCGTGCGCGTCGACACCGGCGCGCAACAACGCCTCCAGCACCGCATTGCCGGACAGCAGCGAGATCTCGCGCTCGGCGGACCGGCCGCCGAAGAGCACCGCCACCTTTCCGAATTCCGTCGTCACTGCATGCCCTCCGACTGCCCCACGATCCGCACCTCGGGTTCGAGGCGCACGGCGCACTCGCGCCACACCGTCTCGCGCACGTGCTGGATGAGTTGTTCGATGTCAGCCGCGGTGGCCGCGCCGGTGTTCACGATGAAGTTCGCGTGCTTCGTCGAGACCTCGGCGCCGCCGATGCGGTGACCCTTGAGCCCGCACGATTGGATGAGCCGCGCCGCGTGGTCGCCGGGCGGATTGCGGAATACCGAGCCCGCGTTCGGCTGTCCGAGGGGCTGGGTCGCGATACGGCGCGACAGGAACTCCTTGATGCGCGCCCGGGCGGCATCGCCGTCCCCCGGCACGAACTCGAACCACGCACCGAGGAACCATTCGTCACCGGCTGCGGCATCGCGCAGCGCGCAGTGACGGTAGCCGATGGCGTACGCGTCCGGTGTGCGTTCCCGCACCGCACCGCGCCGATCGATCACCAGCACCTTGGCGACCCGCTCCCAGGTCTCGCTGCCGTAGCAGCCCGCGTTCATCGCGAGCGCTCCGCCAACCGTGCCGGGGATGCCCGCAAGAAATTCGGCACCCTCGAACGCATGCATCGAGGCGAAGCGCGCCACCTTCGGACTGGCGACGCCGGCTTCTGCGAACACGAGACCATCGCCGCGCATCTCGATGCTTCCCAGGGCGCCGTGCAGGAACACGACCGTGCCGCGGAAACCGCCGTCACGCACGAGCAGGTTGCTCCCCAGCCCCGCGAAGAGCAGTGGTTCGTCGGCGGGCAGACGCGCGAGGAAGACGGCGAGGTCCTCCGCGTCGGCGGGTGTGTACGCGCGGTCGGCCGCACCACCGGCGCGCCAGCTCGTGTGGCGATGCATCGGTTCGTGGAACCGCAGCACGCCGCGCAGGCCATCGGTGAGGAGCGTCAGGGCGTCGGCCATGTTCATTGCTCCACACGCTCCGCCGCTGCGGCGTGCACAAGACCTGGCACCTGGCCGATGGAGCCCGCACCCATGGTGACGACCACATCGCCATCGCGCGCCAGATCGAGTACGGCCGCGGGGAGATCCTTCCACTGCTCGACGAAGACGGGTTCCACCTTGCCCTGCACGCGCACGGCGCGAGCGAGCGAGCGCCCATCCGCGGCCACGATCGGCTGCTCGCCGGCCGCGTAGACCTCGGTCAGCAGAAGAACGTCGACGGAAGACAGCACCTTCACGAAGTCCTCGAACACGTCGCGCGTGCGGGTGTAGCGGTGCGGCTGGAACACGAGCACCAAGCGGCGTCCGGGGTACGCACCGCGCGCCGCGGCGAGCGTCGCCGACATCTCCACCGGATGATGGCCATAGTCGTCGACGAGCGTGAACGTGCCGCCGTTGGCCGCCGTGATCTCGCCGTAGTGCTGGAAGCGCCTTCCGACACCGCGGAACTCGGCGAGCGCGCGCACGATCGCGGCATCGGAGGCGCCGACCTCGATCCCCACCGCGATGGCAGCCAGCGCGTTCTGGACGTTGTGGATGCCAGGGAGGTTCAGGACGACGTCCAGCTCGCGGGCCGGCGTGCCGTTCGCGGCGCGCTGCACGCGGAACCGCATGCGGCCGCTCTCGGCACGCACGTCGACTGCGCGCACCTGGGCGTCCTCGGAGAGCCCATACGTGGTGACCGGCTTCGACACGATCGGCAGGATCGAGCGCACGTTCGGATCATCGATGCACAGCATCGCCATCCCGTAGAAGGGCAGATGCTGGAGGAAGTCCAGGAAGGCCTGGCGCAGCTTCGCGAAGTCGTGGCCGTAGGTCTCCATGTGATCGGCATCGATGTTCGTCACGACGGCGAGCACGGGCTGGAGATACAGGAACGACGCGTCGGATTCGTCCGCCTCGACCACGATGAACTCGCCGGTACCCAGCTTCGCATTGGAGCCTGCGGCCTCGAGCCGACCGCCGATCACGAAGGTCGGATCCATGCCCGCCTCCGCAAGCACGCTCGCGACGAGCGACGTGGTTGTCGTCTTGCCGTGCGTGCCGGCCACCGCGATTCCCTGCTTGAGACGCATCAGTTCCGCGAGCATCAGCGCGCGCGGCACCACCGGCACACGGCGCGCACGCGCTGCGGCGACCTCGACGTTCTCGGCCTTCACGGCGGTCGAGACCACAACGGCATCGGCACCCGCGACGTTCGCGGCGTCGTGCCCGATGAAGATCTCGGCGCCGCCCGCGCGCAGGCGCTGGGTCATCGCGCCATCGGCGAGGTCGGAACCGCTCACCTGATACCCGAGGTTCAGCATCACCTCGGCGATACCGCTCATGCCGGCTCCGCCGATCCCGACGAAATGCACGCGCTTCACCTTGTGCTTCATGCGCCTGCAAGCTCCACACAGACATCGGCCACGGCCACCGCGGCATCGGGCTTCGCCAGCGCACGGGCGCGGCGGGCCATCTCGAGCAGCTTCTCGCGGGTGAACCCGGCGAGGGTCTCGGCGAGTCGCTGCGGGGTCAGTTCTTTCTGGGGGACGAGCAGGGCCGCGCCCTGGTCCGAGAGGAACCGCGCGTTGGCGGTCTGGTGATCGTCCACAGCAAACGGGAAAGGCACGAAGATCGCAGCGACACCTGCTGCAGCCACTTCGGCCACCGTGAGGGCGCCCGAACGGCAGATCACGCAGTCGGCCTCGCCGAGCGCCGCCGCCATGTCGTCGATGAACGCCACACACTCGCCGTCCACCCCGGCGCGCGCGTAGTTCGCTCGCAGTGCTTCGATGTGGCGCGTGCCGGCCTGATGACGCACTGCAGGCCGCGCGTCGGGTGCCAGTTTCGCGAGGGCCGCCGGTACGACTTCGTTCAGCGCCTGCGCGCCGAGGCTGCCGCCCACCACCAGCAGGCGAAGCCGTCCGGCACGTCCGGCGAAGCGCGCATCCGGCGAGGGCAGCGCGACGATCGCGCCACGCACCGGATTGCCCACCCACGCCGCTTTGGCGAGCACCTTCGGGAAGCCCACGAGCCTTCGATCCGCGACCTGCGCGAGAACCTTGTTGGCAAGACCGGCGATGGCGTTCTGCTCGTGCAGCACCAGCGGACGGCCGAGCAGCGCAGCCATCATGCCGCCGGGGAACGAGATGTACCCGCCCAGTCCGAGCACCACATCGGGCCGCACGCGGAAGATCACGCGCGCGCACTGCCAGAACGCGATCAGCAGATTGAGCGGAAGCAGCGCCTTGCGGACGAGGCCCTTGCCGCGCAGACCCGCGAAGCGGATGTACTCGACCGGGTAGCCGCGCTTGGGCACGAGGTCGGCCTCCATGCCCTGCCGCGAGCCCAGCCAGACGATGCGCCAACCGCGCTCGCGAAGGACGTCGGCCACGGCGAGTGCCGGCATGATGTGTCCGCCGGTGCCGCCGGCCATCACGAGCATGGTCCGCGTCGCGACGTTCACTGCATCGGTCGTCGCCGTGGTCATACGGCCCTCCCGAGCATCAGCTGGCGGGATTCGAAGTCCACGCGCAGGAGGATGGCCACGGCCGCGATGTTCGCGACGAGCCCGCTGCCTCCGAACGACAGCAGCGGAAGCGTGAGGCCTTTGGTCGGCAGCACTCCCAGGTTCACCCCCATGTTGATGAGAGCCTGGGCACCGAGCCAGAGACCGATGCCCTGCGCGACGAGCGCGGCGTAGTAGCGCTCGAGGCGCACCGCCTGCTTGCCGATGGCGAAGGCACGCGTCACCAGCCAGGCGAAGAGGGCGAGGACCACGATGACACCGGCGAAGCCCAACTCCTCCCCGATCACGGCGAGCAGGAAGTCGGTGTGCGCCTCCGGCAGGTAGAAGAGCTTCTCGACGCTCGCGCCGAGACCGACGCCCAGCCATTCACCGCGACCGAACGCGATCAGTGCGTGCGACAACTGGTACCCGGTGTCGAACGGGTCGGCCCACGGGTTGAGGAAGCCCGCGACGCGCTGCAGACGGTACGGGGCGATCCAGATGAGCGCGACGAACGCGATCAGGAGCACGATCACCAGCGCGACGAATAGCCGCCAGTTCATCCCGCCGAGGAAGAGCACGCCCATCGCGATGATCGTGATGACGGCGAAGGCCCCGAAGTCGGGCTCCAGCAGCAGCAGCGTGCCGGCGAACAGCATCACCCCGGCCATCGGCAGGAAGCCCTTGCGGAAGCTGCCCATGAATGCCGCCTTGCGCACCGTGTAGTCGGCGGCGTACAGCACGACGGCGAGCTTGGCCAGTTCGGACGGCTGCAGATTGATACCCGCCAGACGCAGCCATCGCTGGCTTCCGTTCACGACACGACCGATGCCCGGGATCAGCACGGCGATCAGCAGGACAGCGGCAGCAACGAAGAGGTACGGCGCGGCCTTCTGCCACACGTGCACGGGAACCTGGAAGACCACGAATCCGGCGACGATGCCCAGCGCGAGAAAGATGCCGTGGCGGGTGAGGTAGTAGGTCGGCTGGAAGTTGGTGAGCCGGCCAGCCTCCGCCGTGGCGATCGATGCCGAATAGACCATCACGAGACCGATCGCGAGCAGCAGGATCACCGACCACAGGAGCGAGCCGTCGAGCGCCGGCATGATCGTGGGGCGCTTCAGCGCGTCGACTAGCATGCCGACCGCACGCCGAGTTGGACCACGGCGTCGCGGAACACCTGCGCGCGATGCTCGTAGTTGCGGAACATGTCGAAGCTCGCGCACGCGGGCGAGAGAAGCACGGCGTCCCCCGTCTCCGAAACGTCGAAGGCGCGATGCACCGCGTCGTCCATGTCGTCGGCGCGCTCATGCCGGACGCCGTGGGCGGCGAGCGGTGCGGCGATCAGGTCGCGGTCACGGCCGATCAGCACCACGGCGCGCGCGTGGGTCGCGGCGGCGGGACCGAGCGGCGAGAAGTCCTGCCCCTTGCCATCGCCACCCGCGATCAGCACGACGGGCTCGCGCATGCCGGTCAGTGCTGCGACGGTGGCGCCCACGTTCGTGCCCTTCGAGTCGTCGTAGAAGCGTCGCCCGTCGATCTCGGCGACGAACTCCACGCGATGGGGCAGCCCGGGGAACCGGGCAAGGGCGGCGATCATCCGCGGGTCGTCGATGCCCGCCGCGCGCACGAGCGCGAGCGCCGCGAGTGCATTGGCCGCGTTGTGCTTTCCGGCCACGACGAGCGCCGAGGCCTTCATGACGCGCCGCGTGCCTTCCGCGAGCCAGGCATCGCCGCCATCGGGGACGAGGCCCCAGTCCCGGTCTCCGGCTGGTGCCGTGGTGCCGAACGTCCGCACGGTCAGCTCTGCCGGCGGCATCGCGAGGGTCGCCGCATCGTCGCGATTGACGATGGCCACCCGGGCACCGAGAAAGATGCGCGCCTTGGCCCGACCGTACTCGGCCATGCCCGCATATCGGTCGAGATGGTCTTCGGAGAGATTGAGCACCGCCGCGGCATCCGTCCGGAGGGACGCCGTGGTTTCGAGCTGGAAGCTGGAAAGCTCCAGCACGATGGCCTCCGGCAGGGGACGCACACCCTGCTCCATGGCCCGCAGCGCATCGAGGACCGGCAGACCGATGTTGCCGGCCACGAGCGTCTCGAGACCGGCCGCGCGGCAGAGACATCCCGCCATCTCGGTGACGGTGCTCTTGCCGTTGGACCCGGTGATCGCGATCACGGGCGGACGAACCACACCGCGCGTGGCGCACAGTGCATCGATCGACTGGGCGAACAGTTCGACGTCTCCCGCGACGGGCACGCCGCGCGACAGCGCTGCAGCCACCTCGGGTTCTGCCAGGGGCACGCCGGGGCTTGCCGCCATGAGGTCGACGGCATCGAAGCTCTCCCGCTGGAAGGGCCCGAGGTCGATGGCGACATCCGGCATCTCGGTACGGATCGCATCGACGTTGGGCGGCGCGACGCGAGAGTCGGCAATGCGCACCGAAGCCCCGTGCGCGCGCAGCCACCGGGCCATGGACAGACCGGTGGCACCGAGGCCGAGGACGAGGACGCGCTTGCCGGTGACGTTCATGTCAGCGCAGCTTCAAGGTCGAGAGCCCGAACAGAACGAGCAGCATCGTGATGATCCAGAACCGCACCACGACCTGATTCTCCTTCCAGCCCTTGAGTTCGTAGTGGTGGTGGAGCGGCGCCATTCGGAAGATGCGCTTGCCGGTCAGCTTGAACGACGCCACCTGCAGCATCACCGACAGCGTCTCGACGACGAAGACGCCGCCCATGATGAAGAGCACGATCTCCTGGCGGACGATCACCGCGACCGTGCCGAGGGCTGCGCCGAGCGCAAGGGCCCCCACGTCGCCCATGAAGACTTCCGCGGGATAGGCGTTGAACCAGAGAAAGCCCAACCCCGCGCCGGCCAGCGCCGCGCAGAACACCGTCAGTTCACCGGCCCCCGGGATGTACGGGAAGCCGAGGTACTTCGAGAACACGGCATTGCCGGCCACGTAGGCGAACACACCGAGGGCGCTGCCGACCATCACCGTGGGCAGGATCGCGAGGCCGTCCAGACCGTCCGTGAGGTTCACGGCGTTGGAGGTGCCGACGATCACGAAGTAGGTCAGCACGACGAACCCGATGACACCGAGCGGGTAGGCCACCTGCTTGAAGAACGGGACGATGAACTCGGTCTGCGCGGGCAACGACGATGCGCCGAGGTACAGCGCGGCGGCCAGGCCCAGCACCGATTGCCAGAAGTACTTCCAGCGACTCGGCAGGCCCTTCGGATTCCGGTAGACGACCTTGCGGTAGTCGTCCACCCAGCCGATGACGCCGAAACCGAGGGTGACCGTCAGGACGACCCAGACCAGACGATTCGTGAGATCCGCCCACAGCAGCGTCGTGATGCCGATCGCGACGAGGATCAGTGCGCCCCCCATCGTGGGCGTGCCGGCCTTCGCGAGATGCGACTGCGGGCCGTCGTCGCGGACGGACTGGCCGATCTTGTAGATCGTCAGTTTGCGGATCATCGCGGGGCCCACCAGGAACGAGATGAGCAGCGCAGTCATCGTGGCGAACACGGCCCGCAGCGTGATGTAGTTCAGAACGTTGAACGCGCGCACGTCGGAGGCGAGCCAGTTGGCGAGGAAGAGGAACATCAGTGGCTCTCCATCGCCGGTTCGTCGTCGACCAGGCGGGCGACGACTCTTTCCATCTGCATGAAGCGTGATCCCTTGACGAGGATGGTGGTTCCGGCGCCGCACTCGGCGGCCACCGCGGCCACCAGCGACTCCAGTTGCGTGAAATGGCGGGCGCGCGAACCGAAGGCAGCCACGGTGTGCGCCGTGGCGGCACCGAGCGCGAAGAGCCCGTCGATCCCTGCCTCGGCCGCGTGGCGACCGACGTCGGCATGCATCGCGTCGGACCCGTCGCCCAGTTCGCCCATGTCACCCATGACGAAGAAGCGGCGGCCGGGCTGGGTGGCGAGCCAATCGATGGCGGCCTGCATGGAATCGGGATTCGCGTTGTAGGTGTCGTCGATCACGACGCAGCCGGCCGGACCGATGCGGCGCTGCATGCGCCCCTTCGTGCCCGAATAGGTGGAAAGCCCCGCCGCGATGGTCTCGAGAGACACGCCGAGCGTGTGCGCGACGGCAGCTGCCGCCAGTGCATTCCGGACGTTGTGCACGCCGGGCACCTGCAGCCGCGTGACGGCACTCCCCGTCGACGCGAGCAGCGTGACGTGACTGCCTTCGGGGGTCGGCTCCCATCGGGCTCCGAGATCGGCGGGACGATCCATGCCGAACTTCACGGTACGGCACGCGGTCGCGAGCCCCAGCCAGAAGTCGCGGAAGTCGTCGTCCGCGTTGACGACCTTCACGCCATCGGCGCCGAGACCTTCGAAGATCTCGCCCTTCGCGCGGGCGATGTTCTCGCGCGAGCCGAGTTCGCCGATATGGGCGGTGCCGGCGTTGTTGATCACGGCCACGTGGGGCCGCGCAAGCCCGGTCAGGTACCGGATCTCGCCGAGGTGGTTCATGCCCATCTCGAGGACCGCGTAGCGATGCCGCTCCATGAGACGCAGCAGCATCAGCGGCACGCCGAGATCGTTGTTCAGATTGCCCTCGGTTGCGAGGACGGCGTCGGCACCGGCGTGTGCACGGAGGATCGCGGCGAGCATCTCCTTCAGCGTCGTCTTGCCGTTGCTGCCGGTCACGCCGATCACGATGGGCGCCAACCGCGCGCGCCACCACGCGCCGAGACGTCCGAGCGCGATGCGCGGATCCGCGACGACGAGAAGCGGCGCATCCGGCGTCTTCACACGGGCGGGATCGCTCACGATCGCGCCCGCGGCACCGGCGGCGAGGGCGCCATCCACGTAGTCGTGGCCATCGACCCGCTCGCCGGGCAGCGCGACGAACAGGTCGCCCGCCTGTACGCGGCGGCTGTCGATGACGACCCGGCGCACCTCGGCATCGGCACCCGTGCGACGGGCGTCGAGCGCCGCAGCCGCGTCGACGAGGCTAAACACGCGCAGCTCCCGGAGCGTGGTCCGATTCGAGCGCCGCGCGCGCGACCAGCAGATCGTCGAAGGGCAGTCGGCGGCCGGCGATCTCCTGCGTGGTCTCGTGCCCCTTGCCGGCGATCAGCACGATGTCGGCGGGCGTCGCGAGGCGCAGTGCAGACCGGATGGCGTCGGCGCGATCGATCTCGACCTGGTGATTGGAACGCGCACCGGCCACGATCTGATCGACGATGGTGCGCGGATCCTCCGAGCGCGGATTGTCGCTGGTGACGATCGCGAGATGAGCGAGGCGGGTCGCAACCTCCCCCATGAGCGGACGCTTGCCGGGATCGCGGTCGCCGCCGCAACCGAACACGCAGAGAAGCCGTGCACCGGGCTCGTGACCGACGAGTTCCCGCAGCGTCTCGAGCGCCTTCTCGAGTGCGTCGGGCGTGTGTGCGTAGTCCACGACGACGAGTGGCCGGCCCGGAAGGCGCAGCATCTCGAGACGGCCGCGCACGGGTTCGATGTGCGCAAGGGCCTGCACGGCGGGCACGAGTGCCACACCGGAGGTCAGCAGCACGCCGAGCGTTCCGAGCAGGTTGCTCACGTTGAACCCGCCGATCATGCGGCTCTGCAGTTCGGCGGGACCCCAGGGCGTCCGGATCTCCAGCTGCAGTCCACGCGTGGAGAGATCGACGCGATGCGCCGCGATGTCGCCGCGGCCGATGCCGTAGCGCAGGACCGGAACGCCGGCGCCGTCGACGCGATCGGCCAGCCCGCGGCCGAACTCGTCGTCGAGGTTGATGACGGCGTGACCGAGTCCGGGCCAGGTGAAGAGCTTCTCCTTGGCCGCACCGTACGACGCCATGTCGCCGTGGTAGTCGAGATGGTCGCGCGTGAGGTTCGTGAAGAGTGCGGTGTCGAACTTCACGCCCGTCACGCGCCCCTGGTCGAGCGCGTGGGACGACACCTCCATCGCCACCGCGTCCGCGCCCGCATCGCAGAGCGTGCGGAGTTCGCGCTGGAGCGTGACGGCATCGGGCGTCGTGTGCGTCGCGGTCTTCAACTGCCCGGGGAATCCGTTGCCCAGTGTGCCGATGACCGCCGAGCGACGGCCGCTGTGACCGAGCGCCTGGGCGATCCAGTGGGAGCACGAGGTCTTGCCGTTGGTCCCCGTGACGCCCGCCATCCACAGCGACCGGGATGGATGGCCGTAGACGTGTGCCGCGATCGCCGGCGCGAGTCCGCGCAGACCGCCGACACCGAGCTGGGGCACGGCGATGTGCGCCGGCCAACGGAATCCGTCGGTCTCCCAGAGGACGCCCGCTGCGCCACGGGCCACGGCCTGTTCGATATGGGCGCGACCGTCCGAGCGATCGCCAGGGAAGGCGAGGAAGACATCGCCCGGCGCGACGGTGCGGGAGTCCTGCGTGACGTGACGGACAGGGACGCCCAGTGTCGTGAGCAGCGCGGGGTCGAAGACGGGCGCGGTCATACCTCCTCCGCGGGGACGTCGGACATCTCGGGCATGGGAACGCGGGGAATCGGCAGATCCGGGGGCACTGCAAGCACCCGCAGTGCACCGGAGAGCACGGATGACACGACCGGTGCGGCAACCGTCCCACCGTAGTGGTGACCTGCGCTCGGCTCGTCGATCATCACTGCCACGATGAGACGCGGCGCCGATGCTGGCGCGAAGCCGATGAACGACGACGCGTAGCGGTCGGGCGCATAGCGACCGTTCACGAGCTTGTGTGCGGTGCCGGTCTTGCCGCCGACGCTGTAGCCGACGACCTGGGCACGCGGCGCCGTCCCGCCTGGCTGCGTGACGAGCTGCAGCATCTCGCGGAGCTGGCGGGCGGTCTCAGGCGCGATCACGGGAACGCCCACCACCGGCTCGGTGCGACGCAAGAGGGTGAGCGGCAGAAGCTCGCCTTCGGTGCAGAACACCGTGTACGCGCGGGCAAGCTGCATGAGACTCACCGAGATGCCATGGCCATAGCTCATGGTGGCCTGCTCGATCGGCTTCCAGGTGCGGTGATCGCGCAGCCGGCCACCCGCCTCGCCGGGAAAGCCGAGCTGGGGAACAGTGCCGAAACCCGCAGCGGAAAGGGCCTCCCACATGCGCTTCGGTTCCATCGACAGCGCCATGCGCGCCGTCCCGACGTTGGAGGACTTCTGGATGATCTGCGATACGGTGAGATTGCCCGCCGCGTGGGCGTCGTGGATCGTGCGCGATCCGATGGTGAGTGCCCCGCCGGCGGTCTGGATGATCGAATCGGGCCGCACGAGTCCGTCCTGCAGCGCTGCAGCCACCGTGAACGGCTTGAGGGTGGAGCCGGGCTCGAACAGATCGACGAGCGCACGGTTCCTCGCGTGCTCGGTGTCGTAGCGCGCACGGTTGTTCGGGTTGTAGGTGGGCACGTTCGCGAGTGCCAGCACCTCGCCCGTCCGCACGTCGAGCACCACGATGCTGCCGGCGCGCGCGCGATGCATCGCCACGGCGTTCTTCAGTTCGCGATACGCGAGGTACTGAAGCTTCAGGTCGATCGAGAGCGCGATGTCGCGCCCCTGACGCGGCGCGCGCACGCCCTCGACGTCCTCGATGACGCGCCCCTTCCGGTCGCGGATCACACGGCGGCTGCCCGTCTTGCCGGCGAGTTGCTCCTGGAAGGCGAGTTCGATGCCTTCGCGCCCGCGGTCGTCCAGATCGGTGAATCCGATGAGGTGCGAGGCAACGTCTCCGGCCGGGTAGTAGCGGCGGTACTCCTTGTCCACGAATACGCCGGGCACGGCGAGACGCATGACCTCCCTCGCCTTCTCGGGCGGAAGCTGGCGCTTCAGCCACACGAAGTCGCGTTCGCGGTCGCCGAGTTTCTGATCGAGTTCGGCGAGCGTGAAACCGAGCGCCTTCGCGAGCGCGGCGCGCTTGTCGGCGGGGATCTCGACGGTCGACGGACTGGCCCACACCGATTCCACCGGGGTCGACACCGCGAGGGGTTCGCCGTGACGATCGGTGATCATGCCGCGGTGGGCCGACATCTCCAGCGTGCGGCCGTAGCGCGATTCGCCCTTCGCCTGGAGAAAGTCGCGCTGCATCCCCTGCAACCAGAGCGCACGCACGGCGAGACCGGCGAAGCTCGCGATCAGCAGCGTGAGGACGAAGCGCGTGCGCCAGACGGGCAGCCGCAGCGACAGGAGCGGATGATGTGCCGGGTTCACGGCACCCCCACCAGCGGCGAAGCGGGAATCATCTGGATACGCTCAGTGGGCGGCACGCGCATGCGCAGGCGGGAGGTCGCCACGCTCTCGATGCGGGAGTGCATGGCCCAGGTGCTCTGCTCGAGCTGGAGCTGGCCCCATTCCTCGTCGAGCATGCGGGCGTTGGCCTGCTCCTTCTGCAGTTCCACGAAGAGGCTGCGGGCGCGGTGCTGGGCCGCGACGGTGCCGAGTGCGCAGAGCACCACGACGGCGAGCAGGACGAGATCGAGGCGGATCATCGCTTTTCCAGCACGCGCATGATCGCGCTGCGGGCGCGCGGGTTGGCGGTGATCTCGGTCGGCGTGGCGCGCACGGCCTTGCCGATCAGCCGCATCTCGGGGGCGGGGATCTCGGCGGCGCGGATCGGCAGACGCGCAGGGAGGGACGGCGACGAGGCGCGATCACGCATGAAGCGCTTCACGATCCGGTCCTCCAGCGAATGAAATGCGATCACCACCAGGCGCCCCCCTGCCCCAAGCCGCGCACAGGCGGCGGCCAACCCTACTTCCAGCTCTTCAAGCTCCTGATTGACGTGAATCCGTAGAGCTTGAAAGGTGCGCGTCGCCGGGTCCTGGCCTGGCTCGCGCGTACGGACAACGGCTGCCACGAGCGCGGCAAGTTGCCGTGTCGTCCGGAGAGCGTCTCCGGACCGAGCCGCAACAACCGCTCTTGCAATCTGTTGAGCAAACCGTTCTTCGCCATAGCGCCAGATGACCTCCGCAATGTCCTTCTCCGATGCCCGCGCGAGCCATTCGGACGCCGGCTCTCCGCTCGACGGATCCATCCGCATGTCGAGTGGTCCGTCGCGCCGAAAGCTGAACCCCCGCGCCGCATCGTCCAGTTGGGGTGAAGACACACCCACGTCCAGCAACACCCCATCAGCGACTGCCACCTGCAAATCGTCCAGCACCTCGCCGATCCGGCTGACCCGCTGGTGCACGCAGCGGAATCGCGGATCGCTCCACGTCGCCGCGACCGCCACGGCCTCGGGATCACGGTCGATCGCGATCAGACGGCCTGACGGCCCGAGCCTCTCCAGGATCAGCCGACTGTGCCCGCCGCGCCCGAAGGTGCCGTCCACATAGACGCCGTCCGGTCGTACCGCCAGGGCTTCCACCGCCTCCACCCCCATCACGGGCAGATGCGGTCGTGCCCCACCGCCACCGGCGGCCGGGGCCGCGTCGGTCACAGGGCGAAATTCTCCAAACCGGGCGGCGGCTTGCCGTCACCCCGGTCCAGCTGCGCGAGCTGCGCTTCCCAGGCCTCGACACTCCAGACCTCGAAGTGCGAACCCTGCCCGACCATCATCACCTGCTTGTCGATGCCAGCGAATTTCCGCAACTCGGGCGAGACCAGCACCCGCCCGCTGTTGTCGAGATCCACCTCCTCGGCAAAACCCACGAGGAGCCGCTTCCACAGGCTGGTCTGGGGATCGAAGCTCGAGAACCCCATGATCCGGTCGCGAATGGGCCCCCAGGCCGGAGCGGGATAAAGGAGCAGGCAGCGATGCGGATGCGCTGTTAGTACCAACTTACCGCTCGAGCCCTGCTGTTCCTGACCATCACCAGATCCAAAGCCACGCTGCAGGCCGTCGCGATGCCGTGTGGGGACGGCGAGCCGCCCCTTCGCATCGAGACTGAGTTGTGCAGCGCCCTGGAACACCGTGATATGACCCCGTCGAGACAGAAATAAACAGAAAAACCCACTTTCACCAACTTTTTCCCACTCTATTTGAAAGAATTGGCAGGGTCAAGGGATGGGTCAAGGAAAATTTCTAGGCGCGACAAAGACTTATGCGCGAGTCTTCACGCACGGGGAATCGAGGGGAGTTCAATTGATTGAAGGATTCACGCCCTGAACTTAAGGTGAAATCTCAAGTTTCGTCAGGGTCGGCATCGTGCGCCGAGCAGCGCACCTGGGGCGGAAAACGCGGGGGCGAGTCCCACCGCGTGGCCCGTGGACCAACGGATCCAGGGGTGGATTCCCACCCGGCCGCAATAGGCGGGGCCGCCGCGTGTTTCTCGCGGCACCCGACCGATATCGGGACAAAGAAGAAGTTGGCGAAGCGGGCCTGTAAGCCGGGTTCTGTTCGGGGCTTGCGCCCCGTGACAGTCATTCCTCTGGGACCGCAGTTGCCTGCGGCCTCTAGCAACCTACCCGGGAGCGGCGCGGGCCACGCCATAGCCCCCCTATTTGGTCTTGCACCGGATGGGGTTTGCCGACCCCGGACGTCACCGCCGGGGTAGTGCGCTCTTACCGACGACGCGCCTCACCGCGCCGCCCGCACGTCCACCGACGCACGGCACTTTTTCAACCTTGCCGCCGACCGCTCGGAGAACTGCCCTCCTCGAGGTGACCTGAAGCCACCCGCTCGCGCGGGTCGCTACGGCCAGCAGTCGATGGCGGTGTACTTTCTGTTGCACTGATCCGTCGCCTCGCGACGCCCGGCCGTTAGCCGGCATCCTGCCCTGTGGTGCCCGGACTTTCCTCTGCGGGACGAACCCGCAGCGACTGCCCGGCCTGCTTCGCCAGGGCGGATTATGGGCGCGACGTCCCATCGCAGCCAGCACGAAGTGGCGGGGGAACCAAACCCACACGAGACATTGCAACCCCGCTTACCGCCGCCGGAGACGTTCCGCATGGGTCGAGGGATATACTCGGCCGTCTCATGCACGGCGGGCTCGTTCCGACATGGCTCACGACCCGGAAGCAGGCGCGCGCAATGCGCACCCTCGCTGCCCCCGACCCGCCGTCCGCATCCCCAGCTCCAGGAGAAACCGTTGGCCAACGAAACCCAAAGCATGGCGCTGTTCTGCGACTTCGAGAACGTCGCGCTCGGCGTCCGTGACGCGAAGTACGAGAAGTTCGACATCAAGAAGGTTCTGGAGCGGCTGCTGCTGAAGGGCAGCATCGTCGTGAAGAAGGCGTACTGCGACTGGGATCGCTACAAGGGCTTCAAGGCGCCCATGCACGAGGCATCGTTCGAACTGATCGAGATCCCCCACGTGCGGCAGTCCGGCAAGAACTCCGCCGACATCCGCATGGTCGTGGACGCGCTGGACCTCTGCTACACGAAGTCCCACGTCGACACGTTCGTGCTGATCACCGGTGACTCCGATTTCTCGCCTCTCGTCTCGAAGCTGCGCGAGAACAACAAGACGGTGATCGGCGTGGGCGTGAAGAATTCGACCTCGGACCTTCTGATCGCCAACTGCGACGAGTTCATCTACTACGACGATCTGGTCCGGGAGAAGCCCAGACGCGCAGCGACGCCGCGAGCAAAGCCGATACCCAGGACGCCGGCACGGGAGGCCCCGGAAGCGCCTCCCGCGGCTGCACCGGCGCCGATCGAGGCCGTCGCCGAAGTCGCAACGGAAGAGGTCGCAGCCGAGGCGCCGAAGCGCAAGCCGGCTGCACGGAGTCGGCGCGGAACGAAGGCGGCAGCGGCGAAGCAGGACGTGGCCACCGAGATTCAGGAGGTTCCCGCCGACACCATGCCGGTTGCCGAGGCACCGGACACCATCGACACCGAGCCCACCAACGGCAACGGCGCCGAGACGTTCGTAAAGACCGAGGAGCAGAAGAAGGTGGAAGCCATCGAACTGGTGATGGAAACCATCGAGGCCATGGCAACCGAACGCGGTGCAGAAGACAAGATCTGGGGTTCGATGGTGAAGCAGGCGTTGAAGCGCCGGCGCCCGGGCTTCAACGAGAACTACTACGGTTTCAGTTCGTTCTCGCGCCTTCTCGACGAGGCGGAAGCGCGAAAGCTGCTGACACTGGAACACGACGAGAAGTCGGGCGGCGTCATCATCCGTGGGTTCAGCAGCGACTGGTGAGGAAGGACTTCCCGGATCTTTGCGAAGTCATTGCAAGACCGGTCGCGCCAGTAGATCAGAGTCTTCCTAGCGCGCGCCCTCCTCGGTATCCATCTCGTCGAACGCCTTGTCGCGGCGGTGGACGGTGACAGCCTTCGCGAGCTTGCCGGCGCGCTCGTTCTGATACGCGACCAGGCGCTCCTTGGGAATGCAAACCCGGGAGTACGCCGTGGTCGTCTTCTTCAGGTACTCGAGGTTTTCGTAGATGACGGCGGACTCTACGAAGACCGGCAGGTCCTCGTCGCGGATCATCCGCTGGATCAGGGCCCTCTCTGCGGGGTCCGTGCGGTCCCGGAACTTCTCGTAGGCCACGGTGCGCATGGCCCCCTCCAGGCGCGCGACCATCGCCGACCGGGCGTTCGCCTTCGCCGTCTCGATGACCTCCTGCGGTCCGCGCGCCAGCCCCGAATCGCAGATGTGGTTCCGCGTCTGCTGGTAGTACCAGCCAGGTGCGCCTTCGATCCGGACCGACTCCATGCGCTCCAGATGTTGCTCGAACATGAAGGTGATGAAGGTCCTGACGAGCGCGAAAGCAAGGGATTCGAGCATGGATGACCTTTGATCGAAAGGGCGGCGACAGATTCGCTACGTGTCGTCAGTACAACTCGACGACGCGCAACGGCTTCTGACCTCGGTAGCTCGGCATGGCCATGCCGACGGAGGCGTTGATGTACGTCGGATCGGCGATGACGTAGCGCTTGTTCCGCCATTCGACCGTCTGCCAGTCGGCGCGCACCGCGGAAAGCGCGACCGCTGTCGTCATGTGCCCTGGGTAGTGCAGGCCCACCGTGTCGATGCCCAGAAGCTCCCTGACCAGCCACGAGAAGATGGCGGAGCGGTCCTCACAGTCCGAATACGGGAAGTGCAGCACCTCCTCGACGAAGAAGTACTTCTCGCGACCGAACTGATCCTTGTCGGTCTTGTACTCGAACGCCTTCTGAACGAACGCGAGCAGGAAATCGACACCCTCCTCCTGCGAGAGACCCTTGAGATGGGGCCCCAGCGCTTCGGCGAGGGATCGCCTTGCCGCGGGACTGGGTGGCGTGGCGAAGTAGAGTTCGAAGTCCAGTTGCGGAAAGCGATCGAGATAGCGGGTGACCGGGCGCTCGTAGGCGAGGTCGACGCGGACACGCTTGCCACGATTGTCGAACTCGAGGGCCCGACGGGTCACGGTGCCTGCCACGAACCCCGTTGCCGCGACGCGGATGTCCATCGCTCGCAGGGCGGTCGGGTAGCGGCCGGAATAGGCGGCGTAGCGTCCGGCAGCGGTCGCCGGATCGACACCGAAGAGTTCGTAGTAGGGCTTGCCGTCGACCTTGATGTAGCTGACGCCGTAGACGGACTGCTGAACGTTGACCAGCAACAGCAATCGCTGCGCGCTGTAACCCGGACGCGCATCGAATCCCGATTTCACCAGGAAGAACCACTGGAGCAGCAGCTGCTCGCGCGGTGCCGTCGGACGCAGTGCCTTCGTCACTTCCTGCCAGAGCAACGCGTGCCCCCAGTCATCGAGCGCCATCGCACGGCGCGAAGCCTCGATGGCATCCAACGTGGGCTGGAAGCGTGTGCCGCTCATCCGATCCCAGAAGTCCGCCAACCCATCGGGATTGGTCTGCACGGGCGGGAGCGTCCGCCAGGCGGGATCGATCACCACCTTCACGGGCGCGCCGAAGAAGTCGATCGAAAGGGTCTGCGAAGCGACGCCCGTCGGTGGTGTGCGTTCGAGAGTCCTCGGTGCGGCAGGGGCGGGGACGGGGCGGGCCGCAGGAACCGGCGGAGCAGCAGGCGCCACTGCGACATCGGGCCTCGCCTCCGGGGTCACCGGAGGAATGACCGGACCGGCGCGGGGTGCTTCGGAGATCCGCCCCGGGACAGCGAACTCACGCTCGGGAACCGGCACCACTGGCGCTGGTGCTGGCGGGCGATCCACGGAACGTTGCGATGGAACCTCGACCGCTTTCGTCGGCGGCGCCGCAACGCCCGGTGCCTTGACGATCAGATCGGACCGCGGCTGGACAGCAGCCGAGGGCTTCGATCCGGAACGCGGGATGACGGATGGACTCGGCGCTCGGCGCGGCGCCACGGGGAGCGCGCGCGGCTTGGGGCCGATCTCGGGCTTTCGCGCAGCGAAGGCCTCGAACTCGGCCCACTGCGTCCGCAGGTGATCGGCGAACTCCCGATCCTGAGCCGCCACGGCGCTCCGGAACTCCTGCTGGATGTCGGCGACACCTTCCTCGGCAGCGCGCTTGAACTTCTCGAACTCGTCATCGGCCAACGCCGGACGGGAAACAAGACATGCCGCCGTAACACATGCGCCGACGATCCGACCGATCCAGCGGCTGGTGAGCGCCATCGCCAATGTACCTGCCCGGCGGGTGCTCAGCCGATCTCCGTCGCCATCCGGACGATCTCGGCGGCCGCTTTGTCCTGCCCTTTGTCCTGCCAGTTGGCAGCATTGAACTGCCAACAGGGCGTTCGATCCTCGATCGATGCCGCCTTCACCATCTTCCCAGTAGCGTCCTTGGCGACCATTGAAATGGCGGATGTGACACACCTCTTCGGACAGGTCGTCGGAGTTCAGGATCCGGGAGGCAGTCATCGCAGGAAGTCCTGTCAGAAGGAAGGCGGTTGGCGGCGAAATCTCTGCGGGACCCGGCGGTGGCTCGATCGGCGCGCCACGCGCACTGCGTGTCACAAGGTCAGAGCACGAACATCAACGGGAGCAAATCACTCGGAGGGAACCAGCCAGACCCACAGCGCGCCGGTGAGCGGATCCAACCACTTCTCTTTCACCTGCGCCTTCACCTCGCGATCGCGGACCTCCTCCCGGATGGCCTTCTCCGAGACGGAACTCATGCGGTCGTTCACGGTGGTCTGCGCGATGTCGTGATCGCTGCTGATCGTGACGCCGTAGCGCTTGGCGAACTCCTCGCGCGCTCGGGAGATCGCCAACTCTTCCTGCGCCTGCTTGCCTCGCACATGGAAGGCTGCCGACGACGAAACGCCTACCCCCGGGTTCTCGATCCAGCCCGGACGCGGCGGTTGCGCGAGACCCTCCGGCCCCGGATGCCGCGTGGCGCAGGCAGCGATGAACACCAATGCAGCAAAGCTGAGAATCTTCACAAGTCGCATGGGGTGTCCGGGCTGACGACCAGTTGTATCCGAGGCATCTGATGGGGGTGACCTACCTGACGCACCTGCGGGGGACCGGCAGGCTCGACACATCGCCGCGCCGGTCTCCACGGACAACCTGCTACTGACGACCTTCCGCGGCCATCTTGGCGATCTCGGCCGCCATTTCGTCCTGCCCCTTCGCCGCCTTGAACTGCTGCCACAACGCGCGCTCGTTGTTCATGCTCGTCTTGAGAATCTTCTCGGTGGCTTCCTTCGTGACGGTCGGGTCGAGACCGACGAGCACGTAGATGCCGCCCTTCGGGCTCGTCTGGCTGCGGTAGATGCGGGAGCCCGTGATGGTCTCGGAGGTGATCAGCTTCGAGACGCTCGTGTTGACCTTGTCGACCGTTTCGGCAGAACCCGCACCGGTGGTCTCGACGTACTGCTTGATCATGTTGTTGACGTGCACCTTCATCTGCTGCGCGAGCTTCACGCGGGCATCGGCGGCGGCTTGATCCTTCATGAATGCCGCACCGGCGGCGGACTTCTCGTGCACGCCGACCGCAGACACCGCCACGCCTTCCACAGGCGCGTCGCAGATCCAGAGCGGCGCGGCGTCCTTCGGGGAGTCGGGGTACACGCACTCCAAGGGCGGCAGCGCCACGCTGTCGGTCTTCGGGGTCGATGAGCAGCCGGCAAGAACAGCAGCAGCGGACGCGATCAGAAAGCTTTGGATACGGATGGGACGCATGGGCGAATCTCCTGGAGTGTCAGTGATGTCTGCAAATCGTCGTCTTTCGGGCCTCACCGCTCGATTGCAGCAACCTTGCGGTCGATGTCGCAGGCCATTGGCAGAAAGGTCGCATCGATATCGCGTCCTGCAATCTTCATGCTCGACCTCGCGAGTTTTTTAGCAGAACGGCAAAGGGTAAGCAACCTGTCGGGAGGAGACTCGCACAATGTCGACCGCTCGAAAATCACGCGCGATGCAGATTGTGGGGCACGGCGTGGCTTGCTACCCTCGCGCGGGGACGGACGGGTCACAGCACTCCGGCACGTCAGCCCTCATCGACACAGGCCGTGGTCCTCGGCACTGCATTCATCTTGCGCCGCGAACGCGGCATTGGTCGGGAGGCCAGATCAGCATGGCTCGAGCACTGGTAGCACTTGTCTTCGCAATCGGCGTCCTTGGCCTCCTGGGTGGCTGCCTCTCCATGGGCTCCACGCGAGACGCCGGTCCTGCGCCGGATTGGGTTCTCAACCCGCCGCCCGATTCCGCCACTGCCTGGTATGGCGTGGGAGAAGGCATCGATCGCGAGATCGCCCGCCGCGCAGCGCTGAAGGACGTGGCGACGAAGTTGCGGGTCAGCATCTCCGGTCGCATCGACAGCCAGGTGACCGACACCAACGGCAAGGTGGACCGGCAGGCGCGCAGCCGCTTGTCCGAGGAAGTCCAGAAGACCGAGTTCCGCAATTTCTCCATCGAACAGACCGCTCAGGGTGGCAAAGGCTTCTTTGTCCTGGTGAAGGTGGACCGCCAGGCTTTCATGGGTGACATCCGGGCGAAGCTCGACCCGTTGGATGCCACCATCGAGCAATCTGTTGCGTCCCTCGAGAAAGCCTCTCCACTCGAGCGCTTCATCGGGCTCCGCCGATTGCTGCCCACGCTCGACAGCGCCAGCGCCCAGGCGCAATTGCTGGTGGGTGCGGAGAACGGTGGCTCGGGCGTTGCGAAGCTGAAGCGCTACCAGGCCGTGCAGCAGCAGGTCGACGAATCCTCTGCCGGACTGGTGTTTCAGCTGCAGGCCAAACCACAGGACGCCGACGTCGCCGCCGCGATCGGCACGTTCGTGAACGAGAACGGCATGCGTGCCGTGACCTCCGCCGGCGGCGCTGGAAACGTACTCGTGGTGACGGCCGTCAACCGCGAGGACGAGATCTACGGCAGCAAGGTGGTCAAGCTCAACGTGAACGTGAACATCCGTGACGATCGCGGACTATCGCTTGCGAGTCGCGACCACGAGGTCTCGGGGACGTCCCGCTACGACTACAAGGCAGCACGGCAGAACGCTGTCCAGGCGTTGCTCACCACACTGCGTGAGGAAGGCCCGATCGCCGGACTCGGCTTCGGACAGAAGTAGGCATCGTGCGCGAGACCGGCGTGGGCCGGCGGGCATGGTGGTTCACCCACGATTGCGATTCGGCAACCATGAACGCCCCGCGTCACGATCGCATCCGGCTTCGCGCTCACGCATCTCGCAGAAGACTGCATCCGCGCGGAGGAGGTCCTTGCGGCGCACTGCCCGTCAACGCGTCCATCCCGGGATGGTTGTTCACTGCGAGCCGCCGTCCATGGCCGGCGCGCTATCGCCATCAGCCATGATCCGTTTCCAGTCGGAGTCGACAGAATGACAATACTTTCCAGGCTCTTGATCGCCCGCGCCATGGCGCTCGGGATCCTTGCCGCATCCGGGTCGAACTGCCTTGCGCAGGCGGAGGTCGCGGAGGTGGTCCGCGTCGAGGGGCGTGCTGAGACCCGCGACCGCGCCGGAACGACCCAGGGGCCCGTACGCGTCGGAACACGGCTCACCGAGGGCGGCACCATCGAGACCGGCGACAACGGCCGCGTGGTCGTGAAGCTGGGGACCAGCGGCTTCGCCGTGCTGGACCGGAAGAGCAAGCTGGAGGTCCCGCCGCCGAAGGAACGCGCCGGCCTCCTGCGCCAGATCACCGGGTGGATCTACTACGCATTCCGCACTGACGCCACCCGCAAGGAGCCCGTCTCGGTCCGGACGACCGTCGCCACGATCGGAATACGGGGCACGCGTTTCCTGGTGGTGAATGTTCCGGGTCGCAGTGAAGTCGGCATGCGAAAGGGGCAGGTGAACATCGAAAGCCCCGAGGGCGAGTTCGAACTGCGCCGCAGCGCAGAGAAGGATGAGTTCGAGGCCTACAAGGAGCAGGGCTCAGCGGCGGTGGAGCAGGAGAAGAAGGACTTCGAGAAATTCGAAGCTGCAACGAAGACTGAGTTCGCGCAGTACACGCGCGAGTTCACGCTCGGCGCGGACAGGCAGGCGGTCTTCGATGGCAAGCAGGTGCGTGAGCAGGCCCTGAGTGCGGAGGCCAGAGGCGAGATGGAATCAGCCGAGGCATTCGGGGCCGACTGGCTGAGAAGGGTGAAGGATTAGTCCGCTGCAGTAAGCGGGCCGTCGACGAGCGCGGGAGGCGCGGCGTGCAAACCGCGCCGCTCCCGACGTGCGATCGACGGAGATGAGCGGAGCGGCCTCCGGTCACGTCGTTGCGGATGGCGAACGCACCCGGCACCCATTCATCGATTCCTGCCGAGCCCCCGCAGCGAACCCCAGATATCGCCTTCGTGCTTGACCATGACCTGATCCCCGAGGCTGACCTTGTTCGCCTTCTCGACGTCGTCGGGAATGACCCAGGCTTCGGATGCGAGCACCAGCTCCGACACTTTTCCCTTCACCACGTCGATGAGGTCGGTGGACGTCTTCTTCGTGATCGGATTGACACTGTCCTGCTCCGACACGATGACCACCGTGGATCCGGGAAGCAGTCCCTGGGATGCCCCCATGGACACCTTGAAGATCGTCTTCTTGCCGTTGGCTCTCCGCCCGATCACGAACCCTCTCGGAGCGAACACGTTCAGCAGCTCCGCCTTGGCCTCGCTGGACTCGACCGCTGTCTTCAGAGATGTAAGGAGCAGCTGGGACTCCAGCGGCGCCATATCGGCCGTCCGCTGGTTGTCCGCGCCCGAACTCGTCACGGCCTTCAACTCGCGCAGACTCGGCACTTCGTAGACGCGCACGGCAGTGCTTACCTGGGCCACATGATTGAAGTGCGGCCTGACCACGATCTGGTCGTTCTTGCCATCGACCGCGTACCGCTCGACGAAGCCGGGATAGCTGGCTGCCGCGATTGCAAACGTCGTGTCGCCCCCGGTCATTCGCTGGGCAGGAATCAGCGTCGGTGCGTAGGAAGCATTCGTGATCGTCGCCTTGACCGCGTACCGCGCCACGGACGGTTCCATCTGGCTGCCGCACTTTCCGGCGCCCTGAAGCTCGCACATCTTGATTTCCTGGTCGAGCTTGCCAGCCAGGCTGCGATCGACGATCTCGACGCCGTTGCCAGCGAGAATAGCCTCCACTTCGCGAGTGAGCGCGTCGGTGAGCTCCTTGTAGGCTTGCCCATCAGCGGCACTTTGTTCACCGCGCAGTAGGACGACCTTGGTTCTGTCCTGGCTCGCCTTCAGGATGCTTTCCGTGGGCATCTTGACGGCGGGATCCATCAGAGCGGTGGTGTCATCGGGGTACTCGGACAGCGACAGCTTGATCGACTGACAGCCGGAGACCACCAAGGCAATTGATACGACAACGCAGGCGCGGGCGAAGGAACTTGGCATTGGGGCATGTCCTTTGAACGAGTGGGTGGCAGGGCTGATGGTCGATTGGGCACCACGCCGCCGGTCTGACGCTCGCGATGCTCTTTAGTGGCGCCCCCGTTCTACTGTCTGGGAGGCCCCTTTCTTCGCCGCTACCTTGCGAACCAATTTAACCGCCCCACCCTGTCGTTGCAATACGACAAAAATTAGTGCGTCAGTGACTTGGACGGTGGCTTTGTCCGACTTCCGCCCTGCGGCGGCGCAAGGCATGCACGCAGGGAGCGCGCCCGACCAACGCGCACGTCAGGCGGGCTTCCTCGCCACGCACGACACCCAGGCCTGCGCCCATAGTCCTTCCGGATCGGTCTGCCAGTCGCGCACCACCTCCGCCAGTCGATCGTGACCGTCACGCTGCAACTGGAGAGAGATCACCTCGCCGATGATGTTCGAGGGATCGTAGTTCTCGTAGCGCGCCTGCATCCGCGGTGCCACGAACCCCGCATCCCGCAGGATCGTCCCGAGCTTGCGCCCCGTTCGGGTGTCGCCACCGTTGCGATCCTGGGTCTCGCGATACATCCGTACGGCGGCCACGAGTTCCGGCGTCTCAGGAGCCACGATGAATCCATCCCAGTCGGGAGTCGCCACGCCGATCACACCACCGGGCTTCAGCACACGCAGGCATTCCTTTGCAGCACGCACCGGTTCGCCAAGATGCTCGAGCAACGCGTGGGAGAAGACCGCATCGAAGCTCGCATCGGGAAACGGAAGCTCGTAGATGCTCGCTTCCCGGAACATCGCGTTGGCGATGCCCTCGCCTTGCGCCCGGGCCGTCGCCATCGCGATCTGGGATGCACTCATGTCGATACCTGTCACGGCGCCCGGCGCGACAGCCCTCGCGATGCCCTGCGTGATGCTGCCAGGGCCGCACGCACAGTCGAGCACCTGCATGCCAGCGGCAAGGTACGGTACGAAGAACGCACCATGGGAATCCAAGGTGCGGCGTGTGAGGAACCGCATCGCGGTCTCGTCCCAGCCGAGGGTGTACTGCACGTTGGTCACAGGAGAATCATCCGAAGTAGGAGACGTATCGGGGCGCCCGTCCGGCGCGGCTTGGTGGTCCGCGATGCCAACGCGGACCGGATCGGAAACTGGTCAGCACTCGGAAGGACATGGTCAGGCGTGGAACCGCGCGATCCAGTCAGGGTGCGCGAGCGCTTCGGCGTTCACGATGTGTTCAGGCTTGCGCCCTTCGGCCAACGTCACTGCCGAACGGAACGCGCCCTCGCCCAGCATGCGCAGGCACTCGTCCGTATGGCAGATCGCGTGGGGCGCCACGATCACGTTGTCGAATGCGAGCAGCGGATTGTCGACCGGCGTCGGTTCCTTCTCGAAGACATCGATGGCAGCGCCCTGGATACGCCTATCGCGAATGGCCTCGACCAACGCAGCCTCGTCGACGACCGGTCCGCGGGATGTGTTGATGAAGTAGGCAGTCGGCTTCATGCGGGCGAACTGTGCCGCCCCGATCAGCCCGCGGGTGCGGGCGTCGAGCAAGCAGTTCACCGAGATGAAGTCCGACGTCGCGAGGAGCGTGTCGAGATCGGTCATGGCCACGCCGAGATCCCGCACGTCGGCCTGCGACACGTGGGGATCGTGACCGATCAACTTCAGATCGAACGGCCTTGCCAGCTTCAGCACTTCGCGGCCGATGTTGCCCACGCCGATCACGCCCAGCGTGCGGCCCATGAGGCCCATGCCGAGGAAGTCGCCCTTCTCCGCCCAGCGACCGTCGCGCACGAGACGATCCTTGAGCACCATCCGGTGCGCCAGCGCAAGCACGTAGGCCATGACGGACGCCGCCACCGGACGACGCACGCCGTCGGGCGTGATGGTGAGCAGGACGCCCCGCTCGGTGCAGGCGGCCACATCGATGGAGTCGTACCCGACGCCGAATCGCGCGATCAGCTTCAGCTTCCGATCGCCACCGGCGAGCGTGTCGCGCGTGACCCGCGCCGTGAGCAGACACAGCGCGTCGTAGCGTTCTGCATGGGCAGGCGTGATCTCGGCCACCTTCTCGGGCAGGAACTCCCACGTCACTGCCGGATGCTCGAGAATCTTCATCGCCTCGGGGCCGAACATCGTCCCGCCGTCGGCCGTGATCACGTCGCGGCTCACGCCGACGCGGAACTTGTCGCCCATGACTTCTCCTCTCACATGGACGCCGTGAAGGCGCCGTCCACCACGAGCACGTGGCCGTTCACGAAAGATGCCTCATCCGACGCCAGGAAGACGCAGGCCGGGCCGAGTTCCTCGGGCCGTCCCCAGCGCCCGGCCGGCGTGCGCTGGCAGACCCAGTCGTTGAATTCGCGCTTCTCGATGAGTGCGGTGTTCATCTCGGTCGCGAAGTAGCCGGGCGCCACGGCGTTGACGGTGATGCCGTGCGGCGCCAGCTCGACCGCCAGTTCGCGGGTCAGCGCGTGGACGGCGCCCTTCGATGCGATGTACGCCGAGATCGTCGGCCTCGCGGCGATGGCGCTGATGGAGCCCGTGACCACGATGCGGCCGCGCTTCGCCGGAATCATCAGCTTCGCGCATTCGCGGGCGAGCCACCAGACGGCTGTGAGGTTCACATCGAGCACGCGGCGGAAGTCGGCAGTCTCGAACTCGGTGATCGGGCTGCGATGCTGGATGCCGGCATTCAGCACGGCTATGTCGATCCGCCCGTGACGTCGACCGATGCCGGCCACGGCGGCCACCGCGGCGGCCTCGTCGGCCACGTCGAACGCAGCGATCTCGCCTCGAAGACCGGCCGCCTCCAGCTCGGCAAGCTTCACTGCCAGCGCATCGCTGTCCCGGGCATTGAGCACGACGATGGCACCCGCCTCCGCAAGCGACCGCGCCATCGCCCAGCCCAGCCCGCGCGAGGCCCCCGTGACGAGGGCGATCTTTCCTGTGAGATCGAACATGCGAGTCTCCCGTCGACCTTCTCTTGTCAGCTTGGCGCCCGAGACATCACGGCATTGACTGGCCACCGTTTGCCTCGGGCGCCGACGCACGGCTCAGATCACGGCATCAGGATCGTCGACCCCGTCGTCCTGCGACCTTCGAGATCCGCGTGGGCGCGTTGCGCGTCCTTCAGCGCGTAGCGCTGGTTGATCTCGATCTTCACCTGCCCGGACAGCACCACTTGGAAGAGCTCGTCGGCGGCAGCCACGAGTTCTGCGCGTTTGCCGACGTACGACACGAGCGTCGGGCGGGTCACGTACAGCGAGCCCTTGGCGGCCAGCAGGTTCAGGTCGAACGCGGGCACGGGGCCGGAACCGTTGCCGAACACGACGAGCGTGCCGCGGGGCTGCAGGCAGTCGAGCGAGCCCATGTAGGTGTCCTTGCCCACGGAGTCGTAGACCACCGGCAGCTTCGCGCCGCCCATGATCTCCTTCACGCGTTCGACGAAGTTCTCGCGGGTGTAGACGATCGTGTGTTCGTAGCCATGCGCCTTCGCGATGGCCGCTTTCTCGTCGCTGCCGACCGTGCCGATCGCGTGGACGCCGAGCGCCTTCAGCCACTGGCCCGCGATGAGGCCGACGCCACCGGCTGCGGCGTGGAAAAGGACGGCCTGCCCGGCCTGCACGCGGAAGGTGCTGCGGAGCAGGTACTGCGCGGTGAGGCCCTTCAGCATCATGGCTGCGGCCTGCTCGTCGGAGATGCCATCGGGGATCTTCACGAGACGGTCCGCCGGCATCACCCGGACTTCGGAATAGGCGCCGGGCGGCCCGCCCGCATAGGCCACGCGATCACCGACCTTCAGATAGTCGACACCGGGGCCGATGGCCTCGACCACGCCCGCGGCTTCGAGTCCTACCCCGCTCGGCAGTGGCAGCGGGTACAGACCCGAGCGGTGATACGTGTCGATGAAATTGAGACCGATCGCCTTGTTGCGCACGCGGGCCTGACCTTCGCCGGGATCGCCCACTTCGACGTCCTCGTAGACCAGGACGTCGGCGCCGCCGGTCTTGTGGAATCGGATAGCCTTGCTCATCGTGTCTCCTGGTGATGACCCGCGACGCGGGGCGCGTCGGCGGGGTAGATTGGTCAGCGGATGAACTGATCGACGTAGCCGGCACCGAGGCCCACGGACTCGTAGTGCTTGCGGCACATGTCGATCTTCGTGAAGACGTCCTCGTAGCCAACGGTGTCGCCCTTCTCGTCGACGTAGATCATCGCCCCGTTCACGTTGAACATGGTGATCATCTCCTCGACGCCCTCATCGACGGTGAGCGTGTGGACCTCGCCCGGCGGCTCGTAGACGAATCCGCCCTCCTCGGCGATCCAGTCGTGCTCCAGATAGCGCCAGCTGCCCTTGATCACGTAGCCGTACACGGCCATCGGATGACGGTGCCGCGAAAGGATGCCGCTCTTGCGCACGCGAAGCAGATTGAACCAGCCACCGGCCACCGTGTTGAGCATCAAGGGTCGGAACCAGACGCCGGGGGCCTGGGGCACCCACACGCGCTCGTCCTCCGGGACCGCGAGCGTGACGATCTCCGGCTGCATGCCGGCGGCGGCGAGATGGCTGACGACGAGGGGGGCGTTCATGGCGTGTGCACTCCTGCTGAAGATTCGATGAGTTCGCCTCAGGCGACCAGATAACCACCGTCGACCGGCAGCACGATGCCGGTCACGAAGGCGGCGGCCGGAGAACAGAGAAAGGCCACGGCGCCCGCCACATCGCCCGGGGTGCCCCAACGCTGCAGTGGGGTGCGGTCGAGAATCGCGCGGTTGCGGGTGGCGTCGTTCTGTAGGGCCGTGGTGAGCGGCGTGGCGATCCAGCCCGGGGCCACGGCGTTCACCCGGATCTTATCAGCGGCATAGGCGATGGCGAGGGACTTGGTCAGCTGCACGACCCCACCTTTCGAAGCGCTGTATGCGGGCACGAGACCACCGCCGAAGAAGGACAGCATCGATGCGATGTTGACGATCGCGCCACCCGCCGCAGCGAGCAGCGGACGCGCCGCGGAACAGCAGCGCATGGTGCCGGTGAGGTTGACGTTCAGCACGTGCTCGAACACCTCCACGCGATGCTCCTCGACGCGCCGGATGATCCCCGCGCAATTCACCAGGACGTCGAGGCGCGACAGCCCCGCCAGGAGTGCCGAGACGGAGGCGTCGTCGGCCACATCGACCGCTCGCGCGTCAAACCCGGCGGCGCGGGCAGCGTCCAGCTCCGTGGGGACGACGCCCGCCACGACAACCGAGGCGCCGAGATCGCGCAGCCCTTCGGCGATCCCGAGTCCGATGCCGCTCGCGCCGCCGGTGACGAGGGCCATCCGCCCTTCCAGGAACCGCGTGTAGGTGGAATCAGCCATGCGCAACCCTTCCCTTCCTCGATAACCGCAGAACGATCGGCACCATCCAGACCAGCAGCGTGACCACCCCCAGCGTGCCCGCGATGGGCCGCTCGAAGAACGACCAGACGTTGCCGTCCGCCTTGATCATCGAGGTGATGAAGTTCTCCTCGAGCATGTGCCCGAGCACCGCGCCCAGGATCACGGGTGCCACCGGAAACCGGTTCGCCTCGAGCAGCCAGCCCAGCACGCCGAAGGCGAGCATCACGCCGATGTCGAACACGCTGTTGTTGATCGCGAATGCGCCCACGGTGCAGAAGAGGAGGATGAGCGGCATCAGCACGTTGCGCGGCACCTTCAGCACCTGCTTGTACGTCTTGATGGCGATCCAGCCCAGGGGAAGCATCAGCAACTGGGCGATGAAGAACACGATGAACACCGCGTAGATGTTCTGCGGGTTCTCCATGAAGATGGTCGGTCCCGGGTTCATGTTCTTCAGGTACAGCACGCCGATCGCGATCGCCGTGATCGAGTCGCCGGGAATGCCGAACACCAGCGCGGGAATCCAGGCACCCGACAACGCGCTGTTATTGGCCGCACCGCTCTCGACGATGCCTTCGACGTGACCGGTGCCGAACTTCTCCGGCGTCTTCGAGAATTTCTTCGACACGGCATACGAGATCCACGCCGCGATGTCCGCGCCGGCACCGGGCAGTGCGCCGACCGCGGTGCCGAGCAGGCTCCCGCGCACGGTGGCCATGGGGTACTGCTTCAGGAGCTTCCACTGGCCGCGGAAGATGCTGCCGAAGCGGTCCTGCTCGAGCTTCAATGTCGGGGCCGTCGACACCGCGAACCGCAGGATCTCCGAGACCGCGAAGAGGCCGACCAGCATCGGGATCAGCGTGATCCCGCCTGCGAGCTCAGGCCGGTCGAACGTGTAGCGCGGATACGCTGCGGGGTTCTCCATGCCGACGGTGGCGACCAGCAGACCCAGCGTCAGCGACGCAAAGCCCTTCGCCAGATTGTCCGAGGCGATGAAGATCGCGCACGTGAGGCCCAGCACCACGAGCCAGAAGTACTCGAAGCTCGAGAACTTCAGCGCGACCTCGGCGAGGCTCGGCGCCGCGAACACGAGAATGGTCGTTCCGATGAGTCCGCCGATCACGGAGAAGACGAGACCGGCACCGAGAACGAGTTCGGCCTGCCCCTTCTTCGTCATCGCATAGGCCTCGTCGGCATACGCGGCAGACGCCGGTGTGCCGGGGATGCGCATCAGCGCGCCGGGGATGTCACCGGAGAAGATGGCCATCGCCGTCGCGGTGACGATGGCCGCCACCGCAGGAATCGGCGGCATGAAGAACGTGACCGGCACGAGCAGCGCGGTGGCCATCGTCGCGGTGAGCCCGGGGATCGCACCGATGAAGAGGCCATAGAACGCCGACGCCAGGATGACCACCAGCACGTACGGATCGAAAACGAGCGCAAACGCGGTGTGGACGGGATCCATCACGCTACCAGGCGAAGCGCTCGAACAGTCCCCAGGGGAGTGCCACGCGCAGACCCGAGTAGAAGATGGCGTGGACGACAGCCGTCGCGATCAGCGCGACGGGAATAGCGACGGCGACGCGCACCGACAGCGCGACCAGCAGCGCGCCGACCAGCAGCGGTGCGCAGATGAAGAAGCCGAGGGTCTCGACGTAGAGCGCTGTGATGGCGAGGCCCGCGACGATCACGACGACGGCGGCAAAGCAGCGCGGGTGGGAAAACCATTCGGGCCATTCGACCCATGGAGCAGCGTTGCGACCACCCCATCCACCGAGCACGAGGGCCACCGCAACGACGAGCAGGCCTGCCCCGGCCAGACGCGGAAAGAGTGCAGGTCCGGGTTCGCCGGGAATCTCGGGGAAGCTCTGCGCGATCGTCAGTGCCGCAATGCCCAGCGCGCCCACGAGCACGCCGGACACGACGTCGTTGACGCGGACCGTCACCGGTGGGGCCCGTCGATGACCGACACCGATTCCCGCGAACGCGACATCGGTCGGGGCATCACTTCACGAGTCCGGTGGATTTCATCAGGGCGCCGGATTCCGCATCGACTTTCGCCATGTGATCGGCGAAGGCCTTCGGATCGCGCCACACCCGTCCGAACCCGCGGCTGTCCATGAACTGCTTGAACTCGGGACTCTCGTACGCCGTCTTCACGGCGGCTGCGAGGCGCTCCTCGACGGCCTTCGGCAGCCCTTTCGGTGCTGCGATACCGCGGAACACGCCGCTCTCCCAGTGCGTCCCCGTGGCGCTCTTGAGGGTCGGGACCTTCGGGAACAACTTCGAGGGCTCGTCATCCATGATCGCGAGGCTGCGCACCTTGCCGGCATCGATCAGCGCCCGCGCTTCCGGGTGCGATCCGGCCACGATATCGACGCCACCGGCGACCAGATCGAGCAGCGCCGCGTTGTTGCTCATGCTCGGGACCCACGGAACCGTGAGCGGGTCGACACCCATGGCCTTCAGCATGCCGTAAAGGGAGAGGTGCCACGATCCGCCGCGCGCCGTGCCGGAGGCCTTCAGCTTGCCGGGGTTCGCCTTGATGGCGGCGACGAGATCCTGGATGGTCTTGTAGGGGGAGTCTGCCCGCACTTGCACCGCCGCTGGATCGATGTTGACCAGGCCGAGCGTCGTGTACGAGTCGCCCGAGAGCTTCGTCAGTCCCTGGTGATGCATCATCGTGATCTCGGCGGTGATGAGGCCGATGGTGTAGCCATCGGGGGCCGCCATCGCCACGGTCTGGTGCCCCATCACGCCGCTGCCGCCGGTGATGTTCATCACGTTCACGGGCTTGCCGAGATCGCGCTCGATGAGGAGTCCGAGCGTCCGGGCGATCGCATCGGTGCCGCCGCCCGCACCCCATGGCACGACGAGCTTGATGGGCCTCTGCGGGAACACGCCATCGGCGAATGCCGGGGAGATCGCGAGGGCGGCAAGCGCAAACAGCGCCGCCAGGAACCGAGGGAACACGGACGCCATCTTCTCCTCCTTGTTCTTGTATGAGTCGCTGCCGAACGTCGGCGCTTCGATGAAGCGCCGGTCTCCCCAGCGGCAGCGAGGCGCACCCTCTCGGCTATGCGCCTGTTCCAAACGCAGCGAGGCGCACCCTCTCGGATGCGCCTCGCGTGGGCCCCATCAGCCGCCAGGGGAAGTGCGGAAAATCTCAGCCGTGCTTGCGGATGAAATCGCGTATCCGCGGGTAGATACCCTCCCGATACCGGCGCCCGCTGAAGATACCATAGTGACCCACGCCCTCTACGAGGTAGTGCTCGCGCTTCTCGGCCGGAATGCTGCTGCACAACCCATGGGCGGCTTCGGTCTGCCCCACACCGGAAATGTCGTCGAGCTCGCCCTCGATGGTGAAGAGTGCCGTGCGCTCGATTGCCTCCGGCCGCACGCGTTCGCCGCGCACGTCCCACGTGCCATTCGGCAGGGCATGTTCCTTGAACACCACACGCAGCGTCTCGAGGTAGTACTCGGCGGCCATGTCGAGCACCGCGTTGTACTCGTCGTAGAAGCGGCGGTGTGCACTGGCGCTCTCGCCATCGCCCTCCACGAGGTGGTTGAAGAAATCGCGATGCGCTTCGACGTGCCGATGGGCATTCATCATGATGAAGCTCGCGTGCTGCAGGAACCCCGGATAGACGCGGCGCCCCACACCGGGATAGTTCCCCGGCACGCGCTGGATCACGCGGCTCTCGAACCACGAGAGCGGACGGCCGGTCGCGAAGTTGTTCACGGAGGTCGGACTGCGACGGGTGTCGATCGGACCACCCATCATCGTCATGGAGAGCGGCGCGATCTTTTCGCGGTTGGCAGCCATCAGCGAGATCGCGGCGAGCACCGGAACGGTGGGCTGGCACACCGAGACGACGTGGACCTTGGGACCGAGATGCCGGATGAAGTCCTGCACGTAGTGCACGTAGTCATCGAGATGGAAGTGCCCCTCGTGCACGGGAACCATGCGGGCGTCGATCCAGTCGGTGATGTAGACCTCATGCTCCGGGAGCATGGTGCGCACGGTGTCGCGCAGGAGCGTCGAATGGTGTCCGGAAAGCGGCGCCACGATCAGCACCACGGGGTCCTTCGACTTCCGTTCGATCTCCCGCTTGAAGTGCAGCAGATGGCAGAACGGCTTCACGATCGTCTTCTCGACGCGGACCGGGACAGTCCGGCCATCGACGACGGTCTCGCGGATGCCCCACTCGGGCTTCTCGTATCTGCGCACCAGGCGCATCACGAGTTCGTTCGCTGCGGCCGCGGATCGTGCGTAGGGGGTGTGCGCCCAGGGGCTGTGGGGCTGGGTGAACAGGGCGTGACTCGCAACCGCCGCTGCCTCGAAGGGGGCAAGCAGGGCGTGCTGCATCTCGTGCAGTGCATACAACATCGTCTAAGACCTCCGGGAAGCGCCTGCGGCCACTCCCCGGCCGCACTCGCAACGTGTGTGCAACATGTTGTTTTGGAATCACTTCATCGGTGACCTTAACGGCACTGTAAAGAGCACCCTGAGGCGGCGTCAAGGTGTTGCGGCGCGACATCCCGGTTCCGGAGGCCGAATCAGCCCGACAGCGGGAAATCGTCCATGGCACCCAACTGCTCGCGCAATTCGAGAATGTGGTCCTGCCAGTACCGCTGCGTGTGGAACCACGGAAAGCTCGCCGGGAACGCCGGGTCGTCCCACCGGCGGGCGAGCCACGCGGCGTAGTGCATGAGGCGCAGGGTGCGCAGCGCCTCCACGAGCAGCAGTTCGGTCCGATCGAACTCGCGGAATGTCTCGTACCCCTCCAGCACCGCGGCGAGCTGGGCTTCGCGCTGGACGCGATCCCCCGAGAGCAGCATCCAGAGATCCTGGATCGCGGGGCCGGTCACCGCATCGTCGAGGTCGACGAAGTGCGGTCCCGCCTCGGTCCAGAGCACGTTGCCCGCGTGACAGTCGCCATGCAGACGCAGCCCCCGCACCGGGCCCGCGCGCTCGAAGCACGCTTCGACGGCGTCGAGCGCCTGGTCCGCGACGCTGCGGTACGCGGGCTCGAGTTCCTTCGGGACGAAGCCTGCGCCGAGCAGGAAGTCGCGGGACTCGCGACCGAGGCGTGCCACCGACAGCTTCTCGCGATGGGCGAAGCGTCCGCGCGCGCCCACCACGTGGATGCGGGCGATGAAACGCCCCATCCACGCCAGCACGTTCTCGCGATCGAACTCCGGGGCGCGCCCGCCCATCCGCGGCCAGAGCGAGAAGCGGAATCCGTTCGCGACATGGAGCGTGCGGCCGGCCGTCTCGATCGGTGCCACGACGGGGACCTCGGCGTCGATCAGCTCGCGCGCGAAGCCGTGCTCCTCCAGGATCTGCGCGTCCGACCATCGCGCCGGGCGATAGAACTTCGCGATGACGGGCGGTGCGTCCTCGATTCCCACCTGCCACACGCGGTTCTCGTAGCTGTTGAGTGCGGAAAGGCGTCCGTCGCAGCGAAGCCCGGTGCTCTCCACGGCATCGAGAATCGCATCGGGGTCGAGACGGGAGAACGGGTGGGCGGCATCGGTGGTGGCAGTCATGCGCGGCATTCTATCGGGTGCGTGCTGGTGTCTCGACACGGAAACATCGCAACGTCGGAACGCGCCGCGGTGCTCACTCATGGCCCCATCCTCTCCGCTCACCGATGCTGCGATTGCGATGAATGCTTGCGAACTTCCGTGTTGAGACATCAGTGCCTCAACACCGAAGTTGCGCAACATCGGAACGCGCCGCGCGGCGCCATGCCGCGTTGCGAATCCTCGCCAGGTGTCCAACCTGGCTGTGGTTCGCGCCTTGCCTGACGCCCCGTGTCGCGCTCCGACGCCGGACCCGCGCAGGGGTGACTCATCGTCCGATCCTCTCCGCTCACCGATGCTGCGATTGCGATCAACGCTTGCGAACTTCGGTGTCGAGACACTAGATTCCACGGTCACCTTCCGCGGAGTCTCCCCCATGCGACGTCTTCTCCTCGCCCTCACCGCCTTCGCGTGCCTCGCTGCCGGCGCGGCCCGTGCCGACGAACCATCGAAGTGCACCGTCGGCCTTCAGACGCGCGACGCGATGATCCCGTCGGACACCGCGGGCATCGCGCTCTACGTGCGCAACAAGCGTCCCGGTTGTCCTGCAGCGGACCAGGCGAAGCGCGTGCTGCTCTACGTGCACGGCGCCACCTATCCGTCCGAGACCGCCTTCGACCTCGCGCTGGACGGCGAATCGTGGATGGACTTCATCGCGAAGCACGGATGGGACGTGTGGCTCGTGGATCTCCGCGGCTACGGGCGCAGCACCCGGCCGCCCGAGATGGACCGCCCGGCCACGGAGAACGGCCCGATCGTCGACACCGCCACGGCCGTGCGCGATGTCGCTGCAGCGGTTGCCCATGTCCGCAAGGAGACGGGCGCCGCGAAGGTGACGCTGCTCGGCTGGTCCTGGGGCACGTCGATCATGGGCAGCTACGCGGCGACCCACGGGGCCGATGTCTCGAAGCTCGTTCTCTACGCCCCGCTATGGCTGCGCACGACGCCGACGGCCCTGGCCGGCAGTGGTCCCCTGCCCGCGTATCGCACCGTCGCCCGCGACAACGCGAAGAAGCGCTGGCTGGCGGGCGTCCCGGAAGACAAGGCGGCCGGCCTGATCCCGCCGGGCTGGTTCGAGGCCTGGGCCGATGCGACCTGGGCCACGGATCCGACCTCCAAGGAGTCCGGCCTGCTCCGCGCGCCGAACGGCGTGATCCAGGATCTCCGGGCCTACTGGCTCGCCGACAAGCCCTTCTACGATCCGTCGCAGATCACGGCCCCGACGCTGATCGTCGTCGCCGAGTGGGACCAGGACACCCCGGTCTCCATGGCGCAGGCCGTGTTCGGGAAGCTGACCGCCGCACCTTGGCGCCGTCTCGTGACGATCGGCGAAGGAACGCACACGGTCATCATGGAGCGCAACCGCAGCCAGCTGTTCCGCGAAGTCCAGCTCTTCCTCGACGAGGCTCCGCCGCGCTGAAACCCCGTAGGGCTCCGCGGATCGTTGAAGCCCGGGTGACCCCTGCGTCTACTCGCGGGGGACATCCCGTCAAACTTCGGAAGGAGTCCGCATGCACGCCCGCCTCACCGCCATCGCCCTCGCCGCACTCGCCATCCCCGCGGGTGCCGCAGACCCCGTCGCCAACGCACTCACGATCTACAGCGGGGCCCCGGCCGGCGCGCTGTCACCCGACCAATACCGTCTGGGCGGCGGAGGTCACGTCCCTGGCTACGCGGTCGTGCGCCACGAGCGGACCATCGATCTGGCGCCTGGGCGCAGCGAGATCCGGTTCACCGACGTCGCGGGGTTGATCGATCCGACCACGGTCACGTTCAGCTCGCTGACGGATCCCGCAGGCACCCGCGTCGTCGAACAGAACTTCCAGTTCGACCTCGTCTCCACGGAACGCCTGCTGGAGAAGTTCATCGACCGCGACATCACGGTCGAGCAGGTGCGCGGCGACGGCACCGAGCGCTTCGGCGGCCGCCTGCTCTCCACCCAGGGCGGAATCGTCCTGCAACAGGACGACGGGACGGTCCGGACGCTCTCGCACCAGGCATCGGTGACCCTGCCGGGATTGCCGGGCGGACTCATCACGCGTCCCACGCTCGTCTGGGACATCTTCACGCAGAAGCCGGGCAGCCACGTGTCGCGCGTCTCGTACCAGACCGCGGGGATCACCTGGTGGACCGACTACAACCTCACGTACACCGAGCTGCCGGGCAACGAGTGCCGCCTGGACGTCGGCGCGTGGGTCAGCATCGTCAACCAGTCGGGCGCCAGCTATCCGGATGCCCGCCTGAAGCTGATCGCGGGGGACGTCCACCGCGCGCCGCCCGCGTCTCCCGTCCGCGCAAAGGTGATGGCAATGCGTGCCGCCGAAGCGGCCATGGACGCCCCCGCGGGCTTCGAGGAGAAGCAGTTCTTCGAGTACCACCTGTACACCCTTGGCCGTCCGACGTCGCTGCCCGACCGTTCGACGAAGCAGATCGAGCTGTTCCCTGCCGCGGCCGGCGTCGGATGCGAGCGCACGCTCGTCTATCAGGGCGCGCGCGACTACGGGTTGGGGGGCGAGCCGTACACCGATCGCGGGTTCGGCGGGACCGGCAACCGCAAGGTGGATGTGTACCTGTCGTTCCGCAACGACCGTGAGAACGGGATGGGCATTCCGCTGCCTGCGGGGCGGGTTCGCGTGAGCAAGCGGGATCCTGCCGACGGGTCGCTCGAGTTCATCGGAGAGGACCGCATCGACCACACGCCACGCAACGAGACGCTGCGCCTCCAGCTGGGTTCGGCATTCGATGTGGTCGGGGAGCGACGCCAGACCGATTTCCGGATCGATACGAGCCGCAAGACGATGAGCGAGGACATCGAGATCCGCCTGCGCAACCGCAAGGACGCACCGGTCAAGGTGCTGGTCAGGGAGAACCTGTATCGCTGGACGAACTGGCGCATCACCGCCGCCACGCACACCCATGAGAAGCAGGACGCCCGGAGCATCCACATCCCCGTGATGGTCGGCCCCGACCAGGAAGCCATCGTGAAGTACACCGTCCGCTACAGCTGGTGATCGCCGGGCGGCCCACCTTCCAGGGCTGCCCGACCGCAGTACCTCGCTCGACCCGTCGGGGTGCGCCTTTCTCTCATGCCATTGATGTTTCCTGCTCTCACCACTGGGAGCTGGAAGACTCCTTCGTAGGAATTATTTCATTCACTTGACATGTTCTTGCAGCGGGCCGATGGTGACTGCTTCAGCCCAGGCATGCCACGTGCATTGTCTGGGCCTCTCAGTACCCACGTTCGAGGCAAGAAAAAATGCGCACCTTCATGCTGGCCGGGGCCCTGATCTGCCTCGGCATGATCGACGCCGCCCAGGCAGCACCCGCGGCTCCGGTTCACGAGTACCTCTTCCAGAACACGCTCTCGGACAGCCGCGGCGGCCCATCGCTCCAGTCGCTTGGGGGAACCCTCGGGGATGGCAGCTACACATTCGCGGCAGGTCAGGGACTCATCCTCGATGGCGCGCTCGGCAACGGCGCCGACTATTCGGTCGAGATCACCGCGCAGTTCGATCAGGTGTCGGAGTACCGGCGCATCCTCGACTTCAAGGATGGCGCGTCCGATACGGGGCTCTACAGCTTCGCGGGGCGACTCAGCTTTCCCCCGATCATCTTCGGCACCGCCGGTGTGATCTCGTCTGGCGACCCTGTGACGATGCTCCTGACCCGGATCGGCAGCACGAACACGCTTACCGGCTATGCGAACGGGATTGCGCAATTCAGCATCGTCGACGGCGCAGGAAACGGCGTCTTCTCGACACCGGGCGCGCGCATGGTGTTCTTCCGCGACGACAACGTGTTCCCCGGCGAGCAGACGTCCGGTGTCGTGACATCGATCCGCATCTTCGACCGCGGACTCAGTTCGACCGAAGTGGTGGCCCTCTACGCGCCGATCCCGGAACCCGGTACCTGGGCGCTCACCCTCGCAGGCCTCGGGCTGCTGGGCTGGGCCTCACGACGCAAGCGGTCACGGGCCTCGAACGCCTGCTGACCTTCGAGCACGGGGTCCCGTCGATCGAGCGAACGACCGGACCCCGGTATCTCCCCGGTATCTCCCCGGTATCTCAGTGCCGCAGAAGACCGCCGATGCCCGGAGCGGGCATGTCCTCCGCAGGCAACACGTTCTCCTGCACCTCGACGCGCTCGACCCGGCAATCGCGCAACAGATCGAGAATGCTTGCCTCGACCCGGGCCAGATCATCAGCGGCCTGCAGGGGCCAGCGATGTGCATGCCGTATCTGCGGGTCGAAGGGGGACGACATGTCCACGCGGACCGTACCGTCGTCGCGTGCGGACACCACCACATCGGGCTCGCCGGTTTCCGCACGAATCTTTCGCAGTGCGCCCGTCACGAACAGATTGAAGGCGACCTCCTCGCGCAGGAACGCCCCTTCCGTCAGGGCCCTGAACCAAGGCATCGGGGCCCGCGGCAACGCGAGTAGCGAAAGACCCTCCACCGTCAACTGGTCGTGTATCGCCCCCGAAACGGCAATCCCCCAGCGCCCGACCGTTCCTGCAGTCTCCAGAAATGTCGGCGCATCAGCGGCCGTGAGCGAAGCCCCCGCGAGGAAGCGCAGGTGTGCGCGCTCCTCTGCTTCGTTCACGACGATGGGCGCCGGCGCCAGCAGCGAAGCGCCGCCGTCCGCCCCCCACTGACGGGTGAGTCCGAACAGCTGCTGCGGCGGGACCACGCGTGCAGCCTCGAGCGACCCGAGGGCATTGCCGAGTCCGAAGTTCTCCACGGCTCCGAGGGCACCGGCCCGCCGCATGAGCCCTGCGATGGCCGCGACATCCGGCAGGGCGCCCTGCACCTCCGCGGGAGCCCGCCCCGCCGTGACGAACACCACCGGGATCAGGAACACGCGGGCGATCAGCCCGCCATCGTCAGCGCCGTGGATCGCAGCGTCGAGCGCGCGATCGAGCAGACGGGCGGCAGCGCCACTCAGCGCGGGCGTCACGGACTCGACACCGGCGTCCTCCCCTCGCTCGAAGGCCCGCCGCAGCAAACGGGCGAGCCCCGCCTCCGCGCGCCCGCCATCCCCGGCGGCGGAGGCGGTGAGCACCGCGTCGATGCGGTCGGCGAGTTCATTGGGCGACGCGGGAGAGGCAGGCGTCCGGGGGTCGGGGAGTCGGGGCATGGAAGACCTGAAACAGTGGAGTGGAGGGTGAAAGCCAAGCGGACACCGGATTATCGGGGCTCGCGACGTCGTCAGGAACCTGTGTCACAGAAGGCAACGTATCGTTACGGGCAGAGTCGGGCGCATCTTCGTCGTCGCCCCTTTCCTTGGAGCCATCACCATGCTCTCCGTACACGCCAGTGCCCTCCATCGACTCCAGCAGCACGGTGACGTGCAGCTCGTGGACGTCCGATCGCCTGCAGAGTTCGCAAGGGGCCATGTCCCCGGCGCTGTGAACATCCCTCTCGAACGCCTGTCTCGCACCGCGCTCGGCGGCTTCGACCTCGCCCGACCCATCCACCTTGTCTGCAAATCCGGGGCGCGTTCGCTCATCGCGCTTCAGAGATTGCACATGGATGGCCTCCAGCACGTGGTGAACGTCGCCGGCGGCACGGACGGGTGGGTGGCCGAGGGTCTGCCTGTCGAGTGACTCGAGGAAACCCGGCAGAGTCGCGCCGCACGACGTTCGACGCGCACGACATACTCGCCGGCAGGCTGACATCCGGTCCGAGCCCGACCGACCACATCCCAGGCCGGGTGCCACGGCGGCCACGCGCTTCGATCTCGCCGATCCGGCTGTTCTCGGGACGGGGTTGGGGAAGCGTGCGCGCCATCGACTCGCATTGACGCGTACCGTCCCGTGACCGAGACTCGGCGCTCACCTTCCCCTCCGCCGGACGCACCATGAAACCCTCCCACCTCGCCCTCGCCCTCCTTCTCGCCGGCTCCGGTGCGGTTGGTCATGCCGCCGATCTGCGCACCGATCTCGACCGTCTGGCAGATCAGCTCGAGCCGCGCGTCATCGAATGGCGCCGCGACATCCACGCGAATCCGGAACTCGGCAACCGCGAGGTGCGCACGGCGGCTCTCGTCGCCGACCATCTGAAACGTCTCGGCTACGAGGTGCGCACCGGCGTCGGCGTCACGGGCGTCGTCGCCGTGCTTCGCGGGGGCAGGCCGGGCCCGGTCGTCGCGCTGCGCGCCGACATGGACGCCCTGCCGGTCACCGAGGAGGTCGATCTCCCGTTCGCGTCGAAAGTGCGGACCACCTACGGCGGCAAGGAGACCGGCGTGATGCACGCGTGCGGTCACGACACCCACGTCGCGATGCTGATGGGTGCGGCCGAGGCATTTGCGAAGGTGAAGGACCGCCTGCCCGGCACCGTCAAGCTGATCTTCCAGCCGGCCGAGGAAGGTCCTCCTCCGGGCGAGGCCGGCGGTGCCACGCTCATGCTGGCAGAAGGCGCGTTCGACGCCCCGGTGCCAGAAGTCATCTTCGGCCTGCACATCGGCTCGATGCTTAACGTCGGCCAGATCGGCTACCGGCCCGGCGCAGCACTCGCGGCGGCCGACGTGCTGAAGATCGTGGTGAAGGGTCGCCAGACCCACGGGTCGGCGCCCTGGGGCGGCGTGGATCCCATCGTCGTCGCGTCGCAGATCGTGCTCGGCCTCCAGACCATCGTGAGCCGCCAGGTGAACATCGCGAAAGAACCCGCGGTCGTGACGATCGGTGGCATCGATGGCGGCATCCGCTTCAACATCATCCCCGACCAGGTGACCATGGTCGGGACCATCCGCACGTTCGACGAAGCCCTGCGCGACGACATCCATGCGCGCGTGAAGCGCACCGCCGAGAACATCGCCGAGGCCTCGGGTGCCACGGCGGAAGTGACGATCGAGAAGCCGTACGCGGTGACGATCAACGACCCTGCACTCACGAGCCGGATGCTTCCCACCCTGCATCGCGTGGCCGGTACCGACAACGTGCAGCTGCGCGACCGCCTCATGGGTGCCGAGGATTTCTCGTTCTTCGCACAGCGGGCGCCGGGGCTCTTCCTCTTCCTGGGCGGCACGCCCGCGGGGCAGGACGTCGCGAAGGTCGCCTACAACCACTCGCCGCGATTCTCGATCGACGAGAGCGCGCTCAAGCTCGGCGTGCGAACCCTGCTGCATCTCACCGCGGACTACATGGGCGCTCCGTGATACGTCGTGTTTCGGGTCGCCGGCGGTGAATTTCCTCGCGCACCTGTATCTCTCGCCGCCCACCCCGGATGCCTGGCTCGGCAGCCTGTTGGGCGACTTCGTGAAGGGGCCGCTCGATGCGAGCGGTTACGGCGGTGAAGTGCAGGCTGCAATCCGGCTGCATCGCAGCGTCGACACGTTCACCGATGCCCATCCGGTGGTGCGCGAAGCAAGGGGGCTCGTTTCGCCCGCCCGCCGGCGCTACGCGGGCATCCTCGTCGACATCTTCTTCGATCATTTCCTCGCCGTGCGATGGACGGCCTGGCACCAGGCGCCGCTGCGCGATTTCGCCGACGACGTCTACGCATCGCTTTCTCGTCCATCCCTGCCGGTGCCCGATCGCTTCGGCCGGCTGGTGCCCCATCTCGTCTCCCAGGACTGGCTCGCCGGATACGCCACGCTCGACGGCATCGCGATCACGCTCGACCGAATGAGTCGGCGCGCGCCGCACGCGATCGTCCTGGCGGGTGGGCACGAGGAGCTCGCAGTGCGCGCCGATGCGTTCGGGGCCGCGTTCGAGGCGTTCTTTCCAGACCTCCGCGATCTCGCCCGTGGCGTCGTGCGGGCAGCAGCCTAGTGAGACTCTGATCCCATCACATGGTCGCGCGAACAGAACAGAGTCTCCCTTAGAATCGCGCACCCCAACCTCCGCGGATTCGTCATGGCCCGATCGCGACACATCCTCGCCATGGGCGGCGGCTTTCTCGCCGACCCCGAGAACAATCTCCATCTGGAACGCTACTTCCGGGATCTCACCGGCCTCGATTCGCCGAGAATCCTGTTCGTGCCCACGGCCAGCGGCGACCACGAGCCCTACCAGTTGCGATTCTTCCAGGCGTTCACGCGGCTCGGTTGCCGCCCCTCGGTCCTGCCCTTCTTCAAGCGGACGCCCCAGGACCTCGAAGCGTTCGTGATGGACCACGACGCCATCGCCGTGGGCGGTGGCAACACCCGGTCGATGCTCGCGATCTGGCGCGACTGGGGACTCGACGCCATCCTCCGAAAGGCCTACGACAACGGGACGCCGATGGGCGGGTCGAGCGCAGGCTCGATCTGCTGGTTCGCGCAGGGCATCACCGATTCGATCGCCGGCCCCCTGACGGCGCTGCCATGCCTCGGATTCCTGAGCGGGAGCAACTGCCCGCACTACGACAGCGAGACCGAGCGGCGGCCCACGTTCCAGGCGATGGTCGGCTCGGGCGAGGTGCCCGATGGCCACGCCGCCGACGACGGTGTCGGCCTGCACTTCGTGGACGGCACCTTCCATCAGGCCGTGGCCAATCGTCCGAAGTCGATGGCGTGGTCCATTCGACGCACACCCACCGGTGTCGAAGAACAGGCCGTGGAACCCGTCCGGCTGGCCTGAACCGTATCGCGCCGCCCACCTAGCCCCGTGAGAGCGAGAACCGCCCGCTGGATCATCTTCGGTGTCGCGATCGCCGGCACCATCGGCGCAATCGTCGCCGGTCCGCTGGTCGCACTCCGATGGATGGAAGGCAGTCTTCCATTCAGCCCGTGGAATCCCGGCAGCGGAACCACATCGGCGGAGATCACCCGGACCATCGATGTGCCGCGGGAGAGCTTCGCGTTCACGTGGCCGGAGCGGCGAGGCGCGCGGCCCGCACCCGCGCTCCGGATGCGGGCAGCACCGACCGACTGGCACGCGTGGTGGGCCCGTGGCTCCGAGCCGCGCCAGCTCGCACTGGCGGGCGACACGCCCGCGGAGATCGCGTTCGACGTGATGGTCCCGGACGGTGAGGCCATTCCCCCGGAGTCGATGGGAGCGCTCTGCGATGCGTACCCCGGGACGGCGGGCGCCTGCCGGATCGGTCATGCCCGGGTGCGGGTGCTGCGCGACGACACCGACGACGAACGGCACGACATCGTCCGCGGCATACGCCCCCCGCCCGAATCGACCCGACGATCAGCCGACGGCACGCCGATCCAGGTCCGCCATGGCTTCTGGACGAAGATCGACACCAGCGATGGACGGCGCGCCTTCCTCGGATGGGACTGCGAGGGCAATCCGGCCTCGGTGCCGCTGTCGGTGGTGGGTACGGCGTCCCCCGCAGCGATGTACCGCTGCCACGCCCCCTCCGGCTGGTTCGAGCTGACCTTCCCCCGCATCGCCGGCCTGGAACGCGCAGCGCTCTACCAGGCATGCGATGGCGCCGGGCGATGCGAGCTGCTGTTCCCGTTCCACGGCCGCCTCGCGGTCATGGATTTCGACACTCTGCCGCCCGGGCGCGACGCCGAGACGACGCGCATGCGGCTCTTCCTCGCCGCGTGGCAGATGCTGAACCGCATGCACGTGGACGCGCTCTACCCGCGGGGCGCCGTCGCGGCGCTGCCCATCGCCCAGGCCCAGCTGGCCGCCTGCCGCGCGGTGGCGGAGGCTGCAGGCAAGACCCGGCCCCCGCCCGACATCGCGTCGCTGCCACCGGCCGAACGGCATCGCATCGACGTACTCTCGTTCACATGCCGCCGCGCTGCCGAGCTGGCGGCCGCGTTCTCGGCAAGCGCCACAGGTGAGTCGGTGAAGATCCTGTCGGAAGCACTGCCGGCACTGGCGACTCTCGCTGCACCCACCGCCGATGAAGCCGGCCTCTACGAAGCGTGGCTTTCGGCAGTGGAGGCATCGCAGGGCGACACCGCCACCCGGTTGGCTCTCGCACTGGGTGGGCTCCTGGGTCGCGCACCCGGCATCGCTCGCGACCAACCCGGATTCGCGACGCGCGAAGCCGAGATCCAGCGCGCCCGCGCGCTCGTGGCAGGGGCGAACGACACACTGCCCGACGAGACGCGCGCGCTGCTCATCGCCGCGCTCGTCCGCCAGTACCGCCTCACCGGCCGCGAGAACGAAGCCATCGCCATCCTCGAGGAGCACGTGGAGGGGCTCGCCCGTGTGCACGGCGCCTGGAACTCGCTCGTCGCCCGACCGCTCGTCCGCCTCGGAATGGCGCAACGCGACCGCGACGACCTGATCGGCCTGCGGCGCACCGCCGAACGCCTGCTCGAACTATGGCAATCGAAGGGGCAGACGGCGAACGCCGAGGCGCCGGAGGATTGGGATGCTGCACTCGAAGCCGAGACCGGGTTCGCGGTGGCGCAGTTCCAGCGGATCATCGCCCAGCGCGATGGCAGCGCGGCCGCGGCCAGCGTCGTTCCGTCGGTGATGGCCCGGATGACGAACCGCCTGGGCGCGACGCACCCGTACGTGCGGGCAGCGCAGTCGGGGCAGATCGAGCCGCCGGCGGTGGCGAGGTCAGCCATGTCGCCTCCACCTGCGGGGCAGCCCACCTCGGGGCGCTGAGGCAGGCTGCACCCCGCGGGTCACCGGTCGCCCGGAGGCGTTCCCCAGTTCTGGATGGCGCCGGTCACGCGGGCCTCCATCCGTGCCGCTGCCTGCGCGGTTTCGATGACCTTCGCGCGTTCCGACATAAGTTCCTGCAGCAGATTCTCCACGCCGCGGCAGTGCCCGCACACCAGGGAGCGTGCGATGTCACGGGCCTCCGACAGGGTGAGCATGGCCGACGCGCGGCTCCATGCTGCATGCCCGAGGCGGGCATTGCGTTCGCCCAGGTGCAACTGCTGCATGAGCGCGGAAAGCAGGCGTTCCCGGGTTTCGAGGATCGGTTCGGCAGCCGGCCCGAGTTCGATGCCGCGGTCCTTCGCGTAGCGATCGCGGCGGGCAATTTCATCCTGCCCGAGCGACTCCATTGCGGGATCGCGCTGCAGCCGCATCGTCACTGCATCGCCATCGAGGCTCGCTATCCGCAGTAGACGCGCCACTGCGGCTCGCTTCTTCATGCCCGGGGTGGACCTCATGCGGTCCATCCAGTACAGCTGCGTCCGCGAGAACGTCGCCACGAGTCTGCCGGGCAGCCATGTCTCGATGTCGAGCCCCAGCTTGCGATGCGTGCTGGCGAAGTGCTTGTGGAACACCGCCATTTCCCGCGTGGCGACGGCGGTGACCTTGCCAAGCTCACCGCCCCATGGACGTCGGACAGCGTAGGGGTCCGACGCTGCGGCCATTGCCTCCGCGGCGACGTAGCGTCCGAAGGCTGCGATGGTCTCGGTGTCGAACTGGTCGTTGGCGGCCTCGAAGGCGGCAATGCGCCGCGCGAGCGTCAGCGCATCCGGCAGACGGGCCGGACGAAGGCCCTGCTCGATCTCCCAGGCATCGACCCTGCTGCGCAACGCCGCGTCCGGGGGCGGACCGCCGGGCCCGGACGACGCGTCGCCTTTCATGTCGACGTAGACCACGCGATGGAACGCCTGGGTTGCGGCATCGACCCCGGACCATGCCTCGGCACCGAAACCAATGATCTCGGCGAGCGCAGTCTCGTCGCCGGTCCGCGCCTCCGCAAGACGCCCCGCACGCCAGAGATCGCCCCAGCGGCGCGCCTGATCCATGTCGACGTCGGTGATGCCGACGTGCTTCGCCCACTCGGGCATCCACCCTGCGTGCAGTCGAGCGAGGGTCATGCAGGCATCGAACTGCTGCCTCTCGCAGGCAGTGGCGAGCAGCCGCGGCACCCGCGACGGAGGCTCGGGGAAAGCGCGGGCGCGCCCACTGCCTCCCGGAACCGCACGGAGCTGAATCGCCGCGAGCCACGCCATGGCACGCGGTTCCCCGAGTGCAACGGCGCGTTCGAGGTACAGGAGCTCGTCATCGGACGGGCCACCCGTCGCGTGGATCGCGAACTCGTAGAGACCGCGGGGATCGCCCTTCTGTGCTGCGATCTCGAAGAACGCGGCCGCACGGGTCGCGTCCCATCGATCGAGTGCCGCCATGCCGTCCTCGTAGGGTCCGGCGTGGGCAGTGGCAGACCACGTCGAGATGACGAATGACAGGAGCGCGGCGGTCAGGGCGCGCCGTGGTGCGTTCAGGCATTGCATGGTGGAACCTCCGTCGTGGGCGGGCCGGCGGCCCGACGGGAACGAAGGTAAGCCGTGCAGCGTTGCGGCGAATCGGAGGGGGTCGGGATCGAACGATACGGACCGGACGGGTACGGATCACGCTACTTCCGAACACGCGCTGCGACGCACGCACTCTGCGCGTTCACGCGCCCCAGCCAACCTCCTGACCGATGCGGATGCCGAGCATCTTCGCGGCGCTCATGCCGGGCATCGCGATCTCCACCAGGCCGAGGCTGTTCACGTACCAGAAGCCTCGTCCTGCATCGGCCTCACCGAACACGCGGGCGTGCGGGATGCGCATGCGCCGCAGGCACAGCTCGCGATCCTCGGAGAGCCCCTTTCCCCGCAGCCCGGTGAAGGCGTTGCCGTAATGATCGACGTAGATGATCTCCGCGAGGTCGGCCTCCGGCAGCATCACCTCCGGAGCGGCGACGGAACTCACGGTCTCGTTCGGGAACTCACCCGTCACGACGGCGGCCGCCAACGGCGCGAAAACGTCGCGGCCGTGGAACGACACGGACGCCCCTGGCGCATGGGTGGTGACCTTCCAGGCGCTGCGCATGGCACTGCGCTGCCAGAGCACGGAGAAGAGCCCGTTGTCGGGGCCCACGTACGAACGGCCATCGATGCGAACCACGATGCCGTCGCGCCGCGTGCCCACCCCGGGGTCCACGACAGCAAGGAACACGTGCCCGCGCGGCACCGAGGCCGCGAGGGCGGCGAGCAGGTGGGCGGAGGCCTTCACGTCGAAGGTCGGGGCTTCGTTCAGCAGACTGATGACCCGCACACCGGGCGCATAGCGATCGAGGACGGTCTCGACCTGTCCCACGTACAGGTCTGAGGCACCGAAGTCGGTGAACAGCAGGATGGCCATGCGTGGACTACTCCTCGAACGTCTCGTTGGTCGGGTCGCCAGTTCCGTGCCCGTACGCCCAGGCATCGCGCGTCGAAGGCGCGGACGACCGCCGGAATCCGAGGCTTCCGGCTTCGGGGGCGCACGCAGGATCGACATGACGACACCGCCGCGGCTTTGGTCGGATCGCCGGTGCGGACCCGCGACGCCATCGGCGCATCGTACTCGTCGAGCACATCGAACGCGTCCTAGTACATTGAACCAATGAATATGCACCCAGTCGAAGGTGCATGAACAAAATGAATCTGAGTGCTTCCGAGCGGCAGGAACTGATGGCGATGCAACG